>CAVYFY010000024.1:0-271625 GCA_963767835.1 uncultured Planctomycetota bacterium
GCCAGACCGCGGCGGTGCCGGGCGTCGAAGGGCCGAAGGCGTTCAAGCAGCGCTACCAGGCGCTGCTCACGCATTACGGTTTGCAGGCCCAGGCCATTCAAGCGGGCAAGGGGAACGAGAACGGCGATGTGGAGCAGAGCCATCGCCAGTTCAAGCGAGCCTTGGACCAAGCGTTGATGTTGCGTGGCAGTCGCGACTTCGTCAGTCGCGAAGCGTACGAGGCGTTCTTGCGGCAGATGTTTGAGCAGTGCAACGCAGGTCGGCGTGCTCGACTGGCGGAGGAGTTGCCGCTGCTGCGGGCGTTGCCGGCGCGTCGGCTGGAGGCATGCAAACGCGACAAGGTGCGCGTGGATTCAAGCAGCACGATTCGCGTGGAAGGCAACGTCTACTCGGTGAACAGTCGGCTGATCGGCGAGTGGGTCGAAGCGCGGTTATACGCCGAGCGCGTCGAGGTCTGGTACGCGCAAAAGCAGGTGGAGCAGTTGCCTCGGCTGCGTGGTCGCGGCAAGCACAAGATCGCGTATCGGCACGTCATCGACTGGCTGGTGCGCAAGCCAGGGGCGTTTGCCGACTATCGTTACCGCGCGGATTTGTTCCCGAGCAGTCGCTTCCGCCTGGCCTACGATGTTTTGCTGATGCAACAACCGGAGCGTGCGGCCAAGGAGTATCTGAGCATTCTCCAGTTGGCGGCGCGTGAGAGCGAGAGCGGCGTCGAGGCGGCGCTGAGTCGGCTGATGAACGAGGAGTTGATGCCACTGACGGTGTCGGCGGTGCTGGCGGAGTTGCGGAAAAACGATGGGCGCTCGTCGTTGCTGGAAGTGACGGTGGCGCCCGTGGACCTGGCGTCGTATGACGCCTTACTCGAAAGCAAGGAGGCAGAGGATGGCAACGAACCCGAATGCGAGCGTGAAGGAAATGCTGCTGGCGTACCTGAAGGAGCTGCACTTGCCAGCGTTCCGTGCGAGCTACGAGGAGCTGGCTCGGCAAGCGCAGCAGGAGTCGTCGAGCTACGAGCAGTACCTGCTGGGGTTGGCGGACCGCGAGTGCCAGGAGCGGCGGAACCACCGCGTGCAGCGTCTGCTGCACCAGTCGCGTCTGCCGTTGGAGAAGAGCTGGCAGACGCTCGACCTGAAGCGTCTGCCGACCAAGGTGGTACAGCAGGCGCGGACCTTGCTGGAGGGATCGTTCGTGGATCGGCGTGAGAACGTGTTGGTGTTCGGCCAGCCGGGCTCAGGGAAAACGCACTTGCTTTGCGCGCTTGGCCAAGAGTTGGTGCGAGCGGGTCGGCGCGTGCAGTTTGCCAAGAGCGGCTTGTTGGTTCAGGAGTTGTTGGCAGCGAAGCGCGACCTGAAACTGAGCCGGGTGCTGAAGCGATTGGCGGGCTACGAGGTGCTAATCCTGGACGACCTTGGCTACGTGCAGCAAAGCCGAGAAGAGATGGAGGTGCTGTTTGTGCTGCTGGCGGAGCGCTACGAGCGTGGCAGTGTGCTGTTGACGAGCAACCTGCCGTTCTCGGGATGGGAGAGCATCTTCAAGGACCCGATGACGACGGCCGCCGCGATCGATCGGCTGGTGCATCACAGCGTGATCGTGGAGTTGAACATCCCGAGCTATCGAGCCGAGCAAGCGCGGAAGGCGAAGCGAGCGGAGCGCGCCGATCCGGCGGATGGCGCCGGGGCAAACAAGCCGAAGTGAGAGGAGGTTGCGATCGCGCGGGATCATGGTGGATTTTTTAAGGCATGGCTCTGGTGACCACCGGGGCAAAAAAAAAGACTCCACGGGCATGGTTGGACCCGCGGAGCCAAGTACCTGGTGGTACACCGTCGGCCGGATTATCCCTTGGCAGGTTGCGTCCCCGCAGAGCCCGCCTCCGTTTCACCCGGCGTGAGAACCGTACCGCGCGGCGGATCGTCCGGGCAAGATCAGTTGGCCAGCCGATCGGGAAAAGTAATTGTCGTTGACGTTGGATCGGTCGAGGGCAAATCGGGAATTATAGTTGTCGTTGCTGGGGAAGAATAATTGTCGCTTGACAATCTCGGCTGCATAACCTTGATTTCATCCGCGCAATCCCAAAAGCCGCTTTCGGGGTATTCCGTCGCCTTCCATCCCTTGTTGTACTCGTACCCCTTGTTCCCCATGCGAAGTTCTTTTGCCATTGCCGTCGCCCCAAAAAAGGCCGAAAACGACTCGATGCCTGCCTCCGAGTATAGGCAAATTCGGATACTTCCCGGCAAAAATCGGATACGAATTCGGATACTTCTTGACGGTGCGGAGAAATGAAAAATCGCAAGTCATTGTTGGGAAATGACTTGCGATTCAAGAAAGCGGGAGTGTATGGGAATCGAACCCACTTGGAGCTTTGTTCAAACCCCACGCTGGTTTTGAAGACCAGGGCCACCACCAGGTGTGCAAACACTCCCAAGGTTGAAAACTTGCCGCAAGTTGCTATTTTCAAAGCATTTGCGGACTTGGTTGCTACTGAGCTTGAGTTTGGGCCTCCTGTCTGTTACCGTATTCATTACCGTTTTCAGCCCTTTTTCACGCCTGGAATCCGGTAACATGCGAGAACCCAAACTCCGCAAGAAGAAAGTCGGCAAGCACCGCTACTACTACACCGAGGCGAACGGTGAAGCGTACTTCGGCAAGGTCGGCCACGTTCCCTTCGAGACAGCCAGAGATCATTTTCGGGAACATCTGGGTCGAAAACAAGCCCTTGAAGCTGTTGATGCCCTGACCGTGGGCAAACTCTTCTCCACCTTCCTGACCTGGGTGAAGGCTAACCGAAGCGATGCGACCTTCCGCCGGCGCAAAAGCGACTGTTCGCGATTCGGTCGTTTCCTGTTTGGCGGCCAGCGACTGGCGGAATTACCCGCCCTGGAAGTAACCGGGCCAATGCTGGAGGCGTGGCGTGATAATCTCAAGGCCGAGAAGGTGAAGGAACAACAGGAGGAGAACGACCGAGATAAGCGGGGATTGGACCCGCAAAGCCTGCTCCATGCCGAAACCTCGATCCGCCACGCTTTCAACTGGGGCTGCAAGAACCCCAGTCCAGAGAGCTTACTTCCGGTGACGTTTCTCCCGTTCCGAGGTGTCGAGCGGACGAAGGTTGACCCGAAAGGTCTGACCGAGGCCGACCTCTTGACGGATGCCGAAGTCGATGCCTTGCTGGAAGCTGCACAGTTCGACGTGGACCAATTCCGCCGATGGGGGATCGAGAAACACATCGAGAAGCACGGGCGAACCGGGATGCGGCCATGTAAGGACTCATTCGTGGACATGATCCGCGTTTACCATGCAACGGGAGCGCGGACCAGCGAACTTGCCGTAGCAACGGTCCGTCAGTTTTCGGCGCGTTCGCGCCAGATTGTTCTCGGAAAGCACAAGCGGTCGAACACTCAAAAGGTGGCAACTATCCGGCACATCAATCTTAACGACGAAACGATCAAGCTTCTTCAACGGAGATGCGAGGGGCGAGGAGAGGATGAGTTCATCTTTATGACGGCCTGGAAAAAGCCGTGGACGAAGAAGACGGTGAACCGGCGTCTGCACTCGGTCGAGCGAATTGCCCGCGCATTGGGTCACAAAGTCAGGGAGGGAGTTACCGCTTACGACTTCCGCCACTTGTGGATCTCGGACGCCTTGATGAACGGCATCGTCACTGCGTCGAAGATGGCCGGCACAAGCGTGAAGATGATCGAATCCGTATACGGCCACTTCCGCACGGATCACTTTGCCGAAGCTCAACGCCGCCTGGACCACGCTCGGAAAAAGCGGCGGCAGAAAGCCAAGAAGCAAGCAGCCAAGAAACAATGACATCAAAGGTCAAGGTGTTCGTAAATTTGAGGTTCAGGCTTCCGATGACGAACCTTCTGCTTTGATGTTGATTCTTGCGGTTGGGCCACCTTGTGGTATCCCTGGCTTTTCAGCCGGTCAATTTCAACGATTCGATAGCGGTAGCTAGGCTTACCTGAGCCGGGGGGCGAGGTATTGCGGCGGGCGAGTCGCCCAGCACGCACCAGCTTCCTCAGCGTCTTGACGCTAATGCCAAGGCGTAAACATGCTTCGTGGGTTGACACCTCGTCGGGTTCACCTTTTCCTAGCGTACTCTTTGATGTCTGAGACAGAACGGCTTCGAGACGTTTGTCAAGCGACAATTATTCTTCCCCAGCAACGACAACTATAATTCCCGATTTGCCCTCGACCGATCCAACGTCAACGACAATTACTTTTCCCGATCGGCTGGCCAACTGATCTTGCCCCGGACGATCCGCCGCGCGGTACGGTTCTCACGCCGGGTGAAACGGAGGCGGGCTCTGCGGGGACGCAACCTGCCAAGGGATAATCCGGCCGACGGTGTACCACCAGGTACTTGGCTCCGCGGGTCCAACCATGCCCGTGGAGTCTTTTTTTTTTGCCCCGGTGGTCACCAGAGCCATGCCTTAAAAAATCCACCATGATCCCGCGCGATCGCAACCTCCTCTCACTTCGGCTTGTTTGCCCCGGCGCCATCAGAGGCGGTTGGCCCGCCAGCATCAGGCCGACCGAAACCACATGGCGAATGTTGTCCGGGGAGAGGCGAAGTTCTCTCCGTGTTTCCCGGTACTTCTGCATCAACGCCTGAACTTGCTTCTGCAAATCATGCTCGAACTTGAGCATCTTGCGAATAGGCTCGGCTTCCTTCTCGGCCTTCTCGGTGTTCAGCGTGGTTCGCCGTCCGAGCATCGCCTCTTCGACTTGTTCCGCAATGACAGTGCCGACATTGCCGAGATCGTTCCGAATCATTTCGATCTTGAGCGCAACCCGCATCAAGAACTCAAGGTCGGCCTCCATGTCAGAGACAGTGCCATTGAAGTTCCGAGAGGCCCGATCCTTGTAACCCTTGCCGACGAAGTGGTAGACAAGAACCTTGTCGGCTTTCTGGCCGTGACGATCCACACGCCCGTTCCGTTGCGCCATGCGGTTTGGGTTCCACGGAATTTCGTAGTGGATGAGCCGGGAGCAGAAGTTCTGGAAGTCCAAACCTTCTGAGGCAGCATCCGTGGCGAGCAAGATGCGAACGGGGCTGATGTCGGGCGAGGTTTGGAACGAGGCTTTGACCTCTTCCCGCTTTTCCGGGTCCATGCCGCCGTACATGGTCAAGAGCCGGTCGCCGTCCGTGAACCCTTCCACGGACAAGACTTCTTGGAGCCAGTTCTGGGTGGCCCGGTATTCGGTGAAGATGATGACCCGTTCCTTCGACCACTTCCCACCGGGCTTGAGGTGTTCTTTGAGCCATGCCACCAGTTGCTTGACCTTGGAATCTCGTTGACCTCTGGCACGCTTGGCCCATTCCTTCATTTGCTTGAGCAGAGCCTCTTCGTCGGCGGTCGGCTCGGCAAATAGGCGAGTGGCCGTATCCAGAGCGTCGGCGGTCGCTTCGTCGTAGTCGGTGTCGTCGGCGTATTCTTCATCCATGCGATCCAGTTCAAACTGGAGCGTCTTGTACGAGGGCTTGGCGACCTTCCTGCGAGACGTGTGCAGCGACTTCTCATGTTGCTCCAGCGTGGTGAGAAAGGCCGCAGGGCAGGAGAAGAGCCGCTTCTTCAACGTCTTCAAAACGAACTCGGTGGCGAACCGCTCGGCGTTGTCTTCCGCCCGTGAAGACCGCAGTTTCGTGTACTGACGAAGGGCCGCATGAATCTCCCGCTCTTCGGCGGTGTAAGGAACCTCGATTGGTTCAAGAATCCGGGGAGGAAAGCGGCGGATACCCAGGTGGTTGAAGGCGAAGCTGGGATCGCTCTTGAGGCGGCGAACCATGACCGCATCGAGTTGCTTGCGATCCGGTTCCGTTCCCCGTGAAAACCGCTGGTTGTCCAGCAGTTCGAGCAAGGCACTGAAGCTCTCCCGGTAGCCGTTGTGCGGCGTGGCGGTCAGGAAGAGCTTGTGTTCAAAGTGCGGAGCCAACTCCCGCAAAGCCTGGGTGCGCAACGAATCGGTGGCGTACTTGCCAGCACCTGACGGAGCGCAGTTATGCGCTTCGTCCACGATCAGAAGGTCGTATTTGCGGGGATAAACCGGCTCGCCGGGTGCGGGCAGAGTTTCGCGGAACAGCCGCAGCGGGCGTTCTCGTTTGAGGAAATCGATGCTGGTGATGAGGCGGGGAAAATGGGACCAGGGGTTGACGTGGATGCCCCGGCGACGGCGAAGGTCGCGCATCAGACTCGAATCCACGATGCGGAAATCGAGGCCGAACTTGTCCCGCCACTGGATTTGCAGGGCGGACGGACAGACGACGAGGATCTTCCTGGCCCGGTGGCGAATGATGAGTTCCAGCCCGACCATGCCGGCTTCGATGGTCTTGCCCAGGCCCACGTCGTCGGCGATGAGCAGGTTGACCCTCGGCATCTGGATCGCCCGCACCACCGGGTCAAGCTGGTAGTCCTCGATCTCGATGCCGCTGCGGAACGGGGACTGGATGTTCTTCACGTCGGCGGTCGATGCGGCCCCCCACCGAACGGCGTCCAGAAAGGCATCGAGCTTCTCGGGGGGCGTCAAACCCAGTCGCGTCGGGGAGGGCTACCTTTTCAATGATCTTCGCTCCCGGCTCGATCTCCCAGACGACCTGAAGTTCTTCCCCCAGGCCGTCATCTTCGACCGAGGAAAGCGTCAGCAGGTTTTGCGTCCCGCCGACCGGCGACTGCATCGCAGGGGTCGGCAGATTGCTCGGCTTCACCACGTTCACCACCCACGGACGTGAACGCACTTGCACTAGCTGGCCCTGCTCGGGAGGCGAAGTGGTCGTCATGGGAGAGATCCTGTCGGTTCACGGCGGTCGCCCTGCTCGCCGCCTTGGGCGATCTGGGTTGAAAAACGACTGCAACTATCCTATTGTGAAGGAAGAGGCTGTTCAAGGACGGTAGCGAACCATGATGACATTCGGCCAAAAATTGCGCAAGTTGCGTCAGGCGAAAAAGTTGAGCCAGAAGCGGCTTGCGGCAGAAGTGGGTATAAACTACACCTATCTGAGCAAGGTCGAGAGCGAGAAGCTCGATTTCGCTCCGTATCCGATTCGGTATCCGATTTTCGGGCGATCTTGAGGAGTTGCCAAGAACGCCCTTTGCCGTAAACCAATGGTATTCCTGGCTTACGGCGGGAGGAATTTCAGGAATTCTCGTTCCCATACACTCCCGTAAGTCTTTTGCTGGGGTGGGATTCATGGTATCATCGGCGAGCCCAAACGTGGTGAGGATTCGTCATGCGTGATCAACTTCTCGTGGTGATGGCATTGCTGGCTCATGCGATGAGCAGTCTTGCCGGCGACAAAAAGGATGACGCCCCATTTGTTGTCCCCGTCAGTAAGCCCATCCAGCGGAGCGTTACGGATTTCGCCGATTGCACCGGCCGCGCCTGCGCCAAAGATGACGTTACCATTCAGCCGCGCGTTACGGGCTATCTGGTCAAAATTGCGTTCAAGGAAGGTTCCCAGGTCAAAGCGGGGGACGTGCTGTTCGAGATCGATCCGATCAGTACAAGGCGCTGGAGGTGCAGGCTGTTGCCGGGCTGGAACTCGACAAGGCAAATTTACAAACCGCGATGCTGAACCTCGATTGGACCGTTGTGCGCGCACCCATCGCCGGTCGGGTCAGCCGCGCGAATCTGACGGTCGGCAATCTGGTATTAAAGGACGAGACGAAACTGACGACCGTGGTCTCGACGGATTTGATGTATGCCTTTTTTGAGGTTGACGAGCGAAGGTATCTTCAGATTCTCGAAGGCCGCAAAGGGAAGCCGCCCGCCAAGGCCGATGCGGGTATAACGGTCTCCATGGGGCTGGCGAGTGAGGAGGGCTATCCGCGCCGCGGAATTGTTGACTTCGTGGACAGCCGGGTCAACCCCAAGACAGCGGCCGTCCAGATGCGTGCCGTGCTCCCGGATTGGAAGGCGAAGGACGGGGTTCCTCTATTGAAACCGGGGATGTCGGTGCGCGTGCGCGTGTCCATCGGCGAGCCTTACGAGTCCTTGCTCGTTATCGATCGAGCGATAATTTCAGACCAGGGGGCGAAATTCATTTACGTGGTTGATGCCGAGAACAAGATCGAGTCGCGCCGCGTCACGCTGGGACAGCTCCAGCCGGACGGCTTGCGCGTGGTTACCCAGGGACTGAAAAAGGAAGACGCGGTCGTAATCGGTGGCTTCCAGCGCCTGCGGCCGCGTATGAAAGTTCAGCCGGAATCCGTGGCCATGCCGATGCTGAAATGACAGGCCAATTCTTCCCGCTGGCGGAATTCATTCTTCGCCAATCAATGTGCACTTCCACAGTTTCGGAGTTAAGATAGGCAAGATCTCGGCGCTGTGCCGGGATTTGGGGGCGGGCCACAACTTTTTCTGATTGCAATCGTCTTACAGGTAGCATCCGTTCACACGCCGTTGCGAGGCCGATGATGAAGAAATTACTGGGTTTCCTCGCCTTCAGCCTCGCCACACCGTCGGCATTGGCGGGTTCCACGGAACTGGCGCCGCAAGCCAAGGCGATCTTGCAAACGCATTGCGCCGGCTGTCACGGCGGAGGCAAGGCGAACAAGGGGGGCTTCGGCTTCGTCCTCGACCGCGATCGCCTTGTCGGACGTTCGCTGGTGATGCCGGGGCAGGCGAGCCAGTCCGATCTATACTTGCGCGTGCAGCAAGGCGAGATGCCGCCGAAATCGGGCAAGACCTGGCCGACTGCGGCTGAGGTCGCGATTCTCAAGCGCTGGATTGACGGCGGCGCTTCGTCGTTTGATGCCGCGAGCAAGACTACCAAGATCATGTCGCCGCCTGAGGTCGTGGATGCGATCGTGGCGGACCTGGAGCGACTCGACCCGCGCCGCCGGCGGTTCACGCGCTATCTGACGCTCAGCCATCTCGCCTTTGCCGGCCGATCGGCCAACGATCTCGCGGTCACACGTGAGGCGGCCGGCAAGCTGCTCAACAGCCTGTCCTGGCATCCGCGTCTGAGCCGGCCGGAACCGGTCGATGCCGACGCGACCATCTTGCGCCTCGATTTGCGTGCCTACAAGTGGAACGCGGGTCTGTGGGAAAAACTCGTACGCGCCTATCCGTATCGTCTGCAAACGACGGCTGATGGCAAGGCGTTCAAGGGGCACACCGAAACCGAAGTGCCGGCATTGCGGGCCGACTGGTTCGTCGCCAACGCCGCTCGGCCTCCCCTCTATCACGATTTGCTGCAATTGCCCAACAGCGGTCCCGCGCTGGAACGGCTGCTGCAAGTCGATGTCGCCGGCGACGTGCAGGAAGACAGCATCATGCGGGCCGGCTTCAACGATTCGGGCGTCTCGAAAAACAATCGGCTCCTCGAACGCCATGACAGTGCCTATGGCGCTTTCTGGCGCAGCTACGATTTTTCCTCGAACACCGGCCGGCAGAATCTTTTCGAGCACCCGCTCGGCCCCAACACCGGCGCCGTCTCCTTTCAGCCGGCCGGCGGCGAGATGATCTTCCATCTGCCCAATGGCTTGCAAGCGTACATGCTCGTGGACGGCAAGGGAAAACGGATTGACAAAGGGCCCAGCGAAATCGTCGCCGATCCGCGTCGGCCCGATAGCCGAGTCGAGACCGGCATCTCCTGCATGTCATGCCATGCCCGCGGCTTGCTCTTCAAGCCCGATCAACTGCGCGGCCATGTCGAGAAGAACGCCCAGGTTTTCGGCAAGACGATCCTGGACACCATCCGCGCCACCCATCCGCGCCAGGCAAGATTCAAAGCTCAGATCGAGGAGGACAACACACGGTACATCAAAGCGCTGGAGAAGTTCGGCGTGCGCGATCCGGACCAGGAGCCGGTCAATCTCGTGACGCTGCGCTTCGAAGCAACGCTTGATGGGCCGACCGCCGCCGCGGAGCTTGGATTGAAAGTCGAAGACTTGGGGCCGTTCCTCAAAGGCAATCCCGAACAAACTCGCATTCTGGGAGGCCTGCTGGTGAAAGGCGGCACCGTGCAGCGGGCCACCTTCCAGGAACATTTCCCCGAACTGGCACGGCGCATCCTTGCTGCCCAGGCGCTCACCGCCGCCAAAGCCAAGCCGAAACGCGAGCCGGGGTTTGAAGGGCACACCGCAACCGTAAATGCCGTCGCATTCTCCCGCGATGGGCTGCGTGCGGCCAGCGGCAGCGATGATCGCACCGTCCGCATCTGGGATATTCCCGCCGGCACGCAAATCGCCAATCTCGAAGTCAGCGGCGGCGGCGAGGTTTATGGCGTCGCATTTTCCGGCGACGGCAAATATCTGCTCAGCGCCGGCCGCGACCGCCTCGTGCGCTTGTGGGACCTCGACAAGCGCACGCCGTTACGCGTCTTCAAGGGGCACACCGACAGCATTCGCTGCGTCGCCTTCTCGCCCAACGGCAAATGGGCCATCAGCGGCGGCGATGATCGCAGCCTGCGCATCTGGGATGTGGCCAGCGGAACCGAGAAAGGCACGCTCGACGGGCATACAGGCCCCATCACCGCGGTCGCCTGGACCAGCGATGGCCAAAGAATCCTCAGCGCCAGCCGCGACGGCACGGCCCGCTGGTGGGACTGGAAAAAGCAGAAAGAACTCGCCAAGCTCGAAGGCCATGCCGGCCCCGTTCTCTGTCTCGCCCTTGCCGCCGATGGCAAGACCGCGCTCACCGGCGGCAACGACAAGACGATTCGCCTGTGGAATCTCAAAGACGCCCAGGAATTGCACGCATTCACGGGCCATGCGAACGCCGTCATTCACGTGCGATTCCTCGCCAATCAGCGCGAGTTCGTCTCCAGCAGCAGTCAATATCAAGGCGCCGATAATACCTGGCGGCGCTGGAACCTCACGGATCGCAAAGAGATCAGCTCGCTGTCCGCGGGCCCCGATCATCGCTTCGGCTGTGCGGCGTTTTCGCCCGATGGCCAGCATGTCCTGGTCGGCGGTCCGGGCGGATTCCTGCGATTGTGGAGCTGGTGATTGACTCCAAGCCCCACCATCAGCGCAGTGTTGGCGGGGGTTGTCCCTGCAAGGCGCTACCCCCACCAACGCTGCGCTGATGGTGGGGCTTGACGGTCCATGATGAAAGAACAAACTTCCCTTTTCCCAAGGAGCCTTTCCATGCGTCGATCGTTACTAGGAGCAGCCGTCCTCTTGGCGCTGCCATTCGCCGCCTTTGGGCCGGTGCTGTGGTCCGGCGGTAAGACGGCGAAAGCGCCGGATACTCCGGCCCCCAAAGTCGCCCGCAGCAAGATTGACAAGGTCACCGTTTATCCCAATAGCGCCCTCGTCACGCGCACGGTCGAGGTTCCCGAGGGCACCGGGCTGGTCGAACTGACCATCACGCCGATGCCCGATCGCATCGTGCTCGGCACCATGTATTCGGAGGCGGGCGATGGCCTGCGCGTCTTGACCACGCGCTTCACGACGCGCGTCGTCCTGGAAGACACCAGCGAAGCGCGCCGCACTCTCGAATCCGAGCTGGAGAAGATCATGGTGAGCGCCAGCAAGATCGATTCGGACCTGGCCTCCTTGCAGAAAAACATGGAGCTGCTCGCCAAGCTGGAGAACGTCGCGCAGGCGAACAAGCTGACCGGCGACGAAGTCATTGCCATGTCCAAATACGTCATGGCAGAGCGCACTGAAAAGGCCAAGGCCATCGTGGACGTGCTGGAGCAAAAACGGCTCAGCAATATCCAGCTCAATTTCATCCAACGAAAGATGGGCGAGTTGGGCCGGGGCTCGGGCAAGATGGAACGCGACGCCGTCATCGTCGTCGATCGTGAAGCGGGCAAAGGCGGCAAGATTCGGCTCAATTATCTCGTCTCCGAGGTCACCTGGCGTCCGGAATACAAGGTCCGCGCCGGCAAGATCAGCGACGATGTCCAGCTCGATTATCTCGCCAACCTGATGCAGCATTCCGGCGAGGACTGGAACCAGGTGAAGATGACGCTGTCCACCGCACAGCCGATGCTCAACGCCTCGCCGCCGGAATTGTGCATGTTGCAACCGATCCTGGTGATGCGTGGCCGGCCGGGCGGCCCGCCGATGCCGGGGGCAAGCGAAATGCCGTCGGCGTTCGCCAACCCGACCAGCAACGCCGATCTGGCGAAGCGAGCGATGAGCCAGCGTGCCATTTCGAATGATCTCGCCCGGGACGGCGGCTTCGGCGCCGGCGGAGCCAAAGGCAAAGGTGCGGGTGCTCCCAAGGGCGTTCCCTTGAACCAGTTCGATGTACAAAAGGAAACAGATCGGCTGCTTAACGAGGCCGCCGCCATCGAGCAAAATCTCGACCTCATGCGCCGCGCGATGAAGTTCTCGCGGAGAACGCCAAAAGGAAGCAACCGATCGCCGTCGGCCCCGCCGGCACCGATGGGCCTAGCATCACCTATCATTTGCCGAACAAGCTGACCGTGCCGTCGCGCAATGACGAGCAGGTTGTCGAAGTCGCCAAGTTGAAGCTGGCGCCCAAGTATTTCTACAAGACCGTGCCCGTCCTCAACACCAATGTCTATCGCCTGGCCGATCTGGTCAACAAGAGCGAGCACATCCTGTTGCCCGGCGAGGCGACCATGTATCAGGGGACCGATTTCGTGGGCCGCATGCCGATGCCGCTCGTCGCGATCGGCGAGGAATTCACGGCCGGCTTCGGCGTCGAAACGCAGCTCCAAGTCCAGCGGCAAATGATCGACCAGAACCGCTCGACGCAGGGCGGCAATCAGGTGCTCAAATACGATTACCGCATCCTGGTCAGCAGCTTCAAGAGCCAGCCGGTGCAACTGCAAGTGTGGGATCGCTTGCCGAAGGGAGAGAACGAGAGCGTCGGCGTGGTGCTGCTCAAGACCGCGCCGGAACTTTCCAAGGACGGCATCTACGTGCGCGAAAGCCGGCCCAACAACCTGTTGCGCTGGGATGTCGAAGTCCCCGCGAATTGCAATGGTGAGAAGGCGCTGCCGATCACGTATGAGTTCCGCATGGAGCTTGATCGGCAGATGGCAATTACCGGCTTCCAGAGCAAATAGCCAAGCTCCCCTCTCCCTCTGGGAGAGGGGTTGGGGTGAGGGCAGAGTTGGCGTAAATGTCGTCGAATCCCCTCACCCCCGGCCCCTCTCCCGGAGGGAGAGGGGAGAAATTCCCGCAGGTTGTGAACAATTACCTAAGAACCAGAACATTATCTCTCGAAGGAGTTTTCCCATGCGTCGTTGGTATTTCATTTCCGCCGCCATCGTCTCGCTTGCCGTCGTGGCCACGGTCGGTTTCCTGGTGCGCTCCAGCAGCGATGCGCAAGAAGCCAGGACCGCCGTCGTGGCCGCTGCTCAGCCGGCGTCCAAGAACGCGACGAGCCGGATCGATAAGGTCACGGTGTATCCGCAGAACGCTCTAATCACGCGCGAGGTCGATGTGCCGGCCGGCGCGGGGCTGATCGAGCTGACCGTGGCCGCCATGCCGGATCAAATCGTGTTCAGCACCCTGTATTCGGAAGGGGCCGCCGGTCTGCGCGTCCTGACCACGCGATTCAGCACGCGCCAGGTGTTCGAAGACACCAGCGAGGAACGGCGGAAGCTCGAAGCCGAGAAGGATAAGTATCAGGTGATCGCCAGCAAGATTGCTTCCGATATGAGCAGCTTGCAAAAAAACATCGAACTGCTGGTCAAGCTCGAAGGCGTCACCGAGAAGAACCGCCTCACCGGCGACGAGGTCATCGCGATGGCCAAGTACGTCATGGAACAGCGCACCGAAAAGGCCAAGGACATGGTCGCCTGCCACGAACAGAAGCGGCTCAACGACATCCAGCTCAACTTCATCACCCGCAAGATGGGGGAGCTAGGCCGGGGCGGCGGCAAGGTGGAGCGCGATGCCGTCATCGTCGTCGATCGCGAGGCCGGGCAAGGCGGCAAGATTCGCTTGAATTACCTGGTCGCCTCGGTGGCCTGGCGTCCGGAATACAAGGTTCGCGCCGGCAAGGTCAGCGATGACGTGCAGGTCGATTATCTCGCCAATGTGATGCAGCATTCGGGCGAGGACTGGAACCAGGCGAAGATAACGCTGTCCACGGCCCAGCCGATGCTGAACGCGACGCCGCCCGATCTTGGCATGCTCCAGCCGATCCTGGTGATGCGCGGCGCTCCCGGCGGCTCCGCCGATTCCCGGCAGCGGCCCGGCCCCGTTCGCTCGAGCCCGTCACGAAAAAAGTCATCGAGGGAAAAGCCAACCAATTGCGAGTTCAGGCCGGCGCCAACTATCGCTCCGGGTCGCTCAAGCGGCAGGGCGAGGCGGTCAAGGATCTCAATGACGCCGCCGCCTGGGAGCAGAATATCGAGCTGATGCAAACCAAATCCGACCTCATGGCCCTGCTCAAGAAGGGCAACAAGGGTATCGCCGGTCCAAGCGGCACGGACGGGCCGAGTGTCACCTATCATTTGCCGAACAAGCTGACCGTGCCGTCGCGCAATGACGAGCAGGTCATCGAAGTCGCCAAGCTGAAGCTGACGCCCAGGTATTACTACAAGACCGTCCCCGTGCTCAACACGAATGTCTATCGCCTGGCCGACCTGGTGAACAAGAGCGAGCACATCCTGCTGCCGGGCGAAGCGACCATGTATCAGGGAACCGATTTCGTCGGCCGCATGCCGATGCCGCTTGTCGCGATCGGCGAGGAATTCACGGCCGGCTTCGGCGTCGAAACGCAGCTCCAAGTCCAGCGGCAAATGATCGACCAGAACCGCTCGACGCAGGGCGGCAATCAGGTGCTCAAGTACGATTACCGCATCCTGGTCAGCAGCTTCAAGAGCCAGCCGGTCCAGCTGCAAGTGTGGGATCGCTTGCCGAAGGGCGAGAACGAGAGCGTCGGCGTGGTGCTGCTCAAGACCGCGCCGGAACTTTCCAAGGACGGCATCTATGTGCGTGAAAGCCGGCCCAACAACCTGTTGCGCTGGGATGTCGAAGTCCCCGCGAATTGCAATGGTGAGAAGGCGCTGCCGATCACCTATGAATTCCGCATGGAACTCGATCGCCAGATGGCCATCACCGGTTTCCAGAGCAAGTAAATCGGTTCGTTTAGCCCCGCTTCGAAGAGGCGGGGCTAAGTAGCGTTCGAAAAATGAATTCCCCATTTGGTGGCCTTCGATTTTTGTAGGGTGGGTCGAGCGTACTCGCGAGGCCCACCACGCGCCCAAGGAATGGTGGGCCTCGCGAGTACGCTCGACCCACCCTACGACAGGCCGATGATTCGGGAAGTTATTTTCCGAACGTCACTAAAAAGATTTCCCTATGGCTGAAAATCGCGAAATTGGATAGAAGCGCGTGGAGGCAATGTGGCCTCAACGCAGCTGGACATCTTGGTGAAAGAGGAGATTCGCATGTTGGTGCTGACCCGCAAATTGGACGAGCAAATCGTGATCGGGCTGGGGGAGCAAACTGTCGTCGTGCGCGTCGTGGCCATTGAAGGCGACCGGATTCGTTTAGGATTCGACGCGCCGCCCGAGGTGCCGATCTACCGCGAAGAGGTCTTGCATCGTATTGAGGCGTGCGCGGCGTCGCCGGCTTTGTAGCGATTTCCACCCGCAGGAGATTCGTTTCGCGGCCAGGGTGTGTGTCTGTGGGTGAAACGCATTCGCGCAAGTTCATGGGAAATCGGTGGTTACCCGCCAAGAATTCGTTGCATGGGCATCAGCGGCCGGAGGCGGCAATCGGCGTGTTGGCAGAGCCGTTCTTCGCATAAGGCGCGACCAGCGGGCCGATCCACTCGAATGCGGCCGGCAAGAGGCGGCGGGCGCTTTCCTCATTGTGGCGGCCATTCGGATCGAAGCCCACGCCAACCGTGATGCCGCGCTCCTTGGCGCGGAACAGAAAGCTCTCGACCTGGGCGCCGATGTTGAATTCGTCCTTGCCGCCGTAGGCCGCGTAGAGATCGAGCTCTCCGGGCTTGAGATCGTAGGTGTCCATCACCTCGATGGGATTGAATCGACTCAGCTTGAAAAGGGCGTCCGGGCCGCAGCCGATCATGGGGCCGTAGAGATTGTGGAAGCGAATCTTGAAAATGCCGGGCCGGCCGATCACTTCGAAGGGCGCACCTTGGCTGCGCCAGCCCCAGCAATCTGGATCAAACGGCGTTTCATAGCGGTCATGGCAATCGACCCAGCGCAGGTTGAGCGCCGGCATGAAGCCGACGGCGATCTTGATCTTGTCCTTGTGCTTGATGGTCTGGGTGAACGCAGCCGAGCCCCCCATCGAGGCGCCGATAAGGGAATGGGCTTCGCGCTCGGGGCGAATTGGGAAAGTGGTAAAGAGGAAGTTCCACACGTCGTCCATGAGATAATCTTCGTAGCGCCCGGCGTCGGTGTTCGCGAAGAAGCTGGCGATCTTGTACGCCGACGGTCGGCCCTTGAGGCTGCCGTCCGGCGCTGCCACGATCACCGGCGGCAGCTTGCCAGCCATGATGGCGCAATCGAGCTCCTTCGCCAGGCTTTTCAAAAAAAGTTGTTCGTCTAGCCCCGCACCGTGCAGAAAGATGGCGAGCGGATATTTTTTGGCTGCATTGAAATCGGGAGGCAGATAAACGTAGAGATCGCGCTTCTCGCACAGGGCCGCCGACCAGATGCGCCGGTCCTTGCCGTGGTTGTGCGTGAAATCGAGGACTTGGCCCTGAATGCAGCGATTGACGCGATCCAGCTCCCCATGCAGGAAAAGATCGGCTGCCCATGCGGATTCGCCGGCCAGCGCGAGCAGAAGTAGTGCGACTGGGCCAATCCATTTTCGCATCGCGGTGCCATTCCTGGGGCGCGGATACTACTGTCTCTTCTTTTCGGCGATGATGTTGGGGAATCTAAAGCGAAAATGGGGCACACCGTCAATTTGGCGGACTTGGGTGTCGATCCCGTCGATCATCGTGGGTAATTGGTTCCGCCACGTTGATTCCACACTTCGAAGCGCGTATCATGAAGTCGCTGCCGTTCTTTGATAGCGATCCAACCAGCGAGAACTTCCATGCGCCTGAATTATTGCCGTGCACTCCCCTGCCTTGTTGTCCTAGTTTCCTTTTCGCTGCCATCGCCGGCGCAGGCCCAGGCGCCGATGCTCGTGGACGAAACGCTGCGCAAGCTTGAAAAGGACATCGCGGCGGTGCGCGGCCTCGAATTCAAAACGCCGGTGATTGCCAAGGTCATTTCCCGCACCAAGGAATCGGCCAAAAGCGTGCAAGGCTATTACAGCACCAAGGACAAGACGCTGTACCTCTACGGCGACATCGCCGGCAACTACGAACGCGGCGTTCTCATCCACGAGATGGTGCACGCCTTGCAGGACCAGCATTTCGGGCTCGCCAAGCTCCATCAGGAGAGCTTCGGCAGCGATGCCGAACTGGCGCTGAGCAGCGCTCATTGAAGGCGATGCGACCTTCACCATGATCGAGGTGTTGAAGAAGGACCAGCCGAAGGTGACGGCCATGCTCGACACCTCGCTGGAGAAAGCCAAGAACCTGCGCAACGCGTTTCTCTATGGCGTCGGTGCTCGCTACGTGAAAACACTTAAAGACAAGGGGGGCTGGGCGTCGGTCAACGCGCGCTACAAGTTCCCGCCGCGCACGACGGCGACGATCATGAATCCAGGCGTAAGCGCGATCGACCTGGGGCCGGGTCGCACCATCGGAGCATTCGGACTGATCGAGATGATGGCGGGAAATCCGGAGGCGAAGTCGCTGGTGATCGCGGCTGCCGGCGGTTGGATTGGCGACCGCGTGGTGGAAGATGGAGCAGTCAAATCCTGGCAACTCGCTTTTGAAACGCCCGAACACGCCGAGCGGTTTCGGATGGCCCATGAACTGTGCGCTGCCAAGGGGGCAGCGCTGCAGCGCGGCACACGCGTCAGCGTGATTGAGGCCCCCTGCCAGGCCGCCCTTAACGCCGCGCTGGACCGCCTCGAATCTCCCCCGCTGCAAATCTACACGCGCCAAGGAACGCCGACCGATTTCTTTCGGCGAATTGACCGATCGCCTGCTCGAGGCCGACATGATCTGCATCGGCGAAACCCACGACAGCGACCTGTGCCATCGCGTGCAGTTGCGGATCGTCAAAGCGCTCCACGCGAGCGACGCCCGGCTTGGCGTCGGCATGGAAATGTTCCAGCGGCCTTACCAAGATCCGCTCGACAGGTTCAGCCGCGGCGCGATTGGGGAAGACGAGATGCTCAAGGCGACCGAGTACAAGACGCGCTGGGGATTTCATTGGTCTCTTTATCAGCCGATCGTCGATTTCTGCAAGCGGAACGGCGTGCCGATCGCCGCTCTCAATGTGCCCAAGGAATTGACGAGCAAAATCTCCAAGGGAGGCTTCGCGAAGCTGAGCGAGGACGACAAGAAAGCGCTCGGCCCCGTCGATTTCCACGTCAAATCCCATCGCGATCACTGGTACGAAACTCTCGCCAAGATGCACGGCAGTGTTAGGGTCAGCGAAGACCAGAAGGAGCGCTCGTATCAGGTGATGACGTGCTGGGACGAATACATGGGGGCAAGCGCGGCGGCGTTTCAGGAAAAGCGGCAATTGCGGCGCATGGTCGTGCTGGCTGGCTCCGGTCACATCGATTTCGGCTTTGGCATTCCACAGCGGGCCGTGCAGCGCACTGGCGGCAAGGCGGCGACCGTGCACATCGCGCCCGGCGGGGATGCCGCCAAGCTGTTCGCGGCCCCTCCCGCCGATTTCGTCGTCATCGTTCGCTAAACTCCCGTCAGCGGCATTCTTTCCAGAAAAACAACGCCAAACGCCAGCTTATGCTTGCATGCCTCGCCAAGATCGCATATAAGAGTCAATAATCAGATTGTTTATTATCCCGGCGCGTTCGAGAGCGACATTTGCGAGAGCGGGTGCGGATTCATGGCGCAGTGCGATCAGCATTTTCAGGATTTGATGCAGCGCGTGCTTGCCGGCTCGGATGAAGCCGCCCAGGAGCTTTTTGACGGCTATGCCCCGTATTTGATGTACGCGATCCGGCGCCGGCTCAGCCCTCGCATCCGCTCGACGTTCGATTCCCAGGATTTCGTTCAGGACGTGTGGGCTTCCTTCTTCGCGGAACCTGCGGAAAAACGTGTCTTCGAGACGCCCGATGAATTGGTCGCATTCTTAACGGCCCTGGCACGCAACAAAGTCATTGACGCGACGCGGCAGCGCACCCAAACCCAGAAACGCGATGTCAATCGGGAGGAATCCCTCGACGATTCGCGCAAGTTCAACAAGGAATTGATCGTCGGCAATGACCCATCCCCCAGCCAAGTTCTCATGAGCCAGGAGGATTGGCGGGCATTCTTGCGCAAGCAACCTCCTGTCTACCGGCGTGCGTTGATCCTGCTGCGCGCGGCAGATCGCAGCTTGAAATCGCGAAGGAACTGGGCGTGCATCCACGCACCGTGAACCGCATTGCCGGACGAATGCCCGCGGAGGTGATTTGATGAACTTCTTTGAAACTCCCCCCGATGTCGCGGTGGTATCGGCTGCGCGGAGCATGCCCCCTGAGGCATCCGCGAGGCAGCAATCGTCGGGTCTGGTCGATCAGGCATACGAGGAATTCTGTGCCCGCCGCGACCGTGGCGAAGTAATTGATGCCGATCAATTCTGCGCTCAATTTCCGGCGTTGCAAAGCCGGCTCGGGTGTCTATTGCAAGCCCACCTTTTTCTGGAAGAGAATCCCGCGCTTCTTAAGGAACCGGCGGAGATTTGCTGGCCGGAATGCGGTCAGGTCTTTCTCGGTTTCCATCTGGTGCTGGAGTTGGGACGCGGCGCGTTTGCCCGCGTCTTTCTTGCGAAGCAACCCAGCCTTGGCGGACGACTGGTCGCGCTCAAAATCGCCTGGCATGGCGGCGCCGAGGCTGAAATTCTTGGCCCGTTGCGTCATCCCAATATTGCGAAAGTCGAATCGGTCGATACCGATCCCGAGTCGAACCTGACGGCGATTTGCATGCCCTATGTGGGTAGCGCGACCCTGCGCGACGTTATCGACCGGCTGGGTGCTTGGCCGACCGCCCCGACTGATGCGCGTTTCTTCCTCGATGTTGCCGGGAATCTAATTTATCCGCTCGATCCGTCCGCTGAAACTGCCGGGGCGGCGCCGGTCCTTCAAAGCGGCGTCTATGCGGACGGCATCCGCGCCATTGCCGTTCAGCTTGCCGACGCCCTGGGTTTTCTGCACGATCGCAAAATCTATCATCAGGACCTGAAGCCTTCGAACGTACTGATGACGCCGGACGGCACGCCGATGCTGCTGGATTTCAATCTTTGCGCCGACTCCCACGCCACGGCGCTGCTGGGCGGCACGCTCCCTTACCTGGCTCCGGAACTGCTTCAGGGACAAGCGGAATGCTCGGAAACACTCGCAGCCAATGCGCGCACGGATCTCTTCTCGCTGGGCGTGATCCTCTTCGAGTTGGCGACCGGAGCGCATCCGTTTGGCCCCATCCCGCCCAGGACGGCTACGGCTGAAATGCGCTGCCTCCTGTTGAATCGAATGCGCCGCGGCGTGCCCGATCCGTGCCGGCTTAATCCGGGCATCGAAAAATCGCTCGGAGAACTGATCCAGTGCTGTCTGGCATGGAACGCCCACGACCGTCCGGAATCCGCCGCCGCGATTGCCCACCAGCTGCGGCGTGAGCTTCGAGCGGCCGCACGGGCACATCGTTTCCTGGGGCGGCATCCGATGTGGTTAGCTGCAGCGTTCGGCGTTGTCGCGTTGCTCGGCGGCGCCGCTGTCGCCATTGACGCCGCGCGGCCGCCGTTGGCCCAGCGCCAGTTTGCCGCCGGCGTTGAAATGCATCAACAAGGGCAGTTCAAGGAGGCCGTGGCGACATTCAGCGCCATTCTCGACGCGAATCCGCAAGGCGCTGAAGCGTTCCTGGCCCGCGCCAGGGCATTCCAGGAAATGGCCGCCGCCGACAAGCGCCACTACCAGTCGGCTCTGGCGGATTACCAGGAAGCGGATCGGCTCGCCCCCGATGGACGCGCGAAAGCGGGCATTGGCTTTTGCCTGAACCAGACCGATGCCGACCCGCGCTTCGCCATCGCCAGCTATCAGGCGGCGCGCTCCCTCGGCTACGAAACGGCTGCGCTTCTTAACAATCTCGGCTGCTGCCAGTTGAAGCTGGGCAAAATCGCCGACGCCGAGGTAAGCCTGAATCGCGCCATCGAGCTCAATCAGCGATTACAAGCCGCGTATCACAATCGCGCGATGGTGCACCTGAAAAGAGCGTTCCAGCAGCCCGCGGCAAAGGCAAATGCGGATGAGCTGAAGAAATGCCGCGCGGAAGCTGCCGCTAGCATTCAGGCCGGCATGGAGGATATTACCCGAGCCGTTGAAATAGGCCCCGCCAGCGCCGAACTCTATTTCGACGCCGCTCGCCTTCATGCGCTCGCGGCCAAAACCGATCCATTCCAGAAAGAAGTGACGCTGCGGTATTTGCGGCAGGCCGTTGACATGAAGTTCAATCCCTCGCAACTGGCGCTGGATCGGACCTTCAGCGCATTGGCGGGGGATGCCGCGTTCCAGAAGCTTCAAGAGACGCCGCCCCCCACGGAATCGCCGCCGCGGGCGGTTCGCTTCGTCAATCCGGTTCAATGACGGGCCGCGTTATACCAAGCGCGCGGCTATCGCCGAATTGCCCGCGTGACGCGCGTGTTGCTACTGTGGCGGTACGACCAGACTTCGACGCCGGCCCGATCCACTTCGACGGCGCCGACCCCGGGATTCATGGACGTGATGAGCGTGTTGCCATTGGGCAAGCGCGTGGCGGCGATCGGTTGTTCGATGGCCACTTCCCAGATCATCTTTCCTTTGGCGTCGTATTCAACGACTTTGCCCTCGGCGTTGTGCGGCACCAGCACTCGGCCGCTTGGCTGAACCTGGATGCGGCCGCCGAAAAGCTTGACGCCGATGGAGACGGGGAAGCTCGATTTTTCGTGCCCCTTGGCGTCGTAGTGGACGATTTGGCCGTCGGCGCGCATGCAGACGATGTCGCCGCTGGGCGTCTTGATCGCCTTCATGATGGTCTGAATGCCATCCTCGGAAATCTGAATGTTGACGACCTCGTTCTGGTCCTTGTCGTATTCGAGGAAATGGCTTGCGGTGGCGATGAAGGTGTTGCCGTTGGGCAGGCGCTGGGCGACGAGAGGGCCGATGACATTGCGCTGCCAGAGGATTTCGCCGCGCAGATTGCGCTCGCTGACGCGGTTGGCGTTGTACTCAGCGATGAGGACGCGGTCCTCGCTTAGAAGCTGGGCGTCCAGGGGAAGGTTGAGGTTCTTGAGTTCCCAGCGCGGCTGATTGTCGTTGCCAAGCTCCTGGACTTCGCGCAGATCGAGCAGGACGATCAGGGTACGGCCCAGCATGCGAGGCGCTTCTTCCAGCCTGGCTAGATCTGCCGATGCGCCGTGATCCTTCCACCAGGCGCGCAGGCATCGGCGCATTTTTTCGCGGCGCCGGGAGCGTTTCCCATGGCGGCCTCCGGCGGCGTCTTGGTTAGCTGCAACAGCAAATCCTCCGCACGCCAGGCTTCATTGAGAGGCAACTCAGGAATGGCGTCGATCAGGACGGCGACGGCATCGCGCTCCTTCGCCAGAGCCAGGCTCCGGGCCACGCGATAGCGCACCACCGCGTCCGGGTCGGCAAGCAGTTTTCGCAAGGCGTCCTTGTGATCGCCATACGCGGCGCGGCTCAGCGCCTCGGCGGCAGCGGTCCGACGCGCCGCCGCTCCGGTCGGTCAAGGCGGCGACCAACAACGGGTGAGCTTTGCCTTTCACAACGGCGTGCTTCATCAGCGTGTAGCGGATCTCCTCGGCGGCCAACTCGTTGTCCGTGAAGGGAAGACACCCCAGGAGGATTTCGACCAGCGCCTCCAGATCGGCGCTGAGCCAGCACCCGAACTGCGGCGGCGACCGTCTCCGGCGCCACGTCTTTTTCGTGGATGCGCTCCAGCACGTTCTCGATGCGGCGTTTGAGCTCCAGCTCGGATGCTCGCGTGACATGCAGCACCTCCAGCGCGGCGACGCCTCGCTTGATCAAATCTTGTGTCGCTTTCTCGCGGACGGCGAATTGGGAGGCGTTGAGCCGGCGCACCATCTGCTCGATTGCGGGGCGATCCTTTTCAGGGAGCGTGCGCTTGCGGAGGAATTCCACCAGCGCATCGGCATTTACGGACAAGCCGGCGCGGCGCAGAATTTCCTGATCGATTTTGTCGATTTCGGGCTCGGTCGTTTTTTCGAGGAGCTTTTTCTCGACCTGCTTGGGAACCTTGGTTTCCTGCCGCGCAGTCACTGGGGGGCTGCCGAATATCAACGCCGCCGTGAGGAACACTCCGCAGGCCAAGGACATGTAGGACAAACGCATGGGTTCGATCCTCGAATCGGCGGAAATCCGTTTCGCATCAGCGCCGGCGTGCGCGCACATATCGGCCATCGACGGCAGCACTCCATACTTCCATGCCGTTCTTGTCGAGTTCCAGGACGCGGCCGGGCGTCGTCATGCCACAGGTCACCAGGGTGTTGCCGTTGGCGAGTCGGGTGGCGGAGGTGGGTCGGTTGACCTGGGCTTGCCAGAGCTTATTGCCGGTCCAATCGAATTCGGCGACGATATTCTGCGAATAGAGAGGGGCGAGAATGCGGCCATTCGGAAGGACTTCGATGCTGCCGCCCATGATGTAGATCGGACCGATTTGGGTGCTTTTGAGTTCACGGCCTTGCGAATCGAGCAGGCGGCAGCGGCCATCGGAAGTGGCAACGGCGACCTGGCCGTTGCGAAGCCCGTAGCCTGCGGCAATGTTGAAGGGCTGCGGCGTCCAGGAAAACGTTTCCTTCCCCTCGCGATCCACGATCTGCAAAAGTTGCCGGCTGACGATCAACGTCTTCCCGTTGGCAAGTCGCTGGCATCCCGTGGCCATGCGGGCCGGGAATGTTTTGAGGACCTTGCCCTTGAAATCGCGCTCGGTGACGCGATTCTCCAGATACTCGGCGATCAGCAGACGATCGGGGCCGACGACCTGCACATCGAGCGGATAGCGCGGGCCGTCGAATTCCCAGCGGCGGGCACGTTCCGGTCCCGCGCCCAGCTCAAAAATCTGACTGTTGTTGTTGACCTTGCCCGCCTTAACCCCAATCGTGGTCGAGGTAATGATCGTGAAGCCGAGGTCGTTCTTGGCCAGTTGCTTCGCGAGATCGAGCGTGGCCTGGTGCTTGTCGTACCATTTCGTCCAGGCGGCGCTGCACGCGGCGGCGCTTTTCTTACCGTCGTAAGAAACGGTCGGGGCATCGTCGCCGGCGGCGCGGTAAAGCAAGTCGAGGGCGAATTCGACCGCTTCGGGGGGCATCTCGCCGACGGCCTGGATCAACAGCGGCAGCCCCGCCTTGTCGTTTTTCTCGACCAGGGCCAGGCCGATCTGATAGCGCACCAGCGCATGAGGATCCTTCATGAGCGGCGCCAACCTGTCCTTGGCGCGTGGCCCGATCCGACGCACGAGGGCTTCGGCCGCAGCGGCGCGGCGAGCGGGATTGGCGTCCTTGAGCGCTTCGATCAGAAGAGGCGCCGGCTCCTTGCCGGAAATCGCCACCGCATCAATGGCCCGTTGCACCTCTTGCCGAACCAACTCATTAGTGGCGTGCGGCACGAAATCGAGCAGCACGGGCAGGCTGTTGGCGGGCTTGTCGCGCTGCAACAGGCGCGCCGCCGACGTGACGACGGCACGGTCTTTTTCGATCGGGAATTTTTCGAGGATCAGGCGAAGCCTGCTGTCGGTCTCCGCGTCGAGCATGGTTTCCAGCAACATGTTTTCCAAAAGCGGCCGAATGAGCGGGCCCATCTTCAGCAATTCGTCGTTCGCCTTGACGCGCGAACCATAGGGAGCGGCCTTGAGACGGGCGACGTTTTTGCGGAATTGCTCGGCCGTTTGCGGCGAGGGCGTGCGCTCGCGCAGGATTTGCAGCAACTCCGTACCCTTGGTCGGCAACTTTTGCTCGCGCAGGACCGCTTCATCGGCGGCCCAATCTTTGTCGCCGCCGCTTTGAGCCGGGGCGCTGGACGCCATGAGCAAACCGAGAATGGCAAGCCGCCAACACATGGGATGAATCCTCGGCAGGCTTGCGTTTAGCGCTCGCTCGGCGCCCTGCGAGCGCTAAACTCAAGCGAATGAAAATCTACCGCCGCCGGCTGACGAAGACGATGCCGTTGGCTGTGTACTCCCATACGGACTGGTTGCCGTTGTATTCGATGACGCGGCGAGAATTATAGCTGGAGACGAGGGTGTGGCCGTTGGGCAGGCGGACCACCGAGTTAGGCAGCTGCATTTGAATGCCGTTGCCGACCATGGCGCCGGTCTTGTCGTATTCGTTGACGCGTTGTTGCTGCCAGTGAGCGAGCAAGACATTGCCGTTGGGCAGGACATCCATGGCGCCGAAGACCAGCTGAACCGGCTGAATATTGAACTGGGAATTGATCTTCTGGGTTTTGGGGTCCATGCGGAAGAACGTGTTGTTGGTGGCAAAAGCGACTTCGCCATTGGGGAGCTTGCGGGCGCGGAACATGTCGAAGTTGGGGCGCTGATAGGCCCAGACTTCGTTTTTGTTGCGGTCGATTTCGACCAGTCGGCCCTGCATGCCGATGAAGGTGTTGCCATTGGGCAGGCGCTGGACGGTGAACGGGTTGCCGCCGCATCGGTATTCCCATTTGACTTCGCCCTTGAGATCGCGTTCGGTGACCCGCTGGAACTGGAATTCGGCGACGAGGACATTGCCATTGTTGATCACCTGGGCGTCGGCAACTGCGTTTTGGCCGCCCGGAATGGTGAACTTCCAGCGAACGTTCTTTTGCTTGTCGAGTTCATAGATTTCCGACATGTTGGCGCCGGCGCCCCCAAGATTGTTGAACTGCACGATGAGGGTGTAGCCGAGATAGGGAGTTGCCTCTCCCAGCTTGGCCATGTCGATGGTCTTGGCGTTGGTCTCGTACCATTTGCTCCAGGCATCACGGCAAGCCTTGCGCGAGGCGGCATCGTTGCCCAGGCCGACATTCGGCGATTTCTCGCCCGCCAGGCGAATCAGCGCTTCCTCGACAGGCCAAAGCTGGTTGGGCGTCAATTCCGACAGCAGATCGATCATCACGGGCACGAGATCAGGATCCTTCGCCGTCATCATCGCCAGACACACGCGCAATCGCACCGTCATATCCTTGTCGGCAAAGAGCTTTTTGACGCGGGGGAACTCGTCCTTGACGCCTGCGCGGGCCAGAGCTTCGCCCGCGGCGCCACGCTTGACGGCAATCGGATCGGCGAGCGATTTTAGTATCACCGGTTCCACCTTGCCGTCACGCATGGCGACAGCGCCAAGCGTCTTGCAGATCTCATCAATCACCATCGGATCGCTGGCGAACGGCAGGAACGCCATCAAGCCATCGGCCGTCCCTTCCGTCTTCAGCTTGGCGAGCACACGGGCCGCTGCGGCTTGCAAGGTCGGTTCCGCCTTGGTGTCGATGCGCTGCTTCAGCTCGGCAATGCGCTTGCGCACCTCCAGGCTCGCATTGTTCTCACCCTCCTTTAGGCCCGCCAGCGCACCCGGACCCATCGTGGCAAGGGCCGCAAACGCTTTTTCACGCGTCGGGAAATCCTCGTCCCCCATCTGCATCACCAGGGTGGCGATTTCCTTCGGGTCGGGCTGTTTCAAGGTGCGCTTGCGAAAATAATCGAGAATGTCCGGCCCGTCCCCCTTCAGGCCGCTTTGCCGAACGACCTTCAGATCTTCCTGATGGGAATCCTGCTCGACCAGCACAGGCTCTTTCTTTTCCTTTCCCTTTACGGGCTGGGTGAGTCCCAGGCCGGCGAATAGGCCGATCATCAGGATCGAGAGTGCTAGCTTGAAGCGAAACATGATCTCTTCCTCGATTGGAAGCCAACTCCGGGTTGCCGTATGATCTTACTGTATCAATCTCTTCGGCGAAGATAAAGCCGGATTCGGTACATCCGCGGGCTTACACGAGCGAATCGAAAACGCGCACCGTTTTCCAGTTGGCTTTATTCTCGGCAATGAACTGCTCGTGCCGCGGCGCCGCCTGGTAGGCATCGTGGTCCGCCTTGGTGCGGAACACGATGTGCAAGCTCACGTCAAATTCGAGATCATTCACCGGACGTTGGAATTCGGGCTCGCGGGTGCCGCAAGCGAAAAAGACGGTTCCGGCGTGATCGGTCAGGTATTTCCTGCAGGCGGCGACCAGCTTCGCTTTGCCGGCGTCGGAATTGTCATGGAGCGAAAAAAATACGTTATGTGCGAGCATTGCCTCGGCCACGGGTCAATCTCCGGCGGGTGGATTGGATGGGGCGATAGAGCGAAATTACCATGTCGCTGGGCAAACATCCACTAAAATGCCGACGATAAGATCGAATGATTGCCGGTTTCATAACGGTTGTAGTTTTGCCGACGAGCCTTGCTCGCCGCTGCAGATAGTTAAACTGGAAGGAATCCGATCTTGAAATGCCTGCATGCTGCATCAGAAGTGGCGGGATTTGCGAAGACGGGGGGGCTGGCGGACGTGGCCGCTGCCTTGCCCGTCGCGCTGCAGGAACGCGGCGTGGAATGCGCCGTCGTGATGCCGCTTTATCGCGCCTGCCGACTCGGCGCCCAACCGCTGCAGCCGACCGATCTGCGTTTCCGCGTGCCGATCGGCGAGCGCCTCGTCGAGGGCCGGCTTTGGCAGTCCACACTGCCCGGCTCGAAGGTCCCCGTCTATCTCATCGAGCAGCCCGATTTCTTCGAACGCGACAATCCAGCCACCGGGCACAGCTTCTATCAATTCACCGAGGCCGCCGGCCAGCGCCGCGATTACGATGACAACAGCGCCCGCTTCGGCTTCTTCGCCCGCGCTGTCCTCGAAGCAATGCGCCTGGCGGATTTCTGGCCCGACATCCTGCACCTGCACGACTGGCAGAGCGCCCTTGCCGCCGTCTATCTGCGCGAATGGCATCAACATTTCGCCAAGCCCGATTTGCGCGGCCGGTATGCGGCGATCCGCACGGTGTTCACGATCCACAATCTCGCCTATCAAGGCGTGTTCTGGCATCTCGATGTGCCGATGCTCGGGCTGCCGTGGCGGCTGTTCACGATGGACAAGCTCGAATTCTACGGCCGGCTCAATTTCCTCAAGGCCGCCCTTGTTTATGCCGACCTGCTCACGACCGTGAGCCCCACCTACGCCAGGGAAATCCAGACAACCATCCTCGGCTGCGGCTTGCACGGTATCCTCATGCAGCGCAGCGATCGCCTGTTCGGCATTGTCAACGGTATCGACGAACGCGTCTGGAACCCGGCGACCGATGCCTTCCTGGCAACCCAGTATGAGGCTGGAAGCGTGATGACGGGAAAGGCGAAATGCAAAGCGGCGCTGCAAAAAGAATTCAACCTCGAGGCGATTCCCAGCGCTCCGCTGCTAGGGATGGTGTCGCGCCTGGCTGAGCAAAAGGGGCTCGACTTGATCGAGAAGGCGATTCCCGATTTCTTGCGTGACGGCGCGCAATTTGTTGTTCTGGGGGACGGCGACAAGGCGTATCGCGACATGCTGGTCAAGATGCGTGCAGCATATCCGCGTCACGTCGGCCTGTGCCTGGATCAAAGCGAATCGCATGCCCATCAGATCGAGGCGGGATCGGATATTTTCCTGATGCCGAGCCGCTATGAGCCGTGTGGGCTCAATCAGCTCTACAGCCTGAAATATGGCGCGATTCCGGTCGTGCACGCGACGGGCGGTTTGTCGGACACCGTGATCGATGCGACCTCACAGAACGTCATCATGGGGCGAGCGACCGGATTCGCGTTCGTGCCAGCGACCGCCCAGGCCTTTGCCGCTGCTGTCAAACGCTGCATACGCATGTTCCGCGACGATCGCCAGACCTGGCGGCAAATGCAACAAGTCGGCATGAAGCAAGATTGGTCCTGGCGCCGCAGCGCCGCGGAGTACGAGGGGCTTTACCGCCGGGCGCTGCAAGAACTCTGAGTGGATCGTATGATGAATGCAGGCGTTGTTAGCCCCGCCTCTGCGCGGCTGGGCTAAACGGTGATTGGCACGAGACCGCATCATGTCGGAAGTCGCATTGGCGTTTTTTTGGCATCAGCACCAACCCTACTATCCGGACGATCTTAGCGGCGAAAACCCGATGCCCTGGGTCCGCTTACACGGCGTCAAGGATTACCTCGGCATGGCGCTGCACCTTGCCGAGGTTCCGGAGATGCGCTGCAGCATCAATCTGGTGCCGAGCCTGCTGATGCAAATCCTGGCCTACACCGAAAAAGGTGCCACGGACCGCTTCATGCAAGTGGGCCGCATCCCGGCGCGCGATCTGGGCCAGCATGACGCCCTCTTTTTGCTCGATCAATATTTCATGGCCAGCCCGGAACACATGATCAAGCCGTGGCCGCGCTTTTGGGAGTTGCACCAACGCCGGGCAGCCAATAGGAACACTGCCCGCGAGGCGCTGCGCCGCTTTCATGAGCGCGATCTGCGCGACCTGCAGACGCTCTACAATCTCGCCTGGATTCATCCGCTCGTCTTCGAACGCGATCCCGAGCTTCAGCAACTGCGCGACAAGGCCAGGCATTACACCGAAGAAGACAAGAACCACGTGTTCGACAAGCATTTGCTGCTGCTCAAGCAGATCATCCCGCTGCATCGCAAGCTCGCCGAGGCCGGGCAGGTCGAATTGACGACGACGCCGTTCTATCATCCGATCCTGCCGCTCTTGCTCGACAAGAAGCTGGCGCGCGAGGCGATGCCCGATGTCAAGTTGCCACGGTACACCGGCGGTTATCCGGAAGACGCCGAGCTGCACGTGCGGAGGGCGATCAAGTACCACGCGGAGCTATTCGGCGCCCCGCCGCGCGGCATGTGGCCTGCCGAGGGAAGCGTGTGCCAACCGATGATTCCGCTCTTGGCACAAAATGGCATCCGCTGGATCGCCACCGATGAAGGCATCCTGAGCCAGGCGACGCAGGGCTTCATCAGCCGCGACGCGCACGGCCATGCTCGCAATCCAAGCCATCTGTACCGTCCTTATCGCGTCCACTCCGGCGAGCACGAAATCGACATCGTCTTCCGCGATCACGCCCTCAGCGACATGGTCGGCTTCCATTACCAGCGCTCCAACGGCATTGATGCGGCCCACGATTTCGTCAAGCACCTGCACAACATCCGTGCCGCGATTCCCAACGACGAGCCGGCCCTGGTCAGTGTGATCCTCGACGGCGAGAATTGCTGGGAGCACTATCAGGAAGGCGGCGTCCCGTTTTTGCGCTCCCTCTATCAGCTATGCACCCGCGACAAGCACGCCCGCCCAGTCAAACTCGGCGAATATCTCGAAAATAATCCGCCGCGCGACACTTTGCCGCATCTTTTCGCCGGCAGCTGGATCAATCACAACTTCAAGATCTGGATTGGCCACGAGGAAGACAACACCGGTTGGGACGCCCTGCACAAGACGCGCGAACACCTGAGGCATCGTTCCGAGCAACCCCACATCGACCAGGCCAAGGTGCAACGCGCCTGGGAGGAAATCTATATCGCCGAAGGGAGCGACTGGTTCTGGTGGTACGGCGACGATCATTCGTGCGCCGAGGATGCACTTTTCGATTCGCTCTTTCGCAAGCATCTGCAGAACGTCTATCTGATTCTGGGCGAAACGCCCCCCTCGGAATTGAGCCGACCGATCAAGCGACACGGGCAACGCCAGGCCCACACCTTGCCGGTGCGCTATCTCGACATCAAGATCGACGGCAAAGAGACGTTTTTCGAGTGGACGAACGCCGGGCATTGTGCCTGCCAGGGCGAGCGCGGCGCCATGGCGCTGGCCAACGCCGGGCCGATGCGCGATGTCTATTTCGGCTTCAACCGCAGCGATTTCTTCGTACGCATCGATTTCGACCAGCCCGCCAAGGCCGCCTTGCACAGCTACGATATTTTGCGTATCGGCTTCGAGGAACCGCGCGTGTGCGAGTTGCGCATTTTCCATCCGGGCAAGCCGATGCAGAGCTGGCAGTGGTATACGGAAGGCGCACCGGCCGCGGCAGGAGGCGCCATCGAGATCGGCATCGACCGCATTGCGGAATGCTCCATCGCCTTCGAGCGCGTCGGAGCGCAGCTGAATCAGCAAGTGCAGTTTTGCGTGGAACTGCTGGAGAATCAGCAAAGCCGCGACCGCGCGCCTCGCGAGGGGAACATCGTTTTCACGCGGCCGCCGGCCCAGTTCGAACAGATCATGTGGGATGTGTGATTCCGCTTGCCGTTTAGCGGCGAGAGGTTTTCTCCCCTCTCCCTCCGGGAGAGGGGCCGGGGGTGAGGGTATAGACTCGGTTCTTTGAAGCCACTGCCCTCACCCCCAACCCCTCTCCCGGAGGGAGAGGGGAGTGGACAAGGCAAGCGGCGGAGGATATCGATGCCGGAACTTCGCAAGGACCCGATTGTCGGCCGCTGGGTGATTATCGCTCCGGATCGCGCCAAACGCCCCATCGCGGTCAAGAATGAGCTCTCGCCCGCCGGCGCTGCGTTCTGCCCGTTCTGCGAAGGCGCCGAAGAGAACACGCCGTTTGAAATCCTCGCCTACCGTGATCGCGCCACCAAGCAGAACGAGCGCGGCTGGCGCGTCCGCGTCGTACCTAACCGCTTCCCCGCATTACAGGTCGAAGGCGATCTCAACAAACGCGGCGAGGGAATCTACGACAAGATGAACGGCATCGGCGCCCATGAAGTCATTATCGAATGCCCGTTCCACGAAATCTCGATGGCCAACCTCTCCGAGGAGCACATCCGCGAAATCCTCTGGGTCTATCGCGACCGCCTCGTCGATCTGAAAAAGGACAAGCGGCTCGTCTACGGCATGATCTTCAAGAACGTGGGACCGGCCGCCGGGGCGTCGCTGGAGCATTCCCATTCGCAGCTCATCGTCACGCCAATCGTGCCGGTCAACGTCTGGGAGGAGATGAATGGCTCACTCGAATTCTTCGATTACCGCGGACGCTGCATTTACTGCGACATGATTTATCAGGAGCTGGCCGCCGAAAAGCGGATCGTGATCGACACGCCGAACTTCATCTGCTTCGCCCCGTATGCGAGCCGATTTGCCTTCGAAACCTGGATCGTGCCGAAGAATCATAACAGCCATTACGAGAATATTCAGAAGAACGAGCTGGACGAATTGGGCACGGTGCTGAAGACGATCCTGATGAAGCTGGAAGTCGCGCTCGACAAGCCGTCGTACAACTACATCATCCACACGTCGCCGTTCGACACGCAGGCGTTGCCTCATTATCACTGGCACATGGAGATCATCCCGCGCATGACACGCATCGCCGGCTTCGAATGGGGCACGGGCTTCTACATCAACTCGGTGCCGCCGGAGCAAGCCGCGACCTATTTGCGTGACGTGGAGGTGGATGTGACAACGGGGCGGAAGTGAATCGTTTTCGCTTAGCGTTCGCGCGGCGCCGCGCGAACGCTAAACGAATTCCAGGATTACCAAATGCGCATCGGCGTTTTCGGCGGAACCTTCGATCCGGTTCACATCGCACACCTGATTCTGGCCGAGCAATGCCGGGAGCAGGCGAAGCTGGATCAGATCCTGTTCGTGCCTGCCGCCTTGCCGCCGCACAAGCAGCAACAATCGCTGACCTCCTTCGCCCAGCGCGTCGAGATGCTCAGCCTGGCGATTTCGGGAAATCCAGCGTTTCGCATCGACGAATTGGAGAAGGACCGCCCCGGCCCTAGCTATACCGTCGAAACGCTCACGCAATTGCATCACGCCCGGCCCACCGATAGGCTTTGCTTCATCCTCGGCAGCGACAGCCTGCGCGAATTGCCGCTCTGGTATCAACCGCGCCGCATTCTCGAACTGGCGGAACTCCTGGTGACTACCCGGCCCGATTCGCCGCCACCCGCGGAGCCGGAACTGCGCGCGATGTTGCAGCTCGACGCCGACTTTCCGCTGCGGCTGCAAATGATCGACGCGCCGCTGGTTGCGGTATCGAGCCGCGACATCCGCAAGCGCATCGCCGAGGGCCGCAGCGTGCGGTACATGGTACCGCGCGCGGTGGAGGCGTATATTGCGGACAAGGGGTTATTCGCGTGATGAAGATGGAATTCGATTCTCTAATCGGCCAAACCTCCGCCGACAGCAGTTGTTCCAGCGGCCAGGGACATTCCGCGCTCAAATCTTGCCTATAACAGGATATTCTCGCAGTGTTTGGTCGATTTGGGCCAAGAGCGGCGGCAGATGACCTGGGATTCAAACGCCATGTGGCCTTGGATATCTGCCCGAACGCGGACCATTAACCAACGCTCCATCGTCTCAAATTCGGCCGTTCCTTTCAGTGATTTTTTGAGCTGGTTGAGTTGTTCTCGGAATCTGGCAAGTTCGTCTGTGCGAAGATCATCTTTTACCAGGCCACGAAATCCTCCGGCGTCAATCTCGACTTCGGCTTGAAGCCATTGCCATCCCAGAAATCTGATGAATTTGGGCATGCGCGGCCAAGAATCGTGATGGCCACGTAGTTCGACTCATCGCCGCCGACTCGGATAAGGCACATCTCTACTACTCCCCCAACACCTCCGCCGATAGCAGTTGCTCCAGCGTCCACGGGCATTCCGGCGGAAACGTCTCGGCGGGCAACTTGGTTTCCTTCGTCGCCTGCTTCACGACTTTTTGATAGATCGCGGCGAGCGATTCCTCCGCGTGTTTGCGCAGTACGCCGCCCTCCATGTCGGGCTCAAGCTCGGCCTGCTGATCGAGCACCGTCGTCTCCCAGCTTGGGGTGCGCATCTCCTTCTGATAAGTCCCTTTCAGAACATGGATCAGAAGAATCCTCAAGCGGCTGGATACTTCACGCCGGTCGCGTTTTGCCATGTCTTCAAGGTACTCCGCTAAATGGGGGTAATCGAGGTCCGTGGCTCGCCCAATGCGAATCAGTTCCGCCATTGCGTCAAGCCATGCGGTTTCATCCGCCTCGTACAGATCCGTAAGCGGTTCATTGGATTTTGCGGTCATTGGTCCAGCGCCTCCGCCGACAGAAGTTGCTCCAGCGTCCACGGACATTCCGTCGGGAACGTCGCGGCGGGCAGCCCTGTCTCATCTGCTGCCCTTTCGACAGCTTTCGCATAACACTCTGCCAGTATTGCTTCCGCGTGGTTGCGAAGCGTTCCACTCGTCAATAGATCGTCATCAATTTCTTGTCGTTGCGTGGTGATCGTGCTGCGCCAGCTCGAGTTGCGCATTTCTTTTTGATAGATCCATTTGAGGACATGGGCAATCAAAGTCCTCAAGCGACTTCTCAGTTCTCGTCTGTCGCGTCTGGCCATATCTTCCAGGTACTCCGCTAGATGGGGATAATCAAGATCGTTGGCTCGTCCATCGCGGATCAATTCCGCCATCGCGTCGAGCCACGCGGTTTCATCCGCCTCGTAGAGGTTCGGCAGCGAATTGGTAGTTTTGCGTATCATCGAATTGCCTCAGTAGCCAATGATGCGGTTGACGTAGCCGCGCAAGGCTTTTACGTCCACTTCGGTCGCCACGCTGACATTCGGAGTCGTTTTCTCCCAGCCGCGGCGGTCGAAGACGCTCATGCCGCGGGTGAGTTCGCCGTGCGTTTCCACATCGACGCTCATGTGGCGGGTGTGGATTGCTTCAGGCAGGGCCATCGCGACGACGCCGAGGATGTCCTTAAGATAAAAGCCTTCGATGCCGTACAGGTTTGAGGTGGCTGCGATGCCGAACGGAACGATCTGGCGCAGGAAGTGGTAGATCGGCGAAAGTTCGGATTCGCCTGCCAAGAGATCGGTTGGCGAGAACAGGGCCTTTCGGCTCATATCGAGTGGAACCAGCGTCACGGAGGTGTTGCAACGGACGACGCGCTGGGCCGCTTTCGGGTCGCAAAAGAAATGGAATTCGCTGACCGGCCCCGCGTTGCCCGGCTCGTGCAAGGAGCCGCCGATTACGATGATCTGCTTGATGAGCGAGGGCAACTCCGGATGCAGATCGAAGGCGCGCGACACCACCGTGAGCGGCCCCATGCAGATGACCGTGACCTCGTTCGGATATTGCCGCACCAATTCGCCGAGCACCTTTTCGCTGCTGGGTAGATGATGTAGCGAGGCGCAGGGGAAATCGGTGTTGCCCAGGCCCATCGGGCCGTGCAGGCGCGTGCCGTCCATGTCGTAGGTGACTTCGGGGGCGGCGCCGAAACGAGGCCAGCGGGGGGGGTCGAGCTGATCCAGAATAATGCGCAGGTTCTTCGTCGCCTGGCTCGCGGCGACATTCCCCGCCGTCGCCAGCATGCCGACGACTTCGAGATCCGGATCAAAGAGCGCCAGGGCAATGGCGAATGCTCCATCGATGCCTGGATCGTTGATGAGGACGACCTTGTGCGCCATGGCTCGATCCTCCCAGGTGTTAGCGGACCGACTTTGATAGCCGCTCTAACGTTTCAAGTGCTGCCCGCGCCCGGCCGGAGGAGATGGCAACGCGGGCCTGTTCCACGCCTTCGGGGAGCGACTGTACCCGGTCCGCTGCAAGCAAAGCCGCAGCGGCGTTGGCCAGCACGACGCGCTCCGCCGCGCCGCCGACGCCAGCCAGCACATCTTTTATCATAGCCGCGCTGGCCTGCGCATGGGGAGCGCAAAATTCCGCCAACGCGCAACTTTCTAGTCCGAAGTCGGCGGCGCTCCATTCATGATGGCTGATCTGGTTGCCGCGCACCTCGCGCACCAGCGTTGCCGCAGAGAGGCTGATTTCATCCAGTCCGTCCCGACTGCACAACACGAAAGCATGCTGAGTGCCAAGGTGAGCGAGTGCGCCGGCCATCCGATCGAGCATCTCGAGCCTGCCGACCCCCAGCAGCTGCCTCTTGGCGCCCGCGGGATTGGCGAGCGGGCCGATGTAGTTGAAGATCGTCGGCACGCCAAGTTGCGAGCGGATGGCCGCCACGTGCGCCATCGATGGATGAAACCTTGGTGCAAAGCAGAAGGCGAAACCCGCTTCGCGCAAACAACGTCGGGCGAAATCGGCGTCCCCATCGATTGTCACGCCGAGCGCCGCCAAGACATCGGCGCTGCCGCTACGGCTCGAAACCGAGCGATTTCCATGCTTGACCACGGGGACACCGGCGCCGGCAACGACGAGAGCCGTCGCGGTACTGATATTGAAGGTGCCTAAACCATCGCCGCCAGTGCCGCAGGTGTCGAGAATGTCGTCGCATTCGGGATCCCAGCAAAGCATGTGTTCGCGCAATACTTGTGCCGCCCAGGCAATTTCGCTGCCAGTCTCGCCTTTGTCGCGCAAACCGAGCAAAATCGCCGACATTTCCGCATCGCGGCAGCGGCCAGCCATCATTTCGGACATGATCCACCGCAGCTGTGGTTCGCTGAGGTCGCGGCGGGCGGCCAGGTGTTGCAGGATTTCACTAGCCGGCATGCAGCGGCTCGATCAAGAGGTTAGACGTGGACATAATCATCGTAGTGATTCTTCCGCATGCACGGAGTCGCGTATTCAATTTTTGGCAAAATAGGGAGAACTGGTCTTTACTTGTGTACGAACGTATAATATACTTCGGTTCAGAATGTATGGGTGTCGATTAAGAGAAATATCTGTAAACCGGAAGATTCGGAGGGGTTGCCATGGCGGATTTCAGCCAGCTTACCGAGCGCCAGAAGGAAATCTATCACTTCATTCGCAAGAAAATCGAGCAACGCGGCTATGGCCCCACCGTCCGCGAGATTGGACTTGGGTTTGCGATCAAGTCCCCCAATGGCGTCATGTGCCATCTTAAAGCCCTGGAAAAAAAGGGCCTGATCACGCGTGAAGTGCATGCTGCTCGAGCGATCCAGCTGGTCGATCACCGCCCGCCCGCTCAGGGTTTGCCCTTCCTGGGCGCCGTCGCCGCCGGCACGCCGATCGACGCCGCCGAGCAAAACGAACTCCTCGAAGTCGATACGCTGTTCAGCGGCCCCAATCGCTTCGTGCTGCAAGTGCACGGCAATTCAATGATCGAAAGCCATATCCAGGACGGCGATTACGTCGTCATCCAGCATCAGCAAGTCGCCGCCAACGGCGAAAAAGTGGTTGCCATGATCGACAACGAATATACGCTCAAGCGTTTTTACAAGGAAAAAGACCACATCCGGCTGGAGCCGGACAACGAAAAGATGGCCCCGATCATCGTCGATCCGAGCCAGGATGCGCGGGTGCTGGGAGTGCTGGTCGGCGTGCTGCGAAAGTGTTAATGAACACTCTGCTTCCGCAGGTAGCTAAACGCGGTGCATGCGCTGGCCAAACGTGATGCTTTCCGCGACCGGATCATGCATCAGAAAGCGCAGGAGCGTCAGATTGGTGCGTTCGTTGCAAAGGCGAGCTTGCTCGGCATCGACGCGCTGGGCCGGATGCGTGAAGCGATGCAGCAATCGGCGAACCAGGCCCTGCGTGGAAACGCGCGACCAATCGCCGACGATGTCCATGCCGATCAATTCGTTGCCGGCCGCCTTCAGAAAGAATTGCAGGATTTCTTGGATCTCCGTCAAATCGAGTTGCCCGCAATCCCAGTTGGCGACCGATTCGGGCATCCACATCACATCCTTGTCCAGCGAAACATAAAGCGGCAAGCGATCCAACTCATCCAGATACGGCCACAGCAGCTCTTCCAGGCGATCCCGGTCGATCGTGCGATCGAAATGGGGCCGCAACGGCTGATGGGGCAGGCCTTGCCAGAATCCGGTTTGGAAGGTCCGCATGGCCGGCAGGACGACGAAGTTGCCGCGTGCGAGCAGCTTGGTCGGCGCCAGCAAGCGGTGGGCATTGTCGAAATCCTTGTCACCGCCGAGGTGAAAGATGCGCCGCACGTTGGGCAATCTGGCGGCGTGCTGGAGCCAGCCACCGCAGTGCAGTAGCGGCAGGCCGCGATGCCAATCAGGGTGCTTGTCGAGCACCAGCAGGTTGAACGGCTGCCGCAAACGCCGCAAAAGAGCGAGCGTGACGTGGTGGAAGTCTCCCGAACCGAGCAGCGTGATGTGGGGGTCAGCGCAAGCGCGGACGCCAAGATCGCGATCGAGTCGCCGCTCGAAGCGGTAAAAGCGTTTCCATCGGCAAGCCATCCGTAAGCGCGGCCCCCAGCGGCGCAGATCATGGACCTCCGGCTCAAACGTCCGCAGCACGCGGTCCTGTGCCGTGATACTGCCGTCCAGATCGATCACACGCATCCGCATAGCGCTCTCTCCGCCCAAGAAAACGAGTGGCAAGCTTGATGAAATTCCGTAGATCGCGCGCGGATAGTAGCGAGAACCGGACGGATTACAAGAGCGATTTGCTCAAGCGGCGGCGGATCGCTTGGTCTGGAGAAGATGGCGTTCAAGGAACGCGAGGAGCAAATCCCGGTAAGCGTGGCCCGCGACCTGGTAGACCTTGCCATGCCCCGCGCCGGGAACAAGGTGGAAGTGGCCCGTATCGGGAATCTGGGAGAGAAAGGCTCGCACTTCATCGGGCGGGGCAAGGTCGTCCTCACTGCCGGTGAGCAGCAAAACCGGGCGAGGCGTCAATTGGACAACATGAGCAACCGGAGCAACTTCGCGAATCCGCGTGCCCAGCCGACGCTCCGTCAGCCAGATCACGCCGGGCCGAAAATGCCGAAACCATTTCGGATAGGCCCCGCCGATGCGATGCGAAAAGGCCCGATCGAGATCGTGATAGACACTTTCGAGAATGATCGCGTCAAATGCTCGCGCCGCCGGTCCGGCAAAACAGACGGCCGCCCCACCCATTGAAACCCCCAAAGCACCGCACGGCTCATGGGGCCAGCGAGCGCGAACCAAGGCGGCAACCGCGGCGACATCGTGCCGCTCGTGGTAGCCGAAGCTGATCACGCGCCCGCCGCTCTCGCCGTGGGCGCGATGATCGAAGGCGATGCAGCGATACCCCGCCGCCGTCAAGAATTCGATGCGGTCGAGCACGTGACTGCGGTTGTTGCGCATGCCATGAAAAATCGCCACGTTTCCCCGTGGTCTCGGCGGGGCGATCACCCATCCCTTTAATGTGACGCCATCACTGGTACTGCAGTTCAGCGTTTCAATGGTGCAACCGGGCAGATGCGTCGGCGCGCGCACCACTGCAGGCGCCCGCCGTGTCAGCCAGCGCGACACGGCAAAGGCCAGACCCAAATAGCCGAGGCCGCTGGCCACAACCAGGCGCGGCCATATTTCGCTGAGCCAGGAGGTGCCACGTGTCGCCATATTTTTTTGTTCCTCAGGCGGCGATAGGCCGTTCTTTTTCGGCCGGCGGTTCAACATGCTGCCGATTTCGCCCCAGCAGCTGTAAGCCGAGCCAGAGCGCCAAGATCATGACGAGGGCGGCGAACCCGACGGCGAACATTGCGGCCTTGCCCCATTGATCGCGCGCCTTGCCCATCGCCGCGGCGCCGGCCTGACTGCCGATACATTCGATCGCCAGATACCATGCGTACGCCCGTGGCAACGCCGAATCCGGTATATTGTCTCCCAGAAGCGACAGACCCAGCGGATACATCGCCCCCGTGCACGCCCCAAAGACGAACAGGCCCAGTGCAAGCACCAGCGCCGGCGAAAGCCAGGGAACACCAAGAAGACCCAGGGCCACCGCGGCGTAGCAAATCAGCAGCATCGGCGTCCTGCCCCAGCGATCCGCCAGCCAGCCGACCGGAACCTGGAACGCGATGACGCCGATCATCGTCACACCCATCAGCAAGCCGGCCAATTCGTTCGAAAAGCCGCGTGCGACGAGGAAAAGTGACAGGAACGCCAGCATGCCGCCTTCGAGAAATCCTTGAAACCAGGCCGTGCCATAGCTGAGGAAATTGCGCGTCCATCCCAGCGACGTCCGCGATTCGGGCCGGGCGGCCTGGCGCGGGAACATTTTCATGCCGCGGAAAAGAACGATGCCCGCCATTATCGGCACGGCGCCGCCAAGAACGAATGCCAGAATCCTGCCGGGCACATAAACATTCAAGCCCATGCAGATCCCAATCGCCCCGCCGATCGTAAGGGAAACTCCGTAGAAGGCGAAGTTGGTCGTTTTCCGGTCCGGTGGCGAATCGCGGCTGACTATCGTCTCAAGTGGCACCAGACTCATGGCGCCGGCCCAGCCGTTGACGAAGCGCAGCAGGAACCAGGCCGCCGGTGCGCTGCCCAACGGGAATGCCGCCAACGTCAAGCCGGCAGCAATCATCCCCGCCGTTGCGCATCGTGTCGGCCCCAGGCGCCGCGTCATCCAGGGCACGCCACATGACCCCGCGGCGACGCCGAAGTAATAGCACGAATGCGCCAAGCCCACCACCGTGTCGCTGCATCCTTGAGCTTTGAGCCAATGCGTCACTACCTGCGAGCCCAGGCCGAAGCCGAAGGCCCAGCAGCCGCTCGTGCAGCAAATCAGAAGCAGCAAACGCGCCGTCAAAGCCACGTCGGCTCTCCCTGCAATGGAATGAAATGGATCGTGATTTTTCCTGTCCTTTGCATCGGCGAAATGAACCCGGCATATTCGGCAAATTTGGAGCAACCGCGTCAAACGGGATTGGCGTTGCGCAGGGCCTGCTCATAATCCTGAGGCGTGTTCAAATTGCGCAGTGTCGCCAATGTTGGATCGACATCGCGCAATTCCTCGGCGTGCACAATGCGCGTCGGCACGGATTCGAAAAGAAAAGTCGGACGCAGGCGATTGTCGCTTAATAGGTTCCATACAACGTCGAGCACTTCGAGACGATAGACGGCGGCCAGCGGATGGTAATGTTCATCGCAATGTGGAATACAGATTTGCCTATCCCCGAGTAGCTCGGTCATGCGCCGTACAAAAGCAGGCATCAAAAACGGGACATCGCAACTTGACGCAAATGCCGCGTCAGCCGAGCCTTGGAGCGCCGCCAATCCTGCCGCCAGCCCTTGCAGCGGCCCTCGTCCTTGCACTTCGTCGCGGACAATCGTCACATCTTCTGGCAGCGGCGGCAGATTCTGCTCCAATGCTGCCACAACCACGATTGGCGAGGCCGCCTCGGCCAAAAGCCGAGCGACGCGCGGCAGCATGATTTCGCCGGCGATCGGCAGCCACGCTTTCGGCTTGCCCATTCGCTTGCTCTGGCCGCCGCACAGGATGATTCCGCCGACCTTTGGCATGAAATTGTCTGAATTAAGATTCCGGTGATTGACGAATACCCTATTATGATGATAAGGTTTGTCGTCTGTGTAAGTTTCGCGAGGGTTTGATGTCTGAGGTGCATTATACGACAGAAGAGATCGCCGCCGCTTGCCGCAAACTGGATGGACAATCGCCGGATGCCATTTTGCGCTGGGCCGTTGAGCAATTCTATCCGCGTTTGACGATGGCGACGGCGTTCGGCCCCGAGGGCAACTGTATCATCCACATGTTGGCCGAGATTGAGCCCAGAGTGCGCATCTTCAACCTTGAAACAGGCTATCAATTTGCGGAGACGCTGGAGCTGCGCGAGCGCATTCGTAAAAGGTACGGCATTGCGGTCGAATTCGTGCGGGCCGAGATGACGGTCGCGGAATATGAAGAGGAGCACGGCGGCCCGCTTTATGTCATCCGCCCCGACCAGTGTTGTCACGACCGCAAGACGCTGCCGCTCCGCAACGCCATCGTCGGCTTTGATGCCTGGATCAGCGCCATTCGCAAGGATCAGACCGGCGATCGCGCAAGAGCGTCCGTCGTTCAATGGGATGCCAAGTTCGAATTGCTGAAAATCAACCCGCTGCTAAATTGGACCAAGAAGGACGTGTGGGATTTCATCACGCGGAACAACGTGCCCTACAATCCGCTGCACGACAAGGGCTACCCGAGCATCGGTTGCTGGCCGTGCACCGCCCCCGTCGCCAACGACGAAGACGAACGGGCCGGCCGCTGGCGCGGCACCGGCAAGAAAGAATGCGGCCTGCACGTCGTCGAGCACCAGGACGGCAGCGGCATCTGAGGCCACCGCTGGGATGAGGTAGTCCGAGTCCCTGGGATTTCGGAGTACCTCATCCCAGGGCTTGAAGAAAGGTCACTCTCCATGCGTTTGTCGGCCAAAGCCCAGTATGCCTGCGTGGCCATGGTCGATCTGGCGTCCAGCCACGCCGATCCAAATCCGGTGCACCTCAAGCACATCGCCGATCGGCATGGCATCTCGCAGCGGTTTCTCGTGCAGATCTTGTTGCAATTGAAAGGCGCCGGGCTCGTGGACAGCACCCGCGGCGCTAGCGGAGGCTACCTGCTCGCCAAATCGCCGAGCCTGATCACGCTAGCCGACATCGTGCACGCCATCGATCAACCGCCCCCCCCTGCCCCGTCGGCCCTCGCAGGTCTTTACGGAACGCCGGTGGTCCAGGTCGTCAGCAGCTTCTTGCAGGAGGCCCAGGATCGCGAACAGATTCGCCTCGCCGAGATCACGCTCGAGGAGCTCGTCAAGCAGGCCCAACAACGCAGCGAGATTTCGTATCAGATTTAAGACCCGATCGTCAGGATATCGTGATCGCGAAGGATGCATAGTCCAGGCAATTCAGGCGTACCTCACCGCAAACCGGCCTAGCCTCTTCAGGCCATTTATGGCAAAATCGCCGCGCTCGCACCTACGCGAGCACAACGCAAGGCAGGGATGCTCATGGCTATTTACGCCGGCGCGGAATCGAAGCCCCGACGATGGCGGAGCCTGTTGACTCGCCTGGGTGTCGCTGCGCTCATCCTCGTGCCGATCTGGCATTTCAGCACCGTCTTTCTCACCGGCAACGTCCACGAAGTCATCCCGGGCCAGTTATATCGCGGCGCCCAGCCATCGGGTCCATCGCTGGAAAATCTGATCCGCAAATATAAGATTCGCACCGTTCTCAACGCACGCGGCTGCTGCTGGCCCGACGCTTGGTACACCAGCGAGGCGGAAGTCTGCCAGCGGCTCGGCGTCAATCTTGAGGACATTTGCTTCTCCGCGGTCCATCTGCCGTCGCGCGATGAATTGCGCGTGTTGATCGATGTGCTCGATCGTGCCGAGCGGCCGATCTTCGTTCACTGCCGGCAGGGGGCCGACCGCACCGGCATTGCGTCGATGGCGGCCGAGCTTTTGCTTGAAGGAAGCACTTTCGATCACGCCAGCCGGCAGCTCAGCTTGCGCTACGGCCATGCGCCCATCGGCAAAACGACCATCCTCGACCAGTTCATGGGCCTTTACGCCGACTGGTTGAAAACCACGAATCAGGACCATTCGCCTGATCGCTTCCGCCACTGGATTCTCGATGAATACAAGGGGGCCTGGTGCGATGCCCGCTTCGAAAAAGTGCAGCGGCGCTTCGATGTGCCACGCGCCGGCAAGGCCCTGGAATATGACGTGAGCGTCCGCAACACCAGCAGCGCCGCCTGGCATTTCCGTCCGCTCAAGACAGCGGGATTCCACGTGACGTTCAAGGTGCTCGACGAACGGCAACAAATGATCCACGAGGGGCGGGCCGGCATGCTCGACCGCGTGATTCCCGTGGGCGAAACGCTGAGCGTTGTCATGATCGTGCCGCCGCTGTCAAGGGGACGTTACTGTCTCATGGTGGACATGATCGAGGAAGGCCATTGCTGGTTTCATCAGACCGGTTCGGAACCATGGGAAGAGGAGCTCGACATCCGTGAATAAATACAGCACCTATTTGCGCATCGGTGTCAGCGCCCTTCTGCTCGGCATCATCGCCTGGCGCACCGACTGGGAAGTCGTCGCCGGCAAATTCGCCAACCTGAACTGGGGCCTATGGCTCGCCGCGATCGGCGTGATGGCGCTTGCGCAGGTCTTCAGCGCTCGCCGCTGGCAACTTTTTGCTCAGGAAATGCGCTTCACGCGCACTCTGCCGCAGTATTGCGCGTACTACTTCATCGGCACTTACTTCAACCTGCTGTTGCCGACGTCGGTCGGCGGCGACGTGGTGCGCGTCTGGTATCTCGACGGCAAATCGGGACGCAAGCTGGCGGCGTTCGCCAGCGTCTTCCTCGAACGCGTCAACGGCCTGTTGGTGCTGATCGCCGTGGCCTGCATCGGCGCGGTGATCACGCCGATCCCGCTGCCGTGGTGGGTGCATGCTATTGTCTGGAGCGTCGGCGGCTGTGCGCTGCTCGGCATCATCTCGCTGCCGCTCGTGCAGCGCTGGGGCCGCTTGCCGCTGGAACGGCGGACCCAGCTCAAGAGCCTGCTCGATCAGGTACACACGCCCAGGGTGCTCGGCGAGGCGACTTGCATGTCGATGCTGGTGCAGGTCGCCGGCGTGATCAGTTTGTGGCTCATCGGCATGGCACTCGGCCTGGAAATCCCGGTCGCGTATTACTGCATCCTCGGGCCAATGGTGTCGCTGTTGACGCTGTTGCCGATCAGCGTCAACGGCATGGGCGTGCGCGAGCTGGGCACGGTCGCCTTCCTGTTGCCGTTGAACGTCCATGAGGACACGTCGAAGTCGCTTGCTTTTCTGTGGTTCGCTTCCGGCGTGGCGATCAGCTTGCTCGGCGGCTTAATTTATCTCATCGGCGCTTATCCAAGGGCGGCGACGAATTCCGCCAACGAAGGGAATGAAAATGGATTTGTCGATCGTGATACCGATCAAGGACGAACGGGAGAACATAAGCAAGCTGCATGAACGGATTGCCGTGGCCTTGCAGATGCGTTCCTGGTCCTTCGAGATCGTGCTGGTGGATGACGGCAGCGCCGATGGCTCGCACCGCGAGATGGAAGCGCTGGCCGCTCAGGATGCGCGCGTCAAGGTCGTGCGCTTGCGGCGCAATTTCGGGCAATCGGCAGCCATGCAAGCGGGCATCGACCACGCTGCCGGCGATGTCATCATCACCATGGACGGCGATCTGCAAAACGATCCAGCCGACATCCCGATGCTCGTCGATACGCTTAACGACGGCGGCTACGATGCTGTCTTCGGCCTGCGCGCTCAACGCCAGGACACCTTCATCAATCGCAAGCTCCCCAGCACCATCGGCAACTGGCTGATTCGCAAGGTTACCGGCGTCGCTGTCAAGGATATGGGCTGCACGCTGCGGGCGCTGCGCAAGGACCTGGCCAAATCGCTGTCGCTCTACGGGGAGATGCACCGCTTCATTCCGGTGCTCGTGCAGGACGCCGGCGCCGCCTTCACGCAGGTTCCCGTCCAGCACCATCCGCGCACCGCCGGCACGACCAAATACACCATCACGCGCACGTTCCGCGTCATGCTCGATTTGATCACGGTCAAATTCCTGCAAACGTATCTGACCCGGCCAATGCACGTGATGGGTTTCGCGGGCCTGATTTCCATGCTGCTCGGCGGCGCGTGCTTACTGGCCACACTGGCGATCAAATGGATCGACGGCACATCGATGATCCGCAACCCGCTCCTGCACCTGAGCGTCATGCTGGAAATGATCGGCGTGCAATTCATCTCGACCGGCTTGCTCGGCGAGCTGGTGACGCGCACCTATTTCGAAAGCCAGGGCAAACGCGCTTACACCGTGCGCTCGACATTGAATCTCGATCCACCGGCGGCAGAACAGGCGCGTCGGGCGGCCTAACCCGGATTATTCACCGCCGAGACCGCAGAGATCGCTGAGAAAATGCAAGTGCGGTAAACAAAGGAATTCGATAATCGAGGACACTGACGGCTCAGGCCATCTTGCCATTAGCTTCTTGACACAATCCCTGCCCTCTACTGCCTCTGCGTTCTTTGCGATCTCTGCGGTGAGTAATCCGGGCTAATCGCAAAGGGAAGTATAGCGTATGCAATACCTTCGGCCAATTTGCTGGCTTCTTTGCTCGACGCTTCTGCTGTCCGGATGCCAGGCTTTCCACGCATATCGGCCCATTGATGTCGAAGTGCGGGACGGCGAAACCAAGCGGCTGATTGCAGGGGTCGAGGTCAAGATTTCCTATCCGCTTGAGACCGACTCATTCGCTCCCACGGAATCGAAGGGAATCACCGGCGGCGACGGCATCGCCCACGTGCAAGCTGCGCCGTACGGGCGGCGCCGGCATCCGGCTCGATGTGAGCGGCAAGGGATACATGAGCGAAGTGACTTATCTCTCGGTCGAAGAGGTGCAAGCGATGGAGCCGGCCCACTGGTTCGCCGACGCCAATCGGCAGCGCACCACCATTGTAATGGAGATGTTTGCCGATCCTGCGCCAACGGTTGAATTGATCGCGCCGGTCGGCTATCGCGGCCCGATCAAGGCTGAGATTCAAGTACGGGCCGATCTTCCCGCAGCGGCGGGGCAGCGGTTGTTCAGCTTCCCGGTGTCGGCATCGGGCGAAGCGATGGCGGCGGGGCCGGCGTTGTTCCGACAGGTGAGCTCAGCAAACATGCGCGTGAAATTCGCCGCCGACCGCCCGCTTAGCTTTCGAGCGAAGGATTCGGCCCTCGGCTATTGGTACGTGAAATATGAGGGACGGTGCCATTACTTCTTCGTCGGCACGCCGCCGGATTACGAGAGCTACTGCAAATCGCAGAATGCGGGACCGGCCAGAAACAGTGGCCCGAACGATGCCAAGGGCAAACGCGGACGCAAGAGCGAGTCCAATCAGTTTGGGGCCAATCCGTAAAAATGTAAATGAGAAAAGTAGGAAGACAGGAATAATGGTCGAGTCAATTCCTGCCTTCCTTATTCGCTCTCGATTCTCTGATTTTCTGAACGGCTACTTATTCTTGCTAGGCGCTCCCTGCTTCCAGAAATCGACCACGCGGACGGCATCAGGCGGGAGGCGTTCCTCCGCCGAAACCACGACGACGCCGTAATCGCGGAGGAGAAAGACAACGCCGAGTTCGTCTTCGAGGAATTGCAGCATCGCGCCGACCGGCACCGGCGAGCGCAGCCTGATCGCAACCGTTTCTTTCTTCATTTTGGCTCGGACGATCAAATTGATGCCGGGCAATGCTTCTTCGCGGACGAATTGGAAGGCTTCCCCGACTCCAATGGTATCGACATCCAGTTTCGTGGTTGCATCGAGCGCCTTGCGCAGCTTCTCGGCCAACGGTGATTCGGGTATGGAAGCGGCGTAAACCTTGTTGAGCCACTTGACGGCGCCGGAGGCCTGGCCCTCCTCAATCGCTTGGCTGATCCATTTTTCACGGCGATCCCTGGCGGGTATGGCGAGGAACTTTTTCATCTCCTCCGCCGTCGTCGTTCGGCCCAGGATGTCCAGTGAGATGCGCCGGGCAAACTCCTCGTCGGAGATCGGCAGCTTCGCCGTCTCGTGCGCCTTGAGGGCGGCGGTCGCGTTCTTTTGCTCCAGCGTTGACCGGTAGATGTCGTAGATCCTTAGCGACGCGCTATCGCCGCCGGCCGTGTTCCTGCCAAGCAGATAGGGCAGCTTCGTCTGGTGGCTTGCCAAATCGGCCTTGAGCTTGACGTATGTCGCAAAGGCCGCCTCGAAATCCTCGAGCGGAATGACCTTCTTTTCAAACAGGAGCTTGGCGCGGTCATAGCGTTTTTTGCCTTCCTCGGCGACCGCCTGCGCAGTTTCAATATCGGCTTGCAGGCCGGCAATTTCGGAAATTAGCTTGAGGCGAGCCCGCGCTGCCTCAGCTTCTGCCAAACGCAACTTGGTTTCGGCGACACGAATGTCGGGGTTGTTCTTGAACGCCTCAACGATGAGTTGCTCCAGCTTTTCGGCAGTCTTGGGAGTGTCCTTCTTGCCGGCATCGGACGGGTGCCGCCCCCCTTCCTCCCCGACCGTCGCCGCCTTTTGCGTCGGCGTTGGCGCTTGCGCGGCGGCGATGAAGGGCACCACGCACCAGATGGCGATACCCAAAAATCCAGCGTAGCGTTGCATGTCAATTCTCCTTGCGATGATCGCGTTTGAGGGCCATGACGAGCCAGTTGTCGTTCGGGGTAATTTCGAGTTCTCGTGCGCTGCTGTAATGGATCGCCTGATGATAACAGCGTAGCGCGGATTCATGATCGCGGAGCTTTTCGAAATAAAGGTCGCCCGCCTGAAAATAGAGCCGAACACGCTCCTGATCATCGGCAGCATCGAAGGCGGACCATTCCAGCGCACGCGGGTCGGCGGATACAACCGCGACGGCCGGCTTCGGTTCTGGCTGCGTCTTTTTTGGAGCGGGGTCGTTGGGACGCTCCACGATAACCTGACGAGCTTGCTGGTTGCCGATCCGATATCCGATGTAGGCCGACACAATCGCAATGCCGATGCTGGCGGCAATCGCGGCAGTAACGGGCCAGCGCCGCCAGGCAGGCCTCGGCAGCAAAGCGGACGTGCGTCGCGCGAGTTCCTCCCGGCGATTTACATCCACAGGCACACATGGCGGATGCTGCAAGAAATCTTCAAGCGCTTCAGGCAATGGTGATTCGTTCATGGTTTCGGCTCGTGGATGGCAACGTCCTGTGCCGTCAGTTTCTCATATTCGCAGCGAAAAGCTTGCCGGGCCCGCGTCAGCAGCGATTCGACCGCTTTGGGCGTTTCGTTCCAATCGGCGGCAATCTCGGCAACGCTCAGGCGGTCGAGGTATTTCGGCGCAGCACCGCTTCGGATCGTTCGGGCAATGCGGCCAGCGCCAGTGCGATCTGCTCAGCCGGTTCGCTCGGCGGCGCGGCCTGGGCCGGAATATCGCAATCGGCCAACGGCTGCTCGGGCCGACGCCGGCGCATGCGCAACTGGTTGGCCAACACAAGGACCGCGATGCCGCGCAGCCAGGCAAGGAATCGCCCCTTGCGCGGCTCAAAATCCCGGATCCGGCGCACGGCGACGAGCCAAGTTTCCTGCGTAACATCCTCCGCCACATCGCGCATGCCCGCGCAGCGCCAGGAAACGTACGCCCACAGCTCCGCGTAAGCGCAGTCATAGAGTGTGCGCCATGCTGCGGCGTCACCGGCCAGGACGGCGTCGCGCAGTGCTGCTTCGTGCCGGACCACTTCATTCGACAGCATCGTTGCACTCGTCCGGTATTGCCTCGGCCTTGCGAACTGCAAGACTATTGTCCGAGCGGCGGAATATCCTTCGCAAATCCGTGCGTGAATATAATGCCAACATGACACCGCAAACGGCCAATCCGACGCTTGCCGATGTTCTCGATCGGCACACCGTCGTCGGTTCCCTGGCGTATTCGGAGGGCGACCGCATTCGCTGCGTGGCGTGCGGCCACCGCTGTCTGATCGGCGTTGGCAAACGCGGCATCTGCAAGGTCCGCTTCAGCGACGGCCAATTGCGCGTCCCATTCGGTTATGTCGCCGGCTTACAGTGCGATCCAGTCGAGAAGAAGCCGTTCTTTCATGTCTATCCTAGCAGCGACGCGTTGACGTTCGGCATGATGGGCTGCGATCTGCATTGTTCGTATTGCCAGAACTGGGTGACTTCGCAAGCCCTGCGCGACGCTAATGCCGCCGCCCCGATTCGCATGATCTCGCCGGGGCAACTCGTGGACGCCGCCCGACGCGAAGGTGCCCGACTCGTCGTATCCAGTTACAACGAGCCGCTCATCACGGCAGAATGGGCGGTTGCCGTTTTCGAGCAGGCCAAGGCAGCGGGGCTGGCCTGCGCTTTCGTCTCCAACGGAAACGCCACGCCGGAGGTGCTTGATTTCCTCAAGCCGTGGATTGTCGCTTACAAGGTCGATCTGAAGAGCTTTGACGATGCCCATTATCGCTCGCTCGGCGGCACGCTCGCCAATATCGCGGACACGATCCGCATGATCCACGAGCGCGGCATCTGGCTCGAAGTGGTGACGCTGGTGATCCCCGACTTCAACGACAGCGAACGGGAGTTGCGCGAAATGGCCCGGTTTCTCGCTTCGGTGAGCCGCGATATTCCCTGGCATGTGACCGCGTTTCACAAGGATTACCACATGACCGACCCGGACGCCACACCGCCGCGCACGCTGATGCGTGCGGCCGAGCTCGGCGTCAAGGCGGGGCTGCGCTATGTCTACGCGGGCAATCTGCCGGGGCAGGTCGGGCCGTGGGAGAACACGCGCTGCCCCGAATGCAGTGGAACCTTGATCGAGCGCTACGGCTACCTGATCCGCTCGTATTCCTTGACGGCGGACGGTTGCTGCCCGCGCTGCCGATACAAAGTTCCGGGAATTTGGCCTTCCGACACGAACGCCGTGCGCACGGGCAACGATCGTACCGCTTACGCGAAGCGCTTGCCTCGCCCCGTGGCCACAACCGTGTCGCGCACTTTTCCGATTGTTTCCGACCCTGCCGTGCAAACGAGGGATGCAACGAAAGGAGCCCAACCGATGGCTGCAGCCGCTTCCAGGCCCGAACTCACCATGGAACAAAAGGAGCAACTCGGCGCCGCCGCTCGCAATCTGGTGCATGAACTCGCCGCGGGCCAAAAGGCAGTCATTCCTGCTGCGGCGCTCGCCGGTTTTGGGGAGCATCTCGTCGCCGGCGTCTTCGTCAGCCTCAAGCGCGGCAAGCATCTGCGGTCGTGCTGCGGCATGATGGGCCAGCCGATTCCGCTACTGACAGCGCTGCAGGAAGCGGCAATGCGCACGGTCTGGGACGACGTCCGCTTTCCGCCGGTGTCGCCTAGCGAGATCGACCGACTCACTATGGAGATTTGGCTGCTGCACAGTCCCGAACCAGTGCGAGCGCAAGGAGCGCAGCGGGCCGATGCGGTCACGGTCGGTAGGCACGGCATTCAGGTGGTGCGCGGCCAGCAGCACGGCCTGTTCCTGCCGGGCGTGGCGCTGGAAAATGACTGGGACAAGGTGCGTTTCCTCGATCAGGTGTGCGTCAAGGCGGGGCTGCACCCAAGCTCCTGGCGCGATGATGCGACCACGCTATACACCTTTGAAGGAGAGGTGGTGCGCACGCCGATGGCCGAGAGGGACGGCGGCAGCGGCGCGATCATGGAACGCCGCGCCGGCGTATGCCGATCCGAAGACGTGAGCGCCTACGCCAACTTCTGCCGCGATAACATCAGCGCCCTGCTGCACGGCGCCACGCCGAACTATTTTTTGCTCGGCGCACCCGACGGAAACGTCAGCGGCGCCATCCTGACGATTCAGCTCGGACAGGACGCCGCGAGAGTCAGGCATTTCTGTGAGCTCTCGCTGCGACCGGGGCTGCCGTTGCAATCGACGTTGTACGCAATGTGTCAAAGCGCGGCGCAGTGCTGGCCCGCGAACGGGTGACGCATGAGGACTTGGCCGGACTCAGGGTGGAAATAGCGATCCTGCATGATCCGACCTTGCACGGCACCGTGGAGCAACCCGACTTGGCTGGCGTGGCTGCCTCGCACCGAGTGGTCCTGGTCGTCGAGCGCAACAAAACCGCCATCGTCTTCGATCCGTCGCGCCAGCCGGACGAGTTGCTGGCAGAGGCGGCGCGGCAAGCCAATGTGGAGCATCCCGCCAGCGCCGCCGTCTTCAGTCTCGATGCTCTCGCGACGATACCATTTAGCTTTTCGACCGCGCCGCGGCCGGTGCGTGGCCACGCCGAGCGGCAACCGGCCGTCGCGGGAACGTTCTATCCCTCCGACGCAACCGAGCTGGCCCGCTTGGTCGATGCTTTGCTGATCGGAAATGCGACACCCGAAGCGTGGCCCGCGGCGATGCTGCCTCACGCCGGCCTGACGTATTCTGGCCGACTCGCCGCCCAAGTGCTCAAACGTTTGAAAATTCCACGCACCGTTATCGTGATCGGCCCCAAGCACACGGCGCTCGGCATGGATTGGGCCGTCGCCCCGCATCAGACCTGGATGTTCCCCGGCGGCAGTCTCGAATCCGACTTCCTGCTTGCCCGGCAACTGTGCCAGGCGATTCCCGGTCTCGAAATGGATGCGGCCGCCCATCAGCGCGAGCACGCCATTGAGGTGGAGCTGCCGCTCCTGGCCCGCCTGGCGCCGGAGACTCGCGTGGTCGGCTTGGCCATCGGATCGGGCGATCTCGCTCGCTGCCACCGCGCCGCCGAGGGACTGGCTAGCGTGCTTAAGGACCGGGTCGACCGGCCGCTCCTGCTCATCTCTAGCGACATGAATCACTACGCCACCGACGCGGAAAATCGCCGTCTGGACGCGCTGGCGCTGGCGGCGCTGGAACGCCTTGACCCTGCCGAAATCTATCAGACCGTGACCCACAATCACATCAGTATGTGCGGGCTCCTGCCGGCGCTGATCGTCATGCAAACGCTGCAATTGCTCGGAGGTCTTGGCAAGACGGAGCGCGTCGGCTATGCCACCTCCGCCGACATCACCGGGGACACTCGCCGCGTCGTCGGCTACGCGGGCATGCTATTCGGATGACGATCTTACAATGGGTCCCGGGTTTTCCGGCGCGTGCGATGCCATTCTTACAAAGTCAGTCTCGATCGCATTGAGCGATTGTAGCGCAACTGCCGGTTTTGCAAGCAGGTTGCGCCGGAAGATGAGCGTGAGCGATCGATCTGGCACATCGATTGCTAGCCAGATAACCAGAGCAGGCGAACGAACATATCTTTCACGGAGGAAGCAAAAAATGGACGAAGAACTGTTGCCCTGGAACGAAGCCGGCGTCGACATTGGCGGCGAGGGCTGAGGACGAAAGCACGATGCGAAAGGAAAAAGTCATCGGCGCGGCTTTTTCCTTTTTTTCCGCGCCTTCATTACCCTTGATGTCCACTGCAAACTCAATGCATTCTCCCGCCGAATAAGGCGGAATCGGCCCAAATCATCCGAATCGCCAGCGCATTTTTGCTGATGTACTTCATACGTGATTAAGGATGATCCGTGTCATTGCATCCAGGAAAAACGCATGAATGCAGCGCTGGCGTCCATCGTATTGTGCGGCCTGTTGTCGGCTGGTCAAAAGGGGAGCGATTACGAGGCGGGCTATTTGTGTGCGCCTGCGTATGCTCTTGACGACGACATTCGCGGTCCGGTGAAGCGCTACCTGCCTCAGCCGGGGGATATTTACATGTCCACCGATTGCCACTGGTGCATCAACGCGGGACACCGGCTTGCTTTCAGCGGACAGCCGAACCATTCCGGCATCGTCGTGGCCATGCCCGACGGCACGCCTGCAATCCTTGAAGGCGGCCCCTTCAACGGAATCAAGGTCGAGATTCTCGATCTGTTCTACGACCTGGATCATCACGCCGAGCGCAAGGAAAAGTGCTGGATCCGGGCCCGCAAAACGCCGTTAACTAAAGAGCAGTCCGCCGAGCTCACGGAATGGGCCCTGGCGCAGGCCGACAAGCCCTTTGCAGTCCGGCGCATGCTCCGGCAAATGACCCCGTTTCGCACACGCGGCCCCTTGCGGACATATGTCATGGGAACCCCGAACGGCGAGCGCGACCGTTACTTTTGCGCCGAGCTGGTAATGGAAACCTGCGTTCATGTTGGCCTATTGTCCAAGGAAACGACGAGGCCGTCTGCCACTTACCCGGAAGACATGTTCTTCGACAAATCGAGAAACTTGTTTCTCAACACCTACTTCACCCTAGCTGACGGCTGGCAACCGCCGGCGCGCTGGCTGGCGCAGCCGCCTACATCCAAGTAAATTCATAGTCCCGTGAATTGCAACATCGAAGCTCGCTCGGCGGTTTCGCGCACTGCTCGCCGCGCCGCGAATCATCATGCGGCCCGACGCGCCGAACCGCCAACGGATTCCGCTGGTACGCTCGGCATCATCGACGTTTTGTCCAGCGTCGCACGCCAGCCCAGCCGCAACAATGTCGAAAGCGAGCGCACGATCTCCTTCAGGTTTGCCTTGGATTGGCCTGCCTTGCGATCCGCGAAGACGATCGGCGTCTCGCCAAGCCGGGCCTCGGCCAAATAGCAACGGTGTAGCACTTCCTGCTGGAACGAATAGCCGTTCGAGAGCAAGTTGTTGAGATTAGCGTGGCGCAACAGGGAAACACGGTAGCAGCGGTAGTTACCGCTCGTGTCGCGTGCCGGCATGCCCAACAGGAAGCGCACGAGTTGGCCGGTCGATCGGCTCATCAGCCGGCGCGACATCGGCCAATTTTCCACGCCGCCCCCCGCCACATAGCGCGAGCCGATCATCACGTCGGCCCGATCCATGCCCGCCAACAGATCGGGCAGATAACGCGGATGATGACTGAAGTCGGCGTCCATCGTCACAAGCAACTCGTAGTTTTTCTCGATAGCGAAGCGCATCATCGCCAAAACCGCGGTTCCCAGCCCCAGCTTCCCAGCCCGGTGAACCACGTGAATCCGCGCATCTTCCCGAGCGAGCGCGTCGGCGGCGGCGCCGGTGCCATCTGGCGAGTTGTCGTCGAGAATAAGCACGTCGGCGCCGGCAACAGCAGCGCGAATTTCCTTCACCAGCGCTGCCAGATTGTCGCGCTCGTTATAGGTCGCCAGCGCGATCAATGTGCGCGGTTGCGTCGAAACCATAACAACCCCTATGAATGCTATTTGTCTTGCTTCCGCCACAGGGTGATCGAAACCCCTTTCGGCATCTGCCAGCGCTCGCCCAGCATCCATGTGGACTGCCCCGCTAGCGCTTCGTGGAACGCCGCCAGGTCCACATATTCATCGGTTTTCCAATCGAAGGTTGTGCCGGGACGGATGTCGATCAGCACGAGGGCGTCAGAGCGCGTCGTTTCGAGCCAGTGTATTGCCTCGGCCGGGTTGCCTTCGAAGCTCTTGAAATTCTTGATCTCGGCGGCCATGTTCTGATGGTGGTTCGCTTCGATGAATGTCCATGTCCACAAAAAACGAGCCGAGACGTTGCTCAGAATGGTCGGATTCTTGGCGTCGGCCAGCGCTGGTAGGTAGGTGTCGGTAATGCACAACGGCGACGGCAAGCTCGGCTTGAGGCCCCCCTCCTGCGCATGGCCCGGCTCCAGGAACGCGGGACCGTGCAGCGCGAGAAAAACCGCGGAGACGTAGAAAGCCGCCCGAGGACGCCAGGCTGGCCCGATCAACCCGGCGAGCGCCTGCACGCAGTAAATCAAGCCGATAGAGCCGATGATCCAGCCGGCCGCGATCCACGAATGCATGAAGCGATTTTTCAACATCGGATGCTGGCACGTCAAATACGCCGCGACTACGTAAAAGAACAGCAACGCCGCCGCTCCGGGTTTCATCATGCGAGGATTGAATAGGGCCAGCGCTAACACAATCAGCCCTAACACCGAAATACCTGCGAATAGATAGATGCCCCACGACAGCGGCAGATAATCCTCTTGCAACCCTTGCACATATGTCGGCAGCCCGTGCATGAAAGGCACCGACTCGCGCTTTTGATCGTCATTGGTCGGGCCGAGATACCAGAGGAAATAGCTGAGCCGCTTGGGCATAAGGAACCAAACGGCCACCGCGCTCAAGTGCCAAAGCAAAGTCGTGCGTAGCGTCGCCGGCATTGCTTCCTGACTCCACGCCCGCCCGGTCTTACGCCACCACCAGGCGACGCGCAGAAAAAACGCGATGAAAGCGAAATGGACGAAATTGTGCGGCTCCTGCGCCGACATCGTCCAGCGGCCCAGCGCGATAATCCAGCCGCCGCTCACGATCACGGCAATGGCTGCACCGACGAACGCCAGCGCGATGTAGTTGAGCGGTTGTCTGAGCTCGCCGAGCAGCCGGGCAGGCAGGCGATCGCGCCGAAACAGCGAGCCGCCCGTATTGGAGCCACGCCGCGGGTTGCCGGGCGAACTCGCCGACACCCAAGCCGAAGAGGACGAGAAGCCAGTAGTTGTACTTGTGCAAGAACAGCGCCGTGAGCGTCACGCCGAGCAGGACGGCAAAGCGCCGCGATTGATCCTGGAGCACGACGAGATACAAATAAATCGCCGCCAGCGACAGGCCGGCGCCGAGGCTCTCGAGCATGACATCGGTTGCGAAGGCGCGATGGGCGGGAGAGGCCGCGACGCAACAAGCCGCGATCAAGCCCGCCGCATTGCCACCGCTCGCCAACAGCCTAGGCGGAATCAGAAATGCAAACCAAATCGTCATCACCCAGCCGCACAAGCTCGGCAACACCGCCAGCCGATGATTGGGGCCAGCGATGAATTCAATTGCCGCCACCAGCAACGGGTGCAACGGGCCCCAAACGCGCATGCGGTCGAAGTCGTGGAACAAGCGAACGAAGTCGCCGGAGCGCAGATCGAGAGCGAGATTCAAGCCAAACATGTAATGCGAGTGGCGGTCGTGACCCATCCACCACCAGAGATCACGCGAATGTTGCCAGAATCCGGCGTAGACGCCGATGGCAATCGCGATAGCAAGGGCCAAAACGAACGCCGGCAGCCAGCGCAACCCCAGGTCTTTTTCCTGAACCGACGGCGACGGCGACGGCGCGGCAGCGGGCATCGTGGCGGGCGCCGCTTCTTCCATGAGCGCTTGCGACATGGCGGATTCCTTCCGTGGATGATTGGCCGCATCTTACCCAAATGCCGGATTTGGAATCAATGCGGGTTTCCACCGAACGCTCGCTCATGGCAATACGCGAACAACAAACTCCATTCGCAGTGCTGAATTTCCGCGCAATAGGTTTGGAGCGGATGTTGCCGTGCCGCCAACTCGCAAAGATCGACGAAGGCGAACGCATCCCACGTCTTTTTCGTCGCGAGCTTCGCGTGAAACTCGGCCCCGGCTTGGGGGAGATTGGAAACGGACATGGCAAGCGCTTGCTCTCGCAGGCCCGCAAAGATCGGATGATCGGGCACGCGCCGAAACCAATACTTCGCATTCCCATAGTCCGGCTCGCGGCGATGCAGGATGCCATGCCAGAAGCTGCCTTCGAAGGTGTCAAGGTCCTGGCTGATGGCGTGCGATTCATCGAAGAAACCGTGCCCGAGCCAAAGCCCCGCCAGGGACGCCGACGCAAAATCGCGATTCTTCGCGATCGTCGGCAGCTCGCGCTCGAGCTCCTGAAGTAATGGCTTGACGCGACCGTTGGGCACACCGGGGCCAAGATCGAGAAGTCGCAGGTCGGCGAGCAGCGGCTGGAATTGCGGCAAGAATTCGATCATGGCGGCAAGGTCCTCAGGATGGCGTGTCTCCCCTCTCCCCCCGCCGGAATCACTTTGCGCCCTGCTTTACAGAAATCGGCGGGGGGAGAGGGGCCTGGGGTGAGGGGGGCGGTCCTTCGCGCTTTCGGGAAACGCACGCTCGATAAATCGCTTCCTTTACTGAATCAAAGTCGTCATAGACCTCTGTATTCCAGAATCGTATTACGAGCCAACCTTCAACCACGATAGTCTTCGTCCGCTGTTCGTCTTCTTTTCGACGCGATAAATGGGACTCGCCATCCAATTCAATCACCAGCATGCACTTTGAACATGCAAAATCCACGACATACGGACCGATCGGATGCTGCCGGCGAAATTTGAAGCCGCCGAGAGCGCAATTGCGCAGAGCATTCCAGAGCAACTTTTCAGCCGGGATCTGCGCTTGCCGTTGCGAGCGCGCCAGATCAATTCGTTTACCCTCGTGAGCCATGTGGCGCTCCTTGACAGCCGGGCGGGATGCTGCGATTGCACGCGACCCGACCCCCTCACCCCCGGCCCCTCTCCCCCTGAGTACAGGGGGAGAGGGGAGGAAGATCGGTCAAAACTCCGCGCTCTTCGGTGTGCGCGGGAACGGGATCACGTCGCGAATATTGCCCATGCCGGTCAAGAATAATAGCACGCGCTCCAGGCCCAAACCGAAGCCCGAATGCGGCACCGTGCCGTATTTGCGCAGATCAAGATACCACCAGTACGATTGCGGATCGAGGCCGGTCTCGCGCATGCGTGCTTCGAGAATGTCGAGGCGTTCCTCGCGCTGGCTGCCGCCGATGATTTCGCCGACGCCGGGGACCAGCACGTCCATCGCCCGCACCGTCTTGCCATCATCGTTGACGCGCATGTAGAACGGCTTCAAGGTGCGCGGATAATCGTGCAGGATGACGGTGTTCTTGAAATGCTCCTCGGTCAGAAATCGCTCGTGCTCCGATTGCAGGTCGATGCCCCACTTGACCGGATATTCGAATGTCTTGCCCGATTTGAGCAGGATGTCGATCGCATCGGTGTAGGTGACGCGCAGAAAACTTGTTTTCAACACCGCCTCCGCGCGGGTCAGCACGTCCTTGTCGATGCGTTCCTGGAAGAATTTCATGTCCTCGCCGCACTTGGTCAGGGCATCAGTGATGAGCCGTTTGATGAACGCCTCCGCCAGGGTAATGTTGTCGTAGAGATCGTAGAACGCCATCTCCGGCTCGATCATCCAGAACTCGGCGAGATGGCGCGACGTGTTGGAATTCTCGGCGCGAAACGTCGGGCCGAAGGTGTAGACCTTGCCCAGGCCGCAGGCGAAGATTTCGGCTTGCAGTTGGCCGCTGACGGTGAGATACGTCGGCTTGCCGAAGAAGTCGTGCGTGTAGTCGATCTTGCCGTCGAGCATCGGCGGCTTGATGGGATCGAGCGTGGACACGCGGAAGAGCTCGCCCGCCCCTTCGCAATCGCTGGCGGTGATGATCGGGGCATGGATGTAGAGAAAGCCCTGCTCCTGGAAGAACTGGTGGATCGAATTCGAGACGCAATTGCGCACGCGGGCCACGGCGCCGAAGGTGTTGGTGCGCGTCCGAAGATGCGCGACGGTGCGGAGGTACTCGAAAGACGCCCCCTTTTTCTGGATCGGGTAGGTCTCCGGATCGCACCAGCCGTGGACCGTGAGCTTGGTCGCCTTGACCTCGGTCGCTTGCCCCTTGGCGGGGGACTTGAGCACCTCGCCTTCGATGCTGACGCAGCAACCGACATTGAGCTTTTTGACGTCGGTTTCGTAGTTGGCGAGATTGGCGTCGGCGACGATCTGCACGTTGCCGAAGCAGGAGCCGTCGTTGAGTTCGATGAAGCTGAAGCCGCCTTTGGAGTCGCGGCGGGTGCGGACCCAGCCTTGCAGAAGGACCTGTTTGCCAATGGTCTCCTCAAGGCGAGCCTGTGCGACGGTTGTCCTGTCCATGCGATTCTCCTAACGTAACGTGGTATCGGTTTTATATCAATCGCAAGCCCAGGGGTGAGGTACCCCGAACCCCTGGGGTCGGTTTCGCATCATCCCAGAGGTTCGGAGTACCTCACCCCTGGGCTTGGCAAAATAATTATGGCATCCTGGCAACGGACCCACACCTGCGGCGAATTGCGTGAAGCCCACATCGGCCAAACCGTGACCCTCAACGGTTGGATCAACACCTTTCGCATGTACGCCGATCAGGTATTCATCGACCTGCGCGACCGCTACGGCATCACTCAGGTCGTTGTCGAAGCCGATCAACCGGAGATTTTCAAGATCGCGTCCGAAGCACGCAGCGAATGGGTGCTGTCGATGACCGGCAAGGTGCGTGAACGCATCATCGACGGCAAGCAGAAGCACAACACCAAGCTCGCCACCGGGGCCATCGAAGTACTGGCCGACAGCGTGCGCGTCCTTAACCGCTGCCCGACGCCGCCGTTCGAGATCTTCTCCGTTCCGCAGGAAGGCCAAACCTTCGGCGAACCGGAGTTGGCCAACGAAGACCTGCGCCTCGAATATCGCTTTCTCGATCTGCGCCGGCCCACGTTGCAGCGAACCCTGGCGCTCCGCCATCGGCTCAACAAGGTGATCCGCGACAATCTCGATGCCCAGGGCTTCCTGGAATTGGAAACGCCGCTGTTGGGCCGCAGCACGCCGGAGGGGGCGCGCGATTATCTGGTGCCGAGCCGGGTGTCGCTGGGGAGCTGGTACGCGTTGCCGCAATCGCCGCAGCTATACAAGCAGATTCTGATGGTCGCCGGCTACGACAAATATTTCCAGATCGCCCGCTGTCTGCGCGACGAGGATTTGCGTGCCGACCGCCAGCCGGAATTCACGCAGCTCGACCTGGAAATGTCGTTCGTCGAAATGGACGACATCTTCCGCGTCATCGAGAATCTAACCGCCGATGTTTTCGAACGCTGCATCGGCGTCGAAATCAAGACACCGTTCCCCCGGCTCAAATATGCCGACGTGATGCTGAAATATGGCAGCGACAAGCCCGACCTGCGCTACGGCCTGGAGATCGTCGATATCGGCGACATCGCGGCCCAGACCGAATTCCAGGCGTTCAAGGGGACGCTGGAAACCGGCGGCAAGGTGCGCGCCATTAATGCAAGCGGTGCGGCCGACAAGTTCTCGCGCAAGCAGATCGATGAATTGGCCGAAGTCGTCAAGCGCGCCGGCGGCAAGGGATGCGCCTGGGTCAAGGTCGAAGCCGAGAAATTCGCTGGCGGCATCGAGAAATTCCTCTCCCTCACCCCCAGCCCCTCTCCCGGACTGAGAGGGGAGTCCGTGCAGCAACTCCTGCGCGAACGGCTCAATGCCAAGGCCGGCGATTTGCTTCTGTTCGTCGCCGATAAGGAAGATGTCGTATGCCAGGGATTGGGAACCCTGCGCACGCATCTGGCCAGCGTGCTCAAACTCTTTGATCCGAACGGCCTCGATTACAAAATCGCCTGGGTCTGCGATTTCCCGTCGTTCATCTGGGACGACGAGGAAAAACGCTGGGCCGCCAACCATCACCCGTTTACCGCCCCGATGGACGAGCACCTCGACAAGCTCGAAAGCGATCCGGCCAGCGTCAAGGCCAAGGCATATGACCTCGTCATCAACGGCTACGAGTGCGGCGGCGGCAGCATCCGTATCCACAACCCCGAAGTGCAAGCACGTCTCTTCAAGGTGCTCGGCATGTCCACGGAACAAGCGAAAGGACGCTTCGGCTTCCTTCTCGACGCCCTCAAGTTCGGCGCCCCGCCGCACGGCGGCATCGCCCTGGGCCTCGACCGCTTCACCATGATGCTGGCCCGCACCACCAACATCCGCGATGTGCTGGCGTTTCCGAAGAACCAGAAGGCCCGCGATTTGATGACCGGAGCGCCGGCCCCGGTGGACGCGAAGCAGTTGAAGGAATTGGGGCTGTGACCTGCAAGCCCCACCATAAGCGCAGCGTTGGTGGGGGTCAAACCCTGGACGACCCCCACCAACGCTGCGCTAATGGTGGGGCTTGGGGTGCATTTGTGTCACAGCAAAAAACCTGGGGCGGGCGCTTCACCGGCGACACCGACAATCGCGTCGAGCGCTTCACCGAATCGATCAGCTTCGATCAACGCCTCTATCGCGAGGACATCACCGCCAGCCAGGCCCACGCCCGCATGCTCGCTCACGTCGGCCTTCTGACCAATGACGAAGCTGCCATGATTGTCGCCGCCCTTGCCGATATCCAGGGCGAGATCGAACGCGGCGAATTCGAGTATTCCATCCAGCTCGAAGACATTCACACGCACATCGAGCAAGCGCTCATCAAGCGGCTCGGCGATGTCGGCCGCAAGCTGCACACGGGCCGCAGCCGCAACGATCAGGTCATCACCGACGTGAAGCTGTGGACGCGCTCCGCCATCGACGTCATCGACATGCGTCTTTTGGAATTGCAGCGAGCCTTGCTCGCCAACGCCGAACGGCATCACGATCTCATCATTCCCGGCTACACACATTTCCAACGGGCCCAGCCGGTGCTGGCGTCCCATTATTTCCTGGCGTACGTCGAAAAATATCAGCGCGATCGCGACCGGCTCAGCGAATGCCGGCGGCGCGTCAATGTGCTCTCGCTGGGAACAGCGGCCCTTGCCGGCACGTCATTGGCGATCGATCGCGAATTCGTGCGGCAACAGCTCGGCTTCGATTCGGTCGCGGCGAATAGCCTCGATGTCTCCAGCGACCGCGATTTCGTGTTGGAATTCGTCTTCGATCTATCGCTCATCGCGCTGCACCTGGCGGGCTGGGCCGAGGAATGGATTCTCTGGTCCACGACCGAATTCGGCTTCCTCGATCTGCCCGACCCCTTCTGCACCGGCTCGAGCATCATGCCGCACAAGAAGAACCCCGATGTGCTGGAACTGATCCGCGGCAAATCGGCGCGCGTTGTCGCCTCGCTCCAGCAATTGATGCTTCTCCTTAAAGGATTGCCGTTGGCGTACAACCGCGATTTGCAGGAAGACAAGGAAGCCCTGTTCGATGCATTCGATACCGTGTCGGCGTCGCTGGAACTGGCGGCAGCGCTGGTGCGCGACACGAAGTTTCGCCGCGAGGTGATCGCGAACCGAATCGAGGACGGTTATCTCGACGCCACGACGATGATGGAATTCTTCGTCAAGAAGGGAATCCCACTCCGCAGCGCCCATGAAGCGGTTGGCAAGCTGGTGCGGCAATGCGAAGAGCGCAAGTGCAAGCTGATCGACCTGCCCGCGACGACATTTGACGCGATCCAGCCGGGCCTGGGCGCCGAAGTCGGGAAGGTGCTCGGCGTCGCCAACGCGCTGGCGGCGTTCCAGAGCTACGGCTCGACGGCGCCGGCGGAAGTCGCGAAGCAAATGGACGCGTGGCGTGTGCGGTTGGCCGAAGAGCCGCGCACGAAGTAAGCGGTACGCTCTGGCCGCTTACTTCGTGCGCGGCTCTTTGCGCAATCGCGTCACCAAATCGCTCATTTCCTTCGGCAAATCTGCGTGCCACTCCATGCGCTTCCCGGTGGCCGGATGATCGAGCGCCAGATACGCGGCGTGCAGCAGCGGGCGTTTGGCGCCGCTCTTGTCGGGCAGCGGTTGGCCGTGCAGCGGGCGATCGTAGACGCGCTCGCCGCAGAGCGGGGTGCCGGCATCGCCCAGATGAATGCGCACCTGGTGCGTGCGGCCCGTTTCCAGTTCACATTCGACCAGCGTGAAATCGCCCAGCGCTTCGACGACGCGCACCTGCGTGACGGCGTGTTGCCCTTCGCTGGTTGAATCGCTGCCGCGCCGGCCGTCGCCGCGATCGGGAACCAGGTGCGAGTCGATGCGGGCGTCGGTCGCTTTGCCGCGCACCAGGGCGAGATAACGCCGGCCGATCGTGTGGGCGCGAAATTGCTTGCCGAGATGGCTTTCCGCTGCCGGCGTTCGTGCCAGCACCACCAGGCCGCTCGTTTCCTTGTCGATGCGATGGACCGCGCGGATTCGGCCCTTCACCCGGCCGCTTAACCGGCACGGCTCGCCGTCTCGATGCGCGAGCACCGCCGGCAAGAGATCGACCAGCGTCGGCGGCAGGAAGTTCTTGGCCCGTTTACCGAGCGCCGCCACTTCGTCCGCGTGGCGAACCGTCGTCAATCCCGCCGGCTTCTCGACGACGATGATCTCGGCATCGACGTGGCGGACGACAATCTGCCGAGCGGCATCGGGCAAGGCCGGCTTGTCGGTGCGCGATTTCGCGTCGAGCTGGATGGTCTGCCCGGCTTTCACGCGCCGCTGCGGATCGATGCAGACGCCGCCGCAAATCCGCACCTGCTTTTGCCGCAGTGCGTCCAGGGCGGCCTGGCGCGGCAAGCGAAATCCGCTTTGCAAGATTTCGAGCAACGAACGGCTCGCATGCTTGCGGTCGATCACGATGGAACGTGGTGTGCGCATTTGATCTGATTGTATATCGCAACGGATTAACGCGGGGGATGCCGCATGTCGCTGCGAATCATTTCGGGCACATCGGGGATCGGCGCCACTTCGTCGGTTTGCTGGATCTGGAATAAATCTTGCGTCTGCGTCAGATGCGCGATGTCCACGACGGCCGTCCATTGATCCGCGAGAGCGCCGAGATAGTTGCTGATGAGACCGGCAAGCGTTTGCTGGGAAGTCACTACGTCGTAATAGCTGATCTTTCCCTCGATGGCGTGCCTCGCAAGAGCCGCCCGGAACGCCTTGACCTGGCTGGGCAGAATTTGCTCCTTATAAAGATTGAGCAGCACGCGGTTGTTGTCGTACCGCTCGAAGGCGTCGGCGATACGGATCGTCAAGTCGTTTTGGATGCGGCCGCCTTCCTCCATTGCGCGGCGCAGGTTCGCCCGCGCCGCCTGGATGTTGCCCTGATTGCGGTTCCACAATGGAAACGGAACGCCGACATTCACGTTGGCGACCGTGCCATAAGGAGGCGTTGTGAAATCCTTCTGGAACGCCACGTGGACGGTTACATCGGGATAAGGCTGCACCTCGGCCAGGCGAACGAGGGCGCGATATCGGTCCACGCCGATCTGGGCGGCGATCATGTCGGTGTGATTGGCCAGCACGTAAGCCAGCACCTTGTCATGCTCGAAGTGCGGCACCGGCATGTCGATTTTTCCCTCGACAGCGGTCAGCGGCATGCCGGGCGTGCCCAGCGTTGCCGCCAATTGCTTCCACGCCGAGGTGTACCGATTTTGTGCTTGCACCAGGGCGCCGCGTGATTGGGTCGCGAGCACGCGAATCTGCATCGGCTCATAGGGCGCGACCTCGCCGACCGACAACTGCAACAAAAGCACGTTGTACAATTCGTCCGTCAGCTCGGTTATCGCTTTGGTGACGCGGTAGGTTTCGCGAGCCGCCAGCACCGCGAAGTAGCCGGAACGGACTTGCGCCTGCACGTCGGCTTCGGTCGCCTTCAACTTTTGGTCGGCAATCTCGATGTCCCTGGCCGCGGCCTCGCGGGCGAGCGACAGCTTTCCCATGGTGACGACGGTCTGTTCGACAAAGCCGCCTTGCTGGCCTGGGGAGCGTTGACCGTTCGGATTGCCCTGGCCGATGGTGTCTGCTTCGTAGCCGATGGAGGGATTGGGATACAGCCCGGCTTGAAGCGCGTTGCCTCGGGCCGCTTCGACATCCAGGTGGGCCTGGCGAATCTGTGGGGTCATGCGCAGGGCGAGCTGCTGCAAATCGGTCAGCGTCAATGGTCGGCCCACCGGACCTGGCCTTGCTTCGGGCAGCATCGGCAATTTGGGCAGGTCGGGGAACTGCTTTTTGATGGCTGCCGCAATTTGCTTGGGCGGTGCCGTCGCCGGCAACTGAATGTCAGGTATTTTACCTATGATCCCATCGGGGAATTGCAACCGGTTCAGCATGGCTTTCGCCGGCTGCATCGTTTCCTTCTGAACCGCGCTGGGAGCGGCTTCATCGCGAAAGTCTAGAGTCGGGAAGCTCGGACGGGTCGCGCCGGCCCCGAGCCTTTTTTCGTCTATGGGCGCAAGATGGGGAACTTGCTCGGCGGCCGGCAACGTGTCCACCGCTTGGGCGGCGCGCTGCCAAATCCGACCGTCGATGTCCAGGTAGTTTGCCTGGCATCCCGACAGCGTCGCAACCATCAATACGATCGCCCGCCAGCGCATACAATTCTCCGCCGTGATCGAGTGTAACGATAGTATCGGCGGTGCGGATCAGGCGAGACACAAATTATGGCCGAAACAAGGATTCGCCTAAGTCCTCGGCGATCACCTGGGCAAGATGGGGAATCCGCACTTGCGTCTAGCGCTAAATGACCGTGCGTGAATTCGCAGCTGGTGTTATGCAGCGATTCGCCGGTATTGTCGTTGGTTGCGCTTGCGGAGGTGGTAACGAACTGCCTCCATCAGTTTTGTCATGTTCGGTTGGCGATGGTTGCGCGTCACATCGGCGTGGAGGTCCTCCCAGACCCGCTCAATCTTGTTGTGGTCAGGGCAATATGGAGGCAAGAAATGCAGTTTGATCTTGCCTGCCAAGTAGCCGCTCAAGGCCGCGTGGACAATGTCGCTTTTATGAATGCGATAGTTGTCACAGATCAGGTGCAAGCAGCGCTCCTTGGGATAATCTCGACGCAGGCGGTCGAGCAAGTCGAGAAACAGGTAGCTCGTCTTGCGAATTCCTTCGACCCAGGTCACGATGCCGGTGCGGACATCAAGGGCCCCGGCCAGGTAACGCTTTTCATTCTTGCCTGGCGTGAGCACCTGTTTCTGTTGGCCCGACACCATCCAGTCCAGGCCGATTTTCGGGTTCAGATGAATGTCCACCTCATCCTCGTAAAAGACCCGTTCGCCGCGCGGCGGCGTGTCGATCAGACGCCGCAGTTCCCGCAAACGCCTGGTTTTTGCCGACTTCGACCAAGGACAACCCACGATCGGCTTGGGGCGACCACGCCGGGCTTTGATCTGGGCCAGGGCTCGGCTCATCGTGGTCGTATGAATGCGCACGCCGGTCAAACGCACCATCGTCTCGATCAACAATTCGCGCGTCCAAGTCGGACGACGCCAGCCATAAAGTTCCGGCGAGTTGCTCACGATGCAATGCAGACGCTGCAAGTAATCTTCGCTGAGCTTTTCCTCGCCATTGTCGGTTCGGCCATCCTGCAAGCCCGCTTCACCATAGCGGCGAAATCTCGCTACCACTCGTCCAACCGTGGTGTGGTGCACTTGCAGAACTTTCGCGGTCTGGCGGGTCGAGCGTCCGTTGATCACATTGATAATCATCAAATAGCGCAGCCGAGTACCGGCGTTGCGACAATGGCGGAGCGATCTGCACAAACGCTCCTTGACACTGAACCGAACCTTCAGGACAATCATCTTCATGGGAATTCCTCTCGTTCTCAAGAGCGTGTCTTGAGGGCACTTGTGGCGGAATTCCCATTTTTTATTGCGCTCCTGCGTACCCGTGCAGCTGATTCACGCACGGTCATTTAGCGTGGCTTCACGCGAACGCTAAACGCAAGCCGGTCGGATCATTCCAGTTCTTCCACTTCATCTGGCCGCCATGCTTTCCACCAGCGCGACAGGATACCGGCCTTGGCGAGGCTGATCACGATGGCCACTGGGAAGACGCACAGACTCAAGACGAGATAATCGAGCCCGACGACAAATTGCCGAAAGTGGCGATAGATCTGCCAGCTGGTCGCCGCCGACCAGGTGACGAGCAATGCCGCGGCCAGGCCCATTGTCAGCGTTTGCCAGTGCCAGAAGCCATACGCCGCGAGCAGGATCGCCATGGCCAGCGGATAGAGCGCGAGCGCCAGATCGGCAGATTTGCAAGCGGCTGGATCGGCACCAGCACCACCACCAGCCCTACCAACACCGCCAGCACCGGCGCGATGTTTCGCAGGCCCCGGCCGAGATCATCGTCGAAGGCCGCTCCGATCAGCAAGAGGGTGAGCAGCGCGAGATGATATGCCAGCAGCCAGCGGAACGGAGCAAGCTGGGGTTCGCCGGCGATCACCATCGTCAGGCCCGCGATCAAGCCAAGGGCGCCGAACAGGCAGCGCCACGAGCCGCGCCGCCACAGGCCCAGGCCGAGCAACAGCGTCGATGCGGTGATGAGCGGAATCGGTTGCGGCGCGACAATGATTCCCGTATCCATCACTTTCGGATCGACAACCGTCAAGACCAGCACCGACGCAGTCAATGCTTCCACGGTCCAGGGGACACGCCGCAGTGCGGCATAGCCGTAAAAGGCGGCGCCCAGGATCATCGTCCAGTAGACCGGATCGCCGCCGAGCTGGTTGGTGAACATGGTCAGGAATTTTTCGTAGATCGGTTCGCGGTGATGCCCAACCCAGGCCAGCGCGACCAATCCGAGCGGCGCGGCCAGTGAGGTCCAGAGCACGCCGGCGCGTTTCGTGACGATGGCGACCTCCAGGAGCAGCACCGCCAGACACAGGGCAAACGGGACCAGGAAGTACGGCCCAAACGTCATGTCGTATAGATCGAGCACGTTGATCAAGTGCATCGAATAGCAAAGGAGGATCGCCCGTGCCGGCACCGCCAGGGCGAACAATCCGAACAGCGACCACGGATAGAACGGCCAGGGCCACGGGCTGCCGGTCCGCGCGACAGCTTCGGAACCTCGCCGCACGGCCGGCAGCAGCGTCAAGAAGATCAGCCCCGCCGTCGTGGCAAACCCAAACAGCCCCCACATCATTGGCTCTCCCAGGCGTTCCTCCAGGAACGGCGTCAATGCCAGCGGATACAGGAAGAAGAATGCCAGGAGCAGGTAGTACGGCACACGATAGCACGCCGGCAGCGCGAGCCGAACACCACGCAACACTGCCTCGCTGACGGCCACCGCCAGCGAAAACCCCAGCAGCACGCAGGCGAACCCGCGGATCGGCCAGCGCTTATCGACGACATCGAAGACGATCACACGATCGAACGTCACCGACGTGGCCAGGAACATCAGGATGACCAGCAGGAGCACCGTCCGCGCGTCGTCCCAGACCCCGGCAAAACGGATGAGCAGAAACCCCGTGCCGGCCAACAAGAGCGTGTAGCTCGCCAGCCCGGCCATGAGCGCCCAGGTATCCTCGGCCTGCTGCGGGTCGCCGAACGACAGCCACAGCCCGACGAGGAACAGCCCGGCGCTGATCACGTAGAACGGATTGCTGGTGCCGACCCAGCGGAGCGCCGATTGCAACTCCGCCGGCACGTACGCGATGCGCCCCTCATAAGAAGAAGACATAAGACCACCTCCGCAAGAATTGGAGTGCGGGAGAATCGGGGGGTCAGCGCGAACGAGATGAAGAAACAGACGAGTCCTGACCCCGAGCCCGCTGGTGGATTATACCGTCGAGGGGGGAGGGCGGTGTCAAGATCTTGGGTGGCGGATATTGAGTGAGGCTATGATTTTTCTTGCCCTCCCCACGCCGCCTACCCACATATATGCTGAACCTATCAAGCGAAGGGGAATGCAACATGGGCCTGGCGAAAACGGAGACGCGGCTGACGGTGGATGAATACCTCGCTCTGGAACGAGCCGCCGAGGAACGGCATACCTACCTGGACGGCCAGATTTTCGCCATGGCGGGCGAGAGCAATGAGCATGGGGATATTTCAACGAATGTGACCGGACTCTTCTATGTCCACCTGCGCGGCAAACGCTGCCGTGCCCGTGGCGGCAACACGAAAATACGCAGCGGCCCAGCCGGCCCGGTCTCGCGAAGGCGCATGAAGGGAATGTTCTCCTATCTCCGACGTCGCCGTGATTTGCGGCGACCCTGAATTCCACGACGAGTTCAAGGACATCGTGGTAAATCCAACCGCGATCGTGGAAGTGCTTTCCAAGTCCACGGAATCGTTCGATCGCGGTGAGAAATTCACCCGCTACCAGGCCTGGAATCCGACTCTGCAAGATTACATCCTCATCTCACAGGACAAACCCCAGGTCGAGCATTTTCATCGGCTCCCCGATGGCGCCTGGAAGTACAAGCTCTATGCCGGGCTGAAAGCATCCGTCAAGATCACGTCCATCCAATTCACGCTCAAGTTGGCGGAGGTCTACGAACGGGTCAAATTTCCAGGCGATGACGAAAAATCGGAGTGACGCGCCGGGAGTCGCCGCAAAAAAACACAAAAATCGCAAAAAAGGAATGCGGTCGTGGATTGGCCTTCTCTCCGTTTTGCGTCGTTTGTGTTTTTTCGCGGCGACTCCCGGCGCAATGAGGAAACGGGGAACGAGGCAGGAAGAATTCGAAGCCAGGGAGTTGCCGGATCGCTTGGCCTCCCAAGCAGGATTTCGGTCTCACAATGGAAATCCACCAAGAAAACAGATTGCTTTTCGGATTCTCCTCGCTACACTGTCTTTGCCACACATTAAATCGCAGGTTTCTAAATCCTTTGGATTGGCCGCTTCGCTTCTTTGGAGGATCAATTCATGCCCGCGGCTTTCACTCGCTTTGCCATCGTTCTGTTCACGTTGTGCTGGTTCGGGGCGCCAGGTTATGTCCGCGCCGGCGATCAGATCGCACCCGACGTGCTCAAGAAGACAAAAAAGGCCACCGTCTACCTCCGCGTTACGCTAACCGGCGGGCGAGTCCTTGAGGGCAGCGGATTTTTCGGCGGCGCCAAGAATGTCGTCATCACAAACGCCCATGTGCTCGGCATGTTGAGCCCGGATGGCCGGCCGCCTCAAAAGATTGAAGTTGTCGTTGACAGCGGCGAAAAAAGCGAAAAGAAATACGCCGGCCAACTGCTGCAAGTCGATCCGAACAACGATCTGGCCGCCGTCCGCGTCTCCGGGGATGATCTGCCTGAGCCGCTCACATTTGGCCTGGGCAAAAACCTGGTCGAAACCCAATCCCTCTTCATCTTCGGCTTCCCGTTCGGCAAGGCCCTCGGCAAGAACATCACGGTTTCGCGCACCACCGTTTCGAGCTTGCGAAAGAATCCCAACGGCACCCTGCGCGACATCCAGGTCAACGGCGGCATGAACCCCGGCAACTCCGGCGGGCCCGTCATCGACGCCAAGGGGCAAGCCGTAGGTATCTCAGTCGCCGGCGTCGCTGGCACCCAGATCAACTTCGCCATCCCCGGTGAAACCGCCCGCGCCTTCCTTCTTGGACGAGTCTACAACCGCACGTACCTGGCACCCTATGAGGAAGCGGGTGTGAAGAAATTGCCCGTCATCTACAGCGTTCTTGATCCACTGATTACGTTTGAGAAGTTTTACGTTGAAGTGTGGACCGGCAAGCCAGGCCCGGAACGCAAAGGCGTCGCCAAGATCGGCGTCGAACCGCAGCCCGAGGACTCGGAGAAGACGCGCGTCGAGTTGACCTACAAGGATCGGGTGGCGACCGGCGAATTGGTCATTCCGCCCATCCCCAAGGGAAAGGTCATGTGGGTCCAGTATTCCTTCAAACGCCAGAACGGCCCGATGGTCTGGGGCTCGGCTACCGTCTATGCGAATACCTTGGTCCCGGTTGAACGCAAGCCTGTGACGCTCACGTTCCAACATCGGCCCGAGAATCCTTCCAAGGTATTGGTGACCGCGACCACCGACTTGAAGATTCGCGCCCTCGACGGGACCGACAAGCATCTCGTCACCGTGGTCAACGCGGAATTGCTCGAACGCCAAATCGACGCTGCGGGCAAGGACGGCGCCGCTCCAGTGCTCTTGACCTTCAAGAGCCTGGCCGTCAAGCAAACCTTCGATAAGGAGGAACTCGTCGATAAGGAGCTCGCCAAGAGTCTCACTTTCGCCAAGGCGATCTCGGCTCTGACGCGCGTCGATAAGCAGGGGGACCTTGACATCCTGAAGTTGGGGATTGACGTCAAAGACAAGGACGTGAAGACCGATCTCGCTATTTTCGGCGTTCAGACGTTGCAATACCTGGAAGCCGTCACCGTGCCGTTGCCGGGCCGAGAAGTCGTCCATGAGAAACCGTGGAAACACAAACGCGAGATATCGCTTGGCTCCGGCCGCTCCGCCGCTCCGGGACTCGTGGATGTCGAGTATTCGCTGCATGGGGTGAGGGATACCGAAAAGCAAAAAGAGGCGCTGGTTTTTCTGAAGGGAGAGGTTCGCGGCCAAAAAGGCGGTGGTTCGAGCGTGGCAGGCCGGTTGGTCGGGCAAGGCGCCGTTAATCTGAAGACAAACCAGATCCTCTTCGCGGAGGCCAACCTGAATCTGGATCTGGACCTGCCTACGGAACGCGGCGGGTCGATCCAGGCCAATGGAACGCTCAAGATCGTACTGCAGCGAACGCCGTTGGCAGGGAAAGAGCTGGCCGATGCATTGATGGAAATAAAAGGCAAAGGATCTTCGCCGCCGCCGAAAGATAAATGAAGCGCCGATGCTCGCTCAAAACCGCCGTTGCCGTTGCAGCAGATATTCCATCAGCGCTTTATCGAAGCCGATGCTGGTGTCGGTCGCCAGGTAATCGATGCCGGCCTTCGCGCAATCCTCCTTGTAGCTGCGCTCGAAATTGCTTGACCGCGTCCAAATAGTCCGGCTTCATGCCCGCGGCATCCAGCGTCATCCGCTGATTTTCCTCCGCGTCCTTGAATTCGACCAGCCCCTCGAACGGGAAGTGCACCTCGGCCTCATCGAGAATGTGGAACACGATGACATCGTGCCCGCGATGCCGAAGTTGGTGCAGGCTCGCCATGATCGGCTCCGGATCGGCCAACAAATCGCTGAACAGCATGATCAGGCTTTTGCTACGCACCATCGCGCCGAGCTGCATCAAGCCGTGCGCGACATCGGTCTGGCCCGCCGGCTTGAGATTCGCCAGCAGAGCCAGGATCGTGCCGAGCTGCGTGCGCTTGCTGCGCGGCGGCAGAGCACTGGCGGATTTCGGTGTCGAACGCGACCAGACCGACCGGGTCCTGCTGATGGATCATCATGTAGCCGAGCGCCGCCGCCAGGCAGATGGCGTAATCGAACTTGGTGAGCTGTTGCCGATAGGTGTACGCCATCGACGCCGACAGGTCCATCGCCAGATAGCCGGTGACGTTGGTCTCGGCCTGGAATTTCTTGATGTAATACTTGTCGGTCTTGGCATAGACGTTCCAATCGAGGTCCTTGAGATCATCGCCGGCCGTGTACTTGCGATGCTCGGAGAACTCGACGGAGAAGCCCTGGAACGGACTGGCGTGCAAGCCTTGCAGAAATCCCTCGACGATGAACTTCGCGCGCAAATCGAGCCGGGCGACTTGCTGAATGACTTCGGGACGCAGATATTGCTCGGGTTTTTTCATTTGGACGTGCCGTGTCGAGTGGGCGGCGATCGTCACGGATGCGATCCTCGGTGATCACCTAGAAATGCCCGTCCGTCCGTGCGGCCGATCGATGGCTGCGAGCAACACGCGTCTGCAATTGATTCGGCAGAATCTGCAATCGATTTGCTGAGAAGCAGCGAGAATCGCCAGCGCCGCACCAGCAGGCAAATGACGAACGACAATGCCGGTCTCCGGCATGGCGAGATCCAAGGAATCGTGAGGTGCAGTTAGCGATGCGCACACCAGCCGTCGCAAGGCTGCGGGAATATAGCGTCATGGCTTTTGCCCCATTGCGACTCCTTGACCATACGAGCAGCGTTGACCCTTGGCGCGAAGGTCGGCAATGACGGTGCGGGTGACATTTTCATTGCGAGAATCCGCATGAGCGACCTCAGCCCGCGGGCAACAAATAGACGCGCTCGGAACGAAGGACCTCGCTCGCATAGGCCAGGCACGCTTGCAGATCTTCGCGCTTGAGATGGTCATACTCACTCAGAACTTGCTCAAACGACCAGCCTCGCCCCAGCAGATCAACCACGAACTCCACAGACATGCGGGTCCCCTTGATAACTGGCTTACCGACCAATATTTCCGGATCGAGGAGTGATGCGTTCGCGCCAATTCATGTACTAGGGCCTCCGCTTGTGAATAATGTCATTATAGCCGTGGCGGCTTCTGAATGACCTCGGCAGATATTGCTCGGGTTTTTTCATGCCAGATACTTCAGCGCCTCGATGAGCCGATGCGCGATTTCGGGAGGCCGAATTTTCCTCAGGGCGATCCAGAGCTGAACGCCGGCGACGCCGGTTGCCAGGAAGGCCAGAGCGTCGGCGGTGACGCTGAAAATCGCGACCCCGCCAAGCCAGTCGTCGAGATGCCGCTGTACATGCGAACGCAATACCAGGCCGCGGTTCCGCCGAAGAACGCTGCCAGGGCGAGCGTGCACCACGGCATGGACTTCGAGGACGACGCCGAGCCTGATGCGTGAAATCCGGTCGGCCCCGGTCGCGAAGGAACAACGACGCCCATGGTGATCCCAAGAGCGCTGGCGAAAAGCCACAGTAACCGCGTCGGCGGGCACAGGATCGATCGTGCGGCGATGGAATCCGAGAGCGGCGGCCCAGAGCAGAACATTGCCCGCCAATGCCGCCAGTCCGATCCAGAATGCCGTGGTCAGCGCGGCCGACGCATGCAGAGCTTTCTCGAACGCCGCCAGCGCTTTCCAATCGTCGGGTGTCATCGGATAGCGCCGGCTCAATTCGTCGTCATCGTACGCCGGCATTCCCTTGCGGCGACGCAACTCCATCATCACCGACAACGGCGGCAAGCCATCGTAAATCCGATTCTCCAGATTCGCTCGCTTCCTTCGGATCCGGCCGCCCGGCGGCAACCCTGGCTGGACCTGCTCCGATGGCCTTCACCATCCTTCGCATCGATGACGATCAACTCCCCACAATGCGGACAGCGAATCCGCGCCCCGACCAGATCGTCCGGCACCTCTATCGGACATTTTCGCGCAGGACAACGAAGCCGCATCGGGTTCGACCTTGATGATTGTGATTCGCACCGTCGCAACCATGGCTGATTGTAACCGAGGAACCGGCGCGGGCAATTATCTTTTCGCGTTCAGACGCTTCAATTCACCGCTATAATGAGACCGTCGCTCCGGAGGAATCGCAATGGCAACGGTCCAAACCAAACCAATCCCGGAAACGATGGAAGAAAAGTTTCAGCGCCTGGCGAGCGATTGGCACGACGCCGTCGCCCATCAATCCTCGTCCAGCAAGCGCGACAACCACCCTGCTTACAGGGAGATCATTGCGCTCGGCCAACCCGTTGTGCCGCTTCTGTTGCGTGATTTGGAAACCAACGGCCGCCACTGGTTCGCCGCCTTGGCCACGATCACCGGCGCTAATCCCGTTGCCGACGAGGACGCGGGGAATGTTCCCAACGTGATCCAGGCCTGGCTCAAGTGGGGCAAGCAGCAGGGTTATCAATGGTAGACCTCGAATCGCTTTTCACGGCGTCGATTACGGTCAGATCACATCGCTGATGAAACGCCCCGTGCCGCCACAATAATGCAAGTCACCTGGCACCCCCCACCCCCCATTGCTAAAATGGATCGTCCCTGAAACCCTCACGGAAAGGTCCGCATCATGGCAAGCAATACGCTCTCCGGGGCCGATATCCTCGTGCAATGTCTGGTGAATCACGGCGTCGATACCGTGTTCGCCTATCCGGGCGGGGCGTCAATGCCGATTCATCAGGCGCTCACGCGGTTTCAGAAGCAACTGCGCACGATCTTGCCGCGGCATGAGCAAGGCGGCGGATTCATGGCTGAGGGCTACGCGCAGCACCGGGCGCGTCGGCGTTTGCATCGCCACCAGCGGGCCGGGAGCGACCAATTTCGTCACCTGCCTCGCGGACGCCAAGATGGATTCGATCCCGATCGTCGCCATCACCGGGCAGGTCGGCACGCACGTCATCGGCACTGACGCCTTTCAGGAGACGCCGATCGTCGAGGTGAGCCGGCCAATCACCAAGCATCATTATCTCGTGCAGCGGACCGAGGATTTGCCTCGCGTGATGAAGGAAGCGTTTCACATCGCGACGACGGGGCGACCGGGGCCGGTGATTGTCGATATCCCAAAGGATTTGCAGAATCGCGCCATCGTGCCCGACTTCGATCCGCCCATGAACCTGCCCGGCTACCAGCCCGACCGTCGAGCCACGCGCGATTCGCTCGAGCAGGTGTTCGCGTTGATTCGGCAAAGCAAACGGCCGATCCTTTACGCCGGCGGCGGCATCGTCACCGCTGGCGCTGGCCCGCTGCTCAAGGCCTTTGCCGAGAAGACCGGCATCCCCGTCGCGCTCACGGTCCATGGCCTCGGCGCTTTCCCCAGCGATCATTATCTTTGCCTGCAAATGCTTGGCATGCATGGGACCGTTTACGCCAATTACGCCATCAACGAGGCCGACCTGCTCCTCGCGTTCGGCGTCCGCTTTGACGACCGCGTCACCGGCAAGGTCAGCGAGTTCGCCAAGCACGGCAAGATCGTCCATATCGACATCGATCCGTCGGAGATCAACAAGATCAAGACCGCGACGCTGCCGATCTGCGGCGACATCGGCCAGGCCCTGCGCGACATGATCGCCATGATCGGCGAGGATCCCAAGCGAATTCCGCCGGCGAGCCAATTCTCCGGCTGGATGGAGCAGATCGACAAATGGCGCGACGAGGAGCCGATGAAGTTCGCCGACCGTGATGACGCCATCGTGCCGCAATACGCGATCCAGCGGTTGTGGGAAATCGTGCGCGACCGCGGGGCCTTGAGCGACACCATCGTGACCACCGGCGTCGGCCAGCATCAAATGTGGACGGCGCAATACTGGCACTTCGACACGCCGCGCACCTGGTTCACCTCGGGCGGCCTCGGCTCGATGGGCTTCGGCTTGCCGGCGGCCCTCGGCGCTCAGGCCGCCCATCCCGGAAAGACCGTCATTGACATCGACGGCGACGGCAGCTTCCTGATGAACATCCAGGAGCTCGCGACCGCCTACACCGAGAAACTCCCCGTCAAGGTGCTGCTGCTCAATAACCAGCATCTCGGCATGGTGATGCAATGGGAGGATCGCTTCTACGACAGCAATCGCGGCCACACCTATCTCGGCGCCGGCTTCGAGCACGAGCCCTACCCCGATTTCGCCGCCATCGCCAGGGGCTTCCGCTGCGGCTCGGCCGATGTCGTCAAGAAGGAGGGGCTCGACGACGCCCTAAGAGAAATGCTTGGCAGCACAGGCCCCTATGTGCTGAACGTGCTGACGCCGTACCAGGAGCATGTGCTGCCAATGATCCCCGGCGGCATGACGGTGAAGGATATCATCAAGGCGTAATTCCTGGCCTTGGTGAGTGACCGCTATTCGCACGGGATTCACACAGCAGTTTGGAAATCTTTGATGCGCCCCTTGCTGCCGCCCAGCCGGCTTCAAATAATAGCTGTTCCCCAAAAGCGATTGACAGGTGGGGAAGCTTGTCCCCTTGATAGATCGTGAGGCATTCTGATGGCTGAAGCATTTGTTCTGGAAGTTCAGGAACGCAAAGAGGCTGGCACCAATGCCGCCAAGCAAATCCGCAAGAAAGGGCTTGTCCCGGCCGTCATCTACGGCCGAAAGGAAGCGACGGCGGCGATCGCTGTTCCCGGCGATGCACTCTACAAAGCGATCCGGCATGGCGTGCGCATCTTCGACGTGACCCTCCAAGGAGCGGTCCAGAAGGCCCTGCTGCGCGAGATCCAATGGGATCCGCTCGGGCACGATATTCTCCACGCTGATTTCTACCGCGTCTCGGCCGATCAAACCATTACCCTGGACGTCAAGATCGAGTTGCGCGGCACTGCGCCGGGCATCGCGGCCGGCGGCGTGCTGGTGCAACAGGTCCACAGCTTGCACGTTGAATGCCTGATCGGCAACATCCCGGAATCGATCCGCGTAAACGTTGCCGAATTGCAAATCGACCAATCGATCAAGGTCGCCGATCTGAAGTTGCCTGAAGGGGTCAAGGTGAAGAATGATCCCGAATCGATTATTGTGCAGGTAAGCAAGAAAGTTGAAGAAGTCGTCGCGCCGACCGCCGCTGCTCCGACCGCCGAAACCGCCGAGCCGGAAGTCATCGGCCGGGCCAAGGAAGAAGAGGGCGAGGAGGAAGAGAAGGAAAAGAAGTAGCGTATTCCGTGCACCAGGGGAGCTCGCTTGGCGGTTTAGCGCACCGGTTGCCGGGATTGCGTTATTCGCAAGCAGGGTTTGAAAATGAAGCTCATCGTCGGTCTCGGTAACCCTGGCAAGCGTTACGATGGAACGCGCCACAACGTCGGCTTCGCAGTAATCGACGCTCTCGCCTCGGCTCCGGGCGTTGGCAGCTTTCAGGATCGCTTTGACGCCGACCTGACCGAATGGCGCAATGACGGCGACAAGATATTGCTGATGAAGCCTCGGACGTTTATGAACCTCAGCGGCAAGGCGGTGCGGGCGGCCATCGATTTCTCCCAGATCGACCTAATCGATCTCTTGGTGATCTGCGACGACATGGCCCTGCCGCTTGGCAAGCTGCGGTTTCGAGCGCGTGGCAGCCACGGCGGGCATAACGGCTTGCGCGACATCCAGCAGCATCTGGGCACGCAGGAATATTCCCGGCTGCGGATCGGCGTCGATGTGCCCGGCGAAGAAAAAGGCGCCGTTGATCACGTGCTCGGTAAATTCAAGCCGAGCGAAAAGCCCGTGATCAAGGATGCGCTGGACCTGGCGAATCAGGCGGCGGCAATGTGGATCAAGCAGGGTATCCAGAAGTGCATGAATCAATATAACGCATAACTTAGCCCCCGGCGATTCGCCGGGGCTTAATGGCACCGAGAAGGAAAAACTGATGGCAGCGAATGTTTACGAATGCATGTTCATGCTCGACTCCAGCAAGGTCGCGGGCAATCTCGACACCGCCGACAAGGCGATTCGCACGATCCTGGAGAAGAACAACGCCGAGGTGCTGGTCTGCCGGCTCTGGGACGAGCGGAAATTGACCTACCAGATCGGCAACCAAAAAAAAGGCATCTACTACCTGACCTATTTCTCCTCCGAAGGCAAAAACCTCGTGCCCATCGAGCACGATTGCGCCCTCAATGAAATGATCATGCGGCAGCTGATTATCAAAATTCCGGCCAAGTACCACGAGTTGATGCTGTCGCTCGCCAAGGGAGAGCACGCGGTCGCCCTGCATAACATGCAGGAAGAACCGGGCACGGATGAAGCCGTCGCCGCCGATGCCGGCGCGGATGGCCGCCGCAAGCCTCGCGAACCTCGCGAATGACGGCCGATTTTGGTAGAATACTACCGATTCGAATTCCGCTGGAGGAGTATGTCTCATGGCAAACCTTAATAAAGTGATGCTGATCGGCCGGCTCACGCGCGATCCGGAAGTGCGCATGTTCGGCAACGGCGGCAAAGTCGCGATGTTCGGCTTCGCGGTCAACAACCGCCGCAAGAATCAACAAACCGGGCAATGGGAAGACGAACCGGTCTTCATCGACGTCGAAGCATTTAATCGCGGCGAGTTCGGCAAAACGGCCGATCTCGTGGAACAGTACCTGCACAAGGGCAGCCAAGCTTTCATCGAAGGCCATTTGAAACTCGACCAGTGGGAGGACAAGAACGGCGGCGGCAAGCGCTCGAAGTTGAAGGTCGTCCTCGACAATATGCAGTTCCTCGAGCCACGCGCCGATGGCGGTTCAAGCCCACGCAGCAGCGCCCCGCGCCGACAGGACACCCCGCCTTCCGCCCCATCCAGTGATTTCGATCCGGGCGGCGAGATGGGAGACCGTCCGATGGACCCGCCGCCGCCGGGCGCCGGTGAAGAGAATATCCCGTTTTAATCTGCCGCTTGCGGCTTCGCGCTCGCCTCGAACTCGGCGAACACGAATTGCAAGCGAGTTAAGGATTTTCCGATGGCAACCAGAAAACGCAACCAGGTCCTCAAGGGCAAGCACGGCGGCATGCAGCTGCTGCTGACCGAGTCCGTTCCCCATCTGGGCGAACAGGGCGCTCTCGTCGAGGTCAAGCACGGCTATGGCCGCAATTATCTCTTGCCGCAAGGGCTAGCGACCATGCCGACCGCGCACAATCTGAAGCTGCTCGAAGCGCACAAAAAGCGCGTCTCGCAGGCCAAGGAATCCAAGATCGCCGACCTCAAGGCGATGGCCGAGCAGATCGCTCGCGTTCCGCAGACTGACGATTGAGGCGAACGCCAACGAAGAAGGCCATCTGTACGGCTCCGTCGGCGAGGCGGACATCTCCAAGACGCTCAAGGGCAAGAACCTCAAGGTCGAGCCCGATATGGTCAAGCTCCCTGGCATCATCAAGCAATGCGGCCTGTACGAGATCGAGTTGAACCTCGGCTACGACATCGCCTCGAAAGTCATGGTGATGGTGGTGCCGCACAAGGAAGACAAGAAGTAAGCGGTGCGCTTCGTAGAATGACAGCCCGGCCACATTTGGTCGGGCTGGTTTCGTTTGCCGCTTGCGGCGTAGCAGGTTCTGCTACGCCGCAAGCGGCAAGGCAAGGAGCCCAGTAATGTATCCCGACGCATCCGTCATGGACCGGTTGCCGCCGCACAATCGCGATGCCGAGCGCAGCTTGCTGTCCAGCATGTTGCGTGACAACAGGATCATTCCCGAGGCGGTCAATCTCGTCAAAGCCGACCATTTTTACGTCTACGCCCATCAGAAAATCTTCGACGCCATCACGAAACTCAACGACGACGCCGGCAAGCCCGCCGACATCATCACCGTCGCGGAATGGCTGGCCCAGGAAAAATTGATCGACGAGATCGGCGGCCACGCTTACCTCGGTGATCTGTGGGACGCCGCCCCGAGTGCCGCGCATTACCATCAGTACGCCGAGATCATTCGGCAAAAGGCGATCGTTCGCAACCTGATTCACGCTTGCACCGAATTGCAGGCCGAAGCGTTCGATCAAACGCAAAAGCCGACGGAGCTGCTCGATTCAGCCGAGCGGCGTATTCTCGAAATCGCCGAGATGGGCATCACCGGCGACACCGTCACCTTGCAAAGCGCGATCCAGGACGCCTATCATCGGCTCGATCAGCGTAAGCAACGCGGCGCAAATGAATTCAGCGGCATCCCGACTGGCTACCTCGATCTCGACAATCTGACCGCCGGCTTTCAGAACAACGAGCTCATCATCATCGCCGCCCGTCCCAGCGTCGGCAAGACGGCGTTTGCCCTTAACATCGCCCGCCATGTCGTCGTGGAGGAAAACCTGCCGGTCCTGTTCGTGAGCCTGGAGCAAGCGCGCATCGAGTTGGCCGAGCGCTTGCTGTGCTGTCAGGCGCGCGTGGACAGCCATCGCTTACGGCGCGGCCATCTCAGCTCCGATGATGAAACGAAAATCATGGAAGCCGGCGGCGCCTTGAGCGAATCAAAGCTTTTTATCGACGACACGCCGGGCCAGAATATGCTGCGCATTGCCGCCAATGCCCGGCGTCTGAAAAAACGCCATGAACTGCGGCTCGTCATCATCGATTACTTGCAGCTCATCGATCCGGACGATCGCCGGGAAAGCCGACAGGAACAGGTGGCGGGGATTTCGCGCCGCTTGAAATTCCTTGCCCGCGAGTTGAAATTGCCGGTGGTCGCGCTGGCCCAGGTCAACCGCAGCTCGGAGGACCGCACCGATCACCGGCCGCGCTTGAGCGATCTGCGCGAATCGGGCGCCATCGAGCAAGACGCCGACACCGTGATGATGCTGCACCGCCCCGATTATCACGAGCCGGGCCAAAACGAGGGATTGGTGGAGGTGATCGTCGCCAAGCAGCGCAACGGCCCGACCGGCGAGGTGTCGCTGATGTACGTCAAGCAATATATGCGCTTTGAGAATTTCGCGGTCGAACATTCGGGTTACGCGGCCGGCGGGGTATAAACGAGACTCTCGTTGCGATAATTTTCGCGAGTTGTTAAGATAATGGCGATTGCAACGCGAGTTAAGGAACACGCCATGAAGTTCAGAGTAGCACTCTACCAATCAGAAGAGGGATTCGCCGTCAACGCGCTGAGCATTCCAGGCTGTTGGTCCCAGGGCGCCACGGAAGCAGAAGCGTTGGAGAACATCGGGGACGCCATCCGTGAAATGCTCGACACCGATTTTCCGCCGGAAGATGAGGGGGCGATCCTACGGGAAATTGAGGTCGTTTAGCCGTGCCCAAAATTCCCGGCATCAACCACTTGCACGCGGTGCGTGCCTTGCAAAAGGCGGGTTTTCAAATCGCCAGACAAGGCAAGCACATCATCATGACCAAAGGCAAGATCGCTGTCCCCATTCCTCGTCACAACCCCATCAACGCGATGACGATGGGTGGTATCGTTAGGCGATCCGGATTGACCGAGCAGGAGTTCCGCAACCTGTTGTAGGAATCAACAATGTTCCGCGTCGGCATCGGTCATGACACGCATCGGCTTGGACCCGGCCGCCCGCTCATCCTCGGCGGCCTGAAGATCGAGCATTCGCGCGGCTTGATCGGGCACTCCGACGCTGACGTCGTGCTGCACGCCTTGACCGATGCGTTGTTGGGAGCGGCCGGCCTGGGGGATATCGGCGACGCGTTTCCCGATACCGATCCGCAGTACAAGGACCGAGATTCGCGCTACTTCGTCATCGAATCGCTCAAGCGGCTCAGCGAAAAAGGTTGGCGCGTCGCCAATGTCGATTTGACGATTTTCGCCGAGGAGCCGAAGCTGGGGCCGATCAAGGCGCGGATGCGCGAACATCTGGCCACGATGTTGGGTCTGCCAGTGGACGCCGCTAACGTGAAGGCGAAGACCGGCGAAATGGTCGGCGCGATCGGCCGAGCGGAGGCGATCGGCTGCCAGGTGATTGCGTTGATTGAGAACACGTGAGTTATGGCGATGCGTTTCCCGTGTGTACGCTCTGGCGATGATCCAACGCCGTTCGCATGGTGGGAATGGGCGTGTTATCCCATTTTCAGTCTGTTGGTACTCGCGGGATTGGGATTAATTACCCCTCTGGTGTTGGTTGCGATTCCATTCTTGATTTTCGCCTCTTGGTGGAAAGAAATGCGCTTTGCACGACAAATGCGTGCGCAACGGCGGTTTATTGATTGGGGAGAGCTGAAGCCGCGCTTACTTGCGGGTCAGGGGACATTGATCGTGGAACAAGCACATAAGAAAGGGGTAAGGGTGTGGTGGACTCCCGACGACGTTCCAGCTGCAATGCCAACGCATATGCCTTACAAAGAGCCGGGCAGCGCAGACTACGGTACTTCATGGTCCACTCCGTCATCGTTTGTCTTTTGGTGTCATGACCGATATTTGCAAGCGGCGACGGGAATGGGTAAATTGACGAATCCGCCGTACTCCTATCCGCCGGGGTTCGTAGAAGCCAAGTTCTTTGAGGCGAAATTCCCGTTTCTGAAAGTCGTGATGACCGTAAAGTTGATGTGACTGGATTAGCTGCGTTTATTTCCTTCGACGGCGAATGGGGTTGCGATGGACCACAGTCTACGCGTCTATAACACGCTCACCCGGCAAAAGGAGCCGTTCAAGACGGTCGTGCCCGGCAAGGTCAGCATGTACGTGTGCGGGCCCACCGTTTACAAGCCGAGCCATATCGGCCACATGGTTGGCCCGGTCATCTTCGACACCGTCAAGCGCTACCTCCAGTACCTCGGCTACCAGGTTACCTGGGTCGTCAACATCACCGATGTGGACGACAAGCTCATCAACCGCGCTCGCGAGCTCAACACCACCGTCAAGGAACTCGCCGAGAAGATGACGGCCGATTATCGGGAGTGCCTGAAGCGGCTAAATGTCACCGGAATCGACCAGATGCCGCGCGCCACCGAGCACATCTCCGACATGATCGAAATCATGCGCGGTCTTATCGACAAGGGCTACGCTTATGCGGCCGGTGGCGATGTCTACTTCGACGTGCTCAAGGACGACGATTACGGCAAGTTGTGCAACCGCGATCCGGAGCAGATGGAAGCCGGCGCTCGCATAGAGGTTTCGGACAAGAAGCGCAACCCCGGCGACTTCGCGATGTGGAAAGGCTCAAAACCCGGCGAGCCCGCGTGGGAAAGTCCGTGGGGGCCGGGACGCCCCGGTTGGCACATCGAATGCTCCGCCATGAGCATCAAGCTTCTGGGCAAAACGCTCGATATCCACGGCGGCGGCCTCGATCTTCAGTTCCCGCACCATGAAAACGAGCTGGCACAATCGGAGTCGTACACGGGGCAACCGTTCGCGCACGCCTGGATGCACAATGGCTTGCTCAAGATGGGCTCGGCGAAAATGGCCGGCTCGGTTGGCAACGTCGTCAACATCGCCGACCTGCTCCAGCGCCATCATCCGGAAACGGTGCGGTTCCTGCTCTTGAGCACGCATTACCGCAGCCCGATCGAGTACAGCGAAGATCGGCTCAACGAAGTCCGCCGCAGCCTGGATGGTTTCTATCGCTTCTTCGAGCGCTACCAGCGCATCACCGGCGAGAGCTTTTACGCCTTGGCCGCCCCGAGCACGCTTTCGGTGCACATGCCAGGCGAGGGCGAGAACGCGCACGCCGAGTTCATTGCCTTCATGAACGACGATTTCAACACCGGCGGCGCGGTCGGCAAACTGTACGAATTGCTCACGCACCTCAATAAGTTCGCCCAGGACCATCGCGAATTTCAGGACAAGAAGAACAGCCCGGAATTTGCGAATTTCAAACAGGGCGTCGTCGCGCTCAAGGAGCTCGGCCAAATCCTTGGCTTGTTCTGGGCCCCTGTCGAGAAGCCGAAAGGCGGCGATGACGCGCTCGTCAACGGCCTCATGCAGCTTCTCATCGATTTGCGGGCCGAAGCGCGCAAGGCGAAGAATTTCGCGCTCGGCGATCAGATTCGCAAACGCTTGAGCGAAATCGGCGTGACGCTGGAGGATCGCGCGGGGGGCACGAACTGGCGCAAGGAATGAACGCTCATGACCAAGCCTCGCCGTATTCTCGGCATCGATCCCGGTCTCGGCATCACCGGCTATGGCGTCATCGAATTCGCGGCGCCGCGTCCCATTCTTTGCGAAGCCGGCATCATTCGCACCGCTGATGACGACGCATCCGATCTGGCGGAAAAAGTGCTTTCCGTGTACAAAGGTGTAGCAGAGGTGATCGCCCAGTTCTCGCCCGAAGCGATGGCGGTCGAGCAGCTTTACGCCCATTACGATCATCCGCGCACCGCGATATTGATGGGCCATGCTCGCGGCGTCATCTTCTTGGCGGCGGCGCAGGCGGATATCCCGGTACACAGCTATGCCGCGACGCAGGTGAAGAAGCTCGTGACGGGTAATGGCCGGGCGTCTAAGGAGCAGGTGCAGCGAACCATCCAGCAGGAATTTGGGATGGCGCAGCTGCCGGAGCCGCCGGATGTGGCCGATGCGCTGGCCGTGGCGTTGTGCCACTATTACACGCACAAGGCGAGCGTTGGGGCGTAAGCTCGACGTGCGTCAGGCGCTTTGAGGACAACGTCGGGCTTACGCCCTCGACGCTCGCCAAAAACAACATGATCACAAAAATGACAGGGATGGTGAATCGCGTCCTCGATGAGGAAATCCGCTTGCAGGTCGGCGCGATCGAGTATCAGATACTGGTGCCGGAATTCGTGCGGCGCATTTTGCAGCACAATGCCGGCGAGGAAATTACGCTCTACACGAGCCATTATCTCGACGGCAATCCGGCGCATGGTAAAATGGTGCCGCGCCTTATCGGTTTCATCGCGGAGGCGGAGCAGGAATTCTTCGAGCTGTTCTGCACGGTGGACAAAGTCGGCGTCCGCAAGGCGATGAAGGCGTTCGTGAGGCCTGTCAAGGAAATTGCCGACGCGATCCAACGGCAGGACAACAAATGGCTGACGACGCTTCCGGGCATCGGCGCCGCAACGGCGGAGCAGATCGTTGCCACGCTGCGCCGCAAGGTAACGAAATATGCCCTGATGGCGTCGCCGAGTCCGACGGGTGAGCCGACCGTCCGCGCCGGCGGAGTCGCCGGGCAGATACTCGAAGACGCGTATCAGGCTCTCATGAGCGTCGGCCACAGCCCGCAGGAAGCGCGCGATCGGCTCGACAAGGCACTGGCGGGCGGGGCGCAATTCAAGAGCGTCGAGGACATTCTGATGGCGATTTATCAGCAGAAGTGAACCAATGGCACGCCAAACGATAGTCCAGGGCGAGGCTCCCGACGACGACAAAAAGCGTGATGCCGCTCTGCGCCCGCAGCTATTGCGCGAAGTCATCGGCCAGCAGTCCGTCAAGCAGCGGCTTGAAATCCTCCTAAGAGCGGCCAAAAAGCTCAAGGAGCCGCTGTCGCACATGCTCTTCGACGGCCCGCCCGGCCTGGGCAAGACCACCTTCGCCACGGTCCTGCCCAATGAGCTGGGCACGTCCATCCAAATGACGAGCGGCCCCGCCTTGACCAAGCCCGCGGATATGCTGCCGTTCTTGACCAACGCCTCGGACGGGTCGATCGTATTCATCGACGAGATCCATCGCATGCCGCGCGTGGTGGAGGAATTCATCTATCCCGCGATGGAGGATTTCCGCGTCGATATCGTGCTGGGAGAAGGCATCAATGCCCGCACGATCACCATGCACTTGAAGCGGTTCACCTTGATCGGAGCGACGACGCGCAGCGGCATGCTATCCAACCCGATGCGCGATCGCTTCAAGATTCACGAGCACCTGGATTATTACACAGTTGACGAATTAGCGCAAATCGTGACCATCAACTCCCGGAAACTCAACACGGAGATCACATCGGAGGCATCGCTGGAAATCGCCCAGCGCAGCCGGGGAACGCCGCGCATCGCCAACTCGCGGCTGTGGTGGGCACGCAGTTATGCGGCCAGCGAGAGCGACGGCAAGATCGATCTGACGATTGCCCAGGCCGCGCTGAAGATGTCCGAAGTCGACCTGCTAGGATTGGACAAGCAGGATCGGCGCTATCTGGAAACGATCATCAATGTCTTCGACGGGGGGCCGACCGGCGTTGAAGCGCTGGCCGCGACCATGAACCTTGCCGCCGACACACTGAGTGACGAGATCGAGCCATATTTGCTGCGCGAGCAAATGATCATTCGGACGCCGCGTGGCCGAATGGCGACGGCGAAGGCTTACAAGCACCTGGGCAAACCGGTCCAACGAAACGATGCTCCCGATTTGCCGCAAGGGTTGCTGTTCGACTGACATATCGTAAGATAAAACCCGACCTGCCGAGACTTTCAGAGGATCGCTGTGATTGTATACGGATATACATTGTCGCGTTGAAAAATGTTTTGCGTTGCTAGCCAATTCGCCCCGATTTGTCTAGATTAACAGTACAGCGTGGTGAACTTTAGTCTTTCGCGTTACGTCGGCTGTGGGACGCTCCATGACGAATTGAAGCTTCCCGATATCCCGCTGCCGCATTGATATCGTTAACCCACCAAGGAGATCGGCTCTGGATGTCACGCACCTTGACACTCCTCTTTCGTCGTGATCCGTCGCGCGATCGACAGACGGACACAGTCCAACTCGAAGGCTACCAGCCCCTTTGGCCGGACGGCAGGCCCGTCGCCGTGGCGATGGATGCTTTTTGCAAGCACGGTCTGCGTCTTCTGGGGCTTGGCAAGAACCTGGCGGGTTGCCACCAAAAGCTGGTCAATATGATCTTTCTGCCGCTTTCGGGGCGCGATGACGCTTTGAATCGCATTCCGGGCCACCGGGTGCGCCGATTCTATCTGCATCGCACCGGCACCTCGGGCCGCGTCCATTTCCTGGACGGCACACCAACCCTGTCCATTTTCGAGCTCGACCGGGATGATCCACGCGTGCTCCACTGGATCGGCTTGAACGCGCTGGACGACGGCGAAATCCTCTGGTTCGACCTCGCTGCCGTCGCCGTGGAAACCGCGGTGGCGCCGCGCCAGCGCTTGCAGGCCATGGAAGTCTGAGCGAATCTCGTTCCCACGCTCGGCGTGGGGACGCACTGCTTCGCGACGCTCCTGCGTCGCGCACCGCATCCCACATGCAACAAGTGCTCGCCGAGCGATCCTGATCGCGACGCAGGAGCGTCGCGAAGCAGTGCGTTCCTACGCCGAGCGTGGGAACGAGGTTCTTGTCACCCACTACCCGCCGATGGTGTGCATCGTCCGCTCCGGCTTAACGAAGCGTGCGGTGTTGATCTCGTGCCCTTCCCACTTCTCCCAGACATTGCTGCGCACCAGCTCCGCAATCTCGTGTCCGCCGGCGCCGCCGCGCAATAACGGCTTGAGATCGATCTCCTTGAGCGCGAACAGACAATTGCGCAGCTTGCCGTCGGCGGTCAAACGGATGCGGTTGCAGCTTATGCAGAAGGGGCGCGACACCGAGGCGATGATGCCGACCCGGCCTCTACCGTCCACATAATCGAAATCCATCGCGGGGGCTTTTGGATCGTAGTCCGCGGCAGGCACAAGCGGGCCGATGTTTTGCTCGATCTGCTCCAGGATTTCATGGGCGAAGTAAACCTTGTCGCGCTCCCAGTGGTCGGCGCCGATCGGCATGTATTCGATGAAGCGCATTTCGAGGCAGTGTTCTCGGGCAAAACGAGCCAGCGGAATCACCTCGTGCTCGGTGATGCCGCGGATGCTGACGGCGTTGATCTTGACGGGATCGAAGCCCGCTTTTTTGGCGGCGTCGATGCCGGCGAGCACTTGCTCCAGGCCGTCGCGCCGCGCCAGCTGCCGAAAGCGAACCGGATCGAGCGTGTCAAGGCTGATGTTGATTCGTTTGAGGCCCGCATCGAAAAGAGGCTGCGCCAGCGATGCGAGCAGGATGCCGTTGGTCGTCAGGCCGATGTCCTTGATGCCGGGAACTTTGGCAAGCATGGCGACCAGGCGGGGCAAATCGCGGCGCATCAACGGCTCGCCGCCGGTCAAGCGAATCTTGTCGATGCCGAGCGGCGCCGCGATTTCGACGAAGCGGGTGATTTCTTCAAAGGTGAGAAGCTCGTGCTTGTCCATGAACACGACTTCTTCGGGCATGCAATAACTGCAGCGCAGATTGCAGCGATCGGTCACGCTGATGCGCAGATTGTTGTGAACGCGCCCGAAGGTATCGACCAACGGGCCGCCGTGTTTCAGCGGAGTTACGACGGGCAAACTCATGATGAACGATTACGCTCCTGGATGCACCCATTCGGTCGCTCCGTCGGCCCAATTTTCCTTTTTCCAGATCGGCACCAGTTCCTTGAGCCGATCGATGGCATGGCGGCACGCTTCAAACGCTTGGGCGCGATGCGGGCAGCTAACGGCGACGGCGACGCTGATGTCGCCAACGGCCAGATGTCCGAGCCGATGTTCGATGGCGATGTCGCCGATCGGCCATTGGCGCCGCGTGTCCGCCTCGATCTCGGCGAGCTTTTTCTCCGCCATCGCCGGATAAGCTTCGTAATCGAGGGCCACGGTGACCCGCTCGCCGGTCAGATCGCGCACGGTGCCAAGGAACAAGACCGCCGCGCCGCAATCAGGCCGGCGGACCTGTTCGGTCAAGGCGTGGAAATCAATTGGATCGCGCGTCAGGCGGATCATGGCGACTCATTCCTTCGGCAATTCCTTGCCGTTCACCGTCTTGACCCCATCCTTGCTGACAACGCCGAGAACGTAGCGAAAGCCAGGGCGGATGTCGCGTGTGCCGAGGCCGAGAACGTCGAGGTTGCCTTTATCGTCAAGCTTGGCGCCGGTCATGTTCAGCTTGCTGCCGACGGAGTAAACCGCGACAACCATGTTCTTGTCGAAATCGATCTTCGGTACATCGCCGTCGATTTTCCATGCTTTCCACACGGCTGCGAGCCCCTTGGCGCTCGTAATCACGTCCGGCTTCTGGGCCTTTTCGTCATCCACGGATCCGTTCCATTTCATGCCGATCTCCACCTTCTTCTTCTGAGCGACGGCATCCTGGACGGATACGGCAGCCAAAACGACGCCGGTGAGCAAAACGCAAGCGAATCGCAGCATCAGGGGCTCCTTCGTCAAAGGGTTTCACGGTCTGCGACAACACATTCATCTTACCCGCCGCTGACGGGTGGCAACAGGGCCACTTCCGCGCCATCGGGAATCATTGCAGCATCATCGGCGAATTCGTCATTCACGGCGAACGCGGATTTTTCCAGAAGTCCCGACAGATTTGGATATTGTCGCACGAGTCGGCGGCGCAATTCACCAATGGTCGCAGGCAGCGGCGCAGCGATCTCGATGCGGTCGGCGCCGATGAGGTCCCGCACGCGCGCAAATAACAGGACGTTCATCGCAACACCAGCTCTCGTATCGGTTCCCCAAGGCGGCCCGCGACTTCGGGGATCAGCCCGTACGCCAGGGCCAGGTATTGCGCCGGATGCAGCGTGCGCTTCTGGGCTCCGTCTTCCATCTGCATGCGGCAACTGCTGCACTCGGTCGAGCCAAAGAGATTCTTGGGCCGGCGCAGTTCCGTCAGCATCCCCTGCCCCGCCTGGCGTGAAAGCTCGTAGTTGGCAGACTTCACGCCGAAGGTACCCGCCATTCCCGAGCAACCGACATCGATCGTGTGCGTTTGCAATTCCGGGATCAACGCCAGCAAGCTCGGCCCGGCAATCAAGCCGCCCAGCGCCTTGATGTGGCAGGGGACGTGATGGCCGACACGGAGCTGGAGTGGGCCGAAATCGGTGCGCAGGCGGCCTTGCTGATGCAGTTGGCCGAGAAACGCCATTAGCTCAATGGTATTCTCAGAGACAGCGTGGGCGTCGTCATCGTTGTGCAGATCGAGGTAGTCGTGCTTGAGCATCAAGGCGGCGCTCGGTTCGGAGCAAACGATCGGCCAGCCGGCGCGGGCCGATTCGGCGAGCACGCGCAGATTCTGCTGGGCGATCTCGCGGGCGGCCTCGACATCGCCGAGCGCCAGCGCCTCGATGCCGCTGCCGCGCTGATCGGCCGGGACGAACACCTCGAAGCCCTGATGCTGCAAAACGGCGACGGTTGCATCAGCGATTTGTGGGTCGAGATAATTCGCATACAGGTCGCAAAAGTAGACGACCACGGGCCGAATTCCACTTGGCTTATTCGTCCAGCCCCGCCGCCGGGCGCGGGCCAGAAAGGTGCGCGCGGCCAAGCGAGGCAAACGCCGGGACGCCGACACGCCGAAAAACCGATTCAGCAGCCAGCGCGCCGTTCGGCTGCGCAAGGCCAGATTCGTCATGAATGCGGCCATGCTCCCCCAGCCCAGCACGTCCTCCATGTGCGAAAAGAACCAGTCGCTGACATCCATCCCGTGCTCGGCGACATTGGCGGCCTTGACCTCTAGCATCAGCTTTGGAATATTTACATGTGCCGGGCACTCGACGGCGCACATCTTGCAATTGACGCATAAATCCGCGACCGCGCGGACTTCCTCGGAGTTGACCTGCAGCCCGTTCGCCTGCGTCATGAGCAATTCGCGCAGGAGGTTCGCCTTTGCGCGCGGCGTGGCGGCCTCGGTGTGCGCGGCGCGAAAAATCGGGCACATCCGCTGCCGCGGCGCTTCCGTCCGGCATTGCCCGCAACCATTGCAATGAGATGCTTCGGCCTTGAGCGCCTTTGGATTCCAGACGAGCTTGAGCGGGATCTCCCCTTGCTCCACAAACCTGCTGGCACGCAACGGCCGAGCCAGGCTGGGATCGGGATCGACGATTTTGCCCGGATTGAAGATATTCTTCGGATCGAAGATCGCTTTCACCTGGCGCAGGACGGGATAGAGCGGACCGTACTGTCGCGCAACCCACGGCGTTCGCACCAGCCCGGTGCCGTGCTGACTGCTGACAGTGCCCCCCAGTTCAATCGCGAGGACATGCACCTTTTCCGCAATCGACCAGAGCCGTGACACGTCGTCCGGCTTTTGCAAGTCGAGAAAGGGGCGCGTTTCGACCTGGCCGGCGCCGACGTGAACAAGAAAGCTGGCGGTCGTTTCATGCTCTTGCATGATGTCCTGCACACGCCGCAGAAACTCGTTGAGCGCGTCCACCGGCATTCCGACGTCTTCCATAAAGACAATCGGCTGGGCGCCGCCGCGCATGGTGTACAGACTCGGCAGAGCTGCGTCACGGATGTGCCAGATCGCATCTTGCTCCAAAGGATCGCTGGCCACCGCGGTGCGGATCACCGAGGAATCGCTCGCCAGGAGTTCGGCCAATGCATCCGCAAGGCGGCGTGCCTCGTTGGCGGACTCCGATTCATACTCGATCAGGAGGACCGCTTCGGCATCGGGCGAAATGAGCCCCCCGGGCGCTCCGTCGTTGCCGCGGGCCAGCCGCAGCAGCCGGCGCTCGAGCAATTCACATGCTGACGGTCCGGTCGCCAGCGCACGCTGCGCCGCCTGGATTGCTCGCTCGAGGCTCGTGAAATTGACCAGCACCACGGCTCTCCCCGCGGGTAACGGCACCGTACGCAGAGTCGCTTCCGTGAAGATCGCCAGCGTTCCTTCCGAGCCGATCAGCACGCCCGGCAAATCCAGCGTCTCGCCGTGAAGCACACCTTCCAGGTGATAGGCGAGCCGATCGAACGGCGTGCGCGGCTGCATCGTAGCAATCAGTTCGCGATGATCATCCAGTAAGACGCCCAACGTCGTCATGATGTCGTGCAAGTGCGGCGGGGCGCCGGTTCGGATTGGCGGCAGCGGCGTTCTCGCAATCGCGGCCGCATCGCCGTTATCGAGCACGGCACGCACGGAGATGACATGGTCGCGGGTGTAACCGTGCTTAACGGCGCGAGAGCCGCAAGCATTGTTAGCCAGCATGCCGCCGACCGTGCAGACATCGTTGGAGGGGGCCGGAGCGAAACGCCGGCCGATCTCCGCCAACCTGGCGTTGAGGCCGGCAAGGGTGACGCCGGTCTGGACACGGACGAAGTCGGCGCCGATGTCGAGGACCTCGCGAAAATGTTTGCTCAGGTCAACGATCAAGCCGGCGCCGAGCGATTCGCCCGCCAAGCCGGATCCGGCGCCGCGCGCAATCAGTGCAATTCCCTGCTCCTGGGCATAGCGCACAAGGCCGCACACATCCTCTTCATCGCGCGGTGTCACGGCGCCGGCCGGTTTCACCTGAAAGATGCTCCCGTCGGTGCTGTACAACAGGCGCGCGATATCGTCGAAAAGGATCTCGCCTTTGAAAAATCCTTGCAAGTCGTCCTGGAGACGGCGCAGGTCCACGGCATCAGCCTCACAAGGTCAAGACAGCGATGCCTTGTCCGGAGAAATGGTCTTCAACTGTTCCTGGCGCATGCGCTCCTGCCGATAGCGCTCGCCGATGGCGATCTCGAACGGCTTGTGCGCATCGGTCGCCTTGAAGCCGCGGTAATGCGCCTCGCAGCGATAGCAGACGATGACATCGCCGACCAGCACATACATGACGCCGTCAATGATCGCCGAGCCAATCAGAAATGACCAGGTCCACCATTTTTCATACCAGTAATAGCTCACGATCGAAAGAAGGATGGCTGTCAACAAGATTGTCCCGCCGAGCCATTGCGGGAAATCCTTTTTCTTATACAGTTCATGATTGCCGCACACGACGCAGACCGGAAGCGATGAGTTGGCAGCAATCAGGCGCAATCGATGATCGCAGGCGGAGCATTGCCAATCGCCCTGTAGACCGATCGGCGTTCTTGAGGGCTGATCGCAGCACGGGCAGGCCAGAGTCACATTCACGAGTTATCCCAATCACATTCACAAGATGGAGCCGGTTTTTTCCATGAGCAGTTGGCTCATCAACTCGCCCAGGAAGCCGACAATCACGACGACGTAGAGAATCCCGGTGGCCGACTGCGTCGAGCGAATGCGGGCCGTTTCCCACGCCATCCAGCCGAGCACGAGGGCGCAATCAAGCCGAGCGCCCAGCGCACCGGCAGCCAAAGTAGAAGCTCCGTTTCCAGCGTACCAGGACTGCGACTCGAAGTCCACAGCCAGAGTCCGACGCCGGCGAGGACGATACGTAACATTACCGACCCCGCCAGCGCCGCCAAGAGCCGCATCAACGGGGCAATCGTCATCGCCGGCGCAATCAGATACGAATGCCCCATCAGCATCGCTGTCGTCGCGCTGCCCAGCACCAGCGCCGCCGCGACATTATCCACGATCCGCAGCGGCGTATCGGCATCGCCGCGCTCGAGCTCGAGCATTCCGCCGTAGATCAAACAGGCGGTCACGGCGATCGGCGCCAGAATCACGACGGCGCGGCCCCCCGGCGCCTTGTCGAGGTGCCAGACGATCGATCCAATCACACAACCCACCGCGGCGGCGGCATAAATCAGCCAGAACCCCAGCGTTGCCGTCTCGAAGAGCAGAATTCCAACCACCGCGAGCAAGCCCAGCGCCGTCAGGAATTGCACGCGGAAAAAACGCGGCGGAATCTGCGCGGGATTCAAGATCGGCAGCACCAAGATCAAACCCGCCGCCAGCCGCAGGCAGAACGTGACAGCCACGCTATTTCCCCGTCCGAATCAAGGCCATGAACTCGGAGCGCGTCGCCGCGTTAGTGGCGAAGGCGCCGCGCATGGCACTCGTGGTGCAAACGCTCTCGGTCTTGCGCACGCCGCGGATCGACATGCACGTGTGCGCCGCCTCCACCACCAGGCCTACTCCGCGCGCATCAAGCTCCTGCATGATCAAGTCGGCAAGCTCCTCCGTCATGCGCTCCTGCACTTGCGGCCGACGCGATAGCACTTCGACGATCCGCGCCAATTTGCTCAGACCTACGATCCGCCCGTTTGGCAGATAGGCGATGTGCACCCTGCCGAAAAATGGGAGCAGATGATGCTCGCACATGCTCTCGAAGCCAATATTCTTGACGAGGACCATCTCGTCATATTTTTCAGCAAACGTGGTTCGCAAGAAGGTTGCCGGATCCTTGCGCAGACCGGAGAACATCTCATCATACATGCGTGCCACGCGGTCAGGGGTCTCGCGCAAACCTTCGCGATCCGGATCCTCGCCGACGGCAAGCAAAATCTCGCGCACCGCCGCCGCGATGCGTTGGAGATCGACCGGCTTGTTGCGCGGTTGCATGCTCATGAGAATATCCTACGTATTTTGCCGCTTGCGGCGTAGCACCTGGCCACGCAACATTCCTAGCGCGAAATGCTGACACCCACCCCCATGCGCTAAGAATCTTCGTGAAAATGGGCACGAAGGTCCCGGAAATCCGAGAATTTCGCGTGTTCGCACGATTATTCCTGGCGCCATGAACCAAGTCGCCGTCAACGCTCAGCCGGCGCTTCGTCGCCGCAACAGCTCATCCAGGACCGCACACGCCAGCAACGCCGTGCCGATGACGGTTGGCTCCAGTTGGCTTGGAATGCCCCACATGTTCGTCAAGTTCGGCAGCAGGACCAAGATCGCGGTGCCGATGAACATGCCGACCGTGGTCCCCTCGCCGCCGCGCAGACTACAGCCGCCGAGCACCGCGCCGGCGATGGCGTAAAGCTCCAGGGTGCTCCCTGTCTCCGACGGAACCACGGAGTTGTAATGAATCACGTACATCAGAGCGTATCCGGCCGCGAACATCGAACAGAGGACGTAGGCGAGGATCTTGTAAAAATCGACGTTGATGCCAGAATAGCGTGCCGCCCGCTCATTGCTGCCGATGGCGTAAAAGTATCGCCCATAGATGGTCAGATGCAGAAAGAGCGTGGTGGCGGCGAAAATGCCGAGGAGGAGCCAAAGATAGATGGGAACCTCCAGGAATTCGCCGGTGAAGACCGCGTTGAGATCGGCGACGCTGCCAGCGATTTGAGGCGGCTGATCGTTAGCAACCCAGCGCGCGGCCCCGCGATAAATAAACAGGCCGCACAGGGTGACGACGAATGCCTGCACGCGCAGGTAGGTGACGAGCAGGCCGTTGAGCAAGCCGACGCCGGCGCCGACCAGGAGCGTGCCGAGCATCGCGAGCGGGATCGGCAGCTTGTACTTCAGGATGAGTTCGCAGAAGACACAGGCACACAGGCCGACGACGGAGCCGATCGAAAGATCGACACCGCCGGTGATGATGAGCAAGCCGGCACCGAAGCAGAGGATGCCCGATAGGCCAATGCGCTGGCCCAGGTTGAAATGGTTGCTCCCCCAGTTCGCTTGCTTGATGGCGAATAGGATGAGCGCATCGAGCAGCACCAGAAAAATAAAAATGCCGAGAACTTTCTTCATGGACACGTTGGTCCTTTCGCCGTTTAGGTCCGCCTCAAGAGGCGGCGCTAAACGTGTCCGGTCGCCAGATGCATGATCGCCTCCTCGGACAACGCCTTGCGCTCCAGCATGCCGGCCAGCCGGCCCTCGTGCATCACCAGAACGCGATCGCTCATGCCGAGGATTTCCTCCAGATCGCTGGAAATCATCAGGATGGCGGCGCCTTGATGGGCGAGCTCATCCATGAGGCCGTAGATTTCACTTTTGGCGCCAACATCGATGCCGCGCGTCGGCTCGTCGAGGATCAACAGGCGCAGGGCGCGGTGCAGCCATTTCGCCAGGACGACTTTCTGCTGATTGCCGCCCGAAAGGTTGCCGACGATCTGCCCGGGGCTCGGCGTGCGGATGTTGAAACGCTGGCACATGGCCTGGGCGAGCCGATTCTCCTGGCCTTGCCGCACGATGCCGAATCGGCTTAAGCTCGTCAAGGCGGCGATGCTGATATTGTGCTTGACGGTGTCTTCGAGAATCAGCCCCTCGTGGCGGCGATCTTCTGGAATGAGAAAGATGCCGGCCCGAATCGCGTCGGCCGGCTTGCGCACCGCCATCGCCTTACCGTCAATTTCGATACTCCCAGAAAGGCGACGACGCACGCCGAAGAGCGTCTCGGCCAATTCGCTGCGCCCCGCCCCCATCAATCCTGCCATGCCAACGATTTCGCCCGGTTCGATCGCGAAATCGATGCCAGGTTGTGTTGACAGCCAGCCCAGGCCGCGTACGCGCACAACCGGCGGCCGACCCGTCTCACCGCCGCCGCGATGGCGCTGATAGAATTGCTTCAGATCGCGGCCCACCATAAGCTGCACGATTGCTTGATGGTGAATGTCGCCGTGCTGCAACTCTCCCGCGTTCCGGCCGTCGCGCAGGACGGTGACCCGGTCGGCAATCGCTTCGACTTCCTTGAGCCGATGCGAAATGTAGAGGATGCTGATACCGTCCTCTTTGAGTTCCTTCAAGACGGCAAAGAGCAGATCGGTATCGCTTTCGGTCAAGCTGGTGGTCGGTTCATCAAGGATCAACAGCCGCGACTGCTGCGACAGCGCCCGGGCAATCTCGACGAGCTGCTGCTGTCCGATCGACAACCGGTTAACGAGCGTGCGCGGCGACGCCACGAGGCCGAGCCGGCGTGTGAGGGCGGCGGCATCGTCATAGATGCGGCGGCTGAGCAAGCCAAAGATGCCGCCCCAGGTCGGCTCGCGGCCCAGGAAGATGTTGCCGGCGATATCGAGATGCCCGGCCAGATTGAGCTCTTGGTGAATAAGGACAATGCCGAGCCGCTCGGCATCCTTGACGCTGCGGAGATTGATCGACCGACCGTCGAACTGGAGGTCGCCTTCATCGGGGGAGTAGAGTCCGGCGAGGATTTTCATCAGGGTCGATTTGCCGGCGCCGTTTTCGCCGACGACCGCCAGCACTTCGCCGCGTTCGATGTGCAGGTTGACCTTTTGCAGCGCTTGCACACCGGGAAAAGCCTTGGAAATACCGGTAGCACAAAGGAGAGGTGGCATAGAATGGATTTCACTGTCGTGGCAACATCATGAATCCGCGTTTTTTTCAGTGGATCAAGACGTAGAATGACGACGGCACTCGGTCAGCATGGTCACTCGGTCGGCTTCGGACCCTGTGAGGCTGGAAAGATATGCGCATTGTACCAAGCATGAAGCTCAACGGTGTCGCCATCGCGCTGTATCGGCACCACCGAACGCAGATGGAGCTGCGGCCGCTTGCGAAACCAATCGGCCAGCGAATGGGACAGGAAAACCGGAAGGTCGGCGGGGAGTTCATTGCCGCGTACGAAGATTCGAACCCAGCCGCCCAGATCGATTTGCACGATCGTAAATCCTCCTGACCCGTTGCCGCCGCCCGATTTTGCTTTCATGGCGCCGCCACCTTCCCGAAGCACATGGTTGAACCAAGGCTCGCGTACCCATCACCGCCGGGAAGCGTCGGATGGCGCCAACTTCACCGCAGTGCCATAAGCCAGCACTTCCGTGACGCTTTCGGAGAACTCCGTCGCATCGTAGCGAACCGCGATGACCGCGTCTGCCCCCTTCTCGCGTGCGTGCTGCACCATCCTCTGGTAAGCCTCCTCACGCGCCGCCTCACAGACTTCCGCATACGATTCGATATTGCCCCCGACCATTTGCTTGAGTCCACCCAGGAAACCTTGGGCGATGCTCGGCGACCGCACCACGATGCCCCGAACGATGCCAATGTAGCTGGCAATCGGGCGGCCGGCGACTTCGTTTCCGGTTGTCGCAATCATCGTTGGTTCTCCGCCTTTGAACCCGATTCGCGGCCATCGCAAAGAGATTTGCTTGCGCTTCCTTCGGTCCACCCGCAAGGATTCGAACCTTCAACCCATGGCTCCATAGCCAGTCGAGAAAACACGTAGCCGATGCCAAAAACCCTGCAGTTTATTGCATTCTACGACGTCGGATTGCGTTTGCAAGGGTTTGCGATGAGTTGATCATTTGCAAAAAAACCCTGACGAATCGCCGAAGTTCCGCAGCGAGCGCGGAAGATTCCGCGCTCCCCCGAAAAGGGACTACGGCGAGCACAGGCTTCCCGGAATGAGACTGCCCGAACCGTTGGCCCTTCAACGCTCACCGTCGTGCGCGGCATCAATGGCACGTCGCTGGCAACGCAGCTTTGCTGGCCAGGAGCAGCATCCGCCGTTGGCCCAAGTACTTATGGCAACACTCGGCGCCGCAGACTCCTGGCGGCAAATTTTTCTCCCAGCCAAACCAAGAAATTTACGGAATAAGACGGTACCGGTGTCGTCATTACTCAGTAATGACGGCCAGCGACTTTGCCGCCCTGGTGGACAGCCACGGTGCTGGGTTGGTGCTGATTGCGCGACAATGGTGTGCCACGCCGGAGGACGTCGTGCAAGATGCGCTGCTCAAGCTCATCGTGCAAGGTGTGCCTCCGTGCGATCCGGCGGCCTGGCTCTATCGGGTTGTACGCAATGGGGCCATTGACGCGGGCCGAAAGGAACGGCGGCAGCGTAAGCGCGAGTTGGCCACGCTGAACGGGTCGCCGTGGTTTCGCGAAGCCGAGGTGGATGGCATGGATGCCGAAGCCGCCGTGGCGGCCTTGCGGAAGCTGCCCGCTGAGCAGCGCGAAGTCGTGATCGCTCACATTTGGGCCGGCCTGACGTTCCAACAAATCGCGGCGGGGGCGGAGTGTTCGCCCAGCTCCGCCCACCGCCATTTTACCGCTGCCATCGCCGCCCTGCGAAAGGAGCTGAAATAGCCATGTCCGAAGACAGCTTCCTGAAGAAATTGAAAGGCTTCACTCCCGATAGCAGCGGTATGAACCGCGACTTCCTGATGTTTGCTGCCGGCCAAGCTTCGGCACGGAATGAGCGCCGCGGCACCTGGCTTGTCGTCGCCCTGGCGACATCGCAGATGATCAGTTGGGTCCTGCTGACGGTCGTGCTGTGGCCTGGCAGGGGCCCCGCGGTCGGGCAAATCGCCGCTGTTCCACCCGATGCACCCGCCGTGGCCGCGCCCAAGCCGCGTTCCGACCCACCCGACGGTGGGAAACCGTTGCCGCCCGCGCTGCTTCCTGACGATCTTGTCCATCGTGAGAACCGGATCGAATTCGTGCGAAAAAATCGCGACTGGTTGATCGAGAATCTCAAATTGGTTGAACCGAAGGGTGTCGTTCAGCAGCCGGCCAAATCGGGCGAACCAGAGCATTCGTTCGAGGTTACGCTGCTGGATGGCCGAAGAATCACGGTCAGGCCGAAGATGGAAAAACTCGCCAGCTACCGCGCCAGCGCCGACATCATGGAACAGCACGTTCGCCGGCGGCTTGCCGAGCTTTTCATCCAGAACCCAAGCAAGGCGAATCTCTTCGCCGGCATTGTCGATCCGGGTCCCGGCGTTCCAGTCCGGTCGCGGGCGCACCCGACGATTCCAGGCGCAACTCAAACCGTCAGCGCCGGCGAGCCGCTCGACCAGCTCGCCGAAGTGGAGATCACGGGCGATAATGGCCCACAAGCCGCCGACCTGGAACGCATGGTGCGCATCCATTGGACAACGTACGGCACCGTTCAAAACGAGAGGGGCATGCCGCGCGCCAAATTCGAAAAGATTTTTGGAGTTGGGGTGGAGGTCAAAGCGGGCATCTGGTCCTGGTCGATTGGCGGCTGCCGGGTGCTGGCCCGCTTCGACGGCGCACGGCCCAGGTCAGCGCCATTGACTACGGCGAAGCCGCGCCGCCGCCGAACTTCGACGCCCTGGCGCCCAGCGAGCGCGGCCCTTATTTCCGGGCCGTCGCCAAGATCGATCGCGACTTCCTGTTTGCTTTTTTGCGACTGCGCTACCGCGAGGCCGACGCCGGAGAGATCGCCAACTTGCGCCGCTACCTGGACGAAACCGCTGGGACGATGGAGTGGACTGAAAAGGAACGAGGCCAACTTCTTCGGGAAATTCCACAATAGAAAACATGCCGTTAGACCGCTGCCGAGGAGCAGTCAAGACGGTCTGCGCACCCAAATTTGGAGTTGAATCATGAAGTCGTTCGCGACACGTCGTTGGATTCGCAGCTTGATTCAATCGTGGTTTTCGCAGCCGGCTAGGCTGACGCGCAAAGCGAGGATCCTATACCGACTCCAGGTCGAGCCGCTGGAAGACCGCGTGGTGCCGACCACGTGGACGGTGCTGAATGCCAACCCCACGGGAGCGGGCAGCTTATTTGCGGCCGTTTCGAGCGCCAACTCCGACACCAGTCCAGCGCTGATCAATTTCGATCCGTCCTTCTTTTCGATCCCCAGGACCATCACTCTGCCAGCTAGCCTGACGCTTAGCAACACAAGTGAGCCAATCACCATTCAGGGGCCGACCAACGTCACCGTGACGATAAGCGGAAACAATGACCTCACAGACGTCGTGGTCAATTCAGGCGTCACGGCGTTCTTGCAGAATCTGACGTTCACCCAGGGCAACGCCAACGGCGGCAATGGCGGCGCCGTGGATATGGTGGGCGGCACCTTGTCGATCAATAACTGCACCATCAGCAGCAGCGTAGGCAGCTGGGGCGGCGGCATTTATGTCGGGGCTGGCAACCTGATCCTGCAGAATAGCCTTATCACCAATAATAGCAATCCGTCCTCGGCCCCATCGGGAGGCAATGGCGGAGGTCTTGCCGTGGTGGGCGGCACGGCAACCGTGCTGACATGCCTGTTCACCAACAACGCCAGCTATGTCAACTTCGGTGGCGGCGACGGCGGCGCCATCTATGCCGGCGGCGCCAGCATGACCATCATGGACTCGACCTTCACCGGCAACTCTGACAACACCGGCGAGTACGACTATTACGGCGGCGCCATCGACGCTTCCAGTCCGACCACGATCATCAACTCCACGATCACCAGCAACTCCGGCGCCAACGGCGGCGGAGGAATCTACAACAACCAAACGACCGTCAGCCTCGTCAACGATATTGTCTGGAACAACACGGGCTCCCAAGGCGCAAACTTCGCCAGCACGAATGGATCCTACACCATCAGCTATTCGTTGCTGGGAAACGCGAACGGCGCGAACAGTGTCACCTATGGACCGGGCGACATTCTGAACGTGCCCACCAGTTCCTCGATTCTCGGCAGCCTGGCGAATAACGGCGGACCGACGCAGACCATAGCGCTGGTACCCAACAGCCTACCCGTCGGCGCCGCCGGCAATGTGGCCCAGTTGAGCTCCGCGATCTCTTCGAGCGTTACTTCCTTTGCTGTGTCCAGCGCCGCCGTTTTTGGCGCAGGAGTCCTGCCAACTCTGGCCTCGGGAAGCTATTACACCATTGAGATTGGCAGCGAACAGATGGCGGTGATCGGCGTCAGCAGTTCCACGCTCACCGTCGTTCGCGGCATCAACGGCACCTCGGCGGCGACGCATTCTTCGGGGGCTTCTGTTTACCTTGTTTCCGACCAACGAAGTTTTGTGGTCCCGCCAAACAATCCTCCCGTGGTGGACATGGGCGCCTATCAAACCACAGGTTTGGCGCCGCTACCCACGGTGACGTCGATCAACCCCATCAGCGGCCCGACGGCAGGCGGCACCACCGTCGTCATCGCCGGCAGCAGCTTCACGGGAACTACGGCCGTGAAATTCGGTGCTACGAACGCCACGACATTCACGGTCAACTCCTTCGCGCAGATCACGGCGACTGCTCCCGCTGGCACCGGGGTCGTGGATGTTACGGTTGTCACTGCTTCGGGAACTTCTGCCACGTCCAGTTCGGACCAGTTCACCTACGTCGCCCCGCCCACGGTAACCGGTCTCAATCCGAACGCCGGCCCCGTTTCGGGCGGCACGAGCGTCGTTATCACCGGCACGGGCTTCACCGGCGCCACCGCCGTTTCTTTTGGCGGCACCCCGGCGATTAACTTTACGATCAACTCACCGACCCAGATCACGGCCACTTCACCGGCCGGCGCTGGCGTCGTTGACGTGACGGTGGTGACCGTGGGTGGCACGTCGGCTGTTTCGAGCGCGGACCAATTCACCTATGAGGGCGCTGCCGTTGCAGGCGTGAGTCCCAACACGGGGCCCGTGGCAGGCGGAACCGTTGTCACCATCACCGGCAGTGGCTTCACCGGCACCACCGCCGTCGACTTCGGCGTCATTAATGCCACGACTTACACCGTCAATTCGGACACGCAGATAACGGCCACGTCGCCCCCCGGAACCGGTGTTGTTGACGTCATCGTGACCACTCCGGTGGGCGGTAGGTCGGCCACTTCGAGTGCGGATCAATTTACCTACGGCCCGACCGTCACCGGTCTCAGTCCGACGTCAGGCCCCGTTGCCGGCGGCACCAGTGTCACGATTACGGGCATCGGCTTCACCGGCGCCACGGCCGTGAAATTCGGCGCAACCACCGCCACGAGCTTCACGGTTGTCTCGGGCACACAGATCACAGCAATCTCACCAGCGGGCGCCGGAGTCGTTGACGTTACCGTCACGACGCCCCTTGGCGGGACGTCGGCCACTTCCGCTGCGGATCAGTTCACCTTCGTCGCCGCTCCCACCGTCACCGGTCTGAATCCGACTGCGGGTCCCGTTGGCGGCGGCACCAGCGTCACGATTACGGGAACCGGCTTCACCGGCGCCACGGCCGTGAAATTCGGCGCAATCAACGCCACGAGCTTCACCGTGGTCTCGAGCACGCAGATAACGGCCGTCGATCCGGCCGGCAGCGGCGTCGTTGACGTGACGGTCACTACCTCCGGCGGCACGTCGGCCACCTCCAGTTCGGATCAATTCACGTATGTGGTCGCTCCGACGGTGACGAGTCTGAGCCCGACATTCGGCCCCGTTTCGGGCGGCACCAGCGTCATCATCACCGGCACCGGCTTCGCGGGCGCCACAGCCGTTTCCTTTGGCGGCACCGCGGCCACGAGCTTCACGGTCAACTCCGCCACGCAAATCACGGTCATCGCTCCCGCGCACCCGTTGGGGACAATCGACGTCACCGTGACCACGCTGGGAGGGACTTCCGCGACTTCGACAAGCGACCATTTCGCCTATGTAGGCACGGGCAGCATTTTGGTGACGACGGCTTCGGACGCCGTGTCACACACCGGCACTTCGCTGCGTGACGCGATTGCCAGCGCCAATAGCGACGCTGCCGCCGGACAATTCGACACCATTACGTTTGCCTCCAGCCTGAGCGGACAGACCATCACCTTGATTCAGGGCGCGTTGGTGCTCAGCGGGGCCGGTGTCGGCACGATCAGCATCATTGGCAGTGGGAATATCACCATCAGTGGCAATAACGAGTATCAAATGCTGACCGTTGCGAGCGGCGTCAATGCCGTTGTGACGGGGCTCAGCCTGGTGAATAGCTACACCACAAGCAGCGATGTCGGCGGCGCCGTTCACAATTCGGGAACGCTGACCGTCAACAACTGTAGTTTTACGGGGAACAACGCGACAGGCTCCTCGTCGGCTATTTCCAATGCGGGCGTGGCAACCGTCAATGATTGCTTTATCTCCGGAAATACGCACGGCGCCGTCGGCAATTTCGCCACCATGGTACTCGTCGATAGCACGTTGTCGGGCAATTACTCGGCTACGACGATCGCCGGATCGCTCTATACTACATCTTCCTCATATACGACCTTGATCGGCGACACCATATCGAACAATTACGCCAACGGCGGCGGCGGCCTCACAAACTCTGGCACGATGACCATTCTCGATTCAACGGTGGCTGACAACTCGGCAGTTGCTGGCAACAATGGCGGCGGCATGATCGCCTACAGCGGCACCTTAAACATCGTCAACACGACGGTAACTGGCAATATTTGCGGCGGCAATGGCGGGGGCATTTATGTTAGCGGCGGCTCGGTTACTTTGTTGAACAGTATCGTCAGCGGCAACTCGACCTCGGGCTCCGCTCCCGATTTTTCCCAAGGCGGCGGCACGCTGACCATCAATCACACGCTCATCGGCAACACCGCTGGTTCGGGCATTACCAGCTCAAGCGGCACCGGTAACATTCTTAATCCGACCAATTCCGGTCTGGGCACGTTTGGCAATTACGGCGGACCTACCCAAACCATTCCGCTGCTGTCCGGCAGTCCCGCGCTTGGCGTCGCCGTCTCCCCGTCAACAGCGAGCGCTGTGACGATGACCGCCAACACCGTCACCGTTGCCAGTGGCCTTTTATTCGCCGCTAGTTCCTTGCCGACGCTTCCCCAGCTCTCGTTCACGACCCAGCCTACGACCACGTCGGAAGGGACCACCCTGAGCCCGGCAATCAGCTTGCAAGACCTCGCGGCGGGCGCTTACTTTTACATTCAAATTGACGGCGAGGAGATGGCTGTCACCGGACTGACTCTCAGTGGCAGCACGGCGACACTGACCGTTGTTCGCGGCGCCAACAACACGACGGCGAGCAGTCACGCCGCCAACGCCTCCGTTTACTTGGTTTCCGACCAGCGCGGCCAAGTGGCCAGCTTCAACAATCCAGCGCTGGTGGACCTGGGCGCCTACCAGAGCACGGCTTCTTCGCCGGCGGCGCTCAACAGCAATTCGATTGCCGGCACCACGGTCACGCTGGCGATTTCTGCCGGCGTCTTGAACGGCACCCTGACGGCTACGACGGATTCGTCCGGCCTGGCGACGTTCAGTGATCTGAGTGTGCCCTATGCTGGGACTTACACGTTGGAGGCTACGCTTACGGGTGTGCCAGACGTGAGTTCCATCCCCTTCACGATTACTGAACCTGCGTCGGCACCCACGGTGACGCTGGTGAGCCCCAATTCGGGAAGCACCAGCGGCGGCACCACGGTGGTCATCACGGGCGCGAATTTCACCAGTGCGACAGCCGTCTCCTTTGGCGCCACGGCGGCGACAAGCTTCACCATGAATTCCGATACGCAAATCACTGCCGTCGCTCCGGCCGAGCCTGCGGCGACTGTCTATGTCTTCGTGACCAATCCATCGGGGAATTCGGAGTTTGCAGCAAATGCTCAGTTCACTTATGTGATGCCCCCGGCCAGCGTGGTGGTGACAACGGCTTCGGATGCCGTGTCGCACACCGGTGTTTCGTTGCGCGATGCCATCGGCACAGCCAATGCGGACGCCGCCGCCGGCGAGTCGGCTATCATCACGTTTGCCTCCAGCCTGAATGGACAGACCATCACGCTGACCCAGGGCACGCTTACACTGACCGGCAGCGGCGCCGGCACGATTACGATAGCGGGGAACAATCAAATCAGCGTCAGTGGCAACAATCAATATCGCGATTTCTCCGTCGCTTCCGGTGTGAACGCTGTCTTTTCAGGGCTAACCATTGAAAACGGATGGCTCAGCAGCACTTATGGCAGCGGCATCAACAACGCGGGCAACGCCTCGCTGCTAAACTGCACCATTTCGTACAATGGCGGCTCCACTTCCGACTATTGGGCGGATGGTGTTTTCAGCACCGGAACCATGACCATCACCAATTGCACCGTCTCCAACAATGGCGTCGGCGCCGGCACTGGAGGTGTCTATAACTATGGCGGCACCATGACCGTCTCCAACACGACGATCTCCAGTAACCTAAGTGCGGGCCTTAGCAACACCGGCACGATCTGGGTATATAACTCCGACCTCACCGGCAACTCCTCGTCGACCACAAGTGCCGGAGGTTTTGGCAACACCGGAACGGCAATCCTCGTTAACGTCACAATCAGCGATAACACCGCCACCAGCAACGCGGGAATCTTAAATGTCAACAACGGAGTAGTTACTGTCGTCGATTGCGCGATTTCCGGAAACTACGGCAACGGGGGGGCCGGTGGGGTCCACAACGAAAACGGTTGCATGATGACCATTATCGACTCGACGATCGCGGGAAACATGGCCCCCGGAAACCAGGGCGGCGGAATTATCAACGACGGCACGATGACGGTTACCAACACCACCGTGGTAGGAAATAGCGCACCAACGGCCGCCGGCATTTATAATGACGGAAGCCTGGCGCTATTTGACACCATCGTGGCAGCCAATGTCGGCGGCGGCAGCGATATCTCCGGCGCCGTCTCCGGAAAAAACAACCTCATCGGCAACGGCACGGGGATGAGCGGCATTTCCAACGGAACAAACGGAAACCAGGTCGGCACCGCCGCCAACCCGATCAATCCCCTGCTCAATCCGCTCGGCAATAACGGCGGCCCCACTCAGACCATGTCCGAGCAGACCGGCAGCCCAGCCATTGGGACTGGTGGCGCCGTGACAACCTTGGGAGCCGCGTCGAGCAACGCCACGTCCACCTCGATCACCATCCCCAACTACGCCATTTTTGCCTCCCAAGCACTGCCCGCGCTTGCGACGGGTTGGTATTTCATCATCCAAATCGACGGCGAACAGATGGCCGTCACGGGGCTGACTCCCGCTTCAGGCACAACGGGCACCCTCACCGCAGTTCGCGGCATCAATGGCACCACGGCGGCCACGCATTCTTCAGGGGCAAACGTTTACCTTGTTTCCGATCAGCGTGCCTTCGTGGTTCCGTCGAACAATCCTCCCGCCGTGGACATCGGCGCCTATCAGAGCTCGGGCTCAGCCTTGCTGCCCACCGTGACATCGATCAGTCCCAACAACGGGCCAGCGACCGGCGGCACAACCATCCTCATCACCGGCGCCAACTTCACGAGCGCTACCGCAGTGCGCTTCGGCGGCGCCGCAGCCTTGAGTTTCACCGTCAACTCCGATTCGCAAATCACCGCCATCGATCCGGCCGGCAGCGGCATGGTCGATGTCACCGTCGTGACGGGCCAAGGCACCTCCGCCACCTCGAATGCGGATCAATTCACCTACAACGCATCCACGACCACTTCGCTCTCGTCCAACCCGGTCGGGCCGATCACGCAGGGCACGTCGATTACCTTCACGGCGACCATCAGCGGCAATCCCAGCGTCGGCGCCGTGTCGTTCTACTATGACTACGGCGCGGCCGACCAGCTCCAGATCGGCGGGTCCGTCAACGTCAGCTACGGATCGGCGACCTCCGACGCGACCACCGCGCTCCTTGCCGGCTCCGACACGATCACCGCCATCTACAGCGGCGGCCCCGGCTTCCAAGGCAGCACGGGCACGCTCACCATCCAGGTCACGGCGCCGCTACTGAGCATCACCAGCGTGGTGATCAACCAGGACCTACCCGCACTGTATTTCGCGGCAGGCCAGCCAGCCCCAGGCGCGCAGCGGTCGATGGTAGAAGACATCGTCTATTCGTTCAGCGAGCCGGTCAACATCGATCCTACTGATGCGAATGTGTTCACCATCGCAGCTACCCCGGGTTGGACCGGGACCGTCCCAACGCTCAGTTGGGCGCCCCTGGCCGGATCCGTCGATACCGATTGGGCTGTCACGTTCAGTGGCGCCGGCGTCACCGGCGGCTCGATTGCCAACGGCGCCTACACGATCACGCTCACCGATCCGTCGGCCATCACCGCGGTTTCCGATGGCCAGGCGTTGAGCCTCGCGTCCAACGGCATCGGCAGCGCCACGCAATCCTTCTATCGGCTGTACGGCGACATCAGCGGCGACGAGGTCGTGAATGCCGTCGACAATTTGAAGTTCAAGCAAGGTCTGACGACCTACAACGCGGCGTTCGACATCAACCAAGACGGTTTTGTCAACGCTTACGACAGCTCCTATTTCAAGCAAGACCTGGGGCTAAACTTCAGCGGCTTCACGGCGACCATTTGACGGCGTTGCTCCAAGGAATTGTGGTGCGCACCACTACACGGCCGTTAGCGCGTACTAGCCAAACCAGCATCTCCACCGGCTTGTCGATCTGCTGCCGGCCGGGCAGCCCGCGCCGACGCTCGGCAATCGCTGATTTAGATGGTCGCCGTGAAGCCGCTGAAGATCACGCTCAAATCGTTCTTGACCTGCAAATTGTCGGAGGCGTTGACGGCGCCGTCAGCATTGTAATCGAACGCCGCGTTGTAACTTATCAGCGCTTGCTTGAACTGGATATTGTCCGCGGCCTGTTTGCCGCTCTATCTTCATAAGAATACAAGAAAGCTTGTCACGTTTTTCAAGTTATCCTTCTAGTGCTGGTGTATTGCCGTAGCCGCCACGTTCGGCGTGACGGAGCCTGCCTAACGCGCAGGGTTGGGGCCTACGGTGACTCCCGGTCTGGAGGTTGTGTCATGGCCAAGGCGGTCTTATGTCCTCAGTGTGGAAAGTCCGTGCCCACCGATGCGCCGCAGGGTTTGTGCCCCGCGTGCATGATGCAGCTCGGCCCCGGCGACAGCCAAATGATCGCGCCGCAGACGCCCGCCGGCGATCCCGATTCCCCAGGGCCGGCACATGGTATGAGCACGGCCGAATTTGCTGCGCTGACGCCGCGAATGCCGGTTCGGGCGGGAGAGGAGACCGTGGCGCAGCCGGATGCTGGCTTCGCGACCGAGCCAGTGACGTCCGCGACCAATGCGGCCGCTACCGAGATCCCCGGTTATCAGGTCCTCGGCGAACTTGGGCGCGGCGGCATGGGCGTTGTCTACAAAGCTCGACAGATCAAGCTCAACCGTATCGTGGCGCTGAAAATGATCCTGGCGGGGGGACACGCGGGCAAAAGCGAATTGATCCGCTTTCGCACCGAGGCGGAAGCCATCGCACGCTTGCAACATCCTAATATCGTTCAGGTCCACGAGGTCAGCGAGCACGCGGCAGTGCCGTACTTCTCCCTCGAATTCTGTGCAGGCGGCAGTCTCGCCCAGAAGATCGCCGGCACACCCTGGCGGGCGCAGAACGCGGCCCGCATGGTCGAAACGCTGTCCCGCGCCATGGCCGCAGCCCATCAGAAAGGCGTCATTCATCGCGATCTGAAGCCCGCCAATGTGCTGCTGCTCGACGACGGCACACCGAAGATCAGCGATTTCGGTCTCGCCAAGAAGCTTGACGAAGCCAGCCAGACGCAATCCGGCGCCGTCATGGGCACGCCAAGCTACATGGCGCCGGAGCAAGCCGGCGGCAAAGGCAGGGAAGTCGGCCCCGCCACGGATGTCTATGCTCTCGGTGCGATTCTCTACGAGCTGCTCACCGGCCGGCCGCCGTTCAAGGCGGCCACCGCCATGGATACCGTCCTGCAGGTCCTGCACGACGATCCAGTGCCTGTGAGCCAGCTGCAATCGAAGACGCCCCGAGATCTTGAAACGATCTGCCTGAAATGCTTGCAAAAGGAGCCGGCCAAGCGCTACGCAAGCGCCGATGCTCTCGGGGATGATCTGCGGCGGTTCCTGGCAGGCGAACCGATCGCGGCGCGACCGATCGGCGTTCCGGAGAGAGTCCACAAATGGGTTCGCCGCCGCCCGGTCGTGGCCAGCCTGCTGGCGGCCGTTTGCGTGGTTACGCTTGTCGGCGTCGGCGCCTTTGCCTGGGCATTCGACCAGACGCTCGACGCACGGGATCTGGCCATCTATCAGGAGAAAGAAACCGCCAATGCTCTGGTTGAAACCGACAAGGCACGCAAGAAAGCGGATGAAGAAAAGCTGAACGCGGAGGCAGCGCGACAGGACGCGGAAAGCGCACGTGCGAAGACTCAAGCGGAAAAGACCGCCGCCGATATCGCCCGTCAGCAGGCCGAGGTCGCCACCCAGGAGGCGAAGAAACAACTCGCGCGGGCCGAGGTGCGCGGATATGCGCTGCTGATGACGATGGGGCAGCGCGAGCTTCAGAGTAACGATATCCAGCGCTCACTCGAGACGGGGACCGAAAATCATCAACTGATCGGGCCCAATGATGCCCTCTTGTGCCTGGCATACAGCCCGGATGGCCGGTTCCTGGCTGCGGGGAGCAACAACCGGACCGTCACGATCTGGGACACCGAAACGCGCAAGCAGCGTTTCCTGCTCACGGGACATTCAGGCCCCGTTCGTTGCTTGGCGTTCACGCCCGATGGTGAGCGCCTGGCAAGCGGAGTCGCCAATATTTTTCAAGAGGGGCAGCCGCAGGCAATCAAGCTTTGGGACGTTGCCACAGGTCAGAACCTGTTGACACTGATAGCCCATTCCCGACCAGTCAAGGCCCTCTGTTTTAGTCATGACGGCAATCGTCTGGCTAGCGCGGGGGACGATGGCACGGTGCGCCTGTGGGAGGCCCCACCGTAATTTTCACAGGATTGCGAGTTCGCGTGATCCGCACCGGGATTTCGCTTTCGCAATGAACATGGCGTGTGTCACGCCTTGCGTGATGGCCGCCACCTGCGCCGATGCCGGTGAGGCCAACATTGCTGCAAGAGCCAACACCGTGACGCCCACGCCGCCTCCTAACGGCGCCTTGCCCCGCCGCTTTTACGGGAGCCGATTCAGGCCGCGCGACGCCCAGTCCGCCACTTCGGTTGCCCCCCGGCAGGGGGCGCGAGCAGTCCGCTTCAATCCGGCCCGTCAACTTGTTCCTGCAACGCGCACCAGCGCTCTTCGGCTTCCGCAAGGTTCATCGTCAGGGCTTCGACCGCGTTGTGCAGGCGAAGCGCCTCGTCAGCGTTAGTTGATTGCTGCAACGCATCGTTGAGCGCGCGTTTTTTCTCATCGAGCTGGGCAATTGTTTGCTCCACGGTCTTGATTTCTTTTCGCACCTTGCGTTCATCCCGTTTGGGCGGACGGGGCTTGGCGTTACTGACGGCCGGCGGCAATTTCGCGCGCGCAGTTGAAAACTCGCGTTCGCCTTCTTCGATCTCTTTGTTGACTTTGTAGACGTAGGCATCATATTGGCCGCTGTAAGCGGTCACGCGACTGTCGCGCACTTCCACAATGCAGGTGGCCACACGTTTGGTAAAGTGCCGATCGTGGCTGGTGAAAATGGCGGTTCCCCGGTATTCCAGCAGAGCCTCGGCGAGCGCGTCCACCGTATCCACATCGAGGTGATTCGCTGGCTCATCCAGAATCAGCACGTTGTAATCGCTGAGCAACAACCCTGCGAGACAGAGCCTGGCCCGTTCTCCGCCAGAGAGCACGGAGATCGGCTTCTTGACATGCGCTTTGCGGAACAAAAGGGCGCCGGCAACTTCGAGAATCTCCTGATCCTTCTTGCCGAATGCGGCTTGCTGCTCGAGATAGCCGAGGACGGTCAATTTCTCTGGCAGACTGGTGTAGACATGCTGGGCGTACACACCGATCTTGCAGCCATGTCCCCAGCGAACCTCGCCCGCCAGCGGCGCGAGTGAGTTCACAACCGTACGGAGGAAAGTGGTCTTTCCTTGACCGTTGTCGCCGACCACGGCTGCCCGCGAGCCGTGATCAATCTCCAGCTGGATATCGGCGGCGATCTGCCGTTCGGCGTAGCCGATGACGAGGTCGCGGCAGCGGAGAGCGGGGCCCTGGCGTGGCTCGACGCGCGGGGCGCGGATGCGGACTGTCGGCTCATCCCCCGCGACCTCCGTCAATTCGAGGCGTTCGAGCTGCTTGGCCTTGGAGCGCGCCAGCGTGGCGGTCGCGGCGCGTGCTTTGTTCTTGGCGATGAATTCTTCCAAATGGCGCCGCTTGGCGAGAATCGTTTCATTCGAGCGTTCCTCGTGACTACGTTGCTCGCGCTGGAATTCCAGAAACGCATCGACCTTGCCAGGAAACGTTGTCAGTTTGCCTCGGGACAAATCAAGCGTGTGGTCGCACGTCGCGCCGAGAAAGGCCCGATCGTGCGACACGATCAAGCAAGCCGAGCGATGGCTTTGCAGAAAATGTTCCAGGAGAATCTGCGTGCGCAGATCGAGAAAGTTGGTCGGTTCGTCGAGTAGCAAGAGATTCGGCTCGTGCAACAGAAGCCCCGATAGCTTCACGCGGGTCTGCCAGCCGCCGGAGAGCTTGGCGATGGGGCCATGCAGACAGGCCCCCTTCAGTTCGAATTGACCGGCCACTTCGCCGCACTTCCAATCCGGCTCACCACTGTCGCGCATGAGGAATTCGAGAGCGGTCTCGTCCGGAAAAAACGGATCATGTTGCCGCAGATAGCCCAGGCGCAGACTCGGATGGCGGATCACCTCGCCGCTGTCGAGTTCTTCATCGCCGAGGATAATGCGGAGCAGCGTGCTCTTGCCGGCGCCGTTTCGGCCGATAAATCCCACTTTGACATCGTCGCCGATGGTGGCTTCGGCGTTGTCGAGCAAAAGTTGATCGCCGTAGCTCTTGCACGCTCTTGTGATTTGTAACAAGCTCGCCATTTTGAAGCAGTCCCTTAAGCAAAACGATATGGTACGGAGGTAGATCCTGGCGGTTAGCTCTTGGATTAGATGATGAAGAAGCCTCGATGCGTGGTTGCTGCCCTAGAACACGAATTGGCGCAATTCGTCGTAAGTGAGGGGAGTATCAAGCGAACCGCCGACAAGCCAGGTCCCGTTTGGTAGCGGCGTCACATGAATCACGCGCACCAACAGGGTTTTCGAAAACTTGCTTGCGGCATTCTCTAACTTGATGGCCAGCAATACCTGTTCGGGCACCTTTTCCGCTAGCGTGAACCCTATGCCATTGAGCGAGATATTCGCGAGTTTGACCGGACCGAAATCCTCAAGCACGGGCGAAGCAAAAACGCAGGCTGCGTTGGCGCCGACCTGGATACGTTCTGCGGTTCTCCTTTCGATCGGATCGGCCATCAGCCACCCTTCTTTCTTCGCCGGTTCCACCTACGCGAGGGCAGTATCGGCCAACCCGAAGCACTTTCGCCGTTCACCCCGACAACGCCAATCATCACCTGAAGTGAGCCGGTGGACATCACATAAGGAACGCCTCTGTCCGGCGCAATTCGTCGACACACGGTTTCCCGTTGCTCTTTGAAGAATTGTATCGAAGGGACGCCCGCCAGGCGACTCGGTGTCGCTTGATGCTCCAAGTCATGAGATGCGGGTAGATCTCAGCCCAATGCCGCCTGAGCGTCGGCATCCGGACAAGGAGCCCGGCGTGAACAATGTTGGCGGATGATGGTCGGCTGCCCAAAAGTTGGTCGGCGCAGTCCAGGGAGGGACTCTATGGGCGTGCCGACGCTGAACCCGGCCACGCCCCGCCTCTGTCACCGTGCCGCCACCGCACCCGGTGGTCCGTGACCGCTACAGCGCCGGCGCCGATTCTGGCCGCGCGCCGCCTGCATGAAAAACTTCCAACCGAAAGATTGGGACACATCATTCTTGCACGGCGAATCCGATGTAGGTAAACTAATCCGAAAGGTACGATGTCGATGAGGGAATGTACGATGCTTCGAATCCTGGGCTCTGCGCGACGATTTTGTGATGGCGTCACCCGGCGGGATTTCATCCAGGCCGGCGCTCGGGGTTTTCGGGCTTGGCCTGAGCGATTGGTTACGCGCCGCCGACTCGCCGCAGGCGAGGAGCGACCGGCTCGCGCCACGCTCCTTCGGCAAGGCCAAGTCGTGCATCCTCCTTTATCTGTACGGCTCCCCCAGCCAGCTCGAAACGTTCGACGTCAAGCCTCAAGCGCCGCTGGGAATTCGCGGCGAACTGGGCTCCATTCCAACTGTTCTGCCGGGATTTCGCATCGGCGAGCTTTTGCCGCGGATCGCGCGGATGCTCGACCGCGTGACGGTGGTCCGCTCCATGACCCATCCTTATCCGGTTCACGGTGTGGCGTACGCCACCAGCGGCTTGCCCGACCCGCGCGGCCCGGTGGAGCTGTCGCCGCGCGATCCGGCGCATTGGCCGTTCTTTGGTTCCGTGGTGGATTACCTAGCCGAACGAGCTTCGCGCGGTGCGGCGCCGGTGGTGCCACACAACATCGCCATGCCGTGGCCGTTCAGCACGCGACGGGCAGGCCAACCCCACCGCGCCGGCCCTTACGGCGGCTTCCTCGGAACCGCTTACGATCCGATCTGGACCGACTTCCGGGGGGAAGGCACAAACGTGTTCCGTCAAGAGAATCGCGGCGTCGTTCAGGAATTCCGTGATCCTTACGCGGGCATCCAGCCGGACTGCCGTTTCGAGATTCCCGACGCGGGGAGTCCCGAGAATCACCTGACGCTCGATCGTCTCGATGCCCGGCGCTCACTGCTCGACCAGCTGGAGCACACCCGCCGCCAGCACGATGGCGGCGACAGTCATCGGAGCTTCGATCGTTACCGCGGCATGGCTTATTCCCTCTTGACCTCCAGCCGTCTGCGCGAGGCGCTGGACCTGCGCCGCGCGCCCGCGCACTGCGCGACAGCTATGGCATGACCCTGTTCGGGCAGGCGGCGCTGGTCGCCCGGCAACTGGTCGAAGCGGGCAGCAAACTGGTCAGCGTCTTCTGGGACGAGTACGGCCTGGCCGACAGCGCCTGGGACACGCATTTTCAGCATCATCCACGCATGCGCAATGAATTGTGCCCGACCTTCGATCGAGCGTACGCGGCGCTGATCGCCGATCTCGAAGCCCGCGGCTTGCTTGAAGAAACGGCGGTGCTGTGCATCAGTGAGCATGGCCGTACGCCGCAGTTGGCCAATGTGGCTGGGGGAGGCCGCGATCACTGGTCGCGCGCCTATTCCGCTGTCTTTGCCGGGGGCGGTTTTGGTGCTGGGCGCATCGTCGGCAGGACCGACCGCATCGCTGGTGATGTCGATGAGACCCCCATGTCGCCCAAGGACATCCTAGCCACGACCTATCATCTCCTGGGCATCGACCCCGCCACGACGATCCACGACCGCCTTGGTAGTCCATTGCCCATAGCCGGCGACGGCCGGGTGCGTGAAGAGTTGCTCGGTTGATCGCGCCGCGCCGCCGCCCGGCCCAGCGCCGACGCCGTCACCGTGCCGCCACCGCACCTGTCGCAGCGCCGGCGCCGATCTCGCCTCAAGACCAGCGCCGATTCCGCCGCTGCCCGGCGCCGCGCGCTATTGGGGCCGCCGCCGCGCACCAAGGCGATGTTCGAAGGCGCTGCACGAGCTCATCGCTCGCGGGGCGCAGCAGATGTTCCGGGAAGCAGCTCCATGCGGGCGTTTTCCTGCTCTCCCAAAACGTGAGACCCACCTTTGAAAATTTCTGCAAACACGCTGGAATCTGCTTGCATTACGCTTGGTGACAAACGAAAATCTCGATTTCTCCACCAGTAGAAGTCAAACGCCTTTGGCACCCGGCATTTGCATTGTGCCGGTAACCTGATTTTCACCAGCCAGCCAGCCGGCAAGCACGACGGCCGGCAGCACGTTGAATGCGGTCACCGTGGAAGCGGTGAACGCCAGCCATGCGCCGGTTCCTGGCGTGAGCGTCACCCTGGGAATTTCTTCGGGAACCTTGAATGGAACCTTGGCGGTCACGACCGACACCAACGGCGTTGCCACTTTTGCCAACCTCTCGGAATCCGTTCCAGGGGCTTACACGCTGTCGGCGAGCGCATCGGGTTATTCCACCGCCACGTCGAATCCATTCAGTGCCGTCTCGCTGGTCGTGACAACATCGTCAGACGCGACCTTGCACGCGGGCGCCTCGCTGCGCAACGCGCTCATTGAGGCAGACCTCGATGCCTCCCGAGGCATTTCCGATACGATCACGTTTGCTTCGAACCTGAACGGTCAGACCATCACTCTCACGCAAGGCTTCCTCGATTTGAGCGGTGGGAACTCCGACGCATTAGACAGAGGCACTATCACCATCGATGGCGGCGGGCAAATCACCGTCAACGGCAACGAATCGTCGAGCGATTTCGAAATCCACGCAATCCTTTTACCGCCTGTTCGGCGACATCAATGGCGATGAATTCGTCAACGCCGCGGACAATTATCAACTCAAGATCGCCCTGATGACCTACAATCCGGCCTTCGATTATTACCAGTACGGGGTTGTCAACGCCTGTGACAATTGGCAGTTCAAGGCGGACCAGACCGTGAACTTCAGCGGCTTTACGCCAAGCATTTGAACTGGTGATTCAATGTTCGTGGGTGCGCATATCTGGCAGTGCACGACGCGATCTTGAAACAGCACGTCAATCGCGACATGGTGCTGAGCGACCGAGAGGCCGCGATCGCTGCCGAAGAACTACGGCGCCAGCGCGGCCACGATAAGTTCATCAACGTCGGCGGGATCATCGTCGAGTTCGACGACTGACTTTCTCTCCCCATATACGGTAACCCGAACGGCACGTTCGCCATTGATGGTGAGGAACCAAGCCTGACGATCATCGCGGAACCAAGGTTTCGGGGAACGTGCCACGGAATACCCTCCAGCAAGTGCCATGATGGAATCACCCACGGCATGCCTTCGGGTTTGCCTACCCCTGCCTGCTTGCAACAGGCGGGGGCTTCTTATTCTCCACCCAAATTCTGTACCATTGATTCGAGTCTCGTCGTGAGTCATTACACCCGGCAGGATTCGAACCTGCAACCTATGGCTCCGTAGGCCATTGCTCTATCCAGTTGAGCTACGGGTGCAAAGTGTTTTAATTCATTGCTTTGAGTCGTCTTCTAGAAACCTAGATTCTTTCGTTGACAACCGTTACCCTAAGAAAAAGTGGCCGATCCGCTGCAACGAATCGGCCGGCACAGTCACCGCTTCATTGATCGGAGGTTGTCACCATGCACACCAATTCTACCACCACGCCCCAGCCTGGCAAGCCCACAAAGCCGACGAAGCCCAGCAAACCATACCCTGAATTTCCGCTGACGCCGCACAATTCCGGCAGGTGGTGCAAAAAGATTCGTGGCAGTCTCGTCTACTTCGGCCCGTGGAGCGATCCCGATGGCGCTCTGCAAAAGTATTTGGAGCAGAAAGACGACCTGCACGCCGGCCGCACTCCGAAGCCCGATACGGGCGCCCTGCGCGTCAAGGACATCGCGAACGCTTTCTTGCTCACCAAACAGCAATCGCTGGACGCCGGCGAGTTGTCCCCTCTTACCTGGTCGCAGTACAAACGCATCGCCGACGAACTGGTAGACCATCTCGGGAAGCACCGCCTTGTTTCGGACGTGGCCCCGGACGAATTCGGCAAACTGCGTGAGAAGTTCTCCAAGAAATGGGGGCCGCACTTGCTCAAGAAAGCCGTGCAGTACGTCCGCTCGATCTTCAAGCACGCCTACGATGCGGGCCTGATCGATCGCCCAATGCGATTTGGCCCTGCGTTTAAGCGGCCGACGATAAAGGTGATGCGCCTGCACCGCGCCAAGGGCGGCGCTAAGTTGTTCAGCCGCGAAGAAATCTTGGCGATGCTCGGCAAGGCCAAGGGCCAGTTGCGGGCGATGATTTTGCTCGGTGTCAACTGCGGCTTCGGCAACTCCGATTGCGGTAAGCTGCCCCTCTCCGCTCTGGACCTGGACGACGGATGGGTAACGTTCCCGCGCCGGAAAACCGGCATCTCCCGCCGCGCCAAACTCTGGCCCGAAACCGTTGCGGCGCTTCGCGAGGCCATCGCGAGCCGCCCCGAGCCAAAGAATCCCGAAGATCGCACACTGGTGTTCATCACCAAGTACGGCATGCCCTGGGCGAAGAGCATCGACGATTCCCCCATCACCAAGGAGATGGCCAAGCTGTTGCACGGACTCAAGATCAACGGCCGCGCGGGGTTGGGCTTTTACACGCTGCGGAGCAGTTTCAGGACCATCGCGGACGAGACGAAGGACCAAGCCGCGTGCGATCACGTGATGGGACACGAGGTGCCGCACATGTCCTCGATCTACCGACAAGGGATTAGCGACGCGCGTCTACAAGCGGTGGTCGCTTATGTGCACGACTGGCTGTTTCAACCAGTGGGCAAATGCTGAACCCGACCCCAAGGTGTCGGGAGTGTAGGCCCCCCCCGGGCCCAGCGCCGAGAGCAACCACGGACGCCAAGCGGCGTCTCATTGTTTCGATCAAGAGCCGCTGGCGTCAATCCGCAGGGCAAGGTTGCGCCGCAAGAGTGTCAACGGACAAGCAATTCAAGGGATGTCATTCTTCACTCGCTAACTCGAACGCCGCGATTTTCCAGGTCAGGCCGAACCATTACAGAATGTCGCTCAAAGAAGTCGAGGCAATCATGGGGTCGGCGCGGCCAAATCTCTCAAGCGATGTGGCGCACAGCTACTACATCTGGAAGCAACAGGGCACTTGGGTGAGCTTGGTCCTTGATTCAAACGGCGTCAAAGATAACCAACTACGATCCGGCATGGACGATTAGACTGGTGAATCAGCGAAAAAAGGGTGCGCCTCGGAGAATTGCTTCTCGCGAAAACGCACCCTCTCGCCTGGGTTGGCCGCTTCAGGACTTCAGGAATTGCTCGACCTTCTTGCCGATCAGTTCCGGCTTGGTGACAAAGGCCAAATGTCCGCAGTTTGGCAATGGAATGTGTGAGATATCACGGATGCCATCGCACAATGCCGCCAGGCTAGTGGGCGACACGAGCACGTCGCGCTCGCCGGACAGGACGAGGGTCGGAACCCGGATGTGCCGGAGTTGATCCTCAATGTCCAGTCCTTCGACGAGGCGAAAGCGGTGGGCCATCATGCTTTGATCGGTCTGCCAGATTTGCCGCGTGACGAATTCGAACAGCGCATCCTGCCTTTGCTTGCCGCCGAAGAGCAGGTTGAAAAACTGATTGACGAACGGGCTGTCCGCCGGCAATGGAAAGCGAGATAAAACCGTACTGGCGATTTGATGGATGAGCCCACGCTCATAGCGGGCGCCGACCCCTTGGACAATCAGGCGATCGAGCCGATGCGGATAGCGGATGGCATATTTGAGCGCGATGATACCGCCAAAAGAGAGCCCCATGATCGTGGGCGTTTCGAGGCACAAGGCATCCAGCAACTCGGCCAAATCGTCAACGAGATCATCCAAATCAAACGGGTGACGCAGGACAAAGCAATCATTTTCACCCCGAAGCTGATAGGTGAAGACTTTGTGCTCAGCGGCAAGCGCCTGCGCCAGCGGACCCACCAGTTCGAAGCCCCCTGCCAGGCCCGGGACAAGGACCACAGGCGAACCGGAGCCGATCTCGCAAACCTCAGCTGAGTATTGGCGAAGATGCACAATTCCGGCAGAATTTCGCTCGGCGAAGTATCTCCTTTTTGCTTCATTCATCCATGCCATGGTAGCCTTCACAAATCAACCTCCAGGCCGCGCAAGATTCCCGGTTTTCAGTTGCAAATGCAATACCAACCAAAATCGCCCATTGTATCTCAGGAATTATCGATATAATCGTCGTTGCCGTCGTTTTTTCGTCATCGAGAATCGGCCAGTTTTTCGGCGCCGAAATTTCGACACCTAATGAAAATCATTGAAAAATCGCTATTATGTGGATCATAGGGCATGGCGTTCTTAAAAAACAGGCCACTTCGAGTGCGCCAGGTGATTTTGCTCGCCGCTGGGGGAGGAATTGTCTGCTATGCGCTAGTGGTGCTTGGTTATGTAAGTTCATCCTTTGAAATCGGTGTTCGTAGCATCCTGAACGCTCAAGTCAGTGGCGAGCCGGTTGGAATCAAGCCTGGCGATCCGGTTCCGAGTTCCGGCGACTTGATCATTGAGGTGGGCGGTTTGCCGATCCAGAATTGGTCCGATTTGCTGCAAGCGCCCGATGAGCTCCATCGGCAATTGGAGACCGGACGTTCGATCCAAGGCTGGCAGGATTCTGAAACGAAGCAGCAATTCGCGGTCGTCAAATATTTCGACAATGACGGCGAAACCAAGACCACGCTCGTTGAGTTGCGACGGCTTCCTCTTCACGAGATGATTCCATCCGTGATTTGGCTGCTGCTAAAAGGGGCGCTGTTCGTTATTGGGGCTTTGGTTTACTGGAAAAGGCCTGGTGATGAATCGGCGGTCCGATTCTACATTCTCTGCGTGGTGACCCTCGGGGCCTACATCGGCGGGTATCACTGGACGCAAATTGTCACGCAGCCGGTCCTATTTATCATGTTCACCGCCTGTGCGGTGCTGTTGCCGGTCGCCAGCCTGCATTTTTATCTGGTGTTTCCACGCAAGAAGGTTTGGCTCGAGCGCTACCCGCGGGCCACGCTCGCAGTCATCTATGGCGTGCCCCTCGCCAACCTGGCGTGCTTGATCGGCTTTTATGCCTACATACGCCTGATCGCCGACGCCGATTCGGCCGCCCGGCATTACCTTCTGTGGCTGATCTATGCTTCTTTCGGCATTGCGATGATTTGGTATCTAGCCTGTTCCATCTCGCTAATGCATAGCCTGCTGTGGACGGTCATGGATCCGATGGAGCGCAAACAGGTCAAGTGCATTTCCGTGGGCATTTTCTTTTCGCTGTTCCCAATCGGATATTCGCTCTACATCGTATTGGCAGAACCCGCCACATTTGTGGAGGGCGCGGTCACCTGGCCCATGTTCGGTGCGTCGGCAATCGTGACCTTGGCGTTTGCCATCGGTATGACGCGCTACCGACTCATGGAGCTCGACAAGATCATCAACTCCAGCCTGGGCTACTTCCTCGTCAGCTTTCTGGCCGGGCTGATGTATTACGGCGTTGTTTTTGTCGGAACACTCTTCTATAGCCGATTCGTCAGCAGTCCGACGCTGCCGGCAGCCCTCACCGTGAGCACGACCGCGCTCATTTTCGTGCTGGCGCTCGACGCAGCCCGGCGCCGGCTCCAGCTGGTGCTCGATCGCCGGCTGACGCACAGTAAGTCGCAGCTTGACGAGACGCTTCAGCAAATGAGCCAGGCGGTTTCCCAGCTGGTCGATCCGCAAGCACTCGGACAACGGCTTTTGAGCGCCGTTGCCGACACACTGGGCGTCGCGCACGGCACGATCTATCTTCGCCAGGAAGAGCCGCCGGCCTATCGGCTGGCGGCGCATCTCGGGGACGCACCGGCAACGCTCGAACTTCCCAGCGACGACCCTTTGATCGAGGCGATGCAAGGTGGCTCCGGGCAGCACGGCCGACCGCAAATGGGAGGCCCCGAGTCGCCGGCGCAGCGACGGTTGAGGCAACTCCAGGGCGAGATCGCTCAGCCCTTGCAAGGCGACGGCACGCTCCTGGCCATCATGGTCCTCGGCCCCAAGGACACGCCCTTCCGCGCCGACGACTGGAACCTTCTGTCGGCATTCGCCCAGATCACCAGCGTCGCCTTGGAAAGCGCTGCCAAGCATCGCACCATCGAGCAGCTCAACCAGGATCTGCAAGCCAAGGTGGATAAGATTGCCGAGCAGCAGCGCCGCATCCTGGCCTTGCAATCGCAGCTTTACCGTCAAGGAGCCGCTGACAAGGTAGCGAAAGCGGCCCCCGCCGCCGTCAAGCCCGATGCCTCGCCCGTGCCGGTCACCCAGGTCGCCGGCATCGTCGGCTCCAGCCCGGTGGTGCAGCAGCTTCTGAGCGTCGTTCGCAAGGTTGCCGTCACCGACGCCGTCGTCCTCCTGCGCGGCGAAAGCGGCACCGGCAAGGAACTGTTGGCTCACGCCGTCCACGACACCAGCCCGCGCCGGCAAGCCGTATGTCAAGGTCCATTGTGCCGCCCTTTCCGCCAACCTTCTGGAAACCGAGCTTTTCGGCCACGTCAAGGGGGCCTTCACCGGCGCCCATCGCGACAAGATCGGCCGTTTCGAGTTGGCCAACGGCGGCACCCTATTTCTCGATGAGATCGGCGACATCAGCCTCGAAGTGCAAACCAAGCTCTTGCGCGTCCTGCAAGAAAAAACCATCGAGCGCGTTGGCTCCAGCGAATCCCTCAAAGTCGATGTCCGTATCATCGCTGCCACGCATCAGAACCTGGAGGAACTGATCCGTCAGGGGCGTTTCCGCGAGGATCTGTTTTATCGGCTCAACGTCTTCCCAATCGCCGCGCCGCCGTTGCGCGATCGCCGTGAGGACATTGCCGAACTGGCCGTCTACTTCATCCAGCAATCGGCCCAGCGCTGCAAAAAAAGTGTCACGCACATTGACGACGACGCGCTGGCACTGCTCAAGGCGCATGCCTGGCCGGGCAATATTCGGCAGATGGAAAACGTCATCGAGCGCGCCGTGGTGATTGCCGAGACCGAGACGTTGACGCTTCAGGATATGCCCGCGGAATTGTTTGATTCGAGCCCGAATAGTCTACTCGCGCCGATGCCGAACTTGGAGAAAGATGTGCCCGTTTCGAACTTTCGCACCGAACGCGACCGCTTTGAACGGGAGCAATTGGTGCGCGCCCTCGCTGGAGCCGGGGGCAACAAGGCCGAAGCCGCTCGCATCCTCGGCATCGCCCGCTCAACGCTCGTGAGCCGAATGAAGAAGCTCGGCATGGAGTGAAATCACTTCTTCTTCGCCTTCGCTTGTTTCTCTTCGAATTCCTTGACGTACTTGGCGGGATTGGCGTTGAACTCATCGCGGCAACCGGAGCAGCAGACATAGTAGGTTTTGCTCATGTAGCTAACCTGGATCGTGCCGGCGCCGCCGGAGACGATGCATTCGGGCTTGCCGCTTCCGGCGGCGAACGCTTCACCTTCCTTGACGGCTCGCACTTTCCACTTCATGCGGAAAAGCGGACGGCCATCGGGTTTTTCTTCATAGCGGTAGTTGTAGAGGTTGTTGTGCAGGAGCGTGAACACGAGCCGCTGCGTGTCCTTGTTCACTTCGCGCTCGAAGCTGACGATTTTCGTCTTGTCGCGCATCTCGACTGTGCCGATGTAGGTGATTTTCTCTTTCTGGACCGTGTTGAGGGTGAGCGCGAAATGATCCTTTTCCGGGACGTAGCGCAACTCGCCGCCGGTGTAATATTTGCCCTTGTCGAAAGCGATCTTGAGCCAGGCGTCCTTGTCCTTGAATTGCCATTCCCACGCCATTTTCTCGGTCCAGAAGCCCTTCTGGATTTCGTCGCGCGTGCCGTTGGGCTCTCCGGTACAACGCCATTCGCCGATCATATCGCTGAACGCCTGCAGCGCCTCGCGCGGTGATTTCTTGGTCGGCTCATCCGCGCTCAGCGCGGCGGCGAGGGCGAGAACGGCAAGCATGGCAAAGGAGCGCGGCAGCATGGGGTTGCCTCGTGAGGAGCATGGGTTAAGGATGTAACCATCATTATGACGAGAGGTTTCGCGAAATCCAACCCGATGAGGGGATTTAATAGAGATCTCACCACGGCGGAATCTTCGGCGGTTCCGCCAAAACGTCCGCGTCCACGACAATTTCTTCCGGCGGAATCTCAACCACCTTACCATCGCGCCACACGACAATGGGCCGACCCATCAGCTTATGGAAACGGATCGCGCGCTGCACGGCTTTTCGCAGGGCGTCTTGAACCCGAGGACGGTCCTTGAGGAGTTCGGCGATGTTGATTTCTTGATCCTTGCTCATGTGTTCACCTTTGCCTTGATTGTGGTCTGATGACGGTCACCCGTCACGTATCCTTCCACCATCGAGAATTACTCGAATGAGTGTTTCGCGGTAAAGCCTGGTGTCCCATTCCTTCCAGATTATCTGGTCGTGCTCGTCGAAAACGAGCGTCATGCCGCCGTCATGGCCGCGCCAGGTTTCTTGAACGGAACCATTACCAATGTTCCCCGTTTGATCGGGCGTCGCGAGCGGTCCGCCCAGAAGCCAATGAATTTCGCTTTTGGTCGTCTTCCGTGTGATTCGGAGGTAATTCGCCCGCGATACACCGTCGCTGAAATAGCAGAGCGCGTAGAAAAGCAATACCATCCCGAGAGTGCCATAGACCAGAAGTCTTACTTTCATCGCCCAACCTCACTGCGAATCATACGCCAGATTTCCTTGCAGCCAGCGCTCCACCTCCGCCAACGGCATCCCTTTGCGCCTGCGCGTAATCCTCGACCTGATCGCGCATGATCAGATCGACGGCGAAATAGCGGGCCTCCGGGTGAGCGAAATACATGCCGCTCACACTGGCGGCGGGCCACATCGCGAAGCTGTCGGTCAGCGTCATGCCGATCTTCTGGTCGATCTGCATGAGTTGCCAGAGCGTGCGTTTTTCGGTGTGATCGGGGCAGGACGGATAGCCGGCGGCGGGGCGGATGCCGCGATATTTCTCGGCGATCAAATCCTCCTTGCTCAGTCTTTCCTTGATGCCCCATTCCTGCCGAGCTTTCTCGTGCAGATATTCCGCGAACGCCTCGGCCAATCGGTCGGCGAGCGCTTCGACCATGATCGCGTTGTAATCGTCGCCGGCTTTCTTGTAGGCGTCGGAAAGCTCCTTGACGCCGAAGCCGGCGCTGACGGCGAAGGCGCCGAGATAATCGTGCTTGCCGCTTTCCACTGGCGCGATGTAATCGGCCAGGCTGCGAAAGGTAGCTTGGCCCTCGCGCTCCCATTGCTGCCGCAGCATCGGCATCCGGCACGCCTCGTGGGTGCGCGTGTCGTCGGTGTAGAGGACGATATCGTCGCCGTCGCTGTTCGCGGGGAAGAAGCCGTACAATCCGCGGGCGTGCAAACTCCCCTCTCCCCCTGGGAGAGGGGCCGGGGGTGAGGAGGCTTTACCCGATTTATGGGGGCGAACACCCTCACCCCCGGCCCCTCTCCCAGGGGGAGAGGGGAGAAATACAGACTGCAGCATCGCCTGCGCCTTGTCGAAAAGATCGCGGGCCTCTTTGCCAGCGGCGGGATCCTTGAAAATGTCCGGGTATTTCCCCTTCATCTCCCACGCCATGAAGAATGGCGACCAGTCGATATACGGCACCAGCGTTTCCAGCGGCAGGTCGTCAATCACGCGCACGCCGGTGAACGTCGGTTTGGGAATCTCCGTGTGGGTCCAATCGATCTGGAAGCGTTTCGCCTTCGCCTCGACGTACGGAACCAGCTTCCGCTCGCGGCGTTTCTTGAAACTTTCGCGGTCCTTCTCCTGGGCGTCGCGATTCTCACGGTCCAGCTCGCGGCGGCTCTCGGGCCTCATCAAGCGATCCACGACGCCGACGCAGCGCGACGCATCCTTCACGTGCAAGGTGACTCCATGATAGCACTGTGCGATGCGTACCGCGGTGTGCTTGGCGCTGGTCGTGGCCCCGCCGATCAGGAGCGGAATCTGGAAGCCTTCGCGCTCCATCTCCTTGGCAACGTGGACCATCTCGTCCAGAGACGGCGTGATGAGCCCGGACAGGCCGATCATGTCCACGGCGTGCTTCTTGGCCTCGCCAAGGATTTTCTCGCACGGGGTCATGACGCCGAGGTCGATGACTTCGTAGTCGTTGCAGCCCAAAACCACGCCGACGATATTTTTGCCGATGTCGTGGACATCGCCGCGCACGGTGGCCATCAGAATCTTGCCGCGCGCCTGGTGGACGGCGCCGCTCTTCAAACGCTCGGCTTCCATGAACGGCAGCAGATATTTGACGGCCTGCTTCATGACGCGGGCGCTTTTGACGACCTGGGGCAGAAACATCTTGCCGGCGCCGAAGAGATCGCCGACAACGTTCATGCCGTCCATGAGCGGGCCTTCGATGATGTGCAACGGCTTCTCGTACTTGTGCCGGGCTTCCTCGACATCTTCATCGACGTGGTCGCCGATGCCGTTGATGAGGGCGTGCTTGAGCCGTTCCTCGACGGGATTCAGCCGCCAGGCGTTGACGGCGACATCGGCCTTGTCCTTTTTCTTGACGGTCTCCGCGAATTTGAGTAGGCGGTCGGTCGCATCGGGCCGACGGTTGAGCACCACGTCTTCCACGTGCTCCAGCAAGTCCTTCGGGATTTCTTCGTACACCTGCAACTGGCCCGGATTGACGATGCCCATGTCGAGACCGGCCTTGATCGCGTGATAGAGGAAAACCGCGTTGATCGCCTCGCGCACCACCTCGTTGCCGCGAAAGCTGAACGACACATTGCTGACGCCGCCGGAGGTCTTGGCGAACGGGAACAGTCGCTTCAGTTCGCGCACGGCATTGAAGAACTCGACGGCGTAATTGTTGTGCTCCTCCATGCCGGTGCCGATGGTGAGGATGTTGGTGTCGAAGATGATATCGGATGGATCGAAGCCGACTTCCTCGGTGAGCACCTTGTAGGCGAATTCACTGATCCGCACTTTGTCGTCGGCGGTGACGGCCTGGCCTTCGGGAATAAATGGAGCCGCGCACGAAGTAAGCGGAGCGAGGCCGCCGCTTACTTCGTGCGCGGCTCTTGGAACAAGGTCCTTGGCGGTGAACGCCATGACGACGACGGCCGCCCCATAGCGTTTGACGAGCCGGGCTTGTTCGAGGAATTTCTCCTTGCCTTCCTTGAGGCTGATCGAGTTGACGATGCCTTTGCCTTGCAGACATTTCAGACCGGCTTCGATGATCTCGAACTTGGAGCTATCGACCATGATCGGCACGTTGGCGAGATCGGGCTCGTTCGCCAAAAGGTGCAGGAAGCGGGTCATCGCTTCCTTGCCGTCGATGAGATCGGCGTCCATGTTCACGTCGAGGATGTTGGCGCCGCCTTCGATCTGCTCGCGCGCGACCTTGATCGCGGCGTCGAACTGGCCCTCTTTGATCAGGCGTTTGAATTTGAGCGAACCGGTGATGTTGCAGCGCTCGCCGACCATGACGAAGTTGGTTTCGGGGCGGAGAACGAGTGTTTCGTTGCCGCTGAAGTAGGACCACCCGGGCAAATTGGGGATGCGGCGCGGCGGCACACCTTTGATCTCGCGGTCGATGGCCGCGATCCACTCGGGCGTGGTGCCGCAGCAACCGCCGACGATGTTAAGCCAACCCTGCCGCGCGAAGTCGCCGAGCGTCCTGGCGGTGCCGTCCTTGCCGAGGCCGACGAAGCCGCCCATGCCGTCGGGAAGGCCGGCGTTGGGATAGACGGAGATCGGCCTGCGAGAAATCTGCGCCAGGCTTTCGACCGGAGCGCGAAGCAAATCGACGCCGACCCCGCAATTGAACCCGACGCTCAGGGCATCGAAATGTGACACAGTCACGTAAAATGATTCCGGCGTCTGCGCGAATAGTGTGCGACCGCCTCCCGGATAGAGGGTACCGGATACGATCGTCGGCAACCGAACCTTGTGATCCACACAATATTTTTCGATTGCGAACAGGCACGCCTTGAGCACCAGAATGTCGTTGCCCGTTTCAACCGCCAAGAGATCCACGCCGCCGGCGACGAGGGCCGCGACCTGTTCGTAGTAGCTGGCAACAAAGTCGTCATAGGAATTGGTGCGGCTCCCTTGATCCGCCCGCGCCGGCTCGATATAGAGGGACTTGGTCGTCGGCCCGATGCTGCCGGCAACGAAGCGCGGCTTGCCGGGATTGCGGCGCGTGAAGTCATCCGCGGCGTGGCGAGCGAGCTCGGCTGCCTTCTTGTTGATCTCGAATACCAGGTCGTCGAGAGCGAATTCTTCGAGAGCCAGCCGGCTGGCATTGAAAGTACATGTCTCGATGATGTCGGCCCCCGCCTCGAGATACGCGCGGTGGATGTCCTCGATCAGCTTTGGCCGCGTCAGGACGAGGGCTTCCGTGCAGTTCTTCAGGGCCTTCGGATGGGCACGAAATCGCTCGCCACGGTAATCGGCATCTTCGAGTTTGTGCGAATAGATCAGCGCCCCCATCGAGCCGTCGAGCAAGAGGATGCGATCGTCCATCAGATTATGGAGCGCATCCGCGGGTTTCATTTGCGTCAGCATTGACATGAGCGTGGTCCGCCAATTTGCGTCGATTTCCTTCAGAATAGCCCAAAGCGCCGATTCTTGCCAGACGACTTGGCGCTCGCCGGCCTTGGTTCATTGGCACGGGGACGCGGTTTTGGTCCCGCTTCGCTTGTTGGCGTCCGCGAGCGCTTGTAACATAGCTTGCACGGAGAAACCGCATGCATGAACGAGAACTCGAAGTCGCGCTGGAGGCTGCCCGCCGGGCAAGCGTGCATCTGATGCAGGAATATGCCCGCTTTCAAGTCGTCCCGGACGCCGCCGCCGACATTACCACCGAGGCCGATCGCCAATCGCAGGAGATTGTCCTGCAAACGATCCACCAGGCGTTTCCGCACGACGCCCTTTGCGCGGAGGAAGCGACCGCGACTGTACAAGCCGCCGCACATACCGGCGAGCGCCTCTGGATTGTCGATCCAATCGACGGCACGCGCGGCTTCGCCCGCAAGAACGGCGAGTTCTCCGTGATGATCGGTTTTGTCGACAAGGGCCAGATCGGCCTCGGCGTCGTGGCTCAGCCGGCGGTAGGTCGCCTTACCTATGCGGTGCACGGGTTCGGTTGCTGGCGGCTTGACGGGGATGAAAAGACGCCGACGCGCTGCCAGGTGACGAGCGTGGCCGAACTGGCCAAGGCGACGCTGACGCAGAGCCGATCGCGCGATCCGAATCGGAAATCACGCTGGGTGGAGGCGTTGAAGCCGGCCCGAATCGTGGAAACCTATTCCGCCGGCATCAAGCTCGCCCTGGTGGCACGCGGCGAGGCAGACATCTATCTCAACACTTACGATGCGTTCCACGACTGGGACATTTGCGCCGGGCATATTCTGGTGAAAGAGGCCGGCGGGCAGGTCACGGGCACTGGTGGACAGACTTTGCGCTACGGTTTGGCCGGGGCCTGGCAGAAAGATGGCCTGCTGGCAACAAACGGTCGCTTGCACGCGGCGACCTTGGCGAGATGTCAATGACAATCGGCAAAGCACATTGTCGGATTTTTCAACGCGGGTTAGGATTGACGGCCGGCCGGAAAATTTCGTTGCCCGTTGGCATGATCGCTTGCAGTTGGTTCAGGCGAATCTGAGCCGACTCCGCCATGCGTGTTGCGGGGAACACGCCGACCACGCGCCGCAGATAGTATTCCGCTTCCTTCGGCTGGCCCCCCTTAAGGCAGCTGTCCGCCAGATCGAGCCATATCGTCCCCAACCGGTCGGCCATCACGTCGGCGGCGGAGCGCATCCATTGCGGATTGTTCTTGATTTCGCGAGCCAGGGCGTAGGCTTTCATGGCTTCGGGCAGGTCGCCGAAATCACGGTTGATGACTTCGCAGCGGTCCAGGCACGGGATGTAGTCTTTCGACTTGTAGAATTCCTCGGCCTGGGCGGTCAGCTCGCGCAAACGCTTCAGACGCAACTCGGCGCCCAATTGGCGATTCGCTTGCGTGATCGCGGCGGCCAGATCGCCGGCATCGTTGGCGATCTTTAGCCCGGCAAAGCGGTGTCGCACGTCGGCCAATGCCTCCAGGGCTTCCACCGACTTCGCCTTGGCCTGTAGATCCTTTGCTTGGGCGAGCCGATCCTCGGCGCGCTTCTCAATTTTTTGCAGCAATTCCTGGGCGTTCTTCTGCAGTGGCTTGCTCTTGTTGTCGTCGAGGACGTTTCGCAAAGCCGAGATCGCCCGCGCGTACTCGCCGCCGGCTTCCCATTTCACGGCATTCTCAAAATCACGTGAGATCACTTCTTTCGGTTTCAGCAATGCCACGACGCGCGTGATCTTCTCGTGGAGAAATTCCGCATCCTGGTAACCGACAAAGGTTTCATATTGGGCGTCGGGGCGAGCAAGGATGAAGGTTGGAAAGGAAGTCACCCCGAGTTTGCTCACGAGGTCCGGCTGATCCGAGAGATCGACCTTGAGGGGGACGATCTTGTCGTTGAATGCAGCAAGGATGCGAGGATCGCGAAAAGTTGTATCCCTTGCCTTATCGCAGTAAAAGCATGCGGGCTTGCTGACATAGATCAGCAGCGGGACATTCTGTTTCTCCGATTCCTCGCGGGCGGCGGCGTAGCTGGTGCGCCACTTGATGCCGGCCGGCTCCTGAGCCATGCCGGCGCCGGCGGCCAGGGCGAAGAGGCCGCACGTGAGAACCGCCTTCCAGGGAAGCAGCGGGTTAGTCATCGAAGATTCCTCGCATTCTCGTAACCATCATTCCTCGGCAGGCTTCTTCGATTCCGTCCGTTTCGCCCGAGGATGAGCTTTGTCGTAACGATCCTTCAATTTCTGCGTGGTCACGTGGGTGTAAATCTGCGTGGTCGCCAGGCTGCTGTGCCCCAGGAGTTCCTGCACGCTGCGGATGTCGGCCCCGCGATCGAGGAGATGCGTCGCAAAGCTGTGCCGTAACGTGTGCGGGCTCGTGCGCGGGTCCATGCCTGCCTGGGCGAGGTATTTTTCCATCAACCTGCCGACGCTCCGGCTCGTGAGCCGCGTGGCGTTCTTGTTGAGGAACACCGCGTGAATCTTGGCGGCGGCGAGGCCGAGCTTTTCGGCCAGCACGGTCTGCCGGGCGTGCAGCCAGGTCTTGAGCGCCTTCATCGAGGCGGCGCCGAAGAAGGCCAGGCGTTCCTTTTTTCCCTTGCCGCGAATCGTTGCCACGCCGGCGTCCAGGTCGATGTCATCGGTGTCCAATCCCGTCAATTCGCTGACGCGCAGGCCAGCGGAATACAGCATTTCCAGGATCGCCCGGTCGCGCAAGCCCAGCGGATGATCGGCCGCCGGCGCTTGCAGCAGCTTCTCGAGCGCATCCTCCGCGAGGAAGTGCGGCAAGTTCTTGTCCTGCCGCGGCGCTCGCAATCCGTCGGCCGGATTGACGCTGACCAAACCGGAGCGGCACAGGAACTTGAACCAGGTCCGCAGCGCGGCCACACGCCGCGCAATCGTCGTCTTCGCGTATTTCTGTTCGTGCAACCAAACCGTGAATGCTCGTAGATGTCGGCTCGTGATCTGGGCGGGGGTCAACTGCTGGCCTTCGTACTTCGTGCGAAAAAACTCGATCGCCTGCCTCAAATCCTCGCGGTATGACTTCACCGTGTGTTCCGACGCATTCTTCTCCAATGCCAGCGACCGCAAAAACTCTGCCAGGGCTTCTTCCATTTTGGTTCCCCGCTATGCCTTTAGCGTTCGGGTGGCGTACCGCGAACGCTAAACGGGGATTCCAGCGCGGTTGCTTCCGCGTATTCCTGCTCGCGCGCCTTGGTCGTCAGCACCATCGCGTCGAACCAGGACAGATTCGCTTCGGGATTGGCGGCCAGGTCGCGGAAGTTGTCGATCAGCTTCGGCCGGCTGGCGTCGTCGTACACGAAGATGTAATGTTCCTCGCCCTTTATTAAAGCCAGCACGTTCACTTCGTCCGTCAACTTCCACCTCTTTCCCAAAGCGGCCGTGTCTCCTCTTCCTAGCTATCGTCCAGCAGGGAAGGCCGCCTTCGCGATCCAAGGGGAAAGTTGAGCCGAGAACTCTCGACAGCATCGTTGCATTGGGAGAAGTTTGCCCAGATTTCGCTGGGGCCAAGAGGATTCAAGAAAGTTGCCGCAAATCGCGCAAGCCGACTTCTTCCCGGCTCAGGAAGGGTTCGCCGTAGGTGGCGCCGATCAGCCAGCCGAAATAACGAGCGCGGGCCGTGATATCGTCGAAGATCGTTGGCGATGTGGCTGGGCGTCCCGCGATGAATTGCGAATGGAAACAGGCGAGGGCCTGCATCTTCCGCTCGTGATGCGGCGTCGTATCGAGAATGAAGGCCGGCTTGAGATGCTGGCGAAGGTGCATGCTGGGAAAATAGAGAACCTTTGCCGGATAGTGGGGTTCACCCGGCATGTCGGTCTTGGACAGCTTCGCCCAGAATCGCGCCGCTTCAACCAAGGCGCTGGCGGCGACGTGATCGGGATGGGCGTCTTCCCAGTAATGCGTGATGACCACACTGGGCCGAAGCTGGCGGATCATGCCGGCGAGCAATTTGCGCGCTGCGAGATCATGGATGAGAGAGCGATTGGGCAGCCCGAGATTGCCGCGCCAATCAAGGCCGAGAATCGCGGTGGCAGCGGCGCATTCGCGCTGGCGGATCTCCGGGCTGCCATGCGGCGTCGGCTCGCCGTTCGTGAGATCGAGCACGCCGACCTTGGCCCGGTGCGCTTTCGAGGAGAGAATCGTGCCGCCGCAACAGAGCTCGGCGTCATCGGGGTGGCAAGCGATGAAAAGGTAATCGAGTTGGGGCAGCGGAGTCATTTGCGTTTCCCCGCTTGACGCAGCAAGGCGTCAGCCCATTCGGCGTCGTGGCCTTCGAGCGGCGGGTCGGCAGCGGACTGGTAGTCAATACGGTATTCAAAACGGCCGTTGGAGTTACACAAGTCCACCAATGCCTGCACGTCGAGTGGAACATCCTTGTCCGCCTGCCGGAGCGGGATGCGGATAATCGGCAAGCGCTCCCGCAGCGGCATTGCATAAACCTCGGCTTTCATCCATTCCCAGCCACGCCGGGCGACGATCTGATAGGGTGTGCGAATATGGGCGGGAATCTGGTGGGGGGAGATGCTATAAACGCGACGACCCGCGCGGAGCAGATCCACCTCGACAAGGCTTACCCTGGCAGCCCGCAGTTCTTCTTGTTTTTGTCGATACAGGTCCTGTCCTTCTCCTGGTGTCTTATTGGTCGGACTGAGGAATTCGATCACCGTAATGATGCGATTCCCCGAACCAGCCTCGCGTATTTCAATAAGCGTCTCGGTCACCGGCTCGTCGCCGAGATGCAAAACGTACGGCTCCGCTACCGCAATCCCACCTTGCGCCGCGATGCCAACGCCGCCGTTTTTGCCATGTTCCACCACGCGAACATCCGGATAAGTGCTACGCTGCTCGGTTTCTTCCACTTCGACATAGACGCACTCCTCGACGCTGGCGTAGAGACTCCCGGGCAGATGCCCCTGAATCTGGTCACACGCATAGATGATTAACCGGGAATGCACGTCACGCCAATATTGTTCGATATAAGGGTCCATACCGGGAAACGGGCTTTTCATTCACGGTCTCCAGCGGGGTTTTGGGGAACACGAAACGGCCGCATAGGTAACAGTATATCAGTGATCGCTCTTGTGTGAAATTGTCAAAACCGGTGTAATGTTCGCCGAAAGGGAGGTCCGCCATGAAAACCGCGATCGTCATTCCCGCTCGCTTCGCATCGAGCCGCCTTCCCGCCAAGCCGCTTTTGCGCGAAACAGGAAAATATCTCATCCAGCACGTCTACGAGCGCGCCTGCGAGAGCAAGGCCGACGCCGTCATCGTCGCCACTGATGACGCGCGCATTTTCGACGCCGTCAACAGCTTCGGCGGCAGCGTCGTGATGACGCGGGCCGATCATCCGAGCGGGACCGATCGCGTGGCCGAGGTCGCCGAGCGGCTTGATTCGGACATCATCGTCAACGTGCAAGGGGATGAGCCGATGATCGAGCCGGGCACGCTCGACATGCTGGCGGGCTTGCTGGAAAAGGACCGTGAAGCGCCGATGGCCACGCTAGCCGTGCCGATCAGGGCGCTGGAGCAATTGCGCGATCCGAATTGCGTCAAGGTCGTGTGCGACAAGCAGGGCCGGGCGCTTTACTTTAGCCGCAGCCCGATTCCGTATATTCGCGATGGCGTGCCCGATTTCGCGACGGGGCGATTCTTGCAGCATCTAGGGCTGTACGCGTATCGCCGGCAATTCTTGCTGGAGCTGGCGAAGCTGCCGCCGGAGCCGCTCGAGCAGATCGAAAAGCTCGAGCAATTGCGCGTGCTGGCACTGGGCCGGCGCATCCAGGTGGGCGTGGTGGAGCATGCACATCGCGGCGTCGATACGCCGGCCGATTATGCCCGCTTCGTGGAGGCATATCGAAACACCAACCCGAAGCAAGCCGCTTGAGCTGGGCCGATCAACGATAGAAGGGATAGGCCGGCGGCGCGTAAAACGAATAGGCCGGCGGCGCATAGAAGGGATATGGCGGCGGCGCGTAGAACGAGTAAGGCGGCGGCGCGTAAAATGGATACGTCGGTGGCAGGTAAAACTGGTACGTCGGCGGCACGTAAAACCAACCTGTCGGCTCGTGGCTTTCAACGGCCGACGCGATCATCGTCACGAACAGAATCGCACTGGCGCAGCGAATCAGGAAGCGGGTCATAGCAATCTCCAGGCGGGCAAGGCATCGCTGGATATCGCCAATATACCACGATCCCGCCGTGGATGCTGATTTTTCCGGATTTTTCGGCCGGCTTGGATGAATCGCCGGAGCAAAGTGAACCTTCGCTCAGTATAATATCCTCAGCAGGTCGCCCGCAAACGAGGTTTCGATCATGGCAATCACCGTCGAGGCAACTTACAGAAGGGGCGTATTGAAGCCCAAGAAGCGCTTGAAGCTGGCAGAAGGCAGCACGGTTCGCATCACAATTACGGCAGTCGAGGAGGAGAAAGATTTCTTGGCCGATGTCATCGGCATCTGCAAAGGAGGGCCCAAGGACGGCGCCCAAAACCATGATAAATATATCTATAAGTTCAAGGGTGCGCGCAAGTGATTTTCGTCGATAGCCGGGCGTGGATCGCCTTGGCAAGCGAAGACGATCAACACCATGACTTAGCGACGGCGGAGCACGCTCGCCTTCAGAAAAAGCGGCGACGCTATGCCACGTCCAACTTTGTCTTGGGGGAAGTCATCACACACCTATATCGCAAGCAACGCCACGACGAGGCGAACAAGTACCTGGACAATCTACTTCTGGCCATAGATCAGGGCCTCATTCAATCGGTCGAAATTTCATCCCAGCAATTTCGACGTGCCTGGCGAATGAGGCAAAAGTACGACGACAAACCCGACATCTCGTTGGTTGATTTCACGTCCATGGTCGCCATGCAAGACCTCCGCATCACCGAGATTTTCAGCGGCGATTCCCACTTTGAGCACGTTGGGCTCGGATTTCGCCTGCGGCCATGACAGCGCGGCCTCGGTCCAAGGGCTTCTGGCTTCATATCATAAACCGTGGCATAACTTCACGGAGGTTTATTGTGGCCAAGCATATTTTCGTCACCGGGGGCGTCGTCAGCTCCCTCGGCAAGGGCCTGACCAGCGCCTCCATCGGCATGCTCCTCGAACAGCGCGGCTTGCGCGTCCGCTTGCAGAAATTCGATCCCTACATCAACGTCGATCCCGGCACCATGAGCCCCTATCAGCACGGCGAAGTCTACGTCCTCGACGACGGCGCCGAGACCGATCTCGATCTGGGCCACTATGAGCGATTCACCCACGCCCCCCTCACGCGCGATTGCAATTACACCACCGGCAAAATCTATCAATCGGTCATCCAAAAAGAACGCAAGGGAGATTACCTCGGCAAGACCGTCCAGGTGATCCCGCACGTCACCGATGAAATCAAGAATGCCATCAAGAAGCTGGTTTCCGACGATGTCGATGTCGTCATCACCGAGATCGGCGGCACCGTCGGCGACATCGAGGGATTGCCGTTTCTCGAAGCGATCCGCCAGTTCGCGCTCGACATCGGCAAGGCGAATGTGCTTTACATCCATCTCACCTTGATTCCGTACCTGAAAGCCGCCGGCGAGATGAAAACCAAGCCGACCCAGCATTCCGTTGAACGCCTTCGGCAAATCGGTATCCAGCCGGACATCCTGATTTGCCGAACCGAGCGGGAAATTTCCAAGGACGATATCGCCAAGATCGCGCTGTTCTGCAATGTCGAGCCGAAAGCGGTGATCGAGGAGAAGGACAAGGAATTCAGCATCTACGAGGTGCCGATCAGCCTGGTCGATCATCATCTCGACCAACTCATCGTGGAAAGGCTCCAACTCAAGGCGAAGCCGCTCGACATCAGCCCGTGGCGCGACATGCTGGTGCAGATGAAGAACCCGGCTCACGAGGTGACGGTCGGCGTCGTCGGGAAATATATCCGCCACAACGATGCCTATAAATCGATTTACGAATCGCTCGATCACGCCGGCATTGCCGAGAACACGCGCGTTGTCACCCGTAAGATCGAAGCCGAGGAAATCGAGCGCGAAGGGGCCGAGCGCGTACTGAGCGGCCTGGACGGCGTGCTGGTTCCCGGCGGATTCGATTACCGCGGCTCCTCGGGCAAGATCGACGCCATCCGCTATACCCGTGAACGCAAGACCCCCTTCTTCGGCATATGCCTGGGTCTGCAATGCGCCGTCATCGAGTTCGCCCGCAACGTCTGCAAGCTCGCCGACGCCAACAGCACCGAATTCGACCGCAACACGCCGCATCCCGTCGTCGTCATGCTCGACGAGCAATTCAGCATCACCGATAAAGGCGGCACCATGCGGCTAGGTAAATATCCCTGCGTCCTCACGCCCGGCAGCCTGGCCCATCAAGCCTACAATTCCTTCTCCCCTCTACCTCCGGGAGAGGGGTTGGGGGTGAGGGTGATCGAGGAACGCCATCGCCATCGCTACGAGGTCAACAATCTCTACCGCTCGCAATTCGAAGCCAACGGCCTGGTCGTCACCGGCATCAGCCCCAACGGCAAATTGGTCGAAGTGGTCGAACTGCAAGGCCATCCGTGGTTCCTGGCGGTGCAGTGCCATCCGGAATTCAAATCGAAGCCGACGCAGGCGCATCCGCTGTTCCAGGGGTTTATTCATGCTTGCGTGGCAAGGCGCGAGGGGAAGAAGAAGGCGGAGGGACCGCGGCCTCATCTGGCGGCGGAGGCAGTAGGGTCGGCATGAAAAAAAAAGTGGCCAACCTCAGCAATGTGCTTGACTTGCAAAGCCGCCCCCTTGAGAATCTTCGCGTGGGCGCACGAGAGCAACATCTGCGAAATTTCTTGGAGATCGGCAATGGAAGAGAAGCCTACGAAGAAAAAGAAAAAGAAGAAGGGGATGACGGATCGTGAGACCTACAACGCCGTCAGCGACACGGTGACCGGCGCCAATTTCCGATGGAAGGACAACCTGATTCAAGGCGCCGTGGTCGGTGGCGTTTCGATGGTAAGTGCGGTCGTCGGCTTCATTGTGGGCGGAACACCGCTTGCTTTGGTCTGCTTGCTTCTTGGCTTGGTCGTGAGCGTCATCGGCACAGGCGTTTTCCTGATGATCTATCGGGCTATCAAACACGCTCGCGGAGATCACGATTGAACCGAAAGGAGGGAATCATTGAATGCCTCCCCACTTTTCCGCCGGCACAAGCCGCGCAAGCTGTCTCGGGCTCTAACGGCCGGCCGTCGTTATAGAACAGCGGCAGAAGGATTTCGAACCTGATCATGGGCGTCCTTTACTTCGGCGTCTGACGCTCGGCGATATCCGATGTGCAAGTCGTCAAGGATTTTCAATCCGTCGAGCGGAATCTGATAAACGCGACCGGGCAGGCTGCCGACTCGCGAACCCCTGGCCAGTTCGTAGAATCCGCGCGTCCGATCGCCTTCCGTCAAGAATTTGATGTGAACCGTTTGCATGGGTGCATCCTCCAAGCCAAGTATACCATATCGGCGCCAGAGCCCCAAGCGATTTTCATCTGCCCCTGATTGCATTTCCCGCACATCTCCCGCATAATGTACCGCAGGAAATCGCCTCGTACCACGGGGAAACCGTCATGCCTCGCACTCTCGCCATTCTCGCGCTCTTCATCGCCGCTTCCGTCACCGTCGCCGGCACCAGCAATAGCCTGATGGACATCGCCCCCAACGGCAAAGCGCTCATCGTCGCCAATAACGACAACGGCACCGTCACGCTCATCGATCTCGACGCCAAGGAAAAGGTGCGCGAGATCAAGGTCGGCAAGAAGCCCGAAGGCGTGACCTGGATCGGCAATGGGCCGCTTGCCGCCGTCACGCTTTATCACGAGCAAGCGGTCGTCATCATCGACACCGAAACCGGCAAGATCGAAAAGACCATCAAGACCGCCGCGGAGCCTTATGGCATTGTCGCCGATGCCAAGGGAACCAGGGCCTGGGTGAGCCATGATTATCCCGGCCTCGTCAGCGAGATCGATCTGGCGAGCGGCAAGGTGCTGCGTGAAATCCCCGCCGGTTCGATGCCGCGCGGCATTGCGCTCGCGCCGGACGGCAAGCGCATTTATGTGACCGAATTCTACACCGGTGTTCTCAATGCCATCGATCTCGAATCGGGCAAGATCGTCGATTCCTGGAAGGGGCATTCGACCGACAATCTCGCTCGCCATGTCGTGCTCCATCCGACGCGGCCCAAGGCCTACATCGCCCACATCCGTTCCATGATCAAGGTGGCCGACGGCGCCGGCTCGATCTTCCCGCAGCTCAGCATCCACGATCTCAAGCCCGCGAAGGAAGACGGCACGCGCCGCCGCAGCTGGGGCATGGACACCTACAACGGCGTGTACGTCGTCACCAATCCCTGGGAGTCGGCCATCGCGCCCGACGGCAAACGCTTCTACATCATCTACGCAGGCACCAACGACATGAATTACATCAACCTCATCGACGACGATTACAAGGAAATCGAGCGTGCCGGCCCGCCCGTTCGCACCGGCCAAAACCCGCGTGCCGTCCGCGTCAGCCCCGACAGCAAGTCGGTCTATATCTACAACGCCATGGATTTCTCGGTCAGCATCTACACCGCGAACATGGCCCTCGTCAAGACGATCAAGACCTGCGAAGCCCCCAAGACCCCCGAATGGGTGCGCGGCAAGGTCCTCTTCAACACCGCGAGGCCGCCGATGACGAGCCGGCTCTGGATTGCGTGTTCCTCCTGCCATCCCGATGGGCTGCACGATGCCCGCGTTTGGCAACAAGCCGAGGGCCTGCGCAGGACCACCGCGTTCGTCGGCCTGGCCCACACGCATCCCTTGCACTGGTCGGCCGACCGCGATGAGGTGCAGGATTTCGAGTACACCATTCGCTCTAAGCTCATGCAAGGAGATGGTTTCTTGGGTAGGAAAAAGATTCTGCCGAAAGTTGGCTTCCACAAAATCGAGCTGGAGGAAAAAACCTCGGGCCGCTCGAAAGACCTGGACGCCATCGCCGTCTATTGCAATTCACTGGAATTCCCGCTGTCGCCGCACGTGCAAGCGCCGGGGAAGCTGAGCGCTGCTGCCGAGCTTGGCAAGAAGATATTCTTCAGCAAGGAAGTCGGTTGCGCGACTTGCCACAGCGGCCCGTATTTCACCGACAGCAGCCTGAAGCAACCGTTCAACCTGCACGACATTGGCACTGGCCGAGCCGACAAGAGCGAGCGCATGGGGACCAAATACGACACGCCGACGCTGCTGGGCATCTACCGCGGCGCACCGTATCTGCACGACGGCTCGGCGGCGATCTTGCGCGATGTCGTCACCACGCAAAACAAGGACGACAAGCATGGCCGCACCAGCCAGCTCAAGAGCGGGGAGATCGATGACCTGGTCGAATTCCTGAAATCGCTGCCGTACGAGACGCCGCCGGATGTGACGCCGAACACGGTGGAGTTTCGGTTGAAAAAATGAACACCGCTTGCGGCTTCGCGCTCGCAGTGAAGCGCCGAGCCCTTCGGCGCTTCACTGCGAGCGCGAAGCCGCAAGCGGCGGAGATAGCAAATGAACGCCGACTGGCGCAATCGCTACGACGCCGTTCTGGACGCCGCCCGGCAAGCGGGGCAGTTCGCGCTCGGCTATTTCGATCGCGGCATTGCGGTCGAGTGGAAGGCGGATCAAAGCCCTGTCACGATGGCGGATCGCGGGGCCGAGGATTTGTTGCGCAAGGCCCTGCTAGGTAGATTTCCCAATGACGGCTTCCTCGGCGAGGAATTCGGCGACACGCCGGGGTCGTCCGGGTTTCGCTGGATCATCGACCCGATCGACGGCACGCGCAGCTTCGTGCGCGGCATCCCCATCTGGGCGACCTTGATCGGCCTCGAATACAAGGGCGAACTGATCGCCGGCGTCGCCTTTCTGCCGGCGATGAGGCAAACATTTCACGCCCTGCGAGGCCACGGCGCTTTTCGCGATGAACGCCGCATCCGCGTTTCCGATGTCAGCTCGCTCGACAAGGCCCACGTTTATTATTCCAGCATCAGCTGGTTCACCAAGGCCGGCCATGAACGCCAATTTCTCGATCTCGTGAAAATGACCGAACGCCAGCGCGGCTTCGGCGATTTCTACGGCTTCATGATGGTTGCCCAGGGTTCCGGCGAAATCATGGTCGAGCACGGCATCCACGCCTGGGACATCGCCGCCCTGGCCCCGATCATCGAGGAAGCCGGCGGCAAGCTGACCGCGTGGGACGGCAAGCTCGATATCGAAAAGCCCGACGTGCTGGCGTCCAACGGAATCCTGCACGAGCAAGCGCTGCAGATCATTCGCGGGGCGTAGAGTTTTCTTGACAAGGACGTTCTTCATGAAACCACTGCCGCGCACGGTCGAATGGATCGGCGATTTGCCGGGCCATGTTCGGCTGATCGATCAAACTTTGCTGCCGACGCAGGTGCAATATCGCGATTGCCGAACCGTCGAAGAGGTGTGGGAAGCGATCCGCGTTTTGCGTGTGCGCGGCGCGCCGGCTATCGGCGTGGCGGCGGCGTTCGGCGTAGTCGTCGGCGTGCAAGGGCACCAAGAACCGGATGGCTATGCCGCCCGGCTGATGGAAGTCGCCGACTATCTGCGCACCAGCCGGCCGACCGCGGTCAATCTTTTCTGGGCCATCGAACGGCTCGAAAAGAAGGCGAGGCCGCTCCTGGACAAAACGCTGCCTGCCGGCGTGACGCGAATCTTGCTCGATGAAGCGCTGGCCATCGAGCAGGAAGATCGGGCCATGTGCCGGGCGATTGGGCGGTTCGGCGCGGACTTGGTGCAACCGGGACAAGGCATCTTGACGCACTGCAACGCGGGGGGCCTGGCGACCTCGGAATATGGCACTGCCCTTGCCCTCATTTACACCGCCGCCGAGCAGGGAAAAAAGTTCCAGGTGTTCGCAGATGAGACCCGACCGCTCTTGCAAGGCGCGCGTTTGACCGCCTGGGAGTTGCAGCAAGCCGGCATCGACGTGACCTTGATCTGCGACAGCATGGCCGCCCAGGTGATGCGCGAGGGAAAGATTCAGCTGGCGATTGTCGGCGCCGATCGCATCGCCGCCAACGGCGACACCGCCAACAAGATCGGCACCTACGGCGTCGCGGTTCTGGCCCGGGCCCACGGGATTCCGTTCTATGTCGCCGCTCCGTCGAGCACCTTCGACCTAACCATTGTGGATGGCAGCCAAATTCCGGTTGAGCAGCGCGATCCGCGCGAAGTCACCGAGGGACTTGGCAAGGTGATCGCACCGGCCGGCGTGCGCGTCTACAATCCCGCATTTGACGTGACGCCAGCTGAACTGATCGCGGGCATTATCACGGAAAAAGGGGTGATTCGGCCCGTGAATGAGGCAACGATTCGGCAAATGCTCATGTAGCGCCGGACCGCGTTTATCAAAACTGGCACCAGAAAGGTGCGTTTTTGCCAATCTTGAGACGAGCCCGGTCATTTCGCGCATGATTCATGCGGATTTGCGTTGGCATTTTGTTTGCATCATACCCATCAGTGAACAAATGACGCTTGACGACTCGATGCTGAGTTGTACAACGTATTTTGTGAAATGATTCACAAGCACCCTTCTTGGCGATGATCATGGCGGAATCCAATCAACCTGGCGATCCTAATCCGACACAAGCGGCCCCTCCATCTACAAACGTGACCGCGACACCCCCAGCGCTGGCGCCGTCCACGAGCGTGACGGCAGTGCCGCCCGCCGCACCGGCGAAAGCGGTGGTCAAGGCTCCGGCCACGCCGACGCGGCGTAACTTTGTCGTTGGAGGCGTGCTGGCTTTGTTTGGCACGTGGTTCGCCGCCGCATGGACGACATTCACGCTTTCGATGGTCGGCATGACGCTCGGCACCGTCCGCTTCATGTTTCCCAATGTGCTTTCCGAGCCTCCCAGCACCTTCAAGGCCGGCGATGTCAGCAACTATGAGGAAAACAAGGTCGATGACAAATTCAAGGAGATCGGCTCCTGGGTCATTCGCCACAAGGATGAGCGTGGCCGCGATATCATCTATGCCCTGAGCACGACCTGCACACACCTGGGCTGCACGCCGAACTGGCTGGAAAGCGAGAAGAAATTCAAATGCCCCTGCCACGGCTCCGGCTTCAAGATCACCGGCGTCAATTTCGAGGGCCCGGCGCCGCGCCCGCTGGAGCGCTACGCCATCCGCAAGACCGACGACGGCCAGATCATCGTGGATAAGTCGCGCAAGTTCCAGAAGGAACTCCAGCAGTGGGACGATCCGGATTCTTATATTTTGCTGTGATGTTTGATGTGCCGCTCCCCGTTTAGCGTTGGGGTGAAACGGACGGATTACGCGGGCGCTAAACGTTGACGGAAACCGGGGGAAATGGAAATATGTCCATTGGCGAATACATCCGCACATCGCAAATCTGGAAGAGCATCTTCCGTCACCCGGCGCCGCGCGATCGCCGCAATCGCGTCGTCGTCATGCTGACGAACGTCTTCCTCCATCTGCACCCCGTCTCCGTGCGCAAGAGCGGCATCGAGCTCAGCTACACCTGGTGCATGGGAGGCATCACGTTCTTCCTGTTCCTCGTCGAAACCGTCACCGGCGTTCTCCTCATGTTCTACTACCGCCCTACCCTCGAACACGCCTACAACGATATCCTCTCGCTCCGGGACGTGACGACGCTCGGCATCCTCCGCGAGCTGCATCGCTGGGGCGCTCACGCCATGGTCATCACGATCTGGCTGCACATGTACCGCGTCTTCCTCACCGGCAGTTACAAGCCGCCGCGCGAATTCAACTGGGGCGTCGGCGTCATCTTGCTCGTGTTGACATTGCTGCTGAGCTTCACCGGCTATCTGCTCCCCTGGGATCAGCTGGCGATCTGGGCGATCACCGTCGGCAGCAACATGGCCCGCGCCACGCCGATCATGGGGTATGAAGGCCCCGGTTCCAAATTCCTCACGATTGGAGGCGTGGACTTGATCCACTCGGGTAGCGATGCGCGCTTCTTGTTATTAGGCGGCCGCTTCGTCGGCGAAACAACCTTGTTGAGATTCTACGTCTTGCACTGTGTCGCCCTGCCGCTCGCCGCCTCGGTTTTGATTGCCGTCCATTTCTGGCGCGTGCGCAAGGACGGCGGCATCAGCGGCGCGTTGTAGATTTCAAGCCCCACCATAAGCGCAGCGTTGGTGGGGGTCATCGCGGGTTCGACCCCCACCAACGCTGCGCTTATGGTGGGGCTTGGCAAACATGGATGACACCATGCACTCCGAATCTCACCATCTTTCCGGCTCGCTGCAAACGGGGATTGGCCTGTTCTATCTCCTCGTCATGCTGATGAACGTCGGCTTTGCCTTGCATTATTTCTATCAGCAGAAAAATCCGCTCCAGGCGATGATCTGGGGCGCGGTGGCCGCGGTGTTCGGCGTTCATGCCGTGGCTTACCTGCTGCACATGGGCTGGTCGATTCCGCACGGAGTGGAGGACGCGATTAACTGGGTCATGGGGCCGACAACCTATTTCGTGCTCGCGGTGATCGGATTTTCCTTGCTGCTTGTTTTCCGCCGCTTCGCCACCTTGCCGGTCGTCGCCTGGGCGATCTTGATGTTCACCCTCTGGTTTTCCGGCCTGGCGATGACCAATGACAGCTTCAAGAGCATCATCACCAAGCCCGACAATGTGCCGATCGTGATGCTGATTTTTTCGGTCGGCTTCTGCACCTGGTTGGCCCTGCGCAAGGCGGTGGTGAATGACGAGCGCATCGCCCGCGGTGAGCCGCCGCTGGAAAAGGTCGGCGAGGAGAAGGTGCTGGTCTGGCCCGATCTCGTTTACACCGAATTGATCGCGATGATCGTTTGCACGCTGATCTTGATCGTCTGGGCGGTGGTGCTCAAGGCGCCGCTCGAACAGCCGGCGTCGTCGGCACGCATTCCGAATCCGTCGAAGGCGCCGTGGTACTTCCTCGGCTTGCAAGAGATGCTCGTCTACTACGATCCATGGATGGCCGGTGTCGTCTTGCCGACCATGATTATCCAGGGCCTGATCGCGTTGCCGTACATCGATTTCAACCAGAAGGGGAACGGCTATTACACCTTCAGCGAGCGCAAATTCGCGGTGACGACGTTCCTGTTCGGCTTCGTGGTGCTGTGGTGCGTCCTGATCGTGCTGGGCACTTTTCTGCGAGGCCCCAACTGGAACTTCTTCGGCCCCTTCGAGCCGTGGGACCCGCACAAGAACGTGCCGCTCACCAACGTGAATCTGTCGGAATACTTTTGGCTCAAACTTCTGGGCCAATCGGTGGACAAGTCGTGGTACATTCGCGAGCTGCCGGGGCTACTTTTCGTGGCTGCCTATCTGTTCGTTTTGCCGCCGCTGTTGGCGAAGACGATTCTGCGGACCTTCTTCATCCGCATGGGCTTCGTGCGTTTTTTCACGCTGGTGACGCTGATTCAGTTCATGGCGTGCTTGCCGATCAAGATGGTGCTGCGCTGGGCGTTCAACCTCAAGTACATCGTGTTCATTCCGGAATTCTTTTTCAACATTTGAGCGTGGGGAGCGGTGGTTAAGACCACTCACCACTCACCAGGTGAATGCATGGCCGCAAGCGATAAACCATTTCGAGACCAGTACGTGCTGGACATCGTGTTCGCCGCGTCGAATATCCTGATGCTGCTGAGCCTCGTCTGGATGTTCTGGCAAGATTACGACCGCGAATACAAGGACGAGCAACGCGCCTTCAGCCAGATCGAAGTCGCGGTCGCCCAGCAGCAGGCCGTGAATCAGGTTCCCGACAAGGATGCTTTTGACAAGGCGCTGGAAAAAGTAAGGGAGGCGCGCGCGTACCGAAAGAAGCACGAGAAGAAACTGGAGGACGCCCAGGCCGCAATGGTCAGTTTGAGGCCGAAAAAGGAGAGAACCGAGGCGAGCGTATCAGGATATCAAGGCCAAGGTCGATTCGATCACGAGCTTCGTGGACCAGGCCAGAGAGTTCAATGATTCCAAGCTCGCCGACAAATACAAGGAGGAGCTGGACGCGCTAAACAAGGAGCTTGCCGAGGCACAGGCCGACCGCGACGCTGTCGTTGACGAGATCAAGCTCGAGCAATTCAAGATCGACGACATCGACGGCACTTACACCATCGCAACCGCTGCATTCAAGAAAGTCAACGACAAGCTCAACGCCCAGGTCAAGCTGGCCCTTGGCAAGCGATGGACCATCTGGGATTCGATCCGCGCGTTTCCCGTGATCGATGGCTTCGCCAGTCCCTTGAAGATTCAGCAATTCACGATCAACGACATCCCGATCGATTACAACTTCAAGATGGTGACCCGCTTCGACCGCTGCACGAGTTGCCATCTCGGCATCGATCGGCCTAACTTCTCTCGCGACAATCTGATCGACTTGACCAAGGACAATCCCGATTTCGCGGCCAAGCTCAAAACCGTCCAGGATCTCTATGACATCAGCATCGGCAATAACAAGGCCGGCCAGGTGCTCAACGAGAAAGGTGAACCGACCGGCACGCCTCTGCTCGATCCGGACGACATCGCCAAGCTCAAAAAGACCAATCCGCATGAAATCGTGTTGGCCGACGTCAAGAACACGCTGACGAAATCGCGCATCACCGAATTCGCCGCCCATCCCCGTCTCGATCTTTACGTCGGCTCCAACAGCAAGCATCCCGCCGAGAAGTTCGGCTGCACCTCGTGCCATTACGGCCAGGGATCGGGCACCAGCTTTCTCGACGCCTCGCACAGCCCCAATAATTCCTCGATGCGCGAGGAATGGACGAAGGATCGCCGTTGGGCGAGCAACCACGATTGGGATTTCCCGATGCTCCCCAACCGCTTCGTCGAATCGTCCTGCATCAAGTGCCATCACGAAGTCACCGATCTCATCAGCAGTGAGAACCGCGTCGAGGCGCCCAAGCTCCTCAAAGGCTACAACCTCATCAAGGAGAACGGCTGCTTCGGTTGCCACGAGATCAGCGGCTGGAAGGGAATCAACCGCGTCGGCCCCGATCTGCGCCTGGAGCCCAGCCCGCCGCTGGAGAATTTGCTGCCGATCGAGCGCGTCAAGGCCGAGAACGATCCCGACAATCGCCCCGGCACGATGCGTAAGGTCGGCCCCGCCTTGAGCCGCGTCAGCGAGAAGCTCAGCGAGGAATTCATCAAGAAATGGGTTCGCTCCCCGTCCAGCTTCCGCCCCGACACCAAGATGCCGCATTATTACGGCTTGAGCACGAACGACAAGAGCGTGCTGCCCGACAATCAAAAGAAGTTCCCCGATGCGGAGATCACGTCGATCGCGCATTTCTTGATGAAGACGAGCAAGGATTATCTCAAGAACGCGGACAAGCAACATGGCGCCGACGCCAAGAATCCGCAGGCCGCTCGCGCGGATGAAGTGCGCCTCACGGAGCTTCTGAACCTGCCGCGCATGGACAAGGATCAGCAGGCCGAGGCGAGCGCGATCAGGGCCCGCATGAAATATCGCAAGGAAATCAAGCTCGTCGATCTGGCGCCGGGCTACAAAGGCAGTGCCGAGAAAGGGCGCGTGCTATTCACGGAACGCGGCTGTCTGGCGTGCCACACGCATGATGGAACGGACCGGTTAGACCAAAAAAACGCGGGGATCCTGGTCAAGAGCGACGCCATGTTTGGTCCCAACCTGACTTCTTTGTCGGGCAAGATCGCGGCGAACGCTTTTGAGCATCCCGAGCAGATTGATGCCGGCCGCAAATGGCTGATTCAGTGGATCGTTGATCCGCACGTGCACAGCCCGCGCAGCCGCATGCCGGTGACCCATCTGACGCCGCCAGAGGCAGCCGACGTCGCTCAGTGGCTGCTTTCGCAAGCGCCGCTGACGCCCGCTGCCTGGATGGATGTCAAGGTCGAAGACCCGGCGAAGAACGACCTGCATGCCCTGGCCAAAGTCTACCTGACGCGCATGCTCTCCAAGCGCGACATGGACACCTTCCTAGCCGGCATGTCCGACGACCAACTCGCCAAATTCCGCAACGACCCCAAGAACGTGAGCGACGAATGGCGGCTCATCATCAACGACGTCGCCGATGACGAGAAAGCGCTCCTGGTCAACGATGTTCGCAATGAAGACTCATTGAAATTCTATCTCGGCAGGAAAGCTGTCAACCGCTTGGGTTGCTACGGCTGCCACGACATCCCCGGCTTCGAGACTGCCAAGCCGATCGGCGTCGCCCTGAACGACTGGGGCAAGAAACCAGCCGACCGCCTTGCCTTCGAGGATATCCAAAACTTCTTCAAGCAGCATTACTACGCTGTCGATTCGCTCACTGACAAGGAAGGCAAGCCCCTCCACGGCGACAAGATCGAAGACGGTGTGAAGAAGGAGCCTTACGAGAAGTTCTACGCCAACGAGCTTCTGGGCCACAATGCGAGCCGAATCGGGTATTTGAATCAGAAGATTCGCGAGCCGCGCAGCTATGACTTCAATCGAATTCGCACCTGGGACGACCGCTCGCGCATGCCGAAGTTCACCTTCTCCCGGCCGCGCAAAGGACCCGAGGAAAATGAGGACGAATTCAAGAAGCGCATTTTCGTGGACGAGGCCAGGGACCGCGAAGCCGTCTCGACGTTCATTCTCGGCCTGGTCGCCGAGCAAGTGCCGGTCAAGAGCATCAATCAACCCAAGGGGGATCGCCTGGCGGAAGTCAAGGGCCGGCAGGTTCTCGACAAATTTAACTGCGCCGGCTGCCATCTCATCCGCCCGGGCATCTATGATTTCAAGATCGGACCCAAAACACGGGCGAAGCTCGATTTCGCTCAGAAAAAGCAGAACGACCTCATCAATGACCTGGGCGTCATCCGCTTTCCCAATCACACCAACTGGGAAGGCCGCGATGCGATTGGCGGCGAGTTCTCTACCGCCCACGGCGTCATCCCGCACTTCCGCAAGCTCGCCAACGCCGATGGGGATGAAGAGCCGTGGATGGTGTTGACCCTGAGCGAGGCATTTCGCTACGCCGACGGCAAGGGGGCCATCAAGAACCTTCCCTCCAGCACGCCGGTTTTCATCGCCTTGGAGGACGTGGTTGCCAACCCGGCGTCGATCCAATCGGACGCCGATCTGAACCGGCATTTTGCTGCGGACAGCCAGTACGGCGGCGCGTTCTCCAATTTGCTCGTGCCGTACTTGAACAAGCGCGATCCAAAGAAATATCCGTTGGCGGAAGGGGACAGCGCCGAGGCCCGCGCCTCGTTGCCTCCGGTCCTCATCGGGCAAGGGGAGCGCACCCAGCCAGAATGGCTCAGCAAATTCCTGCTCGATCCGCAGCCGATCCGCAAGCTGGCCATCCTGCGCATGCCGAAATTCAACATGAGCAACCAGGAAGCGGCCGCGCTCGTTGACTACTTCGCGGGCGTCACCAGGCAAACCAATCCCGGCGTCGCCTTGCCGTTCCCCTTCGAGACGTTGCCGCAGCAAACCGATATCGACGGCCCGTATTGGCGTCAAAAAACCAAGGAATATGTCGAACGGCTCAAGAACAGCAAGGCGTTCGATCTGGACGGCAAGCTTGTCAAGAGCAAGGACGGCAAGGAGATGACGGCCTACCAGCAGCGTGTGCAGGAATTCACGCCCCTCTGGGAGAAGCTGGCCAAGGAGCAAGAAAGAAGCTTCCAAGCCGAGCTGAAAAAACTCGAGGACGTCAACACGGCGCGCAAGGCGGACCTTGAAGCCAAATTCAAGGCGCTGAAGACCGACAAGGGTAAGGAGCCGGAAATCCGGAAGGACATCGATTTGCTCAATGCGGCGCTCAAGGACTCCGCGACGGACAAAGCTCGCCTGGAATCGGCTCTCAATAAGCTGGACGTGCAGTCGTTGCGTCTAGCGTGGGAGGAAAAGGAAGCATACGCTGCCGACGCTTACCGCATGGTGACGTCGCGCAAGCTGTGCTTGCAGTGCCATCAGGTGGGGAATCTCGCGCCGACGGAGAAAGATAAGCAGGGGCCGCCGCTCGCCCTCGCCAATCAGCGCTTGCGACCCGAATGGATCGTCCAATGGGTCAATCAGCCGCAGCGATTCGTGCCGTATCCTTCGCTGATGCCGACCTATTTCAGCGAGAAGGAACCCAAGTGGCAGCCGATCCACAGCGGGCCGGCGCTGGAGCAAATTCACGCCGTGCGCGATGTGCTCTTGAATTTCCCGCGCGTTGCCGACATGCCGATCAATCGCGTTTACAATCCGGACCTGCCGGCCGACAAGAAGTGAGTTGGCGGGAATAATTCGGCGCTCCGCGCATCGTAGTTGTGGAATCATTGTTACCGGAGCCCAATGTTAACGGACTTCAACAAAAGAGGATGAACATGAAGCGATTTCCGATTCTGGGCATTTTGCTGTTGGCCCCTGCCCTGGCGGTCCTCGGCACGGTGGGCTGCACGAAGAAGGACGATCATACGACGCCGACGCCAAGTCCCACGCCGACGGTCCCCGCCAAGAGTAGGACCGACATCACCACTCCCCCCGACGCCATCATCAAGGGTGTGGTCAAATTCAAGGGCACGCCCCCCGAACCCAAGGTCGATCCTCGCATCGCCAAGGCCGACAATCTGGATGCCAAGAAGGGATTATGCGGGACCGAGAAGGATCAACTCGAGCAGACCTGGATCGTCAGTAAAGACGGAGGCGTCGCGGACGTTATCGTCATCCTCGCTCCCCCTGCCGACAAGAAATTCAAAAAACTCGACGAAAAACTGCTGGAGGCATACAAGAAGAAGCCGGTGATCGTCGATCAGCCGTATTGCGAGTACATCCCGCATGTCGTTGGGCTCTACGCGGAATACCAGAAGGTCGAGTTCAAGAACGATGCAATGGTGAATCACAACGTGAAGATCGACGCCAGCGAATTCGGCAACCCCAATTTCATGCTGACCCCCGGCAAGGAAAAACAAATCGACCTGGGCGGCGGACCCGAAAGGATCATCAACGCCTCGTGCAGCATCCACACCTGGATGAGCGCCAAGATCGCTCTGTTCAACAATCCCTATTTCGCCGTCACCGACAAGGATGGCAACTTCGAGATCAAGAACGTGCCGATCGACACGGAGCTGACCGTCTATATGTGGCACGAGACCTTCGGTTCCGATCTCAACAAGGACAAGAAAAAAGACCAGAAGGTCAAGACGAAGACGGGAACCCAGGAATTGAAGCTGGAAATCAGCAAGTAAGCATCTGAAAATCCAGGCACGAGCCGGAAGCGCTAGCGACGGGCCGCGAAAATCCGTCGCTCACGCTTCCGGCTCGTGCGCCATACCCGAAGCCAAGCGCCGGCGGAATCGCCGCCAGAGCGGCGGCAGGATCATGACGGCGGCGAGGGCGTACGCGGCCGCATCGGTCGGATACGGCGCCGGGCCGCTGACCGAGGCAAGGCGAATGCTTTCCTGGGTGGCGGCGCGGTGAAAATAGACGTCGGCGGGCATCAGCCGGTACGGCCAATGGTCCTCGAATTCGGTGAGGTAGAACTCAGCCGGGCCGATATTGGCGGGCAGTTTCAGCTCCTCCAAAATCTTCGCGCGATCTTCGGCGGAAAGCTTGCCGGCCCAGGCGACCTTGGACGTCCATGGCATTTCCTTGGTCAACTCCCCCTGATAGCGTGCCTCAGCCAGGAAGTAGATACGCAGCAGCCGATCCCTGGCGCCGACAGCAGCCGCGCTCCCCTTGTAATCCGGCTCACGATAGGGAAAAAGCGGCCGGTCGGTCTTGAAGCTGATGCGCAAAGCTGCGGCTTTCACGTCGGTCTTGGCCGGGGGGTCTTTGCCGCGGAGCACTTTCAGGGCGGTGATCTTCCAGCCGGCGCCGATGTACGGCTTGGCCCAGGCTTCGACTTCCGGCGAGAAAGCATAGCCATGGTCCTTGAGCCATTGCGTCAGGGCGGTCGCGGATTTCGCTTCGAGCACGGAGGCGTTGAAGCCGGCGACGCGCTTTTCCTCCAGGATTTTGACCTCAAGCGAGCGCCGATCGTCGAGCGCCGCAGGATTTGCACTGCAGGTGCAACCGCCGCCGCCGCCGACATATTTCGGCTCCGGCTCGGTCAAGCGGCGCAGATGCGGAAACGCTTCGTCGCCCGCTTCCTCCAATTCGGGCTGCGTCGGCGACGGCACGAGGAAACCGAAATCGTCGGCCTCGCTCTTGAACGATGCCTGGCGAATGAAATGCTGCGTCTTGGTCGCGGCGTCCCAGATGATGATGACGGTCTGATCGGCATTGACGACCGGCGCGCGGCACGGAAGACGGCGCAGCACGCTTGCACTTGGTCCGATGCAAGAGGCAAAGAACAGCTGCCGAGCAAGGCGAGAACAATGCCGATGCGTGCGGTCATGATGCGCCTCCTTGCGCCGAGAAAAGAATCCATCCACATAGAGAATTCACCTAGAGTACAAAATGGCGTGATTTTTTGCAAATCCAACTTGCGGGCTGTGCGCGATGTTGTTAGGATTTACCTATTGGGTCATGCTATCGTGGCGTGACGGGCTAAAGCTCACAAGCGGCTGACTTGGTTGCCAGCCGCGCGTGGGGTGGCTCGCGTGAAAGGAGGTGATTAGTGAGTAGTGGTAACCATAGGTGGCTGTTCTGAAGACAGCCGACGGGCTGCCGTCGGAAGCAGCCACATTTTTGTAGGGAGCCTCGGCGTATATCTCGTCCGAGGCTCCCCTTTTTTTGTCCAAGCCCGCGGATGGCTATCCGTGGGTTATCGCCGGGAGCATTTCCATGATCGTCGTCATGAAGCCGGGTTCGACGCAGAAGCAGATCGATCACGTAGTTCAGTTGATCGAGGAACTCGGTCTGCGCAGCCATATCATTCAGGGCACCGACCGCACCGTGGTGGCCGCCCTGGGCGAAAAGCGGGACGGGGCCAAGCAAGCCCTGGAAACGGGGGACGGCGTGGAAAAAGTCATGCCGATTCTCGCGCCGTACAAGATGGCCTCGACCGAGGTCAAGAAGGACCCCACCTGCGTCGAGGCGCTCCATCTGAAAGTCGGCGCCGGCCAGATCGGCGTCATTGCCGGGCCTTGCTCGGTGGAGACGCGCGAGCAGATTCTCGAAGTCGCCCATGCGGTGCGCGAGGCCGGCGCTACCGGACTTCGCGGCGGCGCATTCAAGCCGCGCACCAGTCCGTACAGCTTCCAGGGGCTTAAGGAAAAAGGCCTACATCTGCTGGCCGAGGCCCGCGATGCGACCGGGCTGGCGATCGTCACCGAGGTGATGGCGCCCGAGCATGTGCCGCTCTTGGCGAAATACACGGATGTCATGCAGGTCGGCGCCCGCAATATGCAGAACTATCCGCTGCTCGAAGCCGTCGGCGAATCGGGCAAGACCGTTCTTTTGAAACGCGGCCCCAGCGCCACGATGGACGAATTTCTCCTCGCGGCCGAATACATCCTCAAAACCGGCAACCCGAACGTGATGCTGTGCGAGCGCGGCATCCGCACTTTCGAGGACCACACGCGCTTCACTTTGCCGCTCGCCAGCATTCCCTACCTGCATCAGACGACGCATCTGCCGGTTGTTGCCGATCCAAGCCACGGTACGGGCAAAGCAAGTCTGGTGACGCCGATGGCCGTCGCGGCGATCGCAGCCGGCGCGGACGGATTGATCATTGAGGTGCACCCGAACCCGGAAAAGGCGATGAGCGACGGCTACCAATCGCTGACGCCGGCCGCCTTCCGCGACTTGATGACCGAGTGCCGCAAGGTGGCATCGGCCCTCGGGAGAAAGATGTGACGCCTTGTGCGGGTCACCGTCTGTGCCCGGACGCGTGATGGGCCGCGTTGCCGCCTCTTGCCGGCGCCGAATTGAACGTGCGCGCCGGCGGCGTCACCCGCGGCGTCGGAGTCGCCATCCTGTGCGCGGCCGACGGCGTGACGGTGCGCGGTTGCGCTGCCGACGACGAATTCACGATCTTCGGCCCGGAGTTGGATGGGGTGAAGCTGCGCGATTCGTTGATGATCTTCGGCATAGCACCGCCGCCATTGGCCGCCCCGCCGCCGTTGATGATGCGCGGTCCGCTTGAGGAATTCGATCCGGCGGTCAAGCGGATCCCGTTGCCGGCGGTTGCTTTACCAGACCCCCTGGACTCGAATTGCTGCCGATTGACGGCGAGCTGGCGCGTTTGCTGAATGCCGGTGCGTTGCGTGGCCAGCTGAGCCGTGGTGTTGTTGACCAGGGCCGCGCCGGCGAATTGATTGAGCGGCGTGACGAATTTGTTATTGCCCTGCTGGGCGAAGGTCACCGGCGGCCCATTCAGCCGGCCGGCTGTGCGACCGGCGTAAGTCTGCTGGACGCCGGCCAGCCAGCTGGGATTCCGCCAGCCGTTGTAGGCGAAAGTCGGATCGTAGCGGCCGCGACCGGTGTACCACGGATTGAAGCCGGCCTGGCCGTAGCGCGGGTTGTAATAGTTGCCGAAATAAAAGCCGGGGCCGTTGGTGAAGGCCGAATCGAGGAAGCTGTTGGGGCTGAGGATATAGCTCGGCTGATAACTCCAGTTGGGGTCATTCCATAATGGCCGACTGAAGGTGACCGGCGCGAAGATCATGCCGCGATCCTGAAACGGATAGTCCCAGTAGCCGTCCACATAGGCGTAGCCGTTGGGCGTCCAGAGATAGTAAGAGGGCATCCAGACGCGGCCACTCTGTGCCGCGGCCCAGTAGCCCGGCCGCCAGACGAAGCGGTCTTGCTGCCACATCCAGGCGCCGGGCACATAAAGGGAATTGGCGTCGGGCGCGGGAGTCGTGGGGCCGTTGTCGAGCGGCGCCGGCGGCTCCGGCGCGTAGGTGGTATCCTGTAGCTTGCCGTTCGACCAGAATCCAGGCACCCAGCGCCAGCCGTCGGCGTTGCTTGCCCAATATCCGGGAATGTAGTTGCGATCCTGCGGCGGCGCGCGATAAACGCCGCTTACCCACATGAATTGCTGACTCGGGGCATCCCACGCCCAGTAACCGGGAACCCACTGCACGTTTGGCATGTCGGGTTTCTGCTGGGGCGGATCCTCCGCAATCGGCGCCGGCGGCTCCTTGGCAACCAACGGCCCCGGTTCCGGCTTCACGCCAAAGGGCTGAGCCATCGCGTCATGCAGCGGACCACGCGTTTGCACTTCGATGGAATTCTTCGGAGTGCCGGCAGGTTCTTGCGCCAGCGACCAATGCGGCGAAGTGGTGAAGAGCAGCAGGCCGAACGCCCAGAAAAAAAGGGTGCGCTTCATGGTGGGCCTCGCTTTTTCGGTACACGATTTACACGCTTCATTGTATGAGAGCAATCTCATCACAACAACGCTGCAATCTCGTTACCTTGCGCATTTTTCACTTTTCGGTTGCGGCCTCCCCACTCAGTTTGCTAGAGTAAATTGAGGTTGCAGATCAGGGAATCGCAATGGGTTGCGCGTTCCCCTTGTGATTCTTGGCTCATGTCACCGATCTCCCAGGCAAGAATCGGCATTATTTCAGCGGAGGCAATTCTCATGGCCAAAGGCCACGGCGACTTTACCGATATCCTGCTCAAAAAAGGACTCATCGCGGAAGATCAAATCGCGGAAGCCAAAGCACTTCAGCAGCAGACCGGCGCCAAGCTTCAGGACGCTATCGTCAAGCTAGGCTACGTCTCGCTGGACGACATCATGGCCGCCATTGCCGAGAAATCCGGCCTGAAATCGGTGACGCTGACTGACGTGACGATATCTCCCGCCATTATCGAAATGGTGCCGGAATCGGTGGCGCGCGAAAACGTCATCATTCCTTTTGCGCAGGAAGACGGCATCCTGCAGATCGTCATGAGCGATCCGTCCGATTATGAGACCGTCACCAAGCTCCAGTTCATTCTCAACAAGGAAATTCAGCCGGTGCTGGCTCCCAAGGAACAGATCATCGAAGCCATCAATCGGCATTACGGGCAAACCGAGACCGAGTCGGTGGACTCCGTACTGGCGGAATTCACCGACACGCAGATCGAATTCACCGAAACCGAAGCCACCAAGTCGGGCGCGGGGGAATCCGAAAGCGATGCTCCGGTCGTCAAACTATGCAATCTCATCATCCAGGAAGCGATCGGGCTGCGTGCCAGTGATATCCACATCGAGCCTTTTGAAGACCGCGTCCGCGTCCGCTACCGGATTGACGGCGTTCTCGTCGAGCGCGACAGCCCGCCCCGCCGACTCCTCGCCCCCATGATTTCACGCCTCAAAATCATGGGGAGCATCGATATCTCCGAAAAAAGACGCCCCCAGGACGGCCGCATCAAGATGACGACGAAGAACAAGCATTTTGACCTTCGCGTCAGTGCTTTGCCGACCAACCACGGGCAGTCGATCGTCATGCGCGTCCTCGACCGGGCGAATATCCAGGTCAGCGTAAAAGATCTCGGATTCGCTGAGGAAGACTACAAGCGCTTCCTGAATCTGATCAAGCGCCCCAACGGCATCTTTTTGGTGACGGGACCCACCGGCTCGGGCAAGACCACGACCCTCTACTCCGCACTGAACGAATTGAACCGACCTGATCGAAAGATCATCACCGCGGAGGATCCGGTGGAGTACTATCTTCCCGGCATCAATCAGTGCGAGGTGAAGCACCAGATCGGTTTGGACTTCTCGCGCATTATCCGGGCGATGTTGCGGCAGGCGCCGAATATCATTCTGGTCGGTGAAATCCGCGATCAAGAGACCGCCGAGATCGCGGTGCAGGCAAGTTTGACAGGACACTTGGTTTTTAGCACACTCCATACGAACGATGCGCCCGACGCTATCACCCGTTTGAACGATATTGGCGTTGCGCCGTTCCTCACCGCTTCCAGTGTTATTGCCGTCATGGCGCAGCGATTGGTCCGGCTGGTGTGCCCGAAATGCAAGGAACCGGACAAACCGCCCGCCCACGAGATCAAGGCCGCCGGACTCACCCCCGCTCAAGCCCAGGCTGCCAATTTCACGCGCGGCCGAGGTTGCTCGAACTGCAACCACACGGGCTATCGCGGACGCAAAGGCATCTACGAGATGATGCGCATGAGCAATATGATCCGTGAAATGACCTTCAACCGCGAACCGGCCCAGGCCATTCGTCGGCAGGCCCGCTTGGGCGGAATGAAGACTTTGCTGGAAGACGCTGTGCTGAAAGCGGTTGCGGGAATCACCACCCTGGAAGAAGTCCTTAGCATCTGCCACCACACGGAGGAATAAGGCGGCCGCCCACGCTTCACCGGGGCCACGTACTTCGTGCGCGGCTCTTTCATCGCAAGAAACATAAAGTATCCGTAATGTTTGGGAAATTCATTGGTCGAATTCAAATTTGTCGGGATAATTAAGCTGGAATGGATGCGAAGGGGTTCGCTCGGTGTTTCGTCCATGTCGTTGATGCGGTTTAGTCAAACCATTCAGCCCTGGTAGCCAAAGGGAGTGCATATCGTGTCGAATGGCGCAACGCCACAGATGGAGAAGCTGCTCAACACGATGATCCAGGCCAAGGCCGCCGATCTGTTCATCAGCGTGGGCAGCAAGCCCGCGATCAAGAAGGGGGGCCATTATCGCCTGCTGGAAACCAAGGTGCTCGACAGCGACGACACCACGTCCCTGATGAAGTCAATTACGCCCGACCGCTGCCAGCAAGAACTACAAGAAGTCGGCGGCGCCGATTTCGCCATCGAGTACACCGGCGGCGTCCGCTTCCGCGTGGCAGTTTTCCGCCAGCGCGGCACCCTCGGCATCGTCATGCGGCGCATTCCGAGCGAATTTCTCAGCTTGGAGCAAATCCGCATGCCCGAAGCGATCAAACGCCTCATCAATCGGCCGCGCGGACTTATGCTGGTCACGGGGCCGACCGGCTCGGGCAAGACCACCAGCCTTGCCAGCATGGTCAACTTCCTCAACCACAACTACGACAAGCATATTATCACCCTGGAAGATCCGATCGAGTATTACCACCAGCACAAGAAGTGTTTGATCAACCAGCGTGAGATCGGCGTCGATGTCCCCAACTTCAAGGAGGGCATTCGCCGGGCCCTGCGCATGGCCCCCGACATCATTCTCGTCGGCGAAATGCGCGATCTCGAAACGATTCATGCCGCCATCGAAGCGGCGGAAACGGGGCACATCGTTTTCGGCACGTTGCACACTAGCAGCGCCTCCAGCACGGTCAACCGCATCATTGACGTGTTCCCCAAGGACCAGCAGGATCAGGTCCGCACGCAGCTCGCCACCGCCCTGATCGGCGTGCTGTCGCAATGCTTGCTGCCCAAAAAGCCTGAAGGGGTGGTCGCGGCCTATGAGATGATGGTCGTCACTTCCGCGATCCAAAACTTGATTCGCGAAAACAAGACCTACCGCATCGACTCGTCGATCCAAACCGGCGCCAAAGATGGCATGTTCCTGCTGGACGACGACCTTTTCAGGCTCTGGCGCGAAGGCAGCTGTGAAAAGGAAGAGGTGCTTCTGAAATCGGCCAAGCCCCTCGATCTCGCGGACCGAATCCGAGCCGCCGAGGAAGGCGCTGGACAGGACGAGGATGAGGATGAGGATGATGAGGATGACGACGAAGATGATGACGAGGACAGGAGCCGCCGCAAGAAGCGTCCTGCGCGTGGCCGCGACGATGATGATGAAGACGATGACTAAGGTTGCGTTTAGCCGACAGACAAGAAGCTGAATATGCCGAACCCCAACGAACCAAATCCGCCGAAGAAGCCGGGAACGCCCGGAGTACCTGGGACTCCGCCGGGCAATGCGGGTAAACCGCCAGCGCCGGGAGCCGGGAAGCCGCCGATCGGGAAACCGGCAACTGGGCAGCCGCCGGTCGGCAAGCCGCAGGTTCCGCCGGCGAAACCGCAGGCACCGCCACCCAACGGAGGGGTGCCGAAGTCCCCGGTTGGCAAGATTGTGCCAGCCGGCGAGCGGCCCGCGCCCAAGCCCGGCGCGCCGGCGCCGAAGCCAGCCGGCGAGCAGCCCGCCGGCAACAAGCCCGCCGTGCCAGCCAAGCCCGGCGCCGCCCCCGCCAAGCCAGGCGCACCACCTGCCAAGCCCGGCGCACCACCGGCCAAGCCGGCGCAGCCGCACCCCAGGGGCAGGCGCCGAAAAAGCCGGCCGGCAAGCCCGCCGTCTCCGCGAGCGATTTCAAGCCGGCGCCGGTCAAAGCGGGCGGCGCCAACCGTACCTCCGGACGACGCCTCGGCCAGGTCCTCATCGATCTGGGCTACCTCGACGATGACAAGCTCTGGGAAATCCTCGACGAAGCCAAAAGCACAGGTCAGTTGATCGGGCAGGTGGCGCTCACCAAGGGCTTGATCACCGAAACGCAACTCCAGCAAGCGCTCGCCGATCAATTCGGCCTCAAGTTCCTCGCCGCCGACGACCTGAAGCCGACTCCCGAAGCGCTCAAGGCCATTCCCGAAACGGTCGCCACCGTGTTCAAGGTGTTGCCTCTTTCCGTGACCGACGGCGTCGTGACGGTGGTCATCAGCGACCCGATGAATCTCCCGTCTCTGGACGATATGCGCAACATGCAGGGCCTGCAGGAAGTGACTGCGTGCCTGGCCTCCCCTTCCGCGATTGCCGAGGCGATGAGCAAGTGCTACCTCGGCAAGGAAGAGAGCATCATCGACATCATCAACGCGATGAAGGCGGACGACGACGACGATCGGCCGCGTGGCCGGGAGACGAGCATCGACCTGGACAAGCTGATCGAGGAAGCCGATCAGGCCCCGGTGCGCAAGCTGCTGAATATGGTCATGCTGCTGGCGATCAAGGACCGTGCCAGCGACATCCATTTTGAGCCGTTCGAGGAGGAATACAAGCTGCGTTATCGCTGCGACGGCGTGATGTACGAAATGGTGCCGCCGCCGCGCCATCTCGCCAACGCCATCTCCACGCGCATCAAGGTCATGTCGAATCTCGACATCGCCGAGCGCCGGCTCCCGCAAGACGGCCGCATCGAATTGAACATCGGCGGCAACCCGGTCGATATGCGCGTCAGCATTCTGCCCACCATGTTCGGCGAAGCCTGCGTCATCCGCGTGCTCGATCGTGGCAACGTCGGCCTCGACCTCAACCGCGTCGGCATGGAACCGAAGATGATCGCTGGCTTCCGCGAGCTCATCAAGAAGCCCAACGGCATCGTCCTCGTCACCGGACCGACCGGCTCGGGCAAGACCACCACGCTCTACTCCGCTCTCAACGAGCTCAATGAGGTCACCGAAAAGATCATCACCTGCGAGGATCCGATCGAATATGACATGGACGGCATCATCCAGGTGCCGATCAATTCCGAAATCGGCGTGACGTTCGCCGCTGCATTGCGCGCCATTCTGCGGCAAGATCCGGACATCCTTCTGGTGGGCGAGATCCGCGATCTGGAAACAGCCCAGATCGCCGTGCAGGCGGCCCTCACCGGGCACATCGTCTTCAGCACGCTGCACACCAACGACGCGCCCAGCACCATCACACGCATGCGCGACATGGGCCTGGAAACGTTCCTGTTGACCGCCACGCTTGAAGGCATTCTCGCCCAGCGTCTGGTGCGCAAGATTTGCGAGGATTGCCGCACCGACTTTGATCCGAGCGATGAAATGCTGATGGAGCTGGGCATGAAGCGGGACACGGTGCCGGCGGGCAAGAAGTTCTTTTACGGCCGTGGTTGCGATCGTTGCAACAACACCGGCTATAAGGGCCGTTTGGGCATCTTCGAGCTGGTGGTGGTGAACGACGACCTGCGCGACATGATCAGCTCCGGCGCTTCCACCGATCAGCTGCGCGAGACTTGCCGCAAGCACGGCATGCAGACGCTGCGCGAAGCCGGCTTGGAAGCAATCCACAACGGCCAAACGACGATCGACGAAATCGTCCGCGAAACGGCGACGGATGAGGATTGAACGAGAACTCAGTCGTTCCAAAAACGTAGCCACGGATTAAACACGGATTAAACACGGACGCAAGGCAGCGTGGAAGAAGCGAGGATTAACACACGATTTCCCATCCGTGTTCCGTCTGTGTTTCATCCGTGGCTAAATTTATTTGGAACGAACGACTGAAATTCGGTTTTCTGACGGCGGTTTTTTTTGGGGAGGATTGCGATGCCGACCTATCAATACGAAGCGATGGACACGACGGGCGGCGAGGTCAAGGACACCGTCGATGCGGCCAGCGAGGAGGAAGCCCAGCAGAAAATTCGCTCGATGGGCTACTTCGTCACGCGCCTCACCGAAATCCAGAAGAAGGGTAAGAAAGACAAAAAGAAAGCCGCCGGCCCGCAGAAAGCCAAGAAAACCAAGGTGCTCACGCTGGGCGGCTGCAACGGTAAGCAGCTCGTCACCTTCACGCGGCAATTCTCCGTCTTGCAGGACGCCGGTCTGCCGGTGTTGCGCAGCTTGAAAATCCTCGAAGGGCAGATGAAGCCGGGCGTCTTAAAGAACGCGCTGATCGACATTGTGGACGATGTCGAATCAGGCAGCACGCTCTCGGAGGCCTTTGCGAAGCATCCGAAGTGCTTCGACCGCCTTTACGTCAACATGATCCGCGCCGGCGAGGCAGGCGGCGCTCTGGAAATCATCTTGCGCCGCCTGGCCGAATTCAAGGAAAAGGCCCAGAGCCTGGCCCGCAAGGTCAAAGGCGCCTTGGTCTATCCGATCGTCGTCATCTCGGTCGCCGTCGGCATCTTGTCGTTCATCATGATCTTCATCATTCCCAAGTTCCAGAAGATCTTCCTCGAATTCAAGATGAAGCTCCCCTACCTCACCGAGTTGCTCATTTCCATCTCGCAGTTGTTCGTCAAATATTGGTATTTGATCCCGGTCGCCCCGGTTTTCCTCGTTGTCAGCTTGAAACTGATCCGCCTGAACAAATCGGGGGCCTACATCCTCGACAAGATCAAGCTCAAGATTCCCGTGGCCGGCATGATCGTCGAGAAGACCATCATTGCCCGCACCATGCGCACGCTCGGCACGCTCATCTCCTCCGGCGTGCCGATCCTCGAGGCCCTGTCGATCGTGCGTGAAACGTGCATGAACCTGGTTTTCGAGGACATGTTCCAGCGCGTCTACGAATCGATCCGTGAGGGCGAAACCATCGCCAATCCGATGCGCGCGTGCAAGTTGGTGGACGACATGGTCGTCAACATGATCGACGTCGGCGAGGAGACCGGCGATCTCGATACCATGCTCACGAAAGTCGCCGATGTCTACGACGAGGAAGTGGACGTGCTGGTCGAATCGCTCATCAGCTTGCTGGAGCCGATCATGATCGTCGTCCTCGGTTTCATCGTCGGCACGATCGTGATCGCGTTGTTCATGCCGCTCTTGGAATTGCTGGACAACCTGTCGGGCGGCCCCAAGAAGTGATTCTTGCTTGCGTTCAGCGTTCGGACGGCTGCCTTGCGAACGCAAAACGAAAAACGGATATCATTCATCTCTTGCAGTGAAGGAGTTGGCCGTGAAGAACAAGTACCCGCGCCCGCCGGCCGTGCCGGCTTCACGCTGATCGAATTGCTCGTGGTGATTGCCATCATCGCGATTTTGGCGAGCCTGCTCACGGGCGGCATTTGGGCGATTATGCGCAAAGGGCCGGAGATGGTTGTTCGTAACGACATCACGCAGCTCACGGCGGCGCTGCAGAAATTCAAGACCGATTACAAGGTTCCAAGCTTTCCCCCGGACGAGCTCAAGCTGTGCATGAATCGCACGGATTACGGCAATACGCCGCTCGACAATCAGTCCGTCCAGTTTCTGAGCGCGATGTTCCCAAACATGAATTTCACAAACGTCCATTGGGCGGGGCCTGGCGTCCCGGCTCCCGCGGGCGGGTGGATCCTGGAGGGGGACCAGGTTCTCGTATTTTGCCTGGGCGGCCCGCCGGCCGGGGCAAATGCTCCAGCCCTCATGGGCGGATGGTCGAAGATTCCGACCGACCCAATCGACGCCGGCTACACCAAACCGGACCGATCGAAGAATTTCGAGTTCAATGAGGGACGCCTGAAGCTGATGCCGCGCACCGGCAACAATGCGGCCGCTCATTTCCCCTCGTATATCGATGGATTCAACCTCGGGCCCTACGTCTATTTCGGCTCCGGCCTGCGGACCAATGGGTATTCAGGCGTCGCCAACACGCTCGGCGTCTCGGCGTATCTCCAAACCGCGAATCCGCCGACCTTCCAGAATCCATCATCGTTTCAGATCATCGCGCCGGGGCGGGACGGACATTTCGGGCTGGGCGGCGTGGTTTGGCCGCCGTCGGTCACGGGCACGGGCGCGGACGATATGACCAATTTCACCGATGTCAAACTCGGCAATGCTCCATGAGGATTCGCCATGAAAAATGAATTTCGCAATCCGCGCCGGGGCTTCACGCTGATCGAGCTGCTCGCGGTGATCGCCATCATCGGCATCCTGGCGGCGCTGGGGAGTTGGGCCGTCATCGCCATGATTGGCCGTCAGAAGAACAACAACACCCAGGCGACGATCAAGGTCGTTAACAAGTTGCTGCAAAGCCACTGGCAGAGCGTCGTGGATGAAGCCAAGAAGGACGCCCGCGACGGCCTGATTTCCCCGGCGGTGACAGCCATGGCCCAGCCCGATCCGACCGGGCAGCGCGCAGGTCCTGTGGATCAAGTTCCGCTTGATGGAAGCCTTTCCGCAGTCGTTCGCGGAAATCACCAGCCCGTTCGTTTACAACTTTCCGAGCGTGAACAGCCCCTACATTCCGGTCGGCCAGCAGAAATATATCGCGGCATATCAGAAGAACCTCATGTCGCCGCCTTATAACGCGGGAAACAACAAGGCGACGACGCAATCGGCCGCGTGCTTGATGATGGCGCTGTCGATCAATCGCGGCAGCAACGCCACGGCTCTCACCCAGGATCAAATCGGCTTTGCCCTCGCCGACACCGACGGCGACGGGGTAAAGGAACTGGTTGACGGATGGAACCAGCCGCTGGTGTTCGTCCGATTCGACACCAGTCCCGGTGTGCAGGCAGCCAATCCCGCAGCGGGAATTGCTGGAGCGAAGACCGCGAAAATCGCCGACCCGCTTGACCCGGAAGGCACGCTGCTTAACGGCCAATGGTACGGCACAGCCTCATGCACGCTTTTTCAAAACCACGTACACGCCATTGAAACGGCCCCCGGCTCGGGCGTCGCCAATTACGTGATTCCGTCGATCACCTCGATCGGCAGCGGGACGCCCATTATCAGCTACCAATTGCGCTAGGAGCGACCGATGAAACACCATCGAATACGCAACGGCTTCACGCTCATCGAGCTTCTGGTCGTGATGTCCCTGATCGCGGTCCTGGCGACGCTGGCGATCATGTTCTTTCCCAATGCCGCTTCGTCGCAGGTGGAGGCGCGGGCCGGCACGCTGGTGCAAGGCTGGCTTACCATGGCCAAGCAGCGGGCCATGCGCGACCAGGCCCCGCGCGGCGTGCGACTCTGGGTCAACAACACCACCTTCTACGCCGGCGCCACGCTGATGACCAACGTCGTCACCGATTGCCAGTTCATCGAGCAGCCGCCCGATTTTCCTGGCAGCGCGAAGGTGACGATCATGACCGGATCGCCCAGCAACCCGCTCGCTCTGAATGCCATCATGTTCATGCCCTCCGGCGCCGGCATCCTCGTCAACGGCTACTTGCCGATTAATTCCGCCCAGACGGAGTACTGGACCGTGCAGCCGGGCGATTGCCTGGAGGTTTTCGGCACCGGCCTGATGCATCAGATCACGCAGGTCGGCGATCTCAAGAACCCGGATTATGTCGTCATCAACCCGCCGCTGCTGTTTCCCATTCCGCCGACGGCGACGGCGAATTTCCGCGTCATGCGCGCCCGCGCGTCACCGGCGACGAAACGCTCAAAATGCCCGAAGGCACGATCATTGACCTGAACACCAACCTGGCCTTCGGCAACGCGCTGCCGCCGACCAATCCCTGGGACAATGGCACCAGCTTGTACGTGGATATCCTGTTCTCCCCTACCGGCGAGGTGATCTCGCCCGGCGTGGCGAACTCGAACATCAATCTGTGGGTCCGCTCGCCCAACAGCGACCATCCGACCGACGTCTTCCGCGGCGCACCGACGATCGTCTCGGTGTACACAAAGACCGGCTTGGTCGGCGCCTATCCGCCCAGCTCGGGCACGCCGACGACGCCGTACATCTTGATCAAGTAGCGGCCGGGAGGGCGAGGCTCCTGCCGAGCCGGTCGCCGCGCGAATGATGATGCGTTTGCAGGGTTCTGGCTCGGCAGGAGCCTCGCCCTCCCAGCCCAAGCTTTGGCAGGGTTCTGGCTCGGCAGGAGCCTCGCCCTCCCCGCCCAAGCTCTTGGTTCATCGGGGATTTTACCTATGGCACGGCGTTCTGGAATCACCCTGGTCGAAGTGCTGGTCGCCATCTTCGTCATGGGCATCGGCATGATCGCCCTCTTGACGCTGTTCCCCATCGGCGTCTTGCGCATGGCCCAGGCGATCAACGCCGAACGCGCTGCGCAGGCGGCCTGCATCGCCCATGAGAATGCGATCGCCTACAACTTCCGCAATGATTCGGCCGTGGTCAGCGACGCGAAGGTTGCGGATTATTTCGCCAATCCCTTGCCGGGGAAGCTGACGAACGCCGACCCCTACGGCGAGAGCTACACCTTGTTCGTGGACCCGATCGGCTTCGTTTCGGCACCTTCCGTCTGGGTCGGCGGATACACGGGGGTTCTCCGCCGGCAAACCGTCTCACTCGCCAACACGCAGGCGAACCTTTACCGCTATTTCAGCTTGTGGGACGACATGACTTACAACAAAATCTACGATCCGACGACCGTGCCTCTGACGCTGCCGGGCACGCCGGAGCTGGCGGGTACGTTGGTGATGCGCGACACGCGCTATTCGTGGGGCTACACGATGCGGCGGCCGGTGACCGCGAAAAAATCGGTGGTCGATTGCTCGATCGTGGTTTTCGATAGCCGGTCGCTGTCGCTGGGGGCCAATCTGAACCTCGGCGAGCACGTTTACAGCGCTTTCTTCAATCCGAACAACAACACGGTCATCGTCGGTTTCAATGCCGCCACGAACAATCCGCCGCCGCCGCCGATTCGGCCCGGCAACTGGATCATGGACGCGACCATCTACCAAACCCATAACGGCGGCTCGCAGCATAATTACTGGTATCGCGTGCTGGCGACGCAAGACGTTGTCGCAGGTGGCAATACCTATGCCGTCTTCGAAGTCCAGGGGCAGGTTCGCGGGTTCAATAATTATCCGATCCCCGAAGTCGCCGATCCGACGCTGCCGGGCTCGACGGCATATCCGCATTGCACCATCGTCATTCTCGACGGCGTCGCGGAAGTGTTCGAAAAAGGTCCGGTGCGGGCGCCGTGACAGTTTTCCCCTCTCCCTCCGGGAGAGGGGTTAGGGGTGAGGGCAGTGCTATCAGAAACTCACCAAACACCCTCACCCCCGGCCCCTCTCCCGGGGGGAGAGGGGAGGAAGGCACCCCCGGTCCCTCTCGCCGGGGGGAGAGGGGAGGAAGGCATCCCCGGCCCCTCTCCCGGTGGGAGAGGGGAGAAAAAGAAACGCAAGCGGCAGGAGTTCTCTCATGCGAAACACGCAACGTCTCGGCTTCACGCTGATCGAATTGATGGTGGCGATGGCGCTCACGCTGTTCGTCATGGTCATTCTCACGCAGGCGTTTGCCACCTCGCTGGACACCTTCAGCGGCATGAAGGGCATCGGCGACATGCAGCAAAACCTGCGCACGGCCGGCAACGTCATCCGCAACGATTTGAGCCAGTACCATTTCAACGGGGCGCTCCGCCTGAGCGATATGAACTTCAATGGCCAACCGCTGATCGTGAATCAATCGCCGCAGGCCGGCTTCTTCGCCGTCTGGCAGGGGAGCCCGCCGGTGCTCGCCACGAAGGCCACCGCCGCGACCCCCTATGTGAACGAAGGCTTCGATTCCAACGGCGTCCCGTCTTTCCGCGCTCACGATCACCTGCTCTACATGACCGTGACGCGCCGGGGCAATCGGCAACAGAATTTCTTCTCGACGCCGCTGCCGGGAACCACCGCCGATCTCAACGCTTTTTTCGCCAAGGCGACCGCCTACGATATGGATCCGGTCAATCAATTGCCGTATGCGACGTTGACTCCGCAATATACCGGGAGCAGCCCGGCGTACTACAGCAGCCAGTGGGCCGAGGTGATCTATTTCATGGTGCAGAGCGGCAGCACCGAGGAGCCGAACAACCCGTCCAGCCAGATTGGCACGCCGACCTTTGAGCTGTACCGGGCGCAATTCGTGATGGTGCCGGACGGGACGACCGTCTCGACGGTGATCCCGAACGGATCGCTTGCCGCATTCGGCGGGCTTTCCTGCAACCCAGGCAAGACCAGCCTTACCTTTTATTCGCCCGCGGATGCCGCCGCCGGCAATCGCGTGATTCCCAATTTGGCGACTTTCTCCCCGAACGCTCGCGTCGCCGACGGAGCGACGCTGCTGTTGCCGAACGTGATCTCGTTTCATGTGCAAATAATGCCGACTGGACCGGGCGCTGTCTTGGAAGATGGCAAATATGATACAACGAAATTTGGCGCCGGCGGCCCGTACTTGAATTCCGGCTTGCAGGCCATCCAGATCACCCTGCGCGTTTTCGACACCGCCTCCCGGCAAGCTCGGCAAATGACCATCGTGCAAGATTTGTGATCCTCGCACCCCTCTCCCTTTGGGAGAGGGGCCGGGGGTGAGGGAGCGTCCCCTGGCAATAATTGATCTTTGTGATCCTTGCACCCCTCTCCCTCTGGGAGAGGGGGGAAGATTTCATCTCGGAGTCTACGATGTTTTACCGATCATCCGCCATCACTCCGACCCAGCGCCGCCCCGGCGTCGTTCTCCTCGTCGTCATGGCCATGCTCGCGCTGTTCGCCAGCCTGGCGCTCAGCTTCGTTTTTTACGCCGATTCCGAAGCGGAGTCATCCCAGCAAAGCGTGAGCGCGCTTAACCGGGACGTGCCCGACGTCGATCCGGAAGCGCTGCTTGACTTTTTCTTGAGCAAGTTCATCTACCCGGACAATGATCCCTATTCGGCAGGACGCGGCCAGAGCTTGTCGGAATCCATGTACGGCTACAATCCGTTCTTCCTCAATTACACGCCTTTCAACGGCGGCGGCCGGGCCACCTATGCGCCGACGACGACGCCCGATCCCGATCTCGGCGTGCCGATGTTCAACATGATCAACAACCAGATGTTCTGGGACCCGTCGCAGCCGGCGACCAATAAGACCGTGAATTTCGCGCGCACGCCGGAATTCTACGGCAAAGCGCATTTCGCCTCCGGAACGCCGCCGGTGAACAGCTACGCCGTCCCGGGCGCCCCCGCGACCTATCGCTTCGTCGGCGGCGCCAATCCCCCCTGGACCGCGTACGACTCGAACAGCCTTTTCCTCGCCGAGATGACCGCGGACGGCAACGTGCTGCTCCCCTCGTTCAAGCGGCCTTGGCTCCAGGCCCCGCCCGGCTCGCCCGCGGCCAAATACACGTCGGTCTTTCCCGATCCGAGTTGGAACCCCGCGTTCTTTCCGCTGCCGGACATGGATGCTTCGGGCAATCAAGTGAGAAACCTCGATGTCGGCCCCGGCATGAACGACAGCAACTGGATGGACTGGGGCTACCCGATCATGACCTCCACGGACGGCAAGCGTTACAAGGCCCTCTTCGCCCCGCTCATCGTCGATCTATCGAATCGCCTGCATCTGTGGGCGCATGGCAATAACCTCGGCACGCTCCAGCCCGGCGGGCAGATGAGCGTTTCGAATCAAGGATTCGGCGCCCCGGAGGTGAATCTGACCATGTTGCCTGGCACGGTCATCACCAGAGCGGTCGAGAAGGGGGGCGTCGTGACGGTTGGCACGTCGGTCCCGCATGGTCTCAAGGCAGGCAAGTCGTTCGTGATCATCCGCAACATGCCGCCCAATCTCATCGGCTACAACGGCATGTACCTGGTGACATCTACCCCCGCGCCCACCGCCTTCACCTACACGGACGCCACCAAAGGCCTGCCCCCCTATACGGGCAACGCGATCCCGGCTCCTACCGTGTTGTCGGTTGACGAGATGCAAGCGCTTTTCAATCTGCGCTACGCCCCACAACTCCCCCTCACGCTCCCGACATTCCCCGTTTCCTGGGCGTCCGGAACCCCGCCCATGTCGGCCAAGGGAGCGTGGTACTCGAAAGTGAATGCGAGCGCGCTCGATCCATTAGCCGACGTCGGCTCTCCCACCCTGGGAATGAGCAGCCTTTCGCCAACCATGATGGCGTTCCAAACGAAGACGGCCGCAGCGGCGGGGCCAGGAGCGGCGCCGGTGAAATTCTTGCCGTATCCAGGCCTGCAACCGTTCCCCTGGGCGATTGAGTCCGGCATGAACCTCACCATCGACGCAGGCACGCCGAATCAGGAAATGGTGAAGGTCACGAAGGTCAACTACGCGGTCAATCCGCCGACATTCACCGCCCCGCTCGCCAAGAAGCACGCCGCGGGCGCCGTGATCAGCGGCGGCTATCCTGGCTTCCCGACGTTCCCCTTGAGTTGGGGCAACGCCTCCGTGGCGGAATTGACGCCGAATCCGCTGGCGTTCAACCTGTATTTGCCGAACGCCCCCAGCCTGGCCCCGCACCAGGAAGCGCTGTCGCGCTGGGGCGGCACCAATGGCCCTGCCCTGCCCTCCTCGATTTTCCAGCTCATGCCGACGACCTTCAGCAACATCCGCGCCCGCAACATGGTGACGCCGGTGAACTGGAACCTCGACCGCGTCATGTCGGCGCCGTATCTGAATTTCGACGCCGTCAAGAACCCGCAATATGGCTATTACTCCGGCGGCTATCCGCTGGTGGGCATCAATGAGGTGCAAGCGGTCACGGTCGTTGGCACGCCGAATCAGACGTTTACGCTCACGTTCCATGGACAAACGACCAATCCGGCGCTCCCGATCGGCTCGAGCGCCGCCGTCGTGCAAGCGGCGCTGCAAAATCTGCCCACGATCGGCAAGGGGAATGTCTCGGTTTACTTGAACCCTCCGGGTGTCCCGCCCGTAACGCATTATAGCTACACGGTCACTTTCATGGGCACTCTAGGCAACACCAAGCTGCCGCTGCTCGTCGGCGCACCCCCTGCCAATGTGATGGTTGCCGCGGCGCAAGTCGGGCAGCCCTTGTTCTCGGCCCCGAATTTTGCCGCAACGCCGATCCAGACACCGACGACCAACAGCGATTTCAGCGGCGATTGGCGTTCCGCGGTGAGCCAAATCCTGCGCGTCGATTTGACGCGGCCGTTGACCGACTATCCGCCGCCGCTGGGAACTGGCCTTATTAACCCCGCTTCCCCGCAGTATTTGCGGGCGGTCTCAGACCGTCAGCAGTTCGCCACGGACCTTTACCATGCGCTCGTTCGAGTGACCGGAGCGCCACGATCCGAACGTCTTGACCAAGGCCCAACTCGGCACGATCACGAGCAATTCGCCGGATTATCAGGCGGCCCGTTGGCTCGCGCAGCTCGCGGTCAACATCGTCGATTACATCGACGACGATGACTACATGACGCCGTTCCCCTGGAATGCGAAGGCGTCCGCCACCTCCGGCGGCACGATCGCGATCGAGTACGTCTTCGGCACCGAATTGCCGCGGCTGGTGTTGAACGAGACCTATGTGCAGATGGAGCCGCTGACTTTGCCGGGACAGACGCCGCCGGTAGCTCCGGTGCTTGGGCAGGTCAATGTCTGGGCGGAACTGTTCAATCCGTTCATGTCTACGCCTGTGGGGAGTAACTACCCTATGGACGGCGGCGTTGCCCGGCTGCAACTGACAGCAGCGCCCCCACCCCGACGCCTCCGTACATCATCGAACTCCACAAATCTAGCCCGACGCTCACCGGCACCCTTGGCGGCCTAAACAACCCTACCGGCAATGGGTTAGCGACGACGCTGCAAAACACGCAAAACAACTGGGGCGGCATATCCACGACGATGAACGTGCAGCCGGCGAGCGGCGCCACCAACGGCGGCACGATCGTCTCCCTACCGATCGCCCCTGCGACGGCCAATGCCAATACAGCGGGAGCTTCCGAGGTGGCCACCACCGTGACGATTCGGACGGCTGCAAAGCACAAACTCAAGGCTACCGATGTCGGCAAGGCTATCACGATCAGCAACGTTCAGCCCATCATGATCAACGGAGTGCAGTCGGTCGGCTATGACGGGACTTTCATCATCACAGGCGTGCCCTCGGCAACGACGTTCACTTACGCCGCTATTACGTCCGGCATGACCCCCTCGGGCGGTGGTACGGCAACCTACGTGCTAACGGACAGCCCGGCAGGGAACAACGGCTTCTATGTCGTCGGGCCCGCAGGCGCTCAGTATTCCGACACAACCCGGCCGCCGAATCTGCCGGCCACTTACGTATCGCAGGGGATGTCGTTTGCTCCCGCGACCGCGATAATCCAGCCAGCGGCGAAGAACGGCGCGAGCGAAAATCCAAAAACAATGGTCGTCACGATCAATACCGTCGGTAATCTGCCGCCCGATTTTGTCGTCGGCGCTTCCGTTGTGATCCAGGGCGTGACGACGACCGGCTTGACGGGAAAGACCAACCCGGCCCTTGGCTACAACAACACGACTACAATTCCGACCTGGACTATCACTGGCGTCAGCCCCGCTGTCAATCCAACCAGCTTCACCTTCACCGCGCCCAAGGGCATGGTGTTTTCGACGAATGCCGGCGGCGGCACGGCGACCATTGTTCCCAGCGGCGTCACGTTGCTCCTGCGTCGCCTGGCGAATCCGCATTTGGCCGCCCAGCGGAATATCGCGTTGCCGAATTACAATCCCTACATCACCGTCGATTACGTCGATGGCGTTCCGGTCAACCCCCTCTCGCCAGCGACGCTGGGCCTGACCACATGGGGACGAAACCAACCCTATGCCGCTGCTACCTCACTGACGAAACAGGTTAACGCGGCCCTTGGCTTACTGAACGCCCCGCAGAACACGTTCTTCTTGCAAAACTCCAACGCCACGGCTCCGTTCGATTGGCTCGTCCATCTCGATCGCCCGCCGGTCAATCCGGTCGAGTTGCTGCACGTCTCCGGCTATCGGCCGCACGAGTTGACGCAGCAGTTCGTCACCAGCAATGGCAAGTTCCAGCATTACGCTCCGTGGAACCCCTTTGCCCAGAGCTTTGGTACGCCGACCAGAACGATGGCCGATCCGAATGCGCTGATCCACCGCGCTCTCGATCAGATGAGCACGCGCTACATGGCCGGCGTTTACACGGGCGGCCGAACGCCCGGTAATATCAACCCCAACACGATCACGGAATTGGAAGTCTTTCAGGCGCTGTGCGACGCCCACGATGTCCCGGCGCAATATCCGAACGCCTGGTTCACGCAGGCCGACGTGCAGGTGGTTTTCCAAAAACTGATCGCCTCGCGCAATGGCGGCAATCCGTCGCTGCAACCCACCAGTGAAGGGGCGCCGTTCAAGAGCTTCTCAGCGGCGTCCACCGTCGGCAATCAGGTTTCGCTCAACGACACCTGGTTTCGCCCCGATCCCGCCACCGGCCGACCGCTCTTCATTCCGCCGTCAGCCGTTGGGAATTTGAACGCCCATCCCTATTTGCAAAGCTCGCTCTTGCAAAAAATCTACAACAACATCTCCACGACCAGCAACGTCTTCGCCGTCTATTGGACCGTTGGCTTCTTTGAAGTCACGGATGAAAGCGTCAGGCCGGCGCGGCTTGGGCAGGAGATCGGCCGCTCGCAGAATCGCCATGTCCGCCATCGCTTCTTCGCCGTCGTCGATCGCACGGGTATGCATCTCTTTGACGGGACGACCGCGAGCACGGTCAAGCTGGTCGCGGGGAAAGCCGTGCCGCAGACCGCCACCGTTACGCTGAGCCCGGCCGGCCTGTCCAGCATGGGGAATGTCGCAGGCCACTGGAACGCCGCGCAGACTTATATGCCGGGCACCATCGTCACTGCGGGAGCGAGCGCGTATTTTTGCACGCAGCCGCCGCCCGTGGGTGCTCCGGTCACGAACACGGCGTTCTGGCAGCCGTTGCTCCAGCCGGGCATGTTGCTGAACATCGATTCGGGCACGCCCAATTCGGAGGTTGTGACGGTGCAAAGCGTCACGGGCATGACCGTCACCGCCAATTTCGTGAACAATCACGCAATCGGCGCTCCCGTCTTCCTGCGCGGCAATCCAGGGCCGAGGACGACTTACAACCCGCATGATGATCGCGGCGTGGTGCTGCACATGAGCGTGATCAAGTAGGCCGGGCCGGCGTTTAGCGTTCGCGTGGCGCCATGCGAACGCTAAACGGGGAGGCGGTTCAGCTCATCTCGATTGCCTTCAACACGTCAACCGTGCCGGCTCGGCCGACGGCGTAGTGGAAGTCGGTTCCCCTGGTGCAGGCGGCGCCGATGCGTCCGGCGGGGTCGAGGGCGATGAACGCCACCTGGGCGGGGATGACGCCGCGCCGATTGGCCAGATCGAGAACGCGGCGGCCGGCGAGTTCGCATGATTCCTGCGGCGTTTTGCCGGCGCGCATGGCTTCGACCATGAGCGAGCTGGCGCTGATGCGCAAGATTTCCTCGCCGACGCCGGTGCCTCCGGCGGCGCCGGCGGTGTCATCCACGTACAAGCCGGCGCCGATGATCGGTGAATCGCCGACGCGGCCCGGCAGCTTGTGCGACAACCCGGAGGTGGTGCAAACGCCGCCCAGCGAGCCGGCTTGGTCCAGGGCCAGCACGGTGACGGTGTCGTGCGTGAGATAATGCTCGGTCTTGTCGCGGCGGCGCTTTTCCCACGTCGCCACACTCTCCTGCGTGTGCAGGCATTCGAGCGGCAAGCCATTCTGCACCGCGAAGAGCCGGGCCCCTTCGCCGACCAGCATCAAGTGCGGCGTCTTCTCCATGACCAGGCGTGCGAGCTGGGCGACATGGCGGATGTTCTCGACTCCTGCCACGGCTCCGCAGCCCAGCGTCTTTCCCTCCATGACGCAAGCATCCAGGGAAACCGTGCCGATCTTATTTGCCAGGCCACCGTAGCCGACCGAATTGACCGCGGGATCATCCTCGACAGCCTGGGCGCCGGCAAGTGCCGCATCGAGCGCGGGCAGCCCTCGCGCTAAAAGGGGCAAGGCGGCAAGGGCCGCGATTTCGCCAAATTTCCAGGTTGCCAGGACAACGGGTTGCATTGCGCATCTCCAAATTCGATGGTCGCATGTGGGGCCAGGCTTTCGAGCCTGGCCGATGCGCTCATTGCTCCTCGGCCAGGCTGGAAAGCCCGGCGCCACGGTCATTGCAAGCGTCGCCAAAGATAGGGCATTTCCGCATTCGGTTTCAAGTTCAAGCAGGCAAACTTTTCCGCCGATAACGATTGTGCCGGATTTTCCGGGAGTAAGGTCGCTGCGCATTTTGTATCGGCGAGGGGTTATGAAGAAACGTTGGAACGTGGACGCAATGAGCGTGCGGCAAGCACGCTGGATGTTGATGTTCTTGGTCCTGTGCGCGGCGGGAATCGGCGGCTGCACCCGCGTCTTCTACCGGAATTCGGCGGATCGAGAGGTTAGCGACATTCTGAAGGAAAAGGAGAAGGGCAACCTTCCGGGGATGCAGATCGAGCAGTTTCACGTCTATCCCGATGCGCGGGCGCGCTTTGCCGATACGACGAACTGGGACCGACCGCCGATGCCGATCGATGATGAGGCTGCGTGGAAGCTGGGGCCGCACCCGCAGAGGCCCGGCCACAAGGGGACGCTCGCGCAGGAGGGGACCGGCTGGCTGGAAATGATCAAGCTCTGGGATCAACAAAACCGAGGCGAGACGCACGTTACCGACAAGACGAAGCAACCGATCCAGGGCTACCTTGACGAGATCAGCGCTCCGCAGAAGGGCTTTCTGCTCAAGATGGATCAGGCGATCGAGCTGGGAGTCGTCAACAGCAACACCTATCAGACCTTCCGCGAAGGCCTGTATCTGGCGACATTGCCCGTCACGCAGCAGCGCTTCAACTTCGCGTATCAGTGGGCGGCGACGTCGGACTGGGTCCGCCAGTACGCCGGCCCGCAATCGGATGTGGGACCGCAAAACAACTGGACCGGCACATCGAGCCTTGGCTTCAGCAAGCTCTTTGCGACGGGTGCGCTGCTCACCACCGATTTCGTCAACACCACCGCGTTCAACTTCGGCGCCAACGGCGGGTTGACCAGTTCTTCATTAATCAACCTGAATTTCGCCCAGCCGTTCTTGCAAGGCGGCGGCAAGGCGGTCACGCTCGAACCGCTCGCCCAGGCGGAGCGCAACCTGATCTATTCGATCCGCTCCTATGCCCGCTTCCGCGAGCAGTACAACATCGCCATCGCTCTCGGCACGGCGCTGCCAAGCGATCTGCCCGCGGCCATCGGCACCAGCGGCACGAATCCCATCTCGGTGCTGGCCGCACTGAATATCGCCAGTACCGACGTGTCGGGCGGTTTCGTCGGTTATCTGTCCACGCTTTACCGCGAATGCGATATGGCTGCCGACAAGAAGTACGTGCAGGATTTGCAGCGCGCGCTCAGGATCATCGAAGCATATCAGGAAGGCGGCATGTTCTCGCCGTTGCAGGTCGAGCAGGTCCGCAGCACACTTCTGAACGCCCAGAACACCGTCTTGAATGACGTCCAGTTCATGACCAACGCCCTCGACCAGTTCAAGCTCTTGCTCGGCACGCCCACCAACTTGCCTTTGATCCTCGACGACACGGCGGCCCGGCCGATCACTGCCATTCTCGATCGCTATTACGAAGTCATCGACGACGCCACCAACGTCCAGCTTCTGGTGGAAAAGCAAGAATCGCTGGAGGCCCCGAAGTTGTGCGCCAAGCTCGAGCAAGTCTTTACCGAGGACGCGCTGGTTCGCGGCACCGATTTCGCAAAAACCGTGCCCGGGTCCTGGGTAATTTGGGTAAAAACCACGAAAGACGATCTCCGGAAGCGCTTGGATTCGCTGGGAACCGAGCGGCGCAAACTGTTCGAACTCAAGACCGAGCTGGAGTTGAAGGGGCAAGCCTTCCCGGAAGAAAGCGCTCGCCAGATGCGCGATGCCGACTTTGAAACGGACCTGGGCACACTGGAACAGCTTCTGCGCCGCTACGAAGCCAGGCCGTGGGAAAAGCTGGCGAAGAAGGAACAGCAAACGCTCGAGCGCGTCAAGATGTTCCGCACGGTGTCGGCGCAGGCCAAGACCGTTTTGGTGTGGGCGCGCAATGACCGCTTCGAAATGGCAGCGCGACAATGGCCGGAGATTCCTCAGACCACCATCGACGGTATCGACATCTTGAACGGGGATGAGCAGACGGCCCAGGAAAAAGCAGTCCAGGCCGCCCTGCGCAATCGGTGGGACATCATGAACGCCCGCGCTCAAGTCGTGGATGCCTGGCGGCAAATCCGCGTCACCGCCAATGCTCTTTTGGGTGTCGCCACCGTGCAGTACAACCTCACCAGCCAGACGCCCCCCGACGGCGTCCGTCCGCTCGTCTTCTCGGCAGCCTCGACCAACCAGGAGCTTCTCTTGAATTTCCAGCTGCCGCTCAACCGCCTGGCGCAGCGCAACGCCTACCGAGCCGCCCAGATCAATTATCAGGTGGCGCACCGCACGCTCATGTTCGCGGAGGACAACCTGGCGGCGCAGGTCCGCTTCGACGTGCGCCAGTTGCAGCTCTTCGCCGCCAACTATGCCATTCAAAAAAAGATTATCCACTCACTCTATTCTCAGCTTGAGAACAACCTGGAAGTGATCATCTCCCCGTCCGATCCCGATCAATTGAAGCAATCCTCCACGGCCGGCCAGGCGAATGCGGCCGCCCTGACCAATCAGTACCTCGGCGCCCTGGGCTCGTTGAACAATTCGCAGACCAGGATGTACGACATCTGGCTGAGCCTCTATGCGACGCGCATGGAGATTTTCTTCGACCTGGAGCGACTGTCGCTGGATAACCGCGGCGTCTGGAGGGACGACACGCTTTTGCCGGGCGGCCAGGCGAATGCTCAGGGCCAGGCATTGTCGGCGCCGCGATCGTTCGCGCTGCCGGTTGTCAGCGAAAGTGTGCAGCCCGCTGTGCTCAACAACGAACCGGCGCCAGCGGCACCATCCGATGGGCGCCCCGTGTTCCTGCCGCCGCAGCCTGTCAGCGATCCGGCGGGCCAGAGGTGATGTCCCGCCTCTCCCCACCGGGGAAGAGGGGCCGGGGGTGAGGGGGCGATTTCGAAAGATCGCGCAATGGCCGGCTGCCCGATCAAAAAGACTTCATTCGATAGCCCCCTCACTCCCGGCCCCTCGCCCCGGGTGGAGAGAGAGGAGAATTATTGCGGCGGTGCGACCGGGCGTCCGTAATAGCGCTCGGGATCGGCGTAGGGAAATGACGGCATCGCCGGCAGCGACGGGCAGCGGTTACGCAGGTATAGCGTACTGGGCGGCACGGGGGGAAATGGCCCCGGCGGATATTGGTCCAGATTCGCACGCCGGAAATGGGCCCTCGTTTCATACCACTCGGGAAACCAATCGTGCAAAATCGAATAATCGCCGTGCGGGCAATGCCCATTCTGACATCCGCCGTCCTGGTACTGGGCCCACGCAGATCCCGGCGCGCAGGACAATAGGATCAGCAACACCCAGCAACACTTTCGCGCCATCGCACACCCCTCCAGATTTCTTCCGGTCCGAAAGATCATCGGCCCGGTTGAAACGCCGATATGAGCAAGCGGCGGTACAACTTCGCTTGTCCCCGTCCGCACAGGCGGCGTTTCCGGCACAACCGTCAGTAATTCCCTCATTTTCCTACACAGGTAAAGCGCGCAGCTTTACACCGTTGCAATCCAGCACCGCAGCCCTTATAATCCACAAACAACACGCTCGCCGGCACTGCTCGACGATCCTACCGCCTTGTTGCCTGGTTGCAAACCGGCCGCGCGAGCGAAAGACGCTCGCCGCGTCCGATGAATGAGCGAACTCGCCGGACCGTGATTCGTTCCACAAGGAGCATGGACTGATGACTGCACCCTCCTCCCCGCACCTCTCCGAGAGAGAACCCAACCCCAACGGCACCCCGCACCACCGGCCCGTCCCCCCCGAGAAGAAGGCGGGGTTTCTGCGCAAGAACGCATTCTATCTTTGGGTCGGCGGCGCCTTTTTCGTGCTGCTCTTCGTCTTCGGCGCCTATTTCTTCGTGACGCGTCTGATCATCGGTACTCCGTTCACCGGCCCGACCTGGACCGTCAAGAAGGAAATCTTGCGCGTCACCATCGTCGAGCGCGGCTCGCTGGAATCGGCGGAGAACAGCGACATCACGGTCCGCGTCAAGGCTGGAATCAAGGGGAGCACCAACGCTTCCACGATCAAGTGGGTTGTGGACGATGGCACGGTGGTGAAGGCAGGCGACCCGATTTGCGACCTCGACGATTCCGGCTATCTGGACAACCTGAAATCACAACGCAATACCGTCAACAACGCCAAAGCAAATTGGGTCACCGCGGAAACCAACGTCACGATCCAGCGATACGACAACTCGAGTAAGATCAAAACAGCCGAAGTGAATCTGACGAAAGCGCAGATTGACCTGAAGAAATACACTGGCGAGGTGGCCGCGGGAAAAATCGTCAAGATGGAGTCGATGGCAGAGATTCGCAGCTACTTGAAGGTCAGCTTTGAGGAAGATGTGCAAAAAGAATCGGCCACGGCGAACGGCAAGTTCACTTGCGCTTATCTGCAACAAATCAGTGCGATCGAAGGGGACATCGAAAATGCGCGCTCGGACCGGGATTCCTGGCTGGACCGCGCCACTTGGTCGCAGCGTATGGTCCGGAAGGGCTTTTACAGCCTGAGCCAGGCCGACGCGGATCAATCGAAGCTGTCGAGCACGGAAATCTCGCTGCGAAAGACGCAAGGGAGCCTTGACATTTATCGCATCTTCGATTGCGAACAGTTGGTCACCACATATTGGAGCGCCGTCAAAGAAGCCGAGCGGGCGCTCGAAAAAGAGACGATCCAGGCCGCTTCGAACATGAGGCAAAAGCTCGCCATTGAAGCCTCTTACAAGGCGGTGCACGATCAGGAACTCGATCGCCTGCGCGATCAGGAAAAGGACGAGAAGTTTTACCGAATGACGGCGCCGCAGAGCGGCATGGTTGTCTATTACATTCCAGAACAAGCTCGCTTTGGCGGTGGCGCTCAGCAGGGCACGGTTGCTCAGGGGGAACCGGTCCGCGAAGGCCAGAAGCTGATCCGCATTCCCAATCTCGCAAAAATGCTTGTCAACGTTCGCGTCCACGAAGCGATGATCCGCAAGGTGGAGCCCGAGAGAACAAGACCGACCGGCTACAGCGACACATTGCGGTATTCTTTCGGCCTGGGCCGGCATGACCTTTTTGCACTAGCCTCCTATCAATTCGCCTTTGAGGAACTGCATGAAAAATTCAAGGACAAGGACCAAAAGATCACGTTCGCCGGACATCGGGCCAAAATTCGCATCGACTCCTCACCCGGCAAAGTGTACGAGGGACATGTCATATCCAAGGCGACCGTGGCCTCGCAAGCTGAGTTCTTCTCCTCCGATGTCAAGGTCTACCAGACGATGGTCTCCATCGACGATCTCGATCCTGCGCATGATAAGCTCAATCCAGGCATGAGCGCCGAGGTGACCGTTCTCGCCGATGAGACCACGCACCCCGTTCTCGTCATTCCAATTCAAGCCGTGGTAGGCAACGTGGCGATGAAAGCCGAACGCAAATGTTACGTACTCGACGCCAAGAACATTCCGCACGAACGCGACATCGTCGTGGGAATGAGCAACGACAAGTTGGTCGAAGTGCTCTCTGGCCTGGAGGAAGGCGATAGGATCGTCATGAATCCGCGGCCGCTAATTTCGGAAAAGAGCGATCTGAAGGTTGGCACGCCCGGCACGCGCCGCGGTGCTGAATTTGACGACGCCGGCAAGAAGGGCGGCGGCAAAAAGAAAGGTGATATGCCACAAGGACCAGGTGGCCCGAATCCCGACGGCAAGTCGTTCCAACGCCCTGAAGGCATGCCTCCCGGTGCCGGTCAAGACCGTAAGAAAAATTAGAAATCCCGCTCAGAGCCGTGGCCGGGGTCGGTAATCCGACCCCGGTTGTAGACCACGATCCGCCGGGGCCGAAGTACCGGCCACGGCTCTACGGTTCCACGGCTCCGCGATCAGGAAACGATATGCCTCCCATTGTCCGTATCGATGATCTGACCAAGCATTATTTCCTCGAATCTGTAACGGTTCGCGCCCTACGCGGCGTTTCACTTCTCGTCGAGCAAGGCGAATTCGTCGCTCTCATGGGTCCATCCGGTTCCGGCAAATCGACGCTGCTGAATTTGCTCGGCTGCCTCGATCGACCCACCGAGGGCCGTTACGTCCTCGGCGATGAAGATGTTTCGTGCATGGAGGACGACCGCCTCTCGGAAATCCGCAGCCGCTATCTCGGCTTCATTTTCCAGTCGTACAATTTGCTGCCGCAGTACACGGTGGTGGAAAACATTGAGGTGCCACTTCTGTATCAGGGCTGCCGGATCAACGAGAAGACGCGTGCCCGCTGCATCCAGCTCGCGGAGCTGGTCGGGCTTGGGGACAGGCTCGATCATCGCCCGATGCAATTATCCGGCGGCCAGCAGCAGCGCGTCGCCATCGCCCGGGCGCTCGTCAATGACCCGCACGTGATCCTCGCTGACGAGCCGACCGGTAACCTCGATTCCAAGACCAGCGATGAGATCATGAACATGCTGATTCGCCTCAACAGCGCCGGCAAAACGATCATCATGGTCACGCATGAAAACGACATCGCCGCCTGGGCCAAGCGCGTCATCCGCATGCGCGACGGCCAGATCGAAACGGACGAGCAGAACACGACGCCGAAACTCCAGCAGGAAGTGACCTCGGCGTTCGTGGCGAATTTGAACTCGCTGCTTGCGGAGTCGATACGATGAGGATTTGCCGCTTGCGGCTTCGCGCTCGCGCGGGCCCTAGCCAGCGCGAAGCCGCAAGCGGCAGACAGGAACTACCATGAACCCCGCAACCCCCAACAAATTCCTGCTCTTCTGGGACAAATCCCGGCGCAGCTTCGTGCTGGCGATTCGCAGTCTTTGGCTGCATAAGCTGCGCTCCATGCTCTCGGTGCTCGGCATCATCATCGGCACCGCGGCGGTCATCACCGTGATGGCGTTTGGCGAAGGCAGCATGCAGGATGCCGTGAAGGACATCGAGCGCCAGGGGGCAACCAACGTCATCGTCCGCAGCATCAAGCCCGCCGACGACGCCTCCAGCCAAAAACGCCAGATGATCCTCGCCTACGGCCTCACTTATGCGGATTATGAGCAATTTCTGCTGCTCGATTCGGTCGTCAGCAGCGTCCCCATGCGTATCTTCCCGCAGGAAATCCGCAGCCTGCACCGCATGTACAATGGCCGCGTCGTCGCCACGACTTCGCGCTACCAAACAGTGAATAAGATCGAGCTGGTTGAAGGCCGATTCCTCACGGATGACGATGACGTGGAACCCGAGCCCGGCAAGGAAAAAGATGCCCCGGAAGCGCACGGCGATGAGCACGACATGCGCAATGTCGTCGTTTTGGGCTCCGATGTTGCCGAAGCCCTCTTTCCCTTCCAGTCGGCGATCGGCAAAACGATCGTGCTCAGCAAGCACCTCTATCGCATCGTGGGAGTCATGAAAGATCGCTCGGCCATCACCAACAGCGGCGGCACCGCCGAGGAATTCAACAGCGACGTTTACATTCCCTTGAGCACCTGCCGGGGCCGCTTCGGCGAGAAGATTTTCATTCGCCAATCGGGCACCCGTTCAGGCGAGCAGGTGGAGTTGCACCAGGTGACGCTAACGATCAGCGACATGAGCAAGGTGCGCGATGCCGGCGTGCTAATTAAGGACCAACTCGAACGCACACACCTCAAGAAAGATTGGGCGGTGATCGTCCCGCTGGATCGGCTTGAAGAAGCCGAGCGCGCCAAGGCCCGCGGCATGCTCTTGCTCTTCGTCATCACCACCATTTCGCTCGGCGTGGGCGGCATCGGCATTATGAACATCATGCTCGCCACCGTCACCGAGCGCACCCGCGAGATCGGCATCCGCCGCGCTCTCGGCGCCAAGCGCTGGGACATCACCTTGCAGTTCTTGATCGAGGCAATCGTGCAAACGGTTTCCGGCGGCGCGCTCGGCACCATCATCGGCCTCGGCGTGACCTTGTTCATGCCGTGGGCTTACGCGCTCGTTACCGGCAAGAACCTGCCGGCCGTCGTTAAGATCGAACCGATCGGCCTGTCGATGGGGCTGGCGGTGGTTGTCGGCGTCTTCTTCGGCCTTTATCCCGCTTATCGCGCGTCGCGGCTCGATCCGATCGAAGCGCTGCGGCACGATTGATTGGTTTGCCGCCAAGCCCTGGGATAAGGTACTCCGTTCCCAGGGGTGTCTTTGCGGGTCTCAGCGTTTGCGGTTCAGCTTCTCGCGCTGGGCGTGATCGCGGATCGCTTCGAGATGTTCCTGCAAGACGGCGATGGTCGCCTGCACCTGGTCATTGGCCTCGCTCAAATGACGCACGCCGTTCTGGAACGCGACCATCGTGGGGAATTGGCTCTTGCGGCGGACGGGCCGGCTTAGATCGCGCAAGTCCGCGATGCGCGGCATCAAGTGGGTGTGTACCAACTCAGCCAGATCGCGCGTGGTGCGATCCGAGCTGGCCAGCAATTGGCGCAACGGCAGCCGGCGGAGTGCTTTTTCGGACATCGCATACCCCCCGCATCAAGAAATTACTTCTTCGCCGCAAATTCGCTGGCTTTTCTTTAATCTACAATATACCCTTGCATCGGAACCAAATACAAGCGCGAATCCGCATTTGCTTGGGCGGCGATCTTCATGCGCATCCTTTTGCTGGCCGACATTCACGCGAACTGGCCTGCCCTCCAGGCCATCCATGAGCAGTTCGACGCCTGCCTCGTCCTGGGCGATCTCGTGGATTACGGCCTGGAACCGTCGCCCTGCATTCAGTGGGTGCGCGACAATGCCAGCCATGCCGTGCGCGGCAATCACGATCACGGCGTCGCCCAGTTCGTCAAGGTTCAGGGCCGCATCGGCTTCAAATACCTGACGGGCGTAACGCGCGAGTTGACGCAGGAGCGCATCAACGCGGAAGAGCGCCGCATCCTCGCCGCCCTGCCCGTCAGCAAGCGCGTGACGCTTGACGGCGTCAAGTTCCTGCTGGTGCATGCCACGCCGCGCGATGCACTCGACGAATACGCCATCGCCGACTCCGAATTCTGGTCGCGCCGCCTGGCCGGCGTGGACGCTCAGGTCATTTGCGTCGGCCACACGCACCATCCCTACATCCTCGAGGTCGGCGACAAGCTCGTCATCAACCCCGGCAGCGTCGGCCAGCCACGCGACGGCGACCCGCGCGCCGCCTACGCGATCATCGAGAACCAGCGCGTCGAGCTCAAGCGCATCGAATATCCCGTCGAGGAAACTGTCGCCACCGTTTTGGAAAGCAATCTTGCCGAGCCCGCGAAATCGCTGCTCGCCGAAGTCTTCCGCACCGGCGGCCTCGCGAAATCCGATGGCGGCAACGCCAATGGAGCCGTGAGTGGTTAGTGGCCAGTGGTGAGTGGTTTTGTGGCGACGACGATTTGGGCCAATTCGATATAACGAATCTGCCCACTAACCCTAACCGCTAACTCTATGCATCTCGGATTCGTCAGCGCGATCCTGCCTGATTTCAGCATCGAAGAGCTCTTCGCCTTTGCGGCGGACGAGGGATTCGCGTGCATTGAATTGATGTGCTGGCCGCCCGGCGGCGCCAATCGGCGTTATGCCGGCGTCTCGCATCTCGATGTCACTGCGGTCAATGACGACCTGGTCGCCAAGGTGCGCGGCCTCGTCCACAAGACCGGCGTGCAGATTTCCGGACTCGGCTATTATCCCAATCCGCTTCATCCCGACCCGGCCCATCGCGAGCGCGTCGTCGGCCATCTGAAGAAGGTGATCGAGGCGGCGCCGCGTTTCGGCGTCCACGTCGTCAACACCTTCATTGGCCGTGATTGGCACAAATCGGTCAAGGACAATTGGCCGCTCTTCGATCAGGTCTGGCCCGACATCGCCCGCTGCGCCGAACAAGCCGGCGTGCGCATCGGCATCGAAAATTGCCCGATGCTCTTCAGCCTCGATGAATGGCCCGGCGGGGCCAATCTCGCCACCACCCCCGCCATCTGGCAAACGATGTTCGAGAAAATCCCCAGCCTTGGCCTGAACTTCGATCCATCGCACCTGATCTGGCAGCATATCGACGTGGCCCGCGCCATCCGCGACTTCGGCAAACACTTTGTCCACGTCCACGCCAAGGACACGCGCATCGACACCGACAAAATCTATCAGCACGGCAGCATGGGCCTGGGCTGGCACACGCCAAAGCTGCCCGGTTTGGGCGACGTCGATTGGAGCGCATTCTTCTCGGCCCTGACCGACACGGGATACCAGGGAGCAGTCTGCATTGAGGTGGAAGATCGCGCTTACGAGGGATCGCTGCAGCTGCGCAAGCGCTCACTGCGGCAAAGCAAGCGCTATCTCGAGCAATTCGTGTAGCGATTACGAGGAGCTGCGCACGAAGTAACCGGCCATGCATTTGCCGCTTAGTTCGTGGGCGGCTCTTTGATCGTCATTTCCTGGCCGCGATCCGTTGCATCGCGGCTTGCAATTCCTGGCTGAAGGCGGCATCGCCGCCGGCATGGTCAAAGGCGTCTTCGAGCGCGTCCAGGCTCTTGGTCGTGCCGATCTCGCCGAGGATTCGACATGCTTCGATGCGGGTTGCCTCATTCAATGAATTGAGATATGGGGCCACGGCGTCCTGCGCTTTGGAGCCGATGGATTTCAGGGCCGTGCTGACGAGGGGCCGTTCACGGCCATGCTCCAGACCGGGCACGAGAGCGGCGGCAGGCGCGGGTCCTTGAGGGCGCCGAGGAATTCGATGACGCGGGCGTTGCGGCCCATGCTCGAATTCTCGTAGGGGCCAAGCATCTTCAGAAGCGCGACCGTGTTCTCCGGAGTGCCCCAGACGCGAAGTGCCTTCAACGATTCGTCGCTCAAACCGCGGGCCGGGTCGAGCAGAGTCGTGTTGAGCGCCGCGGAGACCTTGGCGCGGATGGCATCATCCGGCCGGACCTTGGCGAGATGGCGCAAGGCCGCCCGGCTGCGTGAAACCCGTGTGTCCGCCACATCGGCCAGCGTTTGTTCGAGCTGGCGTTGATCGGAAATCTTCAACCGCCGGGCCAGATCGCGCGCATCTTTTTGGACGGCGTCGTCGGGGTCGTTGATATGTCCGAGAACGGCCTTGTCCGCGACCGGGCCGAGCTTCAATAACGCTTGCCCGGCCTTGTCCCGCGTGCGGGGATTCGGCAACTGCAGCGCTATCGCCTCGGCGGCGCTCGGATCGGAGAATTGCGCCAGCACATCGATCAAATCGGGATTGCCGGCGGCGTTTTTCTGTTCGCGGCGGGCAAATTCCACGAGATCGGACAAACAGTCCTTGGTGGCCCACATCTTCAGGGCTTGCAAGACCTTGCCGCACACTTCGGGGGGTTGATCGACGAGCAGCTTGCCGAGCAGTTTGGCGCCGGCGATTTTCTGCGTGTCATCATTCGGCGCGTTTTCGACGAACCAGCCGACGGCGCTGCGCCGAATGGCGGGCTGCGGCGACTTGAGCCGGCCGAATGCTTCAGCGCCGATTGCTTTCGGCGTCGTGCCGAACTCCGTGAGGAGCATGACGGCTCGCTGCCGCGTGATCGGATTGTCGTCGAATGCGATTGCGAGGACTGCTGATTGCGATTTCGGCCCCACGATCCTCAGCGCGGTGAGGGCTTGATCGTGCAGAACCGGATCGGCGAGCTTTTCGGCGAGGGCGGGATAGGCGCGCTCATCGCCGAGTTTGGCGAGAGCGTCCATGACCAGGGCCGTCTTTTGCGAATTCCAGCCGGGCATGGTCGGATTTTGCACCATGCGCGTCATGGCGGGAACGTTGTCCTTATTGGTCCAGGCGAGATAAACGCGCAGCACCTCGTTGGGGTCGAGATGCTTGTGCGCATCTGGATCCACGAGCAGCGACTCCAGGGCGGCGGTCACACTGGAGCGATCTGCGTCGACGGGATCGGACTCGGCAAGCGATTCTAGCGCCTGCTTGATGATCGCGGGGTCGCTTGACTTCAGATTTTGGAGCGATGAAGGATTGGGATCGCGAAGCCACAGATCCACGCCGACGCCGATGCATGCCATGACGATCAATGCCGCCCCGAACGCCAGGCCAATGGCCAGGGGCGAGATGCGTTTCCGCGCCAGGTTGACGGCTTCCGATGGTTCCAGCCAGTTCGGATCGGGATTCGCGTCTGGCGTCGGCGCGTGCAGCGAATAGCCGCAGCGCGTGCAGACGACGCGCTTTCCCGCATAGGCCGGCGCAGCTTTCAAATGTTTGCTGCATTTCGGGCAAGTAAAACGGATCATAATGTGGCCCCCCGCTTGGAATCAGTTCCCGCCCGCTCCGCCTATTCTTATCACGAACGCAATCGAATGGAAAGCTTGCGTGCCACCGGCGTCCGAATCCGCGGCTTTGTCTATAATTCCCGTGCTGATGCATCCCGTGCCATCGGAAATCCACCCATGAATGCTCCCCTTTTGATGACGGTGCAGCAACACATTCTCGAAGAGCAACGCCGCCTGCGTCCCGGCGCGAGCGGCGAGTTTTCCTGGCTGCTCTCGGGCATCACGCTCGCCACCAAGATCATCGCCGATCAGGTGCGCCGCGCCGGCCTGGTCGATGTTCTCGGCAGCGCCGGCGCCAAGAATGTCCAGGGAGAGGTCCAGCAAAAACTCGACGTCTTGGCAAACCGTGCCCTTCTGCAATGCCTGGGCAATCGCGGCAATGTCGCCGTCATGGCCTCGGAGGAAAACGAAGAACCCGTCGTCGTGCAGCGCGATTGGCAGCACGGCAGCTATGTCGTTGTCTTCGATCCGCTCGACGGCTCCAGCAACATCGATGTCAATGTCAGCGTCGGCACCATTTTTTCCATCTTCCGCCGCCGGCCCGATCCCGACAAGAACCGCACCGCACTCGACGACGTTTTGCAACCGGGCCTCGAACAGGTTGCCGCGGGCTATGTCGTGTACGGCTCCTCGACCATGTTCGTCTACACCGCAAAAAACGGCGTCAACGGCTTCACGCTCGATCCCGCCATCGGCGCCTATCTCATCAGCCATCCGAACATCGTCATGCCGACGCAGGGCTCGATGTATTCCGTCAATGAAGCCAACGCCGACAGCTTCCCGGAACCTTATCGCCGCTATCTCGCCCATCTGCGTGCCGGTGCGGCAGGGCGACAATACACGTCGCGCTACATCGGCTCCTTAGTCGCGGACTTCCATCGCACGCTACTCAAAGGCGGCATCTTTCTCTATCCGCCCACGAGCTCTTATCCCAAAGGCAAGCTGCGGCTCATGTACGAAGCCAACCCGATTGCTTTGCTCGCGGAGCAAGCGGGGGGAGAGGCCAGCGATGGCACACAGCGCATCCTGGAAAAGCGACCGCAGAGCTTGCACGAACGCACGGCACTCATCGTCGGAAGCAAGGCGGAGATGCAGATGCTGCACGAGTTCTTGCGGTCGTCCGTTTAGCGTTCGCACGGGGCAGCGCGAACGCTAAACGCAAGCCAGGATTTAAAGCCCGCTTGGCACGGGTTGCCCGTAGCGTTTGCCGCGTCCCCGATTCACCGCCGCCCGCAATTGGAAACGCAGAATCACGCTGCCGAGCTGGATGCGGTCGCCGTCGAGCAATTCGCGCTGGTCGGGAACCGGTTCGTCATTGACGCGCGTGAATTCCGGCGGCGCGCCGTTGTTGACGAGGACATATTTGCCGCGAAGTTGCTTGACCTGGCAATGCTTCTTCTCGACTTTCATATCGCGAAATAGGGCGATGTCGGCATGCTCATCGCGGCCGATCAAGCTCAGGGCCTTGTCGAGAGCGTATTCCCGGCCTTCCTGCCAGCCGCGTAGGACTTTCAGGTTGGCGGGCTGGAAGACGGTTTGCACGAGGGCGGACAGAGAGCCGATGCAAGCGCCGAGAATGACCAGGCCGAGGGCGCTGCCGATATAGGTGGTGCCGCCGCCGGCGTCGCGCGCGATGCCGTAGAGGAGTTGAAAGAAGGCGCCGCCAATGAAGCCGCCCAAAAGGCCGCCGATCGTGCCATAGCTGAATTTACCTAGCGAGCGGGCAGCGATCCCCTCGCTGCCGCCAATGGCGATGCCCAGAAGGCTCCAACCCAAACCGCGGGCGATCATGGTCAGCAGCAAATAATCGCCGATGAGCCAGACGAGGATTTGGTTGATCCGGTCGCCAATGTACATGCCGACCGCCCCGCCGATCATGGCGATAAGAACGCCGTAGGAGGCCAGGCGCGCGAAGCGAACCAGCGATTGATCGCGAATTGCCTCGACACTGACGACGAAGTAGCCGATCGATCCGCCGATGACCGCGCCGCCGAGAAATGCGTTGAGATCGTCGCTCCAGGGAACCTTCTCGCCGAGGATGCCGAACAGCATCCAGCCGATCAAGCCGCCGAGGGCGCCGAAGACGGCGTTGAAGTACATCTTGCTCAGGACGGCCATGACGCCTCCGATGGTGGGCCTCTTTGTTTTTTAACGATCCCCGCGGCGGTTTGCAACGGCGAAGACACGAACGTCCGCTATAATAGAAAACACCGACCAGCGGGGAGTGATGAAATCGATCGTATCCGGGCACATGGAAGCTCGCTTGCGGTTTAGCGCTCGCATGGCGCCACGCGGGCGCTAAACCGCAAGCGAGCTTCTAGGGGAACCCGCCTTCATGTTCAACCGCTTCGATCGCAACGCCAAACGCGTCGGCGAGATTCTCGCGATCCTCGGCCGCTATGGCCTGGCCGATTGGCTTAGCGGGCTCAACTACGACTGGCTGCAAGGCCGATTCGTCAGCTTCGACGGCGCACGGCTCGGCAAACTCACGCAGGAAGCGCGGATTCGCCTGGCCCTCACCGAGCTCGGCACCACCTTCATCAAGTTCGGGCAGATGCTCTCGACCCGCGCCGACCTGGTAGGCCCGAGCCTGGCCGGCGAGCTGTCGCAGCTCCGCTCGCACACGCCCCCCGATCCGCCGGAAAAGATCAAGGAGATGATCCGCATCGAACTGGGCCGGCCCGTCGAGGAGTTGTTTGCCGAGTTCAACGACATCCCGCTCGCGTCGGCGTCCATCGGGCAGGTGCACCAGGCCAGGCTGCAAGGCGGCGAGCAAATCGTCGTCAAGGTGCAGCGCGACGGTATCGAGAACAAAATCCTTGGCGATCTCGACATCATGGGCGTGCTCGCTGATTTGGCCCAGCGGAACGTGGGTTACCTGCGCGCTTATCAGCCGGTCGCCATGCTGCGCGAGTTTCGCCGGACTCTGCTCGGGGAGCTCGATTTCTCGTCCGAGCGGCGCAACCTCGAAGAATTCGCCGAGAATTTTGGCAACGATAAGCACATTCATTTTCCGCTGGTCTATCCCGACCTGTGCAGCCGCCGCGTGCTGACGATGGAAATGCTCGTCGGCATCTCCGGCGAGGATGTTCCAGGCATGAAGGCCGCCGGCGTCGATCTCAATGAGTTCGCCCTCCACGGCGCCAACATGTACCTCGACATGATCTTTCGCGACGGCTTCTACCATGCCGATCCCCATCCGGGCAATCTCATGATGCTCCCCGGCGGCGTCGTCGGCGTCCTCGATTGCGGCATGGTCGGCCGCTTCGACGAAACCATGCGCGAGGAGGTCGAATCGCTGCTCCTGTCCATCATCAACAAGGACGCCGTCGAACTCACCGATTGCGTGATGCGACTGGGCGCCGTCCCCCCGATCTCGACCGCGACGCTTTGCGCGCCGAGATCAGCAACTTCGTCAGCGAATACGCCACTCGCACGCTGCGTGACTTCAACCTCAGCGGCGCGCTCAGGCAAATGACGGACATCGTCCGCCGTTATCACATTATCTTGCCGAGCACCCTCGCCCTCATGCTCAAGACGCTGGTGATGCTCGAAGGCACGTCGCGGCAGCTTAATCCGAATTTCAACTTGGCCGAATTGATCGAGCCCTACCAGCTGAAAGTCATCAAGCACAAGCTGTCGCTGGACCGCGTGCTGCGCAGGGCTTACCGCATGTATCGCGACTGGGACCGGCTGATCGACATCTTGCCACGCGACATCGTGGAGATTCTGCGCCGGCTGCGCAGCGGCACTTTCGAGATGCGCCACGAGGCCCATCGCATGGAGCGAGCCATGCATCGCCTGGTGCTCGGCCTGCTGACGGCTTCGCTTTTCCTTGGCTCCTCGATGCTGCTGTCGCACAAGGTCGAACCCGAATTCGGCGGTGTTTCGATCATCGGCGCCATCGGTTTTGGGCTGTCGCTGTACCTGGGCTACCGGATCTTGCGCGTCATCGGCAAGGACAATGATCCGGAGAAGAAGAAATGAAACCGGATTGCGTTTAGCGTTCGCATGGCGCCATGCGAACGCTAAACCGCAAGCGATGTTCATCATTCCTTCTGGTATATCTTGTGGTTGCGGTCGCCGCGCGAATAGAGATAACCGACCAGGTCGAGAATCTCCTCCGGTTGCAGCGTGTCGAGCAGGCCTTCGGGCATCATCGAAATCTTCGACGGCTCGATCGTATCGATCCGATTGCGGTTGATCTCGGTCAGCTTGTTTGAATCGAGCATGTCGGTGTTCACGTACATCTTATCGCCGTTCAGATTTACAACGCGGCCCACGATCTGCTTGCCGTCCGTAGTGGTGACGACAATGGCGGCATATTGATCGCTGATGTTCTTGGACGGCGTGATGACCTTTTCCAGAAGATCGCGCGTGCCGAAGCGGCCGGAGATGGCGGTGAGATCGGGGCCCATGCCGCCGCCTTCGTTGTTGAAGCGATGGCACACGAAGCACTTCATCTCGCCGAAGAGGTTGCGCCCCTTGTCGAAATCTCGCTTCGCCAGCCCCCTTTCGACAATCGGCACCAATTCGTCGGCGGTGTATTTCTTAACGAATTCGCGCTTTTTGAAGGTGAACTTCGGCGCAGTCGGCTGTGGCACGCTCTTGATGGCGGAGGCGAGCGTGGTCTTTTCCTCGGCGGAAAGCGATTTGATCGCATCGTTACGGATGTTGCGCAGGAAGCCGTGGAAGCTGTTGCCGCCGCGGTAATTGGCGGCCTTGTGGAACCAATCGAAATATTCCTCGTGCTGCTTCAGCGTCCAGCCGGTCTTGACGCTGCGCAGCGACAGGGCGTATTCGATCTGCTCTTCCTGCGACGCGGCCTTGGCGAGGAGCGCGAGCGTCTTGGTCACGCCATCCGCAGGTTGCAGATAGCAAATCAGCTTGCAAAGCTCGGCGTTCACTTCGCGATCCTTGGCGGGATACCAGGCATCGATGCGTTTGCCGGCCCGCTCTTTCCAAGTGGCGCCGGGAGCGCCGCCGCGGATGAAAATGAGCTGATAGGCACGCGCATAATCGATCTTCTGTGGATCGGTCAGCTTCGACCAATCGACGCGCTCCATTGCGGCAAGCATTTTGGGCTGAATCTTGCCGTCTTTCCAGGCATCCTTTGGCGTGGCGCGGGCGAGGCCGATTATGGCGTGCGTCAGCGCGATCGGGTTTTTCTCGGCGAGCGCCTTGTCTTGCCAGGTCGCCGGGTCCTGGAACTCGAGTACGGTGCGGGCGGCGTAACGCAGGAAGCGATCCCCGTTGCTCAGATATGGCCACGCCGTTTCGACCGCTTTCGGATCCTTGCGACCGTAGAAGGATTCGAGCTTCTTGCGTTCGGTGCGCTTTTCGGCAGGAACCTCGACGGTTGCAACGTTCCCTAAGGGAAACGGCTTGCCGTCCTTGCCGGCCACTGCGATGTTGGGCAGATCGTGGGAATTGCCTGCCAACGGGAAATCAAACGTCGTCTCGTTGACACCCGCGGGTTCGGGAACCCAAAAGTTGTCATTCCGGGCATTCTTGACCGTGAGCACGGCATCCTTGATCGTGAGGCCGAAGGAAGCAAGCTTTTCCTTATTGAAGATCACGCGGACCGTTTGTGGGCGGTCGCCCACTTTGACGGGCGCGGTCGATTCCTTGCCGACATAAGCGACACGGTACAGTCCGGACATCGTGGTGCGGCCGCCAATCGTGAAATACATCGCCCCGTCCTTCGGATTGATGACGACATCGGTGAGCGGCAACGGCGAGCCGTTGAGGAATTCCTCGATCTCGCCGGTGTAGGATGCCCCACTTTCTTTTAGATGGCAAGCATAGAGCTTGCCGAAGCTCCAATCGCACATGAAGAGGGCTTCCTGATATTTGGCGGGGAACTTGGCGCCGTAGCCGAAGGTCATGCCGGTGGGGCTGCCGGGGCCGACGTTGACAACGGGGGGCAGATTATCGGGCATGTATTCGTACATTTTGCCCGTGCCGCCGCGCCAGCCGAATTCGCTGCCGGGGACGGCATGGCAAACGCGCGTGGGCCGATACCACGGCAGGTTCATGTCCCATTCCATGTCGGCGTCGAAAGTGAAAAGCTCGCCTTCGCGGTTGAAGGCAGCGTCGAATTCATTGCGATAGCCCATCGAGATGAGCGTCCATTCTTTGCCGTCCTTGTCGGTTTTGTAGATGCAGCCGGCGGGGGCCAGGATGCCCTCGGCGTGATGATTGGCGTCCCACAGGCGCGGCGTGAGGAAGTCCTCGCCCCAGATCGGCGGCACGGTGGTGTGATCGACCTTGATCGGCCTGGTGTGGTTGCCGTGCAGGACGTAGAGAGATTTCTTGTCCGGGCCGAGAATCACGGCATGAGGCCCATGCTCGCCGCCGCCGTCGATCTCCTTCAGCAATTCCTTCTTGTCGAGCACGTCATCGTTCTTGGAGGAAGTGACGCGCCACAACCCGCGCGGCTTGTATTTTCGTCCCTCGTTGACGACGACGTAAAGGCTGTCGAAGGCCCAGAGCAATCCATGCGCCTCGCCGAGCTCGACGGGAAGCATTTCGACTTTGGTGTCGTCAGCGTTGCCGCCGATCGCGGGGGGCGTGATGCGATAGAGCCGGCCGTATTGATCGGAGGTGATGAGTCGGCCCTTCGGATCGACGGTGAGGTTGACCCAGGAGCCCTGCGTCTCGCGCGGCACCGAGTAGAGCAGCTCGACCTTGAAATCCTTCTTGACCTTGATGAGCTCGATGGGCGTGGCGGTCAGCTTCTTGAATTTGCCGCCGTTCTTGGTCCCTTGCGCGGCAGTTGGATCATGGCGCAGGCCGGCAAAGACAGCGATGAAGCAGACAGCAACAATGAGGATGCGCGATTTCGACACGGCAATACTCCCGGAAGGAATGCGAACGGTTGCGAGCGATCTTCGATCATGGTAATGGATTCCACATGTCTTCGCCACGCATTTTTCTAGACAGGAAGGGGAACACGAAAATCGAAGCAGCCGTTTGAATTCGCCGGCATCCTCCGCGAAAATGCCTGAACTGCCGCGATCCGTGATTCTCTGGGCTGCCCGCCGTGGTATGATTCAACATGAAAGCGCGCGAGTTCTTGCAGGTCGATCCTGCGTCGCTGCATTTGCCAGGTTCACGCCGTGACGGTGCGGATCCCCTCAAGCTGCATCGTCAGGTCGCCAAGCACGGCACTTCCATCGATGGCATGCCGCCGCCGGAGGTCAAGCGTGGCAGTGACGGCGAACTTGTGATTTACGATGGAGTAACACGAGCAACGCGAGTGGCCAAGCATTTGCCGGGTACGCCCATCACGGTCGAAGTGACGGGAAAGTTGACTTGTCCGGTTGGGGGATTGCCCACGGTGGGAGAAAAACTATGAAACCGAGTGAAACCGTGCGATCTGAACTTCTCGCCGCGCTCGCCCAGCTAAGCGAACTTCGTCCAGAGTGGCGGCTCGGCCAGACGATGGCGAATCTGGCGATGACCGCCGGCCGCCTTGATGCGGGCGGCGTATGGGACTTAGAGGATGAAGAGGCATTGGCGTCGGCTATGAAGCTCATCGAGCAATATTCGGAAGTAGGTTCCGTGGCGGTGAAGTGAGCGTAGGAACGGTTGTACAATTTCCACATGGCCGCACATCGCATTTCGATCATTGATTCCCACACCGCCGGCGAGCCGACGCGCGTCGTCATCGCCGGCGGTCCGGATTTGGGCGACGGCCCTCTTGCCGAGCGGCGCGAACGCTTTCGCAGCCAGTTTGATCACTTCCGTTCCGCGATCGTCAATGAGCCGCGTGGGTCGGACGTGCTCGTCGGTGCGATTCTCTGTCCGCCGAGCGACCCCGCGTGCGTTGCCGGCGTCATTTTTTTCAACAATGTCGGCACTATCGGCATGTGCGGGCACGGCATGATCGGCGTTGTCGTGACGCTCGCGCATCTGGCCCGCATCGGCGCGGGACGGCATCGGCTGGAGACGCCGGTCGGCGTGGTCACGGTTGAATTCGATGGCGCCCGGCAAGTGACCGTCGCCAACGTGCCGAGCTGGCGTTTTCGCAAGGATATTGTCGTCCAGGTCGAAGGCATCGGCGCAGTCACCGGCGACATCGCCTGGGGCGGCAACTGGTTCTTCCTCGTCGGCGAGCATGGCCAGACGCTTGACCTTGCCAATGTTGAGACGCTGACCGCGTTCACCTGGAAGATTCGCCAGACCCTCGCCGAACAGAAAATCACCGGCGCCGACGGGGCGGAGATCGACCATATCGAGCTGTTCGGCCCACCGCGCGACCCGGCCGCCCAGAGCCGAAATTTCGTTCTCTGTCCCGGCAAGGCCTACGACCGCTCGCCTTGCGGCACCGGCACCAGCGCCAAGATCGCCTGCCTCATCGCCGACGGCAAGTTGCAGCCGGGACAGGTCTGGCGTCAGGAGAGCATCGTCGGCACATGCTTCGACGCCTGGGGCTCGAAGTCATTGCCGTACAAGTTCTCAGATCGCCTCGTTGGGGAAGTGGTGGTGCCGTTCATTCGTGGGTCAGCCCACATCACCGCCGAAGCGACGCTGCTCCTGGATGACGCCGATCCCTTTCAATGGGGCATGCGTCGATGAGCGCGATCGGCCCGGCCATCTGAAATCACGATGCATATGTTAAATGATGATATCGCCGAACTGATGCCATTCTGAAAACGAAGGAAACCCATGCAGAATGATCCCTATGCACCTGTCTGTGCGGCAGCGGCAAGAAATTCAAGTGGTGCTGCCAGCCGATCCATGCCGAGGTCGCCCAGGTCTATGCCATGGACGGGGAAGGCCAGCACGAAGCCGCCCTGCGCACCATGGACGAACTGGTCGCCAAGCACGTGGACAACCCGGAGGTTTGGGGCCGCAAGGCGCTACTTTTGTTTCAAAACGAGAAGCCCGCAGAAGCCGAGCAAGCGCTCGACAAGGCGTTCGCGCTCTTTCCGAATTATCCGTTTGGCTTCTTTCTCAAGGCTCGCTTTCGCCTGTTCGAAGGGGAAGTTGCCGGAGCGTTGATGCTGCTGCGTAAGGCGGGCGAGCTGTACGATCCCAATGCGAAGGATATTCTCGCCCAGATTTACATCGAGATTTTCGATTGCGAGATGAAGCTGAACCACCCGATCGCAGCCCGCGCGGCGGCGGAAATGGCGGCGTGCTTCAACCCCGCCAACGACAGCCTGCGGCAAGGCATCCAAAGCGTCTTCGGCGCCGACAATCCCAACCTGCCGGCCAGCGCCCGCCAGGCGTACACTTTCAAATCGCTCCCCGCGTCGGCATCGAGGGAGCGGCGCACGGCTTGGGAAAACGCGCTCAAGTCGGCTGCAACGGGGAGGCTGGCGGATGCGCTCAAGGCATTCGAGAGCTTGACGCAAGCCGAACCCGCCGAGCCGGTCGCCTGGTTCAACCTCGGCTTGTGCCACGCTTGGATCGGCCAAAACGCCGCGGCTCTGGAAGCGCTGAATCAATACGTCACGCTGGAAGCCGACGAAACGCAAGCGGCACACGCCTGGGCCATGGGCGAAGTCCTGCGTTACGGCCATGGGATGGAGGATCAGGCCGATGTCGTCGAGTACACCATCGTCTTCGGCTTGCGCGATCCGCGCGCGTTCGTCACCGTGCTCAGCGAATTCGAGAAGCAGGGCTTGCTGATCGGCACCCGCGTCAACGAGGAAGAAGGGGTGCTCTCGTCCGTCATGCTGCAACCCGCCGGTCCCGCTTTGACGCCCGAATTGCAAGCTCGGCAAAACTTCAAGCCCGCCGCCTATCTCGCCCTCATCACCAACTTCGTTCGGCTTTGGCACACGCTCAAGGAGCCGCTCGACGCCGCCTTCGAGCACTTCAAGGAAAAGCTGGGCAACCTCATGGTCGAGCCGCAATCGATGCGCGGCCCCGCCAAATTCCTCGAAGCGATGGGCGAAGCCGTCAGCTTCCCGGCCAATCCGACCAGCAAGGAGGACTCCCAGCAGCGCATGCGCGAGGGCTTCGAGAAATTCTACGAGGAAGTGTGGATCAACCGCCCGCTCAAAAGCCTCACCGGCGTTTCCCCCCAGGAGGCTGTCGGGAGCGACGTGCGGCGCAAGAAGCTGCGCGGCGTCGTAAAGTTTCTGCGCGAGTGCGGCGAGATGACGAAATATCCCTACGATTTCGATCGGCTCGAATCCAAGCTCGGCCTGCGCGAAGGCATCGCGGCGCCCACAGCTCATGGACAGGCGTCCCTGGGCTTTAGACCCGAAGATCTACCGAATCTCGACGCTCCAACCCTCAGTTCGGCCGATCTCGACCAGGCATTTCAGACGGCGATCAAGCACGGCGCCGGAGAAATGGCAACATATTTCGCGGGCCTTTTGGTGGAGCGCCCGTCCTATCCCGAACGCCCCGATCGCTTCCAACTCTTCCAGCTTCTCATCAATTATGCGATAACGCACGGCAATCTCGACGCCGCCCTGGATCATATCAATGCCGGCGAATCCGACGATTGCAAGAACAACGAGGGCCGACGCCGCAATGAATACGAGTTGCGCCGCGCTCAACTTCACGCCAAGCGCGGCGAATTCGAAGACTCTGAGCGCGTCTACGATGGCCTGATCGCGCAGGCGCCGACGGAGCTGAACTACCGCGTCAACGCTGCCGAGACGATGCTGTCGAGCCGACAAGGCGCCAAGGCCGCGAAATACGCTCAGGAAGGTTTGGCGGCGGCACAGAAGCAGAAGAACCGCGATCTGGAGGGGCACTTCAAGGAGTTGATGGCGGCGGCCCAGAAGTAACCGGGTACAAACGATGGCGCAGCAACTGATAACCAGACAGCAATTCGAAACGACGTATCGGCGAGTACGCTTGTGGGAATGCCTTGTCTGCGTGATTGCGAGCACTGCAGCCGCTACATTGTTGTTGGTTGTTGAGTTTGGCATTGAGTCCTTCGGTTATCAACAGGAAATCCGCGCTTATGCTCGCGAATCCGGAGCAATAGGATTTGCAACAATCTGCGCAGGAATCTTCGCCGAGATTTGCGTAACGTTCGGTCCTGTGGCGTTTCTGTCTTTTTATTGGGTGGACCGCAAACTGGGCCTGCGCTGTCCAAACTGTGGGCGCTCGATCACGAGCAATTGGATCCACCGGGCGCCTACGCCGGCTGGCGAATGCCGCTCGTGCCACGATAAGGTGCTCGAAAGAGTCAGCGAGCACAGCTGACCATCGAGAGAAAACACCTCGCGCCGCCTCCCCGCCACCTCCGGATTCACCCACGCCGGCTGCGGTTGCCCCGTCACCCCCGCGATCACATTTTTCACCTCGTCGAAGCGTCCTGAATGGTCAAGCCGACGACTTTCTTGCCGCGACGGTGAATGATGATGCCGTCGTCGCGCAATTCACTGTCCGTAGCTTTCTGCGGCTTGCAAAAGCTAAGGTAAAGCACATCCGCTTCTTCGTCGTAGTCGATCCACATTTGCTTGGCCGGAAGATGGACTAGCTGGGGCACAGCCTTCAAAATCCGCATCAGGTCCTTCGCCTGCCATTCGGTTATTTGGGCCATACTTTCCCTTTTTTCTTGGGTTTCCTGTTGAAAAACGCGGTGATGACGAAACCATCGCCCTCATCGAGTTCTTTGTAGATGACTGTCAGGTAGCCGCGTTTGCCAAAGCCCTTCCATGCGACCAGCGACCGTCGATATCCGCGAGTCACCCAATCGGGAGATTGCACAACGCTGAGGACATCGTCCCTGCGGTCCTCAAGCTCCTCGTGAGCTTCCACGATATGCCGCCATCGTTCGTCGGAAAGTCGAATAGGAACGCCATTCACCGATTGAGCTTCATCCATCCTACCATACCTTGCTTTGCGCACCAATCGAAACGCGCCGAGCGATGTTAAAAGCTCAGGTTCGCCGCCTCGCCGCCACCTCCGGATTCACCCACGCTGGCAGCGGTTGGCCCGTCAGCCCCGCGATCAGGTTTTTCGCGCAGATGTCGGCCATCTGGTTGCGCGTCTGCACCGTCGCGCTGGCGATGTGCGGCGCGATCACTACGTTCGGCAATGTCAACAGCGGATCGCTCAGCAGCGGCGGCTCCGGGTCCGTCACGTCCAAACCGGCGGCGAAGATCGTGCCGGCCTTCAGCGCCTCGGCCAGCACCTTTTGATCGACCAGTGGGCCACGCGCGGTGTTGATCAGGACGGCGGAGCGCTTCATCATCTGGAACTGGGCGGCGCCGATCATGCCGCGTGTCGCGTCATTGAGATCGGTGTGTAGCGAGACGAAATCGGCTTCACGCAAGAGCGTCGGCAGATCGACCTGACGGGCATGGAAATCAGCCTCGGCCTTGGCGTTTTTGTTGACATCGTGGTAGAGAATCTTCATGTCCCAGCCGCCGTGGCAGCGCTTGGCGAGCGCGGCGCCGATGCGGCCCATGCCGACTATGCCGAGCGTGCGCCCGGCGAGGTCCTGGCCGAGATGGCCGAGCGGCTCCCACGTTTTCCATTGGCCTGACAGCGTGTAGGCGTGCCCCTCGACCACGCGGCGGGCGGCGGCGATGAGCAGGCAAAACGCCATGTCCGCGGTCGCATCGGTCAGGACGCCCGGCGTGTTGCCGACCGCGATGCCGCGTTCGGTGCAGGCTTTCACGTCGATATTGTTGAAGCCGACCGCGAAGTTGCTGACGACCTTGAGCCGAGGGGCATGATCGAGCACGCCGGCGTCGAGCCGATCGGTCAGAAGCGAAACCAGCCCGTCAATGTTTGCGAGCTTGGAACGCAACATGTCGGCGGGCGGCGGCAATGGATCGGGCCAAATCTCGGCATCGCAGGCATTACGGATCAGCGATAGGCCAACTTCGGGGATGATGCGGGTGACGAAAACTCTTGGCTTTGATGGCATCGATTCGTTCCTGAGATTCCACTCCGAACCATTAAGCCACGGATGAAACACGGATCGAACACGGATAGGGAGAATCAATTGTCCTGCCTATCCGTGTTTGATCCGTGTTTCATCCGTGGCTAACGAATTATTTTTCTGCCGTAATCGTGACGACTTTGGTCAGCGTAACGCCGGCGCTGGAGCGGATGCGGATGGGGTATTCGCCGGGCTCGACGACGCGGGCCTTCCACAAGACCGTGCTGTATTCCTGATCGTCCGCAAGGGCGGCGACGGGCTGCACTTGCTTGCCTTCCAGCCGCTCCATCCCCTTGGGCAGTTCAAGCGTCAAGGTTTGACCGAGCGCGGGATCAGCGACGACGGCGGAGATCGTGAACATCTTGCCCGGCTCGAACGACCCGCCCAGCGACACCTGGAATCGGCCGTCGCTTCCCGATCCGGACGCGAGTCCTTCACCGTAAGCGTAGGCCATTTCGCGCTTGCGCCGGCCTTCAGTTCCTTGATCGGCCAGTAGAGGCCGATGCCGGAATCACCCATGGACGGGACCGCCATCATATCCCAGCCGCCGAAGCCCTGACCGTGCCGCGTCAGGATGAGCTTGTCAGCTTTTTCGTATTTGCTGCCGACGTTCAGCGTGAGATGGGAGACGAAGCCGGGATTTTTCAGATCGGGGCGTTGCAGCATTTGCACGTATGGTGGGAGCGTCTTCTTTTCGAGGACGACGCCGTCGAGAATCTTGCCCGGATGCGTCATCGGGGCGGCGAACATGCAGCCGTCATTGTCGATGACGTAGGTGTCCATGTAGGTGCGCAGACCGACGGTTTGCGCCTTGGCGCTTTTGTTCTCGAAGGTGTAAGTGATGAGGACGGTGTTGAGAAGGCGTTTCTGACCGGCGGCTTTGGCCTTGGAAGGATGCAGCTCCAAGGCCTGGGTGACGCGCAAATCGTTGAGAACCCAGACCGTCTGGCTGCCGACGCGTGCCTTGCCGCCGGGCCCCTTCGGAAGCGGCGCATTCATGGATTCGAAACGCCCCCCCTGCCCTCCTTGCTGGAGGAATTGGCCGTTGATCATGAAGCTCGGGAAATGGCTCAGGTGCAGAGGCTGATTCTGCATCGTGGTGATGTTGATGAAGAAATTGCCCTGCGAGCCGAAATTGATCTTCTTGGCCGGGTCGATGGCGCCGGAGTCCTCCATGTCCACGACGACCGCTTTTTCATCCGTGATCTTGACGCTGTACTTCGGCTTGGCTGGCTCCTGCGTTGGCGCCGGAGCGGCAATCATCGCCGCAAGCACCGCGAAGCCGACACACTGCACCAGGACGCGAACATGATTGCGCGGGTTCATGGCGGATTCCTTTTTAGGGCGAGGGCGACCGTGTGAAAGCTCCCGGATATCGTACAGAAGAAACTGCCCCATGAGAAGACGAATGAGCCGGCAGTTGGATGTAGCGGTTTTTGAGAAATTCCGCGATCGACGAGAATGCGCAAATCCGCGCCGGTCAGTGTAACTGCTGGTTTGCCGTGCCCAACCGCATGCATTATGTGCATACATTGTAGGTAGTGACTTTCTTCTCCTTAAGATCGCATTCGAAGACCATTGCGACACCTTCGGCATCGCCCTCTCGTCCCCAGAGTGAAACTCCGATGATCATCGGTGGAGGAACAATCACAACCAAATCGCTTGGTTGCTCATCTTTCATGTTCGGGAATTCAGCCGCAAACCGCCGCCAAGTCTGTTTTTTTCGCTTCGTAACGGCCACCGGGATGAACGGCAGCAGCGTCGGATAATCCATGTAGGGCCAGTCCTCCGCAAACGTGCCGGGGCTCGCGAGAACTGAAATGTCTTTGTGTTCAAACTGGTAGGCGAGATTGCCGTCGTTGTAGCGCAGCCCATAGAGGAGCGGAAGGTCGAAAACGTAGCTGGGCGGCCCAAGAATCGGAAGATCGTTGTGGTTGAGGCGTGCGATGTAATGGAGTTGATCGTGTACTGGTCGCTTTCCCGCAATCTTGCAATCCCTCGGCCCACCGAAAGCGGAGAAGGAGCGATTATCTGCGCGGCTGAAAGAGTGGGTGGTGCTGCCATCAAACGCGAGTATCAATGTTTCGGGCATCGGTGGCCTCGGTGGGACATAGCTTCGCGACGATGCTCGGATGCGAACAAGTGATTCGACACGTCTGTGTTGATAGTAATGCCAACCCGCAGATGCTCCAAGAAAAATCCTGGATTCTTCTCGCCGCTCGATGGCATTGCATGAACTTACAAGGTCAGTTTTGCCCGCATTCGCCGACGGGGGCTGTGAACGAAATGAACACATCTTGCACACGAGCTCCGCCGCCGCATTGTCAAGGTCAGCATCGCATGCAGTTGTTCCGCGCGGAACATTGGGCTATGATCTTTTTTTTCCTCGCAATATCGCCCGCTCCCGGCTATGATTGAGCCAAGCAAAGGAGCGATCATGTCCGAAGCGGTCACCACGCTTGTTGGCTGGGAAAGGGCGCTCATGGCGGCGGAAAAGGTCAAGGAACGGCTACGCAGGGCGATCAGGGCGCTCGAGGATGCCGGCGTGCCGTATGCTGTTGTTGGCGGGAACGCGGTGGCAGAGTGGGTGGCTCGCATGGATGAAGAGGCTGTCCGCAATACGCGCGATGTCGATTTGCTGGTGCGCCGCGCCGATTTCGCCGCCGCGCGAACCGCCCTGGAGGCGGCTGGCTTCGTTTACCATCACCTGCTCGGCGTGGATGTGTTCCTTGATGGCCCCCACGGCAAACCGAGCGGCGGCGTGCATCTCTTGTTCGCCGGCGAAAAACTGCGAGCCGGCGATGAACAGCCCTGTCCCGACCTGGACGAATCCGAGCGGGCGCGCGAATTCCAGGTGGCTTCGCTTTTGGCGTTGGTTCGGATGAAGCTGTCGGCTTGGCGCGACAAGGATCGGACCCACCTTCGCGACATGATAAACGTCGGCCTGATCGACGCGACCTGGCCTGCGCGTCTACCACCGCCACTTGGCGACCGCTTGCAGCAACTGCTCGACGACCCCAACGGTTGATCGGACGTCAGCGCGGCGGCAAGGGTTGCAGGAATAACGGCATGATGTAGCAGCGCAGGTTGCCCCAATAGTCCCAGGTGAAGTGGCCGCCGTGGCCTTCCATGCCGTAGCACCAGCGGTATTGGCGGATGTTGCGGTAGGCGTCGAAACCTTCCGCATCGGTCCAGCGCGGATACCAGAAGCCGACTCGACCCGCAGCTGGCCCGACGCCGCCGTCCATCATGCCCCAATTCATGGCGACGCGGTCCAGCAGATCATCATCGGGGCTCCAGAAATTATCGATGCCGGTTCGGCTCGTGCGCAACGCAGGGCGCAAATCATGGGTGCTGCTGACCGGGGCCGCGATCAGGAGGATGCGATCGACGCTTTTCGCCGGCAGCATTTCCGCCGCTTGCAGCACGATGCCCGTTCCCGTGCTGGAGCCGACGAAATAGATTTCCGCCTTCGGGCAATCCCGGCGAATCAGCATCGTCCATTCCGCGAGCCGGCACGCAGCTTGCCATTGCGCTTGATGATCCTTGTAATCCTGGAGGGCGTTATCGCCGCGGCACCACCGGATCGTCTGGATTCGCAACGGCAGATTCATCTCGCACGCCAAATCCGTCATGCGGTCGGTGAGCGTCGAGCCGCTGCCGGCGCCGTTGACGATGAACACCAGTTTTTGGCCGTCCAGGTGCTTGAATGTTTGGCCGAGCACCGGCGTCTGGAGGATTCCGATAAAAGCCAAACCGACCAGCAAAAAGCGATTGCGCATTGATGGTTTCTCCAAGGCCGGGAAGGAACAGGCGAAACAACCCGTGAACCCAGATTAACCGAAAAGGTTTGGGCTGCCACCGCAGCTTCGCGCGATTGTCGTCGCTTTTCAGCTTGTGCGCAGGTGCAATCGGAATTGTCGGTAAATGCGGCGAGCCGTGCTCCATAAGGAGCCGGTTAACCGGCCGCTTGCGCAGGCTCGGCTCGGCGTGGTTAAACTTGGCGGCCCTTGAACAGCTGCCGCCCCAGCACCGGATCGCGGCCCGTGAAGGCGCCCGGCTCCTGATCGCGCGTCAAGCAGCGGATGTACATTTCCAGCTTCGCGTCCAGATCGTCCGCATGGTGGATAATTAGACATTCCGGCACCAGCGGCAGTTTCGGCGAGCCCCATTCCGGCAGGCTCAGGTGCGTGACGATGATGTGCTCCAGAAGCTGCACCAGCTCCGGATTGACATCGCCCAGCTCGCGGGCCGTGTCGCGCACCAGATCGCGGCCCAGGAACAGATGCCCGAACAATCGGCCCGGCGTCGTCGGCTGCGCGTTCACCGGATCGTCGCCGAATTCCAGCGTGCGGCCGATGTCGTGCAGGATCGCGCCGGCGATGACCAGATCGCGATTGAGCGGCGGCTGTAAATCGGGATAATGGCTTACGTATTTGTCCGTTAAGTGAATGCACGTATGCGTCACCGACAGTAAATGCTCCAAAAGACCGCCCGCGAACGGATAGAAGTGCCGTGGCGTCGCCGGCAGCTGCTTCAATTGCGTCTTCTGGCGTTCAAGAATCGTCAGGACCAGGCGACGCAGCGGCACGTCGGCGATGTGTGTTTCCGCGATGGTCCACAATTCCTGATACATGCCGTCGATGTCGTAGCGCGACTTCTCGACGAATTGCAACGGATCGAAGCCGTCGGCCCGGTCCTCGTCATTGACAATGCGGATCGCCTTGAGCTCGATTTGCGGGCCGTACTTGGGATGGTCCTGAAAGATGCCGCGGATTTTGAAAAATTGCCCCTCGCGCCAATCGCGCTCACACGCCTCATAGAATTCACCGTCGCTCCAGATCATGCAGGGCACGGTGCGCAGCGTGTCGCGGAATTTGCAGGTGAAGAACGGCTTGCCATCGCGGCGAGCGCCGCGCGTCCTCTCGGCGAGCAGCGCGAAGAAATCGCCGGCCTGGCCCGGAACCATCTCGGCAAGGCGCACCAACGGGGGCTTCGCTTTGGGCATCGGCTAGGTCCAATCTCAATAGCCCAAAATCTAGCCACGGATGGAACACGGATGCGACACGGATTTCAAAGGCAGGCAAAAAACCGAATCGCGCACCTGAAGATTTCCTGTCCGTGTTCAATCCGTGTTTCATCCGTGGCTAAATCTTGGAACCACCAATCTCAATGAAATCCCTTTTCCGCAAGCCAGCGTTCCGCATCGAGAGCGGATTGGCAGCCGGTGCCCGCCGCGGTGACGGCCTGGCGATAATAGCTGTCGGCCACGTCACCCGAGGCAAACACCCCTTCGACGCTGGTGTTCGTGCGCTGCGGCATCTTCCAGACGATGTAACCCTTGGGGTCGAGCTGCACCTGCCCCGCCAGGAAATCGGTGTTGGGCGTGTGCCCGATTGCCAAAAAAACGCCGCTGACATCGAGCGTTTCGACGGCCGCATCGACGGTGCTCTTGATGCGGGCGCCGGTGACCTTGTCGTTTCCGAGCACCTCGTCGAGCGCCCGATTCCATTTCATGGTGATCTTGGGATTTTCGAGAGCGCGGCGTTGCATGATCTTGCTGGCCCGCAGCACAGGTTTGCGCACCACCATGTAGACCTGGCTGGCGAACTTGGTGAGATAGGTCGCTTCCTCCACGGCCGAGTCTCCGCCGCCGATGACGATGAGCGGCTTGTTGCGGAACAAGGGCAAAGCGCCGTCGCACACGGCACACGCGGAGACGCCGTTATTCTTGTAGCGGTCTTCCGACGGCAGGCCGAGATAATTGGCCCGCGCTCCGGTGGAGATGATGACCGCCTGGGCCTCGACGTTGCCGTTGTCGCGCGAGGTGAGCGTGAACGGGCGGCGTTTGAAATCGACCTTGACGATGTCGTCGGTAATGATGCGCGTGCCGAAGTTGACTGCCTGCTGCCGCATGAATTCCATCAGCTCGGGACCGAACGCGGCGCGCTTGCCCTGGTGCGATTTGTAATAATGGCTGAGATTCTCGAATCGATCGGCCGGCAACGCGGACTTGGCGAATTGCTGCAAGGCGGCGTTATCGACAAAGGGCCACGCGGGGAAGTTCTCGACCTCCGTGGTAAGGTTGAGCTGGCCGAGCGGGGTGGTGCCATTGGTCTGATTGGCGGGCCAGGTCGCGGAGCCTTCGAAAACGAGCGGCTGCAAGTTGGCGCGGGCGGCATAGATCGCGGCGGTCCAACCTGCCGGGCCCGATCCGATGATGACAACCATCTCAGCCATGCTCTTCTCCAGTGATCCAATGCGGCGCGTGTTTGTTCACATTATAATATGGAGCACGAAACAAAAAAGCCTGCGGCGGTGAGCCGCAGGCTTCTGTTCCGAAAGAGAAGGATTAGGCGGTAGTCTCCTGCGCCGCCGGTGCCGATTCGGATTTGCGGCGGCGAAGGAGGAGCAAGGCGGGCAGGCCAAGTAGGGCGAGCATGAGGGAAGCCGGGGCGGGAACCACGGGGCCCTGGTTTCCATGGTTGCCCTGATGCTGGCTTTGGTGCTGACTTTGGATCTGGAACTGTTGCTGCTGCTGTTGCTGCTTTTGCTGGTTGGTAAGGGTGTTGTTGACGTTGACATTGACGCCCTGGTTATTGGGAATCTGCTGTTGTTGTTGTTGCTGTTGGCCGGTGTTGCCGTTAAAGCCGCCGCCGATGCCGCCGCCGATGCCGCCGCCGGCGCCGCCAAAGCCGCCGGAGATGCCAGCGCCGCCGATGGCGGCAAATCCTGGGAAGCCGAAGCCGCCACCGCCGCCGCCGCCGGCTGGCATACCGCCGCCAAGGCCGTTAGACATACCGCCGGTGATGGCCGCGCCGCCGGATGCAGGAGGTGGCGAAACACCAAGGCCCGCGCGGCTAAGAGCTCCCGCACCGGCGCCACCTGCACCGGCGCCACCGCCGCCTGGTTGCAGAACGAATCGCGGGGCGTCCGAAGCGGGGTCATTGAGCGTGCTCGCAAACGCGAATTGCTGATTCAGGCCGAGGCCGGCCACTTTCTTATTCTTGCTCCAATAATCAAAACCTCGTGAGAAGCCATCGCGAGCCGGCACCTTTTCGGCAATCTTGTCCGAGAAGAACTCGGTGAAAGGCAAGTCCTTGTTTCGGTCGGTGGATTCAAGGTCGTCCAGGCGAAGGCGGCGATTCAAAACCGGTTCAAGGTTGGTCGTGAAGCCGAACACCATGCTGTGCTTCGCACGCGGAATGCCGCGCAACTGCTTGTCGTTTTCCCTTTTCTGGATCCCCTTGTCGTCGAAATCGACGATGAAGGCGCTGGTCGTGTAATCATCGTCATCCACGAATTCACCAGGCCAGCCGAACGGAGTCGGGCCGAACGGATTCAAGCCGAATGAGTTTTCATCGTTACCGACGATGCGAACCTGGTACGGTTTGACCGCGAAGTCGGCTTTCTTCTTCCCGGGGACAAGGTGGGACGCGAACTTGATCTCAGCGCCCCGATCCACCATCCCTTGCGCGAATCGATACGGCAGCGACTTCTCGATGCCCACATTGGCGTCATCCACGTGGAAGCTCCCTTCCATGACCCCCATCGCAAAGGCCCTTTTCTTGATCCTTTCAAAATCCACATCCGGGACCATTTCCGACACGCCCGGCAGGAAAGAGACTGCCTGGGTTCGTTCTTCGACCATGTCGTTGGGAATCACGCCGCCATCGGCGACGGTCTTGTGGCGATGACCCCAACGATCGGTGTATTCATTCTGCTTCGCGATATTCACCGCGAACCCCGCGTTTTCGAAGTAACCCCATGACGTAATCAGGCTCGGCCGCACATTGAGTTGCAGCGAAAACCGATGAACGTCCTCAATGGCGTCATCCGGCATCATGGCCTTGTTGACCGCGGCGGCGAGCGCCTTGACCGCGTCTTTTTGCTGTGCCAAGAGCTTGGTCTTCTCCTCGCCGACGGCGTTCTTGATCTTGTTGTTCTGATCCTGGCCGATGATGAGCTTGATGGCATTGCTGATTAGTTCGACTTTGACGTCGGTCAATTGATTGCGCGAATCCAATCCCCGCGAAGCCACGACTTGAAACAAGAACAGGTATTTCGCCGACGTGTCCAATCGGGGCGACGCGGAACCGCCACGGCGAGTAGCCGCACGAGGGTCGCCGTCGCCAGGAACAAAATGCCGATCCAGACCGCCTGGCATGCCAGTCCCGAACGAGTCACCGAATCCGCCGCCCACGTTCTTGAAGACGGCAAAATAGACCGTGCCGCCCATGATGTGGGGCGCCTCATGCGCCTTGAAGTAGTCGTCCATCGATTCCATGCCGTTCTGCCCATTGATATTCAGCGTGTAGCGCTGTGGATTGTCTTTCTGGGGCCGATCGCCATAGTTGCCGAGCTGAATGATGCCGCTGAACTCGCGGTACAAGCCGGGAGCAATCGGAAGGTCTTTCGCGGCCTCCGCCTTGTTTTTCTCCTGAGCGTTCTTCTCCTGAGCGTCCGAGTGCAACGCGAGCACCGCCAGCACGGCAAAGGGCACGGTAATCGCTGCGATGAGCGGACCCTTCTTCGAAATGTGTGCGAATGATCGAAACATGGGATGGTTCTCGTTGGTGCCAAGATGCGGGTTTGTTCCGAACTCATCAAGAGCAATCAGCGTGCCGAGGCGTTATTTTGCTAGGATTTCCGCGCGTAGACCATTTTCCACGTGTTTTATGGGCTCCGAACCTGGTTTCGCCGGCGCTACCGCACTCGTTTGTAAATCATCTCTAACGGGCCGGTGTTAACGAATGCTTACGATCCTGCGGAGTATCGTGGCCGGAGTCGCCTGGCACGAATAAGAAAGCGGAGTTGTTTGGCCATACTCAAATCAGGAAGGTGAACGATGAAATTGCGCCGCGTCAATGTCCGCAAGCAACAACTCAAGCAAAAGCTTCATGCCGCGCGACGGGCGAAGGTTGTCGCGGTTCCGCCCAAGAAGAAATAGCGTATGGCGAGCCGAGCCGGCTCCTTACGGAGCACGGATCGCCAAGCCCAAAAAAATCGGAACTCCTCAAGGAGAAATCATGCCGCGAACATTGCTTCTTGCCGTCGGCGCGCTGCTGACCTTGTGCGCCCATTTGGCATTCGCTGGAGACACACCCCTGAAATATCCGAAAACCAAGCGCGGCGATCAGGTCGATGATTATCACGGCACGAAGGTGCCCGATCCGTATCGCTGGCTGGAGGCGGATGTCCGCGAGTCGAAAGATGTCGCCGCCTGGGTCGAGGCCGAGAACAAGGTGACCAATGCGTACCTGGAAGCGATCCCGGAGCGCGAGCCGATCAAGAAGCGCTTGACCGAGTTGTGGAATTTCGAGCGCTTTTCGCTGCCGACCCAAAAAGACGGCGTGTATTTTTATTCACGCAACGACGGCTTGGAAAATCAGAGCGTCCTTTACGCTGCCGATTCGCTCAAGGCGAATCCGCGCGAGCTGCTCAATCCGAACACGTGGTCGAAGGACGGCACCGTTTCGCTCGCCGGCACGGCCATTAGCCCCAAAGCGAAATATCTCGCTTACGGCAAATCCGAAGGCGGCTCCGATTGGCACACTTGGCACGTTCTCGATCTCAACACCGGCAAGCCCCTGACCGATCAACTCAACTGGATCAAATTCTCAAACGTCTCCTGGACCAAGGACGGCAAGGGCTTTTATTACACTCGCTACCCGGAGCCGGAAAAAGGGACGAAGTTCCAGGGCTTGGCCTTCAATGCCAGCCTTTGCTACCATCGCGTCGGCACGCCGCAGAGCGAGGACACCGTGGTTTACAAGCGGCCCGATCATCCCGATTGGGGCCTCGGCGCCGGCGTCACCGATGACGGACGCTATCTCGTCATCAGCATCTGGAAGGGGACCGATCATCGCAATCCCGTCGTCTATCGCGATCTCCAGGCTCCCAAGGGCGGCATGGTCGATTTGATCGAGGGCTTCGAGCACAAGTACGACTTCGTCGGCAATGAAGGGCCGGTGTTCTTCTTCGTCACCGATCAGGAAGCGCCAAAAGGCCGACTGATCGCCATCGACACGCGCAAGCCGGAACGCAAGAACTGGAAAGAGATCATTCCGACTACGAAAAACGCGCTGCAAGGAATCAGCATGGTCGGCAATGTCTTCATCGGCAGCTATCTGAAGGATGCCAGTTCGTACACGCGCGTCTTCGATTTGGAAGGAAAGCTGATTCGCGATGTCAACCTGCCCGGCATCGGCACCACCTCCGGCTTCGGAGGCGAACGCGGCGACACCGAAACTTTCTACTCCTATTCCAGCTTTGCCGTGCCACCGAGCATCTATCGCTATGACCTGAAGACCGGCAAAAGCGAATTGTGGAAACAGCCCAAGGTCAAATTCGATCCGGCCGATTACGAGACGAAGCAAGTCTTCTACGCCAGCAAGGACGGCGCTAAAATCCCCATGTTCATCACCGCCAAGAAGGGGCTCGCGCTCACCGGCAACAATCCCACCCTGCTCTACGGCTACGGTGGCTTCAATATCTCTATCACGCCCACCTTCAAGGTCTCCATCCTGGACTGGATGGAGATGGGCGGCGTTTATGCCGTCGCCAACATCCGCGGCGGCGGTGAATACGGTCAGGATTGGCACAAGGCCGCCATCAAGCTCCATCGGCCCAAGGCGTACGAGGATTTCATTGCCGCCGCCGAATGGCTCATCGACCAAAAATACACGCGAACCGACAAACTCGCCATCCAGGGACGCTCGAACGGTGGCCTCCTGGTCGGCGCCGTCATGTGCAAGCGCCCCGATCTCTTCGGCGCTTGCTTGCCGGGCGTCGGCGTCATGGATATGCTCCGTTTCCACAAGTTCACCGCAGGCCGCTATTGGGTCGATGATTACGGCTCATCCGAAGATGCCAACGAGTTCAAGGTGCTCCATTCGTATTCGCCGTATCACAATCTGAAAAAGGGCGTGAAATATCCGGCCACGCTCTGCGTCACCGCCGACCACGACGACCGCGTGGTGCCGAGCCACACGTTCAAGTTCATCGCGGAGCTGCAATATTGCCAGGAAGGCCCGGCGCCGGTGTTGGCCCGCATCGACACCAAGGCCGGCCACGGCGCCGGGCGATCCACCGCCCAGATGATCGACGAAGTCGCCGACGAGTGGGCGTTTCTGGTCAAGAATTTGAAGATGAAGGCGAACTTGAAGAACTGACATTTACACCAGCCCGGAGCGCCAAGCGACGAGGGCGTTTGCGAAATTCCCCATCGTTTGCGCTCCGGCCTGGCAAGGAGACGATCATGCAAACGAAGAATCTGAATCGGTGCGGCCGGTTCGCCCTGATGCTGACGTTCCTGGCCATCGCAATTACGGTCGAGGCGCAGCCCGGACCGGCCGACAAGGGGGAACAGAAACCGAATTCCCACACTATCCAACAACCGGGTTATCTTGTGCCGTTCGAGCAAGTCGATGTCTACGCTAGGATCATGGGCTACGTCTCGGAGGTCTCAGTCGATCTTGGCGATCATGTGAAAAAGGGCCAATTGCTGGCGAAGCTCGCCGTGCCCGAATTGAAGGAACAACTCGAAAAGAAAAAGGCGATGGTCCGCCGGGCCGAAGCCAGCATGTCCCAGGCGAAACAAGCGGTGCTGATGTTAACCGCCGCATTCGAGCGGAGCAAGGCGGAGACGGAAGAAGCAAAGACGGCCCTTGCTCGTTGCCAGGCAGTTGTCGCAAGATTTCGGGCGGAACGCGAGCGGACAAACAAAAAGCCCGGCGGGCTCTTCGACAAGCAAGTCGCGGACGAAGAAGCCAATCAGATCAGGGCCGCCGAAGCGGGTGAAGATCGGGCGAAGGCGAAAGTTAAAGCGGCTGAAGCGGCGCAAAATGAAGCGGCCGCCCGGCGCGATAAGGGCGACAGTGGCATCGATCTGGCTCAGGCAAACGTTCAGGTTGCCAGGGCCGATTTGGCGGAGGTGAACGCCTTGCTGCAATACGCGGAGATTCGCGCTCCGTTTGACGGCGTGCTTATCCGCCGCAACGTGGGCACCGGCGCATTGGCCGGCCCGCCGACAAACGCCAAGTCCGAGCCGTTGTTCACGCTGGCCCGCGTGGACCGCATGCGCTTGGTTGTCGATGTCCCGGAACGGGATGCGGTAAATGCGACAAAGGGAATGGCGGCAGCCATTCGCTTCGATGCGATCGAGGGAAAAGTCCTCAAGGCGGCCGTGTCGCGGACATCCGGAGCCTTGGATGAAAGGGCGCGAACCCTGCGCATCGAAATCGATCTGCCCAACTCCGACGGCAAGCTTTTGCCGCACATGTACGCTTACGTGACACTGACACCGAAGACGGCCGAGGTGAAGAAAAAGGAGTAATCATCGCCGAACCATCGGCTCAATGGCAGCGCCACGCCGTTGAAGCCGGCGTTTCTGGTCAAGAATTTGAAGATGAAGGCGAACTTGAAGAACTGACCAGGCGCCGCTCGGCGGTGAGGGGACAGAAATGCGGAAAACATTGGCCATCATCGTGATCGCGGCCCTCTTCCTGGGGACGGGGTTCGCGCTGGGCTGGTTTTCGGCCACGCGCTTTTCGGTGTCTGCAAGTCCGCCGTCCGAGAAGCCGCCGGTCACCTTCCGCATCAGCGATCCGGAAATCCTCACTGCTGCTCCGGCCTGGGAAAACTGGAAATATCCCGACAGCCAGGTGTACAAAAGCAGCACGGGCGGCGGCTGGAGCTCGGGAGAAATGGAGTTCGGCGCGACGGAGCAAATCGCACTCGTGACGCCGGACGACTTCGACAAGGTATGGGCATTCTACCAGGAAAAGTACAAATTCCCGCCACTCGGCGGCGGTACGGGCGAGCACAACTTCGAGGCAAACGTTCTGACGATCAAACTGTTCGACGATGTCCACGCATTCAGCTTCGCGGTGCCGAAGAGCGACTTGTTAGCGGCGCGCGCCTTCACGGTCCACTCCCCGCGCTATCAGCTTGTCGGCTTCGTGTATCGGCCCAAGGGAGCGGAGTCCACCTGTATCCTGCTGGCCTATCGGCCGAATAAGGAGTTCGTCAGCATCCTCAAGGGCCGAATCGCCAAGGAGTGAATGGATTTGTCCCAAGCTGGCGCTCGGGCTGCCAAATGCGCGCACGCAATCACCGGCTCAACGGAAACGTCACGCCGGTGGGGCCAGTGTTCTGTGCCGCGGGCAATTCCCACACGATCCGCTCGCCGCGCAACCCGCCGTCTTGCGAAGTGCCGAGCACGTCCTGCGAAATGCGCACCTCGCCTTCCAATACCAGGCGTGGCTCATGCACCGGCAGCGTCACGTTCCGGCATGTGCCGCGCCAGCCGGCGCCATTGAAGCTGATGTTGCCGAGCGCTTGGACGTGCCCGGTCTGAGGAATCGTTTCGATGCGGTCGCACTGGATGCGGAATTCGACCACGACGCGCTCGCCGGCGGCATCGCGCAAGCGGGCGGTCAGGTGCGTCCGGTTGCCGATCTTTTCGCTCTGGAACTGCCAAAGGTTCGGAAGCATCTTTGGCGTCAGCGGCGGGGCGACGGCAACATCCGGATCGGGGATGGACGGTATCACGCCAATTTCGATCTTAACCGGCGCTTCCCGTTTTGCTGATTCTACCGGTGGCGCTATGGGCTGTTCGGGGAACTTGTCATTGTCGATGCGCTCCACCAACTTAACCACGGGATCCGTCGTCGGCTCGGAAACGACCTGAATTTCGGCCCGGACGCTTCTCGCCGCCGGAAGGACCGGCGGATTCGATATCGCCAGCGGCATGGGTTCAGGAAGCGTGGATACTGGCTCAGCAACAATCTTCGCTGGCAGGAGTTGCGTTTTCCCCTTGTCCTGCCCCGCGGCTTTGGCCACGCTTTTCGCCGCATCGTGATGCCGGGGCCAAAAGTAGCAATAGGCGCCGACATTGATGGCGAGCAATGCGAGAACGCCGATCTTCGCCAGGGATTGATTGCTATCCATAGGAGCGTCCTTGATCAAATTAAGTCGGCGAGCCGAGCCCCGTAATGGGCCGGTTTACACCGAGGCGGCTAAACCGGCCCTTACGGGGCTCGGCTCGCCGTACTGCCGGGGACCATACCGAAGCGGCGCCAAGGTGTCACTACCGATTTTGCGGGCCGAAACGGCGCCGAAAATGGCAAAATGTACAAAAGGGCTCAAGCCGGCAAGGGTAGCCCGCGCGGGCCACGTTAGAAAAATCCGTTGTGCTAACTGTAGGGAGCGACCTTACCACGGGTATTGGCAAACTTCGTCACGATTTCTTCACGCCCACGCGAACCGGCGCTATAATAGCCTGCACGGGCGAAGGCAACGGTGAAGAGGCATCACCCCTGAGGCAACGCACTTTCCCCCGTGGTTGGCAACGATGTGGAATTGGGATTTGATTCTGGCGTCCGGCGCGCTCGTCGTGCTCGTCGCGCTGGCAATCTGGACCGTCATCAAGGTCAAAAAGTGGCGCGAGCAGGATGCCAATGAGGTCGTGCCCACGACCCGCGATGAGCTCGAGCCGTTTTGCAAGATGGCGGAAGACGGTGTACTGGAGCCCGATGAGCTTGCTCGCATCATGCAGACCCATCTGGATATCTCGCCCGGTCCGGCCCAACCTCCCGGCGAACCAGCTTCCCCTGCATCCGACCAGCCACCCGACGCCTCGATCCGTGAACTGTGACCCTCGCTCAGTTCTCTTTGGGATGTTCTTGATAGGCGGTGCGTCATTGCGTAGAATCGGTTTATGCGTTTAGCCGGCTAAACGGACCGATCGCTCGCTTGACGGCCTGCCCCTTGGTCAACAAAGGAGATTGTGTGTCCATGAATACTTCCGGACCCGGAAGCGGCGGTCGTAAAACTCCCGCCAGCGGCGCCACGGGCCGCAATCGCAACGCCTTCTGCTCTTTCTGCCGCAAGAGCTATCGCGATGTCGGCCCGTTGGTGGAAGGCCCTGGCGACGTCTACATCTGCGGCGAATGCGTCGAGCTTTGCCAATCCATCATCGATCAGGAACGCAAGCGGCGCGGCATCACCAAAACCCCGGTCACCAATATCCCCTCTCCCCGCTCCATCAAGGAAAAAGTCGATCAATACGTGATCGGCCAAAACCGCGCCAAGAAAGTCCTCTCCGTTGCCGTCCATAACCATTACAAGCGCTTGAGCCTAGGCGATGAAGGGCATACCGACATCGAAGTCGATAAGAGCAACATTCTCCTGATCGGCCCGACCGGCAGCGGCAAGACCTTGCTCGCCCGCACCCTCGCCAAGATCCTTGATGTCCCTTTCGCCATCGGCGACGCCACCACTCTCACCGAGGCCGGCTACGTCGGCGAGGATGTCGAGAACCTGCTTCTCAAACTGCTGCACGCCGCCGACTTCGATATCGAGGCGGCCCAACGCGGCATCGTCTATATCGATGAAGTGGACAAGATCGCCAAGACCAGCCAGAACGTCAGCATCACCCGCGATGTCTCCGGCGAAGGCGTCCAGCAAGCCCTGCTCAAGATGCTCGAAGGCACTGTCTCGAACGTCCCTCCGCAGGGCGGCCGCAAGCATCCCGAGCAGCAGTACATTCAGGTCGATACCACCAACATCCTCTTCATCTGCGGCGGCACGTTCGTCGGGCTCGAAGACATCATCGCCCGCCGGCTCGGCAAAAAGACGATCGGCTTCGGCGCCACTGCCGAGCACCGCGACCGCAGCCTGGGCGAAATTCTCAGCCACGTCACCTCCGATGACTTGCTCGATTTCGGCATGATCCCCGAATTCATCGGCCGACTGCCGGTGCTGGCCCCCCTTGACCCGCTCGACGAGGAATCGCTGGTAAAGATCCTGACCGAGCCGCGCAACGCCCTGGTCCGCCAGTACAAGAAGCTTTTCGACATGGAAGGCGCGGAACTGGAGTTCACGGAAAAGGCGCTGCACTTGATCGCCACGATGGCCCGCGATCGCGACACCGGCGCCCGCGGCCTGCGCAGCATCGTCGAGGAAGTCATGACCGATTTGATGTTCGAGTTGCCCGAAATGGAAACCAAGGGCAAATTCACCGTCACCGAAGGCGTCATCCGCGGCAGCGAATCGATGTTCGAGACCAAGCCGACGCCGGACAAGAAGAGCGCTTAAGTTTCCAAGCCCAGGGGTGAGGTACTCCGAACCCCTGGGGTCATTTTCTCGCCGCCCACGTCCAGTGCCGATCGCTTGTCTGCTGGACCGTCGCCGCATCAAATCCAAGGCGATTCATCATCGCACGCACTTCCTCCAGCGTGAGGGCGGCGTGCAACGAATCGGCGAACATCTTTTGCTGATGGGCGTTGGCGTCGCCGGCGTAGGTCTTGACGAATCCGGCGAGAGCGGCGGCATCATTGGGCCGCAGCAAATCGCGCACGAACAGCACGCCGCCCGGCTTGACGACGCGCGCCATCTCAGCAAGGACCGCGAACGGCGTCGGAATGTGATGCACGATGCTGTTTGACATGACGGCGTCAAAGCTCCCGTCCGCGAACGGCATCTTCTTGGCATCGCATAGCCGCAACTCGATGCGCTCCGCCAGCCCTGCCCTTGCGAGATTGGCGTGGCCAACGTCGAGCATGTGCTGGGCCATGTCGATGGCGACGACGCGCACCGTCGCATGCCGCCGGCACAATTCGATGGGAATCTGCGCGGTGCCGGCGCCGACATCGAGCACGTGGATGGGGGCGGGATAGAATTGCAGGAAATCGCTGACGAAAAGCTGATTGACGTGCGCATGGTCCATGGAATCGTAATCGCGCGCCTCCTCGGCGGAATCCATCACCTCCGGTTCCAGCACGCGCTCAAGCATTTGTCGCACCAACGCTCCGCTAAGCTGCCGGGGCCGCCTAAAATGATGTTGAAGCTCAAAGAATCAGGGTTGCGGCATCGGCCAGCTTCAGCCTCCCGTTAGAAGATGACGTACTGCGTCCACAGATTCAAGTTCGCCTTTAACTCCAGCAACCTCCGGTAGCAAGTCCAACAACTTGCGGCCTCCCGACGACGCATTCGGACGCAAATTGTACACATACGAACCAGAAAGCACACTGAAAAGACCTCGCTCGTTCGGTTGTGTGAACGATGGTTCGAGGGGACTGCCGTCCTCGGCAAAGAAGAGCCAGACACCATCCTCGACATCAATACCTTCAGCGTAACTGCAAGCCTTCGACTCGCTCGAAAATACGTGCAGTGTTCGGTCGTCTTTGGCAAAGGCAAAGATCATACTTCCAACTCTGATTGGATCATCGTTTGTGTCCGCTTTCGTCTCGGGTTGGAGGATTTTTTGGCTCCGTTTCAAGCGGAACAGCAATCACGAGCTGGACCCCTTCATTCTCGCCGCGCCCCATTGTTTCCGTGGTCGGTACGGTCGCGGCGGGAATGGCCTGGCATACGGTCTCAGGAAAAACAAGAATGCCTTCATTTTCTCCGAAGCGTTCGGCCATGCGTCACCTTAAGTGCTAATATTTCGCCATCTCCGCTTTCTTCCGCGCGATCGGCAGCTTTTGCACCTCCGCGGCGGCGCCGTTGAGCATCATCTTGAGTTCGCTGGTGATGGCGATGAATTGCCAGCCTTCCTCGATGCGGGCGTTGGCTTCGTCGGCGCCGCCGGTGTGCAATCCCGGGGCGACGCCGTGCTTCTTGCAGGTCGCCAGGATATGCTCCATCGCTTCCTTGGTTGCCTTGGCGCTGGGCGGCTTGTTGTCCTTGCTGCGCATGCTGGCGGCCAGATCGTTGGGGCCGACGAAGATCGCGTCGATGCCGGGGACCGAAAAGATGGAGTCGGCGTTTTCGACGGCTTTGATGTGCTCGCATTGTAGCACGACGAGCAATTCCTCGTTGGCGTGCTCAAAGTAATCGTTGGCACTCGCGCCGAAGTTGAGAGCGTGAACGCTGCCGCCGACGGAGCGATTGCCGAACGGGGGATACTTCATGGCGGCAACGGCGTCTTCCGCTTCCTGCCGGCTATTGACCATCGGCACGACCACGCCCATCGCGCCGTTGTCGAGAACGCGCTTGATGTGATCGTGGCGATTGGCCGGCACCCGCGCGAGAGCCGTGCAGCCGGCATCGGCAATCGAGGCGAAGATGTGCGTCGCGGTTTCCCAATCGACCAGGCTGTGCTCGATGTCGGTGGTCAGCCAGCTGAAGCCGGCGCGGGCCATGAAGCGGGCGGCCGTGATCGAGCCGAGCGATAACCAGGTTCCGACGGCCGGTTGGCCGGTCTTGAGCAAACGCTTGACGGAATTGGGTCGCATGTCATCTCCCTTGAACTAATCTTCATCGTAATAGCGCGGCCGCGGCGGCGGTCTCCGGTTCTTCTTCTTTTGCGCCGGCGCCGCGCTCATGTGCGGCAATTCCTCATCGTCCACGATGTCCGGCTCCTCATCGTGGTAGTGCGAGTCCTGATATTCGTGCTCGCGCGTCGGGGCGAATTCCTCCGGCGATTCTTGGATCGGATCAGCCATAGCGTACTCCCGCTCGATGTTCGCCTTCGCGGAAGCCCACTGCCCAGGAGCTTCCGCACCTGTAATATACAAGCATGGCAAGGTGGGTTGAGTCAAGAAAAAAATCAACTCGTCCGTAGCCCGTGGCCCGTGGTCCGTCGCGATGGGCCACTTACCACGGACGACGGGCCACGGACCACGGACAAGAAATGCAAGATAGCCTCGCGGATAAAGACCGCCTCGTGCAAGCGGCGCGCGCGCAAGCTCGAGCCGCTCTATGCGCAGATCGGCCGGGTCATCATCGGGCAGCGCGAGCTCATCGATCGGCTCATCCTCGGCCTGTTGACCGGCGGGCACATGCTGCTCGAAGGTGTTCCGGGGCTGGCGAAGACATTGGCGGTCCGGACGCTCGCCCAGGGGCTGCATCTCACGTTTCAGCGCATCCAGTTCACGCCCGATTTGCTCCCCGCTGATGTCATCGGCACGCAAATCTATAATCCGCGCTCCGGCGAATTTACGATCAAGAAGGGGCCGATCTTCGCCCATTTCGTGCTGGCCGACGAGATCAACCGTGCGCCGGCCAAGGTGCAAAGCGCTCTACTGGAAGCGATGCAGGAGAAGCAAGTCACGATCGGTGAAACCACCTATCCGCTGGAAGCGCCGTTCCTGGTGCTGGCCACGCAGAACCCGATCGAGCAGGAAGGGACCTATCCGCTCCCCGAGGCCCAGGTCGATCGCTTCATGCTCAAATTGCACCTGGGCTATCCGAGCAAGGAAGAGGAATTGGCGATCCTCGACCGCATGGCCCTGATTGAGCCGGACGTTGCCGATCGAGCCAGTGCTGTCGGCCGAGCGACATCTTCGCCTTGCGTAAAACCATCGATTCGATTTATCTTGATGATAAGGTGAAGAAGTATATTGTCGAGATTGTTCATGCGACGCGCCGGCCCAAGGATTTTGGCCTGGACCTGGGCGCCTATATCCAGTACGGCGCCAGTCCGCGGGCCACGATCTTCCTGACCCGCGGCGCCAAAGGGCAGGCGTTTCTCGAAGGCCGCAGTTACGTGACGCCGCAGGACATCAAGACGATCGGCTACGATGTGTTACGGCATCGCGTGACGGTGACCTACGAAGCCGAAGCCGAGGAGATCACGCCGGAGCAATTGCTGAAGCGGATTTTCGATCAGGTGAAGGTGCCCTGATTGGTTTACGTTTAGCGCTCGCCGAATCCCACGGCTGCGGAGCATTCGGCGAGCGCTAAACTCAAGCAGAGGTGGATGAACGCACGATGCGACAAGTCTTGTTCGACATCCCATTGGAATGGCTGCATGCGGGCTGGCACATTCCCATCTATGGCTATGGCCTGATGCTGTTTTTCGCCTACCTGCTCTGCACCACGCTTGGCAAGCTTTTTTGCAGGCGCGAAGGCATCGACGGGCAGATCATTCCCGACCTGGCGATTTGGCTTTTCGTTGGCGGCATCCTCGGCGGGCGCATCGTTTTCGTCATCCAGTTCTGGCATCAGTTCACGGACGCGTGGCACATCATCCGGCTCTGGGACGGCGGCCTGGTTCTTTATGGCTCCCTCGCCGGCGGCATCATCGCCTATTTCGCCTACTATCATTTCGTCCTGCGCAAGCTCCATGTCTCCACCTGGAAGATGCTCGACATCGTCGCGCCGTGCATCCCTCTTGGTATCGCCCTGGGACGCATCGGCTGCCTATGCACCGGCTGCTGTTACGGCAATGTCGCCTGCGATAGCTGCCCGGCCCTGCACTTCCCAATCAGCAGTCCCGCCGCCAGCGACATGATCCGGCGCGGCTACCAGACGCCGCAGGGCTTCTTGCTGGACGGCCGCTCGCTCCGGGTGGCGATGGTTGAGCCGGGATCGGCCGCCGCGAAAGCGGGATTGCGCCCTGACGACATCATCATCGAAGTGGACGGCCTGCCGCCGCGCTTGCCCGACGACATTACTTCCAAGGTCGGAGAATTGACTTTCACGATAGTCCGGGCGGGTCAGCGCGAGGTCATCGGACCCTTTGAGCCACGCAGCATCGGCCTTTATCCGACGCAGGTTTTCGAAACGATCAGCATGTGCCTCTTGTTGTTTTTTCTGCTATCGTATTTTCCCTACCGCCGCTATCGTGGCGAATTGATGGTGTTCCTGATGTTCGGCTACGGCGTGCACCGATTCTTAAACGAGATGTTGCGCACCGACAACGATCCGGTCGCGTTGGGATTGACGCTGTCACAGAACGTGAGCATTTTGGTGCTTGCCGCCGGCGTGATCTTGGCGATCATCGTCTACCGCCGGCCGCCGATTGCAAAGGAACCAGCGCCGTCGCCAAAATCGCCGATTGTGCCAGCGGCGGGCGGCGCTGCATGATGCCGAGGCTCGTTAGGCCAATCGCGTCGGGCTCCTACAGCAATCCATAAGCCTGCAATGTCTGCCGCAACTTCGCATCGCTGGACGGGTCCATCGTGCACATCGGCAGACGCAATTCGCCGGTGTCGCGGCCCAGCATCTTCATGGCGGTTTTGATCGGGATCGGGTTGGTGGCGATGCCCAGCATGTCGCGGCAAAGGGCGAAGAGCTTGTAGTGCCAGGCGATGGCGTCGGCGAGTTTGCCGGCTTGCCAGGCGTTGAGCAGCGCTTTCATATCGCGTGGCACGATGTTGCCAACCACGGAAACGACGCCGCGGCCGCCGATGCTCATGATCGGCAAGGTCAGGCTGTCGTCGCCGCTCAGGAGCGTGATGTTGCACAGGGAAGCAATGGCCGACGCCTGATCGAGCGAGCCGGTCGCTTCCTTGACGGCGACGATTTGCGGCACATCGGCGAGGCGGGCAATCGTTTCCGGCGTCATGCTGCCGCCCGTGCGGCCGGGGATGTTGTAAAGGACGATAGGCAAATCGGCAGCCTCCGCGACCGCGGCGAAATGGCGATAATATCCCTCCTGCGTCGGCTTGTTGTAATACGGCCCGACCATCAGCGCCCCTTGCACGCCGGCCCGCTTGGCCGCCTTCGTCAGCCGAATCGCTTCGCGCGTGCTGTTCGAGCCGGTGCCGGCCATGACCTTGATTCGCCCATGCGCATATTCGGCAACGAGGGCGACGACTTTCTCGTGCTCCTCGTGATCGAGCGTGGGCGATTCGCCGGTGGTGCCGCACGGCGCCAGGCAATCGGTCCCTTGCTCGACGTGCCAATCGACCAGTCGGCGCAACGTCGGGTAATCGACCTGCCCATTTTTGAACGGCGTGATCAACGCGACTGTCAAGCCCGCGAACATTTCGCCTTTGGTTGCCATACGAGAACCTTCTTTCGCAGAATCGTCTGATCTCTGTTGATCTTACATTTTACACAGGCGTATGCCAGGGAAAACACGTTGCCGATTGCATGACGAAGGTTGACATTCCGAGCGTCTTTGCCGATGATGAAAATAGAAGGAGGCGAATCCATGTCAGTGATTCAATTACAACTGCCCCCCGATCTTGATCAGTTTGTCCGCGCACAGGCGAAAACGGAAGGCCACGGCGATGTCGATACCTTTGTTATCGACGTATTGCGCCGCCTTCAGGTCACCAAATCCAAAGCCGATCTGGACGCTACTTTGCTCGTCGGCGTGGAACAACTGGATCGTGGGGAAGGGCGCGCGATGAGCCCGCACGATTGGAATCAGATGCGCACCGACTATTGCCAACGTCATGGGATTCAGGACCAAGCATGAGCCTCGACGTTGTCTATTCGCCGCTTGCTCTGAAGGGCATGAACGAGATTGCGGACTATCTCGGCCGGCAGAGTTCGCAGCTGGGATTTCGATTTCTGCAAGCGGTCGAAAACACATGTGCAATACTTGCCGATAATCCGGAGATTGCTGGCCGGTATGAATCCGAGAATCCTCGCCTTGCCGATCTGCGGGTCTTGTCGATCAATGAATTCCCGAATCATCTCATTTTCTATCGCATCAAGAAATCACACATTGAAATCGTGCATGTGATTTATGGTGGACGCGATCTCGAAAATCGGCTGTGACGAGCAAGCACGAGCCACGGTTTCGTAGAATCCCAACATGTACCTCGGCATCGAAATCGGCGGCACCAAACTTCAGCTCGGCCTAGGCCCCGGCGACGGCAATCTGCATGCCCTCTGGCGCGGCAACGTCGTTCCCGCCGATGGGGCCGACGGCATTCGCCGACAGATCGAGAACGCGATACCGGAGCTCCTTGCGAACGCTAAACGGGGGCGCGCGGAACTCAGGGGCGTCGGCATCGGCTTCGGCGGCCCGGTCGATGATACCACGCGCACCGTCATCAAATCGCATCAAATCGCCGGCTGGGACGGCTTCCCGCTCGCCAACTGGATCGAAGAAATGCTCGGCCTGCCCGCCGTCCTGGGCAACGACGCCGATGTCGCCGGCCTGGCGGAAGCGCTCTTCGGCGCCGGCAAGGGATTGTCGCCGATTTTCTACATCACCATCGGCTCCGGCATCGGCGGCGGCCTCATCATCAACGGAGAAGTCTATCGCGGCTGCGGTCGCGGGGCGGCGGAGATTGGGCATATCAATGTGTTCTTTCCCGCAACCGATAAAAAAGGAGCTGGGGCCGCGCCCCTCGAAACTTTCGCGTCTGGATGGGGGATTGAGCAAGGCGCCCGTAACTTCCTAAAGCGAAACCCAAAACATCGCTCGCTCTTGCTTCGAATGGTGAATGGGCGTGCCGAGAAAATCACCGCACAACACGTCGCCGAAGCAGCCGAGCAAGGAGATTCGTACGCCTTGTCCCTCCTGGAAGAGTCCCGGAGCTATCTCGCACTCGGAATCTGCCAGGTGATTGCTCTGCTCTGTCCGCGGCGCATCGTGATCGGCGGCGGGGTGGCATTGATGGGCGAGGAAATGCTGTTTCAGCCGTTGCGGAAGTTGGTCGCCGAGCGCGCCTTCGAGCCGTTCGCCGATTGCTACGACATTGTGCCGGCCGCGCTTGGTGAAGCGGTCGTCGTTCACGGCGCGCTGGCGTTGGCGCGCAAACGGTTGGCGCAGTAGAATCCCAACGCAAGCCATTCATTACGAGGTTCCGATGATTGCCATTGTTGCGCCGACAAAAATGAGAATGACGGTTGACGAATTCTACGATTTCGTCAACGCCGAGGAGAATCGCAACCGCTGCTTCGAGCTGGTACGGGGGGAGGTAATCGAAGTGTCACGACCCACGCGTGTTCATGGCCGAATCTGCGCCAAGATGACGTTCAAGCTGGAGCTTTATGCTGAAAAGAGAAAAAAAGGCTACGTCGTATGCAACGATACCGGCGTCATCCTCGAAACCGAGCCGGACACCGTTCGTGGCCCGGACGTGGCCTGGTACGAGGATGTGGTGCAATTCGACGACCTGCCGGAAAAATGGGGCGACACGGTGCCGCGTCTTGCCGTCGAGGTGTTGTCGCCCAACGACACCGCACATTACATCACGGAGAAGGTCAACGACTACCTCGACAACGGCGTTGAATTGGTTTGGGTCATCGATCCTGAGGTAAGGGCGATCACGATCTACAGCAAAACTGGCGTGCAGAAGCTGACCGAAAAAGATACCCTCACCGGCGGCGAGGTGCTGCCGGGATTTCGCTGCAAGGTCGCCGATCTCTTCTTGTTGCCGGAGGCCGCCGCGAAGAAGGCGAAGCGGAAACGGCCTTAGCCGCGTTACCGATTTCTCCATATCCGCAGTACGATTGCCGCCGCGGTTCCGGCTATGAGGCCCGCACCGATTGCGAGCCAGTTCTCGACGTCCTCGCTCGGCTGGTATTCCCATTTCCATTTGCTCACGTTGATGACAACAAGGCCAGCTCCGCCGCCGACCCATGCGCCAACAATGGCGCCGAGCGTCGCTACCCACGCGCAGTACCTGGCAAGGGGACGGAGCTCGTTAACGCCATAGGCCGAGGGGGCGAGCACGGCTCCCAGGACGCTGGCTGCGAACGCCGCGGCACTCATGCCTGCCACGACGAAAATCGCCAAATGCTGCTTCTCCTCCCATCCGTGCCATGGCCAGCCTCGAGGGCCGGCGGGCAAAACACCGAGCAGTTTGCAACCAAGCGCGCTCACAAGTGCGACGGCAATTGCGGCACACCCTCCGACAAGCGATCCAAAAAGAAATCGCGGCGCATATCGGTCAATCCAAGGCTGAATCTTGTCCGTGACGGGTTTTGCCGCTGGATGAGTGAGGAAGCCGACCAAACCAGCTTGAAACGCCAGGGATGCGCCGACCACAATGCTCCCCAACAACATCTCCGTCCATGTCCCTCCGTCCAGGAGAACAGTCACTTCGACTACGACGATGACGAATGTCCATGTGGGTAATGCGAAGAGCGCGCTTCGCAGCACAGCAAATTTCATGACCGTTCATTCCTCCGACGTCAGCATCTCCACCGCTTCGCGCAGGCCCTTATGGCTCTCGAAAAATCGCTGCGACAAACTGTCGAACAGCGTCAGCAGTTTCAGCAATTCGTTGATCCGCTCGAAGCGCTTCCGGGCCGGCTCCTTGAGCGCCTGGCCGCCGATCGATTCCGGCGTCAATTCGTCGCGGCAACGCCGGAGCGTGGTCAGGATCGGGTCAATCTCACGGCGTTTGCGTTGGTTGGCGACCAGCGTGAACATCTCCCACACGTCGCTGAGCGATTCGAAATATTCCTTGCGGTCGCCGCGCTTGTGCACTCTACGCACCAGGCCCCATTCGACCAATTTGGAGAGATTCATGCTGACGTTGCCGCGTGAGATGCCGAGGCGTTCCATGATGTCGTCCATGGAGAGGGCGGCGCCGCAGATGTAGAGCAGGCCGTGAATGCGGGCCATGGTCGGGCTGATGCCCCAGAGGGACGCCATGTTGTTCCACAGTTCGACGAATTGATCTTCGACGGTTCCTAAACGCTCGGCGAGCGGAGTTTTCATGGATTTTATTCCTTTCAGGAAGATATGAAAATTGTAATCGGCGGGAGATGTGATTGCAAGCGTGCATTTCCCCCCCCTCTCCCCACCGGGGGAGAGGGGCCGGGGGTGAGGGGGCGGCCCGCTGGCAAAAAGGAACGAGTCAGAGTTCAACGGGGATGTGAATTGAACAAACCGATGAAATGCCCCCTCACCCCCGGCCCCTCTCCCCCGGTGGGGAGAGGGGAGAAAACAAGCCGGCCCGCAATTTCTGGGCAACCCCGCGCGGATCGTCGGCCGCGCACACCGCGTGGCTGACGGCGATGCGCCGCGCCCGGCCGCGCACACCAGGCCGATGTTGTCCGCGTGGATGCCGCCGATCGCGAACGCCGGCAGGGAGGTCTCGGCCATCGCTTGCTCGACGAAAGCGAGCCCGGCGAAGGCGGCGAAGTCTTTCGTTTGCGATGGAAAGGTCGGGCCGACGCCGAGGTAATCGGCCCCTTCGAGGACGGCCCGGCGGACTTGCTCGATGGTGTGCGTGCTGACGCCGATCAGGGCGTCGGGACCGAGGATGCGCCGCGCTTCCTGGATCGGCAGATCGTCCTGGCCGAGGTGTACGCCATCGGCATCCACGATGCGGGCGATGTCGGGGCGGTCATTGACGATGAAGATCGCGCCGGCGGAGCGCGTCACCTCGCGCAGATCGCGCGCGCGGGCCAGCAGCGTGCGGTCGTCGAGGTTCTTTTCGCGCAGCTGGATCATGCGGGCGCCGCCGAGGATCGCTTCCTTGACGGTGCCGACGAGCGAATGCCGGCACAGGGCGTCGGTGACGAGGACGCAAAGATGGACATCGGCGAGGCGGGCGCGGGCGGCGTTTCCTTGCACCAGGGCGCGTTCCAGCGTGTACGTTTGGTAGCGGATGTGCTCGATCTGCTGGGCGAATTCGACCGAGAGGATTTTGCCGTGCTCTTCGAGGCTGCGCAAGGCTTCTTGCAGGCGTTTGGCGTTGGCCTGCACGACGGCGCTGAGCGATGGCCGTTGCCATTCCTCGGCGGTGCTGATCGGTGTGCCGACATCGTGCAGCGTGTCGCGCCCGGCCAGCAGCAACGATGCGGGCAGCAAATTCAGCGCTTGCGCCAGATCGTGCCGAAGCTGCTTGAGTTGGCCGCTCAGCCCGGCATCGGCGCGGACGAAGCGGCAATGATCTTCCAGGACGCGCAACCCCTCCCGCGCCCGGTTGGCGGCGGCATCGAGAATGCGGCCCGTGTCAACTTCCTCCGCCATGTCCTGCAAGAGCAACGGCTCCTCCAGGACCAGCGGTGTCGCTTCGCCGACGATGCTTTGCCGCAAGCGGGCGAAATCGAGGCCCAATTCCGCCAATTCCGCGCGGAGCGACGTGATCGCCGTCAGGATCGCCAGCAAGACGTGATCGGTGGAGATGCTGCCTTCGTCGCCGTGATGAGCCGCCAGGTCGCGGGCATGCCGCATGATCTCCGGGATCGAGGGATGCAGTACAACATCCCTCGCTCGCGCGTCGGGCTCAGAATCCTGGAAATTCAACCGCGCTCGCAAGCTCGGCCAATCGGTCCCGGCTTGCACGAGATGCGCGACCGCGTTGCCCTCTTCCTCGGCCAGCAGCCCGGCGAGCAAATGCCGGGCGTCAAGCTGGGCAGCCTGTTCGCGGGCCGAGAAAGAGCGGGCGCGGTTGAAAGCGATCTCCAGGGCGGGGGTGAATTCGAGTTTCATGACGCCTCTTGACTATCTTCGCCAAACCGAATTAACGCCCGGCTTGACCGTGGTCCGATCCATTTTTCCCAGAGATCCGATGCAGTCTTTCCCTTGCCCGGTCGATGAGATTTTAACAGATAGGGCAAAATCTCTCAACCAGGACGCGCATCCACGAGGAAAGGCACATGACATCTCGAGCTTGCAAGGCGGTGATACTAGGTCAATTGGCGGTGTGGGGAATCTGGATCGCGCCGCTATCGGCGCAACAGGTCAACCCGGCGAAGCATGAGGAGGCAGCCCCCTTGGCGGCGTCCGATGTCCCGCCCGGGCCATTGACGCTGGACGCCTGCATCGAACTTGGCATGACGCATCAGCCGTCGCTGGACGCTGCCCGCGCCAGCCTGTCGGCCGCGCAAACGGGCGAGCGGGCCCTGGCCAAGTTGATCCTGCCGCGAATACTGGCCAAGGATCTGGGCGTGCGGCAGCAGCAAGCGTGCCTCGGCGTCACCATCGCCTCGGCCAGCTTGACGCAGGCGGAATGGGAAACGCGCTATGCCATCACGCGGAATTTCTTCACCGTGCAGTACGTTCACGCGCAGCAGATTGTCATCGCCGACGTGCTCAAGAGCCTGAACGCCAGCCGGGCCAGGGCGTTAAAGATTTATCTGTCGGCCGATACGAAGACCAAGATTACCAAGCTTGACATCGAAACGCTCGACGTGCAGCTTGCCCTGGTCAAGAACAAGAAATCGCAAGCGGACAACGGGTTGCTCAAGGCGATCGCCGCGCTGCGCGAGGCCATGGGGCTGGGTTGCGATTATCCGATCCAGATCGCTGCGACCGGGTTGCCAGCGGAAGTTTACGACTACAAGGTCTGGGTGGACGATTTCGACGACAAGGGCAAGAAGAAAAAGAATGAGGTCACGAAATACAAGCGGCTTTACAACCTTGACAAGCAGCAACTGATCGCGTCGGGCTTGGCCAATCGCGGCGAGATTGTGCAAGCGAACACGGTGGCCCAGGTCGTCGATCTCGAGGTCTCGGCGCAAAACTTGATTCGCGGATGGCAGGGCCGTACCTTCCACCAGGGGGCCGACTTGCATGTGCAGGCAGGGCAGCCCATGACCGCCAACGGCGACTATAAGCCCGGCTGGTTTGTCCCGGAGATGCCGGTCATGCTGGCCGGGCGAAAGCGCGATCGTGCGGCTCGCGCCTCCGATCTCGCGGGCCGTGCCGCCGCGGTTGTGGACAAGACGCACAGTCTGGTGTCGCTCGATGTCGAAGCCCAATACTTGAAATGGCTGGAAGCGGCCGAGGACATTGAGGACCTGAGCGAGGTTGTCAAGATGGCGACGGAGTTGCCGAAGAAAGTGCAAGACCTTGATCCGCTCGATTTCACGGCCAACGCGGTGATCCAGGCGAACATCACGTCGGTGATGGTGCGCAGCCAGCTCAACGATGCCCGGCACATGCACGCCCTGGCGTTGGCCGGCCTGGAGCGCGCGACCGCCGGCGCTTTCCGCGTCTACCCGGTGCCCGCGGCGCCCAAATAGGCAGCGCGTGGTTGAATTGCGTTTCGAAGTCGGGGGTGTCGGTGTGTGCGTGAAACGCATCAGCGCAACCTATTGCCCGGCAATGAGTTGGCCCGAGGAAATTCATTGCATGCATGCAGATGTTCCGCGCGGAACATTCGCAAACGTCCACCACGCCCCGCCTGAACGCGGTTATAGGATGTAGCCAACCTCTACGCAAAGGACTTATTGCATATGATCAGCAGGATGTTGCTCGGAATCGCATTGCTCGGCTTAGCGACTGCCGCCCAGGCTCAGCCGGCCAAGGACGCGCCGATCCGCGTCGGCATGGCCAAGAGCTTTTTCAATGACGTTCCCCAGGTAATGATCGGTATAGCCGTGCAGCCGTTTCCCGGTTTGCTGAAGCAAACCACGGGGCTGAAAGGCGAACTCAGCACGAGCGATGACGCGTTCGAAGTCGCCAGAAAGCTTGACGCCGGAGAATTGCAAATCGGCGTTTTCCATGGCCACGAGCTGGCGTGGGCTCAACAGAAATATCCCAAGCTCACGCCATTGATGATCGTCACGAATAAACTGCACGAAGTGCGCGTCGCCATCATCGTCCGTGCAGACAGCCCCGCCAAATCGATGGCCGGCCTGCGCGGCAAGATCTTCGACCTACCGCTGGGAAGCAAGGAGCACACCTGCGTTTACGTCGTCCGTCAAGCCACCGACAATGCCCAGCCCGATGCGCGAAAGTTCTTCGGCAAGGTCGCACGCTCGAAAAATCCCAACTTCGCACTCGATGATCTGTGCGTCAAAAAAACCGATGCGGTCGCCGTCGATTCGATAGCCCTGGAGTATTACAAATCGATCAAGGGCCCGACTTTTGCCAAGAACCTGCGGATTCTCCAGGAATCGACACCGTTCCCGCAGCCGGTGTTGGCATACAAGCCGGGCGTAATTCCTGCCGCAACAATCGAACAATTCCGCAAAGGCCTTTTGACTGCCCACAGGCTAGAGGAAGGCCGCGAAATGATGGACATGTGGAAGATCGAGTCGTTCGACGACGTGCCGGCTGCATATCCGCAGAACCTGATCAACGTCCTGAAGGAATATCCGCTCAGCGAATCGACCAAGGCGCCGCTCCGATAGTTCCCTGCTTGCGTTTAGCGTTCGGTGTGTACCCAGCGAACGCTAAACGCAAGCCGGTTTGCTTTGCTTCGTGTACAATAGCCGCTACACGGAGGAAGCACACGACATGGCCGAAGAGATCATTCCCGCATCGATCGTCGAGGAGACGCGGCGGCGCTATCTGACTTACGCCCTTTCCGTCATCACATCACGCGCCTTGCCGGACGTGCGCGACGGCCTCAAGCCGGTGCAGCGCCGCATCCTGTACACGATGTTCCATGATTTGCAGGTTTACTCCGACCGCAAGACGGTGAAGTGCGCCCGCATCGCCGGCGAGGTCATGGGCAAGTATCACCCACACGGTGATTCTGCCATTTATGACGCGATGGTCCGCATGGCCCAGAGCTGGGTGATGCGCCAGCCCCTCGTTTCCGGTCAGGGGAATTTCGGCTCGGTGGACGGCGATCCTCCCGCGCATCAACGCTACACGGAGGCCAAGCTCGCCGCCATCGCCGATCACCTGTTAACCGAGTTGCGGCAGAAAACGGTCCCGATGCGCCCCAACTACGACGGCTCGCTGGAGGAGCCGATCGTGCTGCCCGCCCAGTTTCCGAATCTGCTCGTCAATGGCGTATCCGGCATCGCGGTCGGCATGGCGACGAACATTCCGCCGCACAATCTCGGCGATGTCTGCCGGGCCTGCGTTTATTTGATCGAGAATCGCGACGCCAGCACCGCCAACTTGCTCGACAAGATCAAGGGCCCCGATTTTCCGCTCGGCGGCAAGATCATCACCGATCGCGGCGATCTCCGCAAAATCTATGAGGACGGCCAGGGCAGCATCAAGGTGCAAGCCGAATGGTCGCTGGAGGAAAAGGGCAAGAAGCGACAGATCGTGATCACCTCGATCCCCTATGGCGTCAACAAAGGCGCTCTCGAAAACCAGATCGGCGCCTTGATCGCGGACCGCAAATTGCCGCAAGCAACCGATCTGACCAACGAGATGAACGAGAAGGTCGGCCTGCGCATCACCATCGACATCAAGCCGGACGCCAACCCAAACCTGGTGATGGCGTATCTTTACAAGCACACGCCGCTCCAGGACAGCTTCGCGGTCAACATGACGTGCCTGGTTCCCGACGAGGGCGGCGTGATGCAGCCGAAGCGCATCGGCCTGAAAGAGATGTTGCAGGCGTTCCTCGATTTCCGCCTGGAAACCGTGCGGAAGCGGTTCGAGTATGAACTCGATGTTTTGCGCAAGCGCATCCACATTCTCAAGGGCTTCAAGATCATCTTCGACGCACTCGACAAGGCGATCAAGCTGATCCGCGAGAGCCAGGGCCGCTCCGACGCCGCCGAGAAGCTGATGAAGGCGTTCGAGCTGGACGAAATCCAGACCGACGCCATCCTCGATGCTCAGCTCTACAAGATCGCGCAGATGGAGATCAAGCGCATCCTCGACGAGTTGCGCGAGAAGAAGAAGCTGGCCGAGGAAATCGAGGCGATCCTGGCCTCCACGCGCCGGCTCTGGACCATCGTCAAAACCGAATTGAGCGAGCTGGCCGACAAATACAGCGACAAGCGCCGCACCAGGCTCGGCTCCTCCGAGGATGAGCTCGAATTCAGCGAAGAAGCGTTCATTGTCAAAGAAAACACCAATGTGGTGCTAACCGCGGACGGCTGGATCAAGCGCGTCGGCCGGTTGGAGTCGATCGAAAAGACGCGCGTCCGTGAAGGCGATTCGGTCATCGCCGTCGTTCCGGCCAGTACCCTCGATCACGCGATTTTCTTCGCCGACGACGGTACCGCCCTCACCATGCGCGTCAACGAAATCCCGGCAAGTTCCGGTTACGGTGAACCGATCACGAAATTCTTCAAGCTGGACGATCAGGTGAAGATCATCGGCGCCGCCACCACCGACCCGCGCTTCGTGCCGGCCACGATCAAGCCACCCACCAAGGACGATCCGCCGGGGCCCTATCTTCTCGTCGTCACGCAACAGGGCCTGACGCTCCGTGCACCGCTGGAGCCATACCGCATCGAATCCAACAAGCTCGGCCGGCGCTACGTTCGGCTCAACGACGGCGACAAGGTCGTGATGACGGCGGTGCTGACCGGCGAAGAAGAGAGCATCTTCCTCGCCTCGGCGGATGGCCACGTCATCCATTTCCGCATCGAGGAGATCAACATTCTCGCCGGCGTCGGCAAAGGCGTCATCGGCATCAAGCTCGCCGATGACGACAAGTGCCTCGGCGGCGCGTTGATCACCCGCGCGAGCCAAATGCTGCAAGTCGAAACCAGCGGCGGCAAAACGCTGGAATTCACCGGCCGCCACGACACCGTCTCGCGCGGCGGCAAGGGCTTCGAAGCCGTCAAACGCTCGACGCTGGTGCGGATCATGCCGCCGGCGATCGAGTTGGTCAACTGGGACGAGATCGAAGGCAAGCCGGGCGAGAAAAATGGCAAGGCGGGCGGCGGGCAGGGGAATTTGTTCGAGGGATGAGGCAGCAGTGTTCCGCGCGGAACAATTGCATGCAGTAGCGACGTTGATTTTTTCGCTTCGGGCGGTCTGTGGCAGGCGTTGACACGACAAATAAGGACCGCTAACCTGAATTCGGTAACTGCAAAGGCCATCGCTACGAGGCAAACATGAACGTCAAATTCGTTGATTTCATCTGCGAAGAAAACACAGCGGTTCCCGGTACGCCGGCCTCCCCGAGGCCGGTAGACCGTCCACGTCCGACTGCGTCGGATTTGGAAAGATTGCAAAGCTGCACCCGGGTATTTGAGAGCCCTGTATTTGGCGCTGAATCAGACCAACCTGTGGGCGGGGACAACTGAATGGAATAGATCGCGGAGATTTCCAGTTTTCATTCAAGGAGGCACAATGAGAATTCTTTTCGCATCTCTCGTGCTGATGTCGGCGTCTTTGCTCGGTATGGGCCAAGAGACCGATAAGGAGGCCCGGCAGATTATTGAAAAAACCGTTGCGGCACTCGGCGGAAAGGAAAGAGCCAAGAACCATAACAGCTATCGGGCCGTCCTCAAAGGAAAGGCGTTTTCGGATGAGAGAGCGATCCCATTCGAGCGTGAGCTTTGGGTGGGCGGGAAAGACAGAAGCAAGTCCATCCTGCGAATGGCGCCGTCCGGTCAAGATCGTATTTTGATCGAAGTAACCAACGGCGACAAATCGTGGCGCAAATTCGATGACAAGCTCGTCGACATCCCGAAAGAGGAACTAAAAAGGGATGACATTACCGCCGACTCGCTGCAGTCATTTAGCGATCTGCTGGACTCGGCGGACGTGAAGTTTGCCATTATTGCGAGCGAGAAGAACGCCAAATCGCCGACCGTCACCGTACGGATCTCGAAAAAAGGCAAAGCCGATATCAGCGTTCTCGTCGATTGCGAAACACTCTTACCCAAACGAACGATCACGAATCCGAACCGCGGCAGGCATAAAGGAAAGACAGTCGAAACCCGCCTCGAAGCTTTTCAAGAAGCCGGCGACGTTAAGTATGTGTTCAAGACAACCTTAGTTGTGAATGGCAAGAAATTCGCGGAAACGGAAATCACCAAATTCGAGATACTCAAAAACATCGACCCATCGGTTTTTGAAAAGCCGTGAAGTGATTTTCGCAAGGGCAATAGCATGCCCGACCAGATGGTAGAATGAACCCGGAGAAAAATCCTATGTCCCGAATCGAATTACTCGGAACTGTCGACGATCAACACCGCCTCATTCTTGTCGTCCCCGACGAAATAAAGGCTGGGCCCATCAAGGTCGTCCTTGAACCCGCTGATGAAAACGATGACGATTGGTTCCGTGGCGTCGCCGCAATATGGGCGCGTGATTATGACCCGCGTGAGGACATCTACACACTCCAGGATGGAGAGCCCTTCAATGATACCGAGTGAAATCCATCTTGCCCTGTTCCCATATGGCGGCACCATTGGCGCTAAGGTTCGACCGGTCCTCGCCCTGACTGGATATGTGGGCCCTGTACCCGAGGTGCTCGTTGCCTATATTTCGTCGGTCCTGCCAACGCCGCTCTTGGCAAGTGATATCCTGATCGATCCCAATGACGCGGAGCACGCACAGACAAAGTTAACGCAAGTCTCGGTCCTGCGCCTGCACAAGCTTGCGACTATCCATAAGTCGAATTTCGTTCGCTCGCTCGGCAGTGTCTCGGCCACGACCTGGCTCGATGTCCAGGCCAAATTGCGCTTACTTTTGAACCTGTAACGGATTACCTTCATGACCACCACCGCCACGAAAACCCAGAAATACGACGAAGCCTCAATCGGCATGCTCGAAGGCCTCGAAGCCGTCCGGCATCGCCCCGCCATGTACATCGGCGCCCCCGACAAAAAGGGGCTACATCATCTCGTCTGGGAGGTCGTCGATAACTCCATCGACGAATTCCTCAACGGCCACGGCGACCAGATCACCGTCACGCTGCACAAATCGGGGGATGCGATCACTGTTACCGATCATGGCCGCGGCATTCCCGTCGGCATGCATCCCAAGTACAAGATCCCGACGCTGGAACTCATCTTGACCAAGCTGCACTCAGGCGGCAAGTTCGGCGAAAAAGAAGGCTATTTCCGCTCCGGCGGGTTGCACGGCGTCGGTTCCTCCGTCGTCAATGCCCTCTCCAAAAAACTCGTCGCCACCATCAAGCGCGACGGCTTCGAGTGGACGCAAACCTTCAAACGCGGCAAACCGGCGGACAAGATCGAGAAAGTCGGGCCCAATCGGCTGCACGGGACCACCATTTATTTCGAGCCGGACCCCGAAATCTTCCGCGTCACTCATTTCGATGCCGACTGGATCAAGACGCGGCTCGATGATGTTGCGTATATCCATCATGGGCTCAAGCTTTACTTCAAAAACGAGATCACCGGCGAATCGTTCGATCTGACGCATCCGGGCGGGTTACCGGAGTTCTTGCAGCGGCTCGTCTCGGAAAGCCAAAAACCGGCGATCAATGCGGTCCCGTTCTATGCGACGAAAGAGGGGGATGAGCAAATCGAATTGACGATGCAATGGACCGAAGCGACCGATGAGTCCTTTCGCTCGTTCGTCAACGGCATCCGCACCTCCGACGGCGGTACGCATGAGAATGGCCTCAAGAGCGGCATCGTCAAGGCGGTCCGCAATTTCATGGAGACGCACGATGTAAAAGTCAAGGGCATCGAAATCACCGCCAACGACATCCGCGAAGGGCTCATCGGGATTCTCTCCATCTTCATCCGCGATCCGGCGTTCCAGGGGCAGACCAAAGAGAAGCTGGTTAATCCGGAAATCGCTGGCGTTGTCGAGGGGTTCGTCCGGCCCGCGCTCGAAACTTGGCTGAACGCCAACATGAACATGGCCGATCAGATCGTTGGTCGCATTGTGATGGCCGCGCATGCGCAATTGGCATCGCGCGAGGCGGCTCAGGAAATCAAACGCAAATCGGCCACGCAGCGGCGGCTCAATCTGCCGGGAAAGCTCACGGACTGCAAATCCGGGGACGCCGAGGAGACCGAGCTCTTCATCGTCGAGGGGGAGTCGGCTGCCGGCCCGGCCAAACAGGGCCGCAACAACATGACGCAAGCCGTCCTGCCGGTGCGCGGCAAGGTCCTTAACTCCGAAGGGCTGACTCTCACAAAGACGCTCAGCAATCAGGAACTCGCTGACATTGTTACGGCACTGGGCACCGGCGCCGGCGAGGGCTTCAACATTAACAACATCCGCTACGGCAAGATCATTCTGCTCATGGACGCCGATGCCGACGGGAACCACATCAGCACTCTGATGCTGACCTTCTTCTTTCGACACATGCCGGAACTGATACGCAAGGGGCATCTCTACATCGCCCAGCCGCCTCTTTACTCGATCGAGATCGGCAAGGAAAAAACCTGGGCGCGGGATGACGGTCACAAGGAAGAAATCCTGGAAGAGCTTGCCAGGAAGCGGCCCAATGCCAAGCCGGTTATCATGCGTTTCAAGGGCTTGGGCGAGATGAATCCCGGTCAGCTGGCGGAAACGACGCTCGATTCGAGGACGAGGAAGCTACTTCGCGTCACCATCGAATCCTTGATCGAAGCTGACAAGACATTCAGTGATTTGCTCGGCAAGGATCCGGCCACGCGATATCAATTCATCATGGAATCGGCGAGCCAGGTCGAAACCGAGGAATTGGATGTTTGAGCCGGAGTGATCCCCCATGCACATTTCCACCTATGTCGATGATGTCGTAGTATGGACGCCGGCCAAGGTGAATCTGTTTCTGGAGGTGCTCGGCAAACGGCCTGACGGCTATCACGATATCGCCACGCTGATGGTTGCGATTCGGCTCTACGACACGCTCATCTTTCGCGAGGCGCCCGACCTGACGCTGCACTGCTCGACCGCTCAGCTTTCCAGCGGCCAGGACAATCTTGTCTTGCGTGCGGCAACGCTATTGCGAGAGCGCAGCGGTTGCCAGCGCGGCGCGGCGATTCGGCTCATCAAGCGCATTCCGATGGCGGCGGGATTGGCGGGCGGGTCGGCTGACGCGGCGGCGACCTTGCTCGGGCTCAACGATCTATGGAAACTTGGGCGCTCTGACGCCGAGCTGGCAAAAATCGGCGCCGAGATCGGCAGCGACATTCCGTTCTTATTCGACGCGCCGGCCGCATGGTGCACCGGACGAGGCGAGATTGTCGCTCCCGTCAAGCTGCCCATTTCGCTGGACTTCGTTCTCTTATGCCCGCAATTCGGCATGCCTACTGCCGCGGTGTACAAAAACGTAGCCGTTCCCGCTGAGCCGATCCCTGGCGACGCCATCCGCGCGGCCATCGGCCAAGGTGACGTTGATCTTATTGGGAAACTTTTGCACAATCGGCTCCAGACGGCAGCGGAAGGGCTCGACCCGCGCCTCGCCGATTACGCCCGCATGCTGGCGGAAGCCGGCGCGGCGGGAAGCCTGATGTCGGGCAGCGGCAGCACGCTCTTTGCGCTGTGCCGATCCGCGGATGAGGCGGACCGCGTTGCCGCCAACTTGAAAACCAGGACCAAGGCGGCACGATTTCAAGGTGATCGTGACGCGAAGCATGTGACGGCTCGAACGGACCTTTGAGCCTGCTGATCGATGCATGTGCCACAACATAAAGGAGTTCCCCTGTGGTTATCACGGAAGTTCGCATCAAGCTCATGGAAGACAACAACGAGCGGCTGCAGGCCTTCTGCTCGGTCACGTTTGACGATTGTTTCGTCATCCGCGACTTGAAGATCATCGAGGGCACAAAGGGGTCGTTCGTGGCGATGCCGAGCCGCAAGCTCACGGATCGCTGCCCCGGATGCGGCTGTAAGAATCACTTGCGCGCCCGCAATTGCAACCAGTGCGGCGGCCGGCTCGACGAAAACCGCGCGGTGCGCGACAGCGATGGCCGCGCCAAGCTGCACGCGGACATCGCCCATCCGATCAATTCTGCGTGCCGCGAGTACATTCAGGGAGCGATCATCAAGGCGTTCCAGGAAGAAAAAGTGCGTTCGCAGCAGCCGGGCTATGTGTGCCGATATGATGACTATGATGCCGAATACGAGGCGGAAAGCTACACGCAGATCGTCAGCGAGATGTCGGCCGCCCGCAAGGTCCAGCAGCAGAAGGATGGCTATCGCACCGATCGCCCGCATCCTCCGCGAGGCGCTCACGCACCCGCTCACCAGGAGGACGCACAAACGCCGGCGGCGGCGAAGGGCAATTTTGGCAACGGAATCCTATAAGAACCTGGATCGACAAACCGAATCGCGCGGCTCGGCGGACTCCAAAATCCGCCGAGTTTTCTTTTAGCTGTCAAGAATGGAATGACGATGATGAAAGCGTACCAAGGACGGGACTCCTTGAGATGCTGCATTCCCTTCAATCTTGCCGCGCGCTGGCGACAATCCTCGTCGTGGTTTTCCACGCCAATCACAGCATCTTCAATTCGCCCAAATACTTTGATAATCAGCCGGTGGGAAGACTTTTTGATTTCGCTCCGGGCGCCATCGATTTTTTCTTCGTTTTGAGCGGATTCATCATCATGTACGTGCATGCGGAGGACATCGGTCAACCGCGTGCTCTTGCCGGCTATCTGTGGCGGCGCTATTCGCGAGCCTATCTCTTTTACTGGCTCGTCCTGGCCTCGCTGATGGCGGTTTTTTTTCTTTTCCCGCATTTTGGCTACGGTGATGAACGCGAGCGCGGTCTGATTGCTCGCTCGATCTTTTTGTTGCCTCATCCCCAAGGACGAATGATCCTGATTGTGTCGTGGACGATGGTGTATGAGGTGTACTTCTTTGGCCTGTTCGGCATTTTGATTCTCAACGGGCGGTTTGGCACGGTCGTGTTCGTTGCCTGGTTTGCTGGTTGTGTCCTCGTGCCACAGACGGAAAACTACCTGGTGAATTTTGCATTCAGCGAAAAGCATTTGCGCTTCGCCGCCGGCATCCTCGCGTGTCTTGTCGTGCAGCGCTCGCGCATTCCGGCACCGCGCCTGGCCGCCGGCCTGGGCGCCGCGATATTGCTCGCGTCGGCCTTGTTCAATGATTTCAGTGGATTGCTTTCCCCAACTACACTGGGCTATTGCTACACGCTCGGCAGCGCGATCCTTCTTGCCAGCTTGGCCGAATCGGATCGCTCGGGGTTGCTGCGGTCGCCGCGATTTTTATCGCACATTGGCGACGCTGCCTATTCAATTTATTTGACGCACTTCCCGGCGTTATCGGTGATCGCCAAGATCACGAAGGCAATCCAGCTCGATCTCTATATGCCGGCGCTGGTGTTATTTGGTTTGCATGTCGTGGGAGCCATCGGCATCGGCTGGCTATGCCATCGTTGGTTTGAGTACCCGATCCACCAGTGGACCAAGCGATTCTTCCGACGCGCGAAGGCGGCCGAGAGTGCCGTCTCCGTTCCCGTGCCGGCCATGTCCCGGGCGGCGTGAGCGTGTGCGACGCTCGGCCAGGCGATCACTATATTGTCTTCGCCCCGTCCGCATTTGGAGACAATCATGGCCAAGAAGATTCTGATTCTTACAGGCGATTTCGTGGAAGACTACGAGGTCATGGTGCCGTTCCAGGCGCTGCTGATGCTTGGCCACACGGTCCACGTCGTCTGCCCCGACAAAAAAATCGGCGACACGATCAAGACGGCCATTCACGATTTCGAAGGGGATCAAACCTACACGGAAAAGCCAGGGCACAAATTCACGCTCAACGCGAATTTCAGCGAGGTGCGGCCGGACGTTTACGACGCCTTGATCCTGCCGGGAGGCAGGGCTCCGGAATACCTGCGGCTCAATGAACGCGTCTTGCACATCGTCCGGCACTTCGGGGACAAGAACAAACCGATCGGCGCGATCTGCCACGGAATCCAGATTTTGACCGCGGCGGGCGTCCTGAAGGGGCGAACCTGCACCAGCTATTGCGCCGTCGGCCCAGACATTACCCTCGCAGGCGGCAAATACATCGAAGTGCGGGCCGATCAAACGATCGTGGACGAGAATCTGGTAACCGCGCCGGCCTGGCCGGCGCAGCCCGAATTTCTGGCGAAGTTCCTGCAGGTCCTGGCGTAACGCCTGACTTCGACATCGCGCGATCACTTTGCTTTCGTTTCCTCCTCCGAGTGATTCGCGTCCACCACCACGTTTAGCATCACGAGAGCGCCGGCACCCGCATCGGCCGTTCCACTCATCGTCATTTTCATCTTCATCTGTCCGGCGTTTGCGCTGCCGTCAATGCAACCGTCGAGAGTCAAATCGAGCTCAATCTTGGCGCCTGCCGTGAATTTCAACTGCTGGGCCCCCTTGCCCGCGCTCGTGAGCGGCATTTGCATCTTGAATTTCATTTCCCCGAATTGCCGACCATTCTTCTTGTAAGCTTTGACAAGCGTCCCTTGGCCGGTCGATTTGGCCGCATCGACTGCAATTTCGCCCTGTTGGGAAAGTGCCGCGGCGATCTTGGCAATCTCGATTTTCCAGGATTGGCCCACCTTGACGGGTCCCTTGGGAAGGACCATCTTTTCGATTTCGGCGGCCTCTTCGGTTTTCTTGCCGAACGCTTTATCCAACATTTCGAGTGCTTGGTCCGCGACCTCCGTGCCGTCCTTGTAGGTGAAGGAGTATTTATCCCCCTTCTTTTCAATAATAACGGTCTTGCCGTGCAGCGGCCCATCAGTGGTTTTGTCGTCCTGTGTTACCTCGGCCTTGCTGTAATCTCGCTCAAGCTTGGTCGGCAGCTTGCCGTCCTGGCGTTTGAGAATCGTTTCTTTATACTCCTGCACTTCCGTTTTGGCGTCCGTTTTGTCAACGACGACATTTCCCTTGCCGTCAGTCACGTTCACCTTGGTGGTGGTCGTCTCCTTTTTCTTGATCAGGGCCGCCTCACCCTCGCCCAACTCTTTGAGCTTGATGGTGATGCCTTCCTGAGCGGGAACGGCGGCAGCGGCGCCGAACAATGCGATAACGACGATCAACGCTAAGTAACGCTTCATGACCGACTCTCCCAGATGGTGAAATGAATCGATGCGACGTCAAACGCAATCATATGCATCGGCCGAGTGAATCGCCACTGATTTGCCCGTTTGCCCGTTGCAAAGGTTTGCAAGCCGCTGCGAAATCGTATACCATCACGCAGAGCGACATCTTCACTTTTATTCCGCGAGCTACACTCATGATCTACCTGCGAAAGTTACTGGAATTGACGGTTTGTCTCGGCTTCCTGGTCGTGCTGATCCCCTCTGCTCAGGCCCAGGGCAAGGACGAGGAAGTCCGCGCCTTACTGATGCCGTGGATTGAGCGCGAGTTGAAAGCGAAGAATATTCCGTCGCTGTCAATTGCCGTGGTGGATGACCAGCGCACCGTGTTTGCCGCCAGCGTCGGCTATGCCGATCCGCAGGCAAAATTATTGGCTACTCCCGACACGCCCTACCGCGTCGGCTCCGTGTCAAAGCCGTTCACGTCACTCCTGTTGATGATTCTCGTCGAATTGGGGTTGATCGATCTCGATTCGCCGGTGCAAGATTATTTGCCCGAGTTTCAACCTACGAATAAATCCGGAAAGAAGATCACTTTACGCCAAATGCTCAGCCATCGATCCGGCCTGGTCCGCGAAGGGCCCGTGGGCAATTACTTCGACGATTCCTCCCCGTCGCTTGCCGATTGCGTCAAGAGCCTCAACAAAACCGAGCTCGTCTATGAACCGGGCAGCACGACCAGCTATTCCAACATGGCCCTGGCGACCGCCGGCTACGTCGCTGAGCGCACGGTGAAGGAAGAGTTTGCCAAGCAGATCCAACGCAAGCTCCTCGACCCGATGGGCATGGAGGGCAGCAGCTTCCGCTTGACGCCGGGGATTTCCAAGAAACTGCCCAAGGCGCCGATGTGGACGTACATCGGCCGTGAGTTCCCGGCTCCGATTTTCGACTTCGGCTTCCTGCCCGCGGGCAATCTGTATTCGAGCGTCAACGATCAAGCCAAATTCCTCAAGTTTCTCTTTGCCGGCGGCGTCGGCCCGAACGGGCGCGTGCTCAAGAAGGAAACGCTCGAATCGATGTACAAGATCCAGTTTCCCGAAAAGGGCGCCAAATCGGGCTTCGGGCTCGGCTTCTTCGTGGCCGAGATGGACGGCAAGCGCGTGATCCGGCACGGCGGCGCGGTTTACGGCTTCTCGACCGAGTTTCGCGCGTTGCCGGATGACAAGATCGGCGTCATCGTCTGCTCGTCGAAGGACGATTCCAACGCCGTCACGAGCCGTATCGCCGAGGCCGCCCTCAAGACGATGCTCGCCGCGCGCAAAGGCGGCCCATTGCCGAAACTCGAAAATTCGACGCCGCTCGATCCGGCCGTCGCGAGTTCGCTGGCGGGGCGGTATCGGTCCTATGTGGTCGATCCGGCAAACAAGGGGCGCTGGCTCGACAAGACCATCGACATCCACGAACGTGACGGCAAAGCGTGGATATTCCCCCATCGCGGCGGCGGTAAATACGAAATCCGCCAGATGGCCGACGGCCTCATCGCCGATGACCTGCACGGCTTCGGCATGAAAATCGCCCGCGACGGCAAAGCGCTCGTCATCAACGAAGAGAAATTCCCTCCCGCCGCCATCGCGAAGCCCCTCCCCTGCCCCGCCAAATGGGACGGCCTCATCGGCGAGTTCGGCCCCGATTTCAACGTCCTCTTCATCCTCGAAAAGGACGGCCTGCTCCACGCCCTTATCGAATGGCAATATCTCTATCCACTCAAGGAAGTCAGCGAGAATGTCTTTCAGTTCCCCGATTACGGCCTCTATATGGGGGACAAGATCACGTTCACACGCGACAAGGCGGGGCATGCGACGCACGTCGATGCGGCAAGCATGATGTTCAAGCGTCGCCCGTTGCCGAAGCGCGGCGAAACGTACAAACTCGATCCGGTGCGGCCCGTGGATGAATTGCGCAAGGCCGCGCTGGACGCGAAGCCGCCGGTCGAGAATAACGTCCTCTTTCGCAAGCCGGAATTGGTCGATCTGACGACGCTCGACAAGACGATCAAACTCGACATCCGCTATGCGACCGCGAACAACTTCCTCGGCACCCCGTTCTACACCTCGGCCAAGGCGTTCATGCAAAAGCCAGCCGCGGCGGCGCTGCTCAAGGCCCACCAGGAGCTCGCCAAGCAGGGCTATGGCCTCTTGATTCACGACGCCTATCGCCCCTGGCACGTGACAAAGATGTTCCGCGATGCCACGCCGGAAAAGTTCCATCACTTCGTCGCTGACCCGCTGCAAGGCTCCCGCCACAACCGCGGCTGCGCCGTCGATCTGACGCTCTACGATCTCAAGACCGGCAAAGCGATCGACATGCCCGGCGGCTACGACGAAATGACCGACCGCTCCTACCCCGACTACCTCGGCGGCGCGTCGCTGGAACGCTGGCATCGCGATTTGCTCCGCAGCGCGATGGAGAAGCACGGCTTCAAGGTGTATGAGGCGGAATGGTGGCACTTCGATTTCCACGAATGGCGGTTGTATCCGATCCTGAACGTGCGGTTTGAGGATCTGGCGAAACCTTTGGAGGGATCGCAGTGAGTCGGCGTCTCAAACTCTTGAGCAAGATGCGCACCGCTCCCGGAACAATCCGCTTCGAGCAAGTGGATGCGCTCTTGCGTTACGAGAGCTTTGTTCTATTCAATAGCCGTGGAAGCAATCGTACTTACCATCACGCAGACGGTCGCCTTATGACCATTGTGGTGCCGCATGGCAAGCGGAAAACCTGTCACCCCGACGACATTCGAAGTAGCCGAGCAACCGGCGTACACCGTGGCGTTCCTCGATTTTCCGGACATCATCACCAGCGGTGACAGCCTGGCACATGCCTTCAACAACGCTTGTGAGGCCCCGGACCTGCACCTGGAAAGTCTGCAAAAGCTTGGCAAGCGTGTGCCAAAACCGAAGCACTCCTTGGTGGTGGAGTCGGCATGAGGTTCCTGCACGGCACACATTCAAGGCGGTTGGCGAATGAAAACCTATGAATGAATTCGATTTAGTTCTGAAAAGCGTCACGGAGCACACTGACGACGATGCGGACGCCCTGTTTGCCGCTGGATGCGACGATTGCACGCCCGCTTGCTCCGGTGGCTTGGCTTGGATCCATTTTGACCGCGAAGCGAACTCCCTTGAGGAAGCGATCCGCTCTGCCGTTACCCAGGTGCAGTCGGCGAGTTTGATCATTTCCAAAGTCGAGTTGGACGCCGACTCGGCGGTTGCGCTGGGCAGGTGAAAACGCTGCTGCCTCACGCGCCGCACCCGAAACTCCTTGATGCGATATGAATCCAGACGACACAATGAACTTGAATGCCCCGACCCGCACCGACATCGCGGAAGGGCCGCCGCCCACCAGCATGCCAAATGCGGCCACCGCGTTTTGCCCAGAATGCAACGACGCTATGGCGCCCAATGAGCCGTTATGTCCGCATTGTGGCTACGATTTCCCGTTCGGCGGCGAGGAGCGCGGTCCCGGCATTGCGTTCTCGCGTTTCGCCGATATCGTCCTGATCATCGCCGCCGCCATTACGAGCCTTGCAACTATCGCGTGCATACTCGGCGCGGTCATGGCCTTAGTAGGGGGTCAACCTGGAAGTTCGCTTTTCCTATTATTCTTGGGCTGCATTTTATTGGCGCACACGATCGTCTTCCTGCGCGTGCAACGCCTCGAATCGCGCTCCCCGGCGGCAATCAAACGCCGGCGCCGGTGACGTGGCAGCTGCACCGAGGGAGCGCATTCAGCGCAACATCCCCATGTCACGGTACTCAGCACCTACTGGTCGCCTCCGGTTCCTTGGCGCACAATACGATCACGCCTCCTTTCCCGGAATGTTGATCATCATAAGAAGAACGGTGATCAGCTTGAGGATTACATCATGCTGACTTTGACTTTTCTGGCTCTCACCGCTTGTACCATCGGCCAGGCCGAACCCGCTGTCGAAGCCGACATCGTTCTGCGCGGCGCCACCCTATATGACGGCACCGACCAACCCGGCAAGGTCGGCGATGTCGCGATCAAGAACGATCGGATCGTCGCGGTTGGCAAGTTCGCCGTCAAGGGGTCGCCGCGCGTCATCAATTGCGATGGGCTCGTCATCAGCCCCGGGTTCATCGATCTGCACACGCACAGCGATTATGCGCTGCAAGAGAAGAAGACCAACGCCAACTACAACTATCAGACGCAAGGCGTCACCACCGTCATCACCGGCAATTGCGGCTCGGGGCCGGTCGATGTCGCGGCGTATTTCGCCAAGATGGAAAAGCTCGGCATCGGCACCAATGTCATCCATCAGGTGCCGCACAACGACGTGCGCATGAAGGTCATGGGGAACGCCAACCGCGAGCCGACGGCCATGGAATTGCGCATGATGGAGGACCTCGTGGACCAGGGGATGAAGGACGGCGCTTGGGGATTGGCGACCGGGCTCATCTACAATCCCGGAACCTATGCGAAGACGGATGAAATCATCGCCCTGGCCAAGATCGCGGCCCATCACAAGGGCTTCTATGCGAGCCATATCCGCGACGAGAGCAGCGGGGTTTTGATTGCCATCGAGGAGGTCTTGGAAATCGCACGCCGGGCCGGCATTCGCGTCCACATCTCGCACATCAAGGTGTCGGGCCGCGGCGCCTGGGCAAGGCGCCCGATGTCATTGCCGCGATCCGCAAGGCACGCAAGGACGGCATCGAGGTCAGCGCCGATCAGTATCCGTATACCGCGAGCAGCACCTCGCTCTCCGCCACGTTCATTCCCGCCAAGTACCGCGAAGGATCGGCCAAGGAGATGATCGCCCGGCTTGATGACGCTGAGATCGGGCCGAAGATGAAGAAGGCGATCGAGCAGAATATCAAGGGGCACCAGGGCGGCAAGTCGATCCGCATCGCCCGCTATGTCAAGAACGCCGATTGGCAAGGAAAGGACCTGGCCGCGATTGCCGAGCTCGAGAAAAAGACGCCGCTCGAGATCGTCATGGACATCACGCGCAACGGCGGCGCTCAGGTCGTTATCTTCAGCATGAACGACGACGACGTGCGGCTATTCATGAAGGAACCGTGGGTGGCGACGGCGTCGGATGGAAGCGCGATGCTGCCGGGCAAGACGGCGCCGCACCCGCGCAGCTATGGGACTTTTCCGCGCAAGATCGGACGCTACGGGATTCAGGATGAGGATATTTCCTTGCAGCAAGCGATCCGCAGCTCCAGCGGCCTGCCAGCGGACATCTTGAAATTGCCGGAACGCGGCTACCTGAAAGTCGGCTACTACGCGGACATTGTCGTCTTCGATCCGAAGACGTTCCGCGACAAGGCGACGTACGATTCGCCGCACCAATACGCCAGTGGCGTGCGATATCTATTCGTAAATGGGCGGTTGACGATCGATGACGGCAAGGCAACCGATGCGCTCGCGGGGCGGGTGTTGCGGCACGGGGCAAAGTGAAATAAACGGCGTTTAGCGTTCGCAGGGTTCTCTGCGAACGCTAAACGGGGAAGAGAATTACCGTTTTGAGAACTGAAAGCTGCGGCGAGCGCCTTTGCGGCCATATTTCTTGCGTTCCTTCATGCGGCCATCGCGCGTGAGGTAGCCGGAATCTTTGAGTTTTTTGATCATGCCGCCGGCGGGGCTTTCGGCGCCTTGGGCGTCGTTTTTGGCTGCTTCGTCGAACATGTGGATGAGGGCGCGAGCCATTCCCTGGCAGATGGCGCCGGACTGACCGGTGATGCCGCCGCCGTTGACGCGGATTTTCGCATCGAGCTTGCCTGCCATATCGGTCAGCTTGAGCGGGCCGGTCACGGCGTTCTTGTCTTTTTCCTCGGTAAAATAGCCTTCGAGAGGCCGATCGTTGATGAGGATCTTGCCGGTGCCGTCGGCGAGGCGAATGCGGGCGACGGAGGTTTTGCGGCGCCCGGTGCCGAGGTAGGTTTTCTTTTTCGCTGTGGATTCCGCCACGAGAGTTTCTCCGGGTTCAAACCCCCAGGAACGCTGCGCCGATCCTGGGGCTTGGGGTCAAACGGGTTTGAATTCCTTGGGTTGCTGGGCCTGGTGCGGGTGTTGCGGGCCCTTGTAAATCTTAATCTTCGTCATCTGGGCGCGGCCGAGGCGAGTGCGCGGCACCATGCGCTTGATGGCCGAGATCAAAATCCGCTCGGGATGCTTGTCGATCAGGTCCGAAGCGTTGACGATTTTTTGGCCGCCGGGATAGTGCGAATACGATTGATACGTCTTCTGCTCCAGCTTGCGGCCTGTGAATTTCACCTTGTCGGCGTTGACGATGATGACGAAATCGCCGGTGTCCTGGTGCGGCGTAAATTGCGGCTTGTGTTTGCCGCGAATGATCGTGGCGACGGTCGCCGCGAGTCGGCCGACAACCTGATCGGTCGCGTCGATCACCCACCATTGCTGCGAAAAATTGATCGGCTTTTCGTCCTTGTCGGTCTTGGCCATGTAGCTTGACATTGTTCGGTCTCAAATCTCGATTCGATGCCGTATTGGAAATATATAGGATAGAGAGGAGCATTTGAACGTCAAGTGCCGCGATGAAATTGCGTCCGAGCGATATGGAGCCGTTCATGAGTACCGCCGCGCCCGTACTTCCGCCGGAAAAACGTGCCGCCTTGATGCTGCCTCCCGGCAGCGTGCGTGCGATTCACGTTTTGGGAATCGTCGGCCTCATTTGCGCAATCATTCTTTTGCCAAACAGCAAGACAATACCACCGTACCTGATCTACCTTCTGTTCATCTTGCTCGGGCATTACTTCGCGGCCCACGGCGTCAGCATCGCCACCCGCGATGATCCGGCGCCGTCGCCGTTGTTCCTGCCCGGCGGCACGGTGCGCCTGCTGATTATTCTGGCTCTGTGCGGTTGCATAGGCTACAGGCTTTATTACGACGAGGCGGGCTTGAAGGAGCAATTCGCGGAGTCGCTCAGAGATCTGCAACAACAACCATTTTTGCCGCTGGCGATTCTGGGTGGCTTTTTCCTGGGTGTGATCCTGCAAGCCATCATTCGCCAATTCAACAAGCCGGGTTGGTGGAACGACATCGAAGCCTGGTTCTCACTCATCGCCCTGATCGGCCTGGGAATCGCGGGCCTGATCCACCTGATCATCGAGCCGAGCACGGACGTCAAGGTGATGTTGCCGACTTTCAGCGCGATCCTCGGTGGAATTATCGCGTTTTACTTCGGCGAGAGGTCATGAGGATAGAGGATGAAAGCACAGGCGGGGCGAAGTTGATCTGCCAAGGTTGGAGGGCCCCGCCTGCGATTGATTTCATGAGATGATTACATGTTGCCGGCGCCTGTCGGAGGTCCGCCGCCGCTGGTCTTTTCGCGGGCCTTGCGTGCGGCTTTTTCTTTCCGCAACCGCGCCCGCCGCCGCAATTCACTTGGCTTCTCATAATGCTGATGGGCCCGCAACTCTTTCTGCATGCCGCTCCGCTCGATCAGCTTCTTGAACCGGCGCAAGGCCAGTCCGATTGGTTCTTTGTCATGAACACGCATCCGCAAGCTCATTCGTCCTCCATTCAGAAGCGCGATTCCGCGGAATCGCCAAGGGTGATGGGTTATCATGGACCGCAACCGTCCAATATACGACGAACGCGGAGAAATGGATAGGGGGATTTTTTTTCGGCGCGGCGCGATAAAAAAAAAGGCCGCGTTCAGGCCTCGCAAGCGAGCCCGAAAACGCGGCCTCAATCGGCATCAAAAAGGTCAGTTGTTCCCGCGCACCGTCTGCGTTCCCGACGGGCGCAGATTCGGGAAATTGACGGCAACGTCATCGCCGGAGCGGATGATGACGCGGCGCTGTTCGCTTTGAACGGCGCCTTGACGCTCCACTTCAATGCGGATGTCGTAGAAATAAATCTCGCCGACCGCCAGGGCCGGAGTCTGGAAAACGTTCGTGCCCGCAGCAGCGTTGATGTGCCGGCCGTCCACGAAGAGCTTGCCGCCAGTGGGAATCTCGATGTGGAGTTTGGCGCGAACCTGCCCGTCACTGGCCTTTTTCTGGTCGTCCTTTTTCTTTTCGATGGGCGGAGGGACGACTTCCGGTTTGCCCTTGTCAACGGGGGCCGGATTGGGGTTGATGATCACGGGCGGCGCGGGCGGAATTGGCAGCGGCAGGCCGTAGCAGGAATAGCCGCCGTAGCAACCGTAGCAACCGGTGCAGCCGCCCAGGTAATACGGATCGCCGGCATAGATTCCCCAGCCGCCGTAGCAACCGCCGTGATAGCCGTAGCAACCGCCGGCAAAACCATAGCCCGGAGCGAAGCAGCCGCTGCAGCCGCCGCAACCGTAACAGCCGTAGCCGGCGTAGCCCGCATAGCAGCCATATCCGGCATAACCGGAGCAACCGCAACAGCCGTGGCGGCCCCAGCCCGGCTCCGCCGCCGTCGTCACCATCGCCGCCATGAGCACAACACTGTACATACTAATTTCCTCCCAATTCGGTCCCCGTGGAGACTGACGAAAAATCGTTTTTGCAATGCCCACTGCGCCAGATAGGCAATCTAGGGTAAATGGTAAAATTGTTCTGGGGCAATGTCAACCAATTTGCCAAAATTTGCGCAAAGGATTCATTCGACGCGATCGTTGCAATCGGAAGGAGCGCCAAGATTGATCGTGTGCCGGGCCAACAAGCGCCTTTTCAGGCCCGCAGCGGTCTGCTAATCTGAATGGCATGGCCCAGACTTTCCGAGCCGTCGATCCGCGCACGATGCATGTAACTTCGCAGCGGCCGGCAGGCGCCGACCCGACTAAGCTGATTCGGCAGATTAGCCAGTTCGGGATGTCGAGCGACGGGATGCCGCCGCCTTGGGTCTATGAGGGGACGAATGGAGAATTGGTGATATTCAATGGCGTAACGCGCGCTACTCGGATCGCCAAGCTTGCTCCGGGAAAACTCATTCGTGTCGAAGTCGTCGGAAAGATTCGGAAAGCGTTTGCCTCGCTTCCAACCATAGGAGATTTGTTGCCATGATCGAACCCACTCGTCAAGAAATCCTCAACCGCCTGGCGCGGCTGAGTGAACTCGCTCCCGACATGCGATTCGGCCAATTGATTGCAAATCTCGCGTTCATGGCAGCCGGGCCCTGGGACCAGACACTCTGGGATCTGGACGACGACAAGTTGATTAGCGCGATCCGCCAAATGGAAGTAGACCTGTCTCAACGGGAATCCTCGCTGGCGAGGTAGAGAATGAATCCTATTTGAATTTAGATTACTCCAGCCGCACCAGCAAATCGCCCGATTCCACCTGCATCTGCGAGCGCACCAGAATCTCCGCGACCTTGCTGGCGCGCTCCGCGTACACCGTCGTCTCCATCTTCATCGCTTCGAGCGTCACCAGCTTTCGGCCCGCCGTCACCTCTTCGCCCGGCACCACATCGACGCGCACCACCAGGCCCGGCATCGGGGCGCCGATGTGCTTGGCGTTGCCTGGCTCCGCTTTCGGATGCGTTTCCACTTCCCCCGCCAAAGCCTTGTCCACCACCGACACCTCGCGCGGTTGGCCGTTCAGCTCGAAGAACACCAAGCGGCGGCCATCCAGATGGGCGTCGCCGATCGTCAGGAATTTCACAATCAGCGTCTTGCCCGGCTCGATGTCGGCGCTGATCTCGTCCCCCTTTTCCATGCCGTAGAAGAAGACCGGCGTCGGCAGCACGCTGATGTCGGAGTAGGCGGCCTGATGCGTCAAAAATTCGCCGAAGACGCGCGGATATAAAAGATGCGTCACCACCTCGCGATCGCTGATTGGCCGCTTCCACTGAGCTTCGAGTTGTTGCCTGGCCGCTTCCACTTCGGCGGGCGGCAAGCTGGCGCCGGGGCGCGTCGTTATCGCTTTGCGGCCCTTGAGCACGCGCTTTTGCAGTTTCTTGGGAAACCCACCGACTGGTTGGCCGAGCTTCCCCTCGAAAAATTCGGCCACCGATTCGGGGAATGCCAACTCGCGTTTGCCATCGACCACTTCTTCCGGCGTCAAATTGTTGGCGACCATGAAGAGGGCCATGTCGCCGACCACTTTCGATGTCGGCGTCACCTTGATGATGTCGCCGAAGATGCGATTGACCTCCGCGTACATGCGGCAACAATCGGCCCAGCGCGATTCAATGCCCATCGCCTGCGCCTGCTGATACAGATTGGAGTACTGCCCGCCTGGCATTTCGTGCCGATAGACCTCGGCACTCGGCGCCAACTGGCCCGACTCGAACGGCAGATAGAAGCGGCGCACGCCATTCCAGTATTCGGCGGTCTCGTGCAGCGTGCCAAAATCCATGCCGGTGTCGCGCTTGCTGAAACGCAGGCACTCGACCAGCGTGTTGAGGTTCGCCTGGCTCGTCATTCCCGAAAGCGGGCCGAACGCGGCATCGACGATATCGACCTCTTCGTTGGCCGCCAACAACAGCGACGCGAGCTGCCCGCCGGCGGAATCGTGCGTGTGAAAGTGGATCGGAATGCCGACCTCCGCCTTGAGTGCCCGAACCAGCTTCTGGGCGGCGAACGGCTTGCACAGCCCGGCCATGTCTTTGATGCCGAGGATGGTGGCGCCGAGCTTTTCGAATTGCTTGGCCAGATCGACGTAGTATTTGAGCGTGTATTTATCGCGGCGATCGTCGAGGATGTCGCCGGTATAGCAAAGGGCCGGCTCACAGATTTTGCCTTCCTTGAGAACGCATTCGATGGCGAGGTGGAGATTCGGCAACCAGTTGAGCGCGTCGAAAATGCGGAAAACGTCGATGCCTGCCTGGGCCGATTCGTGGATGAAGAGCTTGACGACGTTATCGGGATAATTGGAGTAGCCGACGGCATTGTTCGCCCGCAGCAGCATCTGGAAGAGGATGTTCGGGATCTTGTCGCGCAGGTCGGCGAGCCGCTGCCAGGGATCTTCTTTGAGAAAACGCATTGATGTATCGAAAGTGGCGCCGCCCCACATTTCGAGCGAGAAGAAATCGGCGTGTCGGGCGGCATACACCGGCGCGATCTCCAGCATGTCATGAGTGCGCATGCGCGTGGCCAACAGCGATTGATGGGCGTCGCGCATGGTCGTGTCGGTCAGCAGCAATTTCTTTTGCTTCTTGACCCATTCCGCAACGCCGGCCGGCCCGTCCCTAAGAAGAATCTGCCGCGTGCCGTGGGGGACACTCCCCTCTCCCTCTGTTCTCAGCGGGAGAGGGGCGGGGGGCGAGGGGGAGGAGTGTCGCACGTCTGAAACACTTGCCACTTGATTCGGTGTTCGCTGAACCCCCTCACCCCCGGCCCATCTCCCCCTGAGTACAGGGGGAGATGGGAGAAGAGGTGGAACCGGAATCACGCTGCGGGCGATCGCCTTGCGCTTCTCCGCGGAGAGATTGCGCACCACCGCTTCATGATGGCCGTTGACGAGCACCTCGGCGATATAGCTCAGTACCTTCGTAGCCCGATCCTTTCGCTCGGGCAAATGGAACAACTCCGGCGATTCATCAAGAAAGCGCGTCGTGCAGCCGCCGGCTAAAAACGTCTCATGCAGCACCAGATTCAGCAAGAACGGGATATTCGTCTTGACGCCGCGCACGCGGAATTCTTGCAAGCAACGCTCCATGCGGCGGGCGGCATCAATAAAGCGCAGCCCATGCGCTGTCACCTTCACCAGCAGCGAATCGTAGAACGGCGTGATGACCGCCCCCGAGAACGCGGTGCCGGCATCGAGCCGGATCCCCAAACCGCTTGCCGAGCGATAATGGCTGAGCCGGCCATGATCGGGCACGAATTTGTTGGCGGGGTCTTCCGTCGTCACCCGGCACTGGATGGCGAAGCCGTGCTGGGCAATCTTCGCCTGATCCCCCAGGCCGATTTCCGGATCGGCAAGCGACTTCCCGCCGGCGACCAGGATTTGCGACTTGATCAGGTCGTAGCCGGTGATTTCCTCGGTAACGGTGTGCTCGACCTGAATGCGCGGGTTGACTTCGATGAAGTAAAATCTGCCGTCGTCAACATCGAAGAGAAATTCGACGGTTCCCGCATTGTCGATCCCGGCGGCGCGGCCGATGGCGAGGGCGGCTTCCCAAAGCGCTTGCCGCGTGGCGTCGTCGAGGCTGGGGGCCGGCGCCAGCTCGACGACCTTTTGATGGCGGCGCTGCAGCGAGCAATCGCGCTCGAAGAGGTGAACGAGGTTGCCGTGCTGATCGCCGATGAGTTGGACCTCGATATGGCGGGCCCGGTGGATGAATTTTTCCAGGAAGACATCGGGGACGCCGAACGCCGTGCCGGCTTCGCGCTGGGCTTGATCGATGGCTTCATCGAGCTGATCCGAGCCCTGGGCGACGCGCATGCCGCGGCCGCCGCCCCCCATCGATGCCTTGACGATGACGGGATAACCAAGGCTTTTCGCCAGCTTGCGTGCCGCGGCCTTGTCCTTGACCGGATCATCGCTGCCCGACAAGATCGGCACCTTGGCAATCTGGGCCAGCCGTCGAGCCGCCAGCTTGTCGCCAAGCTGTTCGAGCACTCCCACGCGTGGGCCGACGAAGATGATGCCGGCATCCTGGCACGCCTGGGCGAACTTTGGATTCTCGGAGAGAAAGCCGTAACCGGGATGGATCGCATCGACACCGCGCTCGCGGGCCAAGGCGACGATGCTGGCGATATCGAGATAGGAGCGCAGCGGTTCGCCGGGGACGCCGACGCGGTAGGCTTCGTCGGCCTTGAACCGATGCAGAGCGAAGCGGTCTTCGTGGGCGTAGATGGCAACGGTGCGAATGCCAAGCTCATGCGCCGAGCGAAAGACGCGAATGGCGATCTCGCTGCGATTGGCGACCATCAACTTGCGGATCGGTTGGAAGGACGCTTGGTTCTCGGGCATGTTCGACCTGTCCCGGCTATGGTGAATCTCTCTTCGTGCCGGTTTTTTATGGATTCCGCGCGGAAACGGCGTTTTTGAAGTTGCGCGGCCCATGGAACAGCGGAACAGCGGTTCTTGCCTTGACAGATCTCCAGAAACTGATAAAACTTCATTAGTTTCCTGGGTATCCGCAAGGCCAGCCAATCATGACGGACAGTGCACGCAAGGAAATCGGCCTGGAAAACAACGTGCGACGCCGGATTGTCGCGGCTGCGCGATCGTCCTTCTTCGCGCACGGGTTCCGCAGCGTCACCATGGACCAGCTTGCCGAAGAGCTCGCCATGAGCAAGAAGACGCTTTACGCACACTTCCCGAGCAAGCACGCGCTTCTGGAGGCGCTGCTCAACGACAAATTCACCGGTGCCGAGGCCGATCTGGAGCGCGTCACCGCGGAGCCGGCCGATTTTCTAGTCGGACTGGAACGACTGCTGGAATGCGTGCAACGGCACACGGCGGAAATTCAGCCGCCATTCATTCGCGATCTGCAGCGCGAAGGGCCCGAATTATTCAAGGTGGTGGAAGCGCGCCGCGGCGAAGCAGTTCGCCGCCATGTCGGCAAGTTGCTCGCCGATGGCCGCCGGCAAGGGCTGCTCCGCAAGGAGGTGCCGGTGCGCCTGGTGATCGAGATTCTGCTGGGCGCCATGCAGGCGATCATGAATCCGCCGCGCATGACCGAGCTCGGCCTGACGCCGGCCACCGGCTTTCGCGCCATCATCAGCGTCATCCTCGAAGGCGCCCTCCACGCCAAGCGCAAGGTCGTCAAGCGAAATGGGTGTGACCGGCATTCCCGAAAGCTGGAGCGGCATCTTGGGGAATTTGGAGTAAATTGAGGGTCAAAAAAAATGCCTCCTTTGCCATAATTGGGGTCAACGACCAAGTATTCCCCGGCAAGGAGGCCTGCTCATGGTGGCACAAAACCCGAAAAAGAGCAACCACGAACAACCGATTTCCATCGAATGGCTGGTGCCCGATGTGCATTCCCAATTGGATGCCCTACAGCACTGGGTCTGCCAATCGGCCCAGGATGGCACTTCGGCGCATCGGTTTGAACGCGGACTTTTTGACAGGCTGTTGGCGTTGGGCAAGACGCTGTTCCAGGCCTTCTTGAAGCTCGTGGGGCCCGGAGATTTCGGCCCGTCGGCGACCCTGGACGACGGCCGCGTGGTCCAGCGCTTGGAGGAGCAACATTCGCGTCGGTTGTTGACGGTGTTCGGCGAATTCGCCGTGTCACGCTGGGTCTATTCGCAATATGCGAAGTCGAAGGTCGAGTTCGCCCCGACCGATCAGCGTTTGCAATTGCCGGCCAGCGAGGTGTCGTATCTGTTGCAGGAATGGGATCAGTTGTTGGGTGTCGAGCAGGCGTTCGGGCAAGTGCGTGAGGTGATTGAGACGATCCTTCGGTTGCCACAATCGGTGGACACGTTGGAACGCACCAATCAGCAAATGGCGGAGGCGGCACCGGTGTTTCGCGACAGCCAAGGGCCGGTCGACTTGAAAAAAGAGGGCGCGTTGTTGATCGTCACCGAAGATAACAAAGGCATTCCGATGGTGCGACCCGTCGAGGAGAAGCCGGCCGGCGCTCATCGCACCAAGGGCGAGAAGGCGAACAAGAAACAGATGGCGTGCATCGGCTGTGTGTACTCGGTCGATCGGCACGCGCGAACGCCGGAGCAGTTGGTGGCGACGTTGTTTCGCGATCCGGATCGGCCCAAGGAACAACCCCCCGAAGCGCAGAACAAGCGGTACTGGGCGGAACTCAGCCGCGAACGCGATGGCGAAGAAGTTCGTGGTCAAGACTTGGTGTTCCAATACCTGGAAGCGGAGGTCAAGACGCGTCGAAAACCTCAGCAATGGCTGGTGCATTTGTGTGACGGACAAGCATCCCTGGAAACGGATCGGCAGAGGTACTTACCCGAGGATGCGTATACGCTGGATATTTTGGACTTGATGCACGTCTTGCCTCGGGTGTGGGAGGCGGCTCATGTATTCCATGGCGAGGGGAGCGGCGAGGCACCCGTGTTCGTGCGTCATCATCTGACACGCATCCTGCATGGCGAGGCCGGCACCGTCATCGCCAATTGGCGGCGCAAGGCGACGCAGCAGGGGCTGACGGGGGCCAAGAAAAAAAACCTGCGTGCGATCTGCGCTTTTCTGGAGAAGAACAAGCACCGCATGCGTTACGACGAGTATCTGCGTTTGGGTTGTCCTGTGGCGACCGGCGTGATTGAAGGCGCCTGCCGGCACGTCATCAAAGATCGGATGGAGCGGGCCGGCATGCGTTGGAAAGTCCCTGGAGCCCAGGCGATGTTGAACCTGCGAACGATCCGAACCAACGGCGATTGGACGACGTTCCAAGACTTCCGGATTGCGCTCGAAAATGACTGGCTTTACCCCAACACCAGAGCGATTGCCGCGAAAGAATGGCCTGCATTCCAGGCCGCGTAGCTTACCCGGGCTGACTGGGAATGCCGGTCACACCCAAGCGAAATGGGGCCCGCCATGAAAACTAAAGTCGCCCTCGGCGCGGTAGTTCTCATGGTCGCCCTCGCCGGCGGCGGATTCTGGCTTGCGTCCCTCGCCGGGCCCAGCGTTCTGCGCCTGCCCGGCATCGTTGAAGTGCAGGAGGTGCGCCTCGGCTCCAAGGTCGGCGGCCGCGTTGACAAACTGTTCATCCGCGAAGGCGACATTATCACGCCGGATCAGCCTTTGATGGAATTCGAAGCCCCGGAGCTGAAGAATCAGCGCCTGCAAGCCAAGGCGAAGCTCGACTCAGCCGAGGCCGAGCTGGCCCGCGCCATCAAGGGGCCGCGCCAGGAGGACAAGGATGCAGCCGAGGCCGCGATGAGGTCCGCCAAGGCCCGCCTTGATCGCATCGAATTCGGCTGGCGCGCCGAGGAAAAGGACCAGGCCAAGGCCGAGCTCGAAACCGCCAGGGCCGATTATGACCAGGCCCTTCTGGACTTCGCTCGCATCGACATGCTTTTTCGCAAGCAAGCCGCCGCTCGTGCCGATATGGACGCCTCCGTCGCCTATCGCGATCGCTCCAAGGGACGCCTGGATAACGCCCAGGCCAAGGTGGACATGATGAAGGCTGGATCGCGCAAGGAAGACAAGGCCGAAGCCTTTGCGGAATGGAAAAAGACCGCCGCCCAATTCGACCTGCTCAAGAACGGCACGCGGCCGGAAGATATCGACATCGCCAGGGCCAAGGTTGCCGAGCTCAAGGCCACGCTCGAGGCGATCGACATCAACCTGGCCGAGACGACCATCAAGGCGCCGCCGAATCTGGGCAAAGCGGTCGTGGAGGTAATCGCCGTGCGCGCGGGCGATCTCGTGCCTGCCAATCAGCCGGTGGTGCGCGTGCTGCGCGTCGAGGATTTGTGGGTCAAGGTCTTCGTGCCCGAGACGCAGTACGGCCTGGTGACGCTGCAAAAAGAAGTCAACGTGACCATCGACTCGCATCCAGGCCGGGTGTTCACGGGCTACATCATTCAGCGCTCGAACATCAGCGAATTCACGCCTCGCAACGTGCAAAGCGTCGATGAGCGCCGGCATCAGGTCTTCGGCGTGAAGGTCTTCGTGCCGGACGCGAAGGGCATTCTCAACGCCGGCATGGCGGCCGAAGTCACTATCCCGCTGGAATAGCGCCTATGCCACCCCTCACCATCGATGCACGCGGCGTCACAATTCGTTTCGGCACGCTTACGGCGGTGAACAACGTCAGCTTGACCGTTGCCGCCGGCGAGGTCTTCGGTTTGCTCGGTCCGAATGGGTCGGGAAAAACGACGCTGATCCGCGGTCTGTGCGGGCTGGTGCCCTTGGCGGCCGGCGAGGCGACGGTGCTGGGGCACGACGTGAACGCCGAATCGGAGCGTGTCCGCGCCCAGATCGGCTACATGTCTCAGAAATTTTCCTTATACGAGGATTTGACAACGCGCGAGAACCTCGATTTCTATGCCGGCATCTATGGCCTGACGCCGCGACAGGCCAAGCAGCGCGAGGCGGAACTGATGGAGCTGACTCGTCTGGAACCGTACATGGACCGCTACGCCGGCCGGCTTTCCGGCGGGTGGAAGCAGCGGCTCGCGCTGGTCTGCGCGTTGCTCCATCGCCCCAAGCTGATTTTTCTCGATGAGCCGACGGCCGGGATCGATCCGGTTGCCCGCCGCGATCTGTGGAACCTGCTCTTTCGTCTGTCCGCGGAGGGGATTTCGCTCGTCGTCACCACGCATTACATGGATGAAGCCGACGCACTGCGCCCGCGTCGGCTATATCTATTTGTCGAACCTGCTCGCGCTGGGAACGCCACGCGATCTGAAGCAGCTTCCCGGCGTGACGCCGTCGGGAACGCGCTGGCTTGAGATTTACGACTCGCATACGGCGGAACTGCTCGAACAGTTGCGCCGCAATCCGGGGGTTCAGCAAGCTACCATCTTCGGCCAATCGATCCACGCCCTGGTCGAAAAAGAACGGACGCTCGCCGAGCTTGGGCTGGCAAACTCGCGCGTGATCGATGCGGAGCCATCGCTGGAGGACGTGTTCGTCACGATTTCCAATGCCCAGACGGCGAAGACGTGATTCGTTGCATCTCGTTCCCACGCTCCGGGAACGCACTGCTTCACGACGCTCCCGCTTCGCGGACTGGATGCCGCGCGCGAACGTTGTCGCCATCTTGCATTGATGTACGCTGCCTTTTGGCGGCGCAACAGGCATGACCACAGCGTCGAGTCCGCAACGCGGAGCGTCGCGAAGCAGTGCGTTCCCACGCAGAGAGCGTGGGAACGAGGAGGTGATACTCATGAACACCACCTTTTCCTTCCAGCGGACTTTTGCCGTCGCACGCAAGGAATTCTTGCACATTCTCCGCGATCCGGCGACGCTTTTCTTCGCTTTGTTTATTCCCGTGCTCGAATTGTTTATGCTCGGCTATGCCATCGACACCAACGTGCGCCACATCTCGACCGTCGTCTTCAATCAGTGCCAGACGGAAGAGAGCAAACGGCTCGTGCGCAGCTTCGAGAACTCCAAAGATTTCCACGTCATCAAGCAAGTCTATAGCGAGGCAGAAATGAACTGGCTGATCCGGGCCGGCAAGGCGAAGGTCGGCATCGAGATCCGCGAGGATTTTTCCCGACAGCTCGAAGCCAAGCGACCAGCTCAGATTCTTGTGCTCGTCGATGGCTCGGAATCGAGCGTCGCCGGCGAAGCGATCGGCACCACCAACGCCCTCGCCTTGCAGCAAGCCCTGCAGCAAGTCAGCGCCGACAGTGGCCTACCCATCGATGCCAGGCCGCAGATTCTCTTCAATCCCGACACGCGCTCGGCCAACTTCTTCATTCCCGGCCTGATGGTCGTCATGTGCCAGATGATGGCGATCATGCTGTCCGCCAACGCCATCGTCCGCGAGAAGGAAAAAGGCACGCTCGAGCAGCTTTTCATGACGCCGGTCAAGGCGAGCGAGCTGATTCTCGGCAAGCTGATCCCGTATTTCGGGCTGACGTTCGTCGAATTCAGCACGATCCTGTTTTTGATGTGGTCCGTGTTTCGCGTGCCGATTCACGGGCATGTGCTCACGCTGTTGGCGTTCACGTTGCCGTTCACGTTGACATTCTTGGGGCTGGGGCTGTACGTTTCGACGCGAGTTGACACGCGTGAGGCAGCGGGGCAGATGGCGATGGGGACGATGATGCCCTCGATTTTCCTGTCGGGTTATGTGTTTCCGATCGAATCGATGCCGGCGTTCTTCTGGTATATCGCGCAGATTTTTCCGACGACGTGGATGATCGACGCGGCTCGCGGCGTGATCCTGCGCGGGGCCGGCTGGTCGGAACTATGGCCGCACTCGGTGGTCCTGTGGACGATGGGAATTGCGTCGTTCTTCCTAGCCGCGATGAAATTCCGCAAACGGCTGTCATGAGAGCCCAGGGACAGCTGTCCCTGGGCTTTGGGGGGCGTTATGGGACCACTTCGGCCGACGCATTGAACGTGATCGTGCCGTTGGTCTTGAGATCGGTTTCCACGGTAATGGGGCGGTTGATGGTGCCTGCCTCCATGGGGTTCAGGGTTACAGTCAGCACGTGGACCGACTTGCTTTCGTTGCTGGTGGCGCGGACCTGCACTTGTTTATCGGTGCCGGTGATGCCGATGATACGGAACGGGCGTACCCCCTTAATCATGACCTTGCGCTCTTCCTCTTTGCCGGCCTTGAGTTGACCAAGCGAAACGGTGCCCGGATTGACGCTTAAGGGTGCTTCGACCTCGACGGTAACGGGGACGCGCAGGCGTTGCAAACCGCTGTTGTTAGTCTTGAGCCAGACATCGGTGAACCATTTGCCGGCGGGGGTCTCCGGGCTTAGCTTGGCGGTGATCTCGTAAGCCGTCTCGCCATTGCCGCGCTGCAGTTCCTTCAAGGTCGGCACCACGTAATTGCTGTCGCTTTTCATTTCGAGAATCTTGGTCTGGCCGCCGAGGAAAGAGATGGTGATCTTGCTTTCCGCCTTGGTTCCGCGCTTGACGTGTCCGAACGCCAAATTGTCGGGGGTGAAGGTGACGTCTTCGCGGCTGTTGGCCTGCACCCACAACCGCACCTGTTCCTGGCGCGGCTGAGTGAAGAGAACCCAGATGGTCACCGTGCGGCTATTGGTGAACCGGTTGGTGTCCATCTTGGCTTCGATCGCCGTTTCCTGGCCAGGCTGCAAGACGCCTTGCAGCGCCCGCGCCGATACGCAATTGCAGGAGACGCCGACGCTGCCGATTTGCACGGGTTTGTCGGTGTTGTTGACGATGCGGAAATAATGCGTGAGAAGCTGGCCGCGCGGCACGGAGCCGAAATCGCGCGAGAGCTCGTCAAACATTCCGTCGGCCTTGGTCTGGGCCCGCGCTTGCGTGGCGACTGTTAGCAAAGCGACGCTTAACAAACTGAATCGGTACATATTTTCTTCCCTGCTGTGCTCACCCTCTCCTTCGTGCCCGAGGAGTTAGTTTGTGTTGCCAAGCGAAACAAGCACGAATAGAGAATCACTCAATTCTATGTCGCACACCGTGGGCGAAATCAACTGCCGAGGGTTGAATTTCCCAACTACCCCTAAACTCGGCAAGCTACGGAACGCAACTGACTAAATCTCGTTACTGTGCATATTTCTGTTTTCTTCATGCGGAGTACAAGCCGAACAGGTTCGCGCACCGGCAGGGCTTTCGCAGGCGGCAAGGTTTGCCAGGATTGAAGCCGAAAGAATCGGCATACAAGCTACACGCGCTTATTCCCTTTCGGCCCATACGCCCACCTCGCCGTCAGGTCCAATCTCGATATGAATGACATTCGGCCGACAGCACACTGGACAATCCTCAACATACTCCTGGCTCGGTCCCGCCGACAGGTCGATCGGCACGGCGATTTCCTCGCCGCAAGAATCGCAAAGGTAGCTGGCTTCGTCATTCATCAACGCCGGCCCCGCATCGAGCCAATTTGCTTCTCGCCATTTTACGAAACACGCGGTCGTCGCATTTTTTGTTTTGCGCAAGCGTAAGATCATTTAGCACTTTCATGAACACGGTGCGATGCAAAAAACCGCGGCCTGCCACGGTGTCAGGTCGAGAAAGAGTCCCCGGCCCAGAAGATCGTCGCCATGCCAATCGACCGATGCGGCGGCGAGCTGATCTTGGAAACTCCATTTCCTGCCAGCAAGGTCGGCGAAGGGCAAACGGACGTGGCACTGACTTTGGTTGGCAGCGTAGTTGACGGCGACAACGAGACGCTCGCCCTTGGCGCCTTGCCAGGCAAAGACCACGAAGCAATCGTGGGTCCAGTTGCCATCCCAGCCGCGTGCGCATTCGAGAAGCTGCCATTGCCCGTCGCGAAGCGCAGGTTGACGCAAAACGATGAGCAGGCGTTCGTAAAAATCATGCAGGTTCTGGTCGCACGGCTCGCTTGGGCCTCTTGAGAGATGCGGCGAGATCCGCTTCTTGCAACCTTCGAATTCGCCCTGGTGAAAGAAACGCAAGCCCGGCGCCAGGAACGTGATGACGGCGGCGGCCTTGTGAACATCCGGAGCGAACGTCGCGGCGGCGCGCGGCTCATCGTGGTTTTCCAGGAAGCGGGCCAGCTTGTCCTGGTAGTCGAGACCGGCGTGAAAATGCTCACGCACGGGCCGAGCATGGCCTTCACGCAGGCGGTCGTAGAGCCGTTTGTCGTAGGCGAAATCGAAGCCCTGTTGCTGCAGCGTCCACTCCATGTCCCAGTAGACTTCCGCCATGAAGGTGAAGCCAGGAACGCGCTCGCGGACGCGCTGAGTCGCCGTCGGCCAGAAGAGCGGAGCACGCTGGCCCCAGGTGCGTTCGAAAACATCGGGCAGCACCAGCATGGCCATGTCACAGCGGACGCCGTCGCATTGCCCAGCAATCTTGGTTAGTTCGCCGATCATCGCTTCCTGCGTGGGGGAGTTGGCATAATTGAGCTGGAGCGTGTCGGGCCAGCCGGAAAAATACGGGTCACGGCCGTAGGCGAAAAGCATGTCGCCGGCCTTGCGTTTGACCCAAACGTAATTCTGCGGGGCGCGGGCTAGATCGAGTTCGGCGCCACGGATGAAGCGTTCGGGATGCGTTTCGACCCAGGGATGCCCGAGCCCCATGTGGTTGGGGACGAAATCGAGCATCAGCTTGAGGTTTCGTTTCTTCAGGCGTTCGCGCAATCGGGCGAGGGCAGCGTCGCCGCCGAGATTCTCATGGACGGTGTAACCCGTGATGGCAAATCCGGAACCAGGGATGTCCTCGTCGCGCAGGTCGGGCAGCGTCTCATGGAACTCGCGACGCCACTCGGGATTGCTGCGCGAGACCTTCTGCGCCTCGGGCCCCGTTTGCCAGACGCTCAGGAACCAGACCCAATCGAAGCCTTTCTGCGCCAGCGCATCGAGTTCGGCATCCGGAATGTCGTCCAGCGTGGCGCGGCGGCCCAGCGCGGCGGACAGCTCGGTGAGCCAGACGCGGGTGTTGATCTGGTAGAGCGACGGGTAACGGACGGTGTTCATGTCCACCTCGGGTAAGCGCGGCTAGCCAAACGTCCAACATCTATTTGTAAAACCATTGGAGTTCGTAGAGGTAGTTCGGTTTCATCGATAGCAATCGGAAAGCGAGAATGGTGGAGTCATCCGCCAGGTATTCGCTGGCAACCTTCACTTCTTCGACCTTCCCTTGGCCCTTGCGGAGAATCCGAAAGCTTCGGTACTCCTTTCCGGCGGGCAGAAGTATCCAGACGGTTAGCTCCGCCGTTTCGGTGCGGACCGGAATCGGAACCGTGGCCGATGCTTCGGTGTGCTGCACGATGTGTCCAGTAGTCTGGTTGTCCATAAGGAGGTCCACGGACTCCCCCGGCAGCACTTGCTGGAAATCAAAAATCGATTCCCAATGGCATTTCTTTTCCCCGTGCACCGATTCATCCGTTGCGCAACTCTTACGCAGCTTTGGTTGTAGCTGTTGCTGTGGAAATCGGAATTCCATCCGGGTGTCGCGCCCGGGCACCTGGAAGCGGAAGAGATTGTTGGCCGTGTTGTCGGGCTGCTTCAAAACCCGGAAGCGCGCATAAGCTGCGCACGTTGGCGCCGGCATCGCCTCTGTCGGCCGCCATGGGATTCCACCTTCGGAGGTCCATGATGAATGATGCCTGGACGATTTCAAAGCCCTTGTAGTCGGGTTCGTCGAGTTTACTGACTTCCTCGGGGGTTTCGCCGACCCAGGGCCTCTCAGGGCCGTCGTCGAGCAGCCGGCTCATGGTCTCCAAATCGCGGCTCCCCTGGGAGAACGAGTGAATGAGCATGTTGGCCCGATGGGAACGTTGATAGGTCGTGACGACGACATAGGGCATCACGAAGAGAAGCGGGACTATGAGCGGCACGTAGACGTAGGATGTCCAGTCCCGGTAGTCCAGGAGTGTACTCCAGATACGCCGGATCGCCGAGGCTTGCAGCGTCCGCGCGTCAACCGTAGTCTGGGCTGGCATTCCCTTTGCAACTGCACCGATTTCCGCCTGAACGCGGTGCAGCAGTGATGTGGCCGCAGCCACCGGCGCCGGCGTCTTTGCGGTGCCCGGCGGCGCGGCATTCGGGTCCCACGGAGCGGCGCCCGGCAGTTCGGCGCCGAAAAGGTCGGGGTTCGCCCGGCATGCCTTGCGGCCGATGCAGTAGCCGTGCTTGATCAGGCTGCTGATTTCAAGCGGCGAGAAGCGGTCGATGTCGGTGCGAATGTTAGCTGCCTGCCGCTGAATTTCCGGGTGCAAGGCAGTGGCGTCTTCGGCCGGTTCGACGACTTCGGTGATCGGTGCGAAAACGAATCCGGATGTGCCGTGGAAGGTTTCATTCTCCAGCTGCCAGACCCGGTCCATGAGGATGTCCGTGGTGCGCAAGGCGGTGCGGATCACGCCGCCGGTGCCGCCGCTTTGCACGGCAATGCGCTTGCCGACATCGCTCACCAGCACGCCATCGAGCTTGCCTTCTTCGGCGAGCATCGGCTCCAGGCAGCGGAACATGCGAACACCGAGGTTGTCGAAGACGCCGCCATCGGTGTACGCCTGCTTGCCAAACTCGCCGCTCTTGGCGCCGACATCCGCAGCGGTCAATTCCAGCGGCGGGAAGAAGCCCGGGAATGCCGACGAGGCAGCGACTGCCATGGCGACGGTGGCCAGGCCGACATGAATGTGGTCGAGGCGAATGGCATGCCCGGCCTGCCGGCGCACCATCAGCAACCCGTTGCGGTTGAACGAGCACAGGCAGCCCTCGCTCACATTGGTGGTGAGCATGTGCAGTTGCGGCTTTTCGGGCAGCTCGAAAAGGCTAACATCGCCATAAAGATACTTCTGGTAGTGGTATTCCAGAAGGCCCGTTTGCGTTAGCTGGCGATTGGAGAGCCCCACCAGCCGGCGCAGCCAGCGCAAGGGAATGTCCAGTGGAAAACGCCGGGTGATGCGATTGCGGATATCGAAGCGCACGAAGGAAAGCAACTCGGCGGCGGCGGCCTCGAACTGGCTGGCCGAGCCGTTGTAGCGGTCCCAGTTGAGCACGAGATGAGCGGCGAAAATGCTGCCGCCCGACACCGAAGTGATGTGGGTCACGCTGGGCAAGATTTTGGCATCGCGCAAGAAACGGACCAGGCCGAGGTGGTAAAGGCTCGCACGGAAGCCGCCGCCGGAAAGGGCGAGACCAATCTTCTTCATGGGAGACTCATGGATGTTGGTCCTCGTTCAGCGCCCGCAAGATGCGCGGATTTCGAGCGAACGCCAAACAAGGAAGTACAATGCCGGCGTCCAAGCTATTTGCCTGCGCCGACCAACTCGGCACTCCGTGGTTGGTTCACGTCCATGATGGCGGCCATCTTGCCGATTTGAAGAATATGTTCGGCGGTGGTCGTGGCGAACAGGTGCATGCCGCGGGCGATGAGGCCGGTCCAACCGGTTTGATGGCTGGCGCCCAGGCCGGCGCCGTTGTCGCCGTGGAAGTACTCATAGAACAGGATCAGGTCGCGCCAGTGCGGATCGTTCTGGAATTTCTCCGACCCGCCATAGACCGGCCGCCGCCCGTCTTTGCCTCTGAGGAAAATATTCGAGAGCCGGCGGGTAATCTCCTCGGCCACCTGGTAGAGGGTCATCAGGCGTCCGGACCGGGTTGGGCATTCCACCTTGAAATCGTCGCCAAAGTAGCCGTAATACTGCAATAGGGCGCGGATGATCAGGCCGTTGACCGGCATCCAGATGGGGCCGCGCCAGTTGGAGTTGCCGCCGAACATGCCGGTGTCGGATTCGGCCGGCAGATACTCGACGCGATAGTCCTGGCCGCCGGCATGGAAAACGAACGGATGTTCGGCGTGGAACCGCGACAATGAGCGGATGCCGAACTCGCTCAAGAATTCATTCTCGTCGAGCATCTTGGCGAGCACGCGGCGGAGCTTGGTCTCGTCCAGGATCGAGGCGAGATGGCGGCCGGCGATGCCGGCCTTGGCCGGGTTGTGGATCGAGGCGGCAATTTCAGGCCGGGCCGCCAGGAAGTGTTGCAGGCGTTCCGTCATTTCGGGATATTGTTTCAGTATTTTTCCGTCGAAGGTCGAGGCCGCGCAAAAGGGCAACAGCCCGACCATCGACCGCACTTTGAGCCGCTCGGCCTGTCCGTTGGGCAAGCGCAGCACGTCGTAAAAGAAGCCGTCCTCCTCGTCCCACATGCCGGTGTCGCTGCCCATGTGAGCCATCGACGAGGCAATCCACAGAAAGTGTTCGACGAACTTGACCGCCATGTCGGCATAATCCGCGTCGGTTTTGGCCAACTCCACGGCGATTTCGAGCATGTTCTGGCAAAACAGGGCCATCCAGGCGGTGCCGTCGGCCTGCTCCAGGTAGCCACCCGTCGGCAAGGGCGCGCTGCGATCGAAGACGCCGATGTTATCGAGCCCCAGGAAGCCCCCTTCGAAGACGTTTCGGCCTGAGCGATCCTTGCGGTTGACCCACCAGGTGAAATTGAGGAGTAGCTTCTGGAAGTTGCTCTTGAGCCATTCCTTGTCCCCGTGGCCCGTTTTGGCCATCTCCAGGACATAGGTGAATGCCGTGGACCAGGCATGCACGGGCGGATTGACGTCGCCGAAGTTCCATTCGTAAGCCGGGATTTGGCCGTTGGGGTGCATGTAGCGCTCGCGCAGCATCAGTCTCAGCTGTTGCTTGCCGAAATCGGGATCCACGAGCGTCAACGCAATGACGTGGAAAGCGAGATCCCACGCCGCGTACCACGGGTATTCCCATTTGTCCGGCATGGAGATGATGTCGCCGTTGTACATGTGGTGCCACTGGTCATTGCGCGGGGCCTGCTTGCGATTGGCCTTGAACGGATCGCAGCCGCGCTCTTCCAGCCACTTGTCCACATCGTAGTGATAGAACTGTTTGCTCCAAAGCATGCCCGCGAGCGCCTGACGCATGACGTTGCTTTGATCGGCATTGAGCGATTTCGGAATGACCGTGTCGTAGAACTGGTCGGCCTCCTTATGGCGAATGGCGAGCACATCGTCGAAATCGCTGTAGGCGCCGTTGTTGCCGGGCGCCATGTCCGACAGCCGCAACCGAATCACCTGGTTTTGGCCTGGTTGGACGGTCACGCGGTAATGCGCCGCGGCCTTGGTCCCTTTTTGCTCGGGATTGACGGCGTCCTTGCGGCCGTGAACGATGTAGTCGTTGATGCTGTCCTTAACAAAGGGGCTGCGATTGGGAACGCCGAAGATGCGCTGCGTATTGGTCTCATTTTCCGTGAACAGGAGCGTTGGGGAACCGTTGCAATAGAGAAAGCGTTCGCTCAGCGAGGGGTGAACCGCCTTGACGGCGTTGCCGACACGCTGCAAGCTCGGTCGGTCGGTTTCGCCGGCCCAGGACCATTGATTGCGAAACCACAGCGTCGGCAAGACGTGCAGCTCCGCAGCCTCCGGGCCGCGATTGTGCATCGTGATCCGGATGAGAATATCTTCCGGCGATTCCTTGGCGTACTCCACGAACACGTCGAAGTAGCGATTGTCGTCGAAGACGCCGGTGTCGAGCAGTTCATATTCAAATTCATTGCGGCTGCGTCCGCGGCTGGTGTCAACGAGGTTTGCGTAAGGGAAGGCGGCATGCGGATATTTGTAAAGGTACTTCATGTACGAATGCGTCGGCGTGCTGTCAAGGTAGAAGTAGTACTCCTTGACATCTTCGCCGTGATTGCTTTCGCTGTTGGTCAGACCGAACAAACGCTCCTTGAGGATGGGATCCTTGCCGTTCCATAACGCGAGCGCGAAACAGAGTTGCTGCTTGTCGTCGGAGATGCCGGCGATGCCGTCCTCGCCCCAGCGGTAGGCGCGGCTGCGCGCCTGATCGTGGCTGAAGTAGTCCCAGGCGTTGCCCCCTTCGCTATAATCTTCACGGACAGTGCCCCATTGGCGTTCGCTCAAATACGGGCCCCATTTTTTCCAGGGGGCTTTCTGGGCACGTGCTTCGTCGAGCCGGACTTGCTCTGCGGTCATGGAGGCGCTCATCTTTCGGTTAGGCGGAGAGACCGAGCATATATTTGTAGTGGCCCGGGATCGGCTCCAGATCCGTCTCCTCGGTCGGGAAAAACGGCTGGCGTCGGTTCCAAGAATCCTCTTCGTTCACCGGCACAGTCCAAAACTGGCCTTCGGGGTCTAACACGATCCATTGCCGGGTGGATCGATCCACGTATAGGGCGAGGGTGAGTTTCCTTCCTTCCATCATGATCAGCTCCTTCAATCTGGTTTCTTGTTGCCCCGGAAGACGATGCCCTCGGCAGCAAGTGCCATGCCCATGATTTTTATTTTAGGGAAAACCCCGACGATAACGCTGCGGCGGGCAAATTTCCTCTACCTTTTCATGCCTTACATTAGAATGTGCCTCCCATTCATCTTGCCCATCCGCGTTCCGCTGCCAGAAATTGTACACTCAAAAATAGCCCCACGCCGGGCCCACGCCCATTTTGCTTATGTGGATGGTGACGGTTAGCCGATGCCATCGATTTGTCCCGCGCCGCGCTGTGGCAGCGTCGATGACTATTGCCGCACGATTGCCAGTGCGTCCGTAAATCTTCGGCCCTACGGACCTGCCGTGAACCGATCGTCCGTCGGCGTTGCGTGAGCGGTACCTGGTGCGCCGTCCTTGCCATCAACCGGCACACCACCCTTTGCCGGTTGCGATGGAATATTCCGTTCGACGAGCCAACGCATCACGAAGTAAAAGACCGGTGTCAGGAAGATGCCGAACAGCGTGACCCCCAACATGCCGCTGAAGACGGCGATGCCCAGCGCCGTGCGCATCTCGGCGCCGGCGCCCGTGGCGAGGACCAGCGGCACCACGCCGAGGATGAACGCAAACGAGGTCATGAGGATCGGCCGTAAACGCAGCTTGGATGCCTCGACGGCGGCGGCGAAACGGTTGAGCCCTTCGTCCTGTTTTTGTTTGGCGAACTCGACAATCAGAATCGCGTTCTTGGCCGCCAGGCCGACGAGCACCACCAGGCCGATCTGCGTGAAGATGTTGTTATCCAGGCCGTTCAGCCAAACGCCGATCATCGCGGACAGAATGCACAGCGGCACGATCAGAATGATGGCGAAGGGAAGCGACCAGCTTTCGTATTGGGCGGCGAGAACCAGAAAGACAAAGACGACCGCCAGCGGAAAGACCAGGGCCGTGGGCAAGGCGCCCTCTTTCAAGTTTTGCTCGAAGTCGCTCGCCTGAATTTGCTGGTACGACAATTCGGTCCACGCAAATCCCATCGACGAGGGCAACTCGCGCTTCGCCAACGATTCCATGATGCGAATGGCGTCGGCCGAGCTGGTGCCCGGATTGGTGGCGCCGTTGATCTCCGCGGAGGGATACATGTTGTAACGGTTGACGATGGCCGGCCCCGTCGTCGGCTGCTCCTTGATAAATGTCTCCAGCGACACCATGGTGCCTTGGCGGTTGCGGACCTTCAGACTTGAAAGATCACGAATCTCTTTGCGGAAGCCGGGCTCGGCCTGGACGACCACCTGCCAGTTTCGGCCCAGCAGCGTGAAGTCGTTGACGTAAGCCGAGCCGAAATAAACGCCGAGCGTATCGTAAAGCTCCGTAAGCGAAACGTCGCGGCTCATGGCCATTTCGCGGTCAACGGGGACCACGTATTGGGGCTGATTGGCGGTGTAACTGCTGAAAAGACTGGTGAGCCCGCCTTGGCTATTTCCCGCGCGGACCAAGGTTGCCACGCCTCCTTCCAAACCGCGCGGCCCCATGGAGGCGCGGTCCTGCACTTGCAACTTGAAACCGCCCGTGCTCCCCAGGCCATCGATCGGCGGGGCGCCGAAGACAGCGACGTTGGCCGAGATAATCTTCTTGCGATAAGCCTCGCGCAGTTGCTTGGCCACCGCCGGGGCGCTCAATGCCGGTTTGCCCTTTCGATCCTCGAATGGCTTGAGGATGACAAACATGCCGCCGACGTTGGAGATATTGGTGCCTGTGAGAATCGAGTAGCCGGGCAAGCTGATACAGTGGCCGACCGATTCCTTGAATTGCTCATCGTGCATGGCGATGTTGGTCATTTCCCTCACGATCTCGTCGGTGCGCTCCAGGCTGGCGCCGTCCTGGAGCTGAGCATTGACAACGAGATAGCCCTTGTCTTGCTCCGGGATAAAGCCGCCGGGGACAACCTGAAACATGCCGACCGTGCCAGCCAGGAGGCCGACGTAAACCAACAGGGCCACCGCGCTGGCCCGCACCAATAAGGTGACAGCCCGTCCATAGCCGTTGATCGTGCGATCGAACGTCCAGTTGAAACCCTGAAAGAACTTGGCAAACCCAGCATTGACCAGTCGGCTCCCAAACCAGCCGGCGACGGCGCCCAGCGCGAACATGCCGGCGCGAAAGGCCCATAACGTCAGGGCGCTGGCTTCATGAGCGTCCGCCTCCTTGGCGTGGCCCCCATGTCCCGCCGGGACGATTCCAAACATCGGCCCCACAATCGGCCCCAGGAAAAACATGGCGATCAGCCCGCCCAGAATGACAATCCCCAGCTGCGGCAGCGCCTCGGCCTGCGCGTGCTCGCCGTGACCGTTTTCCTTTTGTCCATGGCCGTGAGCCTTCAACAGGAGGGCGCACAACGCGGGACTCAACGTCAGCGAGTTGAATGCCGAGATGACCGTCGAGGTCGCGATGGTCAAGGCAAATTGCTTGAAGAACTGCCCCGTGATGCCCGCCATGAAGGCCGTTGGCACGAACACCGCGCACAACACCAGGGCAATGCCGACGACCGGCCCGGATACCTCGTCCATGGCTTTGCGCGACGCCTCCAGCGGACTGAGCCCCATCGCAAGGTAACGCTCCACATTCTCGACCACGACGATGGCGTCATCCACGACGATGCCGATCGCCAGCACCAGGCCGAACAGCGACAGGTTGTTCAGCGAAAAGCCAAGCAGCGCCATGACGGCGAAGGTGCCGACCAGCGACACGGGCACGGCAATCATGGGAATGATGGTGGCGCGCCAGTTCTGCAAAAACACGAGGACAACGATGAAGACCAGGACAATCGCCTCGAAAAGCGTGTGGTAAACCGCCGTGATGGATTCCTCGATGAAAACGGTCGTGTCGTAAACGATCTGGAAATCCACTCCCTCGGGGAAATCCTTCTTCAACCGCTTCATCTCCTTATGAATGGTCTTTGCCGTATCAATCGCGTTGGAGCCGGGCAATTGAAAGACAGCCAGCGTCACCGATGGACTGCCGTCGAGGTAGCTGTTGACATCGTAGTTCTTGGCGCCCAGCTCGATGCCGTCCTTGCTGCGCACGACATCCTTGAGCTTGATGATGATGCCCTTGTCGCTTTTGAGGATGACCTCGCCGAATTCCTTGCGCCTTCACCAGTCGCGATGGGGTCGAAAGCGGGTACTGGAAATCCTGGCCAAATGGTATCGGCGGCTGGCCGACGCGCCCGGCGGGCACCTGGCGATTTTGCTCTCGCAATTTGGCGACAACGTCGCTGGGCGTCATGCCGAGCGACGCGGCTTTTTCCGGATTCAGCCAGATGCGCATGCTGTAATCGCGCGGGCCGAGAAACGTCACATCCCCGACGCCCGGAATGCGGGCCAGCACATCCTTGACATTGAGTGTGGCATAATTGCTCAGGTACAGCTGACTGAACTTGTACTCATCCTCGCCGGGCTTGGGATCCTTGACCTTTTCTGAGATCAAGTTGACGCACAAAAGGATGCTTGGCGACTTCTTCTTGGTGGTCACCCCTTGACGCTTGACTTCTTCCGGCAGCTTGGCTTCGGCGACCGAGACGCGATTCTGCACGAGCACCTGGGCCATGTTGAGATCGGTGCCTGGCTTGAAGGTCACGTCGAGGATCATCTGGCCGTCGTTGGTGCACTTGGAGAGCATGTAAATCATGTTCTCGACGCCGTTGACTTCTTGCTCGATGGGAGTGGCGACATTTTCCGCGACGTCCAGGGCGTTGGCCCCCGGATAATTCGCGGTAATGGAAATGGTCGGCGGCGCCACTTCCGGATACTGCGCGACCGGCAGCTTGACGACGGCCACCACGCCGACGATGACGATGACAATCGAAAGGACCGCCGCGAAAATCGGCCGATCGATGAAGAAGCGCGACATGCAATACCCTCTGTTGTCGCTTGCGGTTTAGCGCTCGCATTGCGCCATGCGAGCGCTAAAACCGTAAGCGGCGCTTTGGTGTTACTTGCCCGTGACCGGGCGGCGCGGCATCTTTCCTTCCGTCGGATTGACCGTCACCCCAGGGCGAGCGCGATTGACGCCCTCGACGATGACCCATTCGTCTCCCTTCAAGCCGGCTTCGACGGCACGTCGGCCATCCTCTTGCAGGCGATCGGAGGCAATGACATCCACGCGCTCCACTACGTTGTTCTTCGCCTTGTTGACGACCAGCACATACTTGAGGCTCTGATCGGTCAGAATGGCGCGGTCGGCCACGAGAATGGCCGGGACCGGTTCGGCAAGTGTCACGCGAACCCTGGCGAACAAGCCCGAAGTGAGCGGACGGCGGCCGTCCGGCCCTTTGTGATTGTCAAACTTGGCGCGGACCTTGATCGAACCCGTGGCAGGATCCACGCGATTGTCCACGAAATCGACGTAGCCCTTGTAGGGGAAGTTCTCCGCCCCGGTGACCGCCAGCTCGACCGGGATCTTCAATTTGCCGTCCTTGGCGGCGGCCGGGGCCTTCCTGGCCTTTTCGGACAGCAAATTCCGGTAGCGCTGATAGGCGCGTTCATTGACGTAGACCGTGACATACATCGGATCGACGGCCACCACGGTGGTCAACAGGCTGTTGGTGCCGCTCGCGTTGACGAGGTCCCCCTTGCTTAGCCATGCCTCGCCGACCTGGCCCGCAATTGGAGCAGCGATTTTGCAATAGCCGATGTTTTGCTCGGCTTCCAAGATTTTGCCGCGTGCCACGTCGATGCCGCCGAGAGCTTCCCCCTTGTCGGAAATCACTTTGAGCAGTTCCTCCTTGGACACGGTCCCCTTGTCGGCGAGCGGCTTGTAGAAGGCGATCTTCTCGTCCGCGAGCTTGAGCTTGGCCTCCCAGGTCGTCAGTTGACCTTTCGCTTGCTTCAGGTCTGCTTGAAATGGCTCCGAGTCAAGCAGGTAAAGTTCCGTGCCAGCCGCGATCTCCTCGCCTTCGGCGAACTGGACATTCTTGACATGCCCACGCACGCGCGAACGCACTTCGACGGAATCCTTGGCCTCCACGTTGCCGGTGTAAACGTCCCAGTCGGCGATCAACTCCGGCTTCTCGCCCGGCGACAGTGGCTGGCTTACCACGACCTCCAGCGGCGGAGTCGGCGCCAACGGCGGTTCGCGCGAGCAGCCAGTCATCGTGATTGCCAGGCCAATCCAGAGAATCCATTTCGTGTTTGCTGCCGACATGAGTATGCCTCTCAAAAAAAACGAGCGCCCGCTTGCAATCTCCACAGAATTGGTTATACCTCGCCATCGTCCTTGTGGCAGCCAATCAAAAACATGCGCTGCAACTGCGACGTGAATGCCCATAGGGAACATTTCTCATTTCCCACTTTCCAGCCCGTTTCATCCATGTATCAGGATAGCCGCACGCGCCAACAAATCGCAGAGCGTATCGGACTCTTCATCCCAGTGGCGTCGCCAACTGCCTGAGCAAAGCGTCGGTTTGCGATTTGCTCAAGGGCAACCCACAATCATTCATGACGGCACTGGTAATGCTCGTTCTCACGCGGAATGTCGGCGAGAAACGATCATCAATGGTCGCATCACGGTCACGGCTGCGGGCGGAAACAAGGTTCGGATTGGCATCATCAATGCGCCGCCGGGAATCCGCATCGACCGAGAGAAAGTTCATCGCCAGCGGATGGAATTTGCCGAGATCGAATTGGGGTCCGAAGAACTCGTCATGGCTTGATCACCGTGCCACAAGCGAGACTTGGGCATCCTTCACTGCATGTCATGGCTTCGACATTTGCAATTGAGGATGTGGCCAGGTTCTCGGGAGCATCTGTTTTTGCACCGGTGCGGGTCGGTGCCACTGCCGGCGTAGGTGCAAATCTTGTCGCAGCGGACGACTTTCTTCTTGGGTGCAACGACACGTTTCTCTTGGGTTTCTGCCATTTTCAAGTTCCTTTGGTAACCGGATCGACGACAAAATTCACGCGCCAAGCAGCGTAGCCAGGAAACGAATCGTTACCGCAATTTCGATGCGCGAGGTTTACTGGTGCCGCTGTCGCCCCTCGCTAAAAGCTCTGCTTCGACTTCGCTGGTGAAGCCGCCCTGGATTAATTGATGGTATCCGGGCCGTGCCAGTTCCATCGCATTCCACTCGGTTTGCTCACAGACCGCTCTCATGCCGCCGTGCTTGCCGACCGTCATCAGGTAAACGACCCACGTCGCGGCCTTTTCGTGCATGCTACCGTCCTTTCGGTCAGTTTCGAGATCGAGGTGCAGAATTCATTGTATCAGGTGGTAGCCTTGCCGTGTTGAGCGCCTCGTGTCGTGCAAGTCTTCCGACCGGAAAAAGCGTCGAGTTTTTGCGTATAATCAAATGAAACAAACCCGCGAGGCCAAATGAAAACTTCCCTGCCGACTGTCGATTTACGGGAAAAAATGCACGCTTTTCCATGTCCGTATCTGATAAAGGTCATCGGCAAGGCGGACGAAAGCTTCCAGGCGAGGGTAGTCGCGATCATGCGCGAAGAATTGCTTGCTTGTCGAAGCAGTGGCATCCATTTTCTGGCAAGAAGCACGACAACTCGTCTTGGCCAACACGGACGCTGGATCGTAGAATGCATGTTCAGAAGGAAAAACGGATTCCACGGCGCCAAGATGAACGCAATGTGAGCAACATGCGACTGACGCGGGGAATTGTCCTAACCTGGAGGAAAATCGACGGTTAAACGCAATCCTTACATGGTTGGTTGCAATATCAGCCGAAGTGGCGGAATTGGCAGACG
>CAVYFY010000025.1:0-202657 GCA_963767835.1 uncultured Planctomycetota bacterium
CGCGGCCTAAGAAACGCTCAGTTTGAGTATTTAGGTTACGCTGACTTCATTGGTCTGCGGTTCATCCTGGGCTGCTCGCGCAAGAGCCTGTCGCGTGTGAGACGGGCGCTTCCCAGGCCGCTTGGCGGCAAGCAGATATGTACAGAAGTTCCATCATGGTGCGCATGATACATGCGAATGATTTCCGCCGCACAAATTCCAGCACTTCCATTATGCGCATGATTCCACCATAGCACACGCGGTCGCATCACGGCGCTTAAAGCGCCGTGGGCCCCTGGCGTTCGACCCAGGGGGGCGGTTCAAAATTCGAGGCCAGGGCCGGGGGGCGTTCGCGCGGTTCTTTGGTAGCTTCACCGCTTTTGACCGATCGGCCGGCGCGCGGTAGTTTCGGCCGGGCGGGCGAAATTCGCCGCGGCCATATCGGCCTGCAAGATAAGCCTTTTGCCATGCAAGAGGTGCGTAACGAGCTGCGTGATATCACGGCGAAACTCGACGAGGCGTCGCGCGTTGCCCCGAAAGGCAGGCATCTCATGAGCTACCCTCTTTTGCAGAGTACGTGGGATGGAGCCTCAGATTTGAACCGACCGCCCTGGGGTCGAACGCCAGGGGGGTCGGTTCAAAATCCGGGGCCCAGGGGCCGGGGGGGGGGACCTTCACCTCTGCGTGCTTTTCGCGCCCGCGCGCTTCTTCTTGCTGCGCTTGACCGCAAACGCTTTTCCGGTCGGGCGAAACCGCGCCGCTTCGGTCTGCGGGGGAGAGCCAGACGCGATGGAAGGCGTGCTGAACGGACGGATGAGAGCGGAACGTGGAAACAAGGGCGGCCACGAAACAGCCCTCGAACAAGCGGGCCGGCCACCTACGTCAGGTCGAACGCTGGGGCACGGCATCCGTGCAGTCCTCGGGGAGAACACCTGCGGTCCGCTCCGAGCCGCCCGTGGCACTACTTCCCGTTGCGTGATGACGGGAGGTCAAATGCGACGGCCACGGTGGCATTGCGGACGAACAATCGCCCGCCAACGACCACAGGATGATTCCACGTCTTGTCACGAAGCACATCTACCTTCCAGAGATCTTCGTACCCGTCAGGGCTCGCCGGGGCCCGCGGAAAACACGGTCGTCAACAAGAAGATCCATTCTGCGAGAATCATCGTCATTCCCTACTTGACAGCGAACCCAATCTCTTGCGTCCCAACTTATGTCCTGGCGTTCATCGCTCAGCGGCACGTGCCGCTGAGCGTCGCGAAAACTGTATGGCGCCTGTTCAGTCAACCACGTGAATGCGAATGCTATTTTCGCCGGGCTGAACGACGAACCTGACTTCCTTCCACGTCGGGTGCTTGGGAATCGGGAAAACTTGAGGCCGGATATCGTTGGAAAAGCCGAACCCCTCTGTGGGCACACCCACAAGATTCGAGTCCACTTTGCCGTTTCCATTTCCATCGTGAAAGGCAAACGCGGCGTATTCGCCTGGCTGCAGATTTTCGATTTTGCACTTCGCCGACAATTTGTTTCCGGCGACCTGAATTGGCGCGTCCACCAGAGACCGGAAGTACTTCTCCACCTCTTTGCGGTGCTTCCGCATGTCGGCCGACTTGAACGAATTTTCGTTGTCGAACAGGCAGATGGTCGCTTTACCGGACGTGTCCTTGAAGCCCACCAGATCGATGGTCAACGACGCACGGCCAGCGCCCTCCTGTGCAACGGCAGTCGGGTACGACTCGCTCAAAAGAAACGAGACGACCAGGCAAAAGCCCGCGACTGCGAAAAACCAGTTTGACCTCATTTTCGAAACTCCTTTTCGATGGAAACGCAACCAACTATCGCCGCGAATCTCCAAGATCCACGGCACACTTGCTGTGTGTTACAATTCCAAAACATGGTCGCATCGTCATCCGTGAACGAATCCGTTGGATGCCGCATTTGCAGCCCTGAATTGCGAAGTGCGACAATGGCCCGGGTTGAGGCGATTGCTGGCGATAAACATAGCCTCACGACTGGCGCTTATACGCATATCGCGGACGACATCATCGTTTACGCGAAGTCCAGAAGCCGGGGTTTCCGGTTCCGCATGCACGGCGACAATGGAACCGATCGCGAAGCACGTAATGACCGCAGCAAGAAATCTCTTCATTGAATGCCCTTCTTTTCTTTCCGAACGAGCAGGGATTTGCCGCGTTCCTCGAAAAATAGGTGCAGGCCTAGGCCTCCGCGCGTCGCCCAATCAGGCTCGGGCTTCGGCCCGCATGTTTGCGTTTGCCAGCCGACTTCGTGCACTCAATCGATGCCATCTCGTGGAGTCAGGCGCCGCCCCAACACCAAGAAGATGATGATTCAATAGATGCGGCAGATTGGCGGCCGGCCTCAAACGAATGCGTTCGCTGCGACCACGAACGCATTCGCTGGGAAAGAGACCCGAGGTCGATCACGTCACTCCTTGACTCTCGTCCACATCGATTCAGTCTGCTGCTTGTCCGTGATCCTGAAGGTCGTGTAGCTGATCTCACCAACGGTTTGCTCTTTCGTCTTGGGGCTGCCGGTAGGTGGGTTCTTGGGCGTCAGAACGAGACGGTTTTCAGTCACCTTCCACGTACCATCTTCGTCGATCGGGATCTCCTTTTCCCCCTTTTTGATCTTCCCCTTCAGGGTGTAGGTGCCGTCCTTGACGAATGCGAAATCAAGCTTGCCTGAGACCTTGGGCGTGTTCAAATTGCTGACCCACTTTCCCGGAAGCAGCTTGGTGATCTCGGCTTCACTGGGCTTTTTCTCTTGTCCGAAGGCGTGCGAGGCCCCGGACAATGCCACTGTGCTCACCAACGCCAACATGACGAAACGGCTCATCGAAAGGTCCTCCTTAACGGGATGAAAAAATAGTCATGGGTGAACCAAGCCTGCCTGCTGAAAACCCGTTACCACTTCAGCAAGGCCAGCCCCTGCGATGGGGAGTTTTGAACCGAACGGTTCAATAGTACCCAGTTGAAATCCGCATGTCAAGACGATATCGTACCGTTTGGTAAGAAAATCGGGGAGAGCCGCGCGCGAATGGTTTCGATCTGCTGTTTCTCCGCCGCTGCCTTCACAGTTGCGACCACCCCCCATCGACCGGAAGTTCCGCGCCGGTCGTGAAGGTCGCATCGAACGCGAGGAAGAGGACGGCCTTGGCGATTTCCTCCGACATCCCCAAGCGCTTCATCGGGACCATACCGATCATCTTCTCCCTCATCTGGGCGGCCTCGCCTTTACCCGTAAACACTTTGCCGAGGATCGGCGTGTCGATGGGACCGGGCGTCACCGCGTTGACGCGAATCTCGCGAGGAAGCAGCTCGGCGGCGAGCGTCCGAGCGAATGATCGCAGCGCGGCCTTGGCGGCTCCGTATGCGGCTTGACCGGGCATTCCCTTGACGTTGGCGATGGAGGTCGTGAGGACGACAGAGCCTCCTCGGTTTATTAACGGCGTGAGCTTCTGCACCGCGAAAAGCGGTCCCTTGGCGTTCAAGTTGAACATCTCGTCGTAGACAGCCTCGGTCATGCTTTCGAGAGGCGCTCGGATGCTGAACCCGGCGTTGACGAAGAGCAGGTCGAAGGTGTCGAACTCGGCCTTCACCCGAGAGGCGAGGGCGTCGATTTCCGTCAACGACCGCGCGTCGCTCGAAACCACGAGGGCGTCCTTTCCAAGCTCTTTGTGCGCCGATTCCAGGCCGGCCTTCGACAGACCCGTCACCAGAACACGCGCACCCCCATCGAGGAGCATCTTCGCCGTGGCGAGCCCCATGCCGCTGGTGCCGCCGATAATCACCACTTTTTTACCTTCGAAATGTTCCATGTGAATTCTCCTTGCGACGCTGGGTCGCTTAGTGGATTTTGAACTGTTTGGTATGATAATTAGGCCGGAGGCTGCGGTCAATAGAGTTTTGAACTATTTATTTCAAAATACCGTAGGATCCCGTGGACGACCATGTAGCTCCGCAATCGCCTGCTGATTCGGGTTACCGGGATCAGTTCAGCCGCGATCGGGTTCTCCTTCAGGACACCGCTCTCAAGTTGCTGCGGAAGAGAAATCGACGCCAGAAACCTTGACGACGGCCTGCCACGCGGCTTCCTGGCTGGCGCGATCGTGGAGGTGTGGGTGGAGCTGCGCCTCAATTGGGCCTGAGAACTTCCCTTGTGCCGAGGCGAAGAATTGCCCTGAGACGTCGGTTCCGAACTCCGATGCTTGGAGGTACCGACGGGCCGCGGTCTCCGGCGTCTGATTCATGCCGGGAATGAGGTTGGCGATTGGGATAAACAGATACTTCACGGCCCAGCCAGCGTTTCGCGCCGCCTTGGTAGCGGTCGCGGCACCGGGCGACACGGCGTATACGGCCATGCCGGAGGGTAGCCGGCGCGCCAGCGCCGCGACCCACCAAGCGATGATGAGCTTCGCGTCGGCATAAGACCGGTTGGGCACATACTTCGCGTTCGGCCCGTTACGCATTAAGGCTTCAATAGCGGCGGTTCGGTCACCCCGGTGGTGTTGGGCCGCAAAGGCCGGCACGTCGGTGTAACTGAACAGGGGCACGCCCCCCCGGGCAGGTTCCGCCCCGGCAATAACAATCCGCGCGTTGGGGCTCAGCAGGTTGGCGCGGAGCAACCCGACAGTCAGTTGATGATGGCCGATGAGCGGGGCCTGAGCCGCCTCGACGCCTGCCGCAGTGAGCACGCGTTTATTACCTGGGACCATCCCGGCATTGAGCAGTAGGAAATCGATCGGCCGACCTAGCTTGACCAGCTCGGCGAGGGCGGACTGGACGCTGGACGGCTCGTCCAGATCCAGCTCCAGCGGCATGAAGACCTTGGTCTTGGTTTCAGCCGCGAGTTGAGCGGCCGTTTCTTGAACCCGGGGCAGGCTGCGGCCGGTGACGATGACCTGGCGGCAGCCCTTGGCGGCGAGCAGGCTGGCTGCCGCATAACCGAGCCCGGAGGTGGTGCCGGTGACGAGCGCGATAGAATGTTTCATGGGCGTCTCCGTGGTGAAGGGTGAAGGTCGAGTCGTGAGGCCCCGCGAGCCCACGGACGACTTGCGAATTTAGAACCGTACGGTAAGATAATAAACATGCTTGGTATTGTCAAGGAGTTTTGAACTAAATGTTTCAAAATAGCGGTAAACCGCGTGGACGGCCGCGCAGCTTCGACGAGAAGGAGGCGCTGGAAAAGGCGACCCAGGTATTCTGGTCGAAGGGCTACGACGGAGTGACGATCGACGATCTCGTCGCCGGGATGGGCGTGGGACGGCCGAGCCTGTATGCCGTCTTTGGGGACAAGCGGGCGATATTCTTGCGCGTCCTTAAGGCGTATGCAGAACGGAAGGGCGCATCGGCCGCGAAGGCACTCCTCTCGCCGCAGGGTCTTCGCGACTCGCTCGCCGCCTTCCTGAGGTATGCCGTTGAAAGTGCGACCGAGAAAGGGTCAGCACCTGGATGTCTTCTCGTGTGCGTCGCGCCGCTTGTGAACGACGCTGAGGTTCGGAAGTTCCTGCAAAAAGCGGCCGCCGGTGGCGTCGCGCTGGTGGAAGGCCGTTTCCGGGACGGGATCACTGCCGGAGAAATCCCGCCCGACTTTCCTGTGGCCGTGCGCGCGATCCAAGTGACGGATTTTGCTCGTAGCCTGACCATGCGTGCGCATATAGGCATGCCGCGCAAGACGCTCCTCAGAGATGCCGAGGAAGCGGCCGACTTGGTGCTCCTGTCGCGGCGTGGAAATGCGGCGCCAGAAAGTTAATGCCGGATGCGTGAAGGTTGCAGCGTAGGCGTCCCCGTCTCATGCCGGGTTACCCAACGACGCTGGCCTTGTATCCGATTTCTGTTCGTCGAATCCGAGTTGGGGGCATCGGCTTTCTTCAGATTCCGCCTCGCGACGGACACCCTTGCCTAGCCTTGCGGTTCGGGCCATCAACGCCCGCAGAGGACTTGCACCTTCTGAGACACAACATACCTGGCGCACATGAGAAAGCCCTTCGACGTTCTCGCCGAAGGGCTCGTTTCTGAAAAAAGTCGGGGCGACTGGATTCGAACCAGCGACCTCCTGAACCCCATTCAGGCGCGCTAGCCAAACTGCGCCACGCCCCGATTCCTGCGCATTATAGGTATGCAGGCCGATTGTTACAAGGGTCCGCTGCATCCAAGTCCCAGCATTTGCCGCGGGTGCGTCTGAAAATTCGGTAGTGTCTTGACGCGGGCTTCGCCCGTGGTAATCGGCGCGCAAAACGGACCCACATCGGCGCAAAAGGGGCCCACCAGGGTTCAGGGGTTCACTGGTTGGTTCAGGCTCATGAGGGCTTGCACTTGATTCTCTCCGAAGTTCTTGGTTACCTTGCCGTCGCCGGGTGAAACGGAGGTAGGCTCTGCGGGGACGCAACCTGCCAAGGGATAGCCCGGCCGACGGTGTGCCGATGGCACTTGGATCCCCCAGCGGCCGAGGGTCGCTGGGGGATGTTCTCTGGCTCCATCGGACGCCGGAGCCATGCCTCCAAAAATCCCGGGGGTCTGGGGGCAGAGCCCCCAGGGCAGTATCCCACGTGAAGGCTCAACTTTTTTCCGGCTCGGCTTTGCGATTCTTCTTCGTCTTCATCGACTCGCGGAAGCGGAAGCTTTCGCCATTCATCTCGAAGATGTGGCAACGATGCGTCAAGCGATCCAGCGAAGCCGCTGTCATCCGTTCGCCTTGAAAAATCTGATTCCATTCGCTGAACGCCAGGTTGCTGGTCACGAGCAAGCTGCGACGCTCGTAGCGATCGCTTCCGTATTGCCGGCGACCGTGCGCTTGACCTCGCCGACACAGCGGACGCGGAACAGCGCATTGAGCGCGCTCAGGTCACCGACACAAGGCACCGGCGTGGCCCACTGCTGCTGCATCACGCGCACCCGCGTCTCGGCATAAGGCTTCTCGTGGCCACGCGCCGGCATGCAGAAGAGCGGATCGAAAGCGTAGTGGCTTGCCAGCGCGGCATACTCCTTGTTGACCGTGTGAAAGGCGCCGAGCATCGGCGCTGATGTCGGTTTGGTGCGTGTGTAGGGCCGAGGCTGGGCCTCGGCGACGATCTGCCGGACCTTGCGTCGGGAATGGTGAAAGGTGCGCGCGATATCCCGAATGCTCATGCCATCGCGAAAGGCGCGTCGAATCTCGCCATACTGGTACACCGTCAGCATCCTTTGCCTCCGTTTCCAAGATTGCCCAGGCGACGGGCCTTATTGGAACGGAAGCAGCTGGGGTGGGTCCAGATTGGACGCCGATTTCAGACTGGGGGGTGGGTCCCTTTTGCGCGCCGATTACCAAACCTGGGGAATTCAAAGTCTTCCGGGAATGTCAGCATCGCGATGGCAGCACGTCCAAGGGTTGGTTTGCCATGTGCAAAGGGGTTGGCAATCTGCACCACTATCAATGCCACGCCTTGGCTTGCAACCAACGTTACTCGGAAGCCTTGACGCCGGTGAATGATCCGACGCCTGGCTACGACGATCTGAAAATTCTGACCGAACCCAAGCGTGAGCAAGGACGCAGTACCGCCGGCTTCAACCCGGCGCGTGAAGAAGATGCGCGTTTGTTTGCTGCCGTTTTGGCGGGCGACCACCTGAGCAAGGGATTTCGCAACCAGCCAAGACATCGCATCGCCGTGTTTGGCCTCGCGAAGGACAGCAAACGTCGGCAACGGCACAGCGCCGCGCTTGGCCGAATCCTGAACCGCCTGCATGTGCGTGGTTTGGCGAAAAAAATTGCCCACACGCGGCTCTGGCGTGTGACGCAACGAGGCCGCCGAATCATGGGCGACACGCTGAGTACGTATCGCCGCTACAGCGCGCAAGCTGCGTAACGACACCACGATAGACGCTCCGAACCTTCTCCGCAAACGCAGGGAAATCCGAGATGAAAGACACTATGGCGTCCGAAGGCGGTGCCGACGTTGGCAGCGGGGCTGACGACCTACTTCGGCTACAACGAGGCGAGGACGCATCAATCGCTGGCGGATCGAACGCCCGCCGAGGTCTACGGGAGGGGATCAAGATCACGCGCGAGATGTCGTGCGTTTTAGTAGGAGGCATGGCTCAGGTATCCGATGGGGCGCAAAGAAGAGGCCCTGGATCGGATGGCCGACCCAGAGCCCAACGCCATCGCCGTACCTTCGGCCGAGTTATCCCTTGGCTGGATGCTCGCCAGCAGAGCCAACCTCCGTTTCGCCCGGCGAGAAGTCGATACCGCAAGCGAGCGGAGGAAGCAAGGTCAACAAGAGTTGCGAGTCAGGAAGGCTGGCAAAAGTGTAGTTAAGGAATGGCCTTTTTTTGTCCAAAGAATGGGGTCCACCTCAGGTTGCGGGCGAAGCCCGCGTTATGACACTACTGAAAAATCGGTGACAATATCCACATTAGGTCGGCGGTTGTGTGATCCCCTGCCACGTTGGATTTTTAATGACTTTGGCCAATTTCCCGAGAAACCGACGTTTCTGCCGCCGAATTTCAGCTGCACTCTTTGCCGTAGGATCGCGCGGGTGGAATACGTAAGGTATTCCGGTGCAATCCAGTTTCTTCCATTCTCGTAAGACGCCGTTCAGTAGCGCAAGGGGCGGACGCGCTGGCGTCTTTTGGATGTTCAGAGCGAACAACCCCAAAGAAGAACGGAAGGAGAAAATCATGCGAGGTTTCTTGATGTGCGCGGTGTTGACGGTGGCGGCTTTGACGGTTGGCGCGACTTCGGCGCAGGCCAATGAATGTTATCACGGTCGTTACTATGGTCCGCGTCCGCTGGTCGTTTTCCGCCCACCGCTGGTGGTCGCGTCGCCGCCGGTGGTAGTGGCCCCGGTCATCGCTCAGCCTGCAATCGTTTCGCCGGTAATCGTCCAGCCCGCCATTGGGCCCTTTATCTCGCTGCGTTTTGGGCGCTAAAGCGTGCCGCGATTCAAACCAGAGCCGCGTTGGTGGAGAACGGAAATCGTACCGTTCTCCGCCGAGCGGCTCTGCACGCGTTTGGGGGCTTGAAGTGAGGGGCCACTTGCGTGTCGCGGCAAGCAATGATAAACTGCCAACACCATGACCACCGCGATCCTACCTGCCGTTGCTCCGGTTTTCTTCAACGACGAGCTCGCCGACGATTTCGTCTTGCACATTCCGCGCGATGCGTACACCCTGGCCGGCTTTCGCAGGTGGGTGCTATCCGACGAATTCCCGGAGAAGCAGCCGGTCATGTTTCGCAACGGGGAGATATTTCTCTATATGCCCAAAGAAGACGTCTTTACTCACGCGGCTGTGAAAACTGCCGTTGCGGGTTCCATATTCGTTCTGAACCAAGAACTCGACCTGGGGGATTTCTATATCAACGGAGTGCTGGTCACGAACGTCGATGCCGACATTTCAGGCAATCCCGACATGGTCGGCATTCTCTGGGACAGCTTCGAAAGCGGTAAAGTGCGTTACGTCACGAATCAGAAAGACCGCACCGTAGAGATCGAAGGCACGCCCGATTGGCTGCTGGAAATCGTCAGCGACAGCTCGGTGAGAAAAGATAAACTTGACCTTCGCGAATCGTATCACAAGGCCGGCGTTGGTGAATACTGGATCATCGACGCGCGTAAGAACGACATCGACTTCCGAATCCTGCACTGGCGCAAGACTGGCTATGTCGCGGCGCCGCAGAAGGGGGGTTGGCACCGCTCACGCGTCTTTGGCCGTAGCTTTCGGCTCACCCGCGCCCGCGATCGCCGCGGCGGTTGGCGCTACACGCTGGCGGTGAAGTCCGCGTGATCGGGCAATCGAATAGGACATGCGATGGAGCAAACCGTCATCGAACTGAAGCCGACGGCGCTTGAACCGGCCGAGTTTGCGCCAAGTCCAGCACCGGCCTCGCGCCTTGCCATCTCCTCGCGCTTCCTGCTCGCCATCTATGCGATTGTGCCGATTTGCAGCTTGGCGATGGTGTTCGACCGCCTGCTCTGGCATGAGTCGCTGTTCCGGTCGCTGCCCACCAGCCCCGAGAGCTTCTTCATCGTTCAGCTACTATTTGGCACGCCGCACATCATCGCCAGCTCGGTCATTCTTTTCAGCAATCGCGCCTATGTTCGGGCGTACTGGCTGCGCGTCGTGCTGTTTTCGCTCGTGCTGCTTTTGTTTTTCGGCGGCGGCTATCTTTTCGTCCCTGACTACGACACCGTTTTTCTCGCCGTGGTTGGGGCGGCCACGATCCTGCACGTCATCAAGCAGCAGGTCGGCGTCGGCAAGGGGCTGTGCCGGCTGTCGAGCTGGATCTACGACGCCTGGGGCTGGAGCATGATCGTGTTCGGGTCGATCCTTTATTTCGCAATATACAGCGATCGCAGTTTTTCTGCCGCCACTAAATTCTGGGTGGACGGCATCCTGTTCGCGCTCGCCGCCGCCATCTTCGCGCTGACGGTGGTCTGCCACCTGCGTATCAAGACGGCCCTGGGACGCTATTATCTTTGGGCCAACGGCTTGATGGTGTTGCAGAGCGGCCTGTTTTATGCGGAGGGGTATTCGTTCCTGGCGATCCTGGCGCCGCGGCTGGTGCACGATTTGACTGCGTTCACCTTTTACGTGGTCCACGACGTGAATCGGCACGGCCAGCAACCGCAAAACTTGCTCTACCGACTGGCAAGGAAGCTCCGACTGGGGACTTTCTGGGTGTGCCCGGCTTTCGCGGTAGTGCTTACGTTCTTGATCGGTAGCTACGCCGACCCGCTGGCGAAATTCGTCTTCGCGCCGGTGCTTGACTACGACTTCCCCTATCGCGTCAGCTTCCTGATCGTCGGCTATCTGGGGCTGTTGCACTACTACACCGAGGTTTTCACCTGGCGACAAGGCTCGCCGTATCGGCAGCATGTGGCGATGGCGCCGTGATTCAGCTCAATTCGACTTCCGCCGGCTGGACCACAAAGGCGTCCTGGCCCTCGGCGGGTTTGCTAAGCTTGATCTTGGTGACGCGCCAGCCATGGTGTTCGAGGCTGCCCTTGAACGGCGGCGAGCCGGTAACATTGCCGGTCAGGCGGATCGCGGACGGATCGAAGCCGACCGGGACCTCCACGACGGCTTTCTCCTCGCCGCGCAGCACCGGCTCCATGTCGAGATGTTCCTTGAGCACCTTTTGACACGCTTGGTGAATGCTGCGCACGCCGGCGCCAAGCGTCTCATTGTCGGCGCCATCGACATTCTCCAACAAAAAATCCATGAGCCGGCCTTCGCGCTGCATGAGCGTCAAAAGCAAAAGTGGCTCCGGCGACGGCTTCGGGGGAGGCGGCGGTGGTGGCGGCGTTAACACCTTGGTGACGGCCTCCTGAAATTTCGCATCGCCCAGCCAGCGCCGGGCGATCTCGTTGGCTTTGCGGGCCCGGGCAAAATCGCCGCCCGTCTGAATATAGCGGTAGATGAAGAAAACGATGGCGCAGACGGCGAGCGTGCCGACGATGCCGTAGATGGTTTCCATTTCCATGCGGAGTTCCTTGGAACGGGCGATGGGGAAATTATATGATTCGCGGGTCCTCCCTTCCTGCGAGCCGTGGAGAGCCGGCGTGTCAACCTTTCCCGGCGCTGAACACACGCGGTTGGGCCATAGCCTCGGTGTTCTCCATCTCATGCGGCAAGCGCTGGATCGTTTGAAGAAAATCGGCGAAGACCAGCGCATCAGGCAGGCCAGGGCTGCGCTGCTTTCCGGCGCGTTGATTCACGACATCGGACACGGCCCGTTCTCCCATGTCTTCGAGCCAAGCCGGTCGGGCTTTTTCAGTTGGTTGTGAGACTAAAGGCGTCGTCCTGCACGCCGATATTGCGGACTTCCACGCGGAAATTACCGCTACGGTAGACGTTTATGGTCACGGTTCTGTGATCGAAGGTGCCAGGCACGCCGGAGCCAATGAGCGTGTGGCCGTCGGAGTCGTAGACGATGAGGTGCATGATTGCGGTGCCCTTGCCGACCAGGTTGATGACGGCTTGCTGACCGGCAGCGAAGGGAATGTCATAGTAGACCGACAGGCCGGCGGGCGCCATGCCCGTGGTGGTGAGCGGGCCGCCGATACGGCCGGCGTCGGCAGGCATGGTCGCAAGGGCAAGCCCCGCCGCGATGATGAGGGCGAAACCCAATCTCTGAATGCTGCGCCTCATGTTCGTTCTCCTTGCTGGGCAATCCCCGCGATTTGTTGCTGACAAGGGGATGAGCATTTTCAATGCCAACCGATTTCAATCCCGGCGTGCGCCGGTCTTGTGTTGACAACCGACATTCCATCCCGCCCCGCGCCCAGGCTACGCTCCCCGGGTGAACAAAAGCGAAATCACCCCGAACATGCCAAGCAGCTGGCTGACGCGGTTTGCATGCAGAAGGCTTACCTCTATCGGCTCCGCGAACGGATGGAGAAGCGCGGCTTCAAGGCGAGCGACCCGCTCTACCGAAAGGTGGTGGCCGCCTACGACGGCGTGCTCGGGCTGTGGATCGATTTGCACTACATGAGTTGCGGGGTGAAGAACCCCGGCGAGCCGATGGAGAAGCCGCCGTAGCCTCGGCGCGGCGTCCGGCGATCGGTCACACCCTCGACGAACAAAAGGAGGCTCTCTGACCATGTGCGGCTTTGCGCCCACGCCACTCTGAAAGCCGGACCATGAAAAATGAAAGGCAGACAGCGGCAAAAGTCTGGCGATACGTATGGCGATCTTTTGGCGCGCGCCGTTTTGACAGCCTCCACTTTGTGACCTAGGTTTTCACAGGCAAGTGAAAAGGGAGAGCGCATGATCGCAATGTGGAATGAACGCAAGGGCGCCAATCCACGCCGACCCGGCACGGCGGCGGTGGAATTCGCTGTATGTTTGCCACTTCTGTTCCTCATTATGTTCGGACTTTGGGAAGTCGGCCGAATCGTCGAGGTGCAACAGGTTGCGTGGAATGCCACCCGCGAAGGAGCGCGCGACGCGTCCATGGGGCAGGCCAACCTCCAGGCCGTTGCCAGTAATCTTGTTCTTTATTTGCAGAGTGCCGAACCATCGGCCTTCGGTTCAGGGCATTCGACCAGCCTGATCGCGCCGGTCATCACCTTGCCCGCCAACTCCACAGGCTACACGTGCTGGGACAACACCGCCAACCGCGAACTTTTTACGATGAGTTTCTCGGACCTCACCTACACAAGCGTCACGGACCCGACGGGGATGCAACAGTTGGACCACTATCGAATCACAGTTTCTTATCCCTATTCCAGCGTCGGCTGGCTCCCCGTGGCCTATATCACCGGAACCACTCGCATGTCCGCGACTGTGGACTGGGCATGCATGGTCGATTCGCCATTCACCATCGCGCCGTACCTGTCGGCTCAGTAATGCCTGCACCAATCAAGGGTTTTCGTCTCAAGGGAAAGCAATCATGGCAGTCCATAATCTTCGCAAAGCTCGACGAATGGGAGCTGCGGCACTGGAAACCGCTCTGGTATGCATACCTCTTTTCATGTTCATATTCGGCGTGCTCGAATACGGACGGATGTTGATGACCATGAATGTGCTCAACAACGCGGCTCGCGAAGGCTGCCGATACGCTCTGGTTAACAATACGTCCAGCACGATCAGTGCCGACGTTACGACGCAGGTGACCAACAGAATGGCGGGGTTGAACAACACGGCTTTCAGCTCCTTCACGGTCAGCGTGAGCGGCACGCATGGCGGAGTTGCCACCTCGGTGAACAATCTGGTGGCGGGTGATCTCATCACGGTGACTGTGACAGGCACCTATCACTTCATGAACATCATTCCGTTGGTGACGATGCCAACGTTGACGATTACGAGCGCGCCCACCATGGTTTGCGAAGGTGCGACCTGAGACGACTGAAAGCCAACACACCTGAATACAAAACGGCGAACGAGGAATACGATCATGATGGCCCGAACATGTGTAAGCGTCTCATGCCAATCCAAGGGCAACCACACCGGGGGCCGCCGGGGAACCATTATTTCCTTGCTGGCTTTCACCATTGCGGTCCTGCTCGGTTTTCTGGCGCTTGCCATTGACATTGGCATGCTGGCCATTGCCAAGACACAGGCACAGAACAATGCGGACCTGGCTGCGCTCACGGCCGCGCGCACGCTGAACGGCAACTCCACCTTGAGTTACAATAGCGCCGCGGCCACCGCCAATGCCCAGGCGATCCTGAGCTACAACAACATTCTCGGGCAGCAACTTCAATCATCGCAGCTGACACTGACCTACGGAAGTTACGATTACAACCAGACCACGCAGGCGTTCATCGCCAATTTTCCACCGACGACAGGAGTGCCGTGGACCGCTGTCGCAGCCACCGTCACCTCGAATAGCTTGCCGGGCGCCTTCAGCAATGTTTTCGGATCGCAGTTCCTGCCGAACGTCACGGGCACGGCCCAGGCGGTGCACCGTCCGCGCGACATCGCCCTGGTGATGGACCTGTCCGGGTCAATGCGCTTCGGCACGCTGCTCGGATTTGACTTCTACACGGCAACGCGCACCACCAACAATCCTGACACCCTGATCCCGGCCTTTGGGCAATATGCGACGATCAGTTCCCAAATCATAGGCCCCAGCTCAAACCGAACGTCAGGAAGTGACAATTACACCTTAACGCCCACGAACACCACGGCGTCCAATTCGTCTTATGCCTTGACGTACATCAACAGTTTTTATCAAAGCGCTGCCTACGCCTCAACGCTGGTCCGGGCCTTTGATTCGTACACCAGCACTGACGGCGGCAACACGTGGACGGCTCCTGCAACGGGAGCGACGCCCCAATTGCCTCCTGCTTCTTATGCCACGACACCCGGCGGCGATGTGCCGCTTTTTCAATCCGGCAGCACGACAACATACGCTCAAACAGTTAATCAGGTATTGGGACTTTCCTCCGGCAACACGACCCCAAGTCCCATGTGGTGTTTGGACGGTTACGCCGCCTATTCCGCTGGCCAGCCAGATACTTCAGGAACTGGAAGCGTTCCAAAGGTTTGGACCCAAACAGACTACAGCGCCACTCCGTTCAATGGTTACACCAAAGGGCCCGGATACTGGGGCAAGACGTTTTTCCTTTGGCCGCCCGATCCGCGCAACGCCAACGCTCTTTCCGGGGCGGCTTTAACCGGATGGCTCGCGGCACTTGGCGTCAATACGGCAGATCAGACGACCCTTTCGAGCATGTGGTCCACCTGGCAAGCTCAGGGTGTGGGGCCGGGCTCCACCGGCTTGACCAACCTGCAAAACTGGTTGACAGGAACTGCCAAAGGGGGCGCCAGCGCCTTGCCCACATTCAGCGGATACTACACCCCCACTTCGACGACCGCTGTGGTACCTTCCTTGAATATGACCAAGTGGAACGGAACCACCCTGACCTCGGCAAATGCGCCGAGGACCTATTATGCCGTGTGCCGGCTTTTTAACTGGGCCTATCCGGCTGGCAGCACCTGGACCGGGACGACTTTGTCTTCCGGGGCGTCATTCTCAGCCGACTGGCGTGTGCGTTTCTTTGGCACCAACAACAACTCCGTGGTGTTCAACTCATCGGGGTCATTGAACCCGCCCGGATCGTCGGGAATGTGCTCGGCCACGACGACCTACAATGCGATCCTCAGCTGGGTTACAACCACTACGGACCCGTTCCCGCCACAATTTCGCTCCGGCCGCGTCAAATACTACGGCTCGATCCCGACCGCGATCACCGGAAGCTGGCCAAGCTACGGCAGCACCGATCAGCGATTCTGGGTCGAGTTCATGGACCACGTCCTCGGATTTATTCAGACGTCGGGCGGCAACTATCAGGATCTCAGCGGTATCAACAGCAGCAATCAGATGATTGGCTACGGCAACGATTTTACCTGGGGCTCTGTTCAAATCAAAACCTCGCCCGTGAGCACCAACCCGCCCATGTACATGAACTATAACGATAATCCGGCCCGACCCTTGCTCAGGCACTGGTTCAGCCCCATTCTGATGGTCGATTATCTGCATAACATGAACATGTCCGAGACCGGCGTGGGTAACTACTTCGTGATGCAACCGGGGAACAGCTACGAAGCGCCTCTCTACACGTCCAAGCAGGCGTTCGTCGCCGCCGTTAACACAATGCAGACCAACCATCCCAATGACTGGTTCACGATTGTTCCCTACAGCTGGCCGCGCACCTCACCTAGCAGCGTAGGACGCCTGAACTGCGTGAGCTGCCCGCTGGGAACCAATTACAACTACGCCATCAGCGCGCTGCTTTTCCCGTTCTCGACCATCAACGCCGACGGTTCTGCCAACAGCACCGAGGTCACTCCCTACGATGCGGATCCCTCCACGGGGGCCATTCCTTCGGCTAATTTTGTGGACTGTGGACGCGGCGACGGTGATACCTGCTTCGCCATGGGCTTGATGCTTGCCTACAACCAATTTGCGGTCACGCCCAGCACCGACACCACCTTAAGAACGTTTGTGAGTAACTCACCTATCACGTTCCCAACCGGCATGGCGGGAGGAATGGGACGCAACGGCGCTCAGAAAGTGATTATCTTCGAAACCGACGGTATGGCCAACTGCCAAGCAAATGCGAACCTGGTGACCAACGGCAGTTACAACTACTATAAAATCCGCTACGACATGAATAATCCTTCTAGTTCCGAGTATCCGTCGATTACAACCACGGCCACTAACAATTCCACAACCTTGAGTCAGGTTTACAGCTTGGTCCAGCAGTTGGCATCCACCTACGGGACGACGCGCAACCCCTTCCGCCTCTATGCGATCGGCTTCGGTCCAGTTTTCCAGGGGACCGACGCCACCTCGGCACTGACCACTTTGCAAACGATGCAGTATAATGCCGGCACGCAAAGCAATGCCTCCACCGCGTTGCCGTCTAACCAGATCATCACGGGGACGGACGCTCAAATGTCTGCGAATATGATCAGCGCCTATACGAGTATTCTGCAGAATGGCGTGCAAATCGCACTGATCAAATGACCATTCAATCGGACTTCGCCCGGCATGGTGATCGACGTGCCAGGAGATGCTTGTTACTACCGCGATGGCAGGCACGCCTCACCATTTTCCAATTCGGCAGCAAATAAATGTGGTAAGCTTGGAAAGTGTTACGGTCGAGATACGCAATCTTTTGGGGTGCATGAGAATGTCTGCGCCTGCCGTGGCGGAATTTGAAAATCTTGGCAAGGTGTACCGAGTTGGGCTCCTTGGTCAGGGTCGCAGAATGGCCGTGGAGAATGTTACGTTTCGGATTGAAGCAGGAGAGGTCTTTGGCCTTCTGGGGCCAAATCGGGCGGGTAAGACAACACTGGTCAAGATTTTGCTATCGTTATGCAAGCCCACGGCAGGACGAGTCGTGCGCTTTCAGCGTCCGCTGACCGATCGCCGCACGCTGGCGAGAGTAGGCTATGTGCATGAAAATCCGGCATTCCCGCGCTATCTAAGTGCGCCGGCGTTGCTGGAGTATTTCGGCGCCCTGGCTGAGTTGCCTGAACCGCTGGTGCGCCGCCGCGCCGGCGAACTGCTGGAACTCGTTGGCCTGGCGGACCGGCGCGATGAGCCCATTGCCGGCTTCAGCAAGGGCATGATCCAGCGCTTGGCCGTTGCCCAGGCCCTGCTCAACGATCCGGAATTGCTGGTGCTGGACGAACCGAGCGAGGGGCTGGACATTGAGGGACGTCGGCTTGTGCGCGATGTCATTGCCGAGCGTCGCCGCCGCAATTGGACGGTGCTGCTGGTCACGCACGTTCTGGGCGAAATCGAAGAGATTTGTAATCGCCTGGCGGTTATGGTTGCTGGAAGGCTCGTGTTCACGGGAACGCCGGCCGAGCTAACCAAGGATCCGCAAACGGGAGCCTTCTGTCCGCTGGCACAGACTGTGGATCGACTCGTCGGCAATTCCTCTCATCCCCCACTCGTCGGGAGCTGTGCATGAGTTCGCCGCAAGTCATCTATACCTGCCGATGGCTCATCCGGGACACGATTCGGCAAGCGCTAGCCAACGGCGTGTTCTGGATCATGCTTGCAGCCTGTGGCGTCGCCATCGTTTTTTGTCTGGGTATCAGCATCGAAAACGGGGAATCGTTGCGGCCAACCGGCGACATCTCGATCGATCGGCCCCACGGCCATTTGTCGCTGGCCTTTGGCGCCTGGCGTCTGCCGTTATTCCGCGACGGCCAGGCGATGGCGCATTTCATTCTCCTGGTGCTCGGCGAAGGCGTCTTCGGGATCATGGGGACGCTGTTGGCCCTGGTGTTCACGGCCGGGTTCGTGCCGGAATTTGTGCAGCCAAGCAATGCGACGGTCCTGCTGTCCAAACCGGCGCCGCGCTGGGTCTTGCTCCTGGGCAAATATCTGGGGGTCATGACCTTGCTGGCCTTAAACGTCGGCGTGTTCGTGCTCGGCACTTACCTGGCGATCGGCCTGCGCACCGGCTTCTGGGTCAACAATTATCTCTGGGGAATGCCGCTGATCCTGGTGCAAGTCGCGGCGTTTTATAGCTTTTCAACATTTCTGGCCGTGTCCACGGGGAGCACCCTGGCATCCGTGTTGGGCTCCGTGCTTTTCTGGTTTATGTGCTTCGGAATGAATTACGGCCGGCACTTGCTGGTGGCACAAGAATCCGCGCTGCCCAGCCAGCATTTCATGCTCCGCGGCTTGGTGGAAGCAGGCTATTGGATCTTGCCCAAGCCTGTGGATCTGGGCATGATCTTGCATGCAGCCGTGGAATCTGGCCAAAGCATGCCGCAGTTAGATTCGGTCCAGCAGACGGGCGCCTTCAATCCAGAATTGTCGATATTGACTTCGCTGGCCTTCGTGGTTGGCGTGTTAGCCTTGGCATCCCAGCAACTGGCCAGCAAGGATTATTAGAGCGTTTTGACGAATTGCATCGCTGCATTCGCCCAATCATGCCGCGGCCCACAATACATTGGTATACGTTTGACGAATCGGATGAGGAATCGTGTGATCAAGTCCTCCAGCGTCAGCGTGTCGCGATACCCGGCCGGCCGCGAGCGTGGAACCATACCGGCCAGCAGCGAGTCCTTCTCCTCGACCCAGCGACTGAGCGCATCGTCGGCTTGGCCCAGACGCCGAAGAAGTGAATCTTGCCACGGACCTTCTTCGCCCATTGGCCGTTGGCGTGGGCAAAGAGCGGTAAATCTTTGTGCGGCTTCTGGGGTTCTAGGGCTTGTGGGGTTTACGGGCGCGACGTGGCGCGGTAGAATTGACTCTCGTCATGGTGGAATCTCCCTAAACAGTTGGTTTACTGTGACACCCCGGCTGCCTGTTACAAGCGGGCAGCCATTTTTCTTTGGCGGACGGGATCGGGCGTCGTCAGCATGGGAAGGAAAGTCGACAGGTCAATAAACCAAGGAAAAATCAGGGCCGGAGAGGTGACAGAGTGGCCGATTGTGCAGCACTGGAAATGCTGTGTGGGGGAAACTCCACCGCGGGTTCGAATCCCGCCCTCTCCGCTTTATTGCAACCGTCACGCATATTAGGCGATGTGAGCGAGCGCCGCGTTGACGATTCGTTGAGCCTCGGCGACAATCGTCTGCAAGTGCTTTTCGTCCTTGAAGCTCTCGGCATAAATCTTGTAGATATTCTCGGTGCCCGAGGGCCGGGCCGCGAACCAGCCGTTGGCGGCGACGACTTTCAGGCCGCCGATGGAGGCGTTGTTGCCCGGTGCTCGGGTCAGCTTGGCGAGGATGGTCTCGCCAGCCAAAGTCGATTCCTGAACGGCATCGGGCGACAGTTTCTGTAAGCGAGCTTTCTGCTCGGGCGTCGCCGGGGCGTCGATGCGCGTGTAGCAGGGAGCGCCGAATTTTGCCGTCAATTCGCGGTAGTGCGCGCCGGGATCCTTGCCCGTGCGCGCCATGATTTCGGCCGCGAGCAGGTCCATGATGGGGCCATCCTTGTCAGTGGTCCACACGCTGCCATCCTGCCGCAGAAAGCTCGCGCCGGCGCTTTCTTCGCCGCCGAAGCAGCACGAGCCGTCGAACAGGCCGGGCGTGAACCACTTGAAGCCGACGGGGACCTCGGACAGGCGACGGCCGAGACTTTGCACGACGCGGTCGATCATGCTGCTGCTGACGAGCGTTTTGCCGACCGCCGCCTGCGCTGGCCAACGCGGGCGGTGCGTGAGCAAATAGTGAATGGCGACGGCGAGAAAATGATTGGGGTTCATCAGCCCGGCCGACGGCGTGACGATGCCGTGCCGGTCCGAATCGGGATCGTTGGCGAACGCCACTTGGTATTTGTCCTTCAGGCCGACGAGCCGGGCCATCGCGTACGGGCTGGAGCAGTCCATGCGGATCTTGCCGTCGTGATCGACGGTCATGAACGCAAAGGAGGGATCGACCTTCGGGTTCACGACGTCAATGTTCAGGCCATAGATTTCATTGATCGGCGCCCAGTAATGCACGGCCGCGCCGCCGAGGGGGTCCACGCCCAGTTTGAGGCCGGCGCCGCGAATGGCGTCCATGTCGATCACGTTGCGCAGATCGTTGACATAAGGGAGGACGAAATCTTCCTGATGGGTGGTCACGGCCTTGAGGGCGGCTGTGAATGGCACGCGCTTCAGACCGGAATTGCCGGTGCGCAGCAGTTCGTTGGCCCGGTCCTGCACCCATTTGGTGACATCGGTGTCGGCGGGGCCGCCGTTGGTCGGGTTGTACTTGAAACCGCCGTCTTCGGGGGGATTGTGCGATGGCGTGATGACGATGCCATCGGCGCGATGGTCCGTGCGAGCGCGGTTGTAGACGAGAATGGCGCGCGAGATGACTGGAGTTGGAGTGACGCCGTCGTCCTGCTGGAGGATGGTTTCGACGTTGTTGCCGGCGAGAACTTCCAACGCGGTACGCTGCGCCGGTCCGGAGAGGGCGTGGGTGTCCTTGCCCATGTAGAGCGGGCCGTCCGTGCCCTGGCGGCGTCGATAGTCGCAGATGGCTTGCGTGATGGCCAGGATGTGGGCCTCGGTGAATGTGCCCTGAAGCGATGAACCGCGGTGGCCGCTGGTGCCGAAGCTGACCATCTGAGTGGGGTCGGTCAGGTCGGGGCGGCGCGCGAAATATTCTCGTTCGAGGCGGGCCAGGTCAACGAGCAACTCTTTCGGCGCCGGCTTGCCGGCAAGCGGGGAGATTGCCATGCATCATTTCCTTTCATCGAGAACTGGTGATACTGCCCGGCCGTCGTCCATCACGCGGACCACCTCGTGCAGCATGGTCACGTCCTCGCGCGTGGCGATGACGAGAATACGGCCCGGTGAATCCAGCGTGGCCAGATCGGCGTCGGGCCGGCACTCAGCGTTGGCCTTTCCATCAAGCCGCAGCCCCAGGCAATCCAGGCCGACACAAATCGAAGCGCGAACGGGAGCCGCGTGCTCGCCGACGCCGGCGGTGAAGACCAAGGCGTCAACGCCGCCCAGCGTCACCGCCAGGGCGCCGATCGCTTGCCTCACACGGTGGGCGTAGACCGCCAGCGCCAGCTCGGCTTGCTGATGGCCGGCACGGGCGGCTTCGAGAACCGCGCGCATGTCGCCGGAGATGCCCGATACGCCCAGCAATCCCGATTCGTGATTGAGCGCCGACTCGACCTGATCCGCGCTCAGGCCGTGATGTTGCTGAACATGCAGCACGATGCTCGGATCGATGGAACCGCAGCGCGTCCCCATCATCAGGCCTTCCAGCGGCGTGTACCCCATCGTCGTATCGACCGAGCGGCCATCGAGCACGGCCGACGCGGAGCAACCGTGCCCCAGGTGACAAATCACGAGGCGAGCGTTCAACGACTGGAGCATTTCCGCGGCGCGCCAGGCGCAATAGGCATGGCTGAGGCCGTGGAACCCGAAGCGGCGGATGCCCCAGTCGCGCGTCCATTTCGCTGGTATGGGATAGGTCCACGCTTCCGGCGGCAGCGTTGCGTGAAACGCGGTGTCGAAGACGGCGACCTGTGGCACGCCGGGCAAAGCCTCTTCCGCGGCCGCCAACGCCGCCAGGCTCGGCGGATTGTGCAATGGGGCCAAGTCGGCCAAGGCGGCGATGCGCGAGCGGATGTCCGGCGTGATCCGCACGGAGGCGGTGAACGGACCGCCGTGCACCACACGATGCCCGACCGCCAAGAGCGCCGAACGCTCGGCCCCCGCGTGAGACAAATCGAGCAGGAAACGCTCCACCGCCTTGGCGTGTCCGTTCCAAGCAACGTCCTCGGTTTGCTCCCCACCGTTCGGCCCGGTGAACTGGTAGCGTGTTGCCGAACCGGCCCAATCGGCAAGGCCCTGGGCAAGCACTTTTCCGCCGGGCGCTTCCACGAGATTGCACTTCAGGCTGCTGGAACCCGCGTTGAGCAACAGTATGTTCATGGTTTGTTGCCCTTGCACTTTTTGGTCATGCGCCTTTGCCACGATTATTCAGAGTTGAATTCCAAGCTCATCCAGATTGTGCAGCAAGTCGGCGATGCTTCGATACACGCGGAAAGCGCCGGCATGGTAGAGTTCCTCCTCGCCATACCCGCCCGTCAAGACCCCGACGCTCAGCATGCGGGCACGCCGAGCCGCGACATGATCCCAGACGGCATCTCCCACGACGATGCAATCCTCCGCTCGAGAGCCAAGACGCTCCCGGGCGGCCAGAAACAGGTCCGGCTCAGGCTTGCCGCGCAGCGATCCCTTTCCTTCCACGACCACGGCCTGCGGCCCGACGCCGACGGCATCAAGCGACGCATCGATGAGCGGCCGGTAACTGGCCGTCGCGATGGCGTGGGGAAGCCCGGCGTCGCGCAAGACGCGGAACACCTCGGCCGCTCCAGGCAATGGCCGAGGCCGAGGGAGGAATTGCCGGAACAACTCACCATGACGCCGATGGACGGCTTCTGCTTGTTCCGCCGTCAACTTTACTTTCGCTTCCCGCTGGGCGTAGCGAACGATCAGGTCGCCGCTTGAACCGACGTGCCGGTGCAACCGATATCCATCGACAATCACCCCCGCTTCCGCGAGGGCCTGCTGCCAGGCGAGCACATGAGCATAGACGCTGTCCACGAGCGTGCCGTCCAGATCGAAGATCAGCGCGTGCATGATGCTTGATTCCCCAGGTTCAGGTTCCGAGCCGGAAGCGTAAGCGACGGACATGCCAAACCGTCGCTTACGCTTCCGGCTCGTACGGCGTTATTAGACATTATCCCCGGCCGTGTCGCTGACACGAGCTCCGCCGGCTTTCTGCCCCCAACGCCAGCCCGCAATCTCCGGCATGTCGTCGCCGTGCTCACGGACGTAATGCTTGTGCTCGATCAGCTTGTCGCGCAGCATCTGCTTGAAGTAAGCCCCCCGCGAATTCAGTTGCGGCAAACGGTCGATCACGTCCATCACGAGATGGTAGCGGTCCAGATCGTTCAGCACGACCATGTCGAACGGCGTCGTGGTCGTGCCTTCTTCCTTGTAGCCTCGCACGTGTAGGTTGTTGTGGTTGGTGCGCCGATAGGTCAATCGGTGAATCAGCCACGGGTAACCGTGAAAGGCGAAGACAATCGGGCGATTCTTGGTGAAGAGGCTGTCGAAGTCGTAATCGGTGAGCCCGTGCGGATGTTCACTGGCCGGCTGGAGCTTCATCAGATCAACGACATTGACGACGCGCACCTTCACCTCCGGCAGATGCTTGCGGAGCAATTCCACGGCGGCGAGCGTCTCCAGGGTTGGCACATCGCCGCAGCAAGCCATGACGACATCGGGTTCTTCGCCTGCGTCGTTGCTGGCAAACTCCCAGATGCCGATGCCGGCGGTGCAATGCTTGATCGCTTGATCCATGGTCAGCCACTGCGGGGCCGGCTGCTTGCCCGCAATCACCAGGTTGACGTAGTTGCGGCTGCGCAGGCAGTGATCCGTCACGCTTAGCAAAGTATTGGCGTCGGGCGGCAGATAGACGCGGATAACCTCGGCCTTCTTGTTGACGATGTGATCGATGAAGCCGGGATCTTGATGGCTAAAGCCGTTGTGGTCCTGCCGCCACACCAGCGACGACAGCAGGTAATTCAGCGACGCGATGGGCCGGCGCCAAGGAATGTGGTTGCACACTTTCAGCCACTTGGCGTGCTGGTTGAACATCGAATCGATGATGTGGATGAACGCCTCATAGCACGAGAAGAACCCGTGCCGGCCGGTTAGCAGGTAGCCCTCCAGCCAGCCCTGGCACTGGTGCTCGCTGAGAATTTCCATGACTCGGCCGTCGGGATTGAGGTGGTCGTCATAGGGGAGCGTCTCGGCCACCCAGGCGCGGTTGGTGACTTCGAGCACGTCCTGCCAGCGATTGGAATTCGATTCGTCCGGGCTGACCAGGCGGAAGTTCTTGCTGTCGAGATTGGCCTTCATGACATCGCGAAGGAACTTGCCCATGATCCGCGTCGATTCGGCGTCGATGGCGCCCGGGCCTTTGACATCGATCGCATAGGCGTGGAAATCGGGCATCTTCAAATCCTTGAGCAACAGACCGCCATTCGTGTGCGGATTGGCGCTCATGCGTTTCTCGCCTTGCGGCGGCAACTCGGCCAGCTCCGGAACAAGCCGGCCCGTTTTGTCGAACAGCTCTTCCGGCTTGTAGCTCTTCATCCAGGTTTCGAGAATCTGAACGTGCCCGGGTTTCGACATGTCGGACAACGGCACTTGATGCGAACGCCAGTAATTCTCGCATTTCTGCCCATCGACTTCCTTGGGACCGGTCCAGCCCTTGGGACTGCGGAAAACGATCATCGGCCACAGCGGACGGCTGGTGAATCCTTTCTTGCGGGCATCGGCCTTGATGGCTTTGATCTCGGCGATGGCAAGATCGAGCGTGTGGGCCAGGTCCTGGTGCATCTTGGCCGGATCGTCTCCCTCGACGAAATACGGCGTGTAACCGTAGCCGCGCATGAGGGCATCGAGTTCCTCGTGGCTGATACGGGCGAGCACGGTGGGATTGGCGATCTTGTAGCCGTTGAGGTGGAGGATGGGGAGAACGCAGCCGTCGCGGACCGGATTGATGAACTTGTTGCCATGCCAGCCGGTGGCGAGCGGACCGGTCTCCGCTTCGCCGTCGCCGATGACGCATGCGACGATCAAATCGGGGTTGTCGAAAACGGCTCCAAAGGCGTGCGACAGGGCATAACCGAGCTCCCCGCCTTCGTGCATTGAGCCGGGCGTCTCCGGCGCGACGTGGCTGGGGATGCCGCCGGGGAACGAAAACTGCTTGAAAAGCCGCTTGATGCCTGCCTCATCCTGGCTGATGTTGGGGTAGACTTCACTATACGTTCCTTCGAGGTAAGCGTTGGCGACCAGCGCCGGGCCGCCGTGCCCGGGGCCGGAGATGTAGAGCATGTTCAGGTCGTGCTCTTTGATGACGCGGTTGAGGTGAACATAGAGAAAGCTTTGGCCCGACGTGGTTCCCCAATGACCGAGCAAGCGCGGCTTCACGTGCTTGAGCTGCAACGGTTCCTTGAGGAGCGGATTGTCCATAAGGTAGATTTGGCCGACCGACAGGTAATTCGCGGCCCGCCAGTAGGCGTGCATCTTGCGCAACTCCTCGGCGGACAGCGGCCCTGCCGCCGGTTTGCTGCTCTCGACAGTTTTCCGTTTTGCTTCGCTGGTTGCGGTGCTCATGGGGGAATTCCTGGGGTGATAGGTGAACTTCACGCTTACAGTTTACGAAACGCGGTCTTGTCGGGTGAATCGGCGCCCTCCATGCGCGCTCGGCCGTTGGCTGCCAAATGCTGCAGGAGGAAATAGACGGACTCGATGCTGTCGGGTTCGCCGGCTTTGTTGGCGACCTGCTCGGCGGTTTGCGGCGTCGCGGCAAGGGCGGCGAGCACCTTGGCTTGCAGTGCCAGGATCGAAGCCGCCGCCTTCTTGCCGGCTTCGACGCCGGGCTGGTGATACGCATTGATGCCGATCAGGCTGCCGTACAATCCGACGGCCCGCTCGAAAAGGGCGATCAACCCCCCGACAATGCGGGCATCGACGCGCGGAATCGTGATGGTCATCGATTCGCGGTCGTTTTCGAATAGTGCAGCGCGAGTGCCGAGCAGGAAGCCGTGCAGATAATCGCCGGCCGTGGCGCCGGGCGCGACTTCGTGTTTCGATCCGCCCGACTCGAGCACGCGGATGAAGGTGGCGAAGAAGTTGTTGATGCCGTCACGGAGCTGTTGCACGTAGGCGTGCTGATCGGTTGACCCCTTGTTGCCGTAAACCACGATGCCTTGATCGACGCGCTCGCCCTTGAGGTTCAGGCGTTTGCCGAGCGATTCCATGACGAGCTGTTGCAAGTAACGGCTGAAGAGGAGCAAGCGATCTTTGTAGGGCAGGACGACCATGTCCTTTTTGCCCTTTCCGCCGGTGGCATGATGCCACATCAGGGCCATGAGGGCAGCGGGGTTTTTCCGCACGTCATGGCTGCGCGTCGCCTGATCGCACGCCGCGGCGCCTGCGAGCATGGCGTTGATGTCGATCCCCTGCAGCGCCGCAGGCACGAGGCCGACGGCGGACAATTCGCTGGTGCGGCCGCCGATCCAATCGAACATGGGAATCCGTTTCAGCCAGCCCTGGGCCGCGGCGGTGCGATCGAGTTCCGATCCCGGCATCGTGACGGCCACGGCGCGCTTGGAGAAATCCAGCTCGGCCTTGCGAAAGGCCTCATCCACGAGCAGCATCATGTTGCGTGGCTCCGGCGTGCCGCCGCTCTTGGAAATGACGATGCACAGCGTTTCGTGCAGCCGGCTGGCGGGCTTGGCGAGCGTGCGGGCGATGCCGTCCGGATCGGTATTATCGAGGAAATCGACGGTCATCTTGTCGCTGCCGGGATTGCCGAGCGCGTCGGCCACGAACATGGGCCCGAGAGCCGAGCCGCCGATGCCCATGGACATCACGTGAGTGAAGCGGACTCCGGCCGGCGTCTTGATGCTGCCGTCATGAACCGCGGCGGCGAAGCGTTTGATCTCCGCCAGCGTGTCGCGAATCTCCGCGGCGATGGCCGGCGTCGGCGCCAGCTGCGACGCGCGCAGCCAGTAATGCCCCACCATCCGCTTCTCGTCGGGGTTGGCGATCGCGCCACGCTCCAGCGCGTCCATCGCCTCGAACGCTTGCCGCATCGGTTCGGCCATCCGGTCCATGAACCCGTCCTCAAAGCGCATGCGGCTGATGTCCAGGGTCAGCTCGAGCACGGGACCGAACACACATGCTGCTGAAATCGCTGCCACAGGTCAGGGTTGCTCATCGCTGTTTCTCCTCAATCAACTGGAAATTGTTGCGATCTCCAATTAAGACGATGTTTGCCATGCCCAGAAACAAACCGGTGCCGACGACGCCGGGAATGGCGCGGATGTCCGATTCCAGCCGGGCCGCATCGCCAATCGGGTCGATGCCGCAATCGAGAATGTGGTTGCCGTTGTCCGTCAGGAACAAGCGGCCCTCATGAGCGAACGGCACGGGCCGGCAACCCAAGCAGGCGCAAGCGTTTTTCGCACAGCGGCAAGGCAAACGGCGTCACCTCGACCGGCAGCTTGCCGCGCGATCCCAGCCGTGCCACGAGCTTCTCATCGCCCACCAAAATCACCAACCGCCGCGATGACGCCGCCACAATCTTCTCGCGAACCAGGGCCCGGCCATAGCCTTTGATCAAGTCAAGATTCGGATCGACCTCATCGGCGCCATCGACCGTCACATCCAATTCGTCCGCATCCGCAAGAGTCATCAGCGGAATGCCTTCTTGCCTGCACAGCCGGGCGGTTTCCTCCGAGGTCGGCACGCCCTGGATATGCCGCGCGCCATTGCGGACGCGCTCGCCCAGCGCCGAGACGAAGGCCTGCGCCGCGTGCCCCGAACCCAGGCCGATCCGCGAACCGTCGGCGATCAATTCCAGTGCTCGTTCGACGATAGTCATGCGCGCATTCTACGGAATTGGAAGCCGAGGTGAGCCGGAAGCATGGCGGCGTGCCGATGGAAAAAAATATAGCCACGGATGAAACACGGATTGAACACGGATGCAGAGCAGAGTTATCCATCCGTGTTCCGTCTGTGTTTCATCCGTGGCCAGATTTTTGGAGCTACTCAAATTTCATTCACGCAGCGAAAACCCATCAAGCTCCTTTGCGCGTATCGCGTTAGCAGCGGGTCGCCGCGCTCGACTTTTGAACGGCCTGGCGATAGGATCGGTGGAAGAGCAATTCAACGTGCGCATGTCTGGAAAGGGTCGCCATGGCTTTCCTGGTGCAATGCCCGTTTTGTAAGCTGCAGGCCAAGGTTCCTGACCGAGCCAACGGCGCCGTGGGCCGCTGCCCGAAGTGCGCCAATTCCTTTACGCTTGCCTCGGTGGACGACAAACGTTTGCCGGAAACCGCTCCGACTGGCGGCGAACCGTCGGAGATAGAGCCGATCGATACGTCGGCCGTCGATGTCGCCATCGCCGTCGCGGCGGCAGCGGCGAAGGAACCGGCGCCGGTCGATTTGTCAAGCATCGCCGAACCGCCTCGGCCGACGCCACCGTTCCAGCCATCCGCCGCCGCCGGGCGCTCGCCTTTTTGCTGGCCGGTTGCGCTCTGTTGGCCGCTTCGATCTCCTGGCTGCGCGGCGTGGTCCTCCCCTTGATCGCGTTGGCCTTGCTGACGGGATTGACCGCCCTCGCCCTGACGCGGTTGTCCGCCCGGCCTCGGTTGTTCCTGCCCAGCGCCGGCACGCTCGCAGCAGTTTTCGTACTCGCCGTCGCCTGGCTTTTTCCATCGCTATTGGGGCCGGCCTACCAGTACCAGCGGCAACGGCGCGAGCCCGCTCCCGTCGGCTTGCAAGCGATCCCGCTCGCCGGCGCCCCCGTTTTGGCTGAGGTTCCCGAGTGGGCCGACGCCAGCCGCTACACCCTTCAGCGCGACGGCATGCGCGTGCAAATCCTCGGCGTGTCACTGCACCGGCCCGCCGTCGAGAAAGGCAAGCCGAAGCCCGACCCGGCGGAACTTTTGCTGGTGCGCGTCCGCGTCAGCCTCGAGCGCGGCGCGAAGGCCCTCCAGCGCAAAGATCAACCGAGCCCGATTCTCACCGATGACGCGGGCAATCAACACCCCCTACGGCAAAGCGAATTCTTCGACCGCGGCGACGGCAAAAGCAAGGCCGCCCTCTTCCCCGTCCCGACGATCGAGGAAACCTTCGCCTTCGAGACGCCGGCCGAGGATTGCAAAACGCTGCGCCTCACGCTCCCCGCCGTGCGCTGGGAGGGCAAGGGCCAATTTCAGTTCATGATCCGGCTGCCGGACGAGCCGCCGCGAAAAAACAAATGACGCAGAGTTTATAAGGAAGGCAGGAAAGCAGGAAGTGGCCAACCCGATTTTGTCCTGCCTTCCTGCTTTCCTGATTGAGTTGCCTACCTATCCGAGCCCTGGAGCAAACGCGAACGCGGCTTTTTCCCGCCGCGAGGGTTCTGGTTAAAAATAAATGAGTTTCGGAAATGTGCTTGAACACGGTTTCCGGCCCGCCATAATAGGCCCTGAGTTTTCCTTGGCCCCAGAAAGGAATTTGCCCATGCCCAATTTTTTGAATGCGATCCTCGCATTCTCAGCTTGGATTCGCAAAGCAATTTCGATCGGGAACGACCCGCCGCGGCTGTGCCAGCGCACGCTCACTCGTAAACCCGGTGCCGAGCCGCGCCGAGCCTTTTCGCTGCTCGAGGTTCTCGTCGTCCTCGCGATCATCGCGATTCTGGTCGGCATGTTGCTGCCGGCCGTACAGCGGGTGCGCGAGTCGGCATCGCAGACGGTGTGCCGCAACAATCTCAAGCAAATCGCGCTGGCGGTGCTGCAATACGAAGTCGCTCACAAGACGCTGCCGCCGGCGGGGACGGGCTATGGTTGGTGTTATTGCACCTATGTTCCGGAGCCTTGCCTGCCCGATCCGCATATTGTCAATCAAAATGGGTTATCGTTGCTTTTGAGCTACCTCGGCCAGGAATCGCTGGATGCGAAGCTTGACCGCAGCAAGGCATTCTCGCTCGCCGTGAGCCCATATGACGGGAGTTGGCCGATGGCGCCCGGCAACACTAACCCCAACGGATACAATCCGACACAGAACGGAGCGTCTTTCACGCCAGCTGACACGGACCTCGTGAACAACACCAACCTCGCGTTAATGGGAACGCCGCAGGCGATTTTTCGCTGCCCCTCAGATTTCGGCGACCCTGTGATCCCCGCGGACCCTTTGCCGAGTCCGCCATTCACCCCAACCTACGGGCCGGGAGGCCAATTCACTGGGGCCAAGACGGATTACGATTTCGTCGCGTATGCCGACGGGGATATTGACGCTTGCAACTCCTGGGGTTACGTGCCAAACCCGGTGGGTGGAAACGCGCAGTGCATGTTCGGGCAGAACAGCAACTGTCCGATTGCTCGTGTTACCGACGGCATGAGCAACACGCTCATGTTGGCAGAGACCGTCTTCACGACCGGCCACGGGCAGGGCTCCGCCTGGGGTTACCGTTCGTGGATGATGGCCGGGATTGACCCGTCGTACGGGATCAACAACTGGGGACAGGGCGGGCAATTGGGCACACTCCAAGCACCAAAGACAGCCGGCAGCTTGCATCCCGGAGGTTGCTTCTTCGCAATGGGGGACGGCAGCGTGCGCTGGATTAGCCAAAGCGTCGGTGCCGGGATCCTTTACGATTTATCGACGATCGCTGACGGCACCGCGCCTCCAATTGAATAGTGTGTCCGAACCTTGGGAACTCATTGACCGCTTAGGAGAATTCACCATGCCCGTCCGCCTCCGCTCGCTTTTCGCCAGAATCCTTGGTCGCCCATCGGCGGGCCCAGTTCGCAAGCACCGCTGCTCCTGGAAGCCCTCGAGGAGCGCTTCGCACCTGCGATCCTCGGGGCCGCCGCCGCCTGGCCAACCTTCGAGGAAAACGATCAACGCACCGGTGCAGTGGACGTCGGCGCGGTCATCAATGACCCGGTAATTCTTTGGAACAACGGCCAGCAAGGGCCCGATGGCTCACCTGCAATCGGCGGTGCAGGAACCGTACGTGTCCATTGTAGCCCAGAATTAGGGGGAAACACCTGCTATATTACGATATTACACCTATTCATTATAGGTGTTATATCTTATCACAAATAGGCAAACTATCTTAGGTTTGCTGCAATCCCTCTGCTAGAATGGACATGTACCAGGAACCAGCGCCATTGGCGGCGTGCCGATCTACTCGCCATCGACCGCCAAGGTTTACGCCTCCGACGATGCCACCGGAGTGGCACTTCCGCAACCTGCTGCGACCCCCGAAGGCGACTTTACCTTAGACTCCGTTTTGCCCAACCCGACGGTCGATGCTGGCGGCTACATTTATGTCAGCCAGCTGCGGTCAGTCCAGAAGGATTTGCCCAACGGCAGCGTCGCCTGGACCTCCCGCCGCTCCTGGACGACCCCAAGCTTGTCGTGACCACCGACCCTTTCGTTCCCAATCCGATGCCGGGGCCCGGACCACAAGGGCCGATAAACATGGTATATTTCGGCGGCTCCGACATGCCCGGCGTTTCCGGCCGCGTTGCCGCCCTTACCGATGGGGGCGCGCCGTCATGGGATACGCCGCTGGAAGGGACGCCCGTCTCGATATCTTCGTCCATAACCGGGGCCGAACTCTACGTCGTGGCGACCACCAATGGCAGCTACTACGACTCCACTACCCACACCGAGGTAGTCCCCGGCACTCGAATCTACGACCTCGACGCGACCACCGGCCTTGTCAATTGGGCGTCGTACCTTTCGCCGTCGGAGGCCCCAATCGGCCACAACGCAATTGTCTTGAATCCTGGCATAGGGGCCCCGGCCGCGTACCTTTATTACGTTGCGGGTGGAAACCTTCTGCAGTTGGACCCCGCAGACGGGCATATCCTACACTCGACCAACGTCGGCAGCGGACACTTTTCGTCCATGAACCTTTTCGCCCCTCCGGTCGGAGACGGCATTGTGTACGTGGCCAGCGGTATGGGCGGCTCGATCTCCGCCTTCGACGCGGTCACGCTCGCCCCGCTTTGGACGTTTAACGCCAGCGGCGCCACTTTGAACAGTCCCGCTCTTGCCATTCCTCCGGCCGGGGCTCCCGCGCTTTACTTCGTGAGCACGCGCGGCAACGTTTATTCCGTGAACGCGATCAACGGCATCGAAAATTGGGACCTAAACATCAACCCCACCGGACCGCCCCTCGGCTCCGCCACGGTGATCGACGGGGACGACGACATCATCCTCGATATCCCCAACGACGGCGTCGTCAACATTACCGACGGCGGCGGCGCCCCCGCCGGGCCCACCGACGGCGGGGTTACGACCTATGCGGGTCCGTCCCACGTCACGGTCAGCGTTGGAAGCGTGCTCGTGGCTGGGGCGCCGGCCGTCGTGGTTGCCAGCGTGACCTCCGATTACACCACCACCGACGATCCCACCGGCTCGGTCGATTTCTTTGCCAACGGCGTCTGGATCGGCAACGCGCCCATCGACGGTTCGGGCGATGCCACCCTCGACACCACCGACCTTCCGGCCGGCTCGGACGACATTACCGCGACCTATTCCGGCGATCCCAATTTCGACTCGGCGACCGATTCCATCACCGCGACCGTCGATTCAGCGAACAATACGACCGACCTTACTTATTCGGTGTCAAGCTCCCCATTGACTTTCAGCGATTCGGCCACCTTGACGGCGACGATTGACCCGACGACTTCGGGCGGTGCGACCCCGACCGGAACGGTCACCTTCTTCGACGCGGGAACCGCCATTGCCAGCGCCACGCTCGGCGGCGGGGGCGTTGCCAGCGCAAGCCTGAACAATCTCCCGGCCGGCGACAACGCCATCACCGCGACTTACTCGGGCGACACGAATTACACCGGCAGCACCAGCAGCGAAATGGACGTGGCCGTGGCGCAGGCCACGCCAACCGTTACCGTCACCGATGCCAGCGGCCCCTACACCGGCAGCACCTTCGACGCAACCGCGCTGGTCGCCGGGACGCTCACCGGCGTGGACGACACGCTAGTCAGCGCCCACCCTGACCTATTACGTCGGCACCGGCACTTCGGGAACCGAGCTTTCGGATTCGCCGAGCGGCCCCGGCACCTACACCGTGGTCGCAATTTTCGGTGGCAGCCTTGATTACGGCACTGCAAGCGCCCAGGCTACCTTTCAGATCGAGCCGACCGTGACCGGCGTCGTCATCAATCAAAATATCTCGGCGCTGTACAATGCCGCGGGCCAGACGGCCGCAGGCGTCGAGCGGTCGATGGTGGATGATTTGGTCTACACCTTCAGCACGCCGGTGAACATCACGAGCGCGGCGACCGATCCCAGCGTGTTCACGGTGGCGGTGGCGTCCGGTTGGACGGGGACGGTGCCGACGCTGAGCTGGGCAGCCGTCGCGGGGTCTGGCGGCACGCAATGGGCCGTCAGCTTCAGCGGCAGCGGCGTCACCGGCGGCTCCATCGCCAACGGCTGCTACACCATCACCATCAGCGATCCGTCCGCCATCACCGCCGTCGCCGACGGCCAAGCCGTCAGCCTGACAAGCAGCGGCATCGGCGGCGCGACCCAATCGTTCTTCCGCCTGTACGGCGACATCAATGCCGATAAGTTCGTCAACGGCGCCGACAACATCAAGTTTAATCAAGCCCTGACGACCTACAACGCGGCCTTCGATTTCAACGCGGACGGCTACGTGAACAGCACCGACACGACGCAGTTCGATGACGACCTGACGCTGAACTACAGCGGCTTCACGACGACGATTTAGATCAATGGGGATGTTCATTGGTAGGCGCCGCCGGCAGGGCGCCGAGGTGGGGGGAGCGTGCCGCCCACGGGCTTTTTTGCCAGTTGTCCACCGGCGGCTGGTCTGGCTGAAACGGGGGCAGCTGAAACTGAAAGTGGGCGGCCAGCGCATTGACGAACGGCTCGTATAGCTCGCGCAGCTCCGTCAGGGCCTTCGCGACGGCGGCTTCATCGCGCAGCGGAATCCCGGCCGCGCGCAGCGTGCTCAGCAAGCGCGCCAGCTCGGCGGCCGACAGGCGGTCGGTGGGGGCCAGCGGTGGCTTTTGAAACACCAGCCCCAAATCGATCGCCGCGTGCCGGGCCATGGCGAACGTCAACCGCGCTTGATAACTGTTCGGGCCATCGACCCCCGCGATCACCAGTGCCGACGTGTCCAGCATCATCGTCAGCGCCGCCACCCACGATTGATTGTCGTGCTGGGAGCGGTAGTAGCTCAGCACGGGATAGGACAAATGGCTTTCGAGCAGCTCTGCGGCCCAGCGTTCCCAGTCGGCGAGCAAGCGGTCCGCGTTCGCACAGGCCTGCGATTCCGCCATCCGCTTGAGGAATTCGCCGGCCGTGGGGGGCGAGCCGGCGCGGGCGTCGAGCATCGAGATGGTGATCTCACGGCGTGAAAATGCCTGGTAGAGCACGGGCAGGTAGCTGATGATGATCGCCAGAAAGCCGAAGCCGAGCCCCGCCTCGATCACGCCGAGCGCTCGTCCGAAAGGGCCAACCGGCACAAGATCGCCGTAGCCGAGCGTGAAGAAGGTCGAGCCGCTGAAATATAGGTGAGCGCCAAAGCTATCGTCAGCGTTGTGTTCCACGGCAAGCGCCGTGCCGAGCGACCAGTGCAAGAGAGCGAAGCCGAAAATCAGGCCGATCGCCCAGACGATCACCAGGCCCAGGAGTGAAAGGGGGCCGAAGATGCTGAGCCAGGCATTGCGCCAATGGCCGGGCGGAAGTTTCGTTGCCGTGCCGCTCCACACCATCCAGGCGGAGCGATAATACAGGCGGGCAAGCCGCAGTGAATGGCGGACGCGGCGGGGGAGGATCATGGTTTCGAAGGTGTCGATGAAGACGATGGCGATTATGACCACCGCGATGAATGCGACCGCTGCCATATTGCTGTCCCCACGGTCGTGTCATGCGACATGATGATTCGGTGCAAAAAAGCGATCGCTGCGCCGCGGCCGCCGAGGCGCCTATAATGGCAGAGTCGCCCTTGATCGCGTCCATTCGTTTCTTCGGCATTCTTGACGGTTTTTCATTGCGGTCACATTGCCTTGCGCTTATAAAGAGGACCAGGTTAGTGCGACTTCATCCTATTCAAGCGGCAGCGCCGGACAACATCGCAAAGGCGCGGGCTTGCGAATTCTTCGCCGTGTGGAAAGGAGAATCACAAGTATGGCCAACACCGATCACCAAATAGAATCGGCGATCGAGACAAAATCGCGCCCCGCTGCCCCGGCGGCGACGGATCGAGCCGCCGAATCGCCGCCGACCTCAAATCATCGATGGCGAAAAATACTGTACTGGTGCGGCGGCGCGGTGGGTGTGGTCGTTGCCGCCTACTTCATTATTCCCTGGGTCTACCTGATGCTGATCACCGTGAGCACGGACGACGCTTACGTGAATGGGCACGTCACCTTCGTGGCTGCCCGTGTGCCGGGACAGGTGAAAAAAGTGCTGGTGGACGACAACATTCACGTCAAGAAGGGGGACATCCTGGTCGAGCTCGACAAGGAGCCGTACCAGGTGCAGGTCGATATCAAGAAGGCGGCGGTGCTGGCGGCGGATACGGACTTGGCCGCTGCCAATGCGCAAGTGCGCGGGCTGGCGGCGCAGACCCGGTCCAATCGCTTCAAGCTCGAGCACTCCATTGAGCTTGTGAACAACCAGATCGCCAATCTGCGTGCCGCGGCGGCCACGCTCGACAGCAAGAAGGCCTCCCTGGAGCTGGCGCGGCAGAACCTCAAGCGCGGTGAGGAGCTGGCGCCGAAGGGGACCATCAGCAAGGAAGAATTCGATCAACGCAAGGAGGCGGTCAAGGTAAGCGAAGCCGCGACCGAGCAGGTCCTGCAACAGATCTACGCCATCCGCGTCAGTCTTGGCCTGCCCGCGCGTCCGGCCCAAGGAAAGCAGCTCACCGACGTGCCGGACGATCTCGATCAGAATTTCTCCACCGTGCGGCAAGCGCTGGCGGAGCTGATGCAGAGCGCGACGCAGATCGGCTACTTCCCGGGCTCATGGAACGCGACTCCGAAAGAAATCATTGCTGCGTTTTACAAGCAAGACCCGAAGGGCAATCTCGATCGCATCTATGAGCACCTGCTTCCCAATGCGCCGATCGTCAAGCAGGCCGAGGCCAAGCTCGTGCAGGCGAAGGCCGATCTGGAGCAGGCCGAGCTGAACCTGCGCTACACGGATGTGGTCAGCGAGATTGACGGCGTCGTCACGCGCCGCAACGTTAACGCGGGCAACAATATCACCGCCGGGCAGAGCCTGATGGCGGTCCGTTCGCTGACGGAAATTTGGATCGACGCCAATTTCAAGGAGACGCAGCTGGCCGATTTGCGCATCGGCCAGCGCGTCAAGATCGAGGTGGACATGTACGGCAGCCGCAAGGAATTCGAGGGCCGCATCACGGGGTTCACGATGGGGACGGGCCAGACGCTGGCGTTATTGCCGCCGCAGAACGCGACGGGGAACTTCGTGAAGATCGTGCAGCGTTTGCCGGTGCGCATCGAGATACCCGATTATGTACCGGGCAAGAATCCGCTGTTTATCGGATTATCGGCGACGCCGTATGTATACATCAGGGAGCCGGCGGAGGGCCCGCACGCCGGGGAGTTTTTGCAGCCATTTGCCCCGTTGCCCCAGGGTCCGCTACCGAATGCCAAGGGAAAATAGGCCGGTGCGGAATTCACGGGGTGCATCTGCCTGGCTGCAGCGGATTCTTTTCCGTAGCGCGGGCTTTGATGGGCCGAAGCCCGCGCGACGTCATTTCCCAAGCATTATGGCCGCAGCAACGGGCTGCTTGCCCGCCCCGCAATGCGACGGCAGCGTTCCTCCGGCGCTTCTTCCTTGCGCGGCTGCAACAGCTTGGCGATCAGGCCGGTCCAACCGGTTTGGTGCGAGGCGCCGAGGCCCCGGCCATTGTCGCCGTGAAAGTACTCGTGGAACAGCAGGTAGTCGCGGAAATGCGGATCGGTCTGGAGCTTTTCGTTGCCCCCGAATACCGCCCGGCGGCCATTTTCAGCGCGGATAAAGATGCGCGTCAGGCGTCGGTTCAATTCGTTGGCGACCTGGCAGATGGTAAGGAATTTTCCTGATCCCGTTGGGCATTCGACCTTGAAATCGTCGCCGTAGTAATGGTGGAATTTTTGCAAGGATTCGATGGCGAGATAATTGACGGGAAACCAGATGGGCCCGCGCCAGTTCGAGTTGCCCCCGAAAAGGCCGGACGTCGATTCCGCGGGCTGGTAGCTCACGGAATCGGCGGCGGAGTCGCTTCGGAAAATATAGGGTTGATCCTTGTGGATCTTGGAAAGCGAGCGGATGCCATAATCGGACAGGAATTCGGTTTCATCGAGCATGCGTCGCAGCAACATCTTCATGCGATGGCCGCGCAAGAGCGACAAGAGGCGCCGCTCGCCGCGCCCGGGTTCGTCCCAGCGCGAGACCAATTTCGCCAGGTCGGGCCGATAATTCAGAAACCACGTCAGGCGGCGCTTGAAGTCGGGAACCTGATCGAGCAATTCCGGCTCGAGAATCTCGACCGCGTACAGGGGAATGAGGCCGACGAGCGAACGGACTTTGAGCTTCTCGACGCGGCCGTCGGGCAGGTTCAAGGCGTCATAGTAGAATTGATCGTCCTCATCCCAGAGCCCAACGCCGTTACCGTCGCCGCCGATATTGGTCATGGCCTCGGCAATGCTCAGGAAGTGCTCGAAGAACTTGGTGGCGATGTCTTCATAGACATGATTGTGGATGGCCAGCTCCAGGGCGATGCGCATCAGATTGAGGCAGTACATGGCCATCCAGGAGGTGCCGTCGGCTTGATTGATCGACCCGCCGGTCGGCAGCGGCTTGCTGCGATCGAAGACGCCGATGTTGTCGAGCCCGAGGAAGCCACCCTGAAAGATATTGCGGCCCTGGGGATCCTTGCGGTTCACCCACCAGGTGAAATTCAGCATCAACTTGTGGAAAACTCGCTCCAGAAACGCCAGATCGCCGCAGCCGCCGTGCAGCTTGCGGTCGATCTGGAAAACGCGCCAGCTCGCCCAGGCATGCACCGGCGGATTCACGTCGCCGAACTCCCATTCGTACGCGGGGAGCTCGCCGTTGGGATGCATGTACCATTCGCGCGTCAAGAGCACCAGCTGATTCTTGGCAAACTCCGCGTCGATGAGGGCGAACGGGATGCAGTGGAAGGCCAGGTCCCAGGCGGCATACCACGGATACTCCCATTTGTCCGGCATGGAAACGACGTCGGCGTTGTTGAGATGCCGCCATTCGCTGTTGCGGCCATGGCGGCGCGCGCGGGGCGGAGGCGGCAGCGCGGGATCGCCCTTCAACCATTCAAGCACGTCGTAGCAGTAGAATTGCTTGCACCAGATCATGCCGGCGAACGCCTGCCGTTGCACGCGCCGCGCGTCTTCGTCCTTGAGGTTCGCCTGCAATCCCGCGTAAAACGCATCCGCCTCGTCGCGCCGACGCTGGAACACCGCATCGAATGTGGCAAACGGCGTCGCCTCCGTTTGACCGGTCAAGCGCAGCCGCAATCGAACCGAGCCTTCGGCGGGCACTTGCAAACGATAATGGGCGGCCGTCTTGGTGCCGGTTTGCGCCGGATTGACGGCTTCATGGCGGGCGCGAACGACATAATCGTCGAACGCATCCTTGAAATACCCTTTGACGCCGTCCACCCCGAAGATGCGCTGGCTGTTGGTCTCGTTGTCGCAAAAAAGCAATGTCGGCTTCCCCTCGGCAAAGAACCTGTAAACGCCAAGATCGGGATGCACGGCCTCAATCCCAACCGCCTCTAGCAATTTGCCATCCGCAATCCGCATTTTGCAATGGCTTTCGTTTCCCTGCCACGACCACGTATTGCGAAACCAGAGTTGCGGCAGGACGTGAATCTCGGCCTCCTCGGGGCCACGGTTATGGATCGTGACCAGCATCAAGATGTCGTCTACCGCGGCCTTGGCATACTCGACAAAGACATCGAAATAGCGGTTATCATCGAAGATGCCGGTATCGAGCAATTCGAACTCGGGCTGGTCCCGATTGCGCGCGCGATTTTCGGCGACGAGCCGATCGTACGGGAAGGCCCGCTGCGGATATTTGTAGAGCATCTTCAGATAGGCATGGGTCGGCGTCGCATCGAGGTAGTAGTAGAGTTCCTTGACATCCTCGCCGTGGTTGCCTTCGCCGTTGGTCAAACCGAAGAGGCGCTCCTTGAGAATCGGGTCTCGGCCGTTCCAGAGCGCGAGCGACAAGCAGAGGCGTTGCTCGTCATCGCTGACGCCCGCGATGCCGTCCTCGCCCCAGCGATAGGCTCGGCTGCGGGCGTGATCGTGCGGGAAAAAACTCCAGGCGCCGCCGTCGGCGCTGTAATCTTCGCGCACCGTGCCCCACTGGCGTTCGCTGAGGTAAGGCCCCCATTTTCGCCACGGTTGCGCGCCCACGCGATCGTCTTGCAGACGTTGTTGTTCCGCATTCATCGCATACCTGCAAACCAATGCGAATCCGAAAGCACGAAAGAATGAAAACACGAAAAGAGAGAGTGGGTTGCAGGGGCCGTGCTTGCCTTTTCGTGGTTTCATTCTTTCGCGCGTTCGTGATTCGCAATTCTTACGCCGAAATCCTCATGGATGCCGCCAACCGCAGGCGCGGTCTTCGATCAAGCGATCGGCCTCGTGCGGGCCCCAGGTGCCGGCGGCATAATTCGGAAATTGCGACGGCATTGAGGCACGCCACGATTCCAGGATCGGCGTCGCGAATTCCCAGGCGGCTTCCAATTCGTCGGAACGCATGAACAACGTCGCATCGCCGCGCAGGGCGTCCAATAGCAGGCGCTCATACGCCTCGGGCAACTCGGTGTGGAACGACTGGCCGAAATCGAACTCGAATCCGACCGGATGCAAGTCGAGCTGCATGCCGGGGCGCTTCGCCGAGAACGACAGACTGATCCCCTCATCGGGTTGGATACGAAATACCAGCGTGTTCGGCTTGGCTTCGCGCAAATCGCAAAAATCGCCGGCACACTCCACGGTGCGAAACAACTGCAACGGCGGCAGCTTGAATTGCACGGCGATTTCACTGACGCGGCGCGGCAGCCGCTTGCCCGTTCGCAAGAAGAACGGTACGCCCGCCCAGCGCCAGCTCTCCACCGAAGCGCGCATGGCGACGAACGTCTCTGTGTTCGACGCCCGGTCCACCGCTTCCTCCTCACGATAACCGCGCACCGTGTGCCCTCCCACCGTTCCGGCGCCGTATTGGCCGCGCACCACGTTGCGGGCGGCGTCGGCGCCGCGCAGCGGCGCGAGGTTTCGCAGCACCTTCAGCTTGGCGTCGCTGATGTCGCCCGACTTGAGCGTAGCCGGCGGGTCCATCGCCACCAGGGCGACCAGTTGCAGCATGTGGTTTTGCACGACATCGCGCATGGCGCCGGCGTGATCGTAGAAAGCGCCGCGCCGTCCTTCCATGCCGACCGTTTCCGCCACGGTGATTTGCACGTGATCCACATGCTCGCGGTTGAAGAGCGGCTCGAAGATCGCGTTGCCGAAGCGAAATGCCAGCAGGTTCTGCACCGTCTCCTTGCCGAGGTAATGATCGATGCGGTAAATCTGGTCGGGCCGCAGAAAGCGCAACAGATCGCGGTCAAGGGCCAGAGCGCTGGCAAGGTCATGGCCGAACGGCTTCTCGATGACGACGCGGGCCGAGGGACGATCCTGTTCGCGGCGGATCAGCCCGCTGCCGGCCAAACCCTCGACGATGGGACGAAAGAACTCCGGATCGGTCGCCAAATAGAACAGGCGATTGCCGGGCAGCTGCCGGTCTCGTTCGAGATTGCCCAGCCTCTGGGCCAATCCCTTCATGCCCTCGGCCGTGGTGAAGTCCGAGCGCTGGTAAAACACGTGCGTGAGAAACTTGTTCGTGTCATCGACGGATGCGCTCTTACGAAACTCGGCAAGAGCATTGCGGACATCGCCGCGAAACGCTTCATCGGTCTTATCGCGCCGGCCGATGCCGACGATGGTGAATTCCTGCGGCAGATAGCCGTTTTGCAATAGGCCGCTCAAGGCCGGCAGCAATTTTCGGGCGGCCAGGTCGCCGGTCGCGCCGAACAAGACCAGCGTGAACGGCTCCGGCGAATTCACACGCGAGACGAACGGTGATGCCTCGGAGTGCGCGCGGGATTCGGGCTTTGCCAGGGCTGCCGTCGTCATGATTTTGCCTCCAAAGAGTTATTTCGGGGGGGTCGAAAAAAGAGCGACCAATCCTTCCGCGGCGGTCGGGTGCGTGAAGATCGCGTCGCGCAGGGTGGTATAGGGCATTTTTCCCAGCATCGCCGTCTGGACGACCGCCATCATTTCGCTGGCTTCCGCGCCGAAGGCGGTGAAACCGAGGATGCGATCGTCGGACCCGATCAACGCCTTGACGAAGCCGCGCGTTTGCGAGAGCGTACGGGATCGCAGCACCATCGCCATGGGAATCCGGGCCACACGATAGGAGACATGGCCGGCCTTGGCCTCGGTTTCGGTCATGCCGACATGGGCCAGTTCCGGGTCGGTGAACAGGCAATACGGGATGAGCCGGCCGCGCGTGGTGCGCGTGCCGCCGCCGCTGAGATGGTCCAGGACGACGCGAAAATCGTCCTCGCCGACGTGCGTGAATTGTGGGCTGCCGGCACACTCGCCGGTCGCCCAAACGTCCGGGGCACTGGTTTGCAGTCGGTCATTGACGCGGATGTACCCGCGTGCATCCAGTTCGACGCGCGCCCGGGCCACGTCCAGCTTGTCGGTGTTGGGCGTTCGGCCGGCCGCGACCAGGATGTCGGAGGCTTCGAGCGGCTTCTGGGCCGCGCCGGAGCGCACGCGGAGCACCACCTTCGTGCCCGAGCGCCCCGTGACGCCGAGGAGCTCGGATTGCAGCAAGACCTCGACCCCTTCGTCGCGCATCAATTCGAGCAGCGCCTCCGCCACATCCGGATCTTCGCGCTCGAGAAGCCTTGGGCCGCGCTGGATGATCGTGACGCGGCTGCCGAAGCGGCGCATCGCCTGGGCGAATTCCAGGCCGACATAGCCGCCGCCGAGGATGACGAGGTGGTCGGGCAGGCGTTCCAGGTTGAGCGCTTCCACGTGGGTCATCGGCACGGCCATGGCGAGCCCGGGCACTTCCGGGATGGCGGCGCGGGTGCCGACGTTGATGAAAACGCGTTCGCCCTGCAAGTCCCGCGTGCCGCCGGCGTTGAGCGCCACGTGCACGGTTTTCGGCTCAGTGAACCGCGCCTCGCCCATGACCAGTTCCGCGCCGCTCGCCTTGAAGTTGGCAAGGTGCAATTCGACCAGTCCTTCGACCATCTGACGTTTGCGGTGCGCGACCCCGGCCATGTCCACGCGCACCGACCCGGCCACCACGCCCAGGCCGGTATCCGGCTGGACGAGCGAAACCGCCTTGGCGCTGTAAATGACGTTCTTGCTGGGCAGGCAAGCCACGTTCGGGCAAGCACCGCCGACCATGGACCGTTCGACGACCACGGTCTTTTGGCCCTGTTTCGCCAGGGTCCAGGCGAGGAGCTTGCCCGCCACGCCGCTGCCGATGACCAGGTTTTGATAGCGCTCCGTTGTCATGGTGAATGTCCTCCGATGATTCAGCATTTTCACGTGTTGCAAATGCATCGAGCGTTGGTTTTGAGTTGTACGGCGGGTCCGCCGCCTGTCTCGCTCTCCGACGGCGGACCAGCAGATCGATCCTACGGATGAACTTCAGGGCAGCAATGTCGCGTCGAGCGTGATCTCGGCTTTCAGAAGCTTGGAAACCGGGCAGCCGGCCTTGGCCTTGGCGGCAAGCTTCTCGAAGGTGGCCTGATCGGCCCCCGGAATCTTAGCCGTCAATTTCAGATGAACTGCCGTGATGGCCCAACCGTCCGCGACTTGTTCCAGCGTGACCTCGGCTGATGTGTCCATCTGCTCGGCGGTGAGCTTGGCCTCGCCCAGGATCAGGGACAGCGCCATCGTGAAGCAACTGGCGTGGGCGGCCGCGATCAGCTCCTCCGGGTTGCTGCCGCGCTGCCCTTCGAAGCGGGCGGCAAATCCGTAGGGATACGCCTTGAGCGCCCCGCTCTCCGTGGAAATAGTCCCCTTGCCATCCTTGAGCCCGCCTTGCCAGGCTGCCGATCCTTTTCGCTTAATCTTCATTGCTGGATCTCCTTTCGTTGGATAGGTGTTTTTCCCTTGATTTGTCTCAATCCCTTTCACCTTGCTGCGTCCAGGACAATCCGGTAGCGCGCCTTACCGGCGGCGAGATGAGCCAAAGCGTCGTTGACCCGGCTCATCGGAAAATGCTCCACCTGCGGCGCGATCTGGTGCCGGGCGGCAAAATTGAGCATCGCGGCGATCATCGTGGGACTTCCCGTGGGAGAACCGGATACGCTTTTTTGTCCCAGGATCAGGCTCAGCGCCGGAATAGCGAGCGGCTCAAGGACCACGCCGACGACGTGCATCCGTCCCTTGGGCTTCAGCGTCTGCAGCAGCGCGGACCAATCCATTGCGACGTTCACCGTGACCACCAACAGGTCCAGCGATCCGGCGATGCCCGCGATTGCTTTCGCGTCACGGCTTGAGATCACGTGGTGTGCGCCGAAGCCCCGCGCTTCTTCGGCTTTCGATGCGCTGGAGGTGAAAGCCGTGACTTCGCATCCCCAGGCATTGGCGAATTTGATGCCCATGTGACCGAGTCCGCCGATGCCGACAACCCCGATGCGATTCGTGGGCTTGACGCCGAACGTTGCCAGCGGGGCAAACACCGTGACACCGCCGCACAGGAGCGGCCCGGCCGAAGTGAGATCCAATCCTTCGGGCAAAGGGATGGCCCAGGCCCAGTGCGCCCGCAAGCGGTCAGCAAATCCGCCTTGATGCCCAATGATGGTCGGCACGGCCTGGGCGCAAAGATGTTGATCGCCGCCCAAGCATTCGTGGCAATGCATACAGCTCTGTGCCGTCCAACCGACGCCCACCCGCTGACCGACGGCCAATCCCTTGGCGTTTGGGCCGACGGCCGTGATCCGCCCAATGGCCTCGTGTCCGGGGATGAAGGGGAACTTCGAGATGCCCACCGCATCCTCGATGAACGTCAGGTCGGAATGGCAGACGCCGCAGTAATCGACGGCGATTTCGACTTCCTCGGATCCCAATGGCCCGGGCTCGAAGGAATACGGAACGAGCGCCTTGTTGGCGCCGGGGCAAGCCCAGCCGCGAATTTGTGTCATGGAAATTCTCCAATTCGAGGTTGCAAGTCGTCGAAGCGAATTTGTCGCGTTGGCTGGCGAGGGCCTTAGCGCATGCCGCCGGAGATGTACAGCGTCTCGCCGGTGATCCAGGCCGATTCCGGCGCGGCGAGAAAGACCGCTGCCGGCGCGATGTCGTCCGGCTTGCCGATCCTGCCCAGCGGCGTTTGCTTTTCGATTTGGTTGCGGAAATCCCCCTCGGCAAAGCCCGCCGAGTGCAAGCCTTCCGTTTCGACCATGCCGGGATTGATGGCGTTGACGCGAATCTTGCGCGGGCCCAGTTCCTGGGCGAGCGAGCGCGTGATCGCATTGACCGCGGCTTTCGTGCCGCTGTAGACGGCGCGATTCGGCGGCGCCAGCGTGGCGACCACGGAGCTGATGTTGATGACGCTGCCTCCCGTCGAGCCAAAGTGCTTGGCGGCTTCTTGCGTGGCCAGCAGCAGGCCCAGCACATTGAGATTGAACTGCTTGTGAAAGTGTTCCGCGTTGATGGCCTCCAGCGGCGCGAACTCGTAGACGCCGGCGTTGTTCACGAGGATGTCGAGCTTGCCGTAGGCCTTTTTCGCTTCCGCGAAGAGCCGGCGAATGTCCTCGGGCTTGGAAACATCCGCCTGCACGGCAATCGCCTTGCCGTCCTGTTGCGTGATGCGCTTGACGACGGCATCCGCGCCGGCCTTGCTGCTGGCGTAATTGACGACAACCGATGCGCCTTCCGCCGCGAAATGTTCGGCGATGGCGGCGCCGATTCCCTTGGACGCCCCGGTGATGACGGCGATCTTGCCTTTGAGCCGATTCATGATTCTCTCCTGTCAGGTAAATGGCGATGTCAGGGGCGATCATCCAAGGCGATGCTAATCCGCTGCGACGTGTGCCCCTTTCTCCGCGACCGAGCGTTTCATCAACAGCACCAAAAAGATCAAGGTCGCTCCCAGCGCGGCGCACACGAAGAAGACATCGAAGTAAGCCAGCGATGCCGCTTGCTGCTGGCGAAGGTTGTCGAGCACCTGCACGGCCTGCTGAAGCGATCCGGCAGCGTCGCCTGTTTGCTGTATGAAGAATTCTTTCGCTTGCTGAAGGAAGCCGTACACGGGAGGATCGAGGATGGTGAGGTAGTCATCCAGCCGGGACAGATGGAACTGGAGGCGGCGTTCCTGGATGGTCTGCGCCATCGACGTGCCGACGCTGCCCCCTTCATTGCGCAATAGCGCGAACAGACCGACCGCGGCCCCGCGTAGATGTTGCGGCGTATACTTGAAAGCGGCTACGTTGAGCGGAGCGAAGACCATCGACAGCCCCATGATCATCACCACGCGCGGCCAGACCACCTGCCACGGGCTAATGTACAAGTTCATCTGCGACATCCAGAAACAGCCGGCCGCCATGACGAGCAGCCCCACGGCGATCAGCCAGCGGGCATCCAGGCCGCGGCCGATGAGAGTGCCGACCACCAGCAATACCAGGATCGAAAACAGGCCCGAAGGAGACTGCACCAACCCCGAAGCGTAGGCGTCGTAGCCGAACAGCGATTGGAGCAAGCCGGGCAAGCTCGTGCTCGCACCGTAGAGCACGCCGTAAGCGCAGAAAATGATGATGCAAGAGGCCGCCAGGTTGCGCTCGGCGAGTGGGCGAAAGTTGACGACGGGGTTGGCAATTCGCAGCTCGCGGTAAACAAGGAAGCCCAGCCCGAGCACGAAGCAGACCAGCAGCGTCTGGATGCGCCAGAACGGGTCCTGCAGCCAGTCCCACTCTTGCCCCTTGCTGAGCATGATTTCCCAGGACGCCATGCCGAGCGCCAGCAGCCCCAGCCCGATGTAATCGAAGTTCAAGGGCTTGCGGAGCAGCTCCGCCCGCTGCGTCTTCAGGTAAGGCGGATCATCGACGAGAAACCAGCACATCAGCAGGGCGAGAGCGCCGACCGGGATATTGATGTAGAAGATCCAGCGCCATTCGTAAAAGACCGTGAGGTAACCGCCCAGCGTCGGGCCCACCACCGGCGCCAAGAGGGCCGCGATGCCGAACATCGTCTGGGCGGCGCCTTGTTTTTCGGGTGGAAAGGCATCGAGGAGCACCCCCTGGCTGGAGGGTTGCAAGCCGCCGCCGGCCAGACCTTGCAGCACGCGGAAGGCGATGATCTGCCCCAGGCTGGTCGCCATGCCGCACAGGCCGGAAGCGATGGTGAAGATCGCTATCGACAGGAGGAAATAATTGCGCCGGCCCAGGCGAGCCGAAATCCAGCCGGAGATCGGCAGAATGGTCGCGTTGGCGGCCAGGTAACTGGTGAGGACCCACTCGGCGTCGTTGTCTGCCGCCGACAGTCCGCCGGCAATGTAGCGCAGCGCGACATTGGCGATCGTCGTGTCGAGCACTTCCATGAACGTGGGAATGACCACGGCGACCGCGATGATCCACGGACTGATCGCCGGGCGGCTGATGGCCGGAACGGAAATGGTTGCGCTGCTCATGTTCCGTGCTCCGTGCAGATCGCATTGACTGGCGATTTCCGGTGCAGCTATTTTTCCGTGGCGGACGTAATGCGGGCTTTAGCAACGTTTGGGAAATAACTTCCCGGTTTCGTAGTGCGGGCTTCAGCCCGTTTATGCCGAACACGGGCTAAAGCTAAAGCTCGCACTACGGAATAACGGTACGCGGAAAGCTATTCTTTGCTTCGTAGCGCTCGAAAAATAACTTCCCTATTTGGTGGCCGTCGATTTTTGTAGGGTGGGTCGAGCGTACTCGCGAGGCCCACCATGCGCTTGCAAGGAATGGTGGGCCTCGCGAGTACACTCGACCCACCCTACGACAGACCGATGATTCGGGAAGTTATTTTCCGAACGTCACTTTGCCGGCTGCAGTGCGTTCCTGCTGAAGCCCGCACTACGGAAAAAGGCAATGGGAGCTATTTTTCGAGCGATACTTAAGAGGCGCCCTCGTCGGCGGAGGATTCCTTGTTGGCCTGCCGCAACGGGCCGCGGAAGGTGATGCGGCCCTTGGTAACATCGTACGGGGAAATCGCCACCGTGACGATATCGCCGGGAAGGATGCGGATGAAGTGCTTGCGCATTTTTCCCGCAATGTGGGCAATGATCTCGAGCCCACTATCGAGCTTGACGCGGAACTGGGTGTTGGCAAGGGCCTGCACGACCTTGCCCTGCGCGAGAAACGCTTCTTCTTTGGCCATCGGTTCTCTATTCGCCTCACAAGGAAAGTTTGACTCGACCGCCATTATACCTCACCGGGTAATATTACGCTAACCGATCCGCGCGCATTTGGCCAGCGAAATATGGCGACATGGCAGAATACCTGCCCTTGACTAATTGTTAGCTCACGCTAACAATAATGCGGAGGGCCACATCATGATCCAATCGCTGCCATACCGCGTTGCACTTTTGGTTGGCGTCTGCGCTTCTCACCACGGGCTACTGGCTGATCTCCAGGCCGATGGCGCAACCGCAAGATTACCACCTGTTCGCCGATGATCGCCCGATGGGCTGCGCTTGCGCGGCACATCTGTAGGCGAGCGGCAGGCCCCCCTCTCCCTCCGGGAGAGGGGTTGGGGGTGAGGGCAGAGGCTTTGAAACGCCTTGTCAAAACCCTCACCCCCGGCCCCTCTCCCGGAGGGAGAGGGGAGAAAATCTCTTGCCGCTCGCCTAAGCGGCGGGTTCATTGCACCAGGGGGGTGACTGGGTGTCCGTGAAACGCATCGGCGCAACCTCTTGGGGCCAAATGGGATCCTCGCGCAGAATTCGTTTCACATGGCGCGGCCATCGCCCCGGTTGCCATTGACAGCAAATCGGCGTTCCCTTCTAATCGGGGCGCGTTGATCCCATGGATGGAGGAATCACTCATGGCAAGGTATCGTTTTTGGCTGAATTACAGCCTGTCGGTGGTCATGGCATTGGTCTTCGTGCAAATCGGGCGGTCGCAGCATCTCATTACGGCGGAGGAGCGCACGGCGCGAGAAGCTGCGGCAACCCCCACCTGCAAGGTCTATTCGCTCGCCGAGCTCGGTGATGATCCGAAGCTGTGCAAGTGGATCGCGGAGACGATTCCGGAGATGATCCAGCCGGCGACCTGGAAGCAAGGGGACGCCAAGCTTAGCTATTATGCCCCGTCGAAAATTCTCGTCATCAACAACACCCCGGCCGTACACGCTCAGGTAGACGAATTCCTGCAAAGCATGCGGAAGACGCTGCCGCAAAAGGTTGCGGCCACCAAGATCGATGCGCAGGTGATGCCGGCGCAATTCCAGTTGCAGGATTCCTCTCGGCCGGTCGGTGCGGTGCAAACCGGCCCGGCAAGCTATCCGGTGCCGATATCGCCGGTGGGGCCGAAGCATCTGTTCCACTTCATCATTCGCTACGAAGGCGAAGGGATCATCGACGCGAATGTGGCGAAATTCGCGAAGGCGTTGAGCGAGGGCGCAGCGGCGAACGGTTCCAACTATTTCTATCCCCAGCCCGCCGTCCAACCGGCGGCGCCAACCGTGTGCGCTGGTGCATGTTGTGGGATGCCGGGTGCGAATGTAGCGGTGGCGGTGCCGCGCATGCCGGCCGCCGAGCCGGTAGCACCGCCGGCTTCGCTTCCGCTTACGCCGTACGGGCCGCCAACGGTGCCGCAGGCGCCGTCCAACGGGGGAAAATAGCGGCCTGCACCGTCGAGGTAATGAACAGCTCAAACCGCGTAGAACCGGTTTGAGCTGTTTTCGTTTTCGCTTGGCGGGCCGGGGCGGTTGAATGTAAGATGGAGACGACCACATGAGGGCTTGACCATGATAGCCGCCGTTTCCTCGCAGGAAGAATACAAGCAGACCATTCTCGATTTGTTGCCGAATCAGGGAAGCTGGACCGAGGCTGAATATCTTTGGCTGACGGACCACACGAACCGGCTCGTGGAATTCACCGATGGCCAAGTCGAGGTGTTGCCCATGCCGACCGACCACCATCAAACGATTGCCGGATTTTTTTTCATGGCATTCACCGCATTCCTTACCCCGCTGGGCGGCATGGCGCACTTCATGGGAATACGGCTGCAAATCCGCCCCGGCAAGTTTCGCGAGCCTGACGTGCTTCTGGTGAAATCGGCCAAGGACCCGCGCCGCCGCAATCGCTTTTGGCTGGGCGCCGATCTCGCGCTCGAAGTCGTCAGCGAGGATAAACCGGAGCGCGATCTAATCGACAAACGCCTCGACTATGCGGAAGGCAAAGTGCCCGAATACTGGATCGTGAATCCGCAAACCGAGACGATCACGGTGCTGCGGCTTGAAAATGAAAGCTACGTCGAGCACGGCGTTTTCAGTCGCGGCCAGCGGGCCACCTCGGTTATCTTGCCAGGTTTCGGCGTCGAAGCGGTGGAGGTTTTCGATCAGAAAAAAGCGCCCGACAATGATGATTCCCCGGCGGAAAATGGTTCAACGTGAGCCGGACGTGGCACTCGGATTCGTGGACAGCGTCATGCGCAATATCACCGAGCGCAAAGAAACTGACGAAACGCTTGATCGCCAGCGCTTTGAAAAAGAGCTCCGCGATTCGCAGGCGCTTTATGAATCTCTCGTCGAGAGCTTGCCGCAAAACATCTTTCGCAAGGGCCGCGATGGCCGCGTCACCTTCGGCAACCAGCGTTACTGCGAAAGCCTGAAGCGGCCCTTGGCGGACCTTTTGGGCAAGACTGATTTCGACCTGTTTCCCCATGAACTGGCCAGCAAATATGTCGCGGACGATCGCCACATCCTCGACACCGGCGAATCCCTCGACACCATCGAGGAACACCGCCTGCCGGATGGGCGCCGGCTTTTTGTGCATGTCGTCAAAACCCCGGTCTACAATGCTGAAAACGAGATCATCGGGGTGCAGGGCATCTTCTGGGACGTGACGCAGGAAGTGCTGGCCCATGAAGCGGTCGCCCGTTCGGAAAAGCGCTATCGCCAACTCACCGAAGCGACGATGGACGGCATCGTCGTCATCGACACGGATGGGAACATTACGCTTTTCAACCCGGCTGCCGAGCGCATGTTCGGCTGGCGGGCCGGTGAAGTCGTCGGTTCGCCGGCGCAGATTCTGCTTCCTGAAGAATTACACGACTTGCATGTTGAAGGAATGGCTGGCTTTGTAAAGACGCGGCTGCGCGAGTTGCTCGGACGCCCCCAGGAATTCAAGGCCAAACGCAAGGATGGCAGCGATTTCCCGGTCGAGATCGCCCTGAGCGCGCTCACCCACGAAGACGATGCCGGCGGCGCACCGGTCATCCTCGCCGCCATCCGCGATCTGACCGAGCGCAACAAGATGCGCACCGTTCTGGTGCAAAACGAAAAACTGGCGTCGATCGGCCTGCTCTCGGCCGGCGTCGCCCATGAGATCAACAACCCGCTTGCTTTCGTTGCCAACAATCTTGCCGTCCTGGAGCGCGATTGCAAGGGACTGTTGGCGCTGCTTCAGCATTACGAAAAAGCCGCCCCGCCCGATCCGGCGTGGGCCGACGAGGCCAAGAATCTGGCCGACGACATCGATCTGCCTTACGTGAAGGCGAACATGGACCGCATTATCAGCCGAACCCGCGACGGCATCGACCGTGTTAGCCGCATCGTGCACAGCCTGCGCGGCATGGCCCGCACCGAGGCGCCCAGCCGCCAGGACACGCGCATCCCCGATCTCATCACCAGCAGCGTGGAAATCGCCCAGGGAAAATTCCGCAGGCTCGGCATCGCCGTTCATCAAGATCACGATGCCAACCCGGTGATCCCGTGCGTGCCCACGCAACTCAGCCAGGTGATCCTTAATCTCGTGGTCAACGCGTTCCAGGCCATCGAGGCGGCGCACCGTGCCAATGGCCGGATCGACATCCGCACCCGGCGCGTCGCGGACGAATTCCTTTTGGAGGTGCAAGACAACGGTACCGGCATCAAGCCGGAGATCGTGCCGCGCCTCTTCGATCCCTTCTTCACGACCAAGGACGTCGGCGAGGGAACCGGCCTGGGGCTGTCCATCTCGCACCACATCATCGAGGCGCACGGCGGCCGCATCGATTTCGAAACCACGCCCGGCGAAGGAACCTGCTTCCGCGTCCACCTTCCCCTCAAAGCCCCGAGGACCCAGCCATGAACCCGGTAAGACACACGCTTCTGGTGGTGGACGATGAGGCCGATGTGTGCGATTCGGTGCATGACCTGCTGCGCCGCGAGTTCAACGTGCTCAAGGCCCGCAGCGCCGAGGAAGGGCTGAAACTCATGCGCGACCACGAGGTCCACATCATCATGACCGATCAACGCATGCCGAAGGTGAGCGGCGTGGAATTCTTGAAGTCGATCCGCGTCGGGCATCCCCAGGCGGTGCGGATGCTCTTCACCGGCTTTGCCGATCTTGATTCCGTGATCGCCGCCATCAACCAGGGGCACATTTTCCGCTTCCTGAAGAAGCCCTGGCAACCGAGCGAATTGGAGGAAGCCGTGCGCGAGGCCGCCGGCGAATACGAACGCCTCATCGAGAACGCCGAGACGCTCCAGAGGCTGCGCGTGGAGCTGGAACACCTGCGCGAGCGCATCACGCTTCTTGAGACGGAAGTCGCGCGCTTGCGCGGCGTATGAGTTCTTGCAGGACCAAAAGTTGCTGTTGACGCGCCGCAGGCCAGAACGTATCACGCCAGCGATCAGGGAGGAGAACCCGATGCGACGTTGGTTCATTCTGGCGGCAATCCTGCTCGGCACATGCTCCGGCTGCGGGGCGATGGAAGATTTCTTCCTCGGCCCCGAGCCGTACATACCGGACCCGTCGTACCAATACGCGGCGCCGCCCAACAGTTGCGGTGCGCCGCCGCCGATTACCAGCGTCTCGCAAACGCAGGAACCGCCCCTTTTTCTGCCGTCACGCTGAGCCCGATCACTCTTCGCTGATCGCTTCTTCCTTTCCCGTAAACATGCCCAGATAGCTGAAATAGCGCTGCTCGCTCAGGTAGCGCAGCCCCACCGCCCGCTTGACCGCGCAGCCCTCTTCATGCGTGTGCGTGCAATCGGGGAAGCCGCACAGCGGCACATAGGCGTGGAACTCGGCGAAGAAGCCCTCGACCTCTTCGGGGATGATATCCCACAAGGCGAATTGGCGGATGCCGGGTGTATCGACAACCCACCCGCCGAAGCTGAGCGGAATGAGCTCGGTGGTGGTTGTAGTGTGCCGACCCTTCTGGTTGACCTCGCTGACAGTGCGGACGCGCAGGCCGAGTTCCGGCTGGACGGCATTGAGCAGCGACGACTTGCCGACGCCCGATTGGCCCGAAAAAACGCTTTGGCGATTGACCAGCAACCTGCGCAAGCGCTCGATGCCCAGGCCGCTGCTGGCACTGGTCAGGAGCGTCTTGATGCCGAGTTGGCTGTAATAGCCGACGATGGGCTGCACCTCGGCCGGCTCAACCAGGTCCGCCTTATTCAGGCAGATAATCGGCTCGATCCCACCTTGCGCGGCGCTAGCCAGGTATCGGTCAATCAGATGCTGCTTCAGCTCCGGCTCTTTGAGCGCGATGACGATGACGACCTGATCGACATTGGCGACCAGCACGTGCTCGCGCCGCGCGATGCCCTCGTCAAGATGCCGTGGCGCGGCTCGACGCGCTCGATGACCCCTTCGCCGCCCGGCAACAAGAGAATCCACACGCGATCGCCCGACGCGACGATGCTGCGCTCTTCGGTCGAGAGATTCTTGAGCACCTGCCGAACCTTGCAGCGAAAGCGCCGACCGTCCTCGGTCTGCACGAGATTGTCGAGCCCATAAACGCAAACAACCCGGCCCGGCAGGCATTGGCTTTCATCGGCGCGCGGCATGGAGGCGCCGTCATCAGTCTCGATCGTGCGCTTACGCGATAGATCCCCCTTGGCGCGGACGCGCTCGCTGTGGACGGCGGCGTCGTCGGCGCCGCCGTGCTGATGAAAGCCGCGCGTCCAGCCCTTCTCCCGCGGCGGCTTGCTGCGATTCTTGCGCAGCTCGACGCGCTTTTTCTTTTTCCCCATGCTGCGATTGTATCCGAAACCGCGCAGCCCACCGCGTTCATCGGGCTCCCAAAGAGCCGCGCACGAAGTAAGCGGCCGGTGTAATCCGCTTACTTCGTGCGCGGCTCTTCCGTACGCGAGGTTGCTCTTGCGTTCATTGGCGGCATCGGCTATGCCCGCTGCCCCTTGAACTCGGAAGGCAGCAAGCAAGGAGTTAAACGGTGGTGAAATTCAAGGCCGCGCAATGGCGTTGTCTAATCGGCATCGCTTGCGTGCTCGTCGGCTTGCCGGGGTGCGCGAATTTCTGGGATGAATTGCTCAGCTCCGAGCGCGATTGGCGGTACATCACCAACATCAACAAGCCCGACCCGCTCATCGTTCTGCGCGACAACGATCCATCGAAGCCAAACGCCGACGGCTTGCGCCGTGCTCAGGCATTGACTGAGCTGCGCGAGCCGCTCAAGAACGGCGGGAACGCGCAGGACCAGGAGGCGTATTTGAACATCCTCGGCGCCGCTGCCACCACCGATCGCGAGCCCTTATGCCGACTGGCGGCCATCCGTGCCCTTGGCAAGTTCCAGGATCCGCGCCGCCCGCAAGCTCGAGGAAGTCTTCAAACAATCCGGGCTGCCGTTCACTGCCGAATACAACAGCATGATCCGTCAGGAATCACTGGTGGGCCTGGAGCAGATCCACGATCCGGCATCGCTGCAACTCATGATCGAGGTCGCGTACGGCCCGCGTGCAGACCGAAAGGCCGACCATAGGGACAAGAGCCAAACTCAGGATGAGATCATCGTTGCCATCCGCGCTCTGGGCAAATACCACGAACGGGAGGCAATTGACATACTGGCCTCTATCCTCAAGAAGGAAAAGGACGTCGCCCTGCGCCATCGCGCACATGAATCCCTCGAAGAATCGACGGGCAAACACTGGCCCGACTCCTTCGAGGAATGGCAGAAGGCCGACGTTCGACCGCTGCCCAAGGAGAGCACCGCCAGCGAGGTCATTCATCTGATGAGCGGATGGATACCGAAGTGACGCCAACCGTTTAGCCCCGCCTCTTGAATCGCGTTTGGGTCCAAATCCGCCCGCCTCAAGAGGCCGGGCTAAACGGTGTCCTTCGCTGCCCGAATGTACGCTTCGAAATTCGCCACCGGCGTTCCCTTATCGACGCCGTGATTCAGATTGATGATATGCCGATGCCCACCGCCCGCCGCCCGGCATCGGCTGGTCGCCTCCCTTACCTGCTGCGGCGTTCCGGAACGCAACACCTCCTCATCCACGTTTCCCTGAAAACTCAGGTGCGGATAATCGCGCCGCGCCGCCGCCAGATCGTGGCAGGAACCGAGACTGATCACTTCGGCGCCGCTGGCCGCAAGCAAGTCGAGATACGGGCATTCCTTCACGAACAAGATTCGCGGTGCGCCAGTTGCCCGAGCGAAGATGGCGCGATGAAACGGCTGGGCCCAACGCAAATACTCCGCGCGCGGCAATTCGCCGGCCCATGAATCGAATAGCTGATATAGCGCCGCCCCTTCGCGAATGAGCGTGTTGAGAAAGAATATCGTCGCCTGCTGGATGCGCTCGAGTAAGAACGTCCACACGAGCGGCTTTTCCTGGATGAAACCCAGCGTCCCGCACAGGTCCTTGCCGGTGCCGATGCAGTAGGTCGCCACGGTGAACGGCGCACCCGCGAAAACAATCGCGGGCAGTTCGCCGCGTAACTCCTGCTGGACGCGCTTCAGCAATGCGACGATGGAACCAAAGCGCCCAGGCGCCGGTTCCGGATCGAGCCGTGCCACGTCATCCATCGTGCGAATGGGCCGATCCGGCACTGGGCCGCGATTGGGTTGCAGCGTGAACGGCAAACCCATCGACACCGTCAGTGTCGTGATGTCGTAAAAGAGAATGATCGCATCGACGCCGAACCGCCTGGGCAACAGCGATGCCTGGGCCGCCAATTCGACATTGTCGGAGAATTCGTAAAACGACAGCCCGGAGCGCAGCTTGTTGAACTCGGGATCCCATCGGCCGGCCTGACGCATCGCCCAAACCGGCGGCCTTTCGACGATTTCGCCACGAGCAGCGCGAACCAGCAAATGTTCCCCCATGCACCTTCCCCGTCGTTGCCGAGGCTTGCGATTAACGTTCGCATGGCGCCATGCGAACGCTAAACGTTAACCCGGTATTTATTCCGTCGCGGCTGCCGCACGCTTGCGGTGGTTGTTTGTCGGCGCGGGCGTCTCTTCGGCCTCTTCTTCCACCGGGGCGGGCGGCGGCGCTCCAGCGGTATTCGACAGGCCGCGCTTGTCGAGCACCTTCTTGGTCAGTTCTTCCATCAGGGCCGGGTTCTCACGCAGGTACTTCTTGGCATTCTCCTGGCCCTGACCCAGGCGTATGTCGCCGTAGTTGACCCAGGAACCGCTCTTGTCGATGAGCTTGTCTTCGAGGGCGAGGTTGAAGACGTCGCTTTCACGGTTGATGCCGCGATCGTGCAGGATGTCGAATTCGGCTTGGCGGAAGGGGGGCGCGACCTTGTTCTTGACCACCTTGACGCGCACCGAGGTGCCGATGACGTCGTCGCCTTCCTTGACGGCGGTGACCTTGCGGATTTCCATGCGGACGCTGCAATAGAACTTGAGGGCCAGGCCGCCCGAGGTGGTCTCGGGGTTGCCGAACATGACGCCGATCTTTTGGCGAATCTGGTTGATGAAGAGCAAGCAGGTTTTGCTTTTGGACACGGTCGGCGTGAGGATGCGCATGGCCTGGCTCATCAAGCGGGCTTGCAGGCCCATGTGCTGATCGCCGATTTCCCCTTCGACTTCGGAGCGCGGCACCAGGGCGGCAACCGAATCGATCACGATGATGTCCACGGCGTTGGATTTGACGAGCATCTCGGCGATCTTGAGCGCCTCCTCGCCGTGCGAGGGTTGGCTGACAAGCAAGCCTTCGAGATCGACGCCGCAGCGTTTGGCCCAGCTGGGATCGAGAGCGTGCTCGGCGTCGATGAAGGCGGCGACACCGCCCGCGCGCTGGGCATTGGCGATAGCGTGCAGGGCGACGGTGGTCTTGCCGCTGGCTTCCGGGCCGTAGATTTCGACGATGCGGCCGCGCGGCAAGCCCTTGCCGCCCAGGGCGATGTCGAGGCTCAACGCGCCGGTGCTAATACCAGCGATTTCGGAAGCGCTGTCGGCTCCCAGCTGCATGATCGAGCCCTTGCCGAACTGTTTTTCGATTTGTTGCAGGGCGCTTTTCAATTCGCGATCATATTCGGCCATTTTCGCTTCCTCCTCGGCTGGAAAAGGATCCCGTTTCATTAAGTGTACGTATGTTTATATCGGTTGGTTTCCGGGTTGTCAAGATCGAAGAAGGGAAAAAATCTGCAAAATCTTGTGCAACCTGTGCCCGCCCGCCCCGCCTTTACGAGGCGGCGCCAAACGAAGAATTTCGGGCTGCCTGGAAATTTGGGCGCGTGCAAAACGTCAATACGTTAAACAGTTTACGAAAAACTTCTGGCCCCGGCGCTGCCCGGCGATCCCTCGCGAACGCTCCAAAAGACAAGTTTTCTTATATAAAGAATCCAGCAGGGACAAGGGACGCCATCGGCTCTTTGAAATCACATGGACGCACCCAGCGCCAGCGACCCCGGCCCAACGCAGTCCATCCCACCAACGTCCAAAGGCAGGTCAATGTGGCGCGGAAAGAACCCAAGCTCATCGTCATCACCGGGGTGACTAAAGGCCTCGGCCTGGCCATGGCGGAGAAATTCATCGAACTCGGCCACAACATCCTTGGCTGCGGGCGATCGCGCGACATCATCGAGACGCTGCGGGTGCGCTTTCGCCCGCCGCACGATTTCGCCGCCCTGGATGTCGCCCTGGAAAGCCAGGTGGAACCGTGGGCGGCAAGGCTTCTTTCCAGCCACGGCGTGCCCGACCTCCTTATCAACAATGCCGGCGTCATCAACCAAAACGCGCCGCTCTGGCAAGTCCCTGGCGACGAATTCGACCGGGTTTTCGATGTGAACGTGAAGGGAGTCGCCAACGTCATCCGCCATTTCGTGCCGGCGATGATCGCGCGCAAATCGGGCTTGATCATCAATCTCAGCTCCGCATGGGGCCGAACGGTGTCGTCGGATGTCGCCCCGTATTGCGCGAGCAAATGGGCCATCGAAGGACTGACGCGCGGTCTGGCGGAGGAGTTGCCGCGCGGCATGGGGGCGATCCCGCTCAACCCCGGCGTCATCGACACCGACATGCTGCGCAGTTGCTTCGGCGGCACCGCCAGCCGCTATCCGGCGCCCGCGAAATGGGCGGAGAAAGCGGTGCCGTTCATCCTGTCGCTAAACTCGCGCGACAACGGCAAGCCGCTGACGGTGGAGTGAATCGCCGTTAGGTTCCCGGCTGGCCGTCCAACCTGCTCAACTGCCGTGAGCAAGTCAGGACCTATGGAAACCCGCGAAAACACGAGCTTTTCTGCCTCGGCGGCCTCACCTGCTCACGTTTGGGGGAGACAAGAAAAAAAACGGCCGCAACCGAGCTTGCGTTTGCTTTGGGAGCGATGCGTGCAAAACCTGTGCATTTCGCTCGCACCGGTCCCAATATCTGCCGAAAAGGGGGCTTGGCCGAATCACTTTTCGGCCAACGCCTTTTCCATTTCTTTGGTCACGGCGTCGCCGAGTTTTTGCTTCCGGAGAGATTCGATGGTTTGCCGCTGCTGGGCGGAAAATGGGATGAACGCAACCAGCAGCTTGGCGGCGGCAGTCCTCTCGCTCGGGGGGGTGCCCTTTCGGATAGTCTCCACCAAATACGCGAAGCCCTTCTCGGCGTCCGCCGGATCCTGCGGAAGCAGGCCGCCCCGAAAATACCGCAGCAGTTCCGCCTTGAACTTGTCCGACCGCGCCTCATTCGCGAGTCCAACCACCGCCAATTGTAGCTTTTCGGCCGTGGTATTTAAACGATTGTTGCCGGGGAAGGTAAACGGCGGCTGGAGACGCAAATGATCCACAAGCGCTTTCTCCTCCGATGTTTCCCACGTCACTTTGTCTTTCTCCCTCCACGCCCCCGTGTACCAGCGCTTGATCATCTGCCGTTCTTCGGGCGAACCCTTCCAGCCGTCCTTGTTGAAGAGCAGCAATCGCTCCACTTCCCATTGAACGCGGGGAGGCAACGCTTCGTCCTTGGAAAACGGCAGCACGTAATCGCCGATTTTCGGGAATTTTTCCACCCGATAGCGCTCGTGCAAGGGCAGGCGCGTGTCCTTGGAAATCATTATCGGGGTGTTTCCCCTTGCCAAGGCCATAAGGGCGGCGGCGCCCTTTACCGAATCATGCGAACGCACATAATCGTCGATCACCTTCAAGCGCTCCTTGTCGCCTGCTTGGGAAATCTTCTCGAAAACTTCGGCGCAAGCTACGGCAATTTCATATCTGGCATCGCCGATTTTCGCGCCGCCGCCCCGCCACGCAGGCGCGAAAATCATCCTTTCGTTGGGCACCCCGATAGGCCCTCCCATGCCCCACAGGACCTGTAGCCCATTTTCGGTTCGAGGCAGATCATCCATGTAAAACCAAGGCATAACTTCGTCGAAAACGGAAACGAGTCTTTCCTTTTCCTCGTTAACCCACCAAATGCCAGGCTGCCCGTTTGGCACGGGAACCTTGACGTAATGAATCATGCCCAAGCCGATTAACTTGGAATAAGAAAGGTCCGCGCGAAATGTCTTTTCCTTGAGCCCTCCTGGGCCGACATAAACTCGATCGATCTCGAGAAGGTCCGCGGTGAGCGCACTGCGCCTTGACGAGGTAAGCACCCGGCGGCAACACGGCCTCGCGAGCGAGCGGAATCTCCGGCAACCCTCGGCCCTGGCATGCCGTGATAAACGCGACGGAGACAAAAAACTCACAGAACATCGCAGCGCCTCCTCTACATCACGGGCTGTTGAACACACCTTGATTAAGCAGCTGGTTCGCGGTTGATTCACTATAGGCTTCCGGCATCAGACTCGCGGGCGTGTTGGTGTTCCAGCTATTCGGAGCGGTGTTCGGAGGGGTGATAGGAGGGTTGCCCACAGCTAGGTTGCTCGTCCACGTGAGCACGTCGTTAGCCGCGACATTTCCGGTCGCATTGAAGGTCCAATTCGCCCGCTTTTGGCCCCAGTAGGACAAATCCGCGCCGTTCGAGCTGTCTGTCGTTTGGGCAGCCACGTCTAGTGTGAAGGCCGCCTCATAATTGATGGCCTCCAGATTGCAGTTGAGGTAAGACGCAGGAAGCGCGGCGGCCGGGGTGTCGAATGATCCGATGTTCGCGCTGCTCGCCTGTTGTGTGGGGTAAAGGAAACTTGGGCTCAGACCGTTCCAGCCAGCAGTTTGACTGTACCACGGCCCGGTGCCATTCGCGATGATGTCAATGGCGCTCTGCCCCACTAATGGGGAAACGAGGCTGCCGATGGCGTAATAATAGCCCGAATAGCTATTCCATTGTGCGTTTTGGATGAAGCCCACCTGGATCATATTAACACCCTGGTTGTTGTTCGGGCCAAGCAGGGTCACGGTCGCCTGCCAACCTAAACCGGGATTTGCGGCGTTGCTGCCGGCGTTGACCCCCTTCATCTGGACGTTCGCCATCGCCTGGCCGTTTACGGTTATATTCGCGAGTTGTCCCGGAACGTTCTGTAATGGAACATCCGTGGGCGTCCCCGGATTAAACGACTGCTTCCCGTTAAGCTGCAGGCCGCTAACGACGACGCCGACCACGCTAATATTCTGCGTGGAAATGACCTGGCTGCCGAGGCACGCGTAAAGCGTGACCACGGCTGGATTATTCGCGAGAATCAGGGTGATCGCCGAAATCGTCAAGTTGGCGGCACTGCTGTAAAGCTGCTGCATGCCGCTCCAAGAATAGTATGAACTCGCGGTTTGGCAGTTTTGACCGGCGACGCCGATGCGCCAGCCGGGCTGCTGCTGGCCACTCGTGACGAAGAGATAGGTGTATTGCGAATCGCCTGGCACAGCAGCGGGGCCACTGATGGCGCCTGTGGTCCGTCCGTTGAGATTGATCAGGCCCGAGTTCTGGGTCAGCGTGTTGCCAACGGCGACCTGGAAAGGTGCTGTCGTGCCGTTGCCGACACTGGTTGCGCTATAGACCGCTGGGTTGTTTCCGACCTGGGAGAAGGTAAACGTGTAATTTTGGCCCTCGGCATCGGGCAGCTGGACGTAGATGTAATATTGCGAATTGGGGTCGAGGAAGTTGAAACTGTAGGTGCCAAGGCCACCGTTGCCCGTCTGGGTTGTCGCGACGATCTGGCCACGGACGTTGCAAAGGTTAACGGTTACGAACGGCAAGCCGCTCTCGCCGGAATCCACGATGCCGTTTGCGTTGTCGTCCACCCATACTTCGCCCATGACGATGCCACCATTAACGTTCTGCGTGAATGCGTCGGACCTGCTCCCCGCGTAATTATTGTTACCGTTATACTTGGCAGAGATCGAGTGCGCGCCGATGCTAAGGGCCGAGGTAGTAAATGTCGCCACGCCTGAAGCGTTGAGCGCGACGGTCCCGAGGACCATGCCGCCGTCCAAGAATTTGACACTGCCGGCCGGCGTGCCGCCGTCCCCGCCGGTTACCGTGGCGCTAAAGATGACTGCCTGGCCGAAGTTAACCGTGCTTGCGGACGAAGAAATGGTGGTTGTGCTGCCCACGGCTGCGGTCTCGCTCGCACTTGCTGCGCAGAACAAGGGGAACGTTTCCGGCTTGCTCACGCCCCCATCCGTCGCGGTGGCCGTCACGACGTACGGGCTGTTCTGATAAGCGAGGGCCGGAATCGAGCCGACGATTTGATCGCCGGAGACGCTCAATCCGGTCGGCAGGCCCGTTGCGTTCCAGCTCAAGATGTCGCCGGTGGAGTCCGTGCCGTTGAGCGCGATGCTCACGCTTTGGCCGTCGGTGTAATCCTGCTCACCCGAATTGGTCAGGCAAATGCTCGGCGTGGCGGGCGTTACGGACAGCGTGAAGGTTTGGCTTGCGTTGACGTTGGAATCGCTCGCCGCCGCGGTGATGGTGTACGGGCTGCGCTCGTCGGCGTTGCTGGCAAGCGTGCCGGTGATCTCGTCGCCAACGACGCTCAAACCTGTGGGCAATCCGGTTGCGCTGTAGGTCAGCGCGTTGCCGAGCGAGTCGAAACCCGTCAACGGAATGGTGACCGCTTGCCCATCCTCCCTCGACTTATTGCCCGGGTTGGCAAGCGACACCGTGGCGGTATCGGACGAGACATACCAGCTAATCGTCTGGCTCGCACTTGTCCCGGCAGTTTGGTCGGTCACCGTTACCGCCACGCTATAGGGGCTGGCGGTATCAGCGCCGCTCGAAATGGTGCCGGAAATTACGCCGCTGCCCGCATTCAGCGCCAGGCCGGGAGGCAAGGAACCCGTTTCACTGTAAGTTAATGTGTCATTGGACGCACTGGATTTCTCTATTTGGAGCGCCAAATCGACGCTGTCGCCGTCGAAGTTATATTGGTCGCCAGGGTTCAGGATCGTGATCGATGCGATGGTCCAGGTGAAGGTCTGGGTGGCGCTGAAGCCGTTGGCGTCGGTTGCATTGACCGTGACTGAATAGGGAACGCTCGTTGAACAGTCGGTCGCGATTTCACCCGAAATTTCGCCGGTGTCGCGGTCAATCGTCAAACCGTCCGGCAAATCGGTCGCGGTGAAAGCGAGGGCATAGTTCGCCGTGTCCGAGCGCGGCAACGCGAATGAGACCGAATCGCCGATGCAATTGGTCTGGCTGCCCGGGTTATAGAGCGTAACGCTGATCGGGGAAACGTTCCAGTTAAACGCCTCGCTCGCGCTCAGGTGCGACGTGGAATCCGTGACCGATACGGTCGCGGCGTAGGGGCTTTCCGTGTCCGCCGTTGTCCCGATCGTGCCCAAGATCACGCCGGTTGTGCTGCCCAATCCCAAGCCGCCAGGCAAATTCGTTGCGCCGAAAGTGAAGATGCCCGCGCTTGCGTAAGAAGTCTCCGCCACGATCGTCAGGTTGACCGCGTCGCCGTCGTAATTCAATTGATCGCCAGGGTTGCTCAACACAGCCTCGATCGGAACAAGCGTCCAATTGAAGGTTTTGCTGGCAACCAAAGAGGCGGCGCCGTCGGTCGCAGTAACGGTCACGGAGTAACCTTGCAACTCGTCGTTGCTGCCGACGGTCCCGGAGATCACGCCGGTGCTCTGGTTGATGCTGAGGCCCATTGGCAAGCCGGATTCACTATAGGTCAACGTGTGGCTCGCGTTTTCACTCGCGGCAACTGGCAGCGAAACCGTGTCGCCGTCGCAATTGGTTTGGTCCTTGGGTTGCGTCAGCGTCAGGGTCGGCTGGATGATTTTCCAGGTGAACGATTGGCCGCCCTGCGTGAGCGTCGTGGTATCGGTCGCGGTGATGGTCACGCTGTAGGGGCCGCCCTGGTCGGCGTTGCTCGAAATGGTGCCGGAGATGATGGCGGAGCCGACGCCGCCGGAAAATGTGCCCGCGCTGACGGAAAGACCGGCGGGCAAATTCGCCTCGGAATAGGACAGTGTGTGCAAAGCCGAATTGCGGGCCGTCAGCGACAGGTTGATCGCGTCGCCATCGTACGATGTTTGCGTACCAGGATTGGTCAGCGTGATCGAGGGCACCACGCGATCCTCCAAAATGTCTAGCTGCGGCCTATAGCGCCGCGGTTGGTGCTGATGCGGCTTCCGCGTTTGCGACCGAGCGAAGACGGATTTTACCCAGAGAAAAAAAAAAAGAGAGAGAGAGAGAGAGAGAGAGAGAGAGAGAGCATGGGCTGCTCCGTGGAATTGGGACAGGATTCAACGATTGGAATAATAATACCGGTTCGACGGTTGCCGAGTCAAGGAAAAAGTAATTAATTGTGATGCGAATCTGTCCAACGGGTGCAGGACCGTCTTTGCAGCTGCAAGGTGTTTGTCCTACAAAGATACACAGGGAGAAAAAACACTGTGTCGTAAGTTCATGGAGGGACAAGCGATGGCATCCTGGAGCATTTCCGACGATAAGCAAAAAGAGCTGCTCGAACTCGCACAGGCGTGGGGGAAAGTGGTCGCTCGGCGAGCATGTGAGAGCCAACCTCTCAAGGCCGACACGCACATCACACCGATGGAGGATGTCGCTTTTCAAGTTGGCCAAGCGCTCACCCAGGGTGTGCTGCAAGCCCTGTTGGAGCAGCACGCCCAGCAACTTCCTGCCGAGATCGCTTGCCCCGCTTGCCAAGCGCCGTGCCCGGTCAAACGCGAGCCACGGGTGTTGCATTTGCGTGGCGGCGGCGTCATCGAATACGATGAACCGGTCGGTGAATGCTCGTCCTGTCGGCGAGCCTTTTTCCCCCTCGCGACTGGAGCTGGGCCTGGACAATCATAGCTACACGCCAACGGTGCTTGCCAACATCGTCTTTGCGGGCGGCGATGCCAAATCGTTTGGCAAGGGCGAAGCGTATTTGCGTCGGCTCGCGGAGTTGGACATCACCGGCCGGCACGTGGGCCGCTTGACCGAGAAGATCGGCGCGGAGTTGGCACGCCAACGAGACGAAGAGGTCGCGCTCTATCGCCGCCGCGAGTTGCCCGCGGCGGTCGAGGTAACGCCGGCCGCCGTGGTGGTGGAAGTCGATGGTGGCCGCGTGCAGACGCGCACGCCCGCGCAGGGGTTTGGCGTTCACGATCCGCATTGGCGTGAAGACAAAGCCGCCTGCTTGTGCACGCTGCACAGCACGGAGTGCGCGACTGATCCGCACCCGGAAGTGCCGCGTTGTTACCTCAATCGCGACTATGTGCGCACGCTGGTAGATGAAATGCACGCACAGCGGGGAGGCGTGAAAAACCAGGGAAAACCCACAAAAAACGCCGACCCGCCGCCAAGCGTGGACGAGACCGCGCCGCCTGGCAAGACGCCGCGCTGGCAGCCGGAACGTCTGGTGCGCACGGTGGTGGCGACGCTGGAAGACAGCGATGCCTTTGGTCCGATGGTGGCGGCCGAAGCGCAGCGGCGCAATTTCTTCGCGAGTCCGCGTGCGGCCTTCGTGGGCGATGGTCAAGCCTACAACTGGACCATTCACCGCACGTGGTTTCCGAACTTCACCGACATCGTTGACTTTGTGCATGGCACCAGTTACGTGTATCAAGCCGCGCGGGCGAGCGTGGCTCCGGGCGAAGACAGTTGGCCGACGTATGTGCGTTGGATCACGGCCGTGTGGCAAGGACAGGTGGCGAACGTGCTGGCGGACCTGCGTGTTTTGGTGGGGCCGTCGTCAGCGATCCAAGACCCGGCTCGGTTAGCGGCGTTGCAAGAATCGTTGACCTACTTGCAAAACAACGAAAGCCGCATGGACTATCCGCGTTATCGTCGGCTGGGATTGCCGATCGTCTCGGCGCTGGTGGAATCGCTGGTAAAGGAAATCAACTGGCGTGTAAAAGGAACGGAGAAGTTCTGGAACGACCCGGCAGGCGCCGAAGCGATCCTGCAAGTGCGAGCGGCGTTGTTGTCCGAGGACGATCGCCTGACAAACTACCAGCAATTCCCGGAACGGTCAGAAACGCTGGAAATTCGATGCAGCTGTTCGTAATCTAATAGAGCAGTCTATTCGCCCATCTTACCCATTCTGCGAACGGATTCGCCGATGAAACCGCACACGCCGCGTATTCACCTTTCCGCAGACAATCTTGTTCGTCAGGTCCGCTCCGACTTGCGACAGGTTCCCGATCATCGCAAGGAACCGAAGATCCCTTTAGTCGACGTCTTGATGGGAGGCTATGCTCTTTTCGCTCTCAAATCCGCTTCCCTCTTGGCCTACGACGAGTACGCTCGCAGCAACGCCTTCAACCTGGCCTCTCTCTTCGGCATCCAAGAAACGCTCAGCGACACGCAGATGCGAGCCAATCTCGATCCCGTCGTTCCCCGGAACCTTCGTCCCGCGTTCACCAGCGTCTTTCGTCAACTGCAACGCGGCAAAGCGCTCGAATCGTTTGTCTTTTGGCAAGGGCACTACCTCATCGCCGCCGATGGCACCACCTATCACGCTTCCGACAAGATCCACTGCTCCTGTTGCCTCGAAAAGAAAAGCCGCAACGGCGTCATCACTTACTACCATCAGTTGCTGGGCTTGGCCTTGGTGCATCCCGACCACAAGGAAGTCATCCCCCTGTGCCCCGAACCGATCGTCAAGCAAGACGGCAGCACCAAGAACGACGGCGAACGCAGCGCCACGCGGCGGGCGTTGAAGGATCTGCGCCGCGAACATCCGCATTTGAAAGTCATCTTCGTCGAGGACGCCCTCAGCGCCAACGCGCCGCACGTGGAGGACCTGAAGGCCGCGAACGTGCGTTTTTTGCTAGGCGTCAAGCCAGGCAGCCATGCCTATCTGTTCGAGCACATGGCACGAGCCCACGAAGAAAACCGAACCCAAGTCCTCACCCTGGTCGACGCGGACGGCACCCTGCATCACTATCGCTGGCTCCCCAAGGTCGCCCTCAACCAATCGCATGCCGACCTCGAAGTCGCGATGCTGGAGTATTGGGAAATTCCTCCCCACGGCTCCAAGACGCCGATCCGTCATTTCAGTTGGGTCACCGACCTGTCCTTCGACGAAACCTCCGTCAGCCATCTCGTCCGCGGCGGCCGCTCGCGCTGGCGCATCGAAAACGAAACCTTCAACACCCTCAAGAACCAAGGCTACCACTTCGAGCATAATTTCGGTCACGGCGAGCAGAACCTGTCGGTGGTGCTCGCCTTCCTGATGATGTTGGCTTTCTTGGTCGACCAAGCCCAACAATTATGCGATCCGCTGTTTCAAGCCGTGCTGAACAAACTGGGCCGCAAATGTCGACTTTGGGAACGCATGCGGCACCTGTTTCACTGCTTTCGTCTGGAATCGATCCGACATCTGTACGAAGTGTTGCTCTCCTTTCAGTTGGTCGAGGTGCCGACCGTTCCCAGCGGATAGCTGAGAGCAGCTCGAACGAATCCGAACGACTTCCAGTAAAGGACAAGGGTGTCCCATGGTCGCCGTGCGCGCCCAACAGCGTCGGCCAGCATGAATACGCACCAACGCACGATCGCCACCTCCGCAATCCCCTCGCCGCCCCAAGCCGCAAGCTCTCCGCGCGATAAAACAGGAAAACCGGGCCGACCCAAAAACCCTCGCCGGGAATTGCTGACAAACTACCTCGCAAATCGCGTCGGCAAACCCTACCGCCGGGAACGTGCGCGAGCGGCGTGAGATAGCGAAGACCTACAATGGCGGTCCTGCACCCCTGTCCAACGGGTGCAGGACCGTCTTTGCAGCTGCAAGGTGTTTGTCCTACAAAGATACACAGGGAGGGGACTTTCTCAAATGGCGCCATTCAATGCGGACAGTTTGTCCCGTAGTTGTTCAGGTGTCATTTTGCTCAGTTCCCACCAATCCACTCCTTCGGGCAACACCAAGCCGAGCCGTTCGTAAGGAGATTTTCCTTTGCGACGCCCGGTGCGGAAGGTGTGGCAGTTCCAGTACAGACGCTTCAGGTCCAGCAACCCTTGGGTCAACTTGCGATGCCGAGACTGATGCATGCGCAAGACACTATTGATCCCCTCCACCAGACTGCTCGCACGCCAGGTATGACGGAAAATGTGCCGCACTGCTTTGGTCATCGTGCTTCCTTCCTCGCCAGCTTTCGACAGAATTACGCTACACACCAACAACACCCCGCGCAGGCGTGCGCGCGGACATACCTTCACCCGCCAACAACTCCGGATGACGACGCAACCCCTCGGCACGCACCGCTGCTTCTTTCACCTCGGTCGATCCTGGCAAAGCCGCCAACTTGCGTTGCACTTCGTCCAAATACGTGAGTGTCTGCGGCTTGCTCAGCAGACGTTTGGCTTTGGCAAAGTCCGCGTCGGGCAACTCAGGCAACGTCTGGGTCAGCACCGCTTCGGCCTGCGCTCGGCTGTTCAACTCACCGGCCGGCGTGAACAGACGCAAGGCCTCTTGCGTTTGCTGCCAGGCCTTTTCCGTGCGCATCACCTGATCCATGACCGCTTCGGCCTGTTTCCAGTGCAGGCTCACCTTCACCCCCTCACCGGGCACGTGTTGGCCTTGTTGCCGATGGTGATCGTGTTCTTGCTGGGCTTTCTCCGCTTTGGTAAACGCCTGCTGCAAACGCAGAGCGCCTTTGCGTTGGCCTCGGCTTCCTTCACGCACGGTGTGAAAGTGATCCAGTTGGTCCGCCACCGGGGTCAATTCTTTCTCCACGCGTTTCTCGTTGAGCAAGGCCACCCCTTTGCCCAGACCGGTGCCGGCGTCGCGCGTCACTTGCTCCAGCGCGGGATAGGCGGCAAACTGCCCCACCCACACTTCCCCGGTGGCCTGCGTCGTCAAGCTTCCCGCCAGCCAACACATGCTGTCGGGTTCCACGACCATGAGCACCGGCGCCTTCACGTAGATCTCGTCGGCCGCCACTTGCTTGGCCCGCGCTCGCGCGAATTCGTCCAGCACCGGCAACAACGTGCTGACGTGAGCGGCCGTTTCGTGGGTCCAACGCCCGAGTTTGGCCACGCTGGGCGCACGACCGGGAAGTAAACGCTGCAGCCATCCTTGCACGGTGGGTAGACTCACACCTTCCGCCTGGGCCTCCGCCGCCAACCGAGCCATACACTCGTCGCCAATCACCACCGCCTGGCTCAAGTCGCTTTCGAGACTGACGACGCGTTGCTGCAGTTGTTGCACTTGCTCCTGCAAACGCTCGACGTGTGCGCACTGCGCGGCCCCTTGCAGCAACGCCGAAGTCTGGGCTGCTTCGCGATAGAGTGTCTGCCGCGAAACATTGCGTTTCAGAGATTGTCGCGTGACGTCGCCATAGACGCCGAAGAAAACGACATACGCACTAGCAATCCCTTGCGGCGGGGCTACCATGCCCATGGGGTGACTCCTGGCTAACGCAGTCTTCATCTACCGCGTTATTCCAGCTGTTCACCCCTTAACTGTCCAGTGCTTACCCCCTCTACCGAGGCGTTTTGAGAAAGTGCCCACAGGGAGAAAAAACACTGTGTCGTAAGTTCATGGAGGGACAAGCGATGGCATCCTGGAGCATTTCCGACGATAAGCAAAAAGAGCTGCTCGAACTCGCACAGGGGTGGGGGAAAGTGGTCGCTCGGCGAGCATGCGAGAGCCAACCTCTCAAGGCCGACACGCACATCACACCGATGGAGGATGTCGCTTTTCAAGTTGGCCAAGCGCTCACCCAGGGTGTGCTGCAAGCCCTGTTGGAGCAGCACGCTCAGCAACTTCCCGCCGAGATCCCTTGCCCCGATTGTCAAACGCCGTGCCCAGTCAAACGCGAGCCACGGGTGTTGCATTTGCGTGGCGGCGGCGTCATCGAATACGACGAACCGGTTGGCGAATGCTCGTCCTGTCGGCGAGCCTTTTTCCCCCTCGCGACAGGAGCTGGGCCTGGACAATCATAGCTACACGCCGACGGTGCTTGCCAACATCGTTTTTGCGGGAGGCGACGCCAAATCGTTTGGCAAAGGCGAAGCGTATTTGCGTCGGCTCGCGGAACTGGACATCACCGGCCGACACGTGGGCCGCTTGACCGAGAAGATCGGCGTGGAGTTGGCACGCCAACGAGACGAAGAGGTCGCCCTCTATCGCCGCCGTGAGTTGCCCGCGGCGGTCGAGGTAACGCCGGCCGCCGTGGTGGTGGAAGTCGATGGTGGCCGGGTGCAGACGCGCACGCCCGCGCAGGGGTTTGGCGTTCATGATCCGCATTGGCGTGAAGACAAAGCCGCCTGCTTGTGCACGCTGCACAGCACCGAGCACGCGGCCGATCCGCACCCGGAAGTGCCGCGTTGTTACCTCAATCGCGACTACGTGCGCACGCTGGTGGATGAAATGCACACGCAGCGGGGAGGCGTAAAAAACCGGGGAAAACCCGCAAAAAACGCCGACCCGCCGCCAAGCGTGGACGAAACCACGCCGCCTGGCAAGACGCCACGCTGGCAGCCGGAACGTCTGGTGCGCACGGTGGTGGCGACGCTGCAAGACAGCGATGCCTTTGGTCCGATGGTGGCGGCCGAAGCGCAGCGGCGCAACTTCTTCGCGAGTCCACGTGCGGCTTTCGTGGGCGATGGTCAAGCCTACAACTGGACCATTCAGCGCACTTGGTTTCCGGACTTCACCGCCATCGCTGACTTTGTGCACGCCGCCAGTTACGTGTACCAAGCGGCGCGGGCGAGCGTGGGCCAGGGCGAAGACAGTTGGCCGACGTATGTGCGTTGGATCACGGCCGTGTGGCAAGGGCACGTGGCGAACGTGCTGGCGGACTTGCGCGTCTTGGTGGAGTCGTCCGCAGCGATCCAAGACCCGGCGCGCTTAGAGTCGCTGCAAGAGTCGTTGACCTACTTGCAAAACAACGAAAGCCGCATGGACTATCCGCGCTATCGTCGGCTGGGATTGCCGATCGTCTCGGCGCTGGTGGAATCGCTAGTAAAGGAAATCAACTGGCGTGTAAAAGGAACGGAGAAGTTTTGGAACGACCCGGCAGGCGCCGAAGCGATCCTGCAAGTGCGAGCGGCGTTGTTGTCCGAGGACGATCGCCTGACAAACTACCTCGCAAATCGCGTCGGCAAACCCTACCGCCGGGAACGTGCGCGAGCGGCGTGAGATAGCGAAGACCTACAATGGCGGTCCTGCACCCCTGTCCAACGGTTTCATTTTGCCTGGGCATCGGATTGCATGATGCCGAAGAGGTTGCCTTCCGGGTCCTTGAAATACGCCAGCCAGCCGACGCCGGGGATCGGCATTTTCGGCACGGCGACGACGCCGCCCGCGCTGCTGGCCTTGGTGATGTATTCGTCGATGTTAGGGACTTGCACCGTGCAGCAGTAGGCGTTGACCGCTTCTTGCGAGAAGAGCCCGACGTTCAGCGGCGCCATGCGCCGGACCATGCCGCCGTTGATGCCGCGCTCTTCGTCGCTGCCGGTCTTGATGAGCCAGTAGTCCATTGGGCCGGCCCATTTCTGAAACTGCCAGCCGAACACGGTTTGATAAAACGCGATCGCCCGGTTCGGATTTTCGGCGTGGATCTCAAAGTGCACAACGCGCGGCATGGCGGCTTCTCCATGAGAAGACTATGATGTTGGGCGGTTCCCTTCCCTGAAAACCGACCACGGTAATGTACGAGACTTCCTCATCCGTCGCAAGCGAGCACGCGGGCCGCCTTTCGGTGCTTTCGTAATCGTCAAAGCTTGCCAGCGAATTTCTGGCATATCCGAAAAAATCGACACTTCGAGAATATTCCCACCGGGGTGCATCTGTACAATACGCTCGGCAGCGCACGATACATTGGCCCGCATATCGCGCATAACCGTCACCATCGGAACAATCAGGCCCGTGGGCGACCGGGCTGGCAGGCAAAGTCGGCATCGTCGGATTTGCCTGCATTTTCGGCATGAGCTATGGTTGCGGCAGAATCGGTACAACACTGATTCCCGACAGAGCAAACCCACGGTGACGTGGGGACGCAAAGCCATGGGCCAACGTCGCATCACTCAGCTGCCGCGATGGTGGTCGCCAGGTTGCCGAAGGAATTTCACCGATGAACTGGTCCATCCTCCGCGCGTGGCGTTGGGTCCACGGCAAAAAGACAACGGCGCGCCGCCGCCCCACCACCGCACAGCTTGCAGTCGAAGCTCTCGAAACTCGCGTGACCCCATCGTCGCTGGCGGCATCGACGCTCCATGTCAAGCCGCTGGCGTCCGGAACCACGCCTAGGGGATACACGCCCATTCAAATTCTTGAAGCCTACAGCTTCTACAACACCGGCGGCACGAACAACATTTCCTTCAACGGCGTCGCGGGCAATGGCGCCGGGCAAACGATCGCCATCGTGGACGCCTATAACGATCCGAATATCGCCGGCGATCTGGCGGCGTTCGATGCGGCGTTTCAGCTGCCGGCGCCGCCGAGCTTCAGCGTCGTCAATCAAAGCGGGCACACGACCGGACTGCCCGCCGCGGATTCATCGGGCGGCTGGGAGATGGAAGAGGCTCTCGACGTCGAATGGGCCCACGCCATCGCGCCGGCGGCCAATATCGTCCTTGTCGAAGCCAGCGCCGCCACCAACGTCGCCCTCGACGCTGCCGTCACCATGGCGGCCGACCTGCCCGGCGTATCCGTCATCTCGATGAGCTGGGCGAGCAGCGAATTCAGCGGCGAAACCGGCGAAGACGGCGTCTTCACCACGCCGAGCGGACACCAAGGCGTGACCTTCGTCGCTTCCAGCGGCGACAGCGGCTCCCCCGCGGGCTATCCGGCGTATTCCTCCAACGTGGTCGCCGTCGGCGGCACTAGCCTGAACCTCAACAGCAACAATTCCTACCAGAGCGAATCCGCCTGGAACGGCAGCGGCGGCGGCACAAGCACCCAGGAATCCGAACCCGCCTATCAGCGCAGCGTGCAAAACACCGGCAAACGCACCGCCCCAGACGTCGCCTTCGACGCCAATCCAAACACCGGCGTCGCCATCTACGACTCCTTCGACAATTCCAGCGGACCATGGACCGAAGTCGGCGGCACCAGCGTGGCGGCGCCCGCGTGGGCCGGCATCCTCGCCATCGTCAACCAGGGACGTGTGTCCGCCGGCGAACCCACCCTCAACGGAGCTACCCAAACCCTGCCGGCGCTCTACAGCCTTCCTACCAGCGCCTTCCACGACATCACCACCGGCAGCAATGGCGGTTACAGCGCCACGGCCGGCTACGACGAAGTCACCGGCCTGGGTACGCCCATCGCCAGCAACCTCATTCCCGATCTGGTCGCCTATGGCAACACCGCTTCCGCCCCGGTGCTGGCGCCCATCGTCAACCGGAGCGTGCCGGCCGGCGGATCGATCAACGTGACGCTCAACGGCAGCGATCCCGCCGGTCTGCAGGTGACCTATACCGCCAGCATTACCGGTTCCCTCGCCGCACAGGCCTATCAACTCGATCAGCGGCTTGGCCTGAACTACATGGGCAGCTATTACCAGAACGCCTGGGGCCAAAACGAGAAATGGATGACCAGTGCCAGTGGCACGTCCTATTGCATCCTGCCCAACGGGCAGGTGCGGCGCTGGGCCGGCACCATGGCCGCGACCATGCAAGCCAGCAACCTGATCGCCACGCTCAACGCGAGCTATTATGCCAATCCGAGCCTGCTGTGGAACGCCCCGACCGTGCCGACCCCAACCGTGAGCATCAACGGGAATCAACTCACGATCGCCGCCCCCGCCAATGCGACCGGCACTTTCCAGGTCACCGTCACCGCGGCCGTCGGCAGCCTGACCGCCAGCCAGACCTTCACGCTTTCCATCGGCGCCGCGCTGCAGATTTCGCCGATCGCCAATCAGACGTTGGCCAGCGGCGGCTCGCTCACCCTCACGCTCAGCGGCAACACCCCGGGCATCGCCTACTCCGCCAGCCTCATCAACGCCGGTTCCTCGCAAGCCTATCAACTCGAGCAGCAACTTCAGTTGCGCTACATGGGCTCGTACTACACCAACATGTGGGGCCAAAACGAAAAGTGGCTGTCCAGCGCGAGCGGCACGTGGTATTGCATCCTGCCCGACGGCCAGCTGCGCCGCTGGGCCGGCACGATGACCGCGACAATGCAAGCTGCCAACCTGATCGCCACCCTGACCGCGAGCGATTACGCCGACCCCAGCTTGCTCTGGAATGCTCAGCCCGTCAGCACCGTGACGTTAAGCGTCACCGGCAACCAGCTCACCATCCAGGCGCCGCCCGGCGTCACGGGAACCTTCCAAATTCAGGTCGCCGCCACCGCCGGCGGTCAATCGGTGGCCGAGACCTTCACGGTGACGGTTGCTGCCGCATAGGATCGGCGTTTACGTTTAGCGCTCGCATGGCGCCATGCGAGCGCTAAACGTAAACACGGGTCGCTACAACCACCCCCGCCGCATCAGCCACATCTTCACGCCCTGCGTCAACAGCACGTAACACACCAGCGTCAATCCCAGCAGCGGCCAATAGAGTCCCGGCAATTGCACGAAATCCACATACGTTCCCTGCGGCGGAAACGACAGCCAGAGGCCCACCGCCATGACCAAAATCGTCGTCAACGTCAACTGCCAGCTCGCCCAGCTTTGCAAGAACGGCAAGCGATTGGTGCGGATGATGTGGATGATGAGCGTTTGCGTCAACAGCGATTCGACGAACCAGCCGGTTTGGAACAAGCACATCCGGTAGGCGAAATCGACGGTCATGTCGATTTCCTTGAAGCGGTCCGCCACCTCGGTCATGGCGGGAACCAGGGCTTCCGGGCAATGCAAGTCCGCGCTGCCGCACCTGAAGATGAACCACATCATGAAGAACGTCGTGTAATCGAAGATCGAGCTGCACGGCCCCACGAACAGGATGAACCGCGCGAGACGCCCGATCGCCCACGGCCTGGGTCGCGCGATTTGCTCCGGATCGACCTCGTCGGTCGGGATCGGCACCTGCGAGAAATCGTATAAGAGATTGTTCGTAAGAATCTGGATCGGCACCATCGGCAGGAACGGCAGGAAGATGCTCGCCCCCAGCACGCTGAACATGTTGCCGAAGTTCGAGCTCGCCCCCATGCGGATGTACTTGACGATATTGGCGAACACCTTGCGGCCTTCGAGCACGCCCTCTTCGAGCACGAGCAGGCTCTTTTCCAGCAGGATGATATTGGCCGACTCCTTGGCGATATCGACGGCGGTGTCGACGGAGATGCCGACGTCGGCGGCGCGGAGGGCGGGGGCGTCGTTGATGCCGTCCCCCATGAAACCGACGGTTCGGCCATTGGCCTGGTACGCCTTGATGATGCGTTGTTTGTGGGCGGGCGACAAGCGGGCGAACACGGTGGCGCCCTCGACCGCGCGGCGCAATTCATCCTCCGACATCGCCTCGATCTGCTTGCCCAGCAGCATATGCTCGTTTTCGATGCCGACCTCATGGCAAATCTTCTGCGTCACAAGTTCGTTGTCGCCAGTGAGGACCCGCACGGAAATCCCGTGTTCCTGCAAGCCGGCAATGGCGGCGCGGGCGGTCTCCTTGGGCGGATCGAGGAACGCGAGATAGCCGCGCAGGATCAGGTCCTTCTCATCGTCCTTCGAATACGCGGGCTTGGCATCCAGGTCCTTGTAACCCAGAGCGAGCACGCGGAAGCCCTCGGAACTCAGGCGTTGGTACTCTTCGCGCAGGTCCTGGATGAGCAGGTGATCCATGGGGAGAAATTCGCCGTCCATCTCGAAGACGCCGCAGCGATTGAAGATTTCCTCCGGCGCCCCCTTGGCGATCAGCCGGTTCTTGCCGTCGGGCGTTTTCACCACCACCGACATCAGCTTGCGCGACGAAATCGAAGGGAATCTCATCGACCTTGGCGAAATCCTTGAGCGGCACGCCCGCCAAATCATCTTCGTGCTTCAAAATGGCGCGATCGAGCAGGTTCTTCAACCCGGTCTGAAAATGGCTATTGAGGTACGCAAGCTCCAGCACGGTGGTGTCGGTTTCAAGGACCACGTCGCAATGCTTTTCCAGGATGATGTGGTCCATCGTCAAGGTGCCGGTCTTGTCGGTGCAGAGGATGTCCATGGCGCCGAGGTTCTGGATGGCGTTGAGCTGCTTGACGATGACACGCTTGCTCGACATGGCGATGGCCCCCTTCGACAGGCACACCGTCACGATCATCGGCAGCATCTCCGGCGTCAGGCCGACGGCGACCGACAGGGCAAAGAAGAACGCCTGCGACCAGTCCTGCTTGGAGATGCCGTTGATGAGAAACACCGCAGGCACCATGACGGCCATGAAATAAATCATGAGCCAGGTGAATTGGCGAATGCCCTTGTCGAAGCTGGTCTCCGTGCCCTGTCCGAGGATGGACGAGGCCATGCTGCCCAGATAGGTGTTTTTACCGGTGGTGACGACGACTCCCTGCGCCGTGCCGCTCTCCACGCTGGTGCCCAGGAAACAGACGTTCTTCAATTCAATCGGCGAGTGATCGGTCCCCGGCTCGGCGGTTTCGAATTTCTCCACCGGAAACGCCTCGCCGGTCAGGCTCGACTGGGTTACGAAGAGATCTTTGCAGGAAAGCAGCCGCACATCGCCGGGAATCATATCGCCGGCCGCCAGGCGCACGAAATCGCCGGGAACCAGTTGCGCCAGGGGAATTTCGCGCTCGGCGCCGTCGCGGATGACGGTGGCGGTAACGCGGATCATCTCCTTGAGCTTGGCGGCAGCAGTGTCGGCCCGCGATTCCTGCACGAAGCGCAGCGACACACCGAGGATCACCATGACGAGCATCACGATGGCCGCCCGCGTGTCCTCCATGAAGAAGTAGGAAACGATCGCCAGTACCGTCAGCAGAATGACCAGCGGATTGACGATCGCCTTGCCGAGCAGCATCAGCTTGCGGTAGTGCGCTTCCTCAGCCACCGAGTTGGGCCCATATCGCGCCAGCCGCCGCTCGGCTTCTGCTTCGGCCAGGCCTTGCTTGCCGGTATCGAGGATTCGCAAAACGGTATCGGGGTCGCTGCCCGCCGCCTGGAGAAGGGCCGACGAAACGCGAATCGAGGACGCGGAAACCTTGGCTGGCGTAGGCTTGACGGCGCTGGACATGGCACTCCCTTGGGGATCTTCTCCTGGTTGAGCGATGCTACTCTTTCATCCTACGAACCAAGCGCGCTGCACGGCGGCGTCTTTGGTTCCGCGTCGCGTCGGCCGACGATTGACTGCACAATCCTTCAACATAGGATGTCCGCACCGACCGCGGATGCCTCTTTTGGAAGGATTCGAACGCTGATGGCCAAGAAGTCCAAGACGAGGGCAAAGGGCGCCCAGCCGGGGCCGACTCTTTTCACGTCGCTGCGCAAACGCCGCTACCGCGTGCTGATCCTGCCCAGGGTCCTGCGCGAAGAAGCCGACCGGATGATCTATCGCGACGAGAAGCAGGCGAAAGCACACGCCATCATCAAGAAATGGATCGATCTTCAAAAGCAGGGGCACCTCGCCAAAAAGGAAACCGCCCTCGATGCTGATTTCCTGCACGAGGTCTTCGGCGAAGCGCTCGGTTACAAGTCCGCGACCGAAAGCCCCGATCATTTCCAGCTGCAGCGCAACTTCACTGTCCAAGGCGTCGGCACGGCCGACGGCGCGCTGGGCGAATTCACGCCGAAGTCGATGCGCTCGCCGACCGTGGTCATCGAGCTCAAAGGTGCCGACGCCGATCTCGACATCGACAAGTTCAACGGCCGCACGCCGGTGCAGCAATGCTGGGATTACTTGAACGCCTTGGAGGATTGCCCCTGGGGCATCGTCAGCAATTTCGTCACCACGCGGCTCTATCATCGCTACCGCACATCGCTGTCGTACCAGGAATTCCATTTGAAGGACCTGGAAGACGAGGAGATCTTCCGCCAATTTTACTGCCTGTTCGAGCGCGGCGGCTTGCTTCCCGGCATTCACGGCCAAAAGCCGCGGGCCATGATGCTTCTGGAGAAATCGGTCACCCGGCAGCGCGAGGTCGGCGACGAGCTTTACCGGGCCTACAGCGAGAACCGCCTGCTTTTGATCGAGCACTTGCATTTCAAGCTCAAGAAATCGATGGGCGACGCGATCAAGATCGCTCAGAAAATCCTTGACCGCATCATCTTCATCGCCTTTTGCGAAGACCGCGACTTGCTACCCGAGAAGTGCATCGCGACGGCGTACAGCGATTTGCCCGTGTTCAAGAAAGTGACCAATCCACGCTGGCAGAATTTCCTCAGCCTGTTCATGGCCATCGACCAGGGACATGAGAGTCCGCCCGTGATCATCAATAAGTTCAACGGCAACCTCTTCAAGCACGATCCCGACGTGGACGATCTCCAGCTGGATGACGACCCGTGGACCAATTTCTTCAACACGATCGGTTCCTACGATTTCCGCGATGAGATCAATGTCGATGTGCTCGGGCATCTGTTCGAGAAGTCGATCGGCGAATTGGAACAACTGCGGCGGAGCGGACTTTTCGCAGTGGCCGGGCCGCCGAGCGTCGAAGGCGAGCCGGCGATGCCGAAATCGCCCGAACGCAAGCGCTTCGGCATCTATTACACGCCGCCGGAGTTCACGACGTTCATCGTCCGCAATACCGTCGAGCCGATCATCGACGAGCGGCTGGCGGGGCTGCGCGAAACACACGGGCTCGATGAGGACGCCTTGAACGCCGAGAAGCCGTCGAAGAAGTTGCTTGCTTTCTGGAAAGACGCCTTGGGCGCCGTCAAGGAAATCAAGGTTTGCGACCCGGCCTGCGGCAGCGGCGCCTTTCTGATCCAGGCCTACGATCTGCTCGAAGAGCGCTACACCACGATCGTGCAGAACATCTGCTTTCACGACGGGGCCGAGCACGATCATTTGCACGAAACGATCCCGGAGCTGATCCTCAAGGAAAATTTGTTCGGCATCGACCTGTCGCCACAGGGAGTCGAGATCACGCAGCTCGCCCTGTGGATTCGCTCGGCCCGGCAAGGAAAAACGCTGGCCGACCTGTCGCACAATATCGTGCTGGGCAACAGCCTGGTCACCGATAAAGCGGTCGATCCGCACGCCATCGACTGGCGCGGCACATTTCCCGCGCTTTTCGCCCGAGAAGGACGCGGCGGCTTCGATGCGGTCGTCGGCAATCCGCCCTGGGAACGGCTCAAGCTGCAGGAACGCGAGTTCTTCGCTTTCTCCGCGCCGAAGATCGCCGGCGCCGTCAGCGCCGCCAAGCGGCGCGAGCTGATCGCCGCCTTGGAAGCCGCCCGGCCCGACCTGTTCGCCGGCTACACCGCCGCCCTCGCCGCCGCCGACCGCACGCTGAGCCACGTCCGCAATTCCGGAGAATTCCCGCTCACCGCCAAGGGGGATATCAACACCTACATGCTCTTCGCCGAACTCGCCAGCAACATCGTCGCACCCCAGGGCCGTGTCGGCTTGCTGATCCCATCCGGCATCGCCACCGATGACACGACCAAGGATTTCTTCACCTCTTTGATCGAGTCGAAATCGCTGATATGCCTGTACGACTTCGAGAACCGTCTCCGCATTTTCCCGGACGTGGACGGCCGATTCAAATTCTCCATCGTCTTGTTCGGCGGCGCGGAAGTGAAAACGCCACAGGCCGATTTCGTCTTTTTCGCGCATGAGATGGAAGATTTGGCCGAAAAAAAGCGGCACATCAAGCTGTCGAGCGCCGACATCGCACTGCTCAATCCGAACACGCGCACCTGCCCGATCTTCCGCTCGCGGCACGACGCCGAGCTGACGAAGGAGGTTTACAAACGCGTGCCGGTCCTGATCGACAAATCGCGCAAGGAAGGGGGCAACCCGTGGGGCGTGAAATTCGTGACGATGTTCCATCAAACCAACGACGCGGAGCTTTTTCATGCGGCGGAGAAATTGCAAGAGATGGGCTGTCGGCTCACGGGCAATCGCTGGACCAAAGGCAAGCGGACTTTCCTGCCGCTATATGAAGCGAAAATGATCCAGGCGTACGACCATCGCGCAGCGAGCGTCAAGATCGAAGAAGCCAACTGGATGCGGCAAGGGCAAACCGAGGCAACCACGCTGGTCGAGCATCAGAACCCGGAATTCGTCGCCCAGCCGCGCTGGTGGGTCGATGAGGCGGAGGTTGCCAGGGTTCTCAAGGAAAGCGATGTGAGCTGGTTCGTCGGTTTCAAGGATATCACAAGTCCGACCAATGAGCGCACCATGATATCCGCCGTGATCCCCCGCGTCGGCCTCACGAATCATTTCCCGATAATGCTGGCTGGAGCGTCGCCGCGGCTCCAGTTGTGTCTGGTGGGAAATCTCAACTCAGTCGTGCTGGATTATGTGACGAGGCAAAAAATCGGCGGCGTCACATTGAATTTCTTCATTGTCCAGCAGCTGCCGATCTTTCCGCCGGACCAATACGCCGAACGCTGTCCGTGGAACAAACGGCAAACGCTGGAAAAATGGATTTCCGACCGCGTGCTGAAGCTGACCTGCACCGCGAACGACATGAAGCCGTTGGCGGAGGCGGCCGGATTCGATCCGCCGGTGCACAAATGGAAAGAGGCCGAGCGTGCCGAAATACTGGCGGAATTGGACGCCGCCTTTTTTCACCTGTACGGCATGGCCCGCGATGATGTCGAGTACATTCTGGGCACCTTCAGCGGCACGCGCGAGGATCCCGAGCAACCCGGCATGTTCGCCGGGCCGACGCCGATCCTGGAAGCGTATGACAATCTCTCCAAGGCAAGCGGCAAGTGATGAGTTACACCAGCGCGATCGTGTGGTTGCTGAGCCGCTCGTAACCCGCGGGCGTGATGAGATAATTGTGCTCGATGCGAATGCCGCCGATGCCGGCCACGTACAGTCCCGGCTCCAATGTGATGACATCGCCGGTCAGCAGCGTCTGCGTTGCATGGCGGACCAGGTACGGATCTTCCGGATGCGTGATGCCCAGGCCGTGCCCGGCGTGGTGGGGGAAGCTGTCGGCGACGCCGGCTTTCTCGAAGACGCCGCGCACGGCGTTGTACACGGTCAGGCACGGCGTCTCGGCGCGCAGTTCCCGTTCGCCGGCCGCCATCGCTTGCATGCACAGGTCATAGAGGCGCTGCTGGTCCTTGTTCGGTTTGCCGCCCACGACAAGCGTGTTGGTGAAATCGCTGCGGTAGCCTTGGATGACGACGGAGTAATCGAGGATCATCATCTCGCCGCTTTTGAGGACATGATCGGTCGGAGGGCCGCCGCGCTTTTCCGGGCCGGGGCAGACCGCGAAATCGCCGTAGACGATCACGGGCATCCCCGCCGCTTTCACGCATGCGCCGCAGACGCCGGAGTAGACATCGAGCTCGGTCATGCCGGGCTTGACGTTGGCGCGGGCCCAGGCATGTCCCGCCTCGGTGGCCCGCATGCACGTGCGCAGCGTTTCCACCTCGTCGGGGTACTTTTGGCGGCGCATGTCGGCGACGGTGTTGATGAGCTGCGACGCAAAAGGATCGCCGGGCCGATCGTGGACGCGCAGGCCGGTGCGCATCGGATTGACCTCGCTCATCACCGCGAGCTGGCGCGGGCCATGCGCCGGCGATTGCCCGTCATACCAGGGGATGGTGCGGATTTCCTCGGCATGGGCGAAATGCGTCGATTTCGGCGTGCGGTCGTTCTGCAGCAGCTTGGCGTGCCCGTCCTTGCGGATCATCAGATAGCCCGGAAAGCCGGCGCCGAGGCTGATCGGATCGACATAATAGTTCGCGAAATAAATCAGATGGATCGGGTCGCTCAATAGCAAATAATCCGATTCCGGCGGCGGATCGAGCTTGGCCCACAGGCGCTCACGTCGGCGTCGGCAACCCTCGGCGGTCAGCATGGCTGTCTCCTTAATTATTTGGAATCCGCGTTGGCCCGGAAATCCACATTCACCGTCATCCCCCCCTTGAACCGCACGATGCGCGTGCTTTCCCTTTTGGCGCCGTCCTCGATCCACTCCGCCTTGATGCGGTACATCAGCTCTTTCTCGGCGTCCACGGGCTGTATTTCGAAAATGCGGCTTGATGCCGCGCGATTTGGTTTGGAAATCGTCGAGCCAAACATTCGCTTCCGCCGTCGGCACAGTGACCACGATGCGCACGGGGTGCAGACCGGTGAGCTTCGGCATCTCAAGCCATTCCACCTTGCCGGTGGCCAGGGCGTAGACGGCCGGGACGATCTTGACACGATCGGACTGGACAAAATCCCTGATGATGGCGCTCTTTTCCCTCAGAAGCTCGGCCTGGCGAATGGCGTTGTGCTTGACGGCGGCCTCAAGCGCTTCCTTGGGATCCTTGGGGAGATCCTTGCCAGGATCGATCTGCTTGATGAGCCCGCCGACGTTGCCTTCGACGGGTTCTCCGCTGAGCGCCGCCTTGACGGCGCCGCAGTCATCGCTGCCCATCACGACGATCAATGAAGCGGTCGGCAATGTCTGCAAGGCGTATTCAATCGAGCCGATGATGCCCGGGCCGGCAACGTTGCCGGCGATGCGCAGAACATAGATTTCACCCAGGCCTTGCTGAAAAATATGCTCCGGGGCGACACGCGAATCGGCGTCCGTGAGAATGATGGCGAACGGCTTCTGCCCCTTGAGCAACTCCTTGCGCCGCTCCGCGTCCAGATCGCGCGGGGCCAGCTTGTCGTTGGCGAACCGCGCATTGCCCGCCTTCAGCCGCACCAGCGCGGCCGCGGCCGGCATGACATCCTGAGCGTACAGCCGCGGCGCGGCCAGGGCAAGCAAGACGGCGAGTGCGATGACTTTGGCAAGGCGAGAAATCATGATACGATCTCCAGATCCAACGTGAGACTGTTTCACCTATTGCACGTGAGAAGGACTTAAACGTCAAGCGGCAACTCGGAATTCAGCAATGCCAGATCCAGTAGAGTCGAGAGGTAGCGCGGTAGTTTGGGCGAAACTGTGCCCGTGCTCCGTTTCTACCGCCTGCTCATCGAACCGGACAGGCGGTTTTCCCGCATCCGGCTCTCGGACAAGATCTTCACGCTTTGGCCCACAGCAAGCCGGACGCCTTCGGACGCAACTGCACCAGATGCAGCCGCTCGTGCGACGGCCGCCCCATGCTTCGGCACGATTTGGAGCTTGGCACGCACACGAGGCCGAAACGCGACGCCTCCCGCCCTATTCGAGTCCGGCCCCTCCGTCACCGCCCGTTGCCGGACGACGCTGGCTGCGGCCTCCCGTGGGAGGTGGACCCGAACTTCTGGACGAGAGCGGCCTCGCCCAGGTAGGATTAGGTTGTCGTTCCGCATCAAGGACAACCGCACCGTTTGAGACTAAACCAACAACACCTGCGGCTCACACAACCGCCAAGCGAACATTTTTCTTGCAACAGAAAGGCTTGATCTTATGCGTTATACTATGATCGCGACCATGATGACCGTCCCCGCCGCGCTGTGCGCCCAGGAGCCCGGCATCTTCGAGCCCGGCGCCAAGCTCAAGATCGAAGCCACGGGCGAAGGCGGCGGCGAGGGGCCGGCCTGGCATCCCAAGCTCGGCGTCTTCACCTCCGGCGGCGATGGCCACCTGCACCTCTTGGGCCTCGATGGCAAACAGAAAATCTATCGCAAGGGCGCCGGCACCAACGGGCTGCTCTTCGACAAGGACGGCCGACTCGTTTCCTGCGATTCCGAGGCCCGCAGCGTCTCGCGCACCGATCTCGACACCGGCAAGGTCACCATCCTTACCGAAAAATACGACGGCAAGCACTACAACAATCCCAACGATCTCACCATCGATTCCAAGGGCCGAATCTATTTCTCCGATCCGCGCTACGGTTCGCGGGTCGGCATGGAAATCCTGGACGCCGACGGCAAAACCATCGAAGGCGTCTATCGCATCGATCTCAATAACAAGGTCACGCGCATCATCGGCCGAGAATTGGATCGGCCCAACGGCGTGCTCGTCTCCGCGGACGATAAATATTTGTTCGTCGCCGACAACAACAACAGCGAGCTCAAGGGGGCCCGCAAGCTGTGGCGGTTCGATCTAAAGGCGGATGGCACGGTCGATTTCGCCAGCAAGAAGATGCTTTACGATTGGGGAACGGGCCGCGGTCCCGATGGGCTCAAGCAGGACAGGGAAGGTCGGCTTTATGTCGCCGCCGGCCGCAACCAGCCGAACGCCGCGGAACCCGCCAAAGACAAAAAAGGCGGCATCTATGTATTCACGCGGGAGGGGAAGCTGCTGACCTTCCTGCCGGTGGCGCGCGATGAGGTGACGAATTGCGCGTTCGGCAGCCCCGATCTGCGCACGTTATACATCACCGGCGGCGGCACGCTCTACAGCATCCGCACCACCACGCCGGGTCGCGTGCTGTGGCCGGCCGCTGTGAAATAGCCCGCCTATTTCTCCGCTTTGGGCGCCTTGACCTCGAAATTGTGCACGTTCTCTCCCGCCTTCAACGTGATCGCTCTCCCTTTCTTCAGTTCGGGGAGGACATAGCCCACGCCCTCGTGGTAAACCATCAGAAAAACCTCGGCCCCCGCGGGGACGTGTGGGATCGTGTAGGTACCGTCTTCTTTCGTGATCGCATAGTAGGGATGGTCGAACACGAACAGCTTTGCTGACATCCAGGTATGGATGTCGCAATTGAGCAAGATCGGCAAAGGCTGCGGCACGAACTCGGGCTCGATATTTCCACCGGCAATGACGAGCTTGCTGAAGCCCGGATTGTCGGGCCCGCCGGTCGCGCGGACATTGTGCGGAACCGTCGAGCTGTTCTTGATGATGAGCCTTTGGCCCGTTAACACTTCTTTTTTCCCGTCGAAGTAAAAAGGCTGATACGCCGACATGCGCGGCAAATAAGCGCAATGAGGCTGGTCGATGACGATTTGCTCCTTGCGTACTTTCAGCTTGTCGTGGATCGGAAAATAGGTGGAAGGCGGTGGCTTGATCCACACCACTACGTTGGCGACGCTCCTGGTCTTCGGGTCGACCAGCCAGGTCGCATCGATCTTCTCGACCGCCGCCGCCTTGGGATCGAGGCAGCACTTCTTGTCGGCATGGTCCATCATCTTCTTGGTCAGATCGACGATAGCGGGAATATCGCCGTCGAGCGTGACCTTGCCCGACAAGCTACCCCAGCCGGTGCTGGCGAGTTCTTGCTTCTTTTTCGGGCCCGTTGGACCACCCGCAGGGCCGACGCCACCTGCCTGGAAATTGCTCGCCAAGCCAGTGGCGGCGAGTTTGTCGCCTTGCGTTTCGGTGAAGATATCCTTCTTAAGCTCCGCCCTCTTCGCTCCCGGTTCCGGCTTGGGCTGTTCCGCCGTTGTCGGCGCCGTCTGCGACGGCGTTTGGTCAGGTTGGACGACGCAACCGAGGATGGCCGCCATCAGAGCGAGAAAAATGGGTAGGTGATGGAAGCGGGCCAGGGCCGGCGAACCAATGAGAACGCGACGCATGGATATTGACTCCTGCAAGAAGGGGCGTTGGCGGTAGGTTGTCGTCATTATACAAGACGAATCGTTCGCGGAAGTTTGGAGGTCGGATTTTCTTCGCGTTTCTTTACAATGAATTGGACGCCCGCTTGGAGGATTGCACGATGAAGCAGCGCTTGCTGACGCCGGGGCCGACGCCGGTGCCCGAAGAGACCTTGCTCGAATTGGCCAAACCGATGGTCTATCATCGCACGCCGGAGTTTCGCGCCATGCTGGCCGAGACGCTGGCGGATTTGCAGAAGATCTTCGTTACGAAGAATCTCGTAGTTCCGCTGACCTGTTCCGGCACCGGCGCCATGGAAGCCGCCCTCGCCAACAGCGTTCACGCCGGCGGCAAGGTCATCTGCCTGATTGCCGGCCGGTTCGGCGAGCGGTGGCGCAGCATCGCCAAGGCGTTCGGCATCGAGGCGGTCAGCGTCACCGTGCCGCTCGGCCAGGCAGTGCAGCCCGAGCAACTGGAGAAAGCGCTCGCCGCTCATCCCGACGCGGTCGCGGTCTGCTCGACGTTGAGCGAAACCTCCACCGGCATTGGTCATGACATAGCCGCGTTCGGCAAGATCGTCGCGAAAACGCCGGCGCTGTTGCTCGTTGACGCGATCAGCGGCCTGGTGGCGATGGAGTGCCGAACCGATGCGTGGTACATCGACATCTGCTGCACCGGGTCGCAGAAAGCGCTGATGATGCCGCCGGGTCTGGCATTCCTGTCGGTCAGCGACAAGGCCTGGCAAGCGATCAACAAGAACACCAATCCGCGCACGTTCTATTTCGATCTCAAGAAAGCGAAGAAGAACCTGGAGACCAACGACACGCCGTACACGCCGGCGCACACGATGATCCGCGCGATGCGGGTGAGCCTGAAGAAGATTCTCGCCGAAGGCATGGAGAATATCTGGGCCCGGCAGGCGAGATACGCCGCCGCCGCTCGCGCCGGATTTCAGGCAATCGGCATGGAAATTTTCCCGGCCCAGCCCAACAACGCGCTCACGATCGCCAAGATGCCAGCGGGCATCGACAGCTCCGCGCTCTTGAGCAAGCTCGAAAAGCAATTCGGCCTGAAACTCGCCAACGGCCAGGACGAGCTCAAGGGCAAAGTCATCCGCCTGGCCCACATGGGCTACATCGACCAGTTCGACATCCTCGCCGGCATCGCCGGAGTGGAGTTGGTGCTGATGGAGATGGGCCATCCCGTCGAGCCGGGCAAGGGATTGGCGGCGGCGCAGCGCGTGTTTGCCCAAAAATGACCGCGCTTGCGTTTAGCGTTCGCATGGTGCCAAGCGAACGCTAAACGCAAGCGGAAGGAATCCCTATGCCACGCATTTTCATTAGCGATAAGCTCGGCGCCGGCGGCTTTGAATTGATCAAGACCGCCGGTCTGGATTTGGACAATCGGCCCGGCCTGAAGGACGCCGAACTCGCGGCAGCGCTGCAAGCCGCGGACGGCATGATCGTCCGCAGCGAGACGAAAGTCACCGCCGAATTGCTGGAGAAGCCGGGCAAACTGCGGGCGATCGTGCGGGCTGGGGTCGGCGTGGACAATATCGATGTCGGTGCCGCAACGCGCCAGGGCATCATCGTCATGAACACGCCCGGCGCCAACACCACCAGCACCGCCGAGCACACGATCACCATGCTGATGGCCCTGGCCCGGCACATTCCCGCTGCCGACGCCAGCGTGCGCATGAACAAATGGGAGCGATCCAAATTCGTCGGCTCGCAGCTTGCCGGCAAAACGCTTGGCGTCGTCGGCTTGGGGCGCGTTGGCCGCGAGGTCGCCCGCCGCGCCGCCGGCCTCGATATGAAAGTGATCGGCTTCGATCCGTTCTTCTCGGCCGATTTCGCGGGCAAGCTCGGCATCGAGACCGCGCCCGACCTGGCGAGCCTGTTGCCAAAGGTTGATTTCCTCACCGTACACACACCGCTGTCGCCGGAGACGACGAACCTGATCGGCGCCGCCCAGATTACCGCCATGAAAAAGGGGACGCGGCTCATTAATTGCGCTCGCGGCGGCATCATCAATGAGGAGGCCCTGGCGGACGGGTTACGCTCGGGACATCTCGCGGGGGCCGCCCTCGACGTGTTTGTGCACGAACCCCCCGCTGGCGACCATCCGCTCTTGAAGCTGCCCAACGTCGTCGTCACGCCGCACCTGGGGGCGTCAACCACAGAGGCGCAGGAAACCGTCGCCCTGGAGGCGGCCCAGCTTCTGATCGATTACCTGACGAAAGGGGCCGTGCAGTTTGCGGTCAACATGGCCGCCGTCGATCGGGCGGAATTGGCAGAAGTGAAGCTGTACATCGATATGGCCCGCAGGCTTGGCCTGCTGCACGCCCAAATGGCGCAAGGGGCGATCACGCGGGCCCAACTCACCTACCGCGGCGACGTCGCTAGCCGCAGCACCCGGCTCATCACCGCCGCCTTCGCCGCCGGCTTGCTCGAAAAGCGCCTCGATCAACACGTCAATATCGTCAACGCCACCCTGATCGCCCGCGAGCGCGGCATCGACATCGTCGAGCAATCGGTCGCCAAAAAGGGCGATTTCTCGACGCTCATTCAAGCCGACGTCAGCACCGACAAGAAATCCTACACCGCCGCCGGTACGCTGTTTGGCAACCAATTCCTGCGCCTGGTTCAGCTTGGCCCGTACCATCTCGACGCCTACATGGACGGCATCATGCTCCTTTTCACGCACCGCGATGTGCCGGGCTTGATCGGCTTCATCGGCACCATCTTCGGCAAACACAACGTCAACATCGCCCAGATGACGGTCGGCCGACAATTGCCCGGCGGCGAAGCGATCGCGGTGCTCAATCTCGACAGCCAACCGCCGGAAGCAGCACTAAACGAAGTGAGAGCGCACGCCAAGATCACGAGCTTGAGCGTGGTGCGGCTGCCGCCGGCGGGAGAGATGCCGGTGTGGTTTGGATGAGGTTGGTATTTGTCCCGGCCAAGCAAGGGATTGACACACCGCCGCGGCCGTGCTATAGTGCATTAGTGTACCAGAGCGGAGGGGGAGCGAATGCTCATCGACCCGAAAAGCCCGGTTCCGATCTTTCAGCAGATCGCCGCGCAGCTTCGACAACAGATCGCCGTTGGGGTTTACGGGTCGAATGAATCACTCCCCTCCCTGCGAAGCCTGGCGGCGGACATCCAGGTCAATCCCAACACGGTGCAGAGAGCCTATGAGGCGCTGATCCGCGAAAGGCTTGTCGAATCACGGCGCGGAGCCGGCTTTTTCGTGGTTGATCGAGCCGGCGCAGCCGGAACGACCGAGGTCGAGAAACGCATTCATCGCCAGTTGTCCCGCGTCATTGCCAGTGGCCTCAAGAGGCGGATTGCGCCTGAGCGTATGCGAACGCTTTTTCGCGAAGCGCTCGACAGCCAGGTAGCCGCTGCGAGTCGGAGGACACCATGACCACCACACTCATCGAGTTCTCCGCCGTCACCAAAGAGTTCAAGAACCACAAGGCGACGGACTCGCTGAATTTGCATTTCAACGGCAAGAGCACTGTGGGCCTGCTCGGCCCGAACGGGGCCGGCAAGACGACGTGCCTGAAGATGATGATCGGCCTATTGCGCCCGACCGCTGGCTCGGTGTCGATCTTCGGATGCGATGTATCTTCCGAAGCCCCAAGGTTCGCCAGCAGATTGGTTACGTCCCGGAAGACCCCTGGCTCTACCCCTGGATGACCGTTCGCCAGGTCGTTCGATTCGCCTCATCCATGTACGATCGTTGGTCGAGCGGTCTCGCTGAAGACCTTCTGGTCAGTCTTGATCTGCCTTCGGACCGTGTGGTCAAGAACCTTTCGAAAGGAATGCGCGTCAAAGCGGCGCTCCTTGTTGCCCTGGCCCATCGTCCCCGCGTGCTGATCCTGGACGAACCAATGTCAGGACTCGACCCGCTTGCCCGGGATGAATTGATCGAGATTCTTGTCAAATGGAGAAGCGAAGACACCGAGTGTGTCATTCTTTCGTCTCATCAGATCGACGATGTCGCTCGACTTGCGGACGAGGTGGTCATTCTCAATGCCGGCAAACTGCTTGTGCATGCGCCCATCGATGATTTGATTGGGACCGCGAAACGCGTCGAGGCCGTCCTGTTGGACGGCCGCCTTCCCGAACGTGTCTTGCAACAAACCGTGTGGCAGCGCGTTGATCGGCGAAACTGGTCGATGACCTTGCATCCGTTCGATGCGGCGATGGTCGATACCTTGCGGTATGCAAACCCGATCTCGTCCGCAACTGTGATCGACATCGGCCTGGAGCAGATCTTTAAGGACTTTATTCGAGGAACGGCGCCATGCTGCGCACCCTGATTTGAAAAGACGTGTTGGCCAATCGCTTTCCGCTCTCTCTCGCCGCTGGCTTGCTCGTTGCGTCCTATTGTGGGACGGCAATCTTTTATTCGCTGGATGCTTCGCTCACTGCCCACTCATGGGGACGGCGATTAGAAGAGATCTTGCTCGCGGCCAGTCTGTACAGTCACGCCACTGCCCAACTGTCACTGGCCGTGCTAGCAGGAAACCTGGTCGCCAGTGAACGAGTCAATCGCTCGGCCGAGTTTCTAACCTATTTACCGCCAAGTCGCGGCATGGTGTTGACGGCGAAGGCCACGGTACTTGGCGTCTCGGCGCTCGTCTTACTGTTAGTCCCGCTCTCTATTGCTGGGTTGACGGCGTTGGTCGGGAAGCCTCCCTCGGCCGACAACCTGCTTATCATCGTTGCCACCCTCTCGGCGATTGGCTTTTGTGCATCCGGAATCGGCTGGCTTGCCTCCTGTTGCCTTCAAAGCAACGCCGTCGCGGTCCTCTTCGCCATTCTCACGCCCTGGATCCTGGCAATTGCAATCAAGCACCTGTGCAGAGATCCAGAGTCTACGGCAATCCTGATCGCCGCAAACCTGGCCACCGGTCTGGCCGGATTCCTGTTCGGCACGAGACACTACCTCAATCGCGTGGAACCTTGACCAAACGGGGCTGATTTATGTGCCGTTCGATGCTTTCCAGGATGCAGTTAGTTGCGTGCATTTTCGTTCCACTCCTTGTGTTGGTGGGCGCTTATGGGTTGGTACGGGTTTCACTTCCTGGCGCCGGAGATGTGGAAACAGCCGACGACGATTTCAGCGAGGAAGAGCGGATCGGGCAAATCACCGATGCCTTCAGGCTCTATGCACAAGCGTTTGAGAATCGTTTCCCGGAGGTTGATCGCCTCTATGGGGATGAGCTGATGGCGGCGGTCAGAGAGAAACTCAAAACTCCCCCTTACGCAGGGCGCTCAACCGGTTTTGGCTTCGGTCGTTTGACGTTTCTGCAACGAAATGACCCGACATTCGGCTATCACGGTTCGGGAGCCAAGCTCGGGGACGTCAAGCGCGTGCTCGTGCATTGGTCAACAGCGGACAGCATGTCGCAAGTCATGTCTGTGATCTTTGTCATCGCGAGGTCGAGCACCGCGAGTTGTTGTCGATTCTTTCGCCCTGGCAAACGCTCGCCAATCAATGTGTCGTGCGGGTCGGTTCCGGTGGATCAGGAACGGTCATTACTGCAAACGGATTGATTGTCACAGCAGATCATGTCCTGCCTTCGAAATGTTCGAGTGTTGATATCCGTTTTGCCGATGGCCGTGTGATCGCATCGAAAGTGGAAAGCCGTAGCAAACGATTCGACGTTGCGGTTCTCAAGATTCCCGTCGATCAGCCGATCCCCTTCATTCGGCTCGCAGAACGACGCGTTGCCAACGACGAGCCGGCTGCAGTCATCGGCTTTGTCGGCGGCCGTACCGAGCCACTGATTCGCAACGTGCGAACGGTCCAGTACGTCCTGGATGAATTGATTACGACCTGGAATAAAGTCGGCGGCGGCGATTCCGGTGGGGCCGCACTTGACGCGAAGGGCTGTCTCATCGGTGTTCTCCTGGGGCCGGCCGATCCCTACCCAAGAACCTGCCGAACGATTTCTTCTCTCACGCTGCTGAAGGCGTTTCCGGTTCTGAGCGAAAAAGCCAACCTCAAGTGAGCCGGAAACGCATGTTCCTCACGGAAAGCTCTTTGCCACTGCCGGACAAGTCGGCGGGGAAGGCAAATCCGTCGAGCTTCTCCTGTGGGACGCAGAGATAGGGGAAATCACAAAGACCTTCCCGGACCAAACGATGCAGGTAAGCTCCCTCGCCTTCTCCCCCGACAGCAGCACGTTGGCCATCGGCGGCCTGGCCCGCGCCACCGCGCGCCAATGGCCCACTGCAAAAGCGCGCAGCTTGCTGCGCAATCCTGGCCGCGCGCTCTGGCCGGGCCACAGCGCGCTTTTGGCCTCATGCTAAAACGCTGCTGACAATGTGGCCGTGCAGCCACGCGGCACCTGGAAACACGCTCCATGTACAAACTGTGTACGAACTGTTTTAGTTAGGATCGCGGCCGTTGCCTAGGGGCGGCGAGTCGCAAGGCTACGTCAAGCGCATCAATAATCTGTTGGTCGCTTCCCGTGAGTGAATGCGATTCTTGGCCGAACCCAATCGAATCAAGCATGTGGCTGAAGTTTTTGGCCGTCGCCGATTTATTGGAGACCGGGACTTCGAATTGAAGCGTCAACTTTGATGGATCATCGTTCGTGTGGATCACGGCGCAGAACTCGTAGGGCTTAATTCCTTGACGGTCGGCGAGCTCATTGACTTTGGTTAGAATCGCGATCTCGATGTTGTCCAGCATTGCCTCGCTCCGTTGGCGCGTATACACGCACGAAAACTTTCCCGTGTCAAGAAATGTTGTCTCGACCCGGAGGTTCCTTTGAGCATCGTCGAAGTCGCCGACGACGGTTGGAGTCCGTGGCGAAATACGGCCTGCAAACGGTTTCCGCCGTTGTCGTTCCGTGGATGCTGTTTTCAGGAGGTGTAATCGTGCAATGAATCAACGAAACCGCAATTGGAATAAGCAGTTGCGCATGTTGCGCATCAGTAATTCATTGCAGGCCGGTCCGCCCTTCGTTACCTTTGGTGCAATCGTCATTTCCCGCCCAGTTTAACCATTGGAACCCTGGGCAAAAGCGAATCGTTGCCAATAATTGGCGAAATTGGCCGATATTGGGGACGGTGCGTTCAGGAACCCCGCCCTCGCGCTTCGGGCTGAGAACGTATGGCTCGCTATTGTCATCGGTTGTGGCTCGGCATCTGCCTCGCGCTGTCGGCGTGTGCTCCGAAAGCGCCGCCGGCGGTTTCCATCGAGCAGACGGCGCACGAGAGCGTCGCCGCCGATGTCCCCGAGCGAGCCGAGCATCTCGCCAATCTCGGCATCGATCGCTGGCATCGCGACGGCCTGCGCGGGCAGAATGTCAAGATCGCCGTCCTCGATAGCGGGTTTCGCGAATTCCGCCAATTCCTCGGCAACGGTCTTCCGCGCAGCGTCCGCACGCGCTCCTTCCGCAAGGACCGCAATCTCGAAGCCCGCGACAGCCAGCATGGCATCCTGTGCGCGGAAGTGCTGCACGCCCTCGCCCCGGACGCCGAGCTGCTGCTGGTGAATTGGGAGCCGGACGATCCGCAGGCGTTTCTCGAGGCGGTTCGCTGGGTGAAGTCGCAAGGGGCGAAGATCGCGTCGTGCTCGCTCATCATGCCGAGCTGGTCGGACGGCGAAGGGGGTGGCGAGGTGCAGCGCGGCCTCGGCCAGATTCTCGGCGACGGCAAGGGGTCACGCGATCTGCTATTTTTCGCCAGCGCTGGCAACACGGCGCAACGGCACTGGTGCGGCCATTACGCACCGGACGCCAACGGCTGGCATCAATGGCGTGAAGGAACTCCCGCCAACACGTTGACGCCGTGGGGTTCCGAGCGCGTTGCCGTCGAATTCTACGGGCCGACGCGTCGCGCTTTCGAGCTACACGTCATCGACTCGGCAACAGGCTTGGCGATCGGGCGCACGCATTTGCAGGTCGATGCGACCGGGAGCGCGGGCCGAGCCGTCGTTCGCTTCGAGCCGTCGCCGGGAGCGCTGTACCAGGTGAGAGTTCGCGGCGTGGAATCCGGCAGAGCCGAAGCGGAGGCATTTCATCTTGTGGTCCTGGGAGGATCGCTGAATCACACGACGAACCGCGGCAGCATCGCGTTTCCCGGCGACGGAGCTCGCGTGATCGCTGTCGGCGCGGTGGACGCCAAAGGGCAGCGACTGGCGTACAGCTCCTGCGGGCCGAACTCGCGGCTGCCCAAGCCGGACCTAGTGGCGACCGTGCCGTTCCCGAGCCAGTGCCGGGCGCGTCCCTTTGCGGGCACGTCGGCAGCCGCGCCGCAAGCCGCGGGCTTGGCGGCGCTGTTGTGGTCGCAGCATCCCGACTGGCTGCCGGAGCGGATCGCCCAGGCGCTGCGCGAATCTGCCATTGACCTGGGGCCGCCGGGCCACGATTCCGAAACGGGGTATGGGCTGATTCGGCTGCCGGCGAGCCGTGCTCCGTAAGGAGCCGGTTGCAGTGCCGGCGCGCAACCGGCTCCTTACGGAGCTCGGCTCGCCATTTCCGCCAAGCGAATGCGCTCGACCGTCGTCGGATGGCTCGAAAAAAGCCAGACGTTCCACGGCGACGGGGCCACATTGCCCTTGTTGTCGATCGCCATTTTTCGCTCGCAATCGATGAATGCGTCGGGCCTCTTCGCCAATTGCAACGACATCTCATCCGCCTGCCGTTCGAAATGCCGGCTGACCAGATTCTCCGCTGGCATGGCGATCCAGGAGCCCACGTTGATGAGTAGAAGGACGAGCCACAACGCCGCGGGGTCGGCAGTGCTGCACAGGTTCCACGGCGGTCGCCCAACGGCGCCGCGCAGGAAGCGATCCAGCGTCCAGAATCCGAAGAGGGACGCGACCACGCCGAGCAAAATGCCCTTCGCGATGTGATCGTGATGCCAGTGGCCGATCTCGTGGGCGAGCACCGATTCGATTTCGTCGGGGGTGTGTTTTTTCAGCAGGGTGTCGTAAAGGACGATGCGGCGCGTGGGGCCGAAACCGGTGAAGTAGGCGTTGGTATGGCCGCTTTGCCGAGATGCGTTCATGACGAGGATTTCCTTGACCGGAATGCCGGCCTCATCGATGAGGGCCTGAACACGTGGCTGCATATCGCGCCACTGGGTTTCTTGCAGCGGCGTGAACTCGTTGAAGAGCGGATTGATCCATATCGGCGCGAGAAACGCGTAGGCAATGCCGAGCAGACCGCCGCCGAGCGGTGCGATCAGCCACCAAATGCGCGGCAGCAGGATCAGGAGCGCGTAAAAGCCGATCAGAACGACGACTTCCGGGACGAGATTGACGCCGGTGGAGAGGTAATGATCCCGCAGCCAGTTCGCCAGATCGTAATCGGCGCTTCCCATGCCCCAGGCGCGACTTTGGTAATACCAGGCGATACCGCGGGGGAGATACAGAATTTCACTTAGCGCGACATAGGTAAGCCCCATGCAACACGCCGCCGGAATCCGATAGCCAAAGGTCCAGGCAAGACAGCGATCGGCCCAGCGCCGCCCCAGCCCCGACAGCCCGAGAATGCCGAGCAGGCCCATGTTGAACGCGGTGCCAATCCAGGACAGAACGCGGCGCTCGAAGGAGAATTTCAAGCCCGTCGAGATTGTTTCATCCGTGAAGCCGACGGACCGGGCTTCCTCGATCGCGGGGGGATAGGGAATGAACGAGACGATGCAAAGAAGCGTCAGAGTGATGACGCCGATAGCGACCAGGCTTTTCGTCAGTGGTGTCACGGCAAACGCCTATTCGGTAGCGCGATCAAACGCCCCCCACCGGCGTCGTGGATTGCAGCGAGGCGGGCTCGGCCTTGGCGGCCTCGGTCGTCTTCTCGTTCACAAAGAATGAGTGCACCAGCAGAGTGCATGCGCCGCACACCAGGCAACAGTCCGCGATGTTGAAATCGGGCCAAACGTGTTCCCCATAATAGCAATGCAAGAAATCGCGCACGCCGCCGAAGACGACGCGGTCATAAAGGTTCCCCAGCGTCCCCGCGAGGATCAGGCCCAATGCCAGGCACAGGGAGCGGTCCTGGGCGACGCTCGGTTGCCGCACCCAGAAGACGATGAAGACGGCCGCCGCTACGCTGATGCACGCGAAGAAGGTGTTCCAGCCTTCGCTGCCATCCTCGGCGTTTCCTATGCCGAACAGGGCGCCGCGATTGACGTGCGGCAAGCGATCGGCGCTGATGGTGCGCAGAAACGACAGCGGTTGATCGCCCGGATCAGGATCTTTCGTGTAGAGAACGCGGAAGTCGAAATACCCCGTGATAATCTCCTGGCGATGATCCCCCGCATAGAGCTTGGCGAAAACGACATACTTGCTCACCTGATCGGCAGCGAGGCCGACCAGCGCCATCAAGCCGACCAGCCAGAGAAAGGGGCGCTGGGATGCGACGTTCATGCGATCCTCATGCTTGAGGCTGCCCTCGGCAAGCGAGGCAATCCAGACAATGTACGATAGCGGAGCACGCCCCCGCGGTCAAGAAGACCAACGTATAGCAAATACGGGGTTGGGGGCAAGACGAACCGGCGGTCACGCCAGTGCCGCCAACGTCAGCGCGTAGGTGCACCCCTCGATGAATTCCGCCAGGTCAACGTATTCCTGGATCGTGTGCACGTCGTGCTGGCCGGCGCCGAAGGTAAGGGTGGGGATGCCCAAGCGCGAAAGCCAGTTGGCGTCGAGGCCGCCGTTGGACAGTTTTTGCATCATCGGCCAGCCGAGCGTTGAGCCGGCCAGCAATGCCGCTTGCACCACCTTGTTGCTGGATTTCAGAGCATAGGGAAAATAGCTGCGGTGCGTGGTGAACTTGATCTTCGCGGTCTTGCCTTTGTCGTCGCGCACCTGGCGGGCCGCCTCCGCGAACGCCTGGCGATAGGCCGAGGTGATGGCAATGATGAATTGGGCGTCATGGCTGCGCGATTCTCCCTGGACCTTGACAAAATCGGTGACGACGTTGGTCGCCTGCCCGGCGGATCGGCCCTGAGCATCGCCGACGGGGCCGACGTTCGACGTGCCTTCCGATTTTCCCTTCTTGATCTTGCCGAACCAGCCGGCGTCATGAATGGCGGCGAGAGCGCGGGCGGCGACCATCGTGGCAGAGATGCCGCGCTCGGGATGGACGCCGGCGTGGGATGCCTTGCCGACGATCTCGACCTCCCAGCGGTCCGCCCCGACGGCGCCGATGGTGAGGCTGCGAGCCGAGCCGCCGTCCACGTTGAAGCCCATGACCGGATTGCCCAGCTCCGCGGGATCAACGCTGCGGGCGCCCCATAGCCCGCTCTCTTCGCGCACTGTGAAAAGCACCGTAATCGGCCCGTGCGGGATTTTCTGAGCGAAGAGCTCCGCCAGCATGGTGACCAGGCAAGCGACGCCGGTGCGGTTGTCGCCGCCCAGCGCCGTCTTCCCTTGCGGCGCGATTCGGTTGCCCTTGCGCACGGGCAGCGCACCGGCGCAGAGCGGCACGGTGTCGAGATGCGTCGAGAACAATCGGCGTGGCCCCGGTTTGGTTCCCTCCAGCGTGACGATCAGATTGCCCGTCTGCGTGGGCAGGGGAATCTTCGTATTCGCTCGATCGAAACGGATCGCGCCGGCGGGGATGCCGATCTCACGAAGCGAGTTGACGACATCGGCGCCGATCGCTTGTTCCTGCCCGGTGATGCCTTCGACGGCAAGGAAGCGCATAAGGCGAGCGATGGCTTTATCTTGATCGATGGAAAACGGCGGCATTGACGTGATTCCTTTTTCCGTTTGATCTATGAACCGGGAGGCGTTGCGCTCAGCCCCAGGCCCGTGAGCGTCTCCGTCGCCATCGTGCCGTCGGTGATGCGCATGATGCCCGGATGGCTTTTCGCCCACGGCCCGTTGGCGGCGGGGCAGTATTGGCGTCCGTTCGACTCAATGGCGGCGACGCCGGGGATGTGGGCGGCGAGCCCGGCCGAGTGGATCAGCGACGCGCCAACGCAGGTCAAATCCTGCACGCACAGAAACATGCCGAATTTCTGCGCCGCGGCGGCCATCAGCAGCGATTGCGTCTGCCCCTTGCACGCCTTAAGAGCGGCGCCTGTATAGCCCATTTCGCGGGCCAGCAGCAGGCTCTCCAGATCGATCAGCGATTCGTCGATGACGACGGGGCGAATCTTCGACGCCTCGTGCATGACGTTCTGCCGATGCGCTTTGAGGTCGCGCGCCGTCGGCTGTTCGATGTACTGGATCCGCTCGAATCCGTCTGACCGGCGGGCTTTCACCCGGCGCAGAAATTCGAGCAGATAATCGACGTTGGGGCATTTCTCATTGAAATCAAGCGAGTAATGGAATCCCAAGCCACGGCCCTGGGCGGCTTCGACGACGCGATCGACGCCGATGACGCGCTCGACATCCCAGTCGAGGCTGTCGCCGTTGAGCTTGATCTTCAGATGCGTCAGCCCGTCGGCCCGGATCCATTCGCCGAGCGTTTCGGGCAAGCCGTCGTTGATCCGCTTGCTGATGTCTTTCTCTTCGAGCGGATCAAGAGCGCCGATCAGGTGATAGAGCGGCATCTTCGCTTTGGGCGTCTTGCTGACATAGCGGTCGAGCGATTCCCCGGTGAATTCCGCGCCGAGATAATGGCCGAGGTCGTGGTTCATGAAATCGGGGCCGTAGGTGTGATAGCAATTCAGTCCGTGCACTTTGCCGAAGGCGTCATGCAAGGCGGCGTCAAACGGGCTGGCGCAGACGAGCGTGCAGAGAACGGGAATCTCCGGCGAGATCGCGCGGGCTGCCTTGATGTATTCGTGTTCCAGCGTCCAGGTCATATCGATGGGGTGGGCCGCTTCGTTGTAAGTGCGCGTGATTTGGGCGACGCGCTCGACAACGGCTTTCATCGCAGCAAGCGTCTGATCGTAAGTGAGCGTTTTGGACGGGAACGACCAGACGTTGCCCATCGGCATGGAGCCGAAGCCGCGGCCAATCTTGCCGCCGCGTGTGCGGACGGTGACATCGACATTCAAAAGCGTGACGCGATCGAGGGCAATGCCGCCGAACTTGATCGGCGTGCGATAACGGTAATCCTGGTAGGAGAAGGAAACCTCCTCAATGCGAACGTCGGTCGCTTTCACGATGCGCGTCTCCCGGCTTCCGCAGACCAGTCATCATTTGCGGATTTCGAGCGATTGCTTCATCCGTTGCAAGGCGTCATTGGCTTCGGCGGCGAGACTGGCGCCGGTCCCAGGATTCAGAACACGCGTGCTGGCAGGCCGCTCCGGCGCGGAGTGGTGGCACAAGATCACGACCGAATTGCCGACCACGCTGATCGAATCCTGGTCGAGAATGGCGGCGGTCCCCTCGTCGATGCCGATGCCAAAGCGGCCCGGATAGCGCGTCAGAATCTCGTGCAGGCGGTCAATCCGGCTGCGCTTGAGGAAATGCGGATCGACGACGGCATTGGGCAGGAAGCCGAACCCCTCGGCGAGATGGTCGGCGTCATTGCTTTTGAGGACCATGAGCTTGGCCATGACAACGGCGCCGGCGGAGGTGCCTCCGACGGCGCCGCCGCGCTCGAGCAAGGCGTGCAGCTCTTTTTCGACGAGCGTGTCCCTGTAGGCGTCGGTCAGGCGCTTCTGATCGCCGCCGGTCATCCACACGGCGGTGGCGTGGCGGAGCGGGTCGGCGAAAGTCGGATCGTTGGCCTCGCTGCGGAAGTGGGTGTGCAGCACCATGACGTTGGCGATGCCGCGCTTATGCCAGGCATTGATGATGTTGGCGGCTGGCTGCCTGTCGGCGCTGTCGCTGGCGGTGGGAATGACTACGAGCCTGTCGCCGGCGCGTTTCACGAAGGCCTCGAACACGGAGTCGGGGATTTTGCCGCCGCCCACCATCACGAGCGACCCCTTGAATGGCAGCGGCGCTTCCGTAGGCGCGGGCATTTCGAGCGTAGTCTTGTTGGGGCAGGGCACATAGGTCAAGTGAAAATAGAGCCGCACGCTCGGGAAAGCGCCGAGCAACAGCACGCACACGCCGACGTAGCGAATGATTTGCATCGCTATTGCCGCACTGGTAAGGGGATAGTTTGGTCTGTGGGGATTATAGGCGAAATGCGGGCGGGGCGGAAGTTATCCCAGGAGTTCGGAGTACCTCACTCCTGGGCTTGGCTTTGACGGAAATCATACGACGCGATACGCGGGAAGCACCGCGATGCCTTCGAAGTACGATTTGCCCGGGCCAGCGTTGTAGACGAAGCCCTGCCGTTCGAGCATTTCCAGGAACGAGAATTGATCGTACACCGTTGTCCTGCGATTGATGCACCAGTTGACGTAGGTCAAGTACAGGTCAGCCGCCGGATAACGCGCGTTGGACGCGACGATGCAGCATGACTTGACGAAACCCTTGAACGGCTTGACCTTCATCACGATGACCTCGGCATTTCTCGTTTCTCCCCAGCGGGGAGAGGGTCCAATTCTCCCCTCTCACGCGCTTGAGGGGACCGGGGGTGATGGCGCTTCCAATGCACCTATGTGCTATCTAGGTCATCCTAACGGACCGGGCCACCGAAATTGAGCGATTTTTGTGAATTTTGCAAAAGCGGCGGTCCGGTCATAACGGTGGCATGGATCACCAAAAATGCACAGCCCCGGCAGAATCGGCAGGGCTGGCGCTGCCGTCGAGATGGGAATATTGTGCCGCGTATTGGTTAGAATATCTTCATGCCGGAACTGCCCGATATCGTCGTCTATCTCGAATGCCTGCGGCCCCGCGTTCAAGGGCAGCGCTTGGAGCGCGTGCGGCTGGCCAGCCCGTTTCTGTTGCGCACAGTCGAGCCGGCGCTGGCGTCAGTGCATGACCGCACGGTGACGGAGTTGCGGCGGCTGGGCAAGCGGATCGTGTTCGCCTTGGAGCCGGACCTATTTCTGGTGTTGCACTTGGTGATCGCGGGGCGCTTGCAGTGGAAGCCCCCGAACGCCAATCTGCCGGGCAAGGTCGGGCTAGCGGCATTCGATTTCGCCCATGGCAGTTTGATCCTCACCGAAGCGGGGAGCAAACGCCGGGCGTCGCTGCATCTGGTTCGTGGCGAAGCGGAGTTGGCTCGGCACAATCCGGGCGGCGTGGAACCTCTCGACGCGAACGAGTTGCAATTCCGCGCCGCCCTCTTGCGCGAAAATCACACGCTCAAACGCGCTCTCACCGATCCGCGCCTCTTCAGCGGCATCGGCAACGCCTACTCCGACGAAATCCTCCATCGCGCCCGCCTCTCGCCCCTGGCCCTGTCGCAGCGTCTCACCGATGCCGAGATCGCTCGCCTCCATCACGCCACGCGCGATACGCTGCTGGATTGGCTGGCCCGTCTGCGCGCGGACGTCGGTGCCGGCTTCCCGGCGAAGGTCACCGCCTTTCGCCCCGAGATGGCGGTCCATGGGCGCTTCGGATTGCCTTGTCCCATGTGCGGGACCAAGGTGCAGCGCATCGTTTACGCCGAGAATGAAACGAACTACTGCCCGCGCTGTCAAACAGGCGGCAAGGTGCTGGCAGATCGCTCGTTGTCGCGCCTGCTCAAAGACGATTGGCCGCGCAGCATCGAGCAGTTGGAGGAGATCGGGTAAAGTGCTTGGTAAGGGAAAAGCTGGTGGTGCCCGATTCATCCGGGCGAATTTGGCAAAGGCGCTGTATCGATTCCGCCAAGCTTGTTGCGTATAGTCGTCCTAAAATCGCAATCACCGGCGCCCAAACCAGAACGCTTCGGCTTGCCCTCTGCACCAACACGCTGTATCCTTGCGCAAGATTCACCATTCGCGCGCATTGTGGTTTGCGCCTTACTTGGAGCAACAAGCAGCCGGGCCGCTTCAATAGCTTCAAAGTTTCGCGAATTCGCACCGAACCGCGCAGGCAGTCAAGACTTTGTCCATCTTTGGTGTGTCAGGCGCGTAATTTGCCACAAAAACTCCGCTCGGACTTCCAATATTCCAAAAAGGCGAGGTGCTTCATGCGTAGTTTCTTTACCACCATTACCAAATGGTTCAGTGTCGAGAACAAGCGTCCACTAAAGCGAGCCTCCTTTCGCCTGGTGATCGAGCAATTGGAAGATCGCAGCGTGCCTAGCGTCTCTCCGATCCTCGTGAGTCCGACCAGCGCCACCAGCACCAATCCGACCTTTATCTGGGATAGCGTTTCCGGAGCTACTTCGTATGACTTCTGGCTCACCGACCAGACTCTGGGAACGACGATCTTGACACAAACTAATGTGTTAACCACTTCAATCACCCCGACGTCGGTGGAACCGTTGAATCAATCCGACACGTACCAGTGGACGGCGCGGGCCGACAACGGCAATGGCCCGATGGGTCCGTATAGCACGCCACTCACTTTCACGGCTGACGAAAGCCTGCAGAATCCGAACTGGATCACCGAATTGGGTGGCTTCACGCTCTCGAACAATCAAACGACGGTCGTGGGACATTCGAGCGAAAACACCGCCGTGCTGGCTGGCGTCAACATCGCCGACGTCAGCGTCCAGGCCAATATCGCGTTCACCGCCAGCGGGCAGAATGCGGGGCTGGTAACCCGCTACGCCGGGTCCGGCGACACGAACATGTATCTAGGCCGGCTTATTTATTCGAATGGCGTCGTCAATGCCGCGATTGACCGCAACGTGAACGGGGTCTGGGCCCAGATTGGAACCAGTCAGAACATTGCATCCACCGGCGGAACGCTGACTTTCCAGGCCCAGGGCAGCGATCTCAAGCTGTTCCTCAATGGCACATTGCTCGCCTATGCCCAGGATTCGACGTTTGCCGGCGGCACCGTTGGCATTCGCTCCTCGGCGGGCGTGACCTTGTCGGGGATCGCTGGCAGCCAAGCGACCCTGGCCTATGCGACGCTCCCTTTCAGCGATGATTTCAGCTCGACTTCCTTTGGCAATCAGCTCGAGCGCCTCCTGGCTCGAACGGACGGGGAACTTCAATCTGTCAACCGGCGTCGCCCGCGCCCAGGGAACCATCCCAGCCCTCGCGACCGTCAACGGCGTCTACACCGCCGATGCCAACGTGCAAGGCTACGTCAACTTTTCTTCGGGCGGACAGTACGCGGGCCTGGTCGCTCGCTACCAGGGCCCCGGTGAGACCAATTTCTATTACGGCAGGCTCCTTTATCTGGGCAACGGCGTCGCCAACGCGGCCATCTACCGCAATGTCAACGGCGTCTGGTCCCAGGTCGGCAGCGGCGAAAACGTCACCGCCAACCAGGGGACGCTCGACTTCCAGGTTCAGGGCAGCAACCTCACGCTTTACCTAAACGGCAACCTGGTTGCCACCGGTCAGGATTCGACGTTCAGCGCCGGCGGTGTCGGCATCCTTGCCGCCGGCGCCTCATTCTCCGATTTTCAGGCCAGCACCGCAGTTTCGAGCAATTCCAGCTGGATCGATCAAGCCGGCGTCATCAACCTGGCGACCGGCACCGCCATCACTCAATCGGGCGCCGGCGGCACTGCCACCCTGGTCGGCAGCACCGGCACGGACGTCAGCGTCGAAGGAACCGTTGCCTTCACCTCCGTCAGCCAGTACGCCGGCCTGGTTGCGCGCTATTCCGGTCCAGGCGATTCGAACATGTACTACGGCCGGCTCGTCGATGTTGGCAATGGCATGGTCAACGCCGCTATCTATCGCAACCTCAACGGCTCGTGGGCCCAGATCGGCGCCAGCACCAATGTCGCAGCCGCCGGCGGCGATCTGATCTTCCAGGTCGAGGGATCGAGCCTTAAGCTTTTCCTGAACGGCAGCGTGGTCGCCTACGGCCAAGACACCGTGCTGAAAAGCGGTTTGTCAGGTATTCGCGCCTACGGCGGCGCCACCGTGGCCGATTTCCAGAGCGGCGCCGCCACCTTGACGAGCAATACCGCTCCCTTCGGCGACGTCTTTGGCACGCCAACACAAGGCAACCAGCTGAGCTACTCGTGGGAAGAGCAGGCGGGCAACTTCAACCTCGCCACCGGCGCCGCCGTCGCCCAGAGCAGCAGCACAGCCAACCTCGCCACGGTCAACGGCCTGCTCGAAACCAACGCGAATGTGCAGGCCAACTTTACTCTCTCGGCCGTCGGCCAGTACGCCGGCCTGGTCGCCCGCTATTCCGGCTTGGCCGACTCCAACATGTATTACGCCTACGTGATGTCGCTCAGCAACGGCCACTATGCGGTCGCCATCACTCGAAACCTTAACGGGGCCTGGACACAGCTCGCCTCCACCACGATCTCCAGCTTCAGCGGCGCCTTGCAATTCCAGGTCACGGGCAACAACCTGAGCGTGGCCGTGGACGGCGTCCATGTCCTCTCCGCCACCGACTCGACGATTAGCGGCGCCGGGCTGGTCGGCATGCGCTCGGCCAAGGGAGCATCCTACAGCAGTTTCGCCGCCAGTTAAAACGAGCGTCGGTGCGTAAGCCTGATGTGGCCCTGCCAGCAAACGGATCGAGTCACGTCGTGATTATGCACCGACGCTCTCCAGTAAGTTCCCTTCACGTCAAGTGAAACGCCGCCTTCAGTGCGGTCAGCGCCTCCTCGCCGTGGGCGCGATCCACCACAACGCTGATGCGGATTTCGCTGGTGTTGATCATCGCGATGTTGATGCCGCGCTCCGCGAGTGCGCCGAACATGCTGCGGGCGACGCCGGTGTGGCTGCGCATGCCGATGCCGCTGACGATCAGGCGGGCGATGTCCGGGTCGGCGGCAAGCGTTGCCTTCGCATCGATCGCCTTGACTACCGCCTGCGTCACCTCGGACGCCCGTGGCAAATCCTGGATCGGCACGCTGAACGACAATTGCGATCGGCCCGGCGACGATGGATTGCCGACGATCATATCCACGACAATTCCCGTCGCGGCGACCGCGTGAAAAATCCGCGAGCAATGGCCGATCTCGTCGGCCAGGTTGAAGATGGTGATACGCCCCTGATCCATGTCAAGCGTGGCATCGCTGACGACGATATCCTCCATGCCGGCGAGTTGGGTGAGCAGATCCTGGTCGTCGGGAGAAAAGGTGTCAGGACCCTTTTTTCGCTGGAAAACGGGTCCTGACACCTTTTCAAGCTGGAACGCCTGATGGACAGCTCGCAGCGCCTTGACGCCGTCGGCCTTGTCCACGAGGACCGAAATCTTGATCTCGCCGGTCGTGATCATCTTGAGGTTGACGCCGGCATCGGCGAGGGCGGCGAACATGCGCTGGGCGACGCCGGTGTGCGTGCGCATGCCGGTGCCGACGATCGAAACCTTGCTCACGTCCTCCTCGTGGTTGACGCGGGCGCCCATTTCCTGCGCGACCGGCTCGAGCGCTTTCAACGCGGCGTAGAGTTCGATGGCGGGGACAGTGAAGCCGATCGACGCCTTGCCACCCGAGCCGACGTTCTGGGCGATCATATCGACGGCAATGTTCTTGTTGGCGATGGCGGCGAAGATCTGATGGCTCACGCCGGGACGATCGGGCACATCGACGACGGAAACGCGGGCCTCATCCTTCATCAATGCGGCGCCACATACGACTACCGCCTGCATCCAATCCTCTTCCGGCACGATCCACGTCCCCTCGACATCGCTGAACGACGAGCGCTTTTGCAATGGCACGCCAAATTTTCGCGCGAATTCGATCGAGCGCGAGGAAAGTACATTGGCCCCGACGCTGGCGAGCTCGAGCATCTCGTCATAGCTGACCACGTCGAGCTTGCGGGCATCGGGCACGAGGCGCGGGTCGGTGGTGAAGATGCCGTCCACGTCGGTGTAGATGTCGCAGGCAACGTCCGTGGTCCTTGGTCCTTGGTCCATGGCATTGGCCGCGACGGACGACGGACCACGGACCACGGACTCGGCCGTCGCATGCTTCATGACCGCCGCCAGCGCCACGGCGGTGGTGTCCGATCCGCCGCGGCCGAGCGTGGTGATGTTGCCGGCTTCGTCGATGCCCTGGAAGCCGGCGACGATGACGATGTGGCCGGTGTCGAGGGCTTCGCGCAGGCGCTGGGTGGAGATGCTTTTGATGCGGGCCTTGGTGTGGCTGGAATCGGTGACGATGCCGACCTGGGCGCCGGTGAAGCTGATCGCTTTTTCGCCGAGTTCCTGGATGGCCATCGCCAAGAGGGCGATGGAGATTTGCTCGCCGGTGGCCAGCAGCATGTCCATTTCGCGTGTGGGTGGATGCTCGCTGATTTCGCGAGCCAGGGCGATGAGTTCATCCGTGGTGTCGCCGCGGGCACTGACGACGACGATCACCTGGCTGCCGGCCTTGTGGGCGCGGATGGCCTTGCGGGCGGCGTTCATCACCCGTTCCTTGTCCGCGACGCTGGAACCGCCGAATTTCTGCACGACCAAAGCCACGATGAACCTCCTCAGGGATCGCTGCGTTTGCTGGCATGATATGAGGGCCACGGGGGCCTGACCAATTCGCGCCAGAATCTCCAGGTTCTCACGCCGATGGCGCTGCCGACAAACTGCTCTGGCATCGTGCAATTCTTTTGATTATGGATGACGCCCGGACTCGTTGGCTCGATGTGCGCGCGAGGGAGAGCATGAGGCTCAGGTCAGCACTCACAAGGATGTTTGTCGTCATCGCGCTGGCCATGGCATTGGCCGGCTGTTCGCAGCAGCGTTTCAGCAGCTTGCGCGGTGACGCCGATGTCGCGGCCGATCCGCCCAAGCCGTCGCCTGCCCTGGTCATTCCCAACGCGCCGTCCGTCGCCGCCGTCAAGCCGGATGACCAGGTTCAGCAAGCGTCGTTTGTGCAGAAGCGCGACAACGCCAATCCGCTGCCGGCCGAGTCGGCGCCGGCGATGATGGAGCGCCCCTTGAGCACTCTTTATCAGCGGGCCCAGCAGCGTTACGCCGCGATGGACTCGTACATCTATCGCCTCAAGCGCCGCGAGGTCGTCGCCGGCAAGCCGCAGCCGGAAGAATTGATCGAAGTCCTCGTCCGAACTGAGCCGATCAGTGTGCACCTCAAATGGCTTGGCGCCGAGGGCAAGGGGCGTGAGGCGATTTACGTGAAAGGCAAATTCAAGAACCAGATGCAGATTCAGCTGGCGCCGAACGATCTTGCGCCTTTTTGATGAAGCGCACCAGCATCGCTCCGGACGATCCGATGGTCCGCGCCAAGAGCCGATATCCGATCACGGAAACCGGTTTCGGCCCTTTGATTGCGCGGTTCGGCAAACTGGCGGCGGCGGAAAAAGGCGACACTCGCGGCGGGACGGCGAGATACCTGGGCCGCGTAGCGCGTCCGGAGTTTGCCGCGCCGGTGGAAGCGGTACATCAGGTGCTGCCGGAGGGAGCCGATCCGCTCATGCCAAAGGGAGGCCAGCGCTGGTGGTTTTTCGATGCCGAGAGCGGGTTGCCGGTGCTCGTGATCGGGCACGATGCCAGCGGCGAGGTCGAATATTACTGCCATGATCACATCATTGGCCCAGCCCATCTCGACGACGACGATTTCAATCCGGACCGCATGGGGAAGAAGTAAATCGCACGCCGGCCAACGACCACTTTCAAGCGCTACTTGTCCTTCTTCTCCCGCTTCCCCGCGATGTCGAACTCCTGCTTCTTGCCCCCGAATTCCGACGCGCCTTTCCCTTTAAGCTTGTCCCCGGTGATCGTGAGCTTGTAATCGATGGGGATCTTGTTTTCCATAATCATCCGCACCGCCGAGAAGGTCAGGTCGCCGTCCTTCAGTTTCACGTCCTTGAGCTTCATCTCCTTCTGGTCCGGCCAGCTCATCGTCCCGGCGAGCTTGTCCCCGTCCTTCTTGATCGTCAGTGTGGACATCCGCTTCTGGCCGCCGATCTCGTACTCACACTTCCACGTCCCGACCGGGTCTGCCTTCTCGCCCTGCGCCCCGCAAGGCCGCTGAGCCCCAGTACCAACGCCGCCCAGAGGATCGCCTTCATGTTTGCCTCCAAGAAGTAGTGGGCGAAGAGCCGTCCGACACGGACCGCCTCCAGCCGCTGATTACGATTCTAGGGAAGCCGCGCCCACCGGTGCAGGATGGCGCTGCCAAATTCCTCCTTCCGGCCGAACGCACCAGTTCACCCGCCGGGGCCGGCATCCCGGCATCCCGGCATCCAATTACATTTGACACCGCCGCCGCCGTTGTGCGAGAATGCCCGCCTCGATCCGGAGGGCCGACGATGAAGAAAAAATGGTGGATCATCGGGCTCGCAACGCAGGCCATTGCCGGCGGTTTTGCGGTTGTCATCCCGATGCTGCAACCGCCGCGGCCCGGCGTGACGAAGGCGAATTTTAACCGGATCGAGCTCGGCATGGCATATGCCGACGTCGAAGCGAAATTGGGTAAAGGCAGCTGGCGGTTTACCAGGACAAGTCGTGGGTACCACGAGGGGTATTCGTGGAGCGCCGACGACGGGGCGGGAGCTCACATATGGTTTTGCGGCGGCAAGGTCGAGGACAAGCGATGGCACGAATCCACCGAAAGTGTGACCGACACGCTCCGCCGGTGGCTTTGTCTGCCGCGAGGGGAGGTAGGTTTTCAAGGCACCCAAACGTTGAAAGGCCCGTAAGTTGGGTAACTACCCATTGCGTCGTTCCGGAGGGCCGACGATGAAGAAAAAATGGTGGATTATCGGATTCGCAACGCTGGCCATCGCCGGCGGACTCGCGGTTGCCATCCCGATGCTGCAACCGCCGCGACCCGACGTCACGAAGGCGAATTTTGATCGGATCGAAGATGGGATGACTGAACAAGATATCGAGGCGATCTCGGGACCCTCCAGAGGCATATGGAAGGCATTCCAGGATCCGTCGTGTAGACAGCAATCCGATTGTTGGGAGAGGGACGACGGAGCTGCGGCATACGTTGATTTCTTTGACGGCCGCGTTAGCTACAAACGCTGGACCGAATCCACCGAAACCATCACCGACAAGCTCCGCCGTTGGCTCTCGTAGCCCCAAAAATAGATCTCTCCGCATTTTCCAGTTGCATCTTTGCCGCCAAGCCTCACAATAAAGTCAGACTGATCCCACCGCTATTTTGGAAGTCCCACCATGACGCGCACCTTTGCTTGCCTGTTGGCGCTCGTATTCTCCGCCGGCGCCGCCTTCGCACAACCGAAGAAGGACGACGAGAAGAAGTCGGACGCGGAGAAATTGCCGCACACCAAGCTGGGGCCGGCGAAGCTAATTCCGAATCTTTGCGTGCTCAAATATCGCGTCAGCACCGCGTCGCCGGAGGCCCAGGCCCATTTCGATCAGGGGCTCGGCTACTATTATTCCTACGTCTGGATGGAAGCGGCCCGCTCCTTCGAGACCGCGGCCACGATCGATCCCAATTGCGCTCTCGCCTGGTGGGGCTTGAGCAAGGCATGCGAGAAATGGGGCAAGGCGCCGCACGCCCCGCCGCTCAAGAAAGCCCAGGAATTGATGGCAAACGCCAACGAACGCGAACAACGCCTCATCAAGGCCCGGCTGCAAGAGAAGGGCATGCTCGACGGCGTCAAATCCGTGGATGGCCGAAAGGACGCCGCCAAGACGCTCGACGAATTGCTGACGCTCTATGACGATGATGAGGAGGGCTGGTTCGCCCGCTCGCAGATTGCCGACGGGCCCAACGCTTCGGTGCCGTTCTTCAAGGCGCTGCTCAAGATCAATCCGCTCCATCCGGGGGCCAATCACGAGCTGATCCATCACTACGAGAATATCCGTAGGCCGGCGCTCGGTTGGCCGAACGCCGAGGGCTTCGTGCAATCCTCGCCCGGCATCCCCCACGCCAATCACATGCAAGCCCACCTCGCCACGCGCATCGGCAAATGGGACAAGACCACCGACCGCTCCGCCAAGGCCATCGAACTTGAGGAAGCGTACCACAAGCTGATGAAAGTCGCTCCGAACGACGATCACCAGTTCTCCCATCATCTCGAAACTCTGATGCAAGGGTTGATCCACGATGGCCGATTCAAGGAAGCTGAAGTCATCAAGACGAAGTGTGAGAAGCTCAAATACACGCAGCGCAATCACTGGTTCCGGCTGGCGCTGGCCGAGCGCGATTGGGACGCCGCACTCAAGCAAGCCAACGCCAACACCAAGGACAAGAACACGACTAGCTACATGCGGGCCCTGGTTTATCTCGCCAAGGGGGACCTGGAGCGGGCCAAGCCGGAGGTCAACGTCTTGCAGGAAGCGTATCAGACGGGCCGCTCGAACAAGGAGCTGGAGCTGCGGCTCTGGATGACGCAGGGCTTGCTGCAATGCGCGACCGGGGAAGCGGACGGCGGCCTGAAGCTGCTGGCGAAGACGGTCGAGAAAACCAAGGACGATTACAACAAGCACGCCTGGGGCCACGGCGCCTATTACATGGAATACTGGGGCATCGGCGCGCTGCGGGCGAATCGGCTCGCGGATGCGGAAGAAGCGTTCCAGGAAGCGCTGGCCCACGACGCCGGTTCAGTGCGCGGCGCCCTGGGCATGATGGTCGTCTGCGAACGCCAGGGCCGCACGGAGGAGATGAACCGGTTCGCGGAGCTGGCCCAGCGCTGCTGGCGCCGGGCCGACGGCGGCTTGATCCAGGCGGAGCTCGAATATCTGCGCGGGCAGGGAAACGGGCCGAGCGCACCAATTGGCGTCAAGAACTGATTGCCGCTCGTTTGCGGTTCGCACACAGAATCGCGCGTTTGCGTGTGATACTGGGGCTGCAAGCTAGCGAGCAATCGGAGAACGTGGACATGACACGCCGCCGTGAAGCAAAGCACGTTGAACGCGCTGTTCGTAAGATTCCCGTCGATGCAATTGAACGGGATATTCTCGCCTTCGAGGCGGAAATAGAGGGATTGTGGTGCCTCGTCGAGAACGAGCTATCGTTCGTGACAGCGTCCGGCGCGTACCCGAGACGGCCTTAGATGACGAGTTGGCATGCGCACAAGTCGTTCGCTGGGTCGCAGCGCATCCCGAACGAATTCACGATACCCGCGGTGCCGCTGTATTGTTTGTTCGCAAGAAACTGAATTGGAGCCAACCATGACACGCCTCCTCGCGATTTTCGCCGTTCTTGCCTGCATCTCCATCGCCGCTGCCGATCCGTGCAAATCGGGGCCGCAACCTAACCAGCGGCCGGGCCCGTATTCCTCCCTCGTTTGCGTCGGCAAGGAACGCGGCACGCAGCATTGCTACGTCTGCGAATCGGCCGATCGGCCCATCGTCATCGTCTTCGCCCGCACCCTGAGCGATCCGCTGGGCAAGCTCGTCAAACAGCTCGACGGGGCGGTCAAGGAGCACAAGGCCGCCGAACTGCGGTCCTGGGTCACGTTCCTGGCCAACGATCAAACCAAGCTCGATCCGCTCGTCGTCAAGTGGGCCCAGGCGCATGCCATCGGCTTGCCGTGCGGCGTCTTCGAGGACACGGTCGGCCCGCCCGCGTATCTGCTGGCGAAGGAAGCTGACGTGACCGTGCTGCTGTCGGTCAACCGGAAAGTGGTCGCGAATTTCGCGTTCCGCGCGGGCGAATTGAACGACGCGGCGATTGCGGACATTGTCAAAACGATTCCCAAGATTGTCGGGGCGAAGAGGTGACAGTTCCCCTCTCCCTCCGGGAGAGGGGCAGGGGTGAGGGTGAATTTCGCGGGTTTCTTGGGTTCTGCCCTCACCCCCGGCCCCTCTCCCGGAGGGAGAGGGGGGTCTCATGTCCACCACAAAAATCCTCGCCCTTGACCTCGGCGCCGAATCGGGCCGCGGGTTGATAGGGTCGTTTGACGGCGATCGGCTCGGCCTGGAAGTCGTGCATCGCTTTGCCAACGGCGGCGTTGCCACGCTCGACACGCTGCACTGGGACGTGCTTGGGCTTTGGCGCGAGATGCTCGCCACCTTGCGAAAGGCGGAATCGGAGCATGGGCCGCTGGCGTCGGTCGGCGTCGATACCTGGGGCGTGGATTTCGCGCTGTTGGGCCGCGATGGCACGCTGCTCGGCAATCCGCGCCATTATCGCGATCCGCACACCGAGTCGATCATGGACGACGCGTTCGCCAAGGTGCCGCGCGCCGACATCTTTCGCCGCACCGGCATCCAGTTCATGCGCTTCAACACGCTGTTTCAACTTTTGGCCTTGATGCGCGACCGCTCGCAAATCCTCGACATCGCCGAGACGATGCTATTCATTCCCGATCTTTTTCATTACTGGATGACCGGCATCAAGGTCAACGAATACACCGATGCCTCCACGAGCCAAATGATCGATCCGGCGAGCCGAGCCTGGGCCCGCGAATTGATCCGCGCCTTCGGCATCCCCGAACGCATCCTCGGCTCACTGGTTCAGCCCGGCACCGTGCTCGGACCGTTGCGTCCAGCCGTCGCGTCAAGCGCCGGTGTGGCGTCGATTCCGGTGATCGCGCCGGCGACGCATGACACCGCCGCCGCCGTTGCCGCCGTGCCCGCGCAAGGCGAATCGTGGGCGTACATCAGCTCCGGCACCTGGTCGTTGATGGGGATCGAGACGAAGACGCCGCTGACCGATGAGCGTGCCTTGCAGGTCAACTTCACCAATGAAGGGGGCGTCGGCGGCACGATTCGCCTCTTGAAAAACATCATGGGGCTTTGGCTCGTGCAGGAATGCCGGCGGGCCTGGGAGCGAGCCGGCGTAACCTATGATTACGCCGCGCTGATGAAGATGGCGGAGTCGGCCGAGCCGTTCGCGAGCATCATCAATCCGGATGACGCGTCGTTCATCCTGCCGGCGAGCATGCCGGCGGCGATCGCGGATTTTTGCCGCAAGACCGGGCAAGCGGCGCCGATCGAGCCAGGTGATGTGACGCGCTGCGCGCTCGAGAGCCTGGCGCTGCGCTATCGCTGGGTGCTGGAACGGCTCGAGGAATTGGCGGGAAAGAAATTGGACACGATCCACATCGTCGGCGGCGGGTGCCAAAATACCCTCCTGTGCCAACTCGCCGCGGACGCCTGCAATCGCCCTGTCATCGCCGGCCCGGTCGAAGCCACCGCGATCGGCAACTTCCTTGTGCAGGCGCTCGGCCTGGGTCTGATCGGCTCACTCGCCCAAGGCCGGGACGTGGTGCGGCGCTCCTTCGAGGTGCGGGCTTATGAGCCGCAGCATCATGAACGATGGGAGGAGCCGTACCGGCGATTTCTGGGGATGATCGGCTGAGCGGAAAGGCATTCCGAATCGTCACCGTGAGCGCGGCTCCCATAACTCGAATCGGTTTCCCTCCGGGTCGGTCGCCCAGCCGAACCGGCCAAGGTCGCCGTAGTCTTCGACTCGGTCGTCTACCGGCGCCCGGCAGCGCGGAGTTGCGCCAGCATGGCGTCGAGGTTCCGGACGCGATAATTGACCATGAACGGCGCCGGGCCCGAACCGAAGTAGGTAGTGTCCGCAGGGAACGCAGACCAAACCGCCTGCTCTCCAGCCGCGGCAGACGTAAAAGCCCCGTAGGTCTGCTCCGGTTGGACGGGCACGCCCAAGTGTTCGCGATACCAGGCGGCGAGCGCCTTGGGATCGCGTGCTTTGATGAATACGCCGCCGATTCCAACAACCTGTTCCATGCGATCCCCTTTTCCTCACGCCGCCGAACCAGCGATTCTACAGTTTCATCAGTATGGCGGTCTTTGGCTATGACCAATGAGCCCACCGCAGCCGTTGGGTGGTTAGGCTAACATACGCCGAGCGACTTGTCAAACATCGCGCGATTTTCAAGGCGAACTGAAACAGGCGTCCATGGGTGCGCGGTGCTTGGGCAATTCCATTGGCTGCCAGGGCGATCTCGGACGATTTGCGCGTGGCTTGCGGCATTTGGCCAGGTCGGCATGAACTTTTAGCGGTCGTGGTCGGAGCAGCGGGGCCGCCCCAATATGGCGGCGATCGCGTCTAGCAGCTGCTCTGCTCGGTAGGGCTTGGGCAAGAAACCGCGCACCTGCGGGAATTCGGCCAGCGACATCGCTTCCGTGGAATAGCCACTGGAGAACAGGACATTCAAGCCCGGATGGCGGCGGGTGAGTTCCCGCAGGGTTTCCTGGCCGGACAGGCGCGGCATCACGGCGTCGAGAATCACCAGGTCGATGCGGTCGTGATTGGCTTCGTAGAGCTCGAGCGCTTTTTCGCCGTCCTCCGCGAGCAAGACCTCGTAGCCCGCCTTGGCCAGGACCGCAGTGGTGAACTGGCGGATCATGGTCTCGTCATCGACCAGCAGGATCGTCGCGGGCATTCCCGTCGTCCTGGAATTCGCGGTCTGCTCCTGACGCGGCGGGGCGGCGGGACAGCGGGGCAGGAAGATATCGAAGATCGTGCCATGCTCCGGCGCACCATCGCAGACGATCCAGCCGCGGTGCTGCTTGACGATACTGAACACGATTGCCAGGCCCAGCCCCGATCCCTTGCCATTGGGCTTGGTGGTGAAGAACGGCTCAAAGATGCGCTGGCGCAACTCCGTCGGCACCCCGGGGCCTGAGTCCTGCACACGCAGACGGACATATTCCCCCGCGCGGGCCTCGACACGAGCGGCAAGGTAGGCGGCATCCGGCACGAAATGGCTCGTTTGATAAAGGATCTTGCCGCCATTCGGCATGGCGTCGCGGGCGTTCAACGTCAAATTCGTGAGCACCTGGCTGAGCTGGCTCGGATCGGCCTCCACCAGCCACAAGCAAGGCTCGGCGCGGATTTCCAGCACGATATTCTCGGGGAGCGTCGAACGTGTCAGGCGGACCACCTCGTCGATTGCCTCGTTGAGATTGCACGGCGCCGTCGCCAGGGCGGACCCGCGCGAGAAGCCGAGCAAAGTTTGTGTCAGTTCGGCAGCGCGCAGGCCGGCTTTCTCGACGTTCTGAACGAGGTCAAGGGTGCTGCGCAGGTCGTGGTTGCCTGCCAGGATGTAAGAAAGGTTGCCGAGCATTATGGTGAGAAGGTTGTTGAAGTCATGGGCGATGCCGCCAGCGAGCTGGCCGACGGCGTCCATTTTCTGCACATGGCGCATTTGCGTTTCCAGGGCGCGCTGGGCGGTGACATTCCAGCAGATCCCGAGCACGCCGGCGACGACGCCATTGGGATCCTTGACCGGCATGCGACAAATCCGAAAGCTACACGGTTTGCCGCCGACCTCGATCACTTCCTCAGTCTCGATGGCGCAACCGTCGGCAAGCACGCGCGTCTCAATCTCGCGGCTGCGTTGCGTGATCGGGCCGGCAGGAAACACCTCCTGGATCATTTTGCCTCGCAACTCGTGCTCGGTCATTGCGACGCCTGCGCAGAAGACGGGGTTGGCGGTGACATAGCGCAGGTCGCGGTCTTTCAGGAAGATTCCTTGATCGAGCTGATCGATGAGGGTACGGTAGTTGGCTTCGCTGGTGCGCAGGGCTTGCTCGACGCGCTTGCGCTCGGTGATGTCGATCAGGGTGCCTTCGATGATTTGCTCGCCCCCCTCGCCGATGAGGCTAACGTTCTCAAGCACCCAGATGGGGGCGCCGTCGGCGCGGCGCATGCGTATTTCGTAATTGGTCAGGAATTGATGTTCGCGCAGCCGGGCGAGGAATTCCTCGCGGACGCTCAGATCAAAATAGAGTTCCTTGATGGAGCGCGTCAGAATGGCGGCGCGCGCGTCGAAGCCGAACATACGGGCGAAGGAATCATTGCAATCGAGGATTCGGCCATCGATGGTGGCGCGGACAATGCCGGCGAGGTTGCGTTGCCAGAGTTGCCGGTAGCGTTCCTCGGAGCGGCGCAGGGCGTTTTCGATCTCGATGTGTTCGGTGAGATCGATGGCGACGCCGCCGAGGTAGACGCGGCCTTGCGAATCGTGGAACGGGAACTTGGCGACCCACCATTCACGCAGGACGCCGTCTGGAGTTGGCACCTGCTCGCGCAGCTCGATGGGCTGTGTGGCGGCCATCACCTTGACATCGACCTCGCGCAGCCGGCGCGCGACCTCGGCAGGAAAAAGTTCGTCGTCGGTCTTGCCCAGAAAATGCTGAGCGGGCAAGCGGAACGTGTCCAGGTAGGCGCGATTGACATAAGTCATGCGGCCCGCGCTGTCCTTGGCGAAAGCGACGAGGGGGGCGTTGTTCATGAAGGCGTCAAAGCGATCGCGGCTTTCGCGCAGGGCCGCCTCGGTTTCCTGCCAGCGACCGACATCGCGGATCGACAGTAGGCCAAGCGGATTGGGCCGCGCCGCCAGCCGCCTCACGGTCCAGAGCACGGGAATGACCCGATTCTCGCTGGCACAAAAAAGCGCACCCGCACAGGAACGAGCGCCCTCAACGCCGGCAACAGTGCCACCCGCGCAGCCGTCGGAGCTGAAAAGCGCCGCGACCGTGCGGGCCAGGATTGCAGCGCGGGAGTATCCCGTCAGACGCAGCGCCGCTGGATTGGCGTCGCGAATGCGCCCCGTGACCGCGTCGAACAAAAAGAGCGCGTCCTCGGCTTCGGTGAACAGCGCCTCGGCGAGCTCGGATGGATCACAAGGGGAGGCATTCATTGGGCACGGTCCAAGTCATCGCTCGGCACACGGGCGCTGCAGCCGCTTCAAGAAATGGGAAGCATCGCCTTTACCCTAATCGAGTGGAAGGTGCGTGACAAGAACCAAAAGTGAAATGCTGGCAATTCGTCGCATGAGCCGGAATCGTTGGACCGTCGCTTCCGGCTCGTGTTGCGATTTGCCCTCAGGGGTTGCGCCTGTCCGCCCCCGGCTGACCGCAGGGGACCAAGCGATCTTCAAAAAAGAAACGCGAGGAGCCGAACGCCCAGCGAAATTCGGAGCAGAAATTGCCGGTGCAGTTGAATGAATCGGACTCGTACGCCATGCCGAAATGGTTGAGGAAGCGAACCACCGCATGCTTGGCCGGCGGCGGGGGCGGCGGTGGATAGAGCGGCGGATATGCCGGATGATAGTCCGGCACAAACGGTACCGTCGGCACCACAAATACCTGGCCCGGCGGCCCCACATATTCCTCCCCCGGCGATGTGTACGTCGGCGCGGGCGGCCCCAAGCGATCCTGTGCGGGCACCCGGCTCGTCCACAACCCAACCACCACCATCAAGCTCAAACCGAGCCGTACGCTCCAGGTTCTCATGACTTCTCCTCCCCTTTCACGCGCCGAGGTTTCCACCGTGTCCTTTTCATTCTGCCTATTTATCGGCTCCATCGACGGCTTGCCCCAGCCCGATCGATCGTACCATCGCGAAAGTGGCTGAAAGCTGGCGAAGGAAGAGCAAATGTCACGATGGCGCCGGAAGCGGCATCGCCGGAACATTGGAAAACCCGCTTTGCACGGTGGCGCCAGCATTCCTGCCGGTGCAAGAACAGATGGAATTGTCTGCTCCAACGGCACAGGCGGAATTTTTGACACGGGCCGACGCATGACCTATGCTTTCGAGCGGGATTACTTTACCCTCCTGGAGACTTGCGATGGAAACGGTATTGATTGTGGTCAGCTGCGCTTGCCTGGTTATTGGTCTGTATTTCTTCTTCGTCCGCCCTCGGGCCGCTGAAGCTCCGCCGACGCAAGAGTAGAATGACGGGAACGCAGGGGAAGCCTGTCCCCCCTGCCGGCCCGTGAGTCATTCGATGCACGCCATCTACCTCGACAACAACGCGACCACTGCGCTCGCGCCCGCGGCCTGGGAAGCGATGCAGCCCTACTATGTGAATCGCCCCGGCAATCCTGCCAGCAGCCACCGATTTGGCCGACAAGCGCGCCAGGCCGTCGAAGATGCCCGCGAGCAGATCGCCGGCCATCTCGACGCCGATCCTGATGAAATCGTCTTTACCAGCGGCGCCACGGAGGCGAACAATCTCGCCATTTTTGGGCTGGCAGGCACGATACCCGGTCCCATCGTCGCCAGTCCCATCGAGCATCCGTCTGTGCTGGAGCCGATTCGCGCACTCACAAAAAAGGGCTATACGCTCACCACGGTGCCGGTGACGCCGCAAGGATGCGTGGATCAGTTGAATGTGTTTAGCCCCTCTTCGCTGAGCCGGGAAGGCGAAAGGACGCGCTTGGCGGCCGTCATGCTCGCCAACCACGAAACCGGCGCGATCCAGCCAATCGAAGCGCTCATGCCAGCGTTTGCCAATGTTCCTTTTCACTGCGATGCGGCGGCCGCGGCAGGGAAGATGCCAATCTCCTTCCGCAAGCTCGGTGTCACCTCGCTGACCATCAGCGCTCACAAATTTCATGGCCCGCAGGGGATCGGCGCCCTCGTCGTGCGCCGCGATGCCAAGCTTCAACCGCGTTTCTTCGGCGGCCATCAACAGCACGGAAAACGGCCCGGCACCGAACCGGTCGCCCTCGTCGTCGGCATGGCGGCGGCCTTGCAATGGTCTAATGCACCATCGCACCAGGCTGCTCGAACTGCGCCGCCGGCTGTTCGAGCCATTGCGCCGCGACGCCGCTCCCGTCATTCTCAATGGCCCGGAACAAGGCGGATTGCCGCACGCGCTCAACCTGTCCTTTCCCGGCTGCGGCGGCGACGCTCTGCTCATGAGCCTCGACCTCGCCGGCGTCGCCTGCTCGACCGGCTCAGCCTGCTCCAGCGGCTCGCTCCTCCCTTCACCCGTCTTGAGCGCGATGGGCAAAACCGGCGACGTTTTGAAATCGGCCATGCGCTTCAGCCTGAGCCCGCAACTGAATGAAGCGGATGTCGATGAAGCGGCCCGGCGCATTGTTCAATGCGTGCAGAAGCTGCGTCGCGCTACACCGGATTGACGACGTAACTCGCTGATTGTCAATCACTTGCACATTCGCGCGTCGATTTCCCTTTCGCCTCCTTTTTCATATAACAATACTGTGGAAAAGATCGGCCCACAGCAGGTTCCTTCATGCCGCCGCGAAGCGCCTTGGCTCGATTCCTTGTGATGCCGGAAAACCGCTCGGCGTTGGCGGCGTGCCAGGAACTGGTGTTGAGCCTGACTAGCGACGAAAGTCATGCGATGCCGAACCCGCTGTATCTGCATGGGACGCCGGGATCGGGGAAGTCGCACTTGTTGCAATCGTTGGTTATGGAGCTTGCGGGCCACGGCATTGAAGTTTGCCAGCGCTCCGCCAATGATTTCGCCGAACTGAACGACGGCAACGACACCCTTGAAGCCGAATTGACCATCGTCGAGGACATGCAGCACCTGCCCATGCGTGCGGTCCCGAGGATGATCGGATTAATCGATGAACGCTTGCGACACGGCGCCGCAATCGTCTTCAGCGCGTTGCACGGTCCCGCGAACCTAAAGCATCGTGGGAACCCCTTGCCCGCGCGGCTGACGAGTCGGCTGGCGGCGGGTCTCGTGGTAGGACTGGAACCGATGCAGACCTCGAGCCGGCGCCTGTTGCTGGCGGTGCTGGCCGAGCAAGCGGATTTGCGCGTCGAGACGGCGATTCTCGAGTGGCTGGCCGAACACCTGACCGGAGGCGGGCGGCAGCTCGATGGGGCCATCCGCCAGTTGAAGTCGCTACAAGGCTTGCAAGCGAAACCGCTGCGCCTGGCTGATGTCCGCGGCCACTTTCGCACGCAGGTCGAATCCAACGCGCCGACCGTCCCACGCATCGCCGAGCACGTGTGCGGCTTTTATCACGTTGAACGCCGGCAGATGCTGTCGGCACGGCGCTCACGTGACGTGATGCTGCCCAGGCAAGTCAGCATGTACCTGGCTCGGCATCTGACGAAGCAGTCACTCGGGCAGATCGGCACATATTTCGGCGGGCGTGACCACAAAACCGTCCAACACGCGTGCCGGAAGGTTGAAGCCGCCATGAAAGCCGACGCTGCCCTTTTCGGCGCTGTTCGCCGGCTGCAGGCGGAACTGGCGTGATCAAAGTGGGCGTGGGGAAATCGTGTTCCTGGAATGTCGCCAACCGATGAACAATGAGCCGATGGCTCAATCGTTGGCCCTGCGAAGCACAATTGGCATCCCCCGCCAACGCCAAGACAACAACTGGCCAACGCCTTTTCCCCAGGCGAGGCGTGGCCGCAACTGGCGACTGCGTCGCCCTTTGAAACCGCGGAGCCGGTGCCAGCAACCAAAAGTGCTCAAGCTTTACTATTACGACTGGATTTAAGAAATCTAGTAATACGGAAGGATCATCCGCATGAAAATTGTTTGTCACCGAGAATCGCTCCTTTCCGCATGTCAGGTCGTTAGCGCCGCCGTCGCCGCTCGCGATGTCAAACCGGTGCTGCGCAACATCAAGGCCATCGTCGAAGAAGATCGCTGCACACTGATGGCGACCGATCTGGAACTCGGCATCCGACTGGACGTGCGCGGCATCAACGTCGAGGAAGCCGGCAAGGCGCTTCTACCGACGAGCCGACTTATCGCCATCCTGCGCGAGGCAACTGACGAGGAGATGGTCGTCGAAGCCGGGCCGGACAAAGTCATCGTGCGTGGCAACACCAACGAATTCGATATGCCAGGCGAGGATGCGTCGGCGTTCCCGGACGTGCCGGCGTTTGCCGAGGAAAAATATCACGAGCTGACGGCGAACGTATTACGTGAGATGATCAAGCGCACGGTGTTCGCGGCGGCCACCGAAGGACAGGTTCGCTTTGGAGCAACTACCGGCATCTTGTGGGAACTGGAGGACGAGAAGGCCGCGTTAATCGCCACCGATGGCCGACGCCTTGCGTTCATGACAGGCCCGGCAAAACCGCACGGCGGGCATACCACCTACGGCCAAATGCCGGTCGTCCCATCCAAGGCGATGAATCTGCTCGAACGCAACTTGACCGAGCCGGATGAAGTCATCCGCATTAGCTTCAGGCAGAATGAGGTGCTGATGAAAACCCAGCGGGCCATGATTTACAGCCGCCTCGTCGAGGGGCGCTTCCCTAGCTACAAGCAGGTGATCCCGGCCAAGCACACGCATAAAGTGCCGTTGACGGTCGGCCCATTCTACGCCGCGGTTCGCCAGGCGGCGATCATGACCGATGACGAGAGCAAGCGCGTCCGCTTCCAGTTCGCCAAGAAGAAGCTTACTTTGCGAGCCCAGGGTGCCGAGTCGGGCCAATCGCGAGTCGAGTTGCCCATCGAATACGACGGCAAGGGGCTGGAGATCAGCTTCGACCCGAAATTCGTCAGCGACATGCTGCGTGCTCTCGAACCGGATACGCCGTTGACGCTGGAAATGTCCGAGAGCGAAAAGCCTGCCGTGTTCCGACACGAGCCGAACTATCTGTACGTGATCGTGCCGCTGGTGGAAACGAAGTGAGGGGCGAGCGTCGGGGCGTTAGCCCGACGTGCATGGCGCCAGCGATATTCCCACGTCGGGCTTACGCATCGACGCTCGCCCAGCAGAACCATCATGGCCCCGCGCATTCACAAACCCGAGCCCGATCCGGAACCGATCAAGGAAGTCCTTGCCCGGCTCTTTACCGCGCGCGGCTGGGGCCGGCGCCAGGGTCGGCTGCACCTGGAGCGGGCGTGGGCCGAAGCGGTCGGGCCGGATTACGACGATATGACGCGGGTACTTGGATTGAAGCGCGGCGTATTCGAGATTGAGGTCGCCAGCGCGGTGTTGGTGCAGGAGTTGACGCACTATCACCGCAAGCGCTTGCTCGATGCGCTGCGCGCGAAATTGGCGGGGCAGACGATCAAGGAATTGCGGTTCAAGGTCGGAAGGTTCTGAGCTTAGCCGCACGTCTCGGGTGTGCGTGCAGCAAAAGGGATTGCAATATGAGTGAAGAGATTCCGCAAGCGGTATCGGAGCAGGGCGCCTACGAAGGCGGGAACGTCAAAGTCCTGCGTGACGCCGCGCACATCCGTGAGCGCCCCGGCATGTACATCGACGACACCGCCAGCAAAGGATTGCACCACCTCGTTTACGAATTGGTTTACAACAGCGTCGATGAGGCCCTGGCGGGGTTCTGCAAGAATATTCACGTTACCCTTAATGTCGATGGCAGCTTGAGCGTCGGCGATGACGGCCGCGGCATCCCCGTGGACATGCATCCCACGGAAGGCAAATCGACCCTCGAAGTCGTGCTGACCAAGCTCGGCGCCGGCGCCAAATTCGACAAGGATGTCTACAAGACATCGGCCGGCTTGCACGGCATCGGGGCCAAAGCCGTCACCGCTCTGAGCGACTGGACCGAAGCCGAGGTCCGCCGCAATGGCAAAGTCTATCATCAGGAATACGAGCGCGGCCATGCCAGCACGCCGCTCAAGGAAATCGGCGCGGCGCCCAACAATCGCACTGGCACGAAGATCACCTTCCATCCCGATCCTGAGATATTTCACACCGCCGCCTTCGATTATGACACCCTCGAAGTGCGTCTGCGCGAGCTCGCGTATCTCAACAAAGGTCTGGCGATCAAGCTCGCGGACGAGCGCACGGGCAAAGAGGAAACTTTCCACGCGCAGGGCGGTGTGGCCGAATTCGTCGAATATCTCAACCGCACCGAAGAGACCATTCACAAGGTCCTTTACGTGGACAAGACAGTGGACAATGTCAAGGTCGAGGCCGCCTTTCAGTACACGACGGCCGAGGAAGAACGGGTCGCGCTACTACGCCAACAACGCCCACAATCCCGACGGCGGCACCCACCAGTCCGGCTTCCGCACCGCCATCACCCGCGCCCTCACGGCCTACGGCGAAAAAGGGAATTTGTTCAAGGACACCACGCCGCAAGGCGAGGATTACCGTGAAGGCCTCACCGCGGTCGTATCGGTCGCCGTCCCCGAACCGCAATTCCAAGGCCAGACGAAAAATCGGCTCAACAATCCCGAAGTGGACGGCATCGTTTCGAGCGTGATCTACGAGTTTCTCAGCAAATATCTGGAGGAGAATCCGAAGGATGCCAAGAAAATCATGAACAAGGTCATCATCGCGGCCCAGGCGCGCGAGGCGGCGACCAAGGCCAAGAAGGCGATGAAGGATCGCAAGAACATCCTCTCCGGCGGCGGATTGCCTGGCAAGCTGATGGATTGCACATCCAACGAGCGCGACGAGAGCGAAATCTTCCTCGTCGAAGGCAACAGCGCCGGCGGCTCCGCCGACAACGGCCGCGACCGCCATCGCCAGGCGATTCTCCCCCTGCGCGGCAAGGTGCTCAACGTCGAAAAGGCCCGCATGGAAAAAGTCCTCGCCAACGAGGAACTCTGCTCTCTCATCAGCGCCATCGGCATCGACATTGGCAACACGGAGGATCTCGAAGGTCTCCGCTATGGCCGCGTCATCATCCTCACCGACGCCGACGTGGACGGCCAGCACATTCGCACCCTCTTGCTCACCTTCTTCTACCGCCAGATGCGGCCCTTGATCGAAAAGGGGCACGTCTGGGTCGCCCGTCCGCCGCTCTTCAAGGTGTCGCAGAAAAAGAACGTCCGCTATGTGCAAACCCTCGCCGAGATGAGCAAGGAACTGCTGCAGCGCGGCATCGACGGCGCCAAGCTGATGATCGCCCCGCCGGACGGCAGCAAGAACGCCCCGACGGTCGCCTTCGTAGGAGAGCCGCTCAAGGCGCTGATGCTGGCCCTGGACGAATTGGAGGAAGCGCTGGCGATCCTGGAGCGGCGTGGATTGAATATCGGCACGCTGCTGGGCCGCATCAAGGACGGCAAGGTCCCGACCTACCGCGTCACAATCGGCAATCATGAGCATTGGCTGTTCACGCCGGAAGAAGTGGACGTGCTGCGGGCCGAGCACGTGAAGCGAAGCGGTGAGCTGGTGGTTGCCGACGGCTCGGCCTCCCCCCTGCCCTCTGGGGACGAGGGGCCGGGGGCGAGGGGGCATGTCAACGGCACGGCGGGCGAAATCCTGTCGGTGCTGGAGCTGCACGAGGTGAAGGCGGTCAATCGCGGCCTGGAGAAGCTGCGGGCGCTCCATTTGCAACCGAGCGACTTGCTCCCCGCGCCGCGCATCGCCGGCAGAGAGCCGATCCCGCGTTTCTTCCTTGAAGTCGAAGGCAAGCAGCAGGTCCTTTCGCACCTGCGCGTCCTGGTCGCCGACATCCGCAAGATCGGCGAGCACGGCATCAAGATCGTCCGCTTCAAGGGGCTGGGCGAAATGGACGGCGAGGAGCTGTGGGACACGACGCTCGACCCCGCACGCCGCACGCTGGTCCGGGTCCAGCTCGAAGACGCGCTCAAGGCCGACGACATGTTCCGCACGCTGATGGGCGAGAAGGTCGAGCCGCGCCGCGAATTCATTCAAAAGCACGCCCTGGAGGTGAAGGAGATCGACTATCACGGGGCGTAAGCGGTGCGAAAACCAAGTGGCGAGATCATCTTTATGGGCCCATCTTCAACACGGATGTTGCCATGACCATTTCCCAAAACTTGCGAGACTATTTCGACGCCGGCGTGCGCAAATGCGCTGCTGCATATCGGGGGCGTGTGCGCATCGTCCAGGGAACGCCGACAGGCGTGTGGGCAACGGTGCGTGGCAGCAGCACTTACAACGTCGCTCTGACGCTGGAGGGCAACGAACTACATGCGTCGTGTTCGTGTCCCTACTTCGAAGGCGCCGGCGCCTGCAAGCATCTCTGGGCGACGCTCCTTGCTGCGGAACGGCACGGCCACTTGAGCGCGGCCGCGAAACAATCGGGACTGACTCTGGTCCTCGACGACTTGGAATATGACGAGGATCGACCGGATGACTTCAACGGCGTGCCGGAAACTGATGATGACGAAGACTCGGATGATTACGCGTCGAAGCCCGTCATCGTCTTCAATCCCCGCCGGCAAAAGAAAGCGAAAAAGGCCGCCTCCGCCAGAAAGTCGGCCGCTGCCCAGTGGGACCATATTTTCAATCTGGTCAAGCGCTCGCTGGCTCGGCCGAGCGACGTTCAGGCGCCGGTAAACTGGGCGGAAGGCAAGCAGCTGATTTACGTCATCGACGTGCCGACTTCGATTGCGAAAAAAGGCATCGCGCTGGAGATTGCCTGGCGTGAGCGTAAACAGAACGGGGAGTGGGCCAAGCCGAAATTCAAGTCCGTCGCGCAAGAGCGGGCCGAGCAATTTCGGGAGGAGCCGGATGCGGCGATCGTGGCGCACTTGTTCGGAGCGCAAAAACAAAACTCGTACGGTTACGCCTATGGCTATTCGTATGCCAACGACGCGGCACGGTTTGTCTTATCGGCGGGGCAGTGCGGCGCAGTGCTGCCATTGGCGGCGCGAGCTGACCGGCTGTTCGCTCGCTTTGGGCCGATCAAGAACGAGATCGCTCCAATCCGCTGGGACGACGGGCCCGCCTGGCAGTTTCGGCTCCAGCTGCAAAGCAAAGACGCCAAGGCGGACCAGCTCACTGGCTGGCTGCAGCGCGGCGAGGAGAAAATCACCGTCACGGAGCCGCGCGTGCTGACTGCCGGCCTGGCACTGTGGAACGATCATGCGGCGCGGTTCGACGATGGCGGCGCGGCGGCATGGGTCGAAGCGATCCGGCGTGAGAAGGTTGGGGTGGTGCCGGGACGCAAGCGGGACGAGTTTTTGCGAGAGCTCATGGCGATGCCGCAACTGCCGCCGATCGATTTGCCGGAAGAATTGCGGATCGTCGAGGAAGCGGGGACGCCGAAGCCGGGCATTCTGATTCGGGCATCGGACGAGCATTGGCGGGGCGATCAGCTGCACGCGGATTTGGTGTTCGAATATGGCAGCCAGAAGATTGCGCATGCCAGCCCGCAGCGGGGCGTTTTCGACGCCGAAGCGAGGCGGCTGACCCTGCGCGATCGGGAGGCCGAGCGGCGTGCCTTCGCTGCTTTGCTGGAGCATGGGTTCCGCGCTCCCGGCCGTTTCTATGGCAAGCCGCGCGATTTTCATTTGGCCTCTCGTCTTCTGCCCAAGGTAACGCGCGCCTTGCTGGAGGCCGGCTGGCACGTCGAAGCGGAAGGCAAGCTCTACCGCCGCTCCGGTGAAATCCACATCGACGTTAAGACCGGCATCGACTGGTTCGACATCGAAGGCAAGGCCGAATTCGACGGCCATGCAGTGCCGTTCCCGCGCCTGTTGCAGGCGCTCCGGCGCGGCGACTCCACGATCCAGCTCGACGACGGCACCTTCGGCATGCTGCCCGAAGATTGGCTGAAAAAATACGGCATGCTCGCCGGGCTCGGCGCCGCCAACGGCGACGAGCTGCGGTTCTCGCGCCGACAAGCCGGGCTGCTCGATGCCCTGCTCGCCACGCTGCCGGAGGTCTCTTGCGACGACGCCTTTCGCCAGGCGACCGCGGAGCTGTGCCGCTTCGAGGGGATCAAAGCGTGCGAGGCGCCGAAGGAATTCGTCGGGGACTTGCGCGAATACCAGCGCGAAGGGCTCGGCTGGCTCAATTTCCTCGAGCGCTTCGGGTTCGGCGGCTGCCTGGCGGACGACATGGGCCTGGGCAAGACCGTGCAAGTCCTGGCGCTCTTGGCGGGGCGGCGCAAAAGCAAGAACGGCGAGCCGCTTCTGCCGAGCCTGATCGTGGTGCCGCGCTCGCTCGTGTTCAACTGGCGGCAGGAAGCGGCACGGTTCGCGCCGCAACTGCGCGTGCTCGACCACACCGGATTGCAGCGCGGCAAGGACATGAAAGCGTTCGCCAACTTCGATCTGGTCGTCACTACCTACGGCACGCTGCGCCGCGACGCGCTTTTGTTCAAGGACGTTGAGTTCCACTACTGCATCCTCGACGAGGCGCAGACCGTCAAGAACGCGAACACCGAGCAGGCCAAGGCGGTCCGTTTGCTCCGCGCCCGCCAGCGGCTCGCCCTGAGCGGCACGCCGGTGGAAAATCATCTGGGGGAGCTGTGGAGCTTGTTCGAGTTTCTCAATCCCGGAATGCTCGGGCATGCTTCGATCTTCAAGCTCGCCGGCGGTGCCGCTCGCAACCCCGAGCCTGAGACGCGCGCCATCCTCGCCAAGGGATTGCGCCCATTCATCCTCCGCCGCACCAAGGCGCAAGTCGCCAAGGATCTCCCGGAAAAAACCGAGCAAACCCTCTACTGCGATCTCGAAGCCGACCAGCGCCGGCTTTATGACGAGCTGCGCGATCATTACCGCCTCTCGCTGCTCAACACCATCGACAAGCTCGGCATGAACCGCGCCAAGATTCAGGTCCTCGAAGCCCTGCTGCGGCTGCGCCAGGCGGCGTGCCATCCGGGCCTCATCGACAAGAAGAAATCGGGCGAGGCGAGCGCCAAACTCGATGTGCTCATCCCGCGTTTGGAAGAAGCGATGGAGGAGGGGCAGAAGACGCTGGTATTCTCGCAATTCACGAGCTTGCTGGCGATCGTCCGCGCCCGTCTCGATCGGGACGGCGTGGTTTACGAATATCTCGACGGCAAGACGCGCAACCGCGCCGAAAGGGTCGAGCGCTTCCAGACCGATCCCGAATGCAAGCTCTTTCTGATCAGCCTGAAAGCCGGCGGCGTCGGCCTGAACCTGACCGCGGCTGAATACGTCTTCCTTCTCGACCCGTGGTGGAACCCCGCTGTCGAAGCGCAGGCCATCGACCGCACGCATCGCATCGGCCAGACCAAGCCGGTCTTCGCCTACCGGATCATCGCTCGCGACACGGTCGAGGAGAAGGTGCTCGCCTTGCAAAAAACCAAGCGCGATCTCGCCGACGCCATCCTCAATGCGGACAACAGCGTTATTTCCAATCTGAAGCGCGAGGATCTGGAAATGCTGCTGTCGTGAACCCATGCCGCGATTTCATTCAATAGCACGCTTTGGAGCGTGAAGAAGATCGACTATCATGAAGCTTGTGCAGGGTTTTTTCCGCGCCGGCGCCGCCAGGCGAACCGTGCGGATTCCTGATTCCTGGGGCTGAAATGGCAGAAGATACCATCGGCAATTATCGCCTGGTCAAGTGCTTGCTGACCGGGCAGCAGAGCCAGGTCTGGGAAGTGGTCGAAACGTCGAGCCATCGGCACTTCGCCATGAAGCTGCTCTTGCCCGAGCGCGCCGGAGAATCGGACGCCAAGCGGATGCTGTATCATGAGGCGAAAGTCGGCAAGGAGTTGACGCATCCCAACGTCATTCGCATCACCTATGTCAGCGAGGAATCGGCCAATCATTATTTCGTCATGGAATATTTCCCGGCCGGCAGCTTAAAGGTGCGTCTGGTCAACAAGCAATTCGATTTCATCCGCGAGCGGGCGCACAGCATCTTCAAGCAGGCGGCGACGGGGCTGGCCTACATCAACGCCAGCGGCTGGGTGCATCGCGATATCAAGCCGGACAACCTGCTCGTCAATAGCGCGGGCGAGGTGCGCATCATCGACTTCGCCATCGCCCAGCGGATCGTGGCGCCGAGTTTTTTCAACAAGCTCTTTCGCAAGAAGGGCATGGTGCAGGGAACGCGCAGCTACATGTCGCCGGAGCAAATCCGCGGCGAGATGCTCGATGGCCGAGCCGACATTTACAGCTACGGGGCGACGCTTTACGAGCTGACGACGTATCGCCCGCCGTTTCGGGCGGCAACGCAGCAGGATCTGTTGCAAAAGCACATCGTCGAGAAGCCGGTGCCCCCGATTTCGCTAATGCCGGAATTGACCCAGGAATTCAACGACCTGGTGCTGAAGTGCCTGGCCAAGCGGCCCGATAATCGGTTTCAGAGTTTCCACGACGTGCTCAAGGCGCTCAATCCGATCAAGGTGTACAAGACCGATCCGGGGGCGAAGAAATGATTCGCAAAGCCCCAGGATAAGCGCAGCGTTCCTGGGGGTCCGAACCGTCCGAACCCCCAGGAACGCTGCGCTTATCCTGGGGATTGGTGCATTCATGTCGGCCGAGATTTTGCGTGTTGATCCATTGTTCCCCGAAGTAAATGTGATTGCACGGGCGGCACACGTCCTGCAATCCGGCGGCCTGGTGGCGTTTCCCACGGAAACGGTGTACGGCCTTGGCGCCAACGCGCTCGACCCGGCGGCGGTGGCAAAAATCTTCGCGGCGAAGGGACGGCCGGCGACCAATCCGATCATCGTGCATGTCGCAACCGTGGCCGGAGCGAAGGGGTTGGCCGCAGCCTGGCCCGATACTGCGCAGAAACTCGCGGAGCGCTTTTGGCCCGGCCCATTGACGCTGGTTTTGCCGAAGCAAGAGCACGTACCCGATCTGGTGACGGCGGGCGGCGCGACGGTGGCACTGCGGATTCCGGCCCATGCGGTGGCGCTGGCGGTGTTGCGGGCATGCGGGTTGCCGCTGGCCGCCCCGAGCGCCAACCGGTCGAGCGAGCTTTCGCCGACCTTGCTCGAGCATGTCCTGGCCGGTCTGGCGGATCGCATCGATCTGTTGCTCGACGCCGGCGCGACGAGCGGCGGCCTGGAATCGACGGTGCTCGATGTGACGACGCAGCCGCCGCGCTTGCTGCGCCCCGGCCTGGTGACGATCTCGCAACTAGAAGCAGTGGTCGGCCTGATCGAGCGCGGCCGGTCACCGAAGGATGATGAGCCGGTGCGCTCACCGGGGCAGCTAGATCGGCATTATGCCCCGCGCACACCGCTGGAGTTAGCCGGGAACAGTTCCGATCGCGTGGAAGCCTTGAGCCGGCAAGGAATGCGCGTGGGCTGGTTGACGCATGTCGATGAATCGGCGGCGGCGGTTTCGCGTATCCTGTTGCCGGCCGATCCGGTAAGCTATTCCGCACAGATGTACGCCGCCCTGCACCGGCTCGACGCCGCGGGGCTGGACCGCATCGTCGTGCAAGCGCCGCCGATGGGCGACGATTGGCTCGCGGTCCACGATCGCTTGCGGCGAGCGCGTGAAAATCTCTGAAGCCCAGGGATGAGGTACTCCGAAGCCCAGGGTTTCGGAGTACCTCATCCCTGGGCTTGCCATGATCCAAAGAACCTGCCAGGAATTTCCATGTCTCAACCCGCCGATTCTCCCCAATTGAAACGCGTACTCGGGCCGTGGATGGCGACCGCGATCGTCATCGGCACGGTGATCGGCTCCGGCGTCTTCAAGAAGCCGCACGCCGTCGCCAAGGATCTGACCGACTTCGGCCTGATCATGATCGCCTGGGTGCTGGTCGGCGTGCTGGCGCTGGTCGGCTCGCTGATCCTCGCGGAAGTCGCCGTCATTCATCCGTGCCGGCGGGAACTATGTTTTCCTGCGCGAAGGCTATGGCCGCTGGGCCGGGTTCCTGTGGGGCTGGGTCGAATTCTGGATCATCCGCTCCGGCTCGATCGCCGCCTTGGCGACCGTGTTCGCGGAATCATTGCACGACGTGCTTCGCTTCTCCATCGGAACCGAAGCGCCGGTGCTCGGCTTCTGGTCTCTGCGAGGCATCACCGTCGCCGTCATTGTCGCGCTCGCGCTCGTCAACATGCGCGGCACGCTTCTGGGCGGCGGCTTGCAGGTGGTCGTCACTTCGGTCAAAGTGATCTCGCTGCTCGGCATCGCCGTGCTGCCTTTCATTTGCTTGGCGCTGATTCCCGACGCCGACGTGCATGCGAAATTGCTCGAGCCGATCTGGCCGACCGAATTCGCGAGCATCGACTGGACGAGATTTCTGAAGGCGATGGTCGGCATCATCTGGGCGTATCACGGTTGGATGAACCTGGCGCCAATGGCCGGAGAAGTCAGGGAGCCGAACCGCAATTTGCCGCTGGCGTTTGTGATGGGGACGTTCGCGATCATCGTGCTCTATTGCTCCGTCAACGTGGCCTATCACGTGGTAGTGCCGCGCGATGACATGATCTTACTGGGCGGCAATAGCCCGGTCGCCAGCCTGTTCGCCACGCGCTTGCTCGGCCCTCTCGGCCTATTGCTCGCGTCGGCGGCGATCATGACCTCCGTGTTCGGTTCGCTCAATGGCAATCTGCTGGTCGGCCCGCGGCTCCTCTACGCGATGGGCAAGGACGGCCTGGCGCCGTGCGGCCTGTGCCAGCTCCATGTGCGCTGGGGCACGCCGGCGGCGGCGGTGATTGCCCTGACGATCTGGTCGGTCTTGCTCGTGCTCGGCATGGCGGTGCTGGTGAACGCCGACGTTCTTAAAAAATCGATCTTCGATGGTCTCACCGATTGGGCCATGTTCGGCGCGGTCAGCTTTGAGACGATGGCCGTGGCGTCGATCTTCGTGTGCCGGCGGCAATATCCGGTGGAGACGGTGCAATTGCCCTACCGCTGCTGGGGCTATCCGTGGCTGCCGATCTTTTATGTGTCCGTGATGGCGGCGGTGCTGGCGAATATGTTCGTGACCGATTGGATCCAATCGCTGAGCGGGCTTCTGCTGGTATGCGTCGGCGCGGAGGTCTATCTGCGCTTGTTCTCCGGGCATGCGCCGGAGCGGAAACCGGAACCCACGCCTGTCGCCGTATAGGAAATGGTCTGGGCCACCGGAGGCATCGGGCGAGTGTGTGTATTGCGTGCAGGCGCAAAGCAAATCATTTGTCTGCCACTTGCTCGGAGGGTGTGTGCATTGGATGCAGGCGCAATGCAAACCAAAAGGCGAAATTGGACCAGTTGTTTTCTTGAAAGCCCTTTAGTTCGGCAGCGGGCGCTTGACCCCCTTCGCCTTCAAATCGTCGAGCCGGGCACGGATGGCTTCCTGATTCGGATCGCGCTCCAGGATTCGCTCGTAAAGGACATAGGCGCGATCGTGCATTCCCTGGCTCTCCAGGAGAATCGCCATCTCGGTCGAGGCCCGGCGATTATTCATATCCACGGCGAGTGCTTCCTCCAGCCGGGCCTGGGCGGCAGGCAGGTTCTTCTCGCGCCGCAAACGCCAGGCGTCGGCGACAATCGGGTCGGCCGAGGTCGGATCCTCTTTCAGCCAATCCTGGATCATCTGATTCGCCTCCGCCGTCTTGCCCGCGCGGAAGCGGAGCTCGAGCAGGGCGAGCCGGGCGTCGGCGTGCTTGGGATCATGTTGCAGGCAGCTGGCGTAATATTGCTCGGCCCGCGTCGCATCGCCGAGCCGATCGTAGCAGCGGGCCATGTTGAAAATGAGGACCGGATCCTGCGAGTGCAGAATCTGGGCGTACTCAAAGCATTCGAGGGCGTGCCGGTAATCGCGTTGCGTGAAGAGCCTGACGCCTTCTTCGTTGATTTCGCGCCAGCGCTCCGGATCAGCCGACACACAGCCGGCAAGGCCGATGAGCAAAGCGCCGAGAATCAGCGCGATCGGATTTTGCATGGGCACGACGGATTCCCTCCAGGCGTGCCGGTCATATGCGGGATCGGAAAAAAAGGGAAGGCCAAAATGGCGTGAAATGGGGAGGGTGGGGCGAGCGCGGAAAACCCCAGGAACGCTGCGCTTATCCCGGGGCTTGGGCAGGCTTGCTCTTGGAGTTGACAAGCCGGGCGATCTGCGATTTTTTTCGCGCGGCGAGATTGGGATGGATGACGCGCCGCGCCGCCGCCTTGTCGAGCTTTTTGACGGCTGCGGTCACTTCCTTTTTCAGCGCATCGGGGGCAGCAGCCTTGTCGCTGGCGACTTCGAGCACCGCCTTGAGCTGCTTCTTGAGCGCTTTCATGGTGGCGCGGTTGTGATCGCGCCGCTTGATATTTTGCCGCAATCGCTTCTTGGCACTTTTCAGATGAGGCATTCGGCTATCCTTGTTCGGTTCACAGTTTCGTCGCGTTTATCGGGACTATCAATATTATTCGATCCGGCCTGGTTGGCAAGTTTTTGTTTGCAAACTATTTTTTCAGCGGCGATTCCGGCGCCTTGCCGCCGAGCGAGTATATCGCCGGCCTGTCAATTTCCCTTAGTTCTCCTTCGCTAACTCAATGCTGGTGACCGCGACGGCGAACTGGATACGGGCGATGATTGGATCGAACTGATTCCTATCCAGCGTCCTCGTTCCCTTTACGACCACGGTTTTGCCTTCGTTCTTTTTGGCGAATTCGAGGAGGTCCATTTTCTGATCGAAATGGAGCGTGCAATCAACATTTTTGCCGTTGAGGTACCAATACTCGCGCCGTTCCCAGGATCCTGCGGATGGATCGCTATTGCGATAATGGCGGAGCTTGCCGCGCATTTCGACCTTGGTGTAGCTTCCATCGTCGTCCGCTGCCTTCAACGGCCGCAACTCGACATGGCGAAAATCAATCTCGAAGCCTTCCGATTGCAGCAGGATTTTGCCGGCGGCGGGGAAGACGTTGAACGCTTTGTTGACGGTTTTGCCATTAACGCGAATCTCGATGGTTTTATCGCGGCAAAGGCATTCGACCTTGGTCCACTCGCCGGGCAGGCTGTCGAGATCGTCCTTCCCGCGCGTGTCGAGAAGTTCCTTGAAGCCGGCTTCGTGCTTGTTCCACCAGAGCTGGCGGTTAGTGAACAACTCAACCGTACCGCCGGATTCCCAGCGCGGGCGTTTGTCGGGTCCGAATTCGGTTTCGGCCGATAGCTTGGTGGGGATGACCTTGCCGTCTTTGTCCTTGCCGCGGATGACGATGAGGTCGCCGACGCAGCCCTGGGCTATTTGGCACTCGATGCAGGACATCCAGGTTCCGTTAGCGCCGCCGTCGGGGCCGATGGCGTTGAGGAGGATGCCGGAGTTGCGGACGAATTTACCGCCGTCGGTTTTCTTGCCCCACTTGTATTCGACGCTGAGATGGTAATCGCGATAGACGTTCTTGGTGGCGAGGTAGCCGAAGCCGTCGCCGGAGATGTGGATCGCGCCGTCCTTGGCGGTAAAGACTTTGCGGGGATCATCGCGCTTGGTGTCCTTGAGCCAGGAGGTCCAGCCGTCGAGATTTTTGCCGTTGCAGAGCTTGACGGTTTCCTTGGGCGCGATCGGCTCCTGGGCCGCGGCGATTGGTGCGCTCGCCAGCAGCCCGGCCAACATCCACAGATGGCGTGCGTTCATAGTAGCTCCCGCCAGAAATGTTACTTCACCTTGATCAGTTCGACCTCGAAGATGAGCGTGGAGTTGGCGGGGATGAGGCCGTTGCCAACGTCGCGATTGCCGTAAGCCAAATCAGGCGGGATGATGAGCTTGCGTTTGCCGCCTTCTTTCATGCCGGCGACGCCTTCGTCCCAGCCTTTGATGACCTTGCCGGCGCCGAGGTTGAACCGAAACGGTTCGTTGCGGTCGCGGCTGGAGTCGAATTTCTTGCCATTGGTCAGCGTGCCGGTGTAGTGGACGGAGACAGTGTCGCCCGCCTTGGCTTCCTTGCCGTCGCCGGCTTTCTGTTCGACGTATTTGAGGCCGGACTTGGTGGTGATGACTTTATCTTCCTCTTTTTTCTTGTCGCCGGCGGCGGAGTCGGAGATCATCAGGGCGAGGCCGGCGACGAGCAACATGACGAGCAGAGCAGTTTTCACGGGGGTTCCTTCCTTTTGAAAGAAAACGGGCGAAACGGTGAATTATTTAACAGCAACGAGCTGCACCTTAAAATGGAGTTCCGAGTTGGCTGGGATTGGTCCTTTGGCTTTGCTTCCATAGCCGAGTTCAGGCGGAATGACGAGTTCGCGTACGCCGCCTTCTTTCATGCCGGTGATGCCCTGGTCCCAGCCCTTGATGACCTCGCCGGCGCCGAGCTTAAACTCGATTGGTTCGGGCGGGTTGTGGTCAACGCTACTGTCGAATTTTTTGCCGTTCGCGAGCGTACCGATGTAATGGACAGCGACGAAATCGCCGGATTTGGCTTCCTTGCCATCGCCGACCTTCACGTCAGTAATCTTCAACCCGGCGCTGTCGTCGCCGACGATGATAAACCAGGTCAAAACGGCGGCGCCGATCACCAGCGCCACCACGATCAACATCTGCTTCATGGCGTTTCGTCCTTATCGGAAAATGGGCTGCCCTTTCATCTTATCCGACGGCCCGCGTGCTGCCAACGGCGCGGAACTGCTCTCGCCTCGAAACGGGCTGCTCCGGTATAATTCCTTGCACGATCACGTCGGGCTTACGCCGCGACGCTCGCCTTCATCCTTCAAAAAGGAATTTTCCATGTCACGCTGGAACCTCGCCTGGCTGCTGGGCATCACCGCGGCCGCCGTCATCGGCATTTCGCTCGTTTATAGCGCCCCAACGCCCAACGCCCAGCAAAAGCACAAGAACCTCAAGCTGATCGTGGACGTGCTCGAAGAAGTCCAGAAACGCTATGTCCGCGAGCTCGATCAGGACAAGCAGCGCGAGCTCGTCGAGAATATGATCAACGGCGGACTCGAAAAGCTCGATCCGCATTCCGCCTTCATCAACGCCGATGATTATAAGAAATTCCAGCAAGACAGCCGGGGCAAGTTCGGCGGCGTCGGCATCCGCCTGATCGGCGATCCACGCACAGGCCAGTTCTTCGTTGAATCACCCCTCGCCGGCACCCCTGCCTATGAGGCCGGCGTCGCTCCAGGCGACATCATCCTCAAAGTGGATGGCAAATCGATCGACACCTGGAACCTCCGCAAAGTCGTCGATACCATCCAGGGCGATCCAGGCACCGATGTCACCCTCACCGTGCTCCACGAAAACGCCAAGAAGCCGGTCGATCTCAAGATGACCCGCGCGGAAATCAAGATCGAAAGCGTCATGGGGGACAAGCGCGACAAAATCAACCTCAAGGAGTGGGACTTCTGGGTCGATCCCGACAGTAAAATCGCCTACGTCCGCGTCAATGCCTTTACCGAAACCACCGTCGAGGAGCTGACTCGCGTCGTCGATGGCTTGCAAAAAGCCGGCATGCGCGGGCTGATCGTCGATCTGCGCAACAATCCGGGCGGGCTGCTGGAAGCCGCCGTCGATGTCTCGTCGATGTTCATCCCCGAAGGCAAGGACGTGGTCACAACCAAGGGGCGCGGCGGCGAGATTGAGAAAGTCTTCAAATCGCGCAACAAGGGCAACGCGAACGGCGGCGCCGTTTATCCGATGGCGATCCTGCTCAACCGCTACAGCGCGTCGGCCAGCGAAATTGTCGCCGCCGCCCTGCAGGATCACGCCCGCGCCATCATCATCGGCGAACGCAGCTTCGGCAAGGGAAGCGTGCAAAACGTCATCCGCATGGAAGAAGGCCAAACCGCCCTCAAGCTCACCACCGCCAGCTACTGGCGACCGAGCGGTCGAAACATCCATCGCTTCCCCGACGCCAAGGAGGAGGACGAATGGGGCGTGAAGCCGAACAAGGGATACGAGGTGAAGCTGACTGACGAGGAGCGCATCGATTATTTCAAATGGCGGCGCGACCGCGACATCCTCAGACGCCCCGGGCAGGAAGCGAAGGCCGTGGAAAAGGACAAGAACGGCAAGGAAAAAAAGGAATTCCACGACAAGGTGATGGACAAGGCGCTGGAATACATCCGCGCCGAGCTGGCGAAGAAGAACGGCCAGGGCCAGGCGCCGCGCCTGCCCGAGGCGAATTCGGTCGCCAATCAGGCGGCTCCGGGACGCGAGGTTGCGACAGAGCGGCGCGTTAGCGTGGCTGAGGTCGCGGATCGCACGTGTCGCACTATCACGCGCTAGATACATTTAGCCACGGATGAAACCTGGCGCAGCCTACGGCCGCAACCACGATGAAGAGGAAAACGGCGACTCGTTGGAATAATGTGATGTTATCTACGCATTCCATTTTTCCAGGAGCCGCCGATGCAATCCTTCTTACGCCGTTTTGCGCCCGTCGTCATGGGAGCTTTGAGTTGTCTGGACAAGGTGCGATTTCGCGGCGCGGTTCGTTGGTTGGCCAAGCCGGCGGGCATGATGCACTTTCTTTGGAAGGTGCAGGTCTTGCTCAAGGATTTTCCGGTTTTCGCCAAGGACACGACGGCAACCTTGCGAACCGCCATGGAACAAGCGGCGATCGAGCAAGGTCGGCCTGTCGAATATTTGGCGAGCAAGATCGACAAGGAGAAACGTGCGCAGGAAATCGCCCAGCGTGATGGCGTCAAGGAGGGCCTCGTCGCCGTGTTCACTTGCGTCGAGCCCTGCATGACGTATCGGGTTTATGGGGTGCGGGAGACGAAAAAGCTGGCCTTGAAATTGGAACTGAGCAAGTGTCTGCATTATTACCATTATTATTTGGACCCGAAAATCGGCTGGATGCACACGCGGCAGCAGACGTGGTTCCCGTTCACGAACATGACCTGTCTGAATGGCCACGAATGGTTGGCCCGACAGATGGATGCCGCCGGCTTGGGCTACGAACGGCGTGACAACTGTTTCGCTTGGCTGGAGGATGTGGACCAAGCGCAGGCGTTGGCCCACCAGCAATTGCGTACGGATTGGTCGGCGTTGTTGGAGAAATTGGCGCGGCGCAGCGAAACAGTTGTCACGCCGTTCGTAGCCCAAGCCGGCGGCATCCATCTGTCGGGCCAACCATTCGTGGCCATTCAGACAGGTCATGTTCGTGAACGGGAACCACGTCTGCTGCCGCGTGTGCATCCAGCCGATTTTCGGGTCCAAATAATAATGGTAATAATGCAGACACTTGCTCAGTTCCAATTTCAAGGCCAGCTTTTTCGTCTCCCGCACCCCATAAACCCGATACGTCATGCAGGGCTCGACGCAAGTGAACACGGCGACGAGGCCCTCCTTGACGCCATCACGCTGGGCGATTTCCTGCGCGCGTTTCTCCTTGTCGATCTTGCTCGCCAAATATTCGACAGGCCGACCTTGCTCGATCGCCGCTTGTTCCATGGCGGTTCGCAAGGTTGCCGTCGTGTCCTTGGCGAAAACCGGAAAATCCTTGAGCAAGACCTGCACCTTCCAAAGAAAGTGCATCATGCCCGCCGGCTTGGCCAACCAACGAACCGCGCCGCGAAATCGCACCTTGTCCAGACAACTCAAAGCTCCCATGACGACGGGCGCAAAACGGCGTAAGAAGGATTGCATCGGCGGCTCCTGGAAAAATGGAATGCGTAGATAACATCACATTATTCCAACGAGTCGCCGTTTTCCTCTTCATCGTGGTTGCGGCCGTAGGCTGCGCCAGGTTTCATCCGTGGCTAAATGGTACTTACGACTTCACCTCGCGCTCGATCTCCGCATTCGTGAAATCAACGCCGATGACGGTGGTGGCGGAAACGTCTTTGCCGTCCACCTTGACGAAACCGCGCCGCACCTGGACGCGCCAGGTGTAGCTTTCACTGGCGGCCTTGGCGATGTTGGGGATGTGCTTGTCTTGGAATTTCAAATCGGTGGTGAGGGCGATGGTCACTTCTTGGCCGGGGGCCAACAGGGCATCGCCGTGCGCCATGTCGGTCGCCTTCGGATCGTTGTGATAGCCAAGGGTGAAGGCATTGATGTTGGCCACCGAACCCGTCTTCGATTCCAGAAAAGCGTACGGCTCGTTGCCGCCCTTGGTCGGCCTCAGATAATACTCGTTCACTGGTTCGAATTTCGTGTTCTTTGAGATATTCTTAGCGCGCAAAATCAGCTTGAGATCGCCTGCGGCCGTCAAGATGATGCGCTGCGGCGTAATCTCGAGATCGCCGGCCTGGATTTTCGTGCCGATGGTGGTGCGCTGACGATCGGCGAGCGGCTGATTGGGGGCGGGCTGCAAGTGCGCCGGACGCGGGTCGCCTTTGTCCTTGGCCGGGGCTGGATCGCGCAGGTAATCGAATGGGTGCGTCGCTTTGCCTGACGCGAAAAATACCAGGTATGCAATGAACGCCGTCGTCATCAGGGCGTAGGGGACCAGGAAGATCAGCAACAGCAGCGGAATGACGCTCTTGTCGAAGCTCGGCTTCTTCTTGAACTGGCTGAAATCGGTCTCCACGCTTGGCGCGGGTGCGTATCCGGACTGGAATTCAGCGTCGAGTTGGTTGCCGGCAGTTCCACCTTCGGCGCCGGCGCTTCGCCCAGGAGCGAATCCGATGATTCCGCCGCCGCAAAAATGCTCTCGGGCTGATGGATATCCGGACTCGGATCGGGGGGGACCGGCGGCGGCGCAGCGGGCGGCGGCGTCTGCACCACCTGTTGGCAGTGCGGGCACCTCACCTGCGTCCCCATGTGCTCCACCCGAATCGCGATCAATTTCTTGCAATGCCCGCACTGCAACTGAACCGTTTCCATATTATTTGCCCACCCTGCTCAGATATTCACCCGTCGCCGTGTCCACGAGAATCACCTCGCCGACATCGATGCTCGCCGGCACGCTGACTTTCAAGCCGGTCTCCGTGATCACCCACTTGTACTGCGCCGCCGCGGTCGCTCCCTTGAGCGCCGGGGCCGCCTCCGTCACCGTCAGCTTGACCTGCCCGGGCAATTCCAGACTGATCGGCTTCTCCTCATGCAACACGACCGTGGCCGCTGCGTTTTCTTTCAGAAACAAAATCTGATCGCCGACCCATGCGCGCGACAGCGTGATCTGCTCGAAGTTCTTGGTGTCCATGAAAACGTAGCCGTCGCCATCCTGGTAGATGTATTGCATGTCGCGCTTGTCGAGAAAGGCCTGCTCGACCTTGTTGTCGGGATGAACGCGGCGGGTGACGATGTTGCCGGTCTTGAGATTTTTGAGCTTGAGTTGCAAGATCGCTCGCCAGTTGCCGGGGGTATTGAGATCGCGATCGACGACATACTGGAGCTCACCCTCTTCGACGATGACCATGCCCTTGCGAACCTGGATATAAGTGATCGCCGACACGTGGGTGCTCCGAAAACCATTTGCGGGTCGAATGTGGATAAAATAACACAAATCCGCGGACGTGAGAAGGGCAGGCGCGTTTAGCCGTGCGCTGCTCGCCGGAAATGGCACGGCGAGCTCGCCGGCTAAACGGCTACTCGTATTTCAGCAGCAGCACATATTCGATCAGCCACATCAGCGTCTCCAGGCAACGGTCGTTTTGGTCGCGGGCCGGATCGAACTCGGAAATCGCTAACCCGGCGAGCCGTTCCGGCCCGATCGCGGCCAGAAGCTGGAGCAGCCAGCGCGGGTCGATGCCGAACGGCCTGAACGCCTGCACGGCTGGGAAGAACGCGGGATCGAAGGCATCGCAATCGAGATCGACATACACGAACTCAGCGCGGGCGATCATGACGCGCAGTTGCTCCATGACTTTGACCTCATCGGCCGCGATATCGATTGCGGGGAAAGTCGCCTGGTAATATTTCTTGATGTAATCCGGCCTGAGCAGCAATTCGCGCTGGCCGACATTGACGATCGTCGGTAACGGCTTCTCGGCGTGCAGCAGAAAATTGCCGTGCGACAGTTCCCTGGTGCAATCGCGCAGGTTGAAGATGTCGAGATGGGCGTCAAGCTGAATCACCAGCGTCTTTTCGGCCGCGCACAGCTCATCGTAGAGCGGCAAGGCGCCGAGATGGTTCCCAGTGATCCAGAGCAGGAATTCGTCGCGCTGCCGGGCGGCGCGAATCGCTGAGCGTGCGGCGCTGCGCCATTCCTGGTAGTCGGCCGGCGTCACAAAGGTGAATTCCTCGACACGAACCTGCTCGGCATAAGCGCGGTGCGCGTGGCGACGCGTTCCCGGCGATTGTCGGCGAGCATTTCCTCGAAGGCGTCGGCGAGCAATTCGGCGCCAGCGCGGGTGCCGGGGCTGCCGAAGAGGTCGAACGGAAAGAAGATGGCGCGTGTCGTCATGAAGGAATATGATATTGGTGTCGATCGCCGCTGATTCTTGCGGTCCGCCGTAAGCAGCGAGCGCTAAACGTAAACCCTGCAATGGTGGCACTAATGCTTTCCACTTGCGACGTAATCGTCATCGGCGGCGGCCCGGCCGGGAGCACCACCGCAACCCTGCTCGCCCAGCACGGCTGCCAGGTCGTACTCTTTGAGCGCGAACGCTTTCCGCGCTTCCATATCGGCGAATCGCTCATCCCCGAAACCTACTGGGTGCTCCAGCGCCTCAAGATGCTCGACAAGATGAAAGCGAGCTGCTTCACGAAGAAATTCAGCGTCCAGTTCGTCAACGCCCAGGGCAAGATGTCCGCTCCGTTCTACTTCCACGACAACAAGCCGCACGAATGCTCGCAGACCTGGCAAGTCCACCGCAGCGAGTTCGACCTGATGATGCTGCGCAATGCCGAGGAGCAAGGTGTTCAAGTCCACGAAGCGACGCGCGTGCTCGACGTGTTGTTCGACGACCAGCGCACCGTCGGCGCGCGCATCCAGACGGAAGACGGCGCGACCCACCAGGTGCGGGCCAAGGTCGTCGTCGATGCGAGCGGGCAGAGCACCATGCTGCAAAATCGCTTCAAGCTGCGGCTCTGGGATCCCGTGCTCAACAAGGGAGCCGTCTGGACCTATTGGGAAGGCGCGAATCGCGACACCGGCCGGGATGAAGGGGCGACCGTCGTCATCCAGATGCCCAACAAGCAAGGTTGGTGGTGGTACATTCCGCTGCACGATATGGAAAGCATCGGCGTGGTGGCGCCATTCGATTATCTCTTCAAGGGGCGCGGCAGCCACGAGCAGATTTACAACGAGGAAGTCGAGCTGTGCCCGGCCGTCAAGGAGCGCATCGCGAAGGCGAAACGCGTCACCGGCTACTTCGCAACCAAGGATTATTCGTATCGCTCCAGGCAAGTCGCCGGCGCTGGCTGGGTGCTGGTCGGCGACGCTTTCGGGTTTCTCGATCCGCTGTATTCATCCGGAGTCCTGCTCGCCTTGAAATCGGGCGAATTGGCCGCCGACGCGATTGCCGAGGGATTGAAAAACAATGACGTGTCGGCGGCGCAGCTGGGTAAATGGGGCGATAGTTTCAACCGCGGCGTTGATCGCATGCGCCGCCTCGTCTGCGAATATTACGAAGGGTTCAGCTTCGGCAAATTCGTCAAGAACTATCCGCATCTGAAAAACACGGTCACAGATCTCTTGATCGGCGATCTCTTCACCGATCGCGTCGATGAGGTTTGGCAACCGATGGAATCGCTTTACGAGCCCGGAAAGCAGCCGATCCCCGCATGGAGCGCCGGCGCGGCCCCGGATATCACGGCGGCCAAGGTGAACGAACTTTTTCTTCCGAGCGGGTGTAAGCCGTGATTTACTCGTTCCCACGCTCCGCATGGGAGCGAGAAATTCGCCCCGCAAATTCAGCAATATCACTTTTTTCGTTAAAGTTTGCCTGCTGCAACCGCCGATGTTGGTCCCATCGGTCTAACTGCGTACACATTTGGCCCACGGCGATGGCGGGAGCGGAACATGAAACCTTTGTGCAAATGGCTCTTCCTGGCGAGCATGTTCGGCAGTTCGGCGCTATTGAGTGGCTGCATCAATCCATTGGGCATGGGTTTCGCCACGCCGGTGCCGATGCAGCCGTGGGTCGCGGATCGTATCGTGGAGCGGTTTGAGGGCAGGAATGACAGCCGCACGCCGGTGCTGCCGCCGATTCCGCCGGGGAATCGGCCGTACTGTGAGGATCCGCCGGATCAACAGCAAATCTTGCGTGCCTTGCCCCGTGTGACGCGCGGCGTGCCGTATATCTACGAAGAGTTCCGCGATGATATTGAGTTTACGGTGGAAAAGTTGGTCGATCGGATCGACCCGCCGCGGTTTTTCCCGCTCATGGGGCCGGCGCAGTTGCATCATTGTCACTGGAAGTGCACGGTGTATTTCACGGAAACGATCGACTCGTCGTATCCGTTCCCGTTCCGATACAAGCATCGCCGCTCGGAAGTGGTGTATATCGATACGGACCACCTGCACCTGTGCGTGACGAGTCCGGACGCCCAGGCCACGACGGCCCGCGAGATGACCGCGAGCCACCCATGATCCTGAAGGGCGAGTTGTTTAGCCTCGCCGAGCGGGCGCCACTCGCCTCTGCGAAGCGTCGCCAAACAAAAGCGCAACCACCGTGAGACCTCCCAAGGGAAGCGAGATGAAATCGACAGGCCCCCTCCTTGCGGCACTTCTGTTGAGCTTGTGTCTGGTCCAGTGCGCCGACGCGCAAGTTTGGCGCTGGTTCGGCCCGAAAACGCCGGAAAAGAATCCGCCCGCCAAATCGCCTGATCCGCGTCGTCTCACTGAGATCAATGTCGAAGTCGCCTGGCTCGCCGACCCCGTCACCTTCCCCTACTACCTTGAAGCGCATGCCACCGGCACGCAGATGGAAGTGCGCGGCTACGTCCCCAATCGAGCGGTGCGCGAGCAAGCCGTGCGCATTGCCCAGGTCTATTCCTCGCTTCCCGTCGTCGATGCGATGAAAGAGCATCCCAGCCTATTGGTCAAGCCGGGCCAATTATCGGCCCAGCAACTGCAAAGCAGCGCCCAGTCGTCGCTGCGCGTCGCTTTGCCCAAGCAGGCGCAACAGTTCAAGATCGAGTGCGGCAGCGACGGCAAGGTATTCGTCATGGGGCCGGTGAACACGGTCGAGGAAAAAGTCATCGTTAGTCATTCGCTGCGTCGGTTGCACGGTTGCACGAGCGTGCAGAACCTGACGACATTGCCTCCCGAGGTGGCGCAGAATCCGGAGCCGCGCGACAAGACGCCCATCGTGAAGACATCCAATCCGTCCGAGCTGCGCGACAAGCCGGCCAGCGATGTCAAGCCGGGTGTTGGTCCTGAAGCTAAATCGAAATCGTGGTTCCTGTGGCCGTTCGGCAAGAGCGAGCCGCCGCAAACGGAGCCGCGCAAGCCGCCGCCGATCATTGACGCGAAGAAGCCGGACGAGTCGATCGTGCTGCCGAAGATTCCAGAGCCTGGGAATCTGCCTGCGGAGGTCAAGGGGGGTGCGCCGCCGCCGGTCCCTGCCAAGGTGCCGGCGTTGAGCCGGGTGGACTTGCAAAAGCGCATCCAGGCGGCGTGTCCGGATGCGAAGAATATCGAGGTGCAATTCACATCGGCAACCGAGGTGCGCATCTCCCTGGAAATCCGCACCGAGAAAGACCTCGAACCGACCGCCGAGCGTCTTTTCGCCATGCCGGAGTTGCAGAATTACCGCCCCGACCTACAATTCAAAATCAGTCCCTAGTCCGTGGTCCGTGGTTTGTTGTCGAATGCCACGGACCACGGACCACGGACCAATGACATGGCCTCTGATTGCTCCCAACGGTTGGTGCTGCACAATTGCCTGGGGCGCTGGCGCACCGAAGCGCGGCACGGCGTCCTCGACACGGGGCGCTATCGCTGCCGGTATGTCGCGTGGGGCCGCGGACCGGCTCTGATGTTGATCCCGGGCATGGGGCTGGACGCCATCGGTTTCGTGATGTTGATGGCCCGGCTGCAAACGGATTTCTGCTGTATCAGTTTCGATCTTCCCAATGGCGAGGCGGACGGGGCGCGCGTGACGAGCTATCAGCACGCCGAGCTCGTTGCTGACCTGTTCGCGCTGTTGGATCATCTATCGATCCGCGAATGCATCCTGCTCGGTTCGTCGTTCGGCTCAACGATCGCGTTGGCGGCATTGCACGCACAGCCGGGAAGATTTCCACGGGCGATTTTGCAAGGGGGATTTGCACGTCGTCCGCTGGCGTGGGCGGAGGTGTTGGCGGCGTCATTTTGCCGATTTGTGCCGGGACGAGTCGCCCATCTGCCATTGGTGCGCCAGGTTCTGGATCGCGCTCATCGCGCCTCATTTCGAGACCGTGAGCCGGAAGTATGGGATTTCTTTGTCCAAGAGAGCCTGCGTGCGCCGTTGCGGGCGTTCGCGTCCCGGGCCTTGTTGATTCACCGGATCGATCTGCGTCCGATTCTGTCCGCGATCAAGCAGCCGGTGCTCATGATCTGCGGAGATCACGACCCGCTCGTCGGCAAAGAATGCGCGGCCGAGCTCAAGGATGGCTTGCCGCATGTCACGCGCGGTGAGATCGAGAACTGCGGCCACATGCCGCAATTAACGCACCCGGAAGTGATGGCGGAAATAGTCAAGGGTTGGGGGTTAGGGCAGCAAGCCGTGGGATGAGGCACTCCGAATCCCAAGGATTCGAAGTGCCTCATCCCAGAGCTTTCTCAATTATTCCATCCCGCAAATGCACGATCCTGCGGGCGTAGCGGGCGACGTCGGGTTCGTGGGTGACCATGATGACGGTGATGCCGTCGTCGTGATTGAGTTGCTGAAACATGGTGAGGATCTCTTTACTGGTGCCCGAGTCGAGGTTTCCGGTCGGTTCGTCGGCGAAGAGGAGCGGGGGGTTGTTGATGAGGGCGCGAGCGATGGCGACGCGTTGCTGCTGTCCGCCGGAAAGCTGGCCGGGATGGTGCGCGAGCCGATCACCCAGGCCGACCTTGTCGAGCACCTGACGGGCACGCTCGCGCTTATCGCGTTCGCTCAAATGGGCTGCCGTGTAGGCCAGCGGCATGGCGACGTTGTCCAAGGCGTTGGTGCGAGGCAACAGATTAAATGCCTGGAAGACAAAGCCGAACTGGCGGTTGCGGATCAGGGCGCGCTCTTCGGCCGAGAGATGAGCGACTTCCTGCCCGTCGAGCCAGTATTCGCCGGCACTGGGGCGATCGAGGCAACCGAGGATGTTCATGAGCGTCGATTTGCCTGATCCCGAAGCCCCGGTCAAGGCCAGCAATTCGCCGCGCTGCACCGACAACGTGATGCCGCGCAGCACCGGCACCTCGACTTCATCGAGATAATAGGTCTTGCGAATATCGCGTAGCTCGATGAATTCCATGTGTCCCCTCGCAGTTTTCTACAGGCGCCCGCTACGATCATCAATCGGTTTTTTTCGCTGGCCCGTTGACATTGGGCCGCGTCTGGCCTTACACTGACGCTCACGGCATCGTCGGTGACAAGACAAAGCACACCTATGAGGGCGTGATCGGACCCAAGGAAGAAACCGTCGAGGTGCCGGCCGGCAAGTTCAAGACAATCCGCGTCGACATCAAGCTCGAAGAGAACGGCCAGCAGGTCGATATCACCTACTGGTTCGCCCAGGATGTCGGCTTCGTCAAGCAAACCGTGGACGCTGCCGGCGCCTTCTTCACCTTCTTCACGCTAGAACTGGAAAAACTCGAGCAAAAGAAATAAACTACCTGAACCGCAACGGCGCAGTACTTCTCCATCGAAAGGCAGTTCCCATGAAATGGCTCCTGCGGCTCCTGCCGATCTTCAGCATCGCGTTCCTGATGGCGGCGTCGCACGCCGGTGCCAAGCCCGTCAAAAAAGACGATAAAAAGGATAGTGCCGCCGACCGGGGCAACTACTACCCGCTTCAGGTCGGCAATGAATGGAAGTACAAGGTCGAAGCGGGAGGCAACTCCGCACAGGCCGTCTCAACCATCACCAAAATCGAAGAAATCGACGGCGTCTCCCTGGCACGTCTGGAAGCAACTGTCAACGGCAACGTCGTCGCCAACGAAAACCTCCGCAGCGACGACAAGGGCGTCTTCCGCTATCGCAACAACGGCCAGGAAATTAACCCGCCCATCTTGCTGCTCCGATACCCGGCCAAATCCGGCGACAAATGGAACGACGACATCACCGTCGGCAAGGAAAAAGGCAAATACCTTTGCGAGACCAGGGAGGAAAACGTCGAGGTGCCCTTCGGCAAATTCAAGGCCATGAAAGTCACCGTCACCCTGGAGGCCAAGATGCAGAAGGTCACGACCTCCTATTGGTTCGTCAAGGACGTCGGCTTCGTGAAGCAAACCGTTGAAGCGGGAGACCTCGTCATCAACATGGACCTGGAAAGCTTTAAGCCCGCCAAGGATTCAAAAAAGTAGCCCTGGATGCTCTGGTAAATTCTTGCCCGTTTTCTCGTTTGCCGATTGACGCCGCCGTGGCGCGGTCTTATCAATGAACCTTGCCAGGAGGCTTGACGATTCGAAAATTGGTCCTGTTCTTTCCCCCGGCAAACGATGGTCGTTTTTGCGCGGCGAGGGGAAAGATTCGGCAAGGGATGCCGCCCCGTGGGGTGGCTCTTTTTTTTGCAAAGGTGGGGCATCATGTTGCGTGGATTTGTGATTGCTGTATTCGCTGTGTCCGCACTTGCTCTCATGCTCGGCGGCCAAGTGGCCGATGGCGGCAAGGACAAAAAGGAACCCAGTGTCAAGGAGATCATGGTGAAAGCGCACGGGAAGGACGGTTTGCGCAAGAAAGCGATTGATGGCACGGCCACCAACGAAGAAAAGAAAGCACTGATCGATCTTTACACTGCGCTCGCCGCCTGCAAGTGCCCGAAGGGGGACGAGGATGATTGGAAGACGCGCACCAAGGCGGTTGTAGAACTGGTCAAGAAGGCCGAGCCCGCCGAACTCAAGAAGATCGACTGCATGGGCTGTCACAAAGCACACAAATAATTGGTCAGCGATCTCGCACCCCTGGCCCGCTGATCCCTTCGGCGGGCTTTTTTTTTCGAAGTAGGAAGCCAGAATCGGATTACTGAACCCTGATTTCTGACCCCTGATTCCAATGCTAGATGGCCCCACGGTCACTGCCGCCCTGAAACGCTGCGGCATCACGCATGTCATTTGGATCCCCGACAGCGAGCTGGGGACCTGGGAAGCCGCGCTGTTGGCGGCGGACGGCTTGACCCTGCTGCGCGTCTGCCGGGAGGGGGAGGCGTTCGCGCTCGCCGCTGGCCTGCACATGGGGGGCAAGAAGCCGATCGTCATCATTCAGTGCACCGGGCTGTTCGAGGCCGGCGACGCCTTGCGCAACGTGATTCACGACCTGAAGCTGCCGATCTTCATGGTCGTCGGCGTGCGCAGCTATTACCTGCATCAGCAAGGCGCGACCGCGGACACCTGCCCGATTTTCACCGAGCCGATCCTGCGTGCCTGGCAGGTGCCGTATGTCGTGCTCGACCAGCGCAACAGTGCCGACGACCTGGCGAACGCCTATCTTCAGGCGCAGGCCCAGAAACGCGCCGGTGCGGTCCTCATCGCGGAGTAACGATCATGCCGATGACGCAGCGGCAGGCCCTGGAAGCCATCGTCCCGCATCGGGGCGAACGCATTGTTGTCAGCACCATGAGCTCGGCTGGGATTTGGCCGATGCTGTCGAATTCCCCGTTCGATTTCGCGTACATCCCCTCCGCGATGGGGCACGGGCCGAGCCTTGGTCTGGGGCTGGCGCTGGCGCAGCCGAAGCGAGGCGTCATCGTACTCAACGGGGATGGCTGCGCTTTGATGAGCCTGGGCAATCTGGTCACGCTGGCGCATCATCCCGCCAATATCCACGTGCTGATTCTCGACAATGGGCATTACGAGGTGACCGGCGGTCAGGCGCACGCCGGCGCTGGCAACGCCGATTTCGCGGCGCTGCGCGCGGCGCCGGCATCAATCGGGTCTATTCCTTCAAGACGCTCGCTGACTGGCAGGCGGGCGCCGGCGCGGCGCTCGCCGGGCCGGGGCCGGTCGCCATTCATCTGGTGGTCGAAGCGCTTGCGGGCCAGAAGACCCCCAAGCCCCCGATGCCGATGGCCGAGCAGATTCGCCAGCTGCAACAAGCGCTTGGAGTAGCGGTATAAGATCAAGGTACTCACCGAGCGCCTACCGCTGCGGGGCGGACTCGTCGATCACATGAGACAGCCAGCGCGCCGGTGGCTCCCAGTCATGCACCAGCGGCAGGTGGCGGCTGATGTACGGATTGTACGAATGATCGAAAAACAGATCGTGCGGAAAACTGGCGCTGGGCCTGGCGGTCTCCCGTTCAATCAGGCCAGCCGCCACGCAGCATTCCAGCACCAGCTCACAGCAGTAAAAACTCGAGCGATCGCCGTGTGGCTTCCCCAGGAATTCAGTGCGCAACGGGCCCCGATCGCGGAACGGCGTGATCAGGATCAATAGCCGGCCCAGGGCGAATCGCTTGCCAACTTGCTTGTCCGCAAACGCCGTCAACAGGGCATTCTGCTCCGCCGTCAACGGCGTCTTGCGCTTACGAATCCACACCGGGCCCTTGTCCGCATACTCCTTCAGGTGCGGCAGCATATCCTCGATCTTGACCCAGACGCAATCGTTCGGCCCCGCCTCCAAAATGCCGAGCCGGCCGTCGCGCCGCTGGACGATGATCGCCGAATTGTGCGGCTCCCCTGCCCCGGCGATATCGTGCGTCAGCGACCAAAACCAGTTGACATCGGTCGCCAGCAACACGTCACCCGGTTGCGGCACATAGGCCCGGGGCTTGCCACGCACCAGATCGTCGAGCTTGTAGGACGGCTCGTAAAGATAGGAATCGATCTTCCGCTCGACCGTTTGCGCACGGGCCGCGGCGCACGCAAGCAGCAGCAGCCAGGCCGGCATGACGAACAGATTTCTCACGGCAGCGCTCCTTGGCCAACATCTCCCCTTTTCTTATCCGATGGCCAAGGCGGCATTATCCATTCGATCGGCGCAGTCTGAATGGGTATCAAGCTGGTTGGGAGAAAGGCTTCCGATTGCGAAAACTGGGTCGCGGGGGCAAGGCGGCTGCGCTTTCACGGCCGCCGTCACGCTACGCCGCGCTTCCGACACCTGCCCCGCGTAGCCGAGCATCATCGGCAAGATCAACAGCGTCATCGCCAGCCACATCACCGCCGCCAGGCCAAGCGCGTGCAGCCATGGATAGCGCAAGACCAACCACAACCCGAGGAACCAGGCCCCAAAATGGGCGGCGTTGAAGAAAATGTTCAACAAGAATCGGCTCCAGCGAAATCGCACCGGCAGCCCGGTCGGCCCTTCCTCGTATTCGGTGATGACCCAGCCATCGCTACTCACGAATTGCCGATATTGTCCGCGCTTGGTATCCACCAGGTCGAAGCTGCCGGACTTCAATTCGACCAGGTCGAAGCGCATCTTGGCCGGCTCCCCCTCCGGTTGAATTTCGATGGCGATGACATTCCTGCTTTGCCAAGGAAGTTTGGCGTCGTCAACGTATTGGAATTTCTCCGTATTCAGCTTGTCAGGAACCCTTCGCGAGACATAGAGAATCGTTTCGCCGTCCCTGTTTTCCGCGTCGGTCTTCTTGCGGTCGGCTTTGATGGCCCAGAGCTTGGCCGCGGGCTTGCGCAACATATCTTCCTTCGGCGTGAAACGGAAAATCGTGTTGATCGGGATATTGCTCGGACTGGCCTCGCTCGAGAAGGCCACCGTAAGACACCAGATCGCATAGCCAATGGTCAACAGCCCCGCCAGCACCGGCGCTCGCCACGCGATCCCCGCCGATGGCTCGGTGTACACGTAGCCCTGGATGAAGATGGTTCCTCCCCAGAGCACAACAACCAGGCTCATCAGCGTGATGATGAGGATGATAAACAGGATCAACAACTGCGACCTCGCAAATACGGCGACCTTGGCAATCGACGAATTGTAGCAACTCCACGGTCTTTCCGCAACCAACGAACGCTGGAACGCCGCCGATCCTGGGGCGACGCTCGTGGCGTGAAACGAATTATTGCGCACGATTCATATGTGGCTCAACGGTTTGCGTCGATTCGTTTCACACAGACAACGACACTCCCCTCGCTGAAACGAAACGACGCGCCTTGTCGAGCGGGCTTCATGGTTGCGCTCCTGCGGATCGATCTTGTGCGCACCAACGCCGTTGCTATAATCCGCCCCGCCTCGGCGGTTTATTGCCCGCGTCAACGGTGAGCCATGATCCAAACCATCTGCTTTCTTTCATCCGTCCTCGCCGTCGGTCAAGCGACCGATCGCGCCGAATGGCAATTGACGCCCCAATTGACGCCTGGCCTGGAACTCGTCTACCGCGGCGCCTATACCGAGGAATCGCTGATCCCCAATGTCGCTCATCAGACGCTCTACCGCCTCGACTCCAATTTGCTCGTTCTCGACGCCGGCATCAAGACTTCGCAAATCGCCATCATGACCGGGCTGAGCCTGCAGCAAAATCGGCAACTCGCGGACAAAAGAGACGGCCCGACCTCGGTGCGTCTGCAACTGGCCCGCGTCGATGGGCAGGGCCGACTGCGCCAGGAGGACAAGAAATTCTTGCTGATTCCGCTGAAAGAACCGCCGAGCGTGGAGTTCGGTTTCTTTGTGCCGGCGCCGGTCGCCAAAGTCCGGCGCGGATTCACCTGGGAGATCGCCGAGCTAGGCAGGCCGACGCAAACCTGGGAGGTGTTCGGCGCCGAATCATGCGGCGGCGTGATGTGCATCAAGATCGCCGGCTTGCAGCAATCGGCCGACTGGGACCACGTGCGCGCCGACACGATCGGCTGGCGTCGCCGCGACACGCTGTGGATTCATCCGCAGCTTTTGGTGGCGCAGAAGGTGGAGCGCATCATCGAGCAGCGCGCCGCCGCCCGGGACACGCCGACCGCGCGCACCGTCGTGAAATATGAGCTGGAAACCCAGCTCCGCTATCCGGGACGGTTGTTCGAGGAGCGTAGGAGCGACGCGGTCAAGACGGCGAAGTTCCAGGAGGACGCCGAGCTGCTGCTGGCCCAGCCGACGCTCAACCGGCAACTTGCCGACGCCCTCATTCATCGCATCGCGTTTCATCTGGAGCACAGCCAGAGTCAGCAAACGACGCCGTATCGCCAGGCGGCGCTTCATCTCAAGGAGGAGCTGGAGAAGGCGAAAAAGGGCGAGATCGCCGTCCGTGCGCAAAGTGATGATCCGCCGCCGTTGTCGAGCAAGGCGGTCCAGGTTGGCCAGCGTGCCCCCGATTTCGCGGCCAGCAGTTTGACGGACGACAGGACCCATCGCCTGGGGGAAAGCCAGGGCAAGCCGGCGCTGATCTTCTTTTTCAATCCCGAGACCAAGCTGGGCCGCGAGGTGCTGGCGTATGCCAAGCAGCTGAGCGATCGGCAAGGGGATCGCGTGGCGATTCTGGCGCTGGCGGTGACGCAAGACGCCGATCTGGTCCGCTTGCAGCATAAGGAGCTGCGTTTGCCGTTTTCGGTCCTCGACGGCGGCGGGCTTCGCCTCGGCTATGGCGCCACCGAAACGCCGCGTTTCCTGGTCGTCGATGGCGAAGGAGCCGTGATATTCGCGGAGACCGGGTGGGGTTACCACACGCCGACGGTGATCGAAGGGGCGTTGCGGCAGTGCCAGAAGCGCTGAGCAATTTGCCAGGGTCTCGCCTTTTGCCGCCGCACCATACATTCTCCATTCGGAATCGTGCAACTTCTCGACAATCTCGATCCCGATCCGGCGATGAAGCGCATCCAGCATGAGCCAACGATCTTGCTGCGAAGCAGGGTGCGACGATAGGATGATGTCAGAGGAGATTCCGGTCATGGATTACCAGATTCAACCGAACTCGCGCCGCTGCGCCATCACCGGGCGAGAATTGCAGCCCGGTGAGCGCTATTTCTCGGCCCTGGTGGACGAGAATCAGCAGCTGGTGCGCAAGGATTTCAGCCAGGAGGCATGGCAAGGTCCGCCGGCGGGCGCGTTCAGCTTCTGGACGGGGCACGTGCACACGGGCGGCGACAAGTTCAAGCCGCGCTTCGACGACGATCTCCTGGAGGATTGTTTTGCGCGCTTGGAAGGGCAGACTGAGCCGGCCCGCGTCAATTTCCGCTATGTCGTCGCCCTACTCTTGATGCGGCGGAGGCGCTTGCGTTTCGAGAATTCATTGATGGACTCCGGCGTGGAGAAGATGATCCTGCGCTGCCAGCGGACCGGCGCCTGCTTTGAAGTCGTCAATCCGCGCTTGAGCGATGAGGAGATGACGCAGGTGCAGGAAGAAGTGTTCAATGTACTTGGTTGGAAGTGACCATTTGCCGCCTGCGGCTTCGCACTCGCAGTGAACCTGCGAGCGCGAAGCCGCTAGCGGATCGGAGATATGCCGTGCGCAAACTCCACATGCTTGCCTTGACATTCGTCCTCGCGACCGGTTGCGAGAGCACGCGCTGGAACTGGCTCAAGAAGGACCAGCAGAATGATGTCGCCGCCAAGCCCGGCGCCCCGGCCGGCCCGGTTAGCCTTGTCGCCTATCTCAACGACAACGCCAATCGCGTCAAGACGCTGCGCGTCGATGATCTGGCCGTCGACGCCAGGATGGGCACGCAAGACATCGCTCTGCATGGCCGAGTCTATGCCGAGAAGCCGCGCAGCTTTCGCATGAAGGTGACGCTGCTGGGCAAGGAAGAAGTGGACATCGGCTCCAACGCGCAGGAATTCTGGTTCTGGGCGGCGAAGAATCCCGATCCGTACCAATATTTTTGCAGCTACAAAGATATGGGAGAAGGCAGGATTCGCAATATGCCCTTGCCGATCCAGCCCGAATGGGTGATGGAAGCGATGGGGTTGGGACCGTATGGTCCCGCGGACAAATACAAGCTGGAAGCCGACCCCGATCCGAAATTATTGCGGCTCGTCGAGAAGACCAAATCGCCGGAGGGTTATCCGGTGCGCAAGGTCATTGTCATGAACCGCAAGGAAGTGAGATTCCCCAATCCGCAGGTGACCGCGTTCCTGCTGCTCGATGACACGACCGGCCGGGAAATCTGCTCGGCCCAGATCCTGAGCACGACGCAGGACAAAGCGACCGGAGCGATCCTGCCGTACAAAATGGAAATCAACATGCCGACGCAGAAGATGAGTATGAAGTTGAAGATGGACGGCGTCACCATCAACGGCAAGGTCGCGCCGACAGCGTTCACGCGCCCCCAGCTAACGGGAGTTGAGCCTTTCAACCTTGCCACGGGCCGCACCGAATCATGGGGCACGCGGCGCGTCGGCGGTCCGTAATCACTTGGGAATTAATGTCCTGGTTTCGTAGTGCGGGCTTCAGCCCGTTCATATGCCGACCACGGGCTGAAGCCCGCACTACGAAATAACGTTGATTGACGCTGCAGATATTGGGAAGTTTATTGGTCCACATCTTGCTAAGCATATTCCAATGCTTACAATGCTCTCACGTCGCCGTGAACCAATATCACTATGTAAAGGACAACCTAATGGCGAAGAAATCGAAGGAGTATCCCAGCAGTTACAGCTATTTCAAGCAACTCTTCCACGATGAGCCCAGCTGGCTGAAGGTGAAAAGCAATCAAGCCATCCTCGCCAAGTACCGCTCCGATCATGGCCTGGCCGAAGACTCCCCTCTGGAAAAGAAGGTCCTGAACAACCTGGCCAACTTGAAGAGCGTGATGAAATCGCGCTCGCGCAAGGCGGCCAAGAGGGCCGGAACGCCGGTTGTGAAGTCGGGCAACAAGCTGGAGGCCCTCGAAATCGCCATCGACCATTGCTTGACGCAGGCCCGCGTTCTCGACCCCGAAGGGCTCAAGGAAGTCATCCAACACCTGCGCACCGCCCGCAACAAGGTCGTCTGGAAGCTCGGCGAGAAGTGACCGTATTTCCAGACAAGCGTGGCCGAAGCTCGCTTGGCGGTTTCGCAGGAGACTGGCGCGAAACCGCCGAGCGAACCATGAATACGTTTGCCTGAAATCTTCTTCGCATGGTTCAGAGACAAGAATCCACTACGACCTTGGCAGGACGCCGGCCCGCTGTATGATGGAACGACTTTGCTACGATTGCAGGCGTTCCTGGGGATGGTGCGGATGCCACGCTTGTTGTCCTGCCCGCGCGGTCATCAATGGGAAGAGGCGGACGAAACCGCCGGCGCGGATTCCCTGCCGTGCCCCATGTGCGGCGCCGCCTCCGGGCCTTCCAAGTCCGAGACGGCGACCGTGCTCGATATCGCCCGCAAGCCCTCCACCGCGCTCGAGCAAGCGCCGCCCGTGCTCCCCGATTTCGAGATTCTCGAAGAGATTGGCCGCGGCGGCATGGGCATCGTCTATCGTGCCCGCCGGCATGAAGACGGCGGCATCTTCGCCATCAAGGTCATTCGCAAGGATCGGCTCCAGCACGAGGAGGCGGTGCGCCGTTTTCGCCGCGAGGCCCAGGCCGCCGCGCGCTTGTGCCATCCGAACATCGTCACCGTTTTCGACTTCGACCGCGCCGGCGACACGCATTATCTCGTGATGGAATACGTCCCCGGCATCACGCTGGAACGCCAGGTCGAGGAGCAAGGGCCGTTGACGATTCCTCAGGCGTGCGATTTCCTGCGCCAGGCGGCGCTCGGCTTGCAACACGCTCACGAGCAGGCTCTGGTCCATCGCGATATCAAGCCGTCCAATCTGATGGTGACGCCGATCCCCAAAGCGGGCGCCACGGCCGTACCTATCAAGTGAAGCTGCTCGACATGGGGGTCGCGCGCGTCTTGCAGCTCGGCGGCGGCTCGCCCGGCGAATCGCTGAGCACCCTCACGCAAGGCGGCTCGGTCATCGGCACCGCGGATTATGTCGCCCCCGAACAGCTCGAAGATCCGCACGGCGCCGACATTCGCGCCGATCTCTACAGCCTCGGCTGCACCTTTCTATTTTCTCCTGACCGGGCAGGTCCCGTTCCCCGGCGGCAGCCTGATCTCCAAGCTCGACAAGCAGCGCTGGCACGCCCCGACGCCGGCCGACACCCTGCGCGGCGATCTGCCCCCCGCGGTCGGGCGCCTCCTCGACAAGCTGATGGCGAAAAGCCCGGCCGAGCGATTTCAAACGCCCGGCGCCCTGGCGGAAGCCGTCGAAATCCTGGTGCGGCATGGCTACGATGATCCCGCCGCGGCCACGCATCGAGTTCCGCGAGCAGCGCCGCATGACCGGGCACGCCGACGCCGTTCTGTCGGTCCGTTTCGCTCCCGACGGCCGACATATCGCATCCGGCGGCAAGGACGGCATGCTGCTTCTCTGGGACGCCGACACCGGCCAAATCGTCAACCGCTTCCCCGCCCATCCGCAAGAAGTTCGCGGCGTCGCCTTCTCGCCGACCGATGATCTGCTCGCGTCGGCCAGCGGCTTCACCGTCCGCCTTTACAACGTGCGCGGCCAGGAAGTCAAACGCTTCAGCGGCCACACCGGCGCCATCCGCTGCCTGGCGTTCTCGCCCGACGGCAAACGGCTCGCCACCGGCAGCGACGACAAATCGATCCGCCTCTGGGACATGCCCGCCGGCCGCGAAGTCCTGCGCCTCAACCGCCACGCCGCCGGCATCACCGCCCTGGCATTCACCGCCGGCAACCGCCTCCTGTCCGCGAGCCGCGATCAGACCGTCCGCCTCTGGAATCTCAAGAGCGGACTCGAAATCGAAGATTACCAGGCCCACGCCGGCAACATCCTCGACATCGCCGTCTCCGCCGACGGCACGCGCCTCGCCTCCGCCCACTTCGACACCACGATCCGCGTGTGGGACATCGCCAGCGCCAAGGAAATCGGCCAATGCGTTGGCCACAAGCAAATGGTCAGCGCCCTCGCCTTCACGCCTAACGGCAAGCGCCTGCTCTCTGCCGGCCAGGACCAAACGCTACGGCTCTGGGATATCGCCGGCTTCGCGGAGATCGCCTGTGCCGATTGCCACGCCGCCGGCATCAACGCCCTGTGCTTATCCCCCGACGGCAAGCGCGTCGTCAGCGCCGGCGCCGACCGCATGCTCGTGGTGTCGGCGCTGCCGGCGACGTGAACTTGACGCAGATTCCCCGCTCGTTGTATATTCGGTGCTCATCGACACGGAGGTCCAATGCGCCTCGCCGAACAAATCCAGACCGGTCCACGCGCGATCGCATGGCAAGAATGCCCTTGCCCATGTTGCGGCAGCGCGCGCTATACGCCATTGCTCGAAGCGGATGACGTGCTCAAGAGCGGCTTGCGCTTTCTGATCGTCCAATGCGTGCGCTGCGAATTGTGCTTCACGAATCCCCGGCCCGAGCCGACGAATATGGATCGATTCTATCCCGCCGATTATCACTGCCATCGCCTTAGGCGGCATTCATCGAGAGCCGACGCGATGGAGCGCTGGCTGCGGCGCGATCGGGCGGCGCGCTTGCTCGATTTCGGTTGCGGCGGCGGCGCATTCTTGTTGCGTATGCGCAAACGCGGCTGGAACGTCGTCGGGCTGGACCGAACGGCCGCGGTCGCGCTGCGGCTGATCGAAGAAAACGGCCTGGATGTCCACGCCGGCAGCCTGCCGCATCCGCAATGGCCCGATGGCTGCTTCAACGCGATCACCATGCGGCAATCGCTGGAGCATGTTCACGCCCCGCTTGAAGTGTTGCGTGACGCTTATCGCCTGCTGACGGTAGGCGGGCGCTTGCTGGTCAGCGTGCCGAATTTTGCCGGCCTGGCCGCGAGTTGGTTCGGCCCGGCCTGGTACGGCCTGGATTTGCCTCGCCACTTGACGCACTTCACGCCGCCAACGTTGCGAGCGATGCTGGAGCAAACCGGTTTCGCCGAAATTGAGATTCGCCAGGAATCGCACGCCAGCTGGATTCGCCATTCCGCCCGGAGCGGCCTCCTGATGACGCGCTCGGCGCCGGCATCGCGAGCCGCTGGGCGCGTCTGCTTGGCCGGGGCGAGGGATTGCTTGCGCTGGCCGTCAAGCCAGATTAGCCGAAACTGCATTGAGGAAACCTTCAGTTTCCCGTATAGGTTTGCCGATAAGGGTAGGTTGACCCGCCGCGCGGCCTCTAGCTCGGTCCGCCCGCTTGCCCAATTTGCCCAAGGAGGCAAAGGTGTTCTGGGGAATCATTCATCGCATGATCTTGATGGAGTTGATCAAGGTCTTCAGCACGGCACTCGTCGCCTTGACGGGAATCATTCTTGTCGCGGGCATTATCTCGGAGGCCATGAAGAATGGGTTCGGCCCGGCCCAGATACTCACGATTATTCCGCTCCTTTTGCCCAGCTTGCTGCCCTACACCGTGCCGACCACGACGCTGTTCGCGACCTGCATCGTCTACGGCCGGCTGTCGGCGGACAACGAAATCATCGCGCTCAAGGCCGCCGGCACGCATATCGTCCACGTCATTTGGCCGGCGGTGCTGCTGGGCATCGTCACGGGCGCCATCACCATGATTTGCTACCTCGATCTGATTCCCTATACGGGTTGTCAGCTCAGAAATCACGTGATTAGCGACGTCGAGGAATTCCTCTACATGATGCTGCGCCAGAACGGCTACATCAAGCACCCGCGCTTGAGCGTTGAGATTCACGTCAACAATGTGAGTGGCCGTAAGCTGCAGGAAGCCATTTTCAAGCGGCGCTCGGCCGATGGCAACAGCTACGATGTCATCGCTTACGCCCGGGAAGCCGAGTTGCGCGTCGATACCGCCCACAAGCTCATCAACATCCAGATGTCGCAGTGCAACATCGTCCAGCGCGACGGCGGCGTCGGCTATGTCGAGAGCAAGATCTGGCCCGTCGATCTGCCGCCCGATTTCATGGGCAGCTCGGTGAAGATGCGCGCCATGGACATGCTCTGGCGCGAGCTTTCCGAATACTACGAAAAGCACCGCCAGAGAAAACAGGACATTGAGGAGCAGATCAAACTGCTGCAGGTCAAGATCAACCTGAATCCGAGCCCTGCCGCCGATGAGCTGCGCCTGCTCGAAGCCGACCTGCGCCGGTTCGAAGCCGAGCTGCGCTACCCCACGGAGCAGATGAATTCGATTGAGGCGGAATGGCAGATGCGGCCGGCGCTGGCCTTGAGTTGCCTTTGCTTCGCGTTGGTGGGTTGCCCGATCGGCATCTGGTTCAGCAAGAGCGATTATTTGAGCGCGTTCATCACCTGCTTTTTGCCGATCGTGATCATTTACTATCCGCTCATGTTCTGCATGTACGACATGAGCCGCGCCGGCAAAATTCCGCCCTATTTGGGCATTTACAACGCCGATCTCTTGATGCTCGGGGCCGGGCTCATTCTCTTTCGCCGGCTGCGCGCCAACTGACGATGGCGGCACAGGCGAATTTCGACTCTCCCACATTCATGTGGATGAGATCGTAGGGTGGGTCGAGCAACGCGAGGCCCACCGAGGTTTTTGCAGCTCCTGGTGGGCCTCGCGTTGCTCGACCCACCCTACGAGTCCACATCATTGGCGGAGAACCCGAATTCCCTTTCCTTCCGCGCCGTGCTCGTCTACATTCACAGCATGGCAACCGCACATCGACTTTATGTGGGCACGATCGGCGAAGGGCTGTGGCGCAGCCTCGACGGCGGGGCGACCTTCACGCGGGCCATGGACGGCATGTTTGTGGAGTGCCACGTCCGCGCCTTGGCTGTCCATCCGCGCGAGCCGGACGTTCTCTATCTCGGCAGCGAGCAGGGACTGTTCTCGAGCCGGGATGGGGCCGACAACTGGCGCCGCGTCGATATGCCGGTGATCGGCCAGCAAATCTGGTCGATCGTGTTGCACCCGGCAGCGCCCGAGGTGATCCTCGTCGGCGCCTGCCCAGCCCGGCTATTCCGCTCGCAAGACGCCGGCCAAACCTGGACGGAGCCAAACGCACGCATGATGCAAGGATGCCCACGCATCCTGCACACGCGCGTGACGGCCCTGTGCGGCCATGCCGACGATCCGCAAACCGTGTGGGCCGGCGTCGAAATCGATGGCGTCTACCGCAGCAAGGACGGCGGCCGCACCTGGCAGGGGATCGGCAAGGGGCTCAGCTCGCAGGACATCCACGCGCTGGCGTTCATCCCGGGCCAACCCGCACGCTTGATCGCGACCACGAACAATGATGTGAATGTCAGCACCGACGAAGGGGAAACCTGGCAGCCGTTGCGATTGGGCGAAAAATTGCCGCTGCGATATTTTCGCGGCCTGGCCCAGCGTTCCGGGCAGGCGGACGCGCTATTCCTGGGCAACGGCGATGGTCCGCCGGGCACGACCGGATTGATCGCCCGTTCGCTCGATGGCGGCGCGACCTGGCAGGAGACGCGGATGCCGGGCCGGGCCAACAGCACGATCTGGAACTTCGCCGTCCATGCCGCCGACGCGAATCTCGTTTACGCCAGCAGCGTCAGCGGCCAGGTGTATCGTTCAGTGGATGGCGGGGCATCCTGGGAGAAATTGCCACGCGAGTTCGGCGAGATTCGGGCGCTGTCGTGGATGCCGTGAGGCAATTCACGGCTACGCGGATTGCTGACCGTTCCCCGGCCCAAGCATGCGCTGATCCTGAAGCGTGCGCATGTAGGTTGCTTCGAGATCGAGCTTGATGCAGGGCCCGTTCTTGAGCCAAAAGGGCAACGTCGGCAATGGGGCGCCCACCGCCATTGAATGATGCCAGATTTCCAGGCTCGTTTGATCGCCAAGATGCCAGGGGCGATAGGACGCAGCCCAAAGATCAGAGGTTGGAGGCGCTGCCTCGTCATTCAGCCGGCGCAGCAGCTCGGCGTGCAAATCCGCTTTGCGATCCGTCACCAGGTCCACAATGATCAAGCCGACCGCTTGTTGCAAAAAGCTTGCGTATTTCGATGTAAACGCTTCTCGGGTTGCGGCGCGGTCCTTGTTGGCCGGGCTCACCAGCTCGATCGCGCCGATCAAAATCGGGCCGGATTCCGAATTGTACACGTCGATTTCGACCACGTCGGTCACCAGCGTCATCGGCATGGTCATTGTCGGAGCGGGTGGCTCCCAACTGGGCGGGACGATGCCCGCATCCTCCTCGAAGGCGGCTACATCAATTTCGATCCCAAACTGCACGTTCGGGTCCGCGAAATATCCCTTTGGCAACTGGCGATTCAAATCGAAGGCAATCACCGCAGCCCACGAATGGTGAAACGAATGCCATTGGCGGCGCTCACTCAATGGCGGATGAAAATGATCGAGCAACGGCATGACGCACCACCAGGATATGATATTGGCTTCCGGATTGAACCAGAATATTATAACCGGAATCACTCGCCCCCGTCAGATGGAAAACTGAGATGCAATCGAAATCCATACTCACCTTGTTGGTGTTCGCGGGGACATCCCTATTCGCCGCCGCTCAGGAATCCTACAAGCTCGGCTCCGATTCCATGCGGCACGAGGGCGTTCCTGAAGGCAAAGTCACGCAGGTGCCCGCGTGGAAAAGCGACATCTTCCCCGGCACCGTGCGCGATTGGTGGATCTATGTCCCCGCTCAGTATGACGACAAAAAGCCCGCTTGCGTCATGATCTTTCAGGACGGCGTCTGGTATCGCGATCCGAAAGGGCAATTCCGGGTGCCCACCGTGTTCGACAATCTCATCCACAAGAAGGAAATGCCCGTCACCATCGGCATCTTCCTCAATCCAGGCTCCGTTCCCGGCAGCGGTCCCGGCAAGAAATCACGCGCCAACCGCAGCTTCGAGTACGATCGCCTGGCCGATCAATATGCCGTCTTCCTGGAGAAGGAAATCCTGCCGGAGGTCGCGAAGAAATACAACCTGCGCCAGGACGCCGCCGGCCGGGCCATCGGCGGCATCTCCTCAGGCGGCATCTGCGCCTTCACCGCCGCGTGGGAACGCCCCGATCTTTTCTCCAAAGTCCTCTCGCACGTCGGCAGCTTCACCAACATCCGCGGCGGCGATGTCTATCCGAGCCTGATCCGCAAGACCGAAAAAAAGCCGATCCGCGTCTTCCTGCAAGACGGCTCCAGCGATCTCGACAACTTGCACGGCAGCTGGCCGCTCGCCAACCAGCAAATGGCCGCCGCGTTGAAAATGATGAATTATGATTACCGCTTCGAGTTCGGCACCGGTGGCCACAACGGCCAGCACGGCGGGGCGATTCTGCCCGATTCGCTGAAATGGCTGTGGCGCGACACGGAAGAGCCGCGCACGAAGTAAGCGGCCCGAAGCACCAGCCGCTTACTTCGTGCGCGGCTCCTTGGAGGTAACCATGAATCGATTCTTCTGCATTTGCTGTTTGCTAATCGTGGCGGCGCCGATTGCCGGCCAGGATATTCCGCTGTCGAAGATTCTTGTTGAGAAGGAAGGCTGGCGCGTAGTGGCCAAGGTGCCAATACCGGCCGACTGTCTGTTCGCTCGCGCGGACGGCTCCATCATGATTTACAACACCAAGCTCATCGCAACGATCGACGTCGCGGGCAAGTTGACGTCCGACGGCGACGAAAGCGACTTCGGAAACAATGCCATCGTGGCCGTGAAAAGAACCGACCGTAACCATTTTTATAGTGTGGATGGCCAGAAACAGGTGATTTTCGCGGGGGCCGCAAAGAGGGACACACGGCTCAAACTCGATGGGCTCACCGCCCCCAGTTGCCTCACCCTCTGGCCCGATGAAGGCCATCTCGTCATCGGTGAATCCGATGGCGCCTACCTCTGGGCCGTCCGCATCGAGAAAGACGGCAGCTTCGGCCCCGGCGATCGCTACTACTCGCTTCGCACCAAGCCCGGCGAGAAGATGCACGTCAGCGCCATGACGATGGACGCGGGTTATCTGCTTTACGCTTGCACGCCGCTCGGCATTCAGGTCTTCGATCCGACCGGCCGGCTCAGCGGCGTCGTCGCGGCGCCCTCGAAGGAGCCGATGACGGCGATCGCCATCGGCGGGGCAAACGCGGATGAGCTTTTCGTCGCGGCGGGCGGCGAGATTTATGCCCGTAAGATTCAGGGCAAGGCGAGTTACACGCTCAAGAAGAGCAAGTGATCGCTCAATTCCCTTTCTGTGCCGCTTTGACTTCGTAGGATCCGGACGATTGCGGGCTGTAAGGGCTGGGGTTGATCTGCAGGTACAATTTCCCGTCTTGCGTGGGCGTGCCCTCGTAGCGTTCGCCGATGATGAAGGTGTCGCCGTTTTCGCCGATCTTGCCGATGAGCAGGCCGCCGGAGTTTTTCGCGACGCCCTTCGCGCCCTTGAAACCGCCGGGCGCTGCCCTGCCATAGCCGTTCGGGCCGGACATCATCTGGCCCGGGTCGTCGGGGGCCAGATCGACCAGTCCCTTGGCGGTGATGACGATCGCGGAATGGCCGTCCACCTGGAAATTCGTCGGCAGCCATTGGCCTCGCACTGCATATTTGGCCGCGTCAATCGTCACGTCCACATCGACGCCGGTAACCGACGCGGCGCGCATCGTCCGCATGTCGGCAAGGCTCAGCTCGACCGTGCCGAAATAGTCGGCCTTGGCCTTGATGCTCGGCGTCAAGATGCGGCCGACGATTGGGAAGGTCGGCGTGATTACGCGGTCGTCCACGATGATCTTCAAATCTTTCTTGGGATGCTTCGCTTGCAGCTTTTGCACTACGCTTTTGGCCCGGTTGGCGATTTCCGCTTCTTTCACTCGTGATGCGGTGACCGCGGCGGAATAAGAGTAGGGCCCGAGCTCGACGAGGGCCACCGCCGCTTTTTCGCGTTCGCGGAAATCGCTGCTGCCCAGCTTCTTGATCGCCGCGTCAATCTTGGCGGCGTGCCCGTCCGGCAAATGCGAGCCGAACTCGATGGCGCGGACATCCTTGATCGGCACCGCCAGCTTGCCATACGGCGTCTCAACCTCCAGCTTTTCCGACTGGATTTGCAGCCGCACGGTGCTGCCGTTGAGGAAGTGGATATCGACTTCGGCGCCTTTGGTTGGCGTCTCCTTCTTCGCATCCTTGCCGTCTTGACCCGAGGCGACGGTGAGAAGCAAGCCGAACAGAAAGACACCGACCAACATTTGGCGACGCATGGGAATCTCCGGCACAAAAGGGGAATAAGTGTTCTTTGAATGTAACAACGGATTGCCCGATTGCCAACAAAAATCGCGGGAAAAAATCGGGGCAAGAGGTAGAATGAAATCTGGAGGGCACGCGCATCGGAGCACGACTGATCGAGGATGCAAATGAAGAAAAAGACCGATTTCACCGTTTCCGATGGCGATCTGGTTCTTCACCTGGAAATTGCCGAGGAGGGGGGCTACATCGTAACCTCGCCTTTTGAACCGGAATTAATCACGGAAGCAGAATCTCTGGAAGACGCGTTCGACATGGCCCGTGACGCAATCAAGGCCCTGCGAGCCTCTCGGGCCAAGCTTCACCGCAAGCTAGCCCTAGCCAATGGTGGCATGTGAGCCGCCGTGCTTTGGAAGCTCATCTTACCAAGAACGGCTGTTTTTTTCATCACTACGGCGGGCGCCATGACATCTGGATGAATTCGCTGACGCTCGCTCAGTCTCCAGTTCCGCGTCACACGAAGATCAAGCGTGGAACTGTGCGCGGAATCTGCCGTCGATTAGGTGTCCCACCGCCGCCCGGCTTCTAGCGAAGCTCAATGCTGTTCCGTTCCAGCGATGTCGTCGTGCTCGTGAATCCAGACGCCCAGCGCCGCAATCGCTCGCCGGCATTCCTCGACCATGCTCGCCCCCTCCATTGGCGCCACGATTTCCCCGAACACCACGCGGATGCGCTGCGGCTTGGCCGAGGGATCGGTATCGAGTGAACCGCAATAGACCGGCAACAGCGGAGCGCCGGTCTCGTGCCGCAATTCATTGACCAGCGCTGCGATGGCGTCGGCGTATTCGGCATGCTCCAGGCTGATGGCGAGCAAATGGCCGTTGCGCAACGTGCGCAGCGCTTCCTGCTTGGCGTCGAGCCAGGACGCCCGCCCATCCCCAGGTCGAACGATGATGAGATTGAATCGCTTGGCGAGCGTCCGCAACAGGGCGCCGTCTTGCAGCGACTTGTCGTCTTCGATGAGGATGACCTTGGTGGTGCGATCCGTTGCCGACACCATTTCCAGACAGCCGATCATGTCCTTGCAATTGGTGGCGAGGATGACGGGGCCTTCGGTGGGGAGGTTCTGCATGCCGACCGCCTTGAGGCGAATCTTGCCGAGCGATTCGAACCAGAACAGCGTGCGGACATAGAAATCGGGCAGCTTGCGGCGCAGGACGAAGAGGATGCCAATGGTCATCAGGGCGGCGCCCAGAAAGAGATAGCTGGGCAGGAATTCGGTGTCATAAACCCTGCGCGGCTCGCGGCCGGGCTCGTCCTTGCGAATGAGGAAATGCTCGTGGTGATTCCTTATTTTGTAACTGCTGACAATGACTTTGTCCCCTTCCTGCGGTGTGCCGCTGAGGACATCGAAAAACTGGTCGTCGAATTCGACCACGCGCAATTCAACCGGTACGAGGTCGGGGTCTGCCTCGCCCACTTCCTTCGCATACTTCCGCTCCTCTTCCTTGGCATGGTCTTTTTCTGGGTCCGGCTTTTGGGACTTGGAACGGAATTCCACGACGTCACCGTTTTCCAGTTCAATGGCCACGCGCTTGATCCAGCCATGTTTATTCACCTCAACCGGCTCTTTGATCACACCGATTGCCGCAACGTCGTTCTTAACGCGCACGACCTGAACCGAGACCTCCGGCGTCACGCCGGTGAGCTGGCTGAGCCACACGAGGACAAAGAACAATGCCGAGGCGAGCATCGCGCCGGTGACGTTGATGAAGTTGCTGGTGGCGACGAGCTCCCCCTTGCTCTTTTTCGGCGCGCGCTGCTGCAACAGCGTGTAGAGCGGCACCATGTAGAAACCGCTGAAGAAGCCGATGATAATAAGGGCGATCACCAGCAGCCAGGTGACTTCGAGAGAAACGGCAGCGATGATGAGGGCGACAATCATGCCGACGCAACCGAGCGGAACGAGGCCCAGTTCGACCTTGCCGCCGGAAAGGTAGCCGGCCAGCGGGCTGCCCAGGCCAACGCCGAGCGCCACGGTGGCGACGATCAGGCTGGTGGTTTTTTCGTCCCAGCGCGGATCGCGCGATTCGCCGTGCATGTACATCGACGCCCGCATGTAGGAAACCATGAAGACGAAGAACGCGATCCCCAGGACCGCCAGCGCCAACGGCCGCGAGCGGAACATGATGCGCAGGTTCTCGATGAGCGGCTTGATCGGGTTCCAGGGGAACGGCCGATCGGGACTGGCGGCGGGGAGCCAAACGATCAAGAAGCTGGCGGCAGCGCCGATCAGCGATAGTGTCAGCAAGATCACGCCGATCCAGATTTCATTGGCGCGGAACCAATCGAACAGCAAGCCGCCGGCGACAGTGCCGAGGATGCTGGCGAGGAAGGTCGTCGATTCGAGGATGCCATTGCCGCGCGAGAGGATGTGGGGGCGGAGCAATTCGGGCATGGCGCCGTATTTGGCCGGCGCGAAGAAGGCGGCGTGAGTGCCCATCATGAAAACGCACGACATCACGATCCAACCACCGACTTCGGGCTTGCCGAGGTTGGTGCCGAAATAGAAGCCGGCCATCAAGCACAGGGAAATGACGATCTCGGCGATTTTCCAAAAACGCAGCGTCATTGTCTTGGAGTAGCGGTCGGCGTAATAGCCGGCGAAAACGCAAAAGATCGCCCAGGGAGCATAGAACAGCACCGGCATCAGGGTGATCGCGGTTGCTTGCGACATGATCTTCGTGTGCATCGCGTAGAACATCGCCGAAGCGTGGATCGCCTGATCATTGAAGCCGGCCAAAAACTGCGCGACGATCAAACCAACAAACGTGCGATTCGTGAGGTTCTCGGCAGGCTGATACGACATGGGGAATCCAATTCGGCAATCCTGCCGATACGGCGGCTGAGGTAAGCTATCCGAATTTTATACGCGACGGCCCTGTAATCTGCCAGGCCGTACGCTCATTGGGACGTTCCGTATAACAGCCGAATGGCCACCGTCGAAACCATCACCGCGCTGCCGAGCCTGCCGCCGCGGCCCGCCGACAGCAACAAGGGCAGCTTCGGGCGCATCCTGATCGTCGCTGGAAGTCGAGGGATGTCGGGGGCGGCGGTGCTGTGCGCGTCGTCGGCGTTGCGCGGCGGGGCTGGTCTGGTCAAAGCCGCCGTGCCTGCCGAGATTCTCCCGATCGTGGCCGGGGGGCAACCGTGCTGCATAACCGCCGCGCTGCCGCACGACGCCGACGGGCGCATATCGGCGCAAGCGCTGCCGTTGTTACTGAGCCTGGCCGAGGCGCACGATGTCGTCGCGGTTGGGCCGGGTCTGGATCGCAGCGCGGAATTGACGGGACTCCTGGCCGAGCTGGTCGCGAATATCGCCCGGCCCATGGTGATCGACGCCGACGGCTTGAACGCCTTTGCCGGCCAACCCGCGAAATTGCACGGACGGACGGCGCCGCGCATCATCACGCCGCATCCCGGCGAATTCGCCCGGCTCTTGCAAACGGATGTCAAAACGGTGCAAGCGCAACGCCGCGACTTGGCGGTCGAGTTCGCGCTCAAGCAGAATTTGATCGTCGTCTTGAAAGGGCATGGCACGATTGTCACGGATGGCCGACGCGTTTTTGTCAACACGACCGGCAACCCCGGCATGGCGACCGGCGGCACGGGGGACGTGCTCACCGGCTTGATCGCCGCCCTGCTCGGCCAGCATCTGGCTCCCTTCGAGGCCGCTCAGCTCGGCGTTTTCGTGCACGGCCTGGCCGGCGACCTGGCGCGCGACCAGATCGGCGAAGTCAGCCTGATCGCCACGGACTTGCTCGATTTCCTGCCGCCGGCGTTGCGGCGAGAAATCTAGACTTACGCAACCTCGTTCCTACGCTGCCGGACACCTGAGGGTAAATCGATGACGAATCACATCAAACATCCGCTTCGGGCGTTTTTGTTCCTTCTCTTCGCCCTGCCGCTTCATGTGTCGGCGCAACGCCGCGCATCGACCCGGCTGGCGTTCCGGGAGCGTTGCTGATTTGCGGCGGCGGCGATGTCGCGGAGGCGGCGTTGGATCGCTTCATCGATCTCGCGGGCGGCGCCAAGGCGAAGGTTGCCGTTGTCGATGTCAACGATCTTGCGACCGCCAAGTCGGTGCGCGAGGGATTGGCTCGAATCGCGAAGAAATGGGAAGCCGCCGAGCCTAAGCTGATCGCGTGGCCCGACGCCAAGGCTGTGCTGCCAGAACTCACGGGCGTGTGGCTGATCGCAACGCACGACCACCGCAAATGGCAAGATCGCAAGTCCCAGGACCAGCACGGCAACTACCTGGCCGTGCTCAAAAACCACGGCGTAATCGCGACCTCCGGCCAATCCTCCGATATTCTCGGCGAGCGCGGCTTGAGTCTGCTGCCGGTGTTCGAGCTACGCCGGCGGCTGGACGCCGGCGTGGTTACCTTTTCGGTTGGCGAGGGCGCCGCCTTGCAGATCAAGGGACGCACCATGAGCGCGGTCGGTGAAGGAGCGAGCCTCCTGCAGTTGGCATCTAATGACGGGTCCGTGCGCACTGCGAAGTTGCAAGGCAAAAGACAGGAAGACCTGACGGCCTGGCTTCGCGCCGCTCGCGATTGGGCCGACGACTTCCCGCCCAAGACGCCCGAGCCGCCGGTGGTCGAAAATGGGACGCTCGTCATCGTCGGCGGCGGCGGGTTGCCGGACGGGTTATTCACGAAGTTCGTCGAGTATGCCGGCGGCGCAGGCAAGGCGAAGATCGTGATCTTTCCGACCGCGGCTGAGAATCCGCTGCCCAAGCGCGACGCCGTTGCCGCGGCATTCAAGAAAGCGGGGGCGGCCAAGGCAACTCTTCTTTACGGCCAAACGCAAGCCGAGGTCGAGAGCAAGGAATTTCTCGATACGCTGAAAGAAGCAACCGGCCTGTGGTTCGACGGCGGCCGGCAGTGGCGCTTCGTCGATTGCTACGAAAACACCAAGGCTCTCCCGTTCATGTTCGATGTCCTTAAGCGCGGCGGCACCATCGGCGGCACGTCGGCCGGCGCCACCATCCAGGGCGATTACCTCTGCCGCGGCGGCGTCTTCAATAACTTCGACATCCGCTACGAAGGCTACGAACGCGGCCTCGGCTTCCTCAAAGGCGTCGCCATCGATCAGCACTTCTCCCAGCGCAAACGAAAAAGCGAGATGACCAGCCTGATGAAAATCTACCCGCAATACCTCGGCATCGGCCTCGACGAAGCCACCGCCATCGTCGTCAAAGGATCGGTCGCCGATGTCGTCGGCAAAGGCAAGGTCCACTTCTATGACGCGAAACGTAAGGTCGAGAAGGGGGAGCCCGATTACGAGGCGCTCTCGGCGGGCGGGCGGTACGATCTGAAGGAGCGCAAGGTGCTCGGCGCGGAGAAATAGACATCGCACACGCATGCAAATTCGATGCTCGCTTGGCGGTTTCGCACGCAATGCGCCTGGCGATGGCTGCATTAGCACCCGCGGCCGGCCGCTTCGACGTTTGCGAAATCGCCAAGCGAGCTTTGAATGCGCACGTCTGGGGACATTGGGTAGGCGAATCTCTTTGCCTTGACCGCTTTCGCCGGTTTGCGGTATATACCCAATGGGCCATTGTCATGGAGGACGGTCATGTCGCTACTCGAGGTCAAGGGGCTGGTGAAAATCTACGGCCGGCGCGCGGTGGTTAACGGCGTCGATTTCGAAGTCAATACCGGCGAGGTTGTCGGCTTGCTCGGGCCCAACGGCGCGGGCAAGACCACCAGCTTCCGCATGGCGACCGGGCAGCTCGTGCCCAACGACGGCACCGTTTGGTTCAAGGGGGAAAAGGTCAACCAGCTGGCGATGTACGAACGCGCCCGGCTGGGCATGGGCTATTTGCCCCAAGAAATCAGCGTGTTCCGTAAGCTGAACGCGGAACAGAACATTTTGGCGATTCTGGAGATGGTTCCGAAATCGCGAACCCTGGGCCGGCCGTTGACGCGCTCGGAGCGTTACGAGCGCATGGAAGGGGTGATCGAGCGGTTCGGGCTGAACAAGGTGCGCAAGACCGTGGCGGCCCGGCTCTCCGGCGGTGAAAAGCGCCGCCTGGAAATCGCCCGCTGCCTGGTATGCGAGCCGCTCCTGATCCTTATGGACGAGCCATTCACTGGCATCGACCCGATCACCATCGCCGAGATTCGCCAAATCATTCTGGAGCTGCGCAATGAGGGCATCGGCATCCTCTTGACCGACCACAATGTGCATGAGGCACTCAAGATCACGACGCGCAGTTACCTGATCAAGGACGGCAAGGTGCGCACGCAAGGGACACCTGCGCAGATCGTGCGCGATCCGATCGCGATTGCCGAATATCTGGGCCAGGGTTTCAGCGACAACAATTACCGGGCGCCGGACGAGGCGATTGAGCCCGTGCCGATTCCCGCGCCGCCGCCCCCGATGCCCGCGCCGGCGCCGGCGAAGAAGCCGACGGCCAAGACGCTTGAATTCCCGGGCACCGCCACACCTAAGGTCTCACCGGCGCAGATGATCCTCGAACAGGAAAAACTGCAAAAGCTGGTCGAAAGCCTGAAGACGGCCGAGCAGGCGAAGGCGGCCCAGGAAATCGTCAAGAAGGGTGCGGCGGCCGTCCCCGCGCTCTTGAACGCCCTGGAACGCCGTGATCCGGAACTGCGGCAGGCGGCCGTCGAGGTTCTGCAAGCAATCCTCAACCATACGATCCCCTTCGACGCCTATGCCGTGGAAGCAACGCGCAAGCAGCAACTGGCGGCCCTGCGCGATCTGTTCGAACGCAAGGCGGGATAGCGTCCGACCTCTCGCAATATCGCACTTTCCATACGCTAACCTCAGCGTCTAGCCCGTATTATTCACCGCCGAGACCGGAGAGATCGCTGAGAAAATGCAACAATGGAATTACGATAATCGCGGACACCGAGGGCCGAGACCAACTTGCCGTTGGCTTTTTCGGCACAATTCCGGCCCTCTTCTATCTCTGCGTTCTTCGCGATCTCCGCGGTGAATAATCTTGGTTACCCGGCGCGGTTGCGCGCCGCGGCTCGTTCGCAGCGGCGAGCAAGCGCACCGTCTATACGACCCGAGGAACATCCATGGCGATCCCCATTCCAACGCGAACGCTCGGCAAGACCGGGCGCGCGGTGACCATATTCGGCCTGGGCGGTGAAGGCGTGCTGCGCACCTGGGGGCAGGACCGCGCCGCGGCTCAGGTCATCACGCGAGCGCTCGATCAGGGCGTGACCTATTGCGACACTGCACCCGCCTACGCCGGCAGCATCGATTACTACGGCGCCACCCTCGGCGAGCGCCGCAAGCAAGTCTTCCTCGCCTCCAAGACGCACGAGCGCAGCCGCGACGGTTCGCTGCATTTACTCGATCAGACGCTGCGCCGGCTGCGCACCGATCATCTCGATCTTTGGCAACTGCACGATCTGCGCACTCTCGACGACCTCGATTACATCTTCAGCAAAGGAGGCGCCCTCGAAGCGCTCATCGAAGCCAAGGCCGACGGCCGGGTCAAGAATCTGGGGTTGACCGGGCACCATGATCCGGCGATCCTGCTGGAGGGAATGCGGCGCTTCGCGTTCGATACGGTGCTGGTCGCACTCAACGCCGGCGACGTGCATCGCTTGCCCTTCATCTCGACAGTGCTCGCGGAGGCGCAGCGGCAGAACATGGGGGTCATTGCAATGAAGGTGTGCGCTCAACGGCGCCTGCTCGCCCGGCTTTCGATGCAGGAATCGCTCGGCTACGTCTGGTCGCTGCCGGGCGTGAGCCTCGCGATCGTCGGCTGCGAGACGCCAGAGGAGGTGGACGAGAATGCGGAGCTGGCCCGTACCTTTGCGCCATTGGCGCCGGAAAAAATGCGCGAACTGGAGGAACGGACGCGGGCGGAATCGCGGATGTTTGGCTATTTCAAAAGGGGCTGAAAGGTCATCACTTTTTTTTCGTCAAGCGCACTTGCTTTTCAATTCGCTCTGGCGCTGCCGGTTTCTTGTCGGCAACCGAGAGCAATTTGTCATAATCCGCCTTGACCGCGCGGTAGCAGACACACGAGGTCGTTTCCAGGCGCTGGCGGTCGAGCACGGTGATCTTGCCGTGCGTGTAGCGGATCAGGCCGGCGCTCTGGAGCTTGCGGGCCGCGTCCGTGACGCTGGCGCGGCGAACACCAAGCATTTGCGCTGCCAACTCGTGGGTGAGGGGAAACTGGTCGGAGCGCACGCGGTCATGCGTCATGAGCAGCCAGCGGCAAAAGCGTTGTTTAACGGAATGAAAGGTATTGCACGCCACGGATTGGGCGAGCTGCGTGAGAAACGCATTGAGGTAACGGTGAAGAATCTGTACCAGCGAGTTGTCGGATCGCATGTATTCGCGAAAGTCGGCGATGCCAAGACGCAGCGCGGGCCCCGGCACCTGGACCATCACCAGTGCCGGCGAGGTGTCGGCGCCGAGAAACACGCGCACTCCCACCATGCCCTCGTGGCCGATGGTTGCGACTTCCGCGCTGGCGTCCCCATTGAGAACCGCCAACCACGACACGACCCCCGATTGTGGGAAATAAATGTGCCGGATCGGCTCACCGGGCTCGCATAGAATCTGTTTGAATTCCAGAGATACCGGTTCCAAACGCTCGGCCAATCGGGTCGCTTCATCCTGAGGCAAGAGAGATAATAGGCGATTTTGTTGAATGTGCGAAAGACCCACGGACATCAAATCAAACCTCCGTCGGCGCTTGCCCTGGGCAGGCGCCCTCCGCGGCGAACTAATCTATATTGATTAGCGATACAAGGAAAATGAGCGAAACCGTTAGGGCTGCGGGGGAGGGCGGCTGTTCCTAATTCATTATACGCATGGTCAACCGACGGCGGGAATAAAAAAAGGACAGGGCCGGCCAAGGTCGCGTCGCCCAGTCACGAGCCTTAACCAAACCCCGTCCCAAAGCTTCATCGGCGTCTGACGAGGTTCACCTTAAGCATCGTGGATTTATTTTGCAAGCAAAAAAAAGCAAAAACAATAAGATTTTGCAATTGCTCACAAGTGTACGCTATAGTACAATCCGATGCATGGCGGCATCCAAGAAGAAATCGAACCACCATCAACAGAAGACCGTCAGCTTCCGCCTGCCCGAAGATTTGATGGAAAAACTGCGGGAGCTGGCGAAAACGAACCGCCGCACGCTCTCGGGCGAATTGCAGATCGCCATTGAGGAACATCTCAAGCGCGGCGCCGCACTGACACGTTCGACCATGGGAGACGGCGACGGTCAGGCGTGATCTCAAACAATCCACACGGGCCCACCGCTCGGTTACGCCCAAACCGAGCGGTTTGACTTTGTCGCCTTCCGGACCACAGAAATCGCTTGGCGCGGTCCGCGCCGCCTGACACAATGGAAGCGTCGCCGATCAGGAAGGCTTCCGTCATGTCGCGCTACCTTGCTTTTTCCCTGTTGCTGGTTTTCGCCGGCGCCGCCTTCGGGCAAGCGCCGCCCGAACCGCTCGTCAAACAGGTTAAATCAAAGATTGCCAACGGAGTTCGCTATCTCGTCAGCAAGCAGGCCGGCGATGGCGGCTGGGAATCGACCGTGGACGACAAGACGGCTGACTTCCACGGCGGCTCGACGGCGCGATGCGTGCTCGCCCTCCTGAATTGCGACGGCGTGATCGACGATGCAAAGCTCGATGCACGCCGGAAAAAGGCCATCGCCGACGGTCTGGCGAATCTGCGCCGCATCAAGGATCCGACGACCACCTACGTGCGCTCGCTGCAAACGATGGCCTTCGCCGAGGCGCGTACCGACCGCGCCATCATCGAGGCCAACGTCGATTGGCTCCTCAAGGCTCGCGCTTTCAAGGACGGCGAATTCATCGGCTGGGATTACCATTCACGCCCCAACGCGCTTGCCACCGACGGCTCGAACACGCAGTACGCCATGCTCGCCTTGTGGTACGCACGCCAGGCGGGAGTGGCGGTTCCGCGCGATGTTTGGCAGAAGATTCACGATCATTACCGCCGCACTCAGGACGACAAGGGCTTCTGGATTTACTCGCCGTATTACAGCGAGGCCAAGCTCAAACAGCCGTCGCTCACCATGACCGTCGCCGGCTTGTGCGGTTTGCAAATCGCCGGTCTGGAGCTCAACGGCGGCCGCGAGCAATGGCAGGCCAATGGCGCGTTCAAGAACTGCGGCGTCTACGGCGACGATGCCAACGCCGCCAAGGCGATTACTTGGATCACCAAGAATTTCACGCTCGACTTGCCCGACCGCGCTGATTACAACCTCTACGGCCTGGAACGCGCCGGCCGGCTCACCGGGATGCGCTTCTTCGGCGAGCACGACTGGTATCGCGAAGGCTGTGAATTCCTTGTCAAACGCCAGGAAGCTGATGGCTCGTGGAAGACCGGCGGCGGCTGGGATCGCTGGCCCCACGTCAACACCAGCTTCGCCCTCCTCTACCTCTCCAAGGGCCGAACCCCTGTCGTCATCAGCAAGCTCGTGCATGGCAAGTGGCCACGCGTCGAAGCGGACACCGACTGGAACAACGACCGCAACGATCTGCGCCATCTCACCGAGCATATTTCCAAAGAGGAACTCTTCAATCGCAAGCCGGTCGCCTGGCAGACCTACGACATTACGCGGGCCCTCTACGCCCGCAGCCATGGCAATGAACCCAAACGCGCCGACGAGGACGCTGTCCTTGCCGACATGCTGCAATCGCCGATCCTGTATATCAACGGCCACCAATCGCCCGCGGGCCGCTTTACCGACCGCGAAATCAATTTGATCAAGCGCTTCATCGAAAATGGCGGCTTCATCGTCGCTGAGGCTTGCTGCGGCAGCCTGGATTTCGACAAGGGCATCAAGGAATGGGTGAAGCGGCTCTGGCCCGACAGCGATCTGGAATATCTCACCAGCGAGCATCCCGTCTGGACCTGCTGGCACCAAATCGAGCCTCGCGATCAGCCCTACAAATTGATGGGCCTATCGGTCGGCTGCCGCACGGTGATGCTCTACAGCCCGCAGGATTTGTCGTGCTACTGGGAGTCCAAGCGCGATGACGCGCGGACTCAGCTGGCGTTTCGGCTTGGCGAAAACCTGGTCGGTTACGCCACCGGCCGCACACCCCCCATGCCGCGTTTGACCGACATTCCGATCGCCGGCCCCGAGAAGGAGAACACCACACCCCCCAAACGCGGCTACTTCCGCGTCGGCCAGATTCGCATTTCCGGCACCGAGAGCAAATGGCAGCCCGCTCCTAAGGCAATGCGCAACCTGATGGAGCACGTCCACGATGCTTACGGCCTGGAAGTCGAGCTGCGCACCGAGCGGACCAGCTTCGCCAGCGAACTGCGCCGCACCAAATTCCTTTACATGCACGGCAAGGACGAAATCCGCCTCGACAAGGAAAAGATCGACTCCGTGCGCTTCAATCTCAGCAACGGCGGCCTCCTGCTCGCCGACGCCTGCTGCGGCAACAACGATTTCGACAAGGCGTTCCGCAAATTTGTGCAGGAGCTATTCCCCAAGGAAAAGCTCACGCTGCTCTCCACCGATCCAACAAACCGCGATCGGCTTTATGGCGAAGAGTTGAACGGCAAAGACAACATCTTGTCGCGCAGCACCATCAAGTGCCGAACCAAGGCGTCCGGTCCGATGGAGGCGATGGAGCCGAACCTGGAGGGGATCAAGCTGGACGGGCGCTGGGTCGTGCTTTACAGCAAGTACGATCTGGGCTGCGCGCTGGAGCGCAACACCGCCGCGGATTGCCGTGGCTACGATTACGCCAGCGCCTTGCGAATCGCCGCGGCAGCGGTTCTTTACAACGCGCGGCCGTGATTCACTTCCGAATGAAACCTGCCAATGTTTTCCTCATGCCCAGGAAGGACACAAGGGGCCTGGCGAAGAAGCTGGATGACGACCACGGCCAAACGCAATCGGGCTCGGTCATGGGGACGCCGTCGTACATGGCTCCGGAGCGGGCGGCGGGCCAAGGAAGAGACACGTCCCCCGCGGCGGACACCTGTGCGCTTGGGAGCGATCCTCCATGATTTGCTCACCGGCCGGCCGCCGTTTCGCGCCGCGACGCCGCTGGAGACGCTGGTCTTTTTGGTTGCCTTCAGTCCGGATGGCAAAGTCCTGGCCTCGGCCGGGGCGGAAGGCGCGTTTGATTCAGCCGGTAAGCAGACCGCGATGCCCTATGGCGTCCTGGCGCGCCTGGAACGGGTTTTCTGCATGAGGAAGGATGATGCGCGATGATGAAAGCGGTCATCGCTTGGCCTTGTGCGCGAACGTGGAGCCAGCTGGCCCGCACCTTGGTGCTTAACCGTAAAATCTGCCGATACCCGAGCGCAGTCAAATGGCCAATCTCCTTCTACCATGACAATTGATTGGCAGGTACCGAGCCAGCGTCGGATCTGAGCTATGCACCCCTCATCCGCTATCTATCTTGTCGCATTGATACTGAGCGAAGCATTTGTTGGCGTCGCATCTAGCGGGGAGAATGCGCAGAAGCCGGCGGAGTTGACGAAGGAAGGAATCGCGTTTTTCGAGACGCATATCCGCCCGGTCTTGGCGGAACGCTGCTATGAATGTCATTCGACGAAGGCTCGCAAGGTCAAGGGCAAGCTCTTGCTCGATTCGCAGCCGGGAATCGCCAAGGGAGGCAGGAGCGGGCCTGCGATCGTTCCCGGCGATGTCGAGAAGAGCCGGCTGATCCAGGCGATCCGCTGGACCGACGCGGATTTTGCGATGCCCCCCAAAGGGAAGCTGTCGCTGCAACAGATCGCGAGGTTCGAGCAGTGGGTAAAGATGGGCGCCCCGATCCGCGCACGGAGGCGGCGCCGGGATCAACGAAGGCGGCGAAGGGGCCCGACCTGGAAGCCGGCCGCACGTGGTGGGCGTTTGGCCCGGTCAGACAAATTCCCGCGCCAGCGGTGAAGCAGCAAGGCTGGGCCCGGAAACCGATCGATTCCTTCGTTCTGCACGAACTCGAAGCCAAGCAGCTTGCGCCGTCGCCGCCCGGCGATGCGCGCACGCTCATTCAAAGGGCGTATCTCGATCTGATCGGCCTGCGGCCCACGTTTGAAGAAGTCGAGGCATTTGTGAAGGATCCGTCCGACAAGGCTTACGACAAACTCATCGAACGGCTTCTCGCGTCTCCGCAGTACGGCCAGCGCTGGGGCCGCCATTGGCTCGATGTCGCGCGCTATGGCGAGGACAATCCAACCACCGAAGCGACCAATCGGCCCTATCCGTATGCGTGGCGCTATCGTGACTGGGTCATTCAGGCACTCAACCGCGATGTGCCGTATGACCAATTCGTCAAGCTGCAACTCGCCGGCGACTTGATGCCGAAGACGCCGCGCAGCGATGTGGTGGCGACCGGCTTCCTGGGCATCGGTCCTATCTATCACAAGGATGGCCGGCTGTCCAAGGACGTAATTGAGAACCTGTACATGGACGATTGGGACGAGCGCGTCGATGTGGTGACGCGCGGCGTGCTGGGACTGACGGTTGCGTGCGCTCGCTGCCATGACCATAAATTCGATCCGATCAGCACGCGGGATTATTACGCATTGGCCGGCGTGTTCGCGTCCACGGTTGCCGCGCCGCGTCCGTTGGCCGAGGTGGACCCGCGCGTCGAAACGCAGTTCATGATGAACGCCCAGCGCATCTTCTATCTCAGCTACGTCGCCAACTTGATGCGCACGGAGCCGGGGACCAAGCCGAAGCAAGCCCGCAAACAGGTCGAACAGTTCGTCGCCGAGCTTGAGAAAATCGAAGTCGAGATTGCCGATCTGCGTGACAGCAATCCCGAGCTGCATGGCTATCTTGCCAGGCTCGACAAACGCCCGGCGCCGTATGACGGCAAGGCGGCGGCCCCCGCGGGAAAGCGGCCCAAAGGTGGCGACGGGGCATTCTTTCATTCCGTATTCGATGCCGGCTTGTGGGTGGACGGCAGCGACCCCGATCTGACGATGCTCGACATCAAGCCCGGCAAGCCGCGCGATCTTCACATCCTGCCCGGCGGCAACGTCGCCAAGCCCGGCGAACTGGCGCCGCGCGGATTTCTCTCCGTGCTGGCGAAGGGCGATGTCGCGTTTCGCAAGGGCTCGGGACGATTGGAATTGTCCGACAAGCTCTTCACCGATGCGGGCCCGCTCGCTGCTCGCGTTATCGTCAATCGCTTCTGGGGCTGGCATTTCGGCAAACCGCTGGTCGATACGCCCAGCGATTTTGGCGCCCAGGGTGAAAAGCCGACGCATCCAGAGCTTCTGGACGATCTTGCCGCGCGCTTCATCGCCGCTGGCTGGTCGCTCAAGTGGCTGCACCGCGAGATCATGCTCTCGGCCAGCTATCAGCAAGCGAGTCGGCTGCGCCCCGAAGCCGTCAAGATCGATCCCGCCAATCGCTTGCTCTGGCGCGCGAACCCGCGCCGCCTCGACATCGAAGCCTACCGCGACTGCCTCCTGCAAGCCGCCGGCAATCTCGATGCCAGCCTGGGCGGACCTTCCTCCGACCTCGATCGGCCCAGCAACAATCGCCGCACCATCTATGGCCGAGTCAGCCGCAGCCGCCTGAACAACCTCCTGCAACAATACGGCTTCCCCGAAGCGACCATGCACAGCCCCGGCCGCGAAACCACCACGACGCCGCTCCAGCAACTCTTCGTCATGAACAGCCCGTTCCTGCGCGACCAGGCCGCCGCGTTGGTTGCAAGCGTGGCGAAGGAGCCCGACGCCAACGCGAAAATCCGCGCCATGTACCGCAAGTCGCTGTCCCGCGATCCCAGCGAACGCGAACTGACGCTTGGCAACGAATACCTCGCGGCTGGCACGATGGCGGCGTATGCGCAGGCGTTGCTGTGTGCGAATGAAGTGATCTTTTGGCCGTGAGCCCGTCGAAAACGGCGATTCCGGGTTTGTTCCGAATCTGATCGAGGATTTTGACTGATGAAGGTGCCCATTATCAAAGCGTTTGTGCTTTGTGACGACGTTTTCGATCATGCCGCGAGCGGCGATCAAAAGGACTTGCTAGGGGCAGGCCTGTCTCGGCTTGAATGCCTCGAACCGCTCCCCGTGAAGCTTTCCTTTTGGGCCTTCGTGCAGCTATCGGACAAGAAAGAAACGGGGAAAGCTCGGCTCGCGGTCATGCGTGCGGATTCAGGCCGCCGCTTCTTCTTCCGTTCGGTTACGGTCCGACACAAGGACGCTGTGCAGCCAACGATTTTCTGCGTTCGCGTCTTTGAATGCGTGTTTCCTGAACGGGGTATCTACTTTATCGAATTGTGGTACGATGACGTATGGGTCATTGATCAGCGAGTCGAGGTGTTCTAGCCCGAAGGAGGTTGCGATGGAAGCGAAAAGCTACAAGACTTCCGGTGCAGGAAAAATCCAGGTGTTTGAAGTCACCATGGATAACACCGAAGACCAAGATGAACTGAATCGCCGGTTGCGCAAACCGGGAGAGCCTCCCTATGTTGCGCCCTCGAACGCCGGGGACGCTGGAGAATTGCCCCCAGCCAAGGTCGTGGGCGAATCGGCCAGCAAAAATTGAGATGAAGTTTTTCGGCTGCGGTCCAATGAGGTTGGATAGAAATGGCATGGTTCGACGACCTGTCACCGTGCAGTTACTTTGGCGACGAATTCGCACCGTTTCTGGCGCGGTCGGATGGCTGGAAGGTGGCAAGCCTTTTCCGATGGCTGGACGAGATCGACGAGTTTTCGAGAAACTACGTGAGCTATGCAAGGATTCTTGGCAGCCTACGATTGCGATGGGATCGCACCCATGCAACTTGTGCCAATATGACCCCGAAATGCATGGATCGAGGAATCTGTTTGTTCCTGGCGGCGAGTTTTTGTATGTCGCACCGGCATTGATTGTCCACCACATGAACGCCCACGGATACGGCCCGCCGTTGGAATTCTGCGAGGCAGTATTGGCGTGCCCGGAGATGAGGTCAATGGAGTATAACAAAGCGATATTGGCAAGCGGCGGTCGGGCTCTTGTGAAGCGATCGACATGAGTTGAGGTCACGGGAAAGCTGTATGAACCACCCCATCTCCCGCCGCGAATTGATCCGCTCCGTCAGCGCCGGCCTCGGTTCGGTCGCGCTCGCCGGCGTGTTGGCCGATGAGCAAGCGCACGGCGCCGGGTTGCCGTCGCCGCATTTCGCAGCGAAAGCGAAGCACAACATCCTGCTGTTCATGCCGGGCGGCCCGTCGCAGATGGATTTGTTCGATCCGAAGCCCGCACTGCGGCGTTACGCGGGGCAACGGCCCGATGCGGTCAACTTGCGGACCGAGCGGACCACCGGCGGCTTGTTGCCGTCGCCGTTTCGGTTTGGCAGGCATGGGCGGGCGGGGCTGGAGATCAGCGAGCTGCTGCCGAACCTTGCCGCGATTGCGGACGATCTGTGCGTCGTCCGTTCGATGTACACTTTCAATCCCACGCACACGCCGGCGCGCAGCCTGTTTCATTCGGGCAACATCGCGGCCACGCGGCCCTCGATGGGTTCGTGGATTTCCTATGGGCTCGGCAGCGAGAATCAGAACTTGCCAAGCTTCGTCGTGCTCAGTCCCGGCGGCGGGGGCGGCGGCACACGCAGCGGCTTTCTCCCCTCGCGCCATCAAGGCGTGGCGTTCGATGATTCCGTCACCGATCCCGAACGGATGATCAGCCACTTGCGAAACCGCCAACTCGATCTGCCCGCCCAGCGCCGGCAGCTCGATCTCGTTCAGCAACTCAATCGCGAACACGAGCGTGCCGTCGGCGGCGACGAATTTCTCGAAACCCGCATCCAGGCGATGGAGACCGCCTTTCGCATGCAAACCGAAGCGACCGATGCCTTCGACATCCGCGGCGAACCCGAATCGGTGCGCGAAGCCTATGGCCGCTCCCCGTTCGCCAATGGCTGCATCCTCGCCCGCCGGCTCGTCGAGCGCGGCGTCCGCACCGTTCACGTTCACTACGGTCCCGGCCAACCGTGGGACGATCACAGCCAAATCAATCGCAACCTGCGTGGCCGCTGCCCGGACATGGATCGCGCATCCGCCGCCTTGATCCGCGATCTCAAAGCGCGTGGCCTGCTCGATGAAACCGCCGTGATCTGGGGCGGCGAGTTTGGCCGCACCCCGGTGTCCGAAAGCGGCGACGGGCGCGATCACAATCCCTACGGCTTCACGATGTTCATGGCCGGCGGCGGCTTCAAAGGCGGAACCTGTCACGGCGCGACCGACGAGTATGGCTTCCGCGCCGTCGAGAATCGCGTTTCCATCCACGATCTCCACGCCACGCTGCTCCATCTGCTCGGCATCGATCACGAACGGCTCACCTACCGCTACGCCGGCCGTGACTTTCGGCTCACCGATGTTTATGGCGAAGTGATTCGCGGTCTTCTGACTACCAACTGAACTGAATGGCAGCCACAGCACCCTGTGGCTGAGCGATCGAAGCATAACGGTAGGCAGATTCCGTGCCGACAACATTGCGCACCGGGCAATTATTTGACATTGCATCCGTTTCAATCTACGGTTGAATCGAAGCGACAATCCACCGGACTGCCGAGGCTTCGTATGCCTTCAAGTCAAGTTGCCGTTAGGACCGCGAAATTCCTGGGTCCGTTTGAGCTGATCCGAGTGATCGGTCATGGCGCCCATGCAACCGTCTACAAGGCCAAGCACAAGCCCACTGGCAAAATCGCCGCCGTAAAGATCCTAAAAAGACTTCTTGGATTGGAACCGGTCGTTCTCGAACGATTCCGACGCGAATTCAGCGTCATTCGACAGGTGCAACACCGACATCTCGTTCGATCCCTGGCCGTCGGGCAAGACCGCGGCCTGAACTATCTTGTCCTTGAATACGTTCCGGGGCAAAACCTGGAGCAGCGTCTCAAAAAGAAAAAATCCCTGTCAATTGAGGACACAGCGACGATTTTCGTGCAAATTGCCGATGGACTGCGCCACCTCCACGCCAATCGCATCCTGCATCGCGACATCAAGCCCAGCAATATCTTTCTGACTCACGAGAACATCGCGAAACTCGGCGATTTTGGGCTGCTGAAGCAACTTGCCGACGACGTGCAAATTACACAGACGCACCAATCCCTGGGCACCATCGAATTCAGCGCGCCCGAGCAGTTTGAAGACGCGAAACGCGTCGATCGACGCTGCGATATTTACTCCCTGGCGGCGACAATGTACACGGCCCTAACGGGCAAGTTTCCATTTGGCAATGCGGGCCCGATTCAAACCTTGCAACGCAAGCACTTGTGTCAGTTTGTGCCGCTACGATTGTTATTACCGACGCTCGCCCCGGCAATTGATCAACTGGTAAGCCGATGCCTGGACGCGGACCCGCGTCGGCGTCCAAGCAATTGCGACGAATTTCTTGACGTGTTGGGGAGCTTTTTCCCCGCCCCGGAACCTCCGACTTCCACGGCAAGCCAGACGACTGCCTCAAGAATTCAGCCTGCCACGAAGCAAGAACGGCGTGCCTCGCTGCGCTATAGCGTCGATATGTCTGCCACGTTCGTGCCATTTCACGAAAGCACACGTCGCCGTTGGGAAGCGACGGTTGTGGATATTTCTTCGTTGGGTGTGCGTTTGCAAACGTCGTGTCCAGTTGCTGTCAATTCTGTGGTGCACCTCACGCTTGGCACCTCTGTTGTCTCCGAACTCGCTCTGGTTCGATGGGTAAAGCCGGGGAAAAGTCAATTGCACGCCGTTGGTTGCTCATTCGTGCGCCCGCTCACGCAAGAAGCGTTAGAGGAATTCTTTGGTTCGCCCCGAAATGATACCTGTTAAAGCCCTTCAATAGAGTTGTCCGGCAACTCGTACAGTTCGATTCGCCCCCGGCGAACCGACCGGCAAAGCATTCCCGCTAACCGCCTCGTCCGCACCGGGTTTACCGGAAATTCAGAAGGTATCGTTGCGAGCGGCGTCGGACCAGAGGTTGATGGACCGGCGCCGCGCGGCTAGCCCGCTGCCAACGTCCCGTATTCAACGGGCGGACTGACGGAGAATTCCCTTGACTGTGCTGGGGCGTGAACTATCTTTCTGGAAGTGACCGTCTCTTCAGAGGTAGGCAATTATGCTGCTTGAGACCTGTCCGGCTCTTGAAACTCCCACGCTCGGCCTGCGCCCTGTCGATTGCCGAGTTTACGAACGAAAGTCTTGTGAATTGCCAACGACATGCCAGCCAGCCTCCCTGTCGGCGATGAAGGAACCCGGTTGGAGCGCCACCATTCGTGATATTTCGCAGGGTGGAGTTCGTATCGATGTTCCGAGGCGATTTGAGAAGGGAACGCCTCTTGCCATTGAGATGCCGGGGAATGATGCGCACGAGAAATCCGTGGCTTTCGTGAACGTCGTCCATATCAAACGGCTGGAAGATCGCAACTGGGCGCTCGGTTGCAGATTTGTCAGTGAACTGAGCGAGGATGAATTGCAACGGCTGTTGACTCTCGAGCACCCCCATCTGCATGACAAGATAGAGCCGCCTCAACAAAAAGAAATGGCAGAAGTCGCGGAGATTGTGGGAAACATGGATCTGTCAAACGTTCATTTTCAGATCGCGGTTCAGCGTGGCTGTCAAATCAGCTTTCTGTTCAGACGCTTCAAGGCGACCAAATGCTGGCCGTTTGCCCCCGGCAAAATCGTTCGCCTCAAAGGCAGTGGCAGAAAGCAGGCGAACTGGTCGCTCAAGATTCAGCTTGTAGCGTGCCGTCAGGAAGCAGACACCTGGCAATTCCAGGCCAAGCTCCTGCAAACCCCGGCCGCGACAGATTTGCTGCGTGCGTTGGGAGCTCGCAGCTAGTCATTGTACCTTCGTCTTGTCTCTAAGGTTCGCCAGGACTGACTGCAACTCCTCTTGCGTTATTCGAGCGCCCGCGCGAGTTCGGTGATGACGCTTTGGTCAGGTTTGCTTCCAGCCGCGCACCGTCCCGCACCGCAGTCACTGTGCCAATGCCGACAGGCGGCCCGCCCTTGCCCTTGGATGCTCACTGCCCGTCGTATTTCTTGGCGAGACGCAGGAGCGTCTTCTTGCGTACATGTCCATTGTAGCGGGCGCTGCCGCGGCTATCCGGGGTTGGGCTGGGGTGCGGCCCGCGCGGCTTGAAACGCCTGCCATTGCTCGGCGAACAAGCTGACGCCTTTCTCCATCCAACGCGTTACCGCCGCCAATACCGTGGTCAGGCAGAATTTCTCCAAGTTCACCCGCAGCGATTCCAGTACACTCACGATCACGCTGCGGCGATGCGCGCCGGTCGCCGTCTTGTTGGTCCGGTTGACGATGGCAGCGAGCGCGCCGTCACACGAGGCGAGGACGGGCCAAGGGAGAAACATGAGGTTCGGTGACTGGTCGGTTGAATGAGCGTGGCGCTACGATGGTCGAAACGGCCGTTTCATTGCCCGCGTTCATTCTGGTACTTCTTTGCGGATTGGAGCTGCTCCGCTTCGCAATCATCATGCTTGCCAGCCAAATGGCCGTGATCGAAGGGATTCGGCACGTCATCACGGGCGAATGCGGCGCCGCAACATGCAATTCCCAAAGTAGGGCTCAATACGCCCAGCAACTGATTGTGAATACGGCATCGGGGCTTGGAGTTCAACTGGCACAAAGCGCAATCTGTGTCCGGCCAGCATTGGGCTCACCATGCAGTGCTCAAATCCCGGCAAACGCGGGCAATCCGAGAGATTTTATCGTGGCCGAGATCAATGCACCTTTTGAACTCATGGTCGGAATTCAGTTGCCCTTATCGATCAGAGCAAGTGCCATCGGTCGAAACGAGCCGTTTCCGGAGTAATGTCTTAGCGATGATCCAAGGGAATTGTGGGGCGAGAATGGACGAACGGGGGGTAGCCATGCTGGAACTGGCGCTCTGCGTGCCCCTCGTGGTTTTGCTATTTCTGGCAACACTCGAAATCGCTCAATTGTTGCGGGTAACTCAGCTTGCGAACGTGCTGAGCCGAGAAGCCGGCAACGTGGCTTTCCGGCTGTGTGCCGATTTTGCCGAACCGGATGGAATGGAGGCTACCCAGAGCAGGTCTGCCGATTGCCTGCAACAGATGTTGACAGGGCCCGACGGAATCCAGACGCTCGCCGATTCGCTCGGCTTCGAGGCGCTTTTTTACCCCTCGTCTACGTTGCTTGTCAGTTTACAAAATGTGATGTGACAATCCCGCGACCCAGGTCCCGCGCCCTGTCCCGGGCCAAAGCGCGTTTTGTCACGCTTTCAATGTGTTGCTAACAGCGCACGCGTCACCACCTGCTTCACCATCCGCTGCACGCTCGTCTCTTTCATCGGCCGCTGACGCGACGGTCCGTACATCCCGGGAACAGCCATGGCTTCGTCCGGTGACCGCACCACCACGTCCGCAGCTCGCCCAGCAAACGCGCCGACAATGGCACCTGGCGATCCTTCGCTCCTTTCCCCTGGCGTACGTTCACCACCATCCGCGCACTATCGATGTCCGTCACCTGCAGGTGCAACACCTCGCTCAGCCGCAAACCGCATGCATACGCCGTCATCAGCAGAATCCGCTCACGTCCCGGACGCGCCGCCTCCAGCAACTGCGCCACCTCTTCCACACTCAACACCACGGGCAAACCGCGCGGTAACTGATGATGGCCGGCGGCCTTTTTTGGTCGGTCCTTGACACGCCCGATAGGATATAGCAGCTAACCCGGATATTTCATCGTTTTGACGGAAGTTGGAATGGCGCGATGGCTCAAGGTTTGGTAGAGAAGGGAGTTAGCACACTTCCACTCCACTTGGCCAGGAGCCTTCGCGATGACACAGTGTAACGAAACACCCGTACCATTTACCAGCCTCGATCGTCGCAATCTCACTGCCGATTTTGCGGGCGGGTCCATCACCTCCGATGCCGGCGCACTGCTGCTCCGACAGGTCGATCAACAGCTCGGACTCATCGATGCCCTCAATCGTGTTATTCCCGATCCACGCCAGCCCGCCCTCATCCTGCATCCGCAGCGTGCTCTTTTGGCTCAGCGAATCTTCGCCATCGCTTGCGGCTACGAGGATCTCAACGATCATCAGCAGCTTCGCGACGATCCGCTCTGGCAAGCCGTTACCGATCATCCCGGTCCCGACGACGCTCCCCAACTCGCCTCACCGCCCACCTTGTGCCGACTCGAAAATCGCGTTTCCCGCAAGACTCTCTTCCATATCTCCGCCGTACTCGTCGAAACCTTCATTAAGTCGTTTCACCTAGACCATCCCCAAGCCCCCGAAGAACTCATCCTCGATTTCGATGCCACCGACGACATCGTTCATGGCCATCAAGAGAAGCGTTTCTTCCACGGCTACTACGACAACTACTGTTTCCTGCCCCTCTACGTTCATTGCGGCGATCATCTCCTCGTCGCCTATCTGCGGCCTTCGAACATCGATGCCGCTCGGCACACGGGACCGATCTTGAAGCTTCTGGTCCAGCGGCTCCGTCGCGAATGGCCCAACGTCCGCATCGTGCTGCGCGGCGACAGCGGTTTCTGCCGACACCGCGTCATGAACTGGTGCGAGCGTAACGGCGTCTTTTATCTGCTCGGCCTGGCACGCAATCCGGTGTTGCAACGCAACGTGCAATTTCAACTCGATCAGGTCGCCCAGCTACACGCCATCGACGGCCAGGCCTATCGCGTCTTCCATGAATTTCTCGACGCCGCCGGCACCTGGAGCCGACTGCGTCGCGTCATCGCCAAGGCCGAGTATCTGCCCGGAGCCAAGGACGGCAAAGCCAACCCGCGTTTCATCGTCACCAATCTCACGGACGATGGTCGTGAGTTGTATGAGGACAACTACTGCCAACGCGGCGACACCGAAAACCGCATCAAGGAACAACAGCTCGGCCTGTTCGCCGACCGCACGAGCTGCCATCGCTTCGTCGCCAATCAGTTCCGCGTGCTGTTGGCGGCGGCCGCGTATGTGTTGATCTCGCACCTGCGCCGCCACGCCCTGCGCAACACCGACCTGGAGCGAGCAGAGGTCGGCACCATCCGCTTGAAGCTCTTCAAGATTGCGCACTGGATTGTACGCAGTGTGCGACGGATCGTGGTGAAAATGTCGAGCAGTTACACCTGGCAAAGCCTTTTTCGCATCGTCGCGCAACGCTTGAGCGATACGCCACCGAACAGCGCCGAGCCAAGCCCCCAACTCAGTCCGTAACCAATCGGTCGAAGTCGTTCGCCGACCAAATCTGCAAGCCATGCAAAGGCCCGACACACTGGGGGAAGGGGGCAGTCCGCGCATTCAGCACCTCCACAAGCTTTCCCCGCGCACGAGCCAAGATCCCATCCAGTCAGACGGCACGATGAAATATCCGGGCTAAACCTTGCCGACGTGGTTGCCTCTGGAACGAATCAAGAGCGAACCATGCAACCCGCCGGCTCTCTTGAAAGGAAAAGCACCATGGCGAAAATTCGCAACCGCGGCAACGGCGAAGGCAGCATCTTCAAGCGGCAGAACGGCGGCCCGTGGTACATCGCATGGTATGATCACGCCGGCAAACGCCGGGAGCATTGCACCAAGACGACGGACAAAACGACGGCACAGCGCATTCTGGCGGACAAGCTGGCCGACGTCGCCCTGCGCCGGGAAGGCATTATCGACGCGCGGCAAGAATCCCTGATCACCGAGGCCGGCAGGCAGATCGAAACGCACCTGGCCGACTTCGAAGCGATGATGAAGGCCCGACAGTGTAGCGAAGATCATGTCAAGCGGACCCTCATGTTCATCCGCGAAGTCTGCGCAGCGGCCCGATTCGAGAAGCCGAGCGACATCACGGCCGACGGTATGAACCGGCACATGGCCCGCATGCAGGCCGAGGAGAACGCGGCGCGCACGATCCAAGGCCGCGTCGTCGCAATGACGGCGTTCACGCGCTGGCTGACCGATCATGCTAAGCTATCTCATGATCCTTTGCGGTGCGTCAAACGGCCGAGCGTCAAGACCAACCGCAAACTACGGCGGCGCATGTTGACGCCGGCGGAATGGCCCTACTTGCGAGCGGCGACGCTGGCGAGCGGCCTGCGCGACGGCATGAACCCCCTGGAGCGCGTTGCCTTGTATGCCGTGGCGATTCAGACCGGCCTGCGTTCAAACGAACTGCGGTCCCTCGCCAAGTCCGATTTGTTTCTGGCCGGCGGCAAGCCGTATGTTCGTTGCCGAGCCGAGACCGCGAAGAACGATCAAGGGGCACGACAGTACATTCAGGGGGACCTGGCCGCGGAGTTGCGGCGGATCGTCGCCACGAAGACCCCGACGGCACCCGTATTCACCATGCCCGATGAATTTAGTGTTGCCGACATGCTTCGCGGTGACTTGGCCACGGCCCGCAAGCAGTGGCTTGACGAAGTGAACCACGATCGCGACGCTTACGCCAAACGAGAGGAAAGTGACTTCCTGGCCGTTGATAACCACGACGGCGAAACGCTCGATTTCCATTCGTTGCGGCATACCTGCGGCTCTTGGCTGGCGCTGCAAGGCGTTCACCCGAACGTCATCAAGACGGTCATGCGGCATTCGTCCATCACGCTAACGATGGACACATACGGTCATCTTCTCCCCGATCAACACGCCGACGCTATCGGCGGCATGATCAACATGGTCGCCGAGAGAACGCCTCTTGCAGCAACGGGAACCGCCGGGAAGCCCACAGACGCGCCCGCAGTAGGGACCGCAGTAGGAATGCCAAACGGTGCGATCGTGTGCGAATCGGTGCGAGCGGTTGAAGAATGCGCCGACGTGCTGCCGACCGTGGAATTTCCGCGGCCAAGTGGTGATGACAAGGCAAAAAACAAGGCGGAAATCAAATGGGCCCACTCGGATTCGAACCGAGAACCAAGGGATTATGAGTCCCCTGCTCTGCCGTTGAGCTATAGGCCCGAAGCGTGGCTATTACCTTGTAGTATTGACTTCCCCTTTACCCTGCCTGCGCTATAGACAACCGTTTTGACAACCGCCACGCGACTTGGTTGTCACGTAACGTTAAGGATTTTATCCGTTGTGCTCCGCGTGCAAAGGCTCACTGACGCGCTTTGGCGTGATGGCGGAGCACGACGGATAAAATCCAGTTGGACTGAACCGCGTCTCCCACCGCCGATTGCTATGGAGCTGGAATGCCGCGTTGGGTTGAATCTAGTCGGCAATCATTGCCGCTGTCAACCAATTTCCCGGCAAGGCGGGGAATCGTCAGGGCTCTGGCGTGGCGTTGGGAATCGGAATTCGACCGCGGAACCTCACTCGGCGCGCACCCCGGACGCGGGGCGGCAGAAAGGATTTTGAAACGACTCCCCAAGGAAGGGTCGGCTACGACGTGTCGCCGACCGGCGCGGACAACGGTTCGACTCCGGGGCCGCACGCAAAAGGGGACATCTCCACGCGCGGCAATAACTCGCCACGCGCCCGACGCACGCTGCCACACTGCGGACAATGCACCGATTCCATCGGCTCGATGGTTGTTGACGCGCTTCCTTGCCATGCCTGTTGTTCGCGGTCTGGAGTAGGGCCACTTTCGCGGACTGGGAGGGGGCCACGGGGAGTTGCCAGGCGAGGCGGATGGGGCGTCAACAAGGAGGTGTGGCGACGGTCATTTGTCGGTTGGTTCATCGCCGTCGCGGGGGATCCGATAGCTTTTGCCTTTCAGCTTGACGATCGTGGCTCCGTAGACGACGCGGTCCAGCATCGCCATCGCCAAGGGCGCGTCGCCGAGGTAGTCGGCCCAGGACTCGAAGTCGATGTTCGTCACCAGGGCGGTGCTGACGCGCTGGCTGCGGGCGTCGATGATCTTGTACCACAGGCTGGCGGCTTCTTTGCAGACAGCACGCTCGGTGCGGTCGAAGCCAAATTCGTCAATGATCAAAAGCGCGAACTTGGCGTAGAAGCGAACCCGATCGTGGATCGTCTGGTCCGCCAGTGCGGCGGTGAGGTCCGCCAAGAGTTCGCCGCTGGTGATGTAGCGGACGTGCTGTTCGAGCATGCAAGCAGCCAGGCCAATGCTCTGAATTAACCTGCTTTTTCCCAGGCCCGATTGTCCCACAAAAACGACGTTCTGTTTGCGACGGATGAAGTCGCCCTGGGCCAGGGCCTCGATCTTCAGACGTGGGATGCTCGGATTGAAGCTCCAATCGAAGGTGCTCAAGGGAAGCGCCTCGCGGAACTTGGCGGCGTTGATGAGGCGTTCGATGCGACGTTGTCGGCGCAGGCCTGCCTGATCGGCAAGCAGATGATGAAGGAAGTCCAGGTGCGACCAGCCGGCGTCCTGGGCTTTTTTGAGGGCCTCGTCGAGCTGTTCGGCGTTCACCGGGACACGCAAGGTCGCGAAGTCGGCGAGGATCTGGTCACGCAAGTTCGTCGGGTTCGCTTGGTTCTTCTTGTTTTTCTTGGGACGGCTCATCGCTGGTTTCCTCAGGCAAAAGGAGATGTTGGTAGTCGCTGGTCGGGCGTGGGCCGATCGGTTCGGCACGCAAACTCGGATCGAGCGCGTCCTTGTACAGTTCGGCCAGCTCATCCAAGAGCGGCTTGGGCTTGGCGATGGCGGCCAAGATGCGGCGCATGGCGGCCAGGGAGAAAGCGCCGAAACGGACGGCACGCTCCAGCGCCTTGAGCACATCGCCACGCTGGTAATGCGCCAAGAGCGCCAGGAGCTGTTGCGCTTGCAGTTTGCCCTGGATTTGCTTGGCCAACAGGCCGTCGAGGAACTTCACCGCGATCGGCCCGAGTTCGCCGAAGCGCTGCTGCAGCAGCAAGGTGCGTTGGCCCGGATCGTCGGCGGGATGATGGCTCTTGAGCAACCGGCGCACGTTGGTCTGGGTGCCGGGCACAAGCGGATGCCGGGCAATCTCTTCCAGGCCGATCGAGTAGATGATGACCTCGTCCTTGATGACACGCACCGGCAGCACCTGGCCGATGTACGACCACGGCACCGAATAGAAGTTCAACCGATAGGCGATGAAGCCTTCCACGTTGACGTGGCGATAGACGACCAGGGCCGTGTCGAAGTCGCAGGTCGGCAAAGGCAGCAGGTGCGGTTGCTCGCGCTGGTGACGCTGGAGCGGCGATTCCTTGAAGTCACGCAAGACCCGCACATCGGCTACGCTTTGCAACCACCACGCCGTCACTTCATTGAGATGTTCCAGCGTGTCGAAGGTGCGGCCGTTGAGCAAATTCGTTTCGACATAAAAGAATTTCCGCTCGACTTTTCCCGTTTGCGGCCGGCGGACACGGCACGCCTGCGGGCGGAAGCCGTGGTGCGTCGCGAAGGCAAGGAACTTGGGGTTGTACAAAGGGCCGTCGGCGTCCCGCCAGAGCACCACCGCCTTGAAGTTGTCGTACAGGCAGACGCGTGCGACGCCGCCCAGATGATGGAACGCATGGACGTGCTCACGCAGCGTCGTCAGCAGGTCCATCGACTCGACCCAGCGCAGGTATTGACGCCGCGAATAGCCGAGCAGGTAGCTGAACAGGTACACGCGCCGGCGGCCCTCGCGTGCGAAGTCGATGTCATAGACGCCATGGTCCATTTGTGCTTGCATCCCTTCCGACGTCTCAAAACGCGGCACCGGGGCCGGCGCGGGGCGTGGACGCAGGAGCCGGACGCGCTCGCGCACCACCGTGTATCCGCCGGTGTAGCCACGCGCACGCAATTCTTGCCAAGCACGCTCGACCGTCAAGTTCGGATACTTGGCCAGCAACTCCTTCAAGATCGGCTCAAAGGAATCGATGATGCTGCCACGCTTGCGCGCTCGGGGCGACAGCGCGGTTCGCCCGTCACGCTGCGCTTGCACGCGCTCGAGCGCTCGGTACACCGCGCCACGCGAGATGCCCAGTTCCTCGGCGATGGCACGCAGCGACATCCCACTCTGACGCCGTTGCACGATCTCGTGTCGCATTTCCTCGGTCATGGCATTTTCTCCCGTAGGCGATCCGGCCCCAGCACCAACTCCGCAACCGTGCTCGCCTGATCGCCGACGCGCGCCAACAACGGCTGCAAAATCTCCCGATCGCTCGCTCCTAACTCGCGTTCATTCGGCGTCCGCAGCCAGTTCTCCACGCGCACCAGCGCTTCCAGGGCCTGCGTCAGATGTCGCGCCAGCCAGTTCCCCGCCCGGCTCAAACGCGGATCACGCAACGCCCTCGGCACGCCATGCACCAGCGCCAACGCCTCCCGCGGCTTCTGCAACACGAACGCCGCCTGCTCCGAGCTGGCGCCTTGCAGCAGATCGATCACGCCGCTCACTTCCTGCGCCGTCAACGTCTCGCGACGCACCAGCGCCAAGAGTGCTTCCTGGTTGCCGGTCGGCAACCGTGTCAACTCCCGCGCCAAGGACGGCCCCACCAGGCCCAAACGCAAGTCCTCTTTCACCGACACGCTCAACTTCTCCAACAACGCCAGCCGTCGGCACACCCAACTCTTGTGCCGGCCCAGCAAATGCGCCGCCTCCACTTGCGTCATGCCGTCGTCACGCACCAGGCCTTGCACCACCCACGCTTCCTCCAGTTCCCGCACCGGTCGCTGATCCCGATTCAGCCCGAGGATCGCCGCCTTCGCCGTCGGCTCATCCACTTCCAAAACACGCACGCTCAAGCTCGGCATCACGCCAATCTGCCGCGCCGCCGCATGACGCTTGAAGCCGTCGATCAGTTCCAGACGCCCCTGGCGCACGCACGCTGCCACCGGCGACAACTGGCCCCAGCGCCGCAGCGACCCCGCCATTGCCTCCTCCGCTTCCGGATCTCCCAGACGATAACGCCGATAACGTTCCCCCAAGTCCGCCAACGCCACCGGCCGCGTGCTGCCATCGTGCCACTGCATGCGCGTACTCTCCACGGCCCCAAATATCGAAGAAGGGAAACGGGGACGCGAAATCGCTCTCACGCCGCCCGCTCCCTCCTCCGCTTCGGGGTCGGGGAACTTTACGCTCTGGGTGAATGAAAAAAAATCTGCAAAGACATGCTCACGACGTGTCCGGTGGCCGCGCTCGCTTCGTCACACGTTCACAACGTGGCCGACGACGCCGCGCTCGATAACGCGCTTCGCGATCCAGCACGCAACGCAAAGCCAAGCGGCACGCCACGCTGCAAAACCGCTGGCATGATTGTTCATGCGGCACCGTGAAAAGCTCGTAACAACCAGGCCGAGCGCACGGCCATCCCGAAAAATCTTCCTGCCCCGACGCAATGCGCTGGCCCTCGCGCGGCGAAACAACAGCGCCGTAAACAAGCGAAGCGCTATCGAGAGCGAGTGCGCGAGCGGCAGGCAGCGTCAGCTGACGCGGATTCGCCGCGCGAGGGCCAGCGCATTGCGTCGGGGCAGGAAGATTTTTCGGGATGGCCGTGCGCTCGGCCTGGTTGTTACGAGCTTTTCACGGTGCCGCATGAACAATCATGCCAGCGGTTTTGCAGCGTGGCGTGCCGCTTGGCTTTGCGTTGCGTGCTGGATCGCGAAGCGCGTTATCGAGCGCGGCGTCGTCGGCCACGTTGTGAACGTGTGACGAAGCGAGCGCGGCCACCGGACACGTCGTGAGCATGTCTTTGCAGATTTTTTTTCATTCACCCAGAGCGTAAAGTTCCCCGACCCCGAAGCGGAGGAGGGAGCGGGCGGCGTGAGAGCGATTTCGCGTCCCCGTTTCCCTTCTTCGATATTTGGGGCCGTGGAGAGTACGCGCATGCAGTGGCACGATGGCAGCACGCGGCCGGTGGCGTTGGCGGACTTGGGGGAACGTTATCGGCGTTATCGTCTGGGAGATCCGGAAGCGGAGGAGGCAATGGCGGGGTCGCTGCGGCGCTGGGGCCAGTTGGCGCCGGTGGCAGCGTGCGTGCGCCAGGGGCGTCTGGAACTGATCGACGGCTTCAAGCGTCATGCGGCGGCGCGGCAGATTGGCGTGATGCCGAGCTTGAGCGTGCGTGTTTTGGAAGTGGATGAGCCGACGGCGAAGGCGGCGATCCTCGGGCTGAATCGGGATCAGCGACCGGTGCGGGAACTGGAGGAAGCGTGGGTGGTGCAAGGCCTGGTGCGTGACGACGGCATGACGCAAGTGGAGGCGGCGCATTTGCTGGGCCGGCACAAGAGTTGGGTGTGCCGACGGCTGGCGTTGTTGGAGAAGTTGAGCGTGTCGGTGAAAGAGGACTTGCGTTTGGGCCTGGTGGGGCCGTCCTTGGCGCGGGAGTTGACACGGTTGCCGACCGGCAACCAGGAAGCACTCTTGGCGCTGGTGCGTCGCGAGACGTTGACGGCGCAGGAAGTGAGCGGCGTGATCGATCTGCTGCAAGGCGCAGCTCGGAGCAGGCGGCGTTCGTGTTGCAGAAGCCGCGGGAGGCGTTGGCGCTGGTGCATGGCGTGCCGAGGGCGTTGCGTGATCCGCGTTTGAGCCGGGCGGGGAACTGGCTGGCGCGACATCTGACGCAGGCCCTGGAAGCGCTGGTGCGCGTGGAGAACTGGCTGCGGACGCCGAATGAACGCGAGTTAGGAGCGAGCGATCGGGAGATTTTGCAGCCGTTGTTGGCGCGCGTCGGCGATCAGGCGAGCATCCTCGTCGAGGATCAACGTGTCGGTCAGGGCGCAAATCTCCAGCAAGCGATGCCAGTCGGCACAATTGCGGGCCAGACGCGAGACTTCGAGACCCAGGACGATGCCAGCGCGTCCCAAGCTCACCTCGGACACCAGGCGTTGAAAACCCTCCCGGTCGGCGGCCAACGCGCCGGATTGTCCCAGGTCACTGTCAATAACGATGACACGCTCCAGCGGCCAGCCCAAAGCGACAGCGCGCTCGCGCAGGGCGTACTGTCGCTGCGTGCTCTCGGTGTTCTCCAACACCTGCCGCAGCGTTGACTGACGGACATACAGATACGCATGCCGTTGGAGGTGATGGGCCTGAATCTTTTGCTGATAATCATGATTCATGCGTTGATCTCCTGAACATGGCCAAGGATGGTGTTGACGAGGATTTGAGCGAGTTGTTGCTGAATAGGCCAAGGCAGCGGCGCGGCGCCTTGGACTGGCGTTGCTTCCGTTGACGGCGGAGAGGGAGGGGCGGTCGCCGGCCATGCTCTCATCCAGGCCGCCAAACCGCGTTGCAACAGTAAAGCGTGTCCGCAACCGCAACTGGCCGACGTCCCGCGCGTTTGCAGGACCTGCATGCGCAATTGTTCGTAACGAATCTGCCAGGGTTGGTGAGCCGAAACGGCCCCCTCTGCGGCAGGCGGCGTTAGAGCCCTTTTTTTTGCCGGCGTGCCAAGGCCCGCTCGATACTGCGAGGATGCACCTTCACACGAAAGCGCCGGCGCACGCGCCGCACCAGTTCGGCGGTCGGCAATTTGGGATCGTCGCGCGTTTGTTCGAGCAGAAAGTCCACGATGGCGTCGGAGAGCTTGTGGGCACGCCGTGGGCCGGGACGCTTGGGCAGCAGACCGGGCAGGCCAGTCCGGGTAAACGCACTCTGAGCCTGATAAAGAGCAAGTCGGGAGAAGCCGTAGGCCTTGGCCGCCGCCGTAACCGACCAGCCATCGACACGTACGCGCCTGAGCATCTCGTACTTGACCTGGACCAGATCGCAGGCATCGAAGAGGTCGTTGTCCTGGAACAAGGAATCGACGACCTTGTCGGGCTGCCGGTTGAGTGCGCCATGCTGGCGAAGGCTTGCTTTTTTGGCTTCCGTGCGTTCGTCCATGATCGCCTCCTGGATAAACCGGCAAAAGTGTTACCTTAATTATGCCTAATCCTGTGGAGCTGTCAAGACGAAAACGCCGCAAGGCATCGGCAATATACAGCAACTTACCCTTAATAGTACGCGTTCGTGTCCTTCCTGCCGGGCGAGCCATACGGCATGATCTCCTTAACGAATGTGGCGTAATTGAGTTTACACAGGTAAGACCGACGCGAAACCCAGCACAGACTTCTCATGAGCCACCTCCCTGCACAAGCCCGCAAGCAAGTGGGCCAGCTCCGTGAGCTCCTGAAGGCGAAACGGCGAACGCCCCGCAGCGCACAGGACAAACGGATCTGCCGGAAAAACGCTGGTCCACTGGGCCGGCAATGCCACCAGTCGACCAGCGTCATCATGAAAATAAACCCGCTGCTCGCCCCAGTTCAAACGAAAAGTCAGCAGCTTGAATTCACGAATTCACGTCCATAAAGCGGATGAAAGGGATGGGTAACTCGAAAGGTTTGACACGCAGGATTCAAATCCGGTGCACTTGACAGCTTATTCCAAGGGGAAAGTCGAGCGGCAGTTCCACTTCGCCGAAGTCAGCTTGCTCAATGGCCGCACCTTCGACACCTTGGAGCATCTCAACGAGGTAACGGCGCAATGGCTGGCTGATGTCGCCGATATGCGCATCTTGCGCAACTTCAAGGAATCGCCGCTCCAGCGTCACCAGCGCGAGCAGCCGCAGCTGCTGCCGCTGCCGACCTGTGACTTCGACACGGCCCTGGTCGTCTATCGCCACGTCAACGTCGAGGGCTTCATCGGGTATCGCTTGAACTTCTATTCGGTGCCGTGGTCGTACATCGGCCAGGTGCTGCCGGTGCGTGTCATCAAGGACGAGGTCATCATCTACTCGATCGGCCTGGAAGAGATTGCCCGGCATCCGCTTGTGCCCGGCACCCAGACCAACGTGCGCCGGTTGCTCAAGAGCCATCATCCCGCCGACGATCCGGGCCAACGCACCTTGCTGCTGCAGCAGCGCTTCGGCGAACTCGGGCCGATCGCGGTGAAGTTCCTCGACGGCCTGTTGGCCAAGCAAATCCAGGGCAAACTGCAAGCGCAACAGCTCCTGGCGCTCTTGGCGGGGTGAGCAGCTGAAAAGTAGGTGGGAAATGCATACGCTATGGCCAGCTGGCTGCGGGCCGGCGTTTTTAGCTCTTGCATAAGGACCACTACCATGATTGATCTCACTCTCTCTGCCGAACAAGAAGCCCAAGCGCAACGCATCGCCGCGATCATCAGCAAAGGATTTCAAGAAGAAGCTCTGAACATGGCACGCATCATGGCCTCCAAGCCCGATGCACAATTGCTCGGCGCCACCGAATTCGAAATTCGCGCTCGAGCGCACAAGATCGCCGCCCACGCCATTGAGACCGCTCTGAATGAGCGGAAAAAAGGGGGTACCAAGGGTCGAGCATGAGTTGCCCGCACTGCCGCGAATCGGCCCGTTTCGTCGGTTATCGGGCCAAAGAGATTAAAAGTTTGGTCGGCGACATGAACTTGTCGCGGCCGTATTACCATTGCAAGCACTGCCATCAAGGGACTTGGCCGTGGGACGAAATGCTGCGGTTATCGCCGGAACGCTTGACGCCGGCGGCGCAAGAGATCGTGTCGTTGCATGGCGTCACCAACAGCTTCAGCAAGGCGGCCAATCAGGTGATGGCCAAAAGCGCCGGGCTGATCGCACGCATCTTGAAGGATCCGGTTTATGCGGGAGTTTATGCCTTTGGACGAACGAAACGCCGCGTGGTTTTGGACCAGGGCCAAAAGCGCGTGGTGAAGCAGAGGCGTTGGCGTCCGGAGGACTGGGAAGTTTTTCTTCCCGACCATCACGAGGCCTACATTTCCTGGCAAGAGTTTGTCAAGAATCAAGAAACGCTGGCCCAGAATCGGAATCAGGGCGGCGAGGCCGTGCAGGGATCGGCGCGGAAGGGCAAAGGGCTGCTGGCGGGCCTGATTCGTTGTGGGCGTTGTGGCCGCAAGATGCGTGTGCGCTACAGCGGGCGTCGCACTCGGCAATGCGCCGTGGTGTATTACTTCTGCACTGCTTGTCCCGGCGAAGGGGCCGGCAAGCAACTGTGCAGTTTGTTTGGTGGCGTGAGCGTCGAGCAAGCAGTGGTGGCTGCGGTACTCGATGCTCTGACGCCGTTGCGTCTGGAGGCCAGCGTTCGCGCTCGTGCGGATCTCGATAGAAAGAAGCTGGAGAAACGCAAGCAAATCGAGTTGGCCTGGCAGCGTGCCGCGTTACGAAGCGGACCGCCTCCAGCGACAGTACCAGGCGGTGGAACCGGAAAACCGGCTCGTGGCCCGGACCCTGGAAAGTCGCTGGAATGAGGCTTTGGAAAGAGTCAGGCACCTGGAGCAAGAATTGGCCGAGCTGGAGACTTCGCCAACAACCCTATCGGCCGAGGAGGAAGAAAAACTCTCCAGCCTCGCTTTCGATCTGCCCCGCTTGTGGGACCACGAGGCAGCACCATTCGACTTGAAGAAGCGCATCCTCCGCACCGTCATTCAAGAGATCGTCGTGTACGTGGAGAAGAAAATCCTGCGTGTGTTGATCCACTGGCAAGGTGGCCAGCATAGCGAATTGCAGGTCCGCAAACGGAAACCAGGAGAACACCGGTGGAAGACCGAGGGAGATACGCTCGAACTGGTTCAACAATTAGCGAGGCAGATGTCGGACAAGCAGATTGCCGCTCAGTTGAATCGCATGAAAATTCCATCCGCCAAGGGACACACCTGGACGCGAACGCGCGTCGGCAATTTCCGCACAATGAACGACATCCCGAACTATTCGCCCGGCGAACGTCAGGCACGCGGCGAGTTGACGATCGAGGAAGTGGCCGAGACCTTGGGCGTGAGCTATTCGACGGTGCAACGCATGATCCGAAGCAAGAAGCTGCCCGCTCGCCAGATTTGCCCTGGGGCGCCGTGGATCATCCGCTCTGAAGACTTGAGAAAACCAGCTCCGTCATCAGGGTCCCCAAATCAACCAACCCTGGATTTTCCCGAGGATATTTGAGGTGTGCATCATGAAGAACCATCGAACGGAGGCTTCGCGTACACCACCCAATCCTTGGCGTACAGCGGACTCAACCACGCCGTGAACGATGCTTCCAGCAGGGCGGGAAGTTTTAGCTTCCCTTGCGCGTGCAGCGCCCGCAGCCCCGCCAAGAACTTGCCGCGATACACCCGGCTCAGCACACGCACCGGCAGGAAGAACCCAGGCCGGCACGACACCCAGCGCGGCGACGCATCCACCTCGCCGCGCGCGTTGCACGACAGGCCGCCGCCGGTCACCACGCAATGCACGTGCGGATGATGGTGCAAGTTTTGGCCCCACGTGTGCAGCACCATCAACACGCCGATCTGGGCGCCCAACCGCTTCGGGTTCGCCGCCACCTCGCGCAGCGTCTCCGCCGCTGACTGCATCAGCAGGTTGTACATCGTCGCTGCATTCGTCGTCACCAACTCCGCCAACCCCGCCGGCAGCGTGAACACCACATGGTGATACTCCACCGGCAACAAGTACCCTGACTCGCGCTCCAGCCAGCGCGCACGCGACAACGCCTGGCACTTCGGACAATGACGATTCCGACACGAGTTGTACGCCGGACGCTCGTGTCCGCAATCCAGGCACCGCTCCACATGACCACCCAGCGCTGCCGTCCGGCACACCGCCAAATCACGCAACGCCTTCTTCTGCGTCGCCGTCAGATGGCTGCCATACTTTTGCAAGAACGCCTTGCCGTGGCTGCGTATCACGTCCGCTACTTCCAAGTGCGGACGCACGCCGACCACGACTTCAGGCATCCTTCACCTTCGCTTTCTCCTTGGGCAACGCCAACAGGTCCGGCATCTTCTGCATCTGCCGGGTGCTCAGGTGCAGGTAACGCGCTGTCGTTGACAGGCTGTTGTGGCCCAACAGCTTCTGCAGCGTCACCACATCCACCCCCGCCTCCAACATGTGCGTCGCATAGCTGTGCCTCAGCGTATGCATCGACGCTTTCTTCCGTAGCTGCGCACGCGTCACCACCCGCTTCACCATCCGCTGCACGCTCGTCTCTTTCATCGGCCGCTGACGCGACGGTCCGTACATCCCGGGAAACAGCCATGGCTTCGTCCGGTGACCGCACCACCACGTCCGCAGCTCGCCCAGCAAACGCGCCGACAATGGCACCTGGCGATCCTTCGCTCCTTTCCCCTGGCGTACGTTCACCACCATCCGCGCACTATCGATGTCCGTCACCTGCAGGTGCAACACCTCGCTCAGCCGCAAACCGCATGCATACGCCGTCATCAGCAGAATCCGCTCACGTCCCGGACGCGCCGCCTCCAGCAACTGCGCTACCTCTTCCACACTCAACACCACGGGCAAACGCTTCGACCTCTTGCCATACGGCAGCATCTCCACCACTTCCGCACGACCCAACGTGACCCGGTAGAAAAACCGCAGACCGCACACGATCTGGTTGAACCGCGGCCACGACGTCTTCACCGAGAGCAGATGCACCTGAAACGCCCGCAACTCCTCCCTTGTCAATTGATCCGGCGAACGCATGAAATACTTCGCCAGCTTGGCCACCGCCCCAACGTACGTCTCCACCGTCCGCGGCGAATAATTCCGCACCTGCATATCTTCGATCATACGCTTGCGCAACGCTGTCATGAGAGCTTCTCCTCGCGAAAAAGATTCCGCGCCGGGTAAGCTCCAGGGTAATCGTTAGCCAATGAAAAAGAAAAGCCTCGGCGTCGTTTTCAACGCCGAGGTCGCAATTTGTTCGATAGGGAAGTGACCACCACCGAGCGGTTTAGTTCTTCCCGTCCGGCCAACCACATCTTGCGGGGCGTGGTAAGCTGCTTCCGGACCACTCATCCGGGAGGGCTTGGCTATGGCACGGCGAGGCAGTCGACGGGACGGTGGGAAGGAACGATTCTGGCGGCGGCTGCTGCGGCAGTGGCGACGCAGCGGTTTGACCGTTCGCGCGTTCTGCGCCGAGCACCAAGTCAGCGAGCCATCCTTTTATTCTTGGCGGCGGAGCATCGCCGAACGCGATCAGCGAGCGACTGTCAGCGTCGCGACGGTCGGCGACGATGACGCGCACGACCAATCCCTTTTTGTGCCGCTGCGTGTGGTGCCGACGGCTACAGGTATGGCGTTCGAAGTGGTGCTGGGCCAGGGCCGCGTCGTGCGCGTGCCGGCGTGTTTCGACCCGGCGGCGCTGCGGCAACTCCTCGCCGTTCTGGAGGAGGAGCGGCCATGCTGAGCCTGCCGTTGCCGGTGCGTGTCTATTTGTGTTTGGAGCCGACGGACATGCGGCGCAGCTTCGACGGGTTGTGCCGCATGGTGCGCGAGCACGTCGGCGCCGATCCGCTGTCGGGCGATCTGTTCGTGTTTCGCTCCAAACGTGGCGATCGCGTGAAACTTCTGTACTGGTTGGGAGACGGGCTGGCGATCTGGTATCGGCGTTTGGAGGAAGGGACGTTTGTGTTTCCGAAATTGGCGGAGGGTTCGGGACTGTCGTGGTCGCGTGCGGTGGGCAAGCAGGGGCTGGAGATTCGCAGCGCCGATCTGGCCATGCTGCTGGACGGCGTGGACTTGGCCAGCGTCAAGCGGCAGAAACGCTATCAACGACCAGCGGCAACGACCGCCCAGACCGCAAACGATTCACGGTGACGGCGCGTCACTTTTTTTTCAAAAAAATCTGCTTGTTCGCGCAACCTTGTCGGGTCCGTGGGGTTTCATCCTCCATGAGCACGGACGCAACGACACCTCGCTCCGAGCAGCGTTTCGAACGGCTCGGCGTCAAGCTGCCACGCTCGACCATGTGCGACTGGATGGCCTCGGCCGCCGAGTTGCTGACACCGCTCTGGCAGTTGCTCAAGCACTGGGTGTTGCAATCGAAGGTGCTGCACACCGACGACACCACCGTGCCGGTGCGCGACGAGACTAAGAGTAACCACCGATACGGCCGACTGTGGGACTACATCGGCGACCAAGATCATCCGGGCATCGTCTTCGACTACACAACAACCCATGCCCGCGATGGACCGGCCGAGTTCCTCAAAGACTTCAAAGGCTTTTTGCAAGCCGACGCCTACGGCGGCTACGACGGCATCTACACCGGCTCCAACGGCGCGATCGTCGAAGTCTACCAAGCACAAGGCCATCGTAAACAAAGGCCTTGTTCAGAATGGGCAAGACGGGGTACTATCTGGGCAAGCTGTGGTGATTTCCACTGCGGCTTTGCTGGCGTTGGTTCAGTGGCTGCGTAGCCGACTGGGCCATGCAAAAGGAGAATCGCCATGCTCATCACGGACGAGCAGCTTCCCCCCCGTCCACAGTAAAGGACGCAAAACCGGACGACAAGCGCACTCTGCCGCTGGGCCAGCTTCTGCAGCAACTGCCGGAAGAGACGCGGCAGCGGCTGGCACAGGTGCTACAGCGGATGATCGCTCAGCGGCTCACTCCTCTCGCAAGCCGAAAGGAGGAAAACCATGAGCAGCGCTAAAACGCCGCCAACGTCAGCGACTCGGGCGCCGCTGCGAGCCTTCGGCGCGGACAAGATTCAACCTCGGCATCGCGAGAAAATGGCGTTGGTCTACGTTCGCCAGTCGAGTCCGCACCAAGTGCTCCATCACCGCGAAAGCACCGAACTGCAATACAAGTTGGTCGAGCGCACCGCGGATCTCGGTTGGCCTACGGAGCGGGTTGAAGTCATCGACGATGACCAAGGCATCAGCGGTCGCTCCATCGAAGGCCGTGTGGGATTTCAGCGACTGCTGGCCGAAATCAGCCAAGACCGCATCGGCTTGGTGCTCGGGATTGAGATGAGTCGGCTGGCGCGTTCCTGCAAAGACTGGTATTACCTGCTGGAGCTGTGCGCGTTGTTTGGTACGCTTCTGGCTGATCAAGACGGTTTGTACGATCCGAGCAACTACAACGATCGGCTCCTGCTTGGCCTCAAAGGGACCATGAGCGAGGCGGAGTTGCACTTGTTGCAGAGCCGCATGCTCCAGGGGAAGCTGAACAAGGCCCGACGCGGCGCGTTGTTCTCGCATCCGCCGATGGGCTACATCCGCGATGCCTATCAGGGAATCGTCATGGATCCGGACGAGCAGGTACAGCAGGTGGTACGCTCAGTCTTCGAGTTGTTCGCGGAACTGGGAACGGTCAATGCGGTGGTTCGTTACTTCCGCAAGAACGACATTCGCCTGGGCATTCGTCCTCACAGCGGCCCCAAGCGTGGCCAATTGCAGTGGCGCGAAGCGTGTCGCGGCACCTTGCGGAACCTACTGCGTCATCCGATTTACGCGGGCGCCTACGCCTACGGCCGCTTCCAGGTCGATCCGCGCCAAGCTGACGGGACGCGCGCAACGCTGGGAAGCCGAGCCCGATGAGTGGCTGGTCTTCATCAAGGATCGTTTGCCGGCCTACATCACCTGGGAGCAGTACGAGAAGAATCGCCGAAAATTGGCCGATAACCAGGCTCACGCCAGCAAGCGAGGCGCGCCGCGCAATGGAGCGGCGCTGCTGGGCGGCATGGTCCGCTGCGCCAAATGTGGCGGCAAAATGTCGGCCAGCTACGGCGGCCCCAAACGCGACTTCCGCTATAGCTGCGACAAGATCGGCGTCAAGAACCAGGGGCGGGGCTGTCAGACGCATGGGTGGCAGCGCCATCGACACGCTGGTGCGCGACCAGATCTTCAAGGTCCTGGAACCGGCGGCGCTCGAACTCTGTTTCCAGGCCGCTGCCCAGGCACAGCACGAACGCGACCGATTGCACCGCCACTGGCAGCAACGTCTGCAACGCGAGCGCTACGATGCCGAGCTGGCACAGCGACGCTATGAGGCCGTCGACCCGAGCAACCGGCTCGTCGCAGGTAACCTGGAAAAACAGTGGGAAGCCGCCTTGCAGAAGCTGCAGGAGGTCGAAACGGCTTATGCCAACTTCGTCGAGCAACAGCCGCAAGCCCTCACCGCGGCGCAAAAAAAGGACATTCAATCGTTGGCACAAGAAATCCCGGAACTGTGGAATGCAGACACGACACAATCTATCGAGCGCCAAGAGATTGTTCGACTGCTGATCGAAGCCGTGGACGTCGATATCCAGGGACACAGCGAACGTCTGGAGCTGACGATTCATTGGGCGGGCGGCTTTGCCAGTCGGCATGCCGGCACGCGCAAAATTCATCGCTTTGAGCAACTCTATGACTTTGATCGCCTGAACGAACGTGCCAGCGAACTTCGCAGCCAACGCTATTCGTGTCGGCGTATTGCGGAGATTCTCAACAACGAAGGATTCCGTTCACCATTGCAAGGCGAGAGGATGTCGGCTCACTCCGTCCGCGCCTTGCTTCGCAACGATGACAGATTCACCATGCCGATGCGAAGGAAGAGTTTCTCCCAGTGTCTCGATGAGGGCGAACGCTGGCTGCAAGACCTGGCCACCGAGTTGAAAATGCCCTATGGCTGCCTACACGCGTGGATTCGCCGCGGTTGGATCGTGAGCCGCCAGATCGCCGAGGCAGGCAGAATGCATGCAGTCAAAGTGAATTCCCAAGAGATGGCCCGTCTGCGAAAGCTCCGGGAGCACCGGCACCAATCCCCTTATGAAAAGCCGCCGTTGGCCCTCACGACTCCGCTCGTCTGCGGACGATGATACTGTCAACCGATTGCAAAAGTTGTGTGAAGGAGGGTGGTACTGTGCCCAAGCCATCGAAGTCGGCTGCATGGCCCACGCGCGCAACAAATTCAGCGAAGCCGACAGCACCGATCCAGAACGTGTGCTGGCGGCCAAGGCCTGGGTGCGCAAACTCTACGACGTCGAGGACGAGGCCAAGGCCATCATCGCCGCGGAAAAGCTGACCGGCGCCGCGGCCGCTGCTGTCCGCTTGCGCTTGCGTAAGGAAAAAACCGTACCGCTGCTGACATCATTGCGTCAGTGGCTTGTGGAGCAGAAAGAACAAGTGCTGCCCAAAAGTCCGATTGCCGCCGCCATCAACTACATGCTCAACCAGTGGGACGCGCTCAACCGCTACACCAGCGACGGCGACCTGCACATCGACAACAACATCTCCGAACGGACGCTGAAGCTGATCGGCATGGGCCGCATCAATTGGTTGTTCCTGGGCAGCGACAAGGGCGGCCTGACCGCGGCGGTGCTGTTCAGTTTCACAGCGACGTGCAAGCATCTGCACATCGACACGTTCGCCTACCTGCGCGACGTGTTCGAGCGTCTGCCAACGCATCCCGCCGATCGTCTGCAGGAGTTGCTGCCTCACCGTTGGCAATCGGCCAGGCAAGCCGCCGCGTCCACACCGAACGCTCCAGCGCCAAGTGACGTGCCGGTGTGAACCGCGCTCAAAAATGAGGCCACTTTGGCGCTCAAAAACGAGCCACTCTCTCCACAACATTTTTTCGCCACAAATCCCCTTCACCGGTAGCTGAGGGGATTTGTGGCGAAAAAACGTTCTCAGGCGCGCTCGGCGCTGGCCCGCGCAAAAGCGCCAAAGTGGCTCGATTTGGAAGCGCCGTTGACAGTGCCGGCGCCCTGACCCCTTCCGTCGCAAGACCGCAATGCGCGAGCATCACGTTCCCCCCGCGAAATCCATCGCCGCTGCGCCGCCTTCTCTGGCAACCCGCCCCCCGTCGGAGGGATGTACTTCACCGGAC
>CAVYFY010000026.1:0-43498 GCA_963767835.1 uncultured Planctomycetota bacterium
GTCCTACGGGAAATGTCCCGCCGATGCCAGAATGACCACCTCATTTTTTCTCCACCCAGATCGGCGAACCCCAGGCGATCTCGTCGTCGGCTTGCAGGATGCGCACGTAATAATAATGCGTGCCCGCCCGCGGGTTGGCGGCGGTCCATTCGCCCTTGAATTCCTTGCTCGCCGGCTTGAGCGTCTCGATCACTTCGCTGTCGCGCAACATATCGATCTTGGCGATCTTATCGGTCCCGACGACGTAAATCTGGAATTTGGGCGCCTCGCCGTCGCGACAACGTCGCCCATGATCTTGTCGCCGCAGCGGAAATCGACCAGGATGTTGTCGGTCGCCCCGTAGCAATGGCGTTCCTTGACGGCTTTTAACAGGCTTTGGCGGTCGCGTCCCTCGGCCAGGATGATGAAAAAGGAGATGTGCGTGGACCAGTGATCGCTGGAGGCCTGGAAGCCGAGCTTATAAGCCTTTTTGCAGCGCGAGATTGACGAAACCCTTGGGATACCAGCCGGCGATATTGGCGGGCTCCTTGCCGGACTTTGGTTCGTAGCCGGCGCGTGGGGCGCCTTCCATCTCGTAGGACATGCGGTCGCCCTGATAGATTTCGACGATCGGCTCGACGACGGGATCGTTGTCGCGCCAGTCGGTGCCCATGCCGGTGGCGCTGGTGTGGAGGCGCAGATGCCGTCGAATTCGTGGAGATAGCGGTAGAGCATCTTGGCGTCGTCGGGGTGGACACCGCCGGGCCACGCTCCCTTTTTCTTGCCTTCTTCGAGGGGCGGCGGCTCGCCGGGCGGCGGGGTGAGGCGAGGCAAGGTCATGACGCCGCGCTGGGCGAACATGACGTTGCGATGCCCGTGCGGATAGGCGACCGAGCGTTCATAGGTGAACATGGGGGTGAAGGCCTTGGCGTGATAGGCATCGGTGAATTTCTGTGTCAGCCACCAGGGATATTCGCGGCCGGCGCCGTTATCGTGATCGCCGTTGCCGATCCAGTCCATCTGGGCGACGTCGATGGCGTAGCGAAACATGTCCTCGAGCGAGCCGTCGGGGGAGCCGTCCCAGGAGATCTCGGTGTGGCGGTGGTATTCGCCGCGGAGATATTGATAGGTCTTGCCGCCCGCCTTGACGCGATGCGCCTTCATGAGCTTGACGCCGGCGTTCTCGGCGGCCACCTCCGGGGAGAGCTTGCTTTCCCCAGGATGGTGCGGGACCAGCGTCAGCGCCGTCGCCTTGGCAGGCAGATCGATGGTGCTGAGGTAAATCTGGTTGTCAATGTCGTTCGGTGTCGTGTAGCGGCCATCGGTGTTGTGGACGATGACGAGCCGCCGCCGGGATGCGGCAACAAGGCGGGGCGATCATCGAGCAGGCCATCGGAGTGATTGATCTCGATCGGTTCGCTCCAGGCCTGGCCGTCAAGCCGGCGGGCAAAGGTGAGCCAGTAGCCGCCGGGATGGCTGCTGTAGCGGGTGCCGAAATTGCGCCGATAGGTCAGCCAGACGCGGCCGCCGCCATCAATGCCGATCTTCGGATAGGCGAATCGGCTGCCGCGTTCGAAGAGCGCGTGTCGAGCGCATCGCCGGCCTTTGCGGGCTGCACGACGGTGGAGGTGGGCAACTCCGCGGTCGGCGCTTCAATTTGCCGTCGGTATCGAGGCAAACGACGCGGACCGAGCGAGCGCTGTAAAGCGGATTGCCTTTGCCCGGCACGAGGGAACCGTAATCCTTGCCCCATAATTCCGGGCCTTCTTCATAGGCGATCCACAGCCGGCCCGATGGATCATAAGCGATGGACGGGCGAGCTTCGAATTTAGGCGAGGCGGCGACGACGAATTGTTTTGGAGCGCCCGGCTTGGCAGCATCGAAGACCGCTAGGCGAACGTCGTAGTTGCCTTTATGGTAAATGTCGTAAGCGACGGCGACCTGTCCCGTCGGAGAGGTGGCGATGGCCGGATGCCAGTAGTTTTCTCCTTCAAGACCTTTCAAGACCGCACTCGGCCCGGGCCGAGCACGACGACGCGGGCTTGCCCTTTGTCGTCCCACGATTGGGCCGCGAGCCAGGTTTTGCCCTGCGAGTCGGTCGCCATTACCGGCGTCAGAACGGCGCCGGAGTTGTTGGTGGCGCGCTCCTCCGGATCGAGATCGCCCTGCGGATTGATCTTGCGGGCATATAGGTCGAAATTGCCATTGCGGTGCGCGCTATAGACAACCCAGACATCCCCCTGTCCGCTGGCGGCGACGGCGCAGCGGGCCAAATCTTCCTGTGCCCCGGTGATCGCGATCGACTTGCTCCATTGGCCGTCCTTGCACGACTTCACGAAAAGTTGATCGGCGTACTGCGGTTTGTAAAAGATCTTGAAGTCCCTGGGCTGCTCCTTGAGCTGCGGCGCCTCGATGCGGCGAGATTCGTCCCGATTCTTGTACGCGATATAAGCGACCCAGAGCGTGCCATCGGGGCCGTAACAGGCGGCGGGATGGTCTTCCTCCAGCTTGGTGGCCGCGACCGGCTGAGCCGCGCTGATGAGCCGGGCAACGCCGCCGCCGTCGAAGAGCGCTTGCGGCTTGCCGGCCCGGAGATCGTCCAAATTGACAGCTTGCTTGGCATCGTTGACGAGGACCGACAGCGTGCTTTTGTCGCTGACATCTTCCAGGTGCAAAACGACGCCGACGGTGGCGACCGGCTCCAATTTCGTGATCGCTGGCTGTCCTTTGGGCGCACGCACGGGCGGCCGCGTCTTCGCTTGCCAGGAAAGCTCCCACTTCTTGTTCCGCTCTTCCCGAACGAAGTTGATGGTATCCTTATCACGAAAACGGTAACCTTCCGCGTTCGCCCAATTGGCGCCGGTGACCGTCACCCGCCCGGACCAATCGGTCGATTTAGCGTCCTTGAGCCCGAATTCCAAGAGCACCGCCAGGTGTGGTTTGCCGAGCGATGCTTTCTTCGCCCATTCCAGCCCAGGGACCGCCGTCCCTGGGTTTTGCAGGGCGAAGGCGACCACGACGAAGACGAGCGCCAGGGCGCCAACCAGCGAGAGGATTCGTTTCATGGCCTTGCTCCGGGTAATGCAGGCGATCCCCGATTGTGGCCGGAAACGAACGGCAATGCAACGCTTTTTCGCGCTCAATTCAGGAAGTCGCCCGGAACGGTTTCGTTGCCGGCGGCGGTGCCCATGGCTTCAAAGGTCGTGTTGTCCGCGGTCCCTGATGTGATGTTGCGGACGAAATGGACCGTCCCATCGGCGAAGAGAATATTCGCGCCGCCGGGATGCAAGCTGCTGCAATCATCGAGATTTCGGCCGCTGGGGCTGTTGATGGTGCTGGCATGAATCAGCACCAGATCGCCGGCCCCCTGCCCCAGCTTGCCCGACACGGCGTTGACGTTGTAGGCGCCCTGATTGCAATAGCCGTTGTTGATCGCGCCGGCCCAGATACCCATGACGTTGGCGAAGGCCCGCTCCTCGACGAGGACGGTGTTGCTGGTTCCGTCGCTGATCTGATTGAAGGTGACGGCGCTGTTGCGATAGAGGATGCCATTGCCGACGCCGGTGTCGTTGACGCCCGTCGTGGTGCTGACCGTTTTGACCGATCCGCTGGAATTGGTGTAGCTGCCGCCGCAGCACCCCGCGTAACTGGTCGGCGCTGCCAGACAAATCGGATTCCAGTTGCCGTCGGTCACGTTAAAGGCCCCGGTCCCCGTGATATCGGACGGGCACAGATACACCGCCAGCATCGTCTGAATCCCGCTGTAGCTCTGCACCGGTTGCGTCAGATCGAATTGCTGAAACAGATTGCCCTGGTCGAGGTACGGCAGGATATACGTACCCCAGCCCCAGCCGGGACTGGTGTCGGTCGCGCCATCCACAAAGGGCTCCGTCGAATTATAGCCGGGGGGAAAGGCCTTCATGGCGCCGTGGTAGCTGTGCATGGCCAGGCCAATCTGCTTGAGATTGTTGACGCATTGCACCCGTGCCGCCGCCTCGCGGACTTTTTGCACCGCGGGGACCAGCAAGGCGATCAAAATCGCGATGATGGCAATGACGACGAGGAGCTCAATCAACGTGAAACCAGGCCGAGAAGTTCGCGTGCGCATGGCAACGCACTCCTTTCGAAAAAAGGACTGCGAGGCGCATTGCGAACGGACGCGGGACAATCCCGCTGCGGAAGCGAAGCGGCCTCAAACGGGTGAGTTCACAGGATCAGCAACCGATGTTATTGATACTGTGTCTTAACAATGATAGCGACCAAGGCGTGGACGGCAAGGGTTCGGACACATTTTTGTCGCTGACTTTGCAAAATAATCAAAACCCAGCGGATTAATGTTGATATACAGTCTCAACAATGTACAAAGGACATGAGTCACGCGATGCAGCGCCGTTGAGAATCGATTATGGCTGAAGAACGACCCAAGCCTGCGCAGCCGGAGCCGCCCGGAAATGGAATCCCGTGAGAAGCCGCGCGTCATCGATGCCGACACGATCTTTCAGGGCGACCGCGAGGTCTGGCTGGAGCTCGACGGCATTCGTTATCGGCTGCGCATCACACGGCGCAATAAGCTGATTTTGCAGAAATGATAGCCGCGACTTGACCGTTCAATCTTCATCGTCATTTTTGTCCACGGTCTTTTGAATCGGCCGATGGATGTTTTCGAGACCATATTCCGTTAGTTTCTTTCGCACCGTGGCGCGGTTGAGGCCGAGCCATTGCCCCGCGACCAATCGATTGCCTTGCAGGATGCGCATCAATTCCTGCAGCAGCGAAGGTTCCACGGAGCGCAGCAGATCGTCATACAAAGTTGTTGGCGCCGCGCCACCTGTGGCGGCGAGGCGATCCTGCAGCCAGTCGGATACCGCGCGGGCCAGCTGGGTTTGCGGATTCATCAACGCGCCCATGCCGGTCAAGGGGGGGAAATGCTCCGCGAGAAGCGGGCCGCCGCGGGCCAGGATCACGGCATGTTCCAGAGCATTGCGCAATTCGCGCACGTTGCCGATCCAGGGCTGGTTAAGCAAAAAATCCGCGGTGGCGGGAAGTAGAGGCAAGGTGCGGGCGTCGAATCGCCTCAAAAAATGTTCGGCCAAGGGGATGATGTCGTCACGCCGTTCGCGGAGGGCCGGCAGGTGGATTTGAAACACATTCAGGCGAAAAAAGAGGTCGTGCCGAAAAGCCCCGTCGGCGATCTTGCGTTCGAGATCTTGATGGGTCGCGGCCAGGACGCGAATGTTAAGCGCGCTGGGCCGGTTGCTGCCGACAGGGGTGACTTCATTCTGTTCCAGGGCACGCAGCAATTTCACCTGAACCGGCATGGGAATATCCGCCAGTTCGTCAAGAAACACGGTGCCTCCATCGGCTAGCGCTAATAAGCCGGCACGGCTTTGAGCGGCCCCGGTAAAGGCGCCCTTGGCGTGGCCGAAAAGCTCGCTCTCGACCAAGTTCGGATTGAGAGCCGCAACATGCACGGGCAAAAACGGGCAGTCGCGGCGCGGACTGTGGCGATGGATGGCGCGCACGACCAGCTCCTTGCCGGTCCCGCTTTCCCCCGTAATCACAACAGATGCCTCACGCCCGGCGACCAGCGCGATTCGTTTGAACACGGTTTGCATCGGCGCACTGGCACCGACCATTTCTTCCGGCGGTTCGACGGCAACGCCCGAAGCGGGTTGGCCCACCGAATTCTGCAATGCACGCCGATTCACGGCCCGCGCGACCGTATCCAGCGCCTGGCTGAGGTCGAATGGCTTGGCGAGATAATCGAAGGCGCCTCCTTCCACGGCGCGGATGGCGGTGCTGAGATTGCCGAACGCGGTCACGACGATGACCGGCGCAGTCCTGGGAAAGCTGCTTCAACTGCCTGAGGGCCGACAGACCATCGAGGCCTGGCAAGCGGACATCGAGGATGATGGCATCGGGGATTTGCTGCTGGGCCAGGGTGAAGGCCTCCTCGGCCGACGACGCCACCGCGACGAGATGCCCCAGCTTGACGAGCGCCTTCTTCAGCGCCCAGCAGACCGCTTCTTCGTCATCGACAATCAACACATGACTCATAACGCAACCTCGGCCGTGACGCACGGTTCACGTTCATTGGAAGCATTCAAACGCGCAAGGTCAATTCGAAAGCAGGTGCAGGCCGCTTCACGCCGCCAGCTGATGCCGCCGCCGTGCGCTTCCGCCACCTGGCGCGCGACCGCCAAACCCAGGCCAACCCCCTCGGCTTTCCCGGTCACGAATGGCTCAAACAGACGCGGGGCAATCTCCCCGGCCGGGCCAGGACCGGAATCGCGGATTTCAACGTAGGCACGGTTCGCCGGGGCAACTCCCCAACCTAATTCAATCCATCCGTTCGGCCCTGCCGCTTCCACCGCGTTGGTAATGACGTTCAATATCAAATGGCTTAACTGCGCCGCGTCACCGATCATGTCGATGGAATCATTGGCAGACGCATTCATCCGCACGTCGATGTGGGCATGCCGGCATTGCGGCCCGAGCAGTTCGACCGTATCGCGGACGATCTCGTTGAGCCGGCACGGCTGACAGCGCAAATCAATCGCTTTTCCCAGATCAAGGAACCTTTTCAAGTGCATTTCGAGCAACGACAACTGGCGCAGGGCCACCGTCAATGGTTCCGTCTCAAGCCTGGCCGGGCAATCTTGAGCGTGCAGTTGAACCGCCAGCCTGGCGCCGGCAACGCCATTGCGAAGTTGATGGGCCAGCCCGCCGCTCACCTGCCCCAATAGCCGCAGCCGCTCGGTCTGGCGAATCGTGGCCTGAAACTGCGCCAATTGCTGCGCCATCTCGTTCACCGATCGGCCCAGGTCACGCAGCTCATCATTGCGTCGCGGCAAAGCCATCGGACTGAAATCTCCCTGGGCGATCAAACGCGTTCGGCGTTCCATCTCCTGGATGCGCTGATTCAGACGTTGCGTCAGCAGCACGCTCAAGAACACGGAAATGGCGCTGCCGACAATGCCGACCACGATCGCGGGACGGAGCGTTTCCCAGACGGCCGCGCACGAAAGCGACTCGGGATAGAGGATGTAGAGAATTTCGCCGGGCCGGGTACGCAAAGGTAGGCTGCCGCATAGATAGGTCATGTCACCTATTTGCACGGGCTTATCGAAATGCTGGGTCGGGTGCTCGCCGGGCGCGGGCAGAATGTTCGGCGCCTCGGCAAGAGTTCCGATCATCTTGTCCTGGGCGTCGCGGATCGGTTGACGCTGCTCGTCGCACAGGAGAAATTCCGCTCTCGAAAGCCCTTTCATCAAATGCAATGTCTGCGTTTTGAGCGGGAACGATACGGCATTTACGGTGGTGGCGATGTCGTCAATTTGCTTCTCGATCTGCTGCCGAGCGCGCTGCCCCGCCGTCCAGGCGTTCCAGGTGCTCACCCCCACCAGACCAAGCATCAAGGCCAGAAGGGGCAACATCAATTGGTAGCGGATGCTGAATCTCATTGAGGGCTTTCTCATTGGTTTCACGGGTCAATCAGGGGTGCTTGAAAAACGCGAAGCACGCTCCATTTTCGCAGTACCGACGGCAGCAAGCAAGTGCTCCCTGACCACGACTGGCGAATTCTTGACCGCGCAAACTCCCCACAGGCGCCAAAAACCCTCAGGAATTGCAGCGATTTGGCCGCCGGGCAGCGTTGACGATCTGGCACGGAAAATGCTCTCACATCGCATCTCCAGGTTTAACCGCTTTTCTGTTGGAGGCATCCATGCGCAATGGCATCGTGTTTTCCGTCGCAGTCTTTCTAGCGTTCACCCGGATGGGCGGTGCAAGACGCGAAAAAAGATACCGGCAAGAAGGAGGAACGCCCATCGCAGGCGGCCGTCCTCGCGAAGGACACCGTCACCAAGCTCAATCAGAGCTACGGGAAGGACGAAAAGCAAGCTCTCGACGTCTATTCGCCGAAAGATGCCAAGGGCGCCCCGGTTCTCGTTTTCATCCACGGCGGCGAATGGACCAAGGGAGACAAGGCCGACGTCAGCTTCAAGCCCAAATTCTTTAACGAAAATGGCGTCGTGTTCGTCAGCATCAATTATCGGCTGTCGCCGGCGGTGAAGCATCCGGGCCACGTGAACGATGTTGCTGCCGCGCTGCGCTGGGTGCGCGATCACGCGGGCGAAATCGGCGCTGATCCGGACAAGCTGGTGCTCATGGGACATTCCGCGGGCTGCCATTTAGCCACGCTGACGGCGCTCGATCCGCGCCCGCTCGCCACCGTGAAATTGACGCCGAAGAATCTGCGCGGCGTGGTGGCCTGGTCGGGGGGCATGTATGATCTGGTTGACCGGGCCAAGGGAGAGGGTCTCTATCCGAAATATATTCGCCAGGCGTTCGGCGAAACCGAGGCGGCCTGGCGCGACGCCTCGCCAGTTGCTCACGTCGGCGAAGCCGCCATGCCGCCGTTCCTTTTCGCGTATGTCGAAAGAAAGACCGACAGCAAAGAAAAGAGAGTCGAGCCGAGCGAGCAGCTGGCGACTCTGATCCGCAAGGCGAAAGGGCAAGCCGAGGTGCGTCTGCTGGAGGATCGCACGCACTTCATGGCCAACCATCTCATCGGCGCCCCGGATGACAAAACCGGGCAGATTCTGCTGGATTTTGTCCGCAAGGTGACGAAGTAGATTGGCGAGTTCTCTGCGCTGTGAATGGGGGAATCGATGAAACGCGTCCGCATAGCTTTCACACTGATCGAGTTATTGGTGGTTATTGCCATCATAGCCGTACTGATTGCGCTGCTGGTGCCGGCGGTGCAAAAGGTACGCGAGGCGGCTGCTCGAACGCAATGCACCAACAATCTCAAGCAAATCGGCCTGGCGTTGCACAGCTATCATGGCGCGTACAAGTATCTTCCGCCAGGTTACGTCGCCACGTCGGCGACATCCGATCCCAATTTCACGTCGGCGCCCGGTTGGGGTTGGGGAGCGATGATACTGCCCTACCTGGATCAAGGCCCGCTTTACACGCAAATTCAAACGGCGATCCAGAATAAGACCTCGATCACTGATTCGAGCGTTTCCAGTGCCATCCAGGCCAGGCTGGCCGTTTACGTTTGCCCGGCCGACTTGGCCCCGCCGTCCGCGTTCGCGGTTCGGAGCCTGGCGGGCAATTCGAGTTATCCGCTCGTTTACAGTCAAGGCGCCGCCGGCACCGTCTATGCCGGGCCAAGCAGCTACGCGGCGTGCGTTGGCCGCGATGAGGACTCCGATGCCGACGGCGTCATCGGCAGCGGCATCTTTTACTGCAACAGCGCGACCAAGATGGCAACCATTACCGACGGCACCAGCAACACGGTCATGATCGTCGAGCGGGCCTGGGCCAACGCGTGCGGCGTCTGGGTCGGCGCCATTCCCGGTTGTGCCATGGTTTTCGGCCCCGCCAATCCCTGCGTGAATGTGATCTCTGGAGGCTTTCCCAATACGCCAATGTATGCGCCGCCGATGCTCGTGCAAGCCCACCTGCACCTGGTCAATCCCACAACCGACGGCGATGGCGGCCTCGACGACGCTTCGAGCCTTCATCCGGGCGGGGCCAATATGCTCTATGCCGACGGCTCCGTGCATTTCGTCATGACTACGCCGCCCGATCCCAACCCGGGCGATTCGGGCGCCGTGCAATCCACGTATCCGAATGGCGTTCCCAACGGCAGCTGGTACACTTCCCAAAGCTACAACCTGATGGGATACGGCACGGTCCGGGGCGGCGAAACGGTTCAGTCGTTGGATTGAGGGTCCAAATGCGAACGCGATTCCCGGCTGCCGGGCTTTTGTTGATTTGCCTGATCGGTTGCGGTCAGCAAAATCCGCCGACGTCCGGCGGCCGCACCGGCGCGGCCTGGGCGGACGCGTTGCGCGATCCGGACGTAAACCTTCGGCGCAAGGCGGCGCAGAAATTGGGTCCGCTCGCCCTCACCGACAAGGATGCATTCCCCGCGTTGCTATTCGCGGTCAAAGACGACGATGCGGAGGTCCGCACCCGCGCAATCTGGTCTCTCGGAACCTACGCCAGACCCAAGGAAGATGAAGTGATCCCGGTTCTGCAGACGGCGCTCAAGGACCCCGACGCCGGCGTGCGTTGCGAGGCCATCCGGTCCCTGGAAAAGTTTGGCGCCAAGGCCGAGCCGGCTCGCCCTGCCCTCACTGAGCTGCGCCAGCGCGATCCCGATGCCACTGTGCGCGAGTGCGCCGAAAGAGCACTCGCCAAGATATCGTCAGGCGATTGAGCCACACGCCAATCTGACGCCAACGGGCCATTAGACGTTGATGGGGGGCGAATCGATGAAACATATCCGCAAAGGATTCACGCTGATCGAGTTATTGGTGGTTATTGCGATCATCGCGATCTTGATTGCGCTTTTGGTGCCGGCGGTGCAGAAGGTGCGCGAGGCGGCTGCCCAGACGACGTGCCGCAACAATCTCAAGCAAGTGGCGCTCGCGTGTCATTCGTTTGAGGGCGCGTACAAGTGCCTGCCCACGCTTTATTCGAGCGGGACCAACGATGGCTGGGTGGTTCAGATGCTCCCTTTTATCGACCAGCAAGTGCTCGCCAGCCAATACACGCCGTACAGCTCGACCAATACGAGCGGCTGGGAAAACAGCGTGAACGCCAACGTGGTCATGACGCCGATCCCGGCGCTCCTGTGTCCGAGCGCGAACCTGCCGCCGACCTTCACGATCGCCAACAACACGTCGTTCGGCACACTGGCCCGCAGCGATTACTTCGCTTTCGCGGGGGCATCGTCGGCCGCATATATCGCGGCCTACGGTTCCGCGCCGGGCGACCTGTCCGGCCCGTTTGGGCCGCAGGTTTCCGAAGGGGGTACGCCGACGCCGGGCCATCGTTTTGCCATGATCACGGACGGCATGTCGAATACGCTCTTGCTCGCCGAATGCGCCGGCCGGCCCTGGCCGTTTATCGCCGGCCCCATTCAATTATTCTCGCCGACTGCTCCCAACTATCCGAGCTATCTGCCGGCCAGTCCCTCGGTGGACACATCCGGAAACATCGTCTGGGCGACCTCCCAGGGCGCCTGGGCCCACAACAACAATTACAACGTCGGCACCTGGAGCGTGGACGGCGAGGTGCAGAACACCGGCGCCTGCTCCGTCAACTGCAGCAATTACCGCGGCGTCTTCAGCTTCCATCGCGAAGGCGCCCTGGCCGCCCTTGCCGACGGCACCGTCCGCATGCTCAGCGCCAGCATCACCGAGCAACCCTTCATGGCCCTGATCACGGCACGCGGCGACGAGACATTCGATTGGTCCGCAGTCTATTGATATCGAGGAAATGATGCGGCTGCGAAGAATTCCAGCGCCTTCCTTGGCGTGCGCTTTGTTTCTTTTGGCTTCCTGCCGCGCTGATCCAAATCGCCCGCATCCGGTCAGCGGCAAGGTATTTTTCCAAAAGCAACCTGCGCACGGCGCTATCGTCACCTTTGTGCCACTACCCGGCAATGACGCAAAAGTGACGCGCTCCTCGGCAACGGTCGATAAAGACGGCGGCTTCAGGCTCACGACGCGCCGGGCCTACGACGGTGCGCCGGCGGGACTTTATGCGGTAACGATCGTCTATCTCTCGCCGGAAACAATGGTCGAGGAGCAAAACGCGGGGCCTGATCTGCTGGAAGGCCGTTTCGCCGATCCGAATACGACGCCATTGCGCGCGGAAGTCAAGCCTGGAAAAAATGAATTGGACCCGTTCGACCTGAAGTAACAGCCATCACCTCAACGACCTGGATCGCTTCACCAGTTGCACCGTCACGCTCCACGGATCGCGTACGAACGTCATCACGTCGCCAGCCTCGGTGGTGACGATTTCCCCCCGCCGCCGATGCTCCCGCCGCCAACAATCGCTGTCGTTCCTGAGCGACATCAGCCGTTTGAAAAGCGATGTGCAAGGAGAGCGGATCGAGCTTGGCGTAATCGGGCATTGCCGCCTTCACGTGACGGTACAACTCCAGCACGACGCGCCCGGATTCATCCGCGAGAAAACGCGTGAACGGCGCTTGCTCTTGTTTACGCAAGACGCGCATTCCCAGATGCGCGACATACCAATCGGCCATGCGGACCGGATCGGGGACATTCAAGGCCAGGTGTTCGATGTTCATATTTCGTGGATTTCCGCGGCGGGCGTGAAGATTTTCATGCGATTTCCAGATGGATTGGTTGTGTTTTATGAGTAATCGGTGTAGACTGGCGGAGAATTTCACGCACAGAAGGTTCCCAAGGAGAGTTCGCCAATGAGTGCGACCAGCGGCGCCGCGGCGCCTGACATCGCCAAACCGCAGGCGATGTCGTTTCTGCAAAGCTTGGTCAATCACCCGATCGGGTTCTGGTTCATCTTCTGGGGGGAATTCGCGGAACGCTGCTCCTTTTACGGCATGCGGGCCATCCTTGCCACGTACCTGGTCGATCGCCTGGACTTCACCAAGGAAGACTCCGGCTCGGCGGTTTCGGTCTGGCTCGCTGCCTGCTATTTTTGCCCGCTGGTTGGCGGCTTCGTCGCGGATAATTTTCTCGGCAAGTACAACACCATCATCTTCTTCTCTCTGCCCTATATTCTCGGACAGCTTATCATCGGCACTGAGAACGAGCTGTTCGTGTTCATCGCCCTAGTGTTGCTGGCGATGGGGAGCGGAGTCATCAAGCCCAACATCTCGACGTTGATGGGCCTCACCTACGACCAGTTTAGGCCCGGGCAGGAACAGCTGCGCAGTAATGCCTTTTCGATGTTCTACATGTCGATCAATATCGGGGCGGCGATTTCTCAGACGATGGTCCCCCTGATCCGGACCTATTTCAAGGAGTCGCCGCACGCGTATTTCTACGCTTTCATGTTTCCCGCGTTTTTGATGGTCCTTGCATTCATCGCGTTTGCGATCGGCAAGCCGTTTTACGCCAAGGAAGTGATCAGCCAAGCAAAGCGCACTCCGGAAGAGCGTGCCCTGCAATGGCAGATCGTCGGCCAGATTGGCGGGCTGTTCTTTCTGGTCATGTTTTTCTGGGCCGTGTTCGATCAGGCGTCTTCGACATGGATTTTCTTTGCCCAGACATACATGGATTGCACGGTCTTCGGCTGGAAAATGGACCCGGAACAGGTGCAAGCGCTCAATCCGATCTTGATCGTGGCATTGTTGCCGTTCATCACGATCCTGTGGACGGTGCTGGACGCGAAGGGTTTCCATGTTCGACCGACAAGCAAGATGATCCTCGGCTTTTTGCTTACGGCCGCCTGCATGGGGACAATGGCAATTTGCGGCTACGCCACGGGCCAGGCCGAGAAACGGGATCTGGTCAAGGACGGCGTGGTGGTGATGAACGATCAGGGGCAGCCGAAACAGGATGATTTTTGCCCGGAGGAAAAGAAAGTCAACGTCGGCTGGCAAATGGTGGCGTATCTGCTCATCACGATTGCCGAAATCCTGATTTCGGTGACGGGCCTGGAACTCGCATTCGTGGCCGCACCGAAATCAATGAAGAGCTTCGTCACATCGCTCTGGCTCTTGTCCGTCGGCCTGGCCAACTTGTTCCTGAATGTGCCGTTGTCCCGATTTTATCCGAGCATGCACCCGGGCAACTATTTCGCCATGCTGACCGTGACCTTGCTCGTCGTGACCGTTCTCTTTTATTTCATTGCGCGTCGATTTAATCGCCTGCGCGCGAGCAGGAGGCCGCGCAAAAGGCGGCCGCCCTGGAGCCAATCGACCCAGGAGATTATCCTCCGCCAAACCCAAAATTGCCGGGCGACGGCATCATGGATCGTGCTCGCCGCGAGGGGATCATCGAGAAAGACAAGCCGGATGACCGTATCTCCGGCTGACATCAAAAGAAGCTGTTGGCATCGAAGTAGCGCGCCCCCAGGCCGGCGGCGAATTGCGCATCGCTGTCCATGTCGCCGACCATGACGAGATGCTCGCGGGCCAGGCGATGGCGTTGCATCAAATACACGCCCAGGCCCGGCATCGGCTTGCGGCAATAGCAGCCGACCGGAAACGCCGGGTGCGGGCAATAGGCGACTTCGGTGACGGGCAGGCCAAGCAATTGCACCGTCCGAGCAAATGCCGACTCGGCGGCGGCGCGATCGAGCTGCCCGGATGCGATGCCGCTTTGGTTCGACACGAAAAATAGCTGATAACCGTCGTCGAGCCAGCGCTTGAGCACCTCGCGCCGGCCGGGCAGCAGTTCCACGTCGTCGGCGTGCTTGGGATAGATGCCGCCGCTCTTCGTCGTGCGCACCGTGCCGTCCACGTCGAGCAACAGACCTTTTTGCGTGTGCGTCGGATCGAGCCGTGCATCGAACGGAATGACATCGAGCGTTGCGAAGGCTTCGCTCAAAGATGGCGGCTCGAAGGTGCTCATCCAGCGAACCAGAGCCAACGGCGGCGGCAGCGTCGGATCGCTCTTGACGAGAACCTTCATGTCGTCCGGCCCGAGCAGCCGGCCATATTTTTCCAGGTTGCGCAAGACGATGTTGACATGCGCCTCCGGCAGCGGAATCTGCAAATGGACGCAGCGAACCGGCACGCCTTGGGAATAGGCCGCCGCGACGACCGGCGCCCGCGACATCCGCGTCGGATAGGTATTATCGAGTATCACGCGCTTCTGCCCCTCCGCCAGCAATTGCAGCAATCGCGGGACCAGATCGTCGAGCTTGCCGCCGAGGATATCGCGATTGAGTCGGGCGTAACCGGCAGCGACAAAGTCGGCGACCATCCGCGATTTGCCGGCCCCTTGAATGCCCATCAGGATCACGACATCGGGTTGTCCTTGGTCCTTGGTCCTTGGTCCGTCGCTAATCGCAGGCGTTGCCGCGTTGCCACTGACGACCGACGACGGACCACGGACGCTCGCAGCAGCAAGCAGCCTCGTGTTCGCGGCCACCGCATCGGCATCGGCCGCGAACGAATAGCGAATGCCCAGAGCGGCGCGATCGCTCACATCGAGCTTGATGCCGACCGCGCGCAGGCATGAGCGCACGCTCTCGATCCGCGTCGCTCCGATCAACGGCAACACATTCGGCCCCGCGTCCAGCACCGCAGCCAGCGCGATCTCGTGCGGCGTCGCCTGATGCCGTTCGCCCAGCGGCACGAGCACGGCGTTCTTGGCGAGCTTGGCGACCTTGGCGTAACCGCCGAGCGGGCGATGGGCCAGGAACGGGATGCCTTGCTCGCGCGTCAGTTCCAGCGTGCCATCCGCGGCGCTCTTGCGATTGAGCACGCTCAGTTCGTTCTGCACGGCGGCAACCGGAAAATGGCCGAGCGCCTGTTGCCATTCGCCCGGCGTGGTATTGCAGAGCCCGATGTGCGCGACTTTTCCCTGCCGTTGCAAGTCGGCGAGGGCGGCGAGCGTGTCCTCAAACGGGACGCGCGAATCGTGGGCGTGCAATTGCAAGAAAAAAATCTGTTCCACGCCGAGGGCTTGCAGGCTACCCTCGACGGCCTTGCGCAGATGCGCCGGCCTACCGTTGGGCAGCCATTTCCCCTTGGGCCGAGCCATGCCAACTTTGGTCAGGATTTTCACATTATCGCGTGGTCCATGCCAGGCATCGAGCGCCTGGCGGATGAGCCGTTCGCCGTAGTGCAGTTCCTTGTCGTCCAGCGCGTAGACATCGGCGGTGTCGAGAACGCGAATGCCGTGATCGAGTGCGAAGTGAATGACGGCGATCGCGTCGGCTTCGCTGGGCCGTCCTTCGGTGGTGAGCCGCAAAAGCCCGAGCCCGAGCGGGATTTTGAGATCGCCCAGAACGCCGGCCGGGTGCTTGCCTGGCGTTGTCGTCATATCGTTCCCCTCGCCGAATCGAATTGCCGAAAAACCGAACCTTTCCCGTCGATTGGCCGACATCGCCGGCTATTGCATCGTTGGTGTTGTCATTGTGGCGATTGGCGGCTGGCTTGTGCGAAAGTGGAAAAGCTAAGAGAAGATCCAATCCACCGCCACGCGCCACCCAGGCACCGCCGGCTCAGCGTCCGCGACATCGCCGCGACGAAAGGTGATCGGCTGCTCCGGGTCGCTCGCCCGATAAACATGAATGCATTCGGCGAGCGGGTCCACGTCCCACACCACCTCGGTGCCGGCGAGGAAATAATCGGCTCGCTTCTCAGCCATCTCCAATTCTGCCGATGGCGTGTAATCGCTCTCGCTGCGCACCTCGGCGGCGAAATGCGGGGCGCCGGTGATAAAGCGCATCGGGTCCTTGGGAAATGGCCCTCGATGATACGACGCGTCCGGCGAAAACGACTCCCGCCCCGATGGCAAGATCGCAACCGCGTAACCGAGATTGTCGGGAAAAGCCTCGCCAACCTTGATGTTCGCGGCATGATCGTCCAAGCTGCGGTAGATGCGGCCGCCTACGCGTGCAGGTTTTCGTCCGGTCGCCATGTACGTCACGATCCTTCCCCCGATCAACTCCGCCTTCTCGGGAGTTCGGTAAAGATCATCCAGCGTCGCTCTCGCGTGTTGAACGGATGCCATTGCTCGCCCTCACATGTTGGCGATCATTATAGCCGGATGGAACCCGCAACGCAATCAGCATGGGGTAAGGGTCGGCAATGGGGATCGTTTTCCGCTTCCACTTCCTCTCCGAACGGCTAAGATATTCTCATCCTGCCAACATCACATGCACTTGGGGGGCGACGGATGTTCAATCTCGATCTCGGCGGCGCTGGACGTTATTGCGACGGCATGAACCGGCGCAGCTTCCTCAAACTCGGCGTCTCCGGCTTGGCGGCGCTCGGGTTGCCGCTGTCAGCGCGCGGCGTATCGCCGGGGGCTAAATCGACGTCCGTTATCCTGATCTGGCTCGATGGCGGGCCGGGCCATATGGACATGTACGACATGAAACCCGACGCCCCCGCCGAATATCGCGGCATCTGGCGGCCCATCCGCTCGCGCGTTCCCGGCTTCGATGTCACCGAGCTTTATCCCAAGCAGGCCCGCATCACCAATCTCTTCTCGATGGTCCGCTCGCTGCACCACGACACCGGCGATCACTTTGCCGGCGGCCATCGCATGCTCACCACCAAGGCCATGGGCGTCTCCGGCATCAACACCTCCCAGCGTTTCCCCGGCATCGGCGCCATCGTCAATCGCGAAGTTGGCGCTCGCACTCGCGGCATGCCTGGCTACGTCGGCGTCCCGCATTCCGCCTCCATCGGCCTGTCCCCCGGCTACTTCGGCGGCCACATGCTCGGCGTCCATCACAATCCGTTCGACACCGGCGGCGATCCGAATAGCCCGAACTTCAGCGTGCAAAATCTCAACCTTGCTCAGGGTTTGTCGGTCGAGCGCCTCGAAGATCGTCGAAGCCTGAACCACCATTTCGACCAGATGCTCCACAGCCTCGACGACAACGGCACCGCCCGCGCCATGGACCGCTACAACCGCGAGGCGTTCGATTTCGTCACCGGCCCGCGTGCCCGTGAAGCGTTCAACATCAACCGCGAAGAGCCCCGGTTGCGCGACCGCTATGGCCGGCATAGCTGGGGCCAAAGCGCCCTGCTTGCACGCCGGCTTGTCGAAGCCGGCTCGACCTTCGTCACCGTCCACCTCGGCGGTTGGGACCATCACTGGGACCTGCAAGCAAGCTACGAACGCCTGCTCCCCATCGTCGATTCCCTCGTCTACGGCCTGTTCACCGACCTGCAAGAACGCGGCCTGCTCGATCAGGTGCTCGTGATGCTGTGCGGCGAATTCAGCCGCACGCCAAGAATGAACGACGGCGGCAACGGCGGCGCGCCAAGATCGATGGGCACGCCGGGCCGCGACCACTGGGGCAACGCCATGTTCTGCCTCATGGGCGGCGGCGGCGTCCGCGGTGGCGTTGTAGTAGGTTCGACCGATCGGCTGGGCGAACGGCCCCGCGATCGCGCAGTGACGCCGAGTAACATCCATGCGACGATCTACAACGTCCTGGGCATTGATCCGCGAATGCAGTTGATGGATCCGAGCGGGCGGCCGGTGAACGTGCTGGACGATCCGACGGCGATTGGGGAGTTGCTGTAAAGGAATGTTGGTCAATAACCGCCGAGTTCGCCTTGGCGGTATTGCTGGCGGTGATTGATGGCTCCCTGGCTGTTTCAACCCTGTCCTCATCCCGATTGCATGCGCCAAATCACCGATTTGCTCGTTGAAATGGTGCCGGACGCCGAACGTTCCACGCCGGAGTTCAAAGCCGTATTGCGACGCGAGCCTGGAGGCGCCATAACGTGTCCTTTCTGCGAGGGCGCGGTAGAATTCAATGTGGACGGAACAGCGCTGATTGTGTCCAGCCGCACCCCATTGCGATATTCGCGCAAGAAAACAGAAATGCGAGCATTGGATTACGGGAGACAACTCGATCCGTCACGACCAGCAATGACGCCGGAAGAGTGGATTGCCCAGGATAAACTCATGCCTGGTGCACTGCATGGCTATACCTACGCCGAGGACCAGTCACCATGATCTTGACGAAAGCCGAATTGGAATTTCTGTCAGCTTCGGCGCGCGAAGAATGGGAGCCCGCGTGCTACCAGCTCCCCGCTCACAGGCTGCAATTGGCACACGGCGTGCGCGGCGCCTGGCTTGGTTATTTCATCAAGGCATGGACGGAAGAATCGGGAAAAAAGGATCACGAAATTATCGACACACCAGCGCCGTCGGAGCCGGAATGGCCATGGTCAACGTCGGACGAATTCCAGCTGCGTTTAGAACAGGTTAGCGGTCGGTGCCCGGGCCGGGAAATCCCCGCAGCGTGACTCCCGCCAGCGTCGGCACAGGTCGGCGGCCGCTTCTGCCCACGTCGGATACCGAAAAGCGAAGCCCGATTCCAGCAATCGCCCCGGTACAACGCGTCGGCTCTTCAAGATTAGTTCGCTCTCCGTCCGCAAGAAAAATGCGCCCATCTCCAACATCCACCGCGCAGCCGGCAGGCCGAAGCGCCGTCCCCAGGCCGAGCGAAGCGTACGCATGAATTCCGCATTGGGCAATGGTTGCGGGGCTGACAGATTTAGAGGGCCGGCCAGATCGCTACGTTCGATCAGCCAGTAGATGGCTCGAATGAAATCGTGATCGTGCATCCACAAAACGTACTGCCGGCCGTCGCCCGCCGTACCGCCCAAGCCCCAGCGCACTAGCCGCAAGAGGACATCGAAGACGCCGCCGCGGTCGGGGCTCATCACCATCGCCGAGCGGAGCAGCACCTTGCGCGTCCGTGGCACATTTGCTTCATTGGCGGCTTGTTCCCATGCTTTGGCGACATCGATGCTGAACCGCCAGGTGTCGGGCGAATTCTTTTCGGCGCCGCCAAGAATACCGGTCGCTTCGTCATTGGCGGCTTCATAACGATGGGCGTAAATCGTGGCGGTGCTCATTTGCAGCCAAACGCGAGGCGGCTTTATGGCGCGGGCAATGGCGTTGCCGAGAACGCGCGTCGAAAAGACACGCGAATCCATGATCGCCCGTCGATTCGCGTCATGGTAACGGCAATCGACGCTGCGGCCCGCCAAATTGATGACGACATCCGCGCCTTCGAGTTCCGCCGTCCAGCCGCCCAGCGTCGCGCCGTCCCAAGGCATCATACGCCAATTTGCGGGCATTGGCTGACGGCTGAGAACGACGACATCGTTGCCGTCGACGTGGAACGCGCGGGCGAGCAGGTTGCCGATCTGCCCGGAGCCGCCCGGGATGATGATTTTCATGGTTACACTCCTGAAGTTGAACCGCGTTCGCCGTGGTCGATTAACCGGCCGCGCTTGCATTTTGCCTCGCCGGGCCGCACAATGCACTCATGGGCATCGGCACTTTGCTCGGCTATCTTGTTGGCAAGCGCACGGCGATTCTTGCCCTGGCCGCCCATCCGCGCGCCTGGGTGCTCGGGCTGGTGTTCGTCTTTTCCGCGGGCTTTGCGCGGGAGTATGACGGCGAGGATTTGCTGCACGAGCCTTGGCATCTCTTGCTGCCGCTGGCCGCTTCGCTGGCGTCCTCGTTTTTCCTTTATTGCATCCTGTACGGCATCAGCACGTTCACGCGGCAAGACGGCCCGTCGTTCTTGGCGGGCTATCGCAGCTTTCTGGGCTTGTTCTGGCTGATGGCGCCGCTGGCCTGGCTTTACGCCATCCCTTACGAGCGTTTTCTCAATCCGCTGGAGGCCACCAACGCCAACCTCGCCACCCTGGCCCTGGTGTCGGCCTGGCGCGTGGCGTTGATGGTGCGCGTCGCCGTGGTCTTGATGGGCATGCCGTTTTGTACGGCGTTTTTCCGAGTTCTTGCGTATGCCGATGGAGTGGCGCTGCTCGCGCTCTTATTTCTGCCGTTCCCGGTCATTGAAATCATGGGAGGTGCGCGTCTGACCGAAGCCGAATCCGCCGTGAAAGGGGCGACCGCCATGGTCTTGTGCTATGGCGGCGGCACGCTACCGTTCTGGTTGTTTCCCGCTGTCGGCTCGGTGCTGGCTGGAGTACGAGGCGCCTGGCAGGTTCCCATGCGGGAAAGCGCGGCCCCAACCGCCGTCAGTTGGCCGCTGCGGATCATGGCATTCCTTTCATTGGCCGTCTGGATCGGCATCTTGCCGTTCACGCAGCCGGAGCAGCAATTGCGCCGGCAGGTGGAGATTGCTTTTCGCGAGGGACGCATCGCCGACGGCCTGGCGCTGATGTCGGTGCACCATCCGGAGGATTTCCCGCCGCACTGGCAACCGCCGCCGCGCTATTTGAAGGGTGAGGATAGCTCGTTGACGTTGGAGGTTTGGGATGAAATCCTGCGTGCGGAGCCGGCACTCTGGGTGCGGGATCTCTATCTGGATAAACTCAAGGCCTATGTCCGCGCGCATTATTTCAGCGTGGAAAGGCAGAAACTTGCCGACCTGTTGAATCGAATGCCGGAGGACGAAGCGCTGCCATTGGTGCGCTACATGGAAGGTGATCCGAACATCGTCTACCTCTACGAACAAATCCGTTTCAACTTGCGCGAGCCCTTGCGCTTGCCGAAAAAAGCCGGCAGCGACTGACGCCAGCTCCTGCCACGGCATAGAACAACTCGGTTCCCCATTCTACCGCTCATCCGAGGAAAAACATGCGTCAATCCTCTGCCGTGTTCGCGTTGCTTCTGATCGCCAGCATTGCATCCGCCCAGGACGTCGGCGTCCTGCCTGTCGGTGCCGATGGCAAGCCGCTCAATCTCGATTTCGAGACCGGCACGCTCAAGGACTGGACGGCCGAGGGGGACGCTTTCAAGGGCCAGCCGATCAAGGGGGACACCGTTTTTCCACGCCGCAAGGACAGCAAGAGCCAGCATCAAGGGCAATACTGGATCGGCGGCTTCGAGAAGTTCGGCGACAAGCCGCAGGGGACGTTGACCAGCGTGCCGTTCAAGATCACGCATCCGTGGGCGTCGTTCCTGGTCGGCGGCGGTCCGCACATGGAGACTTGCGTCGAACTTTGGCTCCGCCAAGCCGCCCCCCAGGGGGGCGGCTTAGGGAATAACAAACTCATTGCCCGCGTTTCCGGCATCGAAGAGGAGAATCTGCGCCGCGTGGCCGTCGATCTGCGTGGCTACAAGGACAACGAGATGTTCATTCGGCTCGTGGACAAGCACTCGGGCCATTGGGGGCATATCAATTTCGACGACTTCCGCTTTCACGACAAGAAGCCCAACGTGCCGCCCCGGCCCGGCGGCGTCGAGGACATCTTCAAGTTCGCGGGGTTGCCGCCGGAGAAAGCCGCTCAGGCGATGACGTTGCCGGAAGGTTTCGACGTGACGCTATATGCCGGCGAGCCCGATGTGATGCAGCCGATCGCGCTGGCGTTGGATGATCGCGGCCGGGTCTGGGTGGCCGAGGCGTATTCGTATCCGAAACGCCGAGCCGATAAGGACGCCAAGGACCGCATCCTCATCTTCGAGGACACGAAGGGGACCGGCAAGTTCGACAAGCGCACCGTCTTCATGGAGGGCCTGAATCTCGTCAGCGGCCTCGAAGTCGGCTTCGGCGGCGTCTGGATCGGGGCGGCTCCCAACCTGATGTTCGTGCCGATGAAGGACGACAAGCCCGCCGGGCCGCCGCAGATATTGCTCGACGGCTGGGGCTATCAGGACACGCATGAAACGCTCAACAGCTTCATCTGGGGCCCCGACGGCTGGCTCTACGGCTGCCACGGCATCTTCACGCACTCCAAGGTCGGCAAGCCCGGCACGCCCGACAAGGATCGCGTGCCGCTCAACGCCGGCGTCTGGCGCTATCATCCGACGCGCCATAAATTCGAGGTTTTTGCTCACGGCACCTCGAATCCCTGGGGCCTCGATTTCAACGATTATGGCCAGGCGTTCGTCTCGTCTTGCGTGATCCCACATTGCTTCCACATCATCCAGGGCGGCCGTTATCATCGCCAGGCCGGGCAGCACTTCAATCCGCACACCTACGACGACATCAAGACCATTGCCGATCACCTGCACTGGCAGGGGGCCAATCCGTGGGCGGGGAACAGCAAGTCCGATGTCGTCGGCGGCGGGCACGCCCATTGCGGCCTGATGTGCTATCTCGGCGGCGCCTGGCCCCAGGAGTATCGCGGCCAACTCTTCATGGGCAACATCCACGGCCGACGCATCAACATGGACACGCTCAAGCCCAAAGGCTCCGGCTACGTCGCCGCGCACGGCAAGGACCTGCTTTTGGCGAACGACGCCTGGGCCCGCTTCATCAACATGCGTTACGGCCCCGACGGCAACGTCTACGTCATCGACTGGTACGACAAGCAAGCCTGCCACACCGGCAACGTCGATGTCTGGGACCGCACCAACGGCCGCATCTACAAAATCAGCCATCGCGGCACGAAACCGGTGGTCGGCGTCGATTTGCAGAAGAAGGCGGACGTCGAGCTCGCAAGATACCTATCGCATGAAAACGACTGGTATGTGCGGCACGCCCGCAGGATTCTTCAAGAACGCGCAGCGAACCCGAATCACAACAAATCACAAGGTGTCAGCAGAGAATTGTGCGAAATGGAACAAAGCAAAGATGAACGAAAGCGGCTGCGCGCACTCTGGGCCGACTACGCCTATTTCACCGAGAAAGCGGATGGGCACCAGAATCTCCGCAACGACGCGTTGCAGGACAAAAGTCCGATAGTTCGAGCCTGGGCAGTTCGCCTCAACTCCGACGAAGAAACAATGGGGCAATCATTGGCAGATGATCCCTCCCCGATAGTGCGGCTTGCCATCGCTTCTGCAATGCCCCGAAACCTGAAATTTCGCTGGGAAATCGCCTCCAAGCTCCTCGCCCACGCCGAAGACACCGACGATCAGAATCTGCCGCTGATGTACTGGTACGCCATCGAGCCGCTGGCCGACGTTGATCCGGCCCGCGCTCTCGCGCTCGCGCTCAACGGCAAGATTCCGCAATTGCACGGCTACATGATCCGCCGCATCGGAGCGGGTGAGAAAGCGATGAATCTGCTGATCGACGCGCTCGCCAAGACGCCGGACGCGGGCAAGCAGCTCACGTTCCTGACCGCGTTGCGTGAAGCGCTGAAGGACCGACGCACCGTGCCGACGCCTGACACCTGGTCCGTGCTCTTTGGCAAGTTGCAAGATAGCGACAACCGAGATATTCGCATTCAGGCCGTGTGCCTGGCGGTGGCGTTCGGCAATCCGAAGCCGGCCCTCGAAATGGTGAAAATGCGCAGCAGCACCAATGCGCAAACGGCGGCAATCACCGCCTTGCTCGACGCCGGCCATCCCAAGCTCACGCCGGAATTGCACTGGCTGCTCGATTCGGAACTCAAGGGAACCAAGGCCCGCGCCGTCGCCATCCGCGGTCTGGCGGCGTACGACGATCCCGCAACGCCCGGCGAGTTGCTGCGGCGATTCCCCGATTTCACCGCCGAGGAACGCATCGACGCGCTCAACACGCTGGCCGCTCGACCCAGCTACGCCAAGGCGCTGCTCGACGCCGTCGGCAAAAAGCAGATTGCCACTTCACAAGTGTCCGCCGACATCGTTCGCCAGTTGCGCAACATCAAGGACAAGGAAATCAGCAAACGCATCAACGACGTCTGGGGCGTGGTGCGCGAATCGGCCCAGGAGCGCAAGCAGCAAATGGCCGATTACAAGAAGATGCTGACGACGCCGCCGAAATCGCCGCCGGACCTCGCGCAAGGCCGGGCGATCTTCAACAAGAGCTGCGCCCAGTGCCACACGCTGTTCGGTGTCGGCGGCAAGGTCGGGCCGGATTTGACCGGCTCCAATCGCGCCAATCTCGATTATCTGCTGGAGAACATCATCGACCCGAGTGCGGTGATTCCCAAGGAATACGCCGCCAGCATCATCGAGATGAAGAGTGGCCGCACCATCACCGGCATCGTCCGCGCCGAAACCGCCCTCGCCCTAACGGTGGCAACGCCGAACGAGGTGCTGACCTTGCCGCGCAAGGAGATCGACATGCGGACCGAGAGCAAGATTTCGATGATGCCGGATGATCTGCTGCGGCCATTGAGCGAGATGGAGGTGCGTGCCCTGATCGGATATCTGCAAAGCCCGGTGCAAGTGGCGCTGGGGGGAGAGAAGAAGGAGTAGCGGGGCCTGATCGTGATTACGGATCCGATTTTCTATCGCCTGTTCGAAACCAGTCCGGAGACGTTCTTCCTACTGCTGGGCATGTCCGCCGATGCGGCGCGGGCAATGGCAGCACGGTATCAATACCAGGCCATCGAATTCAAGGAGACCTCGCACCGCGTCGATGGCGTCTTTCTGCCGAAAGACGCTGGGCTGCCGTTGTATTTTCTGGAGGTACAGTTCTATTTTCTGCCGAGTGTGTTCGCGGACCTGCTGGTGAAAGTGTATACCTACTTGAAGCAGCATGAGCCTGGGCAAGCGTATTGCGGCGTGGTGTTGTTCGCTGAGAGGTCCTTGGAGCCGACCGATCTCGCGCCCTACCGGCCGTTGCTCGATGCCGGGCTGATCCGGCGATTCTACCTGGATGAGATGCCGGCAATCGCCGGCGCGCCGTTGGGAATGTCGATCCTGCAGTTGGTTCAGCAAGCGGAAGCCGTCGCCCCAGGGGTTGCGCGTGAGTTGATCGCTCGTGCCAGAACGGAAATTGGGGATGAAGCACTGCGCGATGATCTGATAGAATTGATCGAGACGGTGATCGTTTACAAGTTGCCACGCTTGAGCCGAGAGGAGATTCAGAAGATGTTGAAAGTCCATGACATTCGCGAAACTCGCGTCTACCAGGAGGGTGTCGAAGAAGGAATTGAAAAGGGAATCGAAAAGGGAATTGAGAAAGGAATCGAAAAAGGAATCGAAACGGGCCTTGCCATTGCGAAGCTGGCCGGAAGTGCGATGTCGGCCGAAGCGATTGCTTCCCTGCTGAAGCTCGATGTCGAGCTGGTCCGGCGTGTGCTGGCGAACAACGACTCGCGCTAACGAAAGTTGGAGCGGTCCGGCATCACCGCTGTTTGGGCAAACCCGTCGCGTGCAGCCATTCCTTGAAGAATGGGTCGAGTGAATGGCGTGCGTGCGCTTCCATGTGCTTCTGAAATTGCCCGGAGTTGACGCGATTGCCGCCGTGCCGCGTGCCGAATTCATCCATTGCCCGGTCGAATGCCTCGGCTCCTAAATCGACGCGCATCTCGTGCAGCAGCAGCACCCCCTTGGCGGCCGCGAGCCGATACCAATCGTCGGACGCCGCGAATGATTTGATGTCCGCCAGCGCGACGTCACCAGTCTTGGCGGCAGCGAGATATTCCTTACGGCACTTTTGCAATTCGTCGCCGAGTTTGGATTTCTCTCCCTTGGCGAGCCGAGCCCTGTCCGCAACCAGCAGATCGTGATAGTCGGCAAACGCGATCGCCAGCCAGAGATCGCCGTCGGTTTGGGGCAACAAGGTGCCTCGCCAGACGATCTCCGATTCGGCGATTTCCTTGGCGTCTTTCAGCATCGGCGCCTTGGGATTGGCGACGTCAAGCGGCGGCGGCGCGGCGCCGAGTACGGTCCAGTCGTTTTTCACGAGCGGCTTGATTTCTGGATATTTCTTCTTCTCGCTCTTAGTCGGGTTCCTTGTCTTGCCGGTCGGCGGTCCGAAGACGGCCCAGGTCTTCATTTCTCTCGCAAGCGCCGTCGTCGTGAACTTGGCGTCAAGCGCCGTCGGCCCCGTGAGGACATCGGAGGCGCTGAATTCCTTGGCGAATTCGACGCCGATCTTTCCCTTGTGCTTCTGGTAAAGCTTCTGCCAGGCCACGTCGCGTTCAGTGGGACGCCAGACGACCTTTCTCGGCCGGCCCTTGGCGTCGGCGTTTGTCTCCAGGCGCACGTCCAAGTCCTTCATCGAATTGCAGCTCCAGTAGAAGCCGGGCGTGTCGCCGAACCATTCATTCTTGCTGGAGCGGCGCAGTTTGTGGCTGCGCGTGCCCAATTCGAGGGAAGCAATTTCGTTGGTGTTGATGTCGGCCAGCAGCCATTCGTTGGAATACAGGCCGTTGCTGTCGCGCGTCAGAAAGTCCACGGCCTTGTCGATCGAATCGGCGTACTGAATGGCCTTGCGGATGCGCGAGGCGCAGGTTTGGCCGGCGATGTTGAAGCGAGTCTGAGCGATGGTGGTCTCGCTGATGAGGATGCCGGCGTCGTTCATGTAATAGTCCATGCTGCTCTGGATGCCGCCGGGGAAGCTCGACATGACGAACCGGCGTCCCTTGGCGGGCTTGACATCGATCCAGACATTGGCGAAGTTGGCGGCGTAGAGATCGTACATGGTGACATGGCCGAACACGATCTTGCCATCGGCGGTGGCGGGACCGGTGGCGGCGAAGGCGCTGCATCTCTCGAATGTGGGCATCGGCCGGGCCAGCATCGTGTCCGTCTTCTTGAGTCCCTCCAGTCCGGTCGGCGTGGCAGCGTTGGCGGCGGGCAGGGCTTCGATCTCGCACCAACAGTTGAGGGCCGCGATGTCCACCACGTCAATTCCTTGTCCGTCAAAGCGAGCGCCGGCAGCGGTTGCCCCGTCGGCGATCCCCTTCATCTCTCCCAAGAATTCCGGATCGAACTTGCGCAGAAACACGGCGTTGACCAGCGTGCGCACGTGCCGCCAATTCTCATTGGGGGCCTTGTCGTTCAAGGTCAGGGCGAAACAGCGCAGATAGCCCGCGATCTCCGGCGCCATCAACCGGCCATGCTGCACGCCGCGCTCGTACGGATTCCCCTCGATGTGCAGCACCGTCCAGCCCGCCTGGGGATATCGGCAACCCTTGTCCCAGCGGATCACGCTCAACGGCGCGGGCGGTTGGGCGAGTGCCGACAAAGCGATCGAAAAAACCAGAGTGATGCATAGGAATTCACGCAATTTCATGGAGTGCCTCATTCAGCTGTTTCGACATTGATGCTCGCTTAGCAGTTTCGCGCACGTCGAAGCGACGGAGCAATCATACCGTTAGCCAGCGCGTGCTTGCAATTGGAATTCGCCGCTGAGTGCTTTGACGTGTGCGAAACCGGCAAGGGAACCTCGACGTTGCAATCGATTGCCATACGTACTCCGTCCCCCGCCGTTCGTATAATATTCTCCGACCACCGCTCACGCTTATTATAAAGGAGCGACCGATGATTGAGCAAATTCCGCAAGCCTCCGACAAGGTGCTCGCCTTCAAGATGTCGGGCAAGCTGCACGACGAGGATTACACGCATTTCGTGCCGCTGGTCGATTCGGCCATTGCCGCGCAAGGCAAAATTCGCATCCTGGCCCAGTTCCACGATTTCCACGGCTGGGACATGCACGCCCTGTGGGACGACATCAAGTTTGCGACCAGCCACTGCGCCAAGATTGAGCGCATTGCCATGGTCGGCGACAAGAAATGGGAGAAATGGATGGCCGCGGTGTGCAAACCGTTCACGCTGGCGAAGATCAAGTATTTTGACGTCGCTGAAATCGACGCGGCCCAGAAATGGATCGCCGAAGCATAACCAATCCAACACACAAGGAGCAAGCGATGCAACTGGGAATGATCGGACTGGGGCGCATGGGCGCGAACATGGTTCGGCGGCTTCTCAAGGCGGGCCATCAATGCGTGGTCTTCGACAGGGCGCCCAAGGCCGTGGCGGATCTGGTGCAGGAAAAAGCGGTGGGCGCTTCGACGCTGCAGGAGTTCGTCAAGAAACTCGAGCGCCCAGGGCGCTCTGGCTCATGGTGCCGGCGGCGGTCGTGGACAAAAGCATCACCGACCTGTTGCCGCTTCTGGAAGCCGATGACATCCTCATCGACGGCGGCAATTCGTATTACGTGGACGACATTCGTCGCGCCAAGGAACTGGCCGCCAAGCGCATCCATTACGTCGACGTCGGCACGTCAGGCGGCGTCTGGGGCCTGGAACGCGGCTATTGTATGATGATCGGCGGCGAGGACGCAATCGTCAAACGCCTCGATCCGATCTTCAAGACACTTTCCCCCGGCCCGGGCAACATTCCGCGCACTCCCGGCCGTGATCGGATTTCCGGCACCGCCGAGCATGGCTATCTACACTGCGGCCCCAATGGCGCCGGTCATTTCGTAAAGATGGTTCACAACGGCATCGAATACGGCGTGATGGCCGCTTACGCCGAGGGCATGGCCGTCCTACGCCACGCCAATGTTGGGAAATTGGAGCACGCCGCCGACGCTGAGACGACGCCGCTGCGCGATCCGGAGCATTACCAATATGATCTCAACCTGCGCGACATCGCCGAGCTATGGCGGCGCGGCAGCGTCATCTCCTCTTGGCTTCTTGATCTTACGGCGACCGCCCTCGCCAAGGATCCGGTGCTATCGGAGTTTTCCGGCCGCGTCTCCGATTCGGGCGAGGGCCGCTGGACGATCAAGGCCGCCATTGACGAGGCAGTGCCAGCGCATGTGCTGACCGCCGCCCTTTACGAGCGTTTCAGCTCGCGCGGCGAGGCTGACTTCGCCAACAAGGTGCTGTCGGCCATGCGTTTCGCGTTCGGCGGGCACATCGAAAAGCACGATTAATTGATTTCACCTAGTGTATAGTGAATGCTAAGAATTGGGGTCGATCCGGTCGTGGCCGGGGTCGGTACTCAGCCCCCGGCGGGTCGCTTCCCAGCGAAACCGGCCTCGGAGTACCGACCCCGGCCACGACACCGGTTGCTCATCGCGGGGGCTTGGAAACGAATCAAAGCAACCGCGCATGGACGAGGTTCGCAACGGGCCGACCGTTCATCCAAACCGCTTCGGTGCGCGGCACGAATAACGGCGGCTCAATGCGGCCGTGCAAAGGCTTGGTGCCGAACTTCGGCGCCTTGGGCGGCTCGTATTTCGGCACCACGCGCTCCTCATGCTTGGGAATGACCGGGGCCGGCGGCAGCTTGAGCTCGCGCGGCCCCACCAGATGCTGCGGGACCGGCGGGATCTTGCCGACCTGGTGCGCGTCGCTCGGCCTCACGACTGGCGTTTCTTTCATGATTTTCGCCTCCGTCGTCCTCCGCACGTCACGCACCTCCGCGTGGTGGGCGACCGTCTTGAGCACCTGAGCGTGCTCTTCCTTGGTCAGCGTCTTGAGCGCGATGCGTTTGTTGTCCACGCTGGCCAATGTGCTCACCATGTGCAAATTGCGCTCGGCAGCCTTCACGTCCTGAACGGCAATCATTTTCTCGCCGATCTTGACCGCCTTCTTGTCGGCCAGCTCGCGCAAAAATCGCGTCTGCTCGGCAACGGTCCCGGGAGGCCGCAGCGCGATGCCGACGCGGCGATCGTCGTAGAGCTTGCGCAGATCGCGCTCCCAATTCGTGACCCCGCGATTGGCCCAGGCGACCTGGCGGAAAAGCGGCTCAGGTAGATTGCGGCTCAAGCGATAGTCCACCCAGGGAACAAAGCCGTGCTGCAAGAAGCGAGCGTCGAAATAGTCGCCGAAGCAGTAACGGTGCAGGTCGATGCGAACGAACAAGGCGCTCAGGATCGTTTCGGGATAAATGATGAATCGCGACAGGAGTCGAAAGGCCGGGCGCAGGAACACGTCGGCGGTGAAGCGGATCGGGCAGAACAATAAGCCGCGGCGGACCGGTTCGTAGTCCCAGTAGCCGTCGATGTAAATGTAGCCGGCGGCGGACCAGACGTAGTGAGCCGGCACCCAAACCAGGTTGGGATCATGGCGCAGCCAGCAGCCGGGCCGCCATTGGAATTTTCGGTCAATGTAAACCCACACGCCGGGGGTATAGAAGTGATCGGCGCTGGGGGCGGCGGTGGAGGGCCCGACTTCAAGCGTCGGCGGCGGCGCCGGCACGTAAGTAAGCTGCGTCTGCGTTTCATTGGCCCAGCACCCGGAAGCCCACTGCCAGCCCCCCGGCGCCACCGACCAGTGCCCCGCTACCCAGCGCTTGCCGGGCGGCACATCACGCCAGAAGCCGCTGATCCACAGATATTGCGCTGTCTCGTCATCCCAAGCCCAATAACCCGAGATCCAAATCACGTGCGTGCCTTGCGGCTTTTGATCGGGAGGCATCTCCTCGATCGGGGCTGGCGGCTCCTTCGGCACGATCGGGGACGGCCTGGGATCGAGCGCTTCCGGCGCCGCGTACGCCTCGTGCAATGGGCCGCGCGTCAGCGCATCCATCCCCTCCATGCTATTGTCTTTGGGCTGGGCCACGCTCCGGCTCGGCTCAGCAAGCATGATGGCGCACCCGATCAAGCCGATCAATGCGATCAAAGCAAAGATTCGTTTCATTACGCGCTCCTGAATGAATTTGACGTGCGCTAACGGAGCGTTCAACGAAATGTTGCGCTCCATCGCAAAAGAACCCCGACCATTCACCGCTGGTATTATGCGCGGAAGTGAAAAAAGAGCAAGAGGCGAGATCGCATCGTGGGGCCAGGCGTTCCCCACGTAACTATTTTCAGCGATCCAATCCCAGGCGATTGGCGGTGATGCGCCGCGTGTCCTTGACGATCAGCGGCTGCCAGTTGGTCGTCCAGAAGGCGCCCTTGTCGATGGCTGGACTATCGGCGCCATTGGAGTCGTTGAGGCTGAAGGTGTTGGCGTCAATGACGGTGATTTGCCAACGGCGGCTCGCCGCCTTGGGCACACCCGCGATCGAAACCTCCATACCGGTGGACAAACCGTGGTCCTTCGAAGTGATCACAATCGGTCTGGAGCTGGTCGCCGCCGTGACCGGTCCGGATTCCTTGGTGCGGTCAAAAGCGACGGCTCGGCTCAAGAGAAAGAACTCCTGCCCGGGGTAGGTGACAGCCGCCGCGACGCTGTTATTCTGGGCCATGCTCGCCCCCTGCAGCCAGAGGAACAGTTTTTCCTTGAGGACCTTGGCGTCCGGGCCGTCGTAGTATTCGACGGTGTCCAGCGGCCCAAGCCGATGCTTGATCGGCACGACCCGGCTCATTTGCTGCTCGTCGGCTTCCTTCTGGCTAATGGCGGCGTAACGAACGAGGAATTCGAGCGGATAGGGACAAAACCCGAACTTGGCCGCCAGGATCGCCTTGGCCTTGAATTCCTCCGCGTGCACCTTCTGCGTGAGCCCCAGGTATTGCTGATGGATTTCGTAAAGGTCTTCCTGCATGCTCGAAACCTGGGCAAAACGCGGGTACTTCAGGCAGGCATGGATATACAGCGGCCAGGCCTTGTCGTAGTAAGCCAGCAGCAACTCGGAAGCGGGATCGGTTTTCCGTCGTTGCTCGGCAATGAAAAGCATTTTTCGGGCCGCGACGGTGACCGGGTCACGCTCCGCTTCCGCCTGGTACAGGAAGGCATTGAAGTTCCCCAGACGGCGGAAGAATTCGCTGTAGAAAAGCGTCGTATGGGCGGCGAGGCTCTTGGCAAGCTGGCCCTCACGGAACTCGGCACGCACATTGGCAGGCGGCGCCTGTTCCGGCTTCAGATTCAGCATCTTGCGGGCATCCGCAGCTTCCTCATTGAACTCCTTGGTTTCCGTCGGCGTCAGGTAGATGCCGTTTTCGATGCCGTAACCAAGGTACATCTTGTAGCCCTTGTCCCACGCGTCGCCGGAAAAGTACTTCCGCTCATACCCGACGTGCGGCGCATCATCGCCGAACCAATCCTTGATTTCCCAGCCGTCGTTGTCGAAAAAGCCTTCGGCCTCCAGGGTCTCCGCGATGTAGATTTGCGCACGGGCCGGGTACTGGCGGAATAGCTGCGTCACCATATGCCTGGGCAGGCGGTACTTGACTTTGTCGTAATCCTGCGTTTGCGGACGGCCATCCCTCTGCGGCGGCGGCAGCGGCTTCTGGGCGTATTCATACCATGTGCGGCATAACAGGTACACGTCCACCGATTCCTTCGCTGTCAATTCGGGATTGCCCGGATCAGGCCAATCAGCCCCCTCCCGCGGCGGCAGAATGGGAAACTGCTTGGCCATGCTCTTCAATTTCGACATCGCAACCCGCCGCTTGGCGTCGATCGGCTCGAACCGGCTGGGAATGTCCTTATGATCGTCCAGAAACTTGACGATGCGGTCGGGGGTTTCATATTTCAGCGGCGATTCGCGCAGCCGCCGCACCAGCCGCGGATATTTTTCGCAGAACGCACGGAATTTCTTCATATCGACAACGCGCCGGCCGGGTACCTGCGTCCAGAAATCGGCCGGGTTGCGCTCGAGCGGATCGATGCAGCTCATCTCGATGAGGCAGCGCATGGTTTGGCGCTCGTCGCTGGTGCCGATCTTGAGCTGGTAGAAGAAGCCCATGAAGTGGCGCAGCTCGGGATTACCGGGGAAGGCGATACGGCCGGGATCGGCGGCGCCCCCTTCCTTGCCGGCACCGCGGTTGCGCCGCTCCCCTTCGGCCAGAAGTTCCAGGCCGCGGCTGATGTAATAGTACTTGTCACGCGGGCGATCGCATTCAACGGCGACGTTGAACGAAATGTTCCAGCTTTGATAAAGCCACGGGGTAATGAAATAGGGCTGCAGCGTCGTGATCGATTTGACGAGCAATTCGAGCTCGTGATATTCCCCGCGTTTTTGCTTGTCCATGGCGGTATACCACAGGAAGGTGACCGCCAGCCCGCGCGAGCCGGTCGTCATCAGGCGCACCGCCGAGCCGACCAATTCCACCTCGCCGCGCGACTCCTCGCGCAATTGCAATCGGTACGCTTGCGGCTCCAGGAACATCTGCCGATGGATGAGCGACGCCGTGAACAAGACGACGATGGCGCCGAAATAGATCATTTTGCGCTGACGCGCTTTCTGCAGCAACGGCGTGGCCATGACAGCCTCACGTGGGATTGGCGATCTCGCGATATTTCATCAGGTAATAGGCCACGATCGCCCACGGAATCAAATAGCCCGCGAGCGGCAAGACGTTGTCCAGCAGCAGCACGTCCAGCACGCTGATGTCGAATCCATTGGCAACATACTGCACCAAGTCATGGCGATTCACGTTCGGAATCAGGTTCATGACGCGGCCGATCCACCAGCTGAAAAACCCGTCGATGGCGTCGACCAGGGTCTTGGTGGGGGAATCGTCCAGCTTGACGGCGATGGGCATGTGGCCGCCGATGCGCAAGGCCGACTCCAGTGGGCCTCCGCCGTCCACTTTCTTGTCAGCAATTTCCTTGAGATAATCGACGAACAGGCCGGAAATGAACAGGAACATGGTGCCGAGCAAGCTGATGACGCTGCTCAGGTAGGTGCTGCACGCCAGCGACACGCCCAGGACGAGCATGAAGGTGCACCATAGGCCGACGACGCCCTTGAGGAAGTTGAGCCAGAACGGCATTTCATAGTTCATCAGATAGAAATCCTGGTGCGAGACGCCGACCATCTGGGCTTCGCGGGCCATATCGACGCTCATGAAAACCCGCAGCGCCGGCGCGGCGGGATCATCGCGATTTCGCTCGTCGGCACCCAGGATCTTGAGGACGCCGGGAGCGATTGCCGAGGTCTGCGTGTGCTGATCGGTCACTTCGCTGCGAGCCTGGAAGACGTGGAATTCCACGGCGATGGCGCGATCGAGCGCATAAGTGGCTTGCTCAGTCACTTCGGCCAAGAGTCGCGCGCGCTGGGCATCCGTGGCCGCGCTCACATACGCCTTGCCGAAGCCCTGGACGGCCGCCTTGAAGCGTTCATCCGTTTCCGGGATGGCGTCCGCCGCGGCTTGAATCTTCTGCTCGGCCTCGGCTTGATTGGAATCGGATCGGTCCGCCGTGATGGCCGACACCGTCTGCCTCACCTTGTCCAGATCCTTCCTACGCGCGGCCCCGCGCTTGGCCAGCTCTTTCGAGGCGGCGCTCGTCACCGCTTCCAGCGCGCCGGACGTGATGTTGCGGTCGGCGAAAGTGAACGTGCAGTTGACGCCGTGGCCTTCTTCTCCCTTGGACAGGCGAAAAATGTCGAAGGCGAATTCAAAAAGCACCGGCCGTTCGCCGTCAGCCAGGTCGCTGGGAATCTCGGCATAATCCCAGATCGCATATTGCCGCAATGTGTCGTGCCGGTTGTACGTCCGGCCGGTAATGTAGCTGCGATAACCCCACTCGCGCCCCACGCTCTCAGCCCTTTGGGCATCCTTCGTCCCCTCGAAGTGCAATTTCGTCGCATAGATCGGCACGCGCGCCTTGAAGCTCTCCTTGGCGGCTTCCTCATTCACGCCGCGCAGGACATAGAGCAAGCTGAGCGACGCGACCACGAACAGGCCGATCGTCAGAATCCCTCCGTAGCCAAGGAATCGGCCCAGCACGATCTCGAATTTCTCGACCGGCTTGGTGACGATGGTGTGGATTGAGTTGTTCTTCACGTCGTTGGGAATGCTAAATGAGCCGAGAATGCCGGCGGTCAAGAGAAACAGCGGCGAAATCGTCCAGTAGACGACGCGGACATAGGCGCGCAGTTGATCTTCCGGCTTGGAGGAGACGAACCAGTCGGCGAAGAGGAAAACGAGGGCCATGGCGCCGAACACCCAGACGACGCGGCCGCGGATTGCTTCCTTCCAGCTCAAGCGGGCGATCGCCCAGATGCGGCCGAAGCTGATGCGCGTGCCGAGATCGATGGCGATCGGCGTGACGGCAATCATGAGCGACACGGCGCCGCCGACGGTGAGGAGCCAGTCGCCGGGGGTGAACGGGGCCGCCGGATTCGCGCACGGCAGGACCATGTAGGCGCTCTGAAAGCCGAACCAGGCCCCGAGCCAGCCGACGACGACGATGGTGTAAGCGATGGCGGGGATGGCGAAAATGTAGGCCAGGTAGCCGGCGACGACTTGCAGACCGCCGGGCAGGTTCCAGAGATTTTTCTCGCCGGCGTCGCGCTGCATGATGCGGGCCAGCAGGACGAGCAAAATGCCGAAGGCCGCCACGCCGCCGGCGTTTTGCAGCCAAACGCAAAGCGCATCGGGCAACTGCTGCCACGTCAGCGGCATGCGATCGTAAACCAGGCTCGCAAACAACGTCATGAGGTCGGTCTCAGGCCGCTTGCGTTTAGCGCTCGGATTGAGGCGCCAATCGATTTGGCGCTTTTCTACGGGCGTAAACGCAAGCGGCGGTTCCATCATTGCTTGATGTGCGTCGCGGGCGAAACGGGGGCTCCATCCTTCGCCGCCGGCTTGGCGTCCGGCATGTAACGGCGGCCAGGATGTGCTTTGCTCTCCTCGATGATGCGCAGGAACAGGGCTTCGAGCGTCGTCGTCGGATGGCCGATGAATTCGATCTTGCCGCCGTGCTTGGCCAGCACTTCTTCCAGATCGCGCTTGAGATCGTCGTTGAGCTGCACACCGGTCGCCCGCAATTCCAGGCGCAGCACGTCTTCGAGGAGGTTCTTGACGCTGTCGAGCTTGCGCAATTCCCCTTCGCTCAGGATCGCCACGCGGTCGCAGATGTCTTGCACATCCTCCAGGCGATGGCTGCACATGATGATCGTCTTGCCCTCGTCGCGCAGCTTGATGATGAGGTCCTTCATCCAGCGCGTGCCGAGCGGGTCGAGGCCGGAGGTCGGCTCGTCGAGGATGACGAGCTCCGGATCGTTGATGAGCGCCTGGGCCAGGCCGATGCGCTGCCGCATGCCCTTGGAATATTCGCGCAGGATGCGTTTCTTGTCGTTCTTCAGGCCGACCGTTTCGATCAGGCGCTCCGAGCGTTCGCGGCGAACGGCCGGATCGAGCTGGAACAGTCGGCCGTAAAAGTCGAGCGTTTCCTCGGCGTTGAGGAAGCGGTAGAGGTACGATTCCTCGGGGAGATAGCCGATGCGCTCGTTCTTGCGGACTTCGCCGGAGGGAAGGCCGAAGACGAGGGCGTCGCCGTCGGTGGGGAAGAGCAGGCCGAGCAGGAGCTTGATGGTCGTGGTCTTGCCGGAACCATTGGGGCCGAGCAGGCCGAAGATTTCGCCGCGCTGGACTTCCATGTTGAGGGCGCGCAGGGCGACCTTTTTTTCGCGGCCCCAGAAATCGCGATAGATTTTGGTCAGTTTGCGGGTTTCGACAACAGTATCTTTACCGGCCATGCGTCGGCCACCTCATTGCGATGCGAAAATAGCGTCATGCTCTGTTACGCCCATGCCGCCACAAGCGTTCACGGGAGCCGCCAATATTTGCGATTGGTGCGGCCATCTTACGGCGAATTCGCGCCGGCAGCAAGAAGCCCCCTTGCTGCGAATGAGCGGATTCGTAGAAAAAGCGGTTCCTGACAACATCGAAGCTGAGGGAGTCGATCATGAACGGAAGACCGCGCACGAAGGCGTCGAAGAAGCGCCGCATGAAGGTGAAGGAAGACCGCCGCCACAAGAAGACGCTAAGCCGCGTGATGCCGATGCTATCGCGGCCGAAGAAGAAGGTGGCTGTTTCTTGAGCCGGCGGAGGAGCGCTCACCTGCTCAAGTGACTTGAGCACGTGTGTGATGGCCAAAACCATGGAATTTCCCATGTTTGGCGTGCAAGAAACGGCCACCTGCTCACAGCCCGGGGGGGCCAGGGCATTTTTTTTTCGGCAACTGACAATGCTGACGTTCCCGACAGAATTCCCCCTCGACACAACCTATTGTATCGCGCCGACTTACGGCTTTCTCCTTGACGATGCCGGCCGATCGCCGTATCCATAACCTTTAACTTGGCATGGAGTTATGGATAATGCGCCACACCGTCAATCCGCAACAAGGACGGCTCTTCGACCCCTTCGAGGGCCTCATTCCGCCCCTCGGACTCGAACGCATTCGCCACGGCTGGCAGGGCGTCTTTCGCACCGCCCTTCTTGAACTCATGCCGGCCCAACAACTCGGCAAACATTTCAGCCCCAACATCGGTCGGCACACCAAGGAACGGGTGAGCAGCTGAAAAGTAGGTGGGAAATGCATACGCTATGGCCAGCTGGCTGCGGGCCGGCGTTTTTAGCTCTTGCATAAGGACCACTACCATGATTGATCTCACTCTCTCTGCCGAACAAGAAGCCCAAGCGCAACGCATCGCCGCGATCATCAGCAAAGGATTTCAAGAAGAAGCTCTGAACATGGCACGCATCATGGCCTCCAAGCCCGATGCACAATTGCTCGGCGCCACCGAATTCGAAATTCGCGCTCGAGCGCACAAGATCGCCGCCCACGCCATTGAGACCGCTCTGAATGAGCGGAAAAAAGGGGGTACCAAGGGTCCAGCATGAGTTGCCCGCACTGCCGCGAATCGGCCCGTTTTGTCGGTTATCGCCCCAAGGAGATCAAAAGCCTGGTCGGCGACATGAACTTGTCGCGGCCGTATTACCATTGCAAGCACTGCCATCAAGGGACTTGGCCGTGGGACGAAATGCTGCGGTTATCGCCGGAACGCTTGACGCCGGCGGCGCAAGAGATCGTGTCGTTGCATGGCGTCACCAACAGCTTCAGCAAGGCGGCCAATCAGGTGATGGCCAAAAGCGCCGGGCTGTCCTTGAGTGAATCGACCGTGGAACGCACCACCGAACGAGCGGGCGAGCGCGCCGGCACGTGGTTGGAACAAGGCGAGGTGTTCGGGCCGAAGAAGCCGTTCCAGTGGAACCCCGATGTGGAGGGGAAGACGTGCGCGTATGTCGCCCTGGATGCGACGGGAATCATGATGCAAGGCCCTGACGGGGCCAAAGCGGACGGGCGGATGGTGGACGTGGGCATGATCTTCAATCCGCAGCCGCGTGCCGTGGACGACGAGGACATCTGTAAGCCGTGCGAAGGGGTGCGTTACCTGGCGGGGCATTACACGCTGGAGGAGTTGGGGCCGCTGATGCGTGGGCAAGGCGCCCAGGTGGGCATGGATGCGGCCGACCGCTGGATCGCACTGACGGATGCGGGCCAGGGTCTGGAGCATTTCATCGACGTGAATTTCCCGCGGGCGGTGAAGATTGTGGATTTCCGCCACACCAGCGAATACGTGAACAACTTCGCCAAGGCGTATCGCGCCGGCAAGGCGGGGGAAGCGTTGGCGGCGACATGGTGCCACAAGCTCAAGCATGAAGGCGGTGCCGCGTTGTTGGCGGAGCTGGCCTTGTTGGACCGGGCGGCGATGTGCGAACTCGCCCAGGCAGAATACGACAAAGTTCTGAGTTACCTAGGCAACCACTCGGCCCGCATGGATTACCCGACGTACTTGCGCAAGGGTTGGCAAATCGGCACCGGCGCCGTGGAGTCGGCCTGCAAGACCGTCGTGAATCAGCGTCTGAGCATGGGAGGCATGCGTTGGAGCGAAGAAGGCTCGGACGCGGTTTGCCATCTGCGTGCGCTGTTCTGCAGCGCCCCGGACCAATGGGACGCCTTCTGGTCTCACGTACCCAAGCCAAGCAACGTCAACCCCCAAATGGCCGCATAGGCGAGAATCCACCTACTGTGCTGACGCCTACCCACACCTGGCAAAGCCTTTTTCGCATCGTCGCGCAACGCTTGAGCGATACGCCACCGAACAGCGCCGAGCCAAGCCCCCAACTCAGTCCGTAACCAATCGGTCGAAGTCGTTCGCCGACCAAATCTGCAAGCCATGCAAGGCCCGACACACTGGGGGAAGGGGGCAGTCCGCGCATTCAGCACCTCCACAAGCTTTCCCCGCGCACGAGCCAAGATCCCATCCAGTCAGACGGCACGATGAAATATCCGGGCTAGCCCGGATATTTCATCGTTTTGACGGAAGTTGGAATGGCGCGATGGCTCAAGGTTTGGTAGAGAAGGGAGTTAGCACACTTCCACTCCACTTGGCCAGGAGCCTTCGCGATGACACAGTGTAACGAAACACCCGTACCATTTACCAGCCTCGATCGTCGCAATCTCACTGCCGATTTTGCGGGCGGGTCCATCACCTCCGATGCCGGCGCGCTGCTGCTCCGACAGGTCGATCAACAGCTCGGACTCATCGATGCCCTCAATCGTGTTATTCCCGATCCACGCCAGCCCGCCCTCATCCTGCATCCGCAGCGTGCTCTTTTGGCTCAGCGAATCTTCGCCATCGCTTGCGGCTACGAGGATCTCAACGATCATCAGCAGCTTCGCGACGATCCGCTCTGGCAAGCCGTTACCGATCATCCCGGTCCCGACGACGCTCCCCAACTCGCCTCACCGCCCACCTTGTGCCGACTCGAAAATCGCGTTTCCCGCAAGACTCTCTTCCATATCTCCGCCGTACTCGTCGAAACCTTCATTAAGTCGTTTCACCTAGACCATCCCCAAGCCCCCGAAGAACTCATCCTCGATTTCGATGCCACCGACGACATCGTTCATGGCCATCAAGAGAAGCGTTTCTTCCACGGCTACTACGACAACTACTGTTTCCTGCCCCTCTACGTTCATTGCGGCGATCATCTCCTCGTCGCCTATCTGCGGCCTTCGAACATCGATGCCGCTCGGCATACGGGACCGATCTTGAAGCTTCTGGTCCAGCGGCTCCGTCGCGAATGGCCCAACGTCCGCATCGTGCTGCGCGGCGACAGCGGTTTCTGCCGACACCGCGTCATGAACTGGTGCGAGCGTAACGGCGTCTTTTATCTGCTCGGCCTGGCACGCAATCCGGTGTTGCAACGCAACGTGCAATTTCAACTCGATCAGGTCGCCCAGCTACACGCCATCGACGGCCAGGCCTATCGCGTCTTCCATGAATTTCTCGACGCCGCCGGCACCTGGAGCCGACTGCGTCGCGTCATCGCCAAGGCCGAGTATCTGCCCGGAGCCAAGGACGGCAAAGCCAACCCGCGTTTCATCGTCACCAATCTCACGGACGATGGTCGTGAGTTGTATGAGGACAACTACTGCCAACGCGGCGACACCGAAAACCGCATCAAGGAACAACAGCTCGGCCTGTTCGCCGACCGCACGAGCTGCCATCGCTTCGTCGCCAATCAGTTCCGCGTGCTGTTGGCGGCGGCCGCGTATGTGTTGATCTCGCACCTGCGCCGCCACGCCCTGCGCGACACCGACCTGGAGCGAGCAGAGGTCGGCACCATCCGCTTGAAGCTCTTCAAGATTGGCGCCTGGATTGTACGCAGTGTGCGACGGATCGTGGTGAAAATGTCGAGCAGTTACACCTGGCAAAGCCTTTTTCGCATCGTCGCGCAACGCTTGAGCGATACGCCACCGAACAGCGCCGAGCCAAGCCCCCAACTCAGTCCGTAACCAATCGGTCGAAGTCGTTCGCCGACCAAATCTGCAAGCCATGCAAAGGCCCGACACACTGGGGGAAGGGGGCAGTCCGCGCATTCAGCACCTCCACAAGCTTTCCCCGCGCACGAGCCAAGATCCCATCCAGTCAGACGGCACGATGAAATATCCGGGCTAGCTCAATCGAGCGTGTGGAAGTGCTCGAATTCGACCTTGATCCAATTCAATCCGCACATCGCCACCATCTTCGATGGCTCATCGAACACAATCATGCCACGCTAGCCCGTATTCGCACGTCTTAATAGTTAGGCCGTTCGATGAGTGAAAGCCTTGCCCCGCGGAACGCGACGATGGGGATCGCTGCGTGCTATCTGGCCGTCTGTACATCTGGCGATAAGATCCCCCAGGGAGGGGTCGACAGGATCACCAAGAGTCGAGGCGGATCATGGAGAACCGGTTACGCATGTCGGCCCCCCTGCGGGGCGTTTTGGCAGGCTTCGCCTTCGGCGCTCTGTCGGTCGCGATGATGCTCCCGATGGAATTCCCGGACAAACCCGCCGCGCTGCGGTGCTTTCCTGAATCGGTTCGGGGTAGGACTGGTGATCGGTTGCGTGCGACTCCCGTGGCCGGGGTGGGCTGTCGGACTCTTTTTCGGGTTGCTGCTGAGCCTGCCCGATGCCATCATTCCCAGAGCCTATGCTCCAATTCTGGTTCTCGGCTGCGCGGGCGGGTTGGTCATCGGCGGGTTGATCCACGCGTGGCAAGGCCCGCGTGATCATCTGCCAATCGGCGGGAGTTGGGCTTGGACGCGACACTCAGGCTTGATCCCGCCTTGCCTTCACGGGCGCGGAGGTATGAAATATGCCGAACGTGAACGACCACTTCGTTGGCAAGACCGGTGAGATCAGGGCGATCTATGATCGGTTGGTCGCAATGGCTGAGGCATTCGGGCCGGTCGAACAGGATCCGAAGAAGACGTCAATTCACTTAAACCGACAGACGGCGTTCGCCGGCGTCGCAGTGCGCAAGGCCCACATCGTCCTCACGATCAAGTCCGACCGCCCGATCAAAAGCTCCCGTGTCTTCAAGTCCGAACAGACCTCCGCCAAGCGTTTTCACCACGAGGTCAAGCTCAGGGCCATCGACGATCTGGACGCAGAACTCCAGGGGTGGCTCAAAGCAGCATATGATCTGAGCGAATAAGGCTCGGTAGCGTCCGACCAAGAACGACTGAACCAACTTGGGTATAAGAGTGTGATAGGCCGTCGTCTAACGTTAAGGATTTTATCCGTTGTGCTCCGCGTGCAAAGGCTCACTGACGCGCTTTGGCGTAATGGCGGAGCACGACGGATAAAATCCAGTTGGACTGAACCGCGTCTCCCACCGCCGGTTGCTATGGAGCTGGAATGCCGCGTTGGGTTGAATCTAGTCGGCAATCATTGCCACTGTCAACCAATTTCCCGGCAAAGCGGGGAATCGGGGTGAGCAGCTGAAAAGTAGGTGGGAAATGCATACGCTATGGCCAGCTGGCTGCGGGCCGGCGTTTTTAGCTCTTGCATAAGGACCACTACCATGATTGATCTCACTCTCTCTGCCGAACAAGAAGCCCAAGCGCAACGCATCGCCGCGATCATCAGCAAAGGATTTCAAGAAGAAGCTCTGAACATGGCACGCATCATGGCCTCCAAGCCCGATGCACAATTGCTCGGCGCCACCGAATTCGAAATTCGCGCTCGAGCGCACAAGATCGCCGCCCACGCCATTGAGACCGCTCTGAATGAGCGGAAAAAAGGGGGTACCAAGGGTCGAGCATGAGTTGCCCGCACTGCCGCGAATCGGCCCGTTTTGTCGGTTATCGCCCCAAGGAGATCAAAAGCCTGGTCGGCGACATGAACTTGTCGCGGCCGTATTACCATTGCAAGCACTGCCATCAAGGGACTTGGCCGTGGGACGAAATGCTGCGGTTATCGCCGGAACGCTTGACGCCGGCGGCGCAAGAGATCGTATCGTTGCATGGCGTCACCAACAGCTTCAGCAAGGCGGCCAATCAGGTGATGGCCAAAAGTGCCGGGCTGTCCTTGAGTGAATCGACCGTGGAACGCACTACCGAACGAGCGGGCGAGCGTGCCGGCACGTGGTTGGAACAAGGCGAAGTGTTCGGTCCGAAAAAGCCGTTCAAGTGGAACCCCGATGCGGAGGGGAAGACGTGCGCGTATGTCGCCCTGGATGCGACGGGAATCATGATGCAAGGCCCTGACGGGGCCAAAGCGGACGGGCGGATGGTGGACGTGGGCATGATCTTCAATCCGCAGCCGCGTGCCGTGGACGACGAGGACATCTGTAAGCCGTGCGAAGGGGTGCGTTACCTGGCGGGGCATTACACGCTGGAGGAGTTGGGGCCGCTGATGCGTGGGCAAGGCGCCCAGGTGGGCATGGATGCGGCCGACCGCTGGATCGCACTGACGGATGCGGGCCAGGGTCTGGAGCATTTCATCGACGTGAATTTCCCGCGGGCGGTGAAGATTGTGGATTTCCGCCACACCAGCGAATACGTGAACAACTTCGCCAAGGCGTATCGCGCCGGCAAGGCGGGGGAAGCGTTGGCGGCGACGTGGTGCCACAAACTCAAGCATGAAGGTGGAGCCGCGTTGTTGGCGGAGCTGGCCTTGTTGGACCGCGCGGCGATGTGCGAACTCGCCCAGGCAGAATACGATAAAGTTCTGAGCTACCTGGGCAACCACTCGGCCCGCATGGATTACCCGACGTACTTGCGCAAGGGTTGGCAAATCGGCACCGGCGCCGTGGAGTCGGCCTGCAAGACCGTCGTGAATCAGCGTCTGAGCATGGGAGGCATGCGTTGGAGCGAAGAAGGCTCGGACGCGGTTTGCCATCTGCGTGCGCTGTTCTGCAGCGCCCCGGACCAATGGGACGCCTTCTGGTCTCACGTGCCCAAGCCAAGCAACGTCAACCCCCAAATGGCCGCATAGGCGAGAATCCACCTACTGTGCTGACGCCTAC
>CAVYFY010000027.1:0-114973 GCA_963767835.1 uncultured Planctomycetota bacterium
GGCGATCAGGGACAAATCGGATGTGCCGATAGGGGACGAAGAAAAGCAAGGAGTCGGGAGTGAAGGCAAATCGGGAAGCGTCGGCCCAAAACGCACCGGAGCCGGATTGGATCAAGTAGATGGCAAAGCAGTTCGTGCGGGCCGGTTCACTCGGCTTGCGGTCAAGCCGCAGGCTGTCGGTGCGAATCGCCTGACCGCCCTTGCTTGGGTCGTACAGATTGTCGGTGACGTTGCGCTCGGCCATATTGTTGCTGAACCCTGTCTTCTTCAATGATGATTCAGGTTGACACCCTTCGTTCGGCTAACCGGCGGTCATTCAATTTCCCCCCCCGCGCCACGCTCCACACTTCCGGGGACCGGACACCGACGCACTTCGCCGCTCGGCACGACCCACGACATATTCCGGCGGACGCACCGGACGCTCATGATACCCTGCATTCGATTTCCTTCCGCCACGCTGGGCAGGTGTGGAAGCGGGTTCCTGTGCAGCAGACGATGTGTTCATGACACAATTTGCACTGACCACACTCCCAGCATTGGGCCAGAACCATCTCCGGTTGTTCTTGCGGCGGACTGGCGTTTTCAAAGGTATCCATGTTTCTGCTTTCCTTATTGGTCCGAGAGTCATCGTGTACTTTGGCAGACCTCGGAAATCGGTGTCGCCCCGTTGACCGCCTTGTAGACTGCCGCCGCCGAATCTCGCCCGAATCGCTTCTGGCTGCGACGAACCATCGGGTAGCCGAGCCGAGTCAAGAAGTGGTTCGGTCTGGAAAAAGCCAAGATGTCGAACCACACGCTGTCATTGCCCCGGTTCCATTCGATCAAAAATCGCTCTTCGCCGCTTTCGACGTGGCCGGGCAAGGTTCCATAAGCAAAGCCGAACTTTGAGATCGGCCCCGATTCATCCACGACGTACACGATCCGGCAAGCGTTGAGCCACCACAAGCCAATGGCCCGCCCCATGACCGCAACGACCTCGCCGGACTGAATCGGCGTCTCTGGTGACCACGCCTCGCCGGACTGAATCGGCGTCTCTGGTGACCACGCCTCGACCCAACCAAGGCGGAACTGCTCCCACCGGCGCAAGGCTGCAATCGCCAAATGGAAAGCCGGCTCGCCTTGACCGAGCTTGATGCGGGTGTGATCCACGACATAACCAGCAGGCGGCGTCCCTGCGGTTGCCCCCACCGCCGAATAGGTGAAGGGCAGCTTCGCCTGCGCCGTCAGAAAAGGACGGATTGAATCGGCAGACGGTTTTCGCAACGACAACATCCAGATCCTCGATCTCCCGGCATGTGCTGCGGTTCGATAAACGGTAACATGCCCCAGTAGAATACTATCCGCAAAACAACCCGTTTCCCAACCGGGAGTTCGAGCAAAGACGATGCCGCCACCGGAATCAGAGAGTCCTGAAGTATCGAATGCGCCCGTCGTGCTGCTGACGGGTGCATCCGGCTACGTCGGCGGTCGGCTGATGCCGCTGCTCGAACAGCAGCCCGTGAAGCTCCGGTGTCTGGCCCGAAACCCGGACAAAATGCGGCCTCTTGTCAAGGAAACCACGCAAATCGTCCGGGGCGATGTTCTCGACCTTGGTTCGCTTGACGAAGCGATGCAGGGCGTCCATACGACCTACTACCTCGTACATCTCATGTCCGGGTCGAAGGACTTCGAGAAGGAGGATCGACAGGCGGCGACCAACTTCGCTCAGGCTGCCAAGAAGGCCGGGGTGCGGCGGATCATCTACCTGGGCGGACTGGGCGACGACGCCGACCCGAAACTCTCACCGCACTTGCGAAGTCGCCATGAGGTGGGCCAAATCCTTCGAGAGTCCGGCGTGGAAACCATCGAGTTCCGGGCCTCCCTGGTCATCGGCACGGGTAGCCTGTCCTTCGATCTGGTCAAGTCATTGACCGACCGACTGCCGGTTATGCTCTGCCCTCGTTGGTTGACGACGCCCACGCAGCCTATCGCCGTGGACGACGTGTTGGCCTACCTCTTGGCGGCGAAGGACTTGCCCCCAGGCGATAGCCGCATCTTCGAGATCGGCAGCCCGGATGTCACCACTTACGGCGGCATGATCCGAGAATACGCCCGGCAGAAGGGGTTGCGGCGCTGGCTGATCTCGGTCCCGGTGCTGACGCCCTACTTGTCGAGCTTGTGGCTGGCCCTGGTAACACCGACCGCGTTCGAGGTCGGGCGTCACTTGATCGAAGGCTTGAAGAACCCAACCGTGGTTCGGGATACGAAAGCCCAGGAGGTTTTTCCAATCAGGCCGATGGGGATTCGGGAGGCGATCCAGAAAGCCCTCGCCAGCACAGCAACGTGAACGTCAGGCTTTGGCGCGAACCTTCTTGGGTTTCGGCTCCAGTTCGCTCTTCAATTTCAGAACCGCCACTTCCTTGGCCTTGGCTTCGACTTCGACAGTGATTTTCTTGCGCCGCCAGCACGTCGGAAAATCGGCCACGTCGATGAAGTCATGATGGCGTTCAGGCTTCGGGCCGTCCCAGCCTTCAATCGGGCTGGAGATGTGGAACATCGGCTCCCGGTCCCAGGTCGCCAGCGCCTTCTTCGTGGCCTGTTCGACGCTCATGCCATCGGGGTTGCAACGATGATGATGCACGTCGTAGACGAGCGGGATGCTGGTGGCCTTGCAGATCGGCAGCAGATCAGCAGGCGTGTAGGTCTTGTCGTCGTTCTCGACAGTCAATCGGCTTCTGACCCTGGATGAAAGCCGGTCGAGGTTGCGAGCGAAATCGGCCAGTGCCTTCGGTTTGTCGCCGTAAGCACCGCCGCCGTGAATGTTGATGAGATCGGCCCCGATCCACTCGGCCACTTCCCCCTGGTATTCAAGCTCCTGCACGGACTTCTCAACCACGTTGGGGCGGGGAGAGTTCAGCACCACGAACTGATCGGGGTGGAAACAGGTTCGTAACTTGTGCTTTTTGACGAACGTACCGCACTCCTTGAACCGGCGAATGATCTCATCCCCTTCGGGCAGATCATCGACCTCGTATCCGCATGTCGGATGCGTCTTGATCGGGAGAATCTGGCTGTTCACCCGGAAGCAACCGATGCCGTTGTCGGCGCAGAATTGGAGGGCGGCAAGAAGGGCGTCGGCGTTCTCCAGGCAGAGACGGCTCAACTTCGCCAGGGCATCGGGCCGTTTCATCTTGCTGATGGCAGTGGCCGTCGTCGTGACGAACTTGATCGGCTGGTCCCGAAACAGGCAGCAGAGGCCGAGGCGAATCATGGCCTCCCCCAATTCATCGCCGTGATCGACAGTTGCAGCACCGTGGCGATGGACACCCACACGAAATACGGCCCTTGCGCGACGGCAACCCATTTATAGTGCGGCCAGACGGCAACCACGCACCAGATGATCGTCGCCCAGACGATCACGATGTCCGCCGCCGCCAGCGGGACGTTCCGCAGCCCTGAGAAGATCGGCATGAATAGGAGGTTGGCGACGAGGTTGATGGCGAACGGCACGGCAGTCAACCCGCGAACCTTGCCCTGGAACGCCCTCACGAACACGAATCCGAAGCTGATGAGGATGATCGGATAGAGAATCAGCCAGATCAAGCTGATCGTCGCTGGGGCGGGGGTCCAGGCCGGCTTTGCCAAGCTGTCGTACCATTCCATCCAGTTCATCTTCAATTCTTCTTTCTGGCGGCTCTTGTCGTGGTCTGCGGCAATCTCCACCCTATAGATACGATAGGCGTTCGTTGACCAACAGGCCGGGCCTACGATCATATAACAACCTCGCCGAAGTACAACGTGACCAGTTCTTCGGCCCGCCGAGGATTCTCCACAACAGAAAGGATTCGCAATGTCGAAGAGCGTCCTTTTTCAGCCGTTCAAACTGCACGATCTCACTCTGCCGAACCGAGTTGTCCTGGCCCCTATGACCCGCTCCAGGGCCGGGACCATTCGCATCCCCAACCGGCTGATGGCTGAATACTACGCCCAGCGATGTTCGGCGGGTCTGCTGATCACCGAGGCCACCACGATCTCCGAGGAGGCGAACGGCTGGAACGAGTCGCCGGGCGTCTACACGGACGAGATGACCGAAGGCTGGAAGCACACCACCGATGCCGTGCATGGGAAGAGCGGCGTGATCTTCCTTCAGCTTTGGCATCTCGGTCGCTACTCCCATAGCAGCTTCCACAACGGAAAACCCGCCGTGGCTCCCTCAGCAATCAAGATCAATGAGGAATACATCCACACGCCCACCGGCAAGCAGCCGCACGAAGTGCCGAGGGCTTTGGAAACGTCGGAGATCCCACGGGTCGTTGGAGACTACCGGCGAGCCGCCGAACGGGCGAAGGCAGCGGGCTTTGACGGCGTGGAAATCCACGGGGCCAACGGTTACCTCATCGATACCTTCCTGCAATCGAAGACGAATCGCCGCACCGACCAATACGGAGGTAGCGTTGAGAACCGCTACCGCTTCTTGAAGGAAGTTGTCGAAGCGGTCACGTCCGTACTGCCCGCCAACCGGGTCGGTGTCCGGCTCTCTCCGAACGGTGTGTTCAACGACATGGGGTCGCCGGACTACCGGGAGCAGTTCACCTTCGTCGCCAGCCAACTTGACCGCTTCGGGTTGGCATATTTGCATGTCATGGACGGGTTGGCCTTCGGCTTCCACAAACTCGGCGAGCCGATGACGCTGGCCGAGTTCCGAAGGGTGTTCCACGGCCCGCTGATTGGGAACTGTGGCTACACGTTGGAAGCGGCTGAGAAGGCGATTGCCGCCGGTCACGCCGACCTGATCGCCTTCGGACGGCCATTCATCAGCAACCCCGATCTCGTTGAGCGGTTCAAACACGGTTGGCCCCTGGCCCCGCTCGCACCGATGTCCGAATGGTACTCGCCAATCGGCGCAAAGGGATACACGGATTTCGCTGCGTATTCACCGCAATGAATTTGGGAGGAAAAGCGTCATGAGCATCCCCGACCGTGCCACCTTCGAGTCCATTTACGCGGGTCAACCCCCGTGGGACATTGGCAGGCCGCAGAAGGCGATCATTGACGTGGCCGACGAAATCACTGGCAGCATCCTCGATGCCGGGTGCGGGACCGGCGACAACGCCCTATTCTTCGCAAGCCGAGGCCAAAAGGTCACGGGCATCGACTTCCTTGACGAACCGATCAACCGGGCGAGACAGAAGGCGGTGGAACGAGGTCTGCCCGCGACCTTCTTGGTCAAGGACGCGCTGGTGCTGAAGGACTGGTCGGAGCGGTTCGACAACGTGATCGACTCCGGGCTGTTCCACGTCTTCAGCGACCATGACCGCCGCCGTTACGTCGATGGGCTGGCAGCGGTCGTGAAGCCGAGCGGTCGATTGTTCCTGCTGTGTTTCAGCGACGAGGAACCGGGCGAGCAAGGGCCACGGCGGGTGTCTCGGAAGGAGATCGAGGTTGCCTTCTCGGAAGGGTGGAAGGTCGAGTCCATCGAGCCGACTCGGTTCGAGGTGCGGCCCGATTTGAAGGACTTCACATTCGGCGAAGGCGGGCCGAAGGCGTGGTTCGTGGTGGCGAGGAGACAACCTTGACGCTCCGGTTGGGGCCGGTCTGTGAATTCACAGAAAAGTACCTCTTTCAACCGATTCCGAAGGCGAAATTTCGCGAAGCTGTCGAAAGTAAAACGTGTCACAAGATCTGATTTGGGGGACTTTCTCAAATGGCGCCATTCAATGCGGACAGTTTGTCCCGTAGTTGTTCAGGTGTCATTTTGCTCAGTTCCCACCAAGCCACTCCTTCGGGCAACACCAAGCCGAGCCGTTCGTAAGGAGATTTTCCTTTGCGACGCCCGGTGCGGAAGGTGTGGCAGTTCCAGTACAGACGCTTCAGGTCCAGCAACCCTTGGGTCAACTTGCGATGCCGAGACTGATGCATGCGCAAGACACTATTGATCCCCTCCACCAGACTGCTCGCACGCCAGGTATGACGGAAAATGTGCCGCACTGCTTTGGTCATCGTGCTTCCTTCCTCGCCAGCTTTCGACAGAATTACGCTACACACCAACAACACCCCGCGAAGCGTGCCGCGCGGACATACCTTCACCCGCCAACAACTCCGGATGACGACGCAACCCCTCGGCACGCACCGCTGCTTCTTTCACCTCGGTCGATCCTGGCAAAGCCGCCAACTTGCGTTGCACTTCGTCCAAATACGTGAGTGTCTGCGGCTTGCTCAGCAGACGTTTGGCTTTGGCAAAGTCCGCGTCGGGCAACTCAGGCAACGTCTGGGTCAGCACCGCTTCGGCCTGCGCTCGGCTGTTCAACTCACCGGCCGGCGTGAACAGACGCAAGGCCTCTTGCGTTTGCTGCCAGACCTTTTCCGTGCGCGCGGGTTAATCTTGAGGGCAGCTTCAAAACAGTTGATCGCGTCGGCCGGATGCCTGGTTAGCAAGAACACGCTGCCCAGGTTTCTGTGAGCCAGGATTAACTGGGGGTCCAAGTTCAGGGCGGCTTGGTATTTGGTCTTGGCATCGTCCAGCTTTCCCGCGGCTACCAAGGCGTCCCCTAGCTGGTAATGAGCAACTGCATCTTTGGGATCGGACTTGGTTGCCGCTTCGAAATGCTCGATGGCCTCCTTCAATTTTCTTTGGGCCTGCAGAGCGACGCCGAAGTCGCAATGGGTCGCGGCGCAATCGGGGTCGAGCGCGAGGGCGGTTTCAAAGTAGCTAATAGCTCCGGGCAGGTTCCCCTTGGCCTTCTGGATGAGGCCCAGGCCACGGTGCGCGATTATCAACTTCGAGTCGATCCCGAGAGCGGTCTGAAACTTTTCAATAGATTCTTTCAAGTTCCCTTTTTCCAATAACGCGACGCCCAGGTTCTGTAAAGCCGGCAAATTCAACTTGTCCAACTCTAGAGCGAGTTCGTACTGGCGGATAGCCCCGTCCAAGTCCCCCTTGGACCTTAGGACAATGCCCAGATTGTAGTGGGCGCCAGGGAAGTCGTGGCGCACAGCCAGTGCCGCTGTCATGTAGCGCAAGGCCTCGTCGAACTTCCTTTGCTGTAGTAGCACAATTCCCAGGTGGGTATTCAGCCAATAGTCTCCCGGAAAGCGCTCCAGCGCCTCGCGCAACACTGCGCTCGGCGGCGGCGAAATGGTTTCGGAAGCGAAGGTCCAGGGCCACGTTCCTCACGGCGACCCGCGGTAGATGGTGCAATTCCGGCGCGGCGGCCAGTTCCAGTATGGCAGCATCATCGCGTCGCTGGATTGCCGCCAACCACCGCGTCCGAAAGGCATCAGGTGCCGGCTCCGCTGCCGCCAACACGTCCTTGAGCAGTTTCATCTCGGCGACGTCCATCGGCAGTCGCGTCCAGTCCTCCAGCGCTGCCAATAGCTCCTCGCGAAACCGGCTGGCACGCACGCGGGCGGCAGCCTCCTGGGGGAAGGCAGGATCTACTCCGTAGGCCTTGAGCGCGGCTGCGTAACCGTCCTTGGCACGTTGGCGGTCGGAAAAACTTGGCCCGAGCAAAGCCGCCTCCACCTGGAGGCGGTCCAGTGCCGAACCCAGTCGGCTGTCCTGTTCCGCCACAGCCGTTGCGCCACGGATCCGGCGCAGCCGTGCTGCCAATTCTTCCGTCACCTCGTCCGGATCCTGTAGCAGCTCCGCGCGCTCCACGGCCAAGCTCGCCAGGCGGCACGGTTGCCTGCCAACGCTCCGGGTAGTCGGCGTCTTTGTCTCCCCGGTCCAGGAGGGTCTCGCCCTCGGCCAGCGCTGCCGTCATCGACCGTTCCGTCTCGGCTTTTCGCACGGACAACTCATTCTGACGCGTTGCCTGGTCCCAAATCGCCCAGCTCGCGTCTCCTACTGCCAATATCAACACCAGGGCTGCTGCCGCTGCGATTCGCAGCCCCGCTTTGTTTCGCCGCAGGAACTTGCCCAGTCGATACCGCATCGACGGCGGTTGCGCCTCCACTGGCTCGTCGGCCAAATAGCGATGGACATCGCGGGCAAATCCATTGGCCGTTTCGTAGCGGCGGTTGCGGTCCTTTTCCATCGCCTTCATCACCATACAATCCAGGTCGCCGCGTAAGGGTTGGGTCAGCCCCTTCGGATTGTTCTGCCGTTTCTCCGACACGGTCGTGTCCGCGTGGGCCAGCGTGCTTGCACGGGCGCTCGGCCTCGGCGGCTCTTCCTCGCGGATAATCCGCCGCATCTCGTCGTATCCCACCTTGCGTAACCGATCCACGTTAAACGGCGTCGTGCCCGTCAGGAGTTCGTAAAGCAGCACCCCCAGCGAGTAGATGTCGCTGCGCGTGTCCACGTCAACGGCGCTCAGAGCCGCTTGCTCCGGAGACATGTACACAGGCGTGCCGATCATCTGCGCGAAATTGGTGAACAGCGTCTTGTCGGTCAACTGTTGGCCGACCGCCTTGGCGATGCCGAAGTCGATGACCTTTACCACCGGCGTACCGTCGTGCAGCGTGACCAGTACGTTCGACGGCTTGATATCGCGGTGAATGATGCCTTTCTGGTGGGCGTGCTGCACTGCCTGACAGACATGGACGAACAGCTCCAGACGTTCGTTGAGCGTCAATCGGCTCTGATCGCAAAATTCGGTGATGGCAGCGCCCTTGACCAACTCCATGACGAAGTACGGCCGGCCCGAAACGGTCTCACCGCCGTCAAATATTTGCGCGATATTCGGATGATCCATGAGCGCCAGGGCCTGCCGCTCGGCCTCAAAGCGTGCGATCACCTGCCGCGTGTCCATGCCGGGCTTGAGCACCTTAATAGCCACCTTGCGCCGGATGGGTTGCTGCTGCTCGGCCATGAACACCAGCCCGAATCCGCCTTCGCCGATCTGCTCCACCAGCTTGTACGGGCCGATGACGGTGCCCACGGTTTCGGAGAGAGTTTCCAAGAGGGGCGAGGGGATAAATGTGTTTGTACCGCCCAGTGGTGCGGCCGGCTGATCCAGGAAACTGCCGGCCTTACGATGCACTTCGAGGAAATGTTTCACCTGTTTTTCCAGCTCAACGTCCGTGCCGCAAGCTTCGGCAATGTAGCCGTCCCAACGCTCGGGCGGCAGTTGGCCGACAGCGTGCATGAACAGTTCGCGGGCTCTTTGAAGGTCTGCGGGCATGGCAAACATCCTTTGTTCTTTGGGGATGCACCTATAGTGCGGAATTGGCGTTCGAATTGTCCGGAGAAAAAGAAAAAATTCGATGGCACGGGCCAGGTCGCCCCCGCCTGGTCACTCGCCGTCAAGCAAGCAACGCAGCCGCATCCGGGCATACGCCCAATGTTCATAAGCAGTCGAGCGGGAGATTCCCAGCGACGCGGCGGCATCCTCGACGGACAGGCCGCCGCCGAAATACCGCAGTTGAATCAGACTCGCGGCCTGCGCATCCTCGACAGCGAGCCGGGTCAAGGCGGCGTCAATATCGAGAAGGTCGTCCGCATCCACGTTGCAGCTAATCTCGACATCGTCGAGAGTTACGCGACGGCGCTGGCCGCCATGTTTGCCGGCCTGTTTGCGGCGAGCCTGATCGACCAGGATACGGCGCATGGCCTCGGCGGCGGCGGCAAAGAAATGGCCGCGGCTGTTCCATGTGCGCCAGGTATGTTGTGTCTCAGGAGGTGCAAGTCCTCTGCGGGCGGTGATGGCCCGAACCGCAAGGCTAGGCAAGGGTGTCCGTCGCGAGGCGGAATCTGAAGAAAGCCGATGCCCCCAACTCGGATTCGACGAACAGAAATCGGATACAAGGCCAGCGTCGTTGGGTAACCCGGCATGAGACGGGGACGCCTGATAGCCATTCCGTAGGCGACGCGGGTAAATCCGGCGAAGACCGAGCGAAGGATGCACAACTTACCCTGGGATATTCCCCGTCCGTCCGGTCGATCCGGACTACTGCGGCGGCAACGTCGTGGGATGGACCAGGGAGAAGTCAGCAGAGGCCGTAGTAACCCGCTCGTTCGGCGATGTGCCATCCTGCGCGGGCAACACACGTCGGGGAGGCCAACCGCCTCGCAAGAGCGGATGAAGGGCTGAATCTATTCTTGCAAGCGACCGTCTGGAACGACTCGATGGACGTGAAGCGACAGCAAGGCAGCTACTACCAAACGCTCCTGTTTACGGAGCAGGCGGAGGAGTTGCGCCCCGGCTCAACTGGCGACGGCGGGACCGAAGCTGGTGGGTGCGTGGAGTCACAAGCGTCTGCGGCGTCGGGCCAAGCACGCGCCTTGCCGGACCGACTGATGGAGGAGGTGACCCGGACTCAGAACTTGATCGAAGCAATTGACCGCGTGCGGGCGAACAAAGGATCAGCAGGCGTGGACGGGATGACCGTCAGCGAACTGTTGCCCTGGGTTCGCAAGCATCTGCAAGGATTCACCGATTCGCTGCTCGACGGGAGTTATCAACCGTCGCCGATCCGCGGGGTGCAAATCCCGAAGGCCGGCGGAGGAGTGCGACAGTTGGGCATTCCGACGGTGGTAGACCGCTTGGTGCAGCAGGCGATCCTGCAAGTTTTGGATCCGCTTCTGGACCCGACCTTTTCGGCATCGAGCCATGGCTTTCGCAAGGGACGCGGAGCGTTCACCGCTCTGGCCAAGGCGAAAGAATATGTGGCCGAGGGCCGAACCATCGTGGTGGACATGGACCTGGAGAAATTCTTCGACCGGGTGAACCATGACATCTTGATGGCGCGGCTGGCCCGCCGGATCGGCGACAAGCGTTTGCTCAAGATCATCCGTCGCTTCTTGGAAGCGGGCATGATGCAAGAGGGCGTGTGTGTCGCGCGACACGAGGGGACCCCGCAAGGCGGGCCGCTTTCGCCGCTCTTGGCGAACCTGCTGTTGGACGACCTGGACAAGGAACTGGAACGGCGTGGCCACTGCTTCTGCCGCTATGCCGACGACTGCAACATCTACATGCGGTCGAAGGCGGCGGGGGAACGGGTGCTGGCGTCGGTGACAGCGTTCTTGGAAGGGAAACTTCGGCTCCGCGTCAACCGGGAGAAGAGTGCCGTGGCACACGTCGAGGACCGCAAGTTTCTCGGCTATCGTCTCCTGCGCGGCGGGGAGTTGGGAGTCGCGCCCAAGAGTGAGGAACGCGTCAAGGAACGCATTCGGCAGATCACTCGTCGAAATCGAGGCATCGAAATCGAGGAGATGGCCGGCGAACTCAACAGTTTTCTCACGGGCTGGATCGCGTACTTCCGTTTTGCGAAGTGCAAGACCTTGCTGCGTGAATTGGACAGTTGGATTCGTCGGAAGCTGCGCTGCGTGCGGTGAAGCAACTGAAACGGACCAGAACGATCGCGGCCTTCTTGCAAAGCCACGGCGTTCCAGTCCGCCACGCGCGGATGACCGCCGGGTCGAACAAGGGGTGGTGGCATCTGTCGGCGTGTCCGGCCGTCAACACCGCCATGAATCAGACTTGGATCGAGTCTTGGGCTTGGCCAACCTCAGCCAGCTGTATGACCGGTATCAACAAGAACAGAAACCGCCGGATACGCAAAGTACGTCCGGTGGTGTGGGAGGACGGGGGAAGTAATAGATTGCCGCGCTTCGTCACCTTCCACCAACCGCAGATACGCCTCATGCACCAGCGCCGTCGCTTGCAACGTCTGCCCTGGTTTCTCCTGTGCCAGCTTCGCCGCCGCCAACTCGCGCAATGCCTCATACACGAGCGGCAACAACTCGGCTGCCGCATGCGGATCGCCCTGCTCGATCGAGGACAGAATGCGGGTCACTTCGTTCATCAGTTCTCACCTCACGGCGAATGGAATGCGCGGCTGCGCTTTCACGTCATGCTCCTTGAGCCAATATGGAACGCCCGACTTTCGCCCGCGTTGAATCCGCCGAGCTGATGAAACTTGTCTTTGTTCTTGAAGACAGGAAGTGATTATATTCCCGCACGTTCAGAAAAGCGTGTTTTCTTCACAGCGGCAGCGATCGCTGCAATGCGCAACATAGACTGCTAAGCGCCGTGGGTCCCTGGCGTTTGACCGGGGGGTCGGTTCAATTTTTGAGGGGCCATCCCACGTACTCTTCCAAAAGGGGGTAGCTCATGAGATGCCTGCCTTTCCGGGCACGCGCGATGCCTCGTCGAGTTTCGCTGAGATGTCAGGCAGCTCGTTACGCACCATGACGCAGCCTTGCACGGCCAAAGGCTTATCCCACTGGCCGAAGTGGCCGCGCCGAGTTTCGCCCGCCTTGCCGAAATTACCGCGCGCTGGCCGATCGGTCAAAAGCGGCGAAGCCATCAAAGAACCGCGAAAAGGTTTCCCGGCCCCTGGCGTTCGACCCAGGGGGGTCGGTTCAAATTCCGGGGTCGGGTGCCGGGGGGGCTTTCCGACCTGGCGTAGGTGGCCGCCCCGCTTGTTCACCGGCGGTTTTGTGAGCGACTGTCTCAGTCGCGTCGAAACCGACATTTGCCAGCGAGGCTACCAACTTGCCACAGGCGCGCCGAGCACAGAGAGAAGCGCAGCCCGAAACAGTGCCAAAGTGGATCGCGTCATGTTTGATCAAGACACCTGGAAAGGCAATGAAAGCTGACCACGTTCATTTCAGGGCTGACACTTTCGGAAGGGGCTCGATCATCAATCGGCTTCGAGTCCCGGCAGGTTGTCGAGGCTGCGGACGTTCTTCTCACGCCGATAGCGCGCGAGCCCATCCGTCCCCTTGGATTCTGTCCACCGGACGAGTACGCCCCGCTCCTCGGCAAAGTCGTAGCGCGGAACCGCATACCCGCACGAGTCGCTGATTCGGGTTAGGCCAGCCCGAACGACGGCCCTCGCGCCGGATAGTCGGGAAACAGCGCCCGCAATCCCTCGAAATTCGGCATGCCCGTCGTAACCACGCTGCCGATTCCGTGCAGGCGGACGATCTTGGGAGGCCCCTCGAACGCACAAAACATGAACACGATGCGGCCATTCTCGCGGAGGTGGGCGATGGTCTCGATACCGCTGCCGGTCAAATCCAGATAGGCGACCTCTGGTGGTCCTAGGATGCGGAACGTGTCCATGCCCTTTGGGGAGCAGTTGAGCAGGCCGTCCGTGGCGAGCGGTGCGGTTGCGACAAAGAACACACGCTGTTGCCCAAGCCAATCAGCGAGTTCCGGTGTGATCTCTTCGTAGAGCTTGCCCACACTCGCACCTCCTCCAAAGGATTTCATCTGCCTTGCTCCGCGTGCAAAGACTGAGTGGGAGGACGGCAATCAGGGCCTTGCATTCGTCATCCTTCCGACGTTACATGATACGGCGCGCCACGTGAAGAAGACGCACCCGCACAAATTGGGTCATATTCGAGGACGGTCGCACGCTGGATTGAGCTATAGGTGAATCGGACCGTAGCCGCTTCGTCAAATCGCGGTTTTTTAAGAATCGGTGCGGAATCGCCTTCAAGAATGGTCGCTTGCAGAAGGCGTGGGCTCCGCCGCATCAGACGGCCGAAGCGGAAATAAGAACGAAATACGTCCACTGGCCGGACTTGCTGAAACATTGCACGCAAGGACAAATCGTAACGCCAACCACAGAAACCCTTTTTTGCTTGCAACGCCAATCGCCCGCCCGTAAGATCAGGCCGGAGCAGGTTGAACAACAAGTTTGGCGGCTTGGAGTATGAGAATACAACGGCTATTAACGATATGCGCCATACTGTTCATGACCATGGTTGGCTGCAACCAACCCCAAAACCAACCGCAGAACCAGAAACCTTATGATTCCTCCTTGAACGCATGGCTTCCTCCTTGAATGACTGTGTTTTCCTAACCCATTCAGGAACAGAACCATGCGTTTTTTTGAATAGGCGTAACCGGCAGGCCGCTACGCTGCCTGCTGGTATTTAGAGCTTCAACAACTCTCGCCACGGGTATAACTTTTGCGTTGCATGGTCGATGCGGAACGTTTGGTATTCATCCCAGTCGCCATTGACGTGGATGCTGAGCACGTCCAACATCGCTTGAGCCCCAAGACGCGTCCAGTGCATGCCGGCGCGTTCCATGCGGTCCTTCACCAGGTGGCGACACGCTCCCTCGATCACGCCGCTCGCGATAGGATAACCCTTGGCCAGGTATTCACCGTAACGCATTCGCTCCAGGTTGTTTTCCAGGTACGCACACACCTTCGTCAGCGTCGCCTTCTTGCTGCCGGTCAGCTTGCGTTTGGTGCCCATTTGTCGCAGGCCGCGGATCACCAACTCGGCTTTTCCTTCGAGCATCTTCAGCACACGCCCACGCACAAACTGTTCGGTCTCGGCACTCTTCTCCGGGTAAAAGACGTGCGCCGCCTGCCACAGACGCGGCGTCACGTGCAACAGGTCCAGAATGTTGGCTGTGTTGCGCTGGGTCAAATGCCGTTCGCGCACCTCCCACAACGGTTCCTGGCCGTCGCACAGGTGCACCATTTCCTTGACGTAGCCGCGATTGCGCGCCCAGATTTCTTCGGAAATCCACCTGTAGGTCATCTCGATCCCCGAATGCGTCTGCTCGCTGTCGGTGTAGGCCAGGCTCGCCATCGTCTGCTTGTGGCACGGCTTGGGACGATCGCGTTTGGGTGCGTCGCGGTCGTCGCCGAACAGTGCCGCCACCACTTCCGCAGGCGTGCGCACGTCGCGGTCCACCGTGTAGACCGCACCCACGATCGCCATCTCTTTGCGACTCGCCTTCTCCCCTTTGGTGCAATGCGCCGGCGGCGCGGCTTCATCCGCCGCCCGACGCATCACCACACCTTTGCCGTCCGCACTGCTGACCACGATGGCTCCTTCTTCTTCAGCCGACGGCAGCGTGTCGCTCGTCGCGAAAGGCCTCCACCAACTCCGCCATCTGCACGTTCATGCGTTCCAGACTGTCCACCGACTGCTTCAATCCCAACATGCGTGCCACGGTGCTTTTGGCTTGGCTGAACGCTTCCTCCACACACAAGCTTTGGTCCCAATCCTGCAGCACATAAGAAAACACGCTCTCGGGCAACTGCAGCCGATTGTCCAACGGCACAAACTCGATCTTCTGCCCTTCGCGGCTGCCGTACACCGCGCGCTTCAGCACGAACTCGCCAAAGATCGATACGTAACGCCGGCTGTGCGTTTCCTCCAGACGCTGGCACACCTGCCCACCCGGCAAGGTGACCGACTCGCCCATGTCGCCCGGCCCCAAAAGCGTCAGAAACTGGCTCAGCGCCGCGCAGGCCGATGAGCAGAACCTGCTGCCAGACGGCACGTTCGACTTCGTGCATAGCCGTACCTTGGTGGGCCGCTTCGCGGACCGCCGTCAGCATTTCCTTGAGAATCGCGAGCAGTTCGGCATTATCTTCCTTGAGAACATCCGTGTCTTGTGTCATTTTCATAATGTGGCCTCCTTGGAGCGAGACATTGCAGCTGCTACCGCATGTCTAGCCCTGGGAGGCCCTTTCGCCAACATCGCTAACTCCATAACTTATGTCTGTACCATCAGTTGCGGGCCAGCGGAAGGCCGGTTACGCCTTTTGAATATCAACTCCGCTTTGGAACTACTGAAATCAAAAAAAATCACTTTCGTTGAGGGATATTTTCTCCGGATTACGCATTGTAGTGACGGGAAGGTCCGACCCATCGGCGCGGTGTTGCGTGGGTACCTAGCGTGTCGCAGGCTGCCATAACCAAGACGTAACCGTCACACGAGAACAACGGCCACCGCCTTCTCACCGGAGTACCGCCATGTCTTCCATCGTTCAATGGCTCAGATCGCAGCGCGGCCCCGTCGGGGTTGTTGAGAATCTGCTGTTGGGTCGCATCACGAGCTTTTCTTCAGGCGGGTTGCGGTGCGAGCGCAAACCCTTTTCCCGGGCCGCGGACCGCCGACCACGCACGCGTCGACCCATGCTTGAAGTCTTGGAGGACCGCGTGATGCCGACCAACTGGGTTGTCAACCTATCGACTGACAACGGTAGCACGAACGGCACCTTGCGTTACGCCGTCACTCACGCACTAAACGGCGACAGCATCAGCTTCGCGAGCAGTCTGAACGGGGCCACCATCACCTTGACTTCGGGTAGCCCGCTCACGATCAACCATAACATCACGATCACGGGGCTCGGAGCCGCAAATCTTGCAGTGAGTGGCAACAACGCAACCGAGGTCATCTCGATCAATTCAGGAGTGACAACAAGCATCTCCGGCTTGACCATCCAGAACGGGCACGCCAGCCTTGGGGGCGGCATCTACAACGACGGCACGTTGACCCTGAGCAATGTCACTCTTTCAGCCAACTCGGCCAACTTCGGCGGCGGCATCTATAACTACACGACAGGGTCAGTCTCGCTGAGCAATTCGACTGTCACTGGTAATTCGGCGGTCGAAAACGGTGGCGGCATCAACAACAGCGACTCGGTTTTCTTGAGCGCCTGCACCGTCTCCAACAATTCAGGCGGTTACGGCGGTGGTTTCTACAACTATTCAGGAACGCTGAGCCTGACGAACGGCTGCACCGTTTCGGACAATACGGCCACGAACAACGGCGCCGGCATTGACAACAATTCTCTCGCGACATTGACGGTCAACGACTCCAGCGTCTCTAACAATACCGGTCCGCATGGCGGCGGGGTGTGGAACGGCGGCAATGCCACCTTGACCAACAACGCTGCCGTCTCCAACAATTCGAGCGAATTCGGCGGTGCCATTGACAACTTCGGCCCGTTGACGGTGAACAACTCCGCCCTTTCCGGCAATTCGGCTTCTTCTTCCGGCGGCGGCATCTGGAACGCCAGCGCCGGCACGCTATCCCTGAGCAGTTCCACCCTCTCCGACAATTCGGCCCAGTGGGGAGGCGCCATCAACAATAACGGCACGATAACCTTGAGCAACGCCACTGTCTCATACAATACTGCTATTAATGCTAATGGCGGCGGCATCAACTCCAACAGCGGCGCCGTTTCATTGACCAATACCACCGTCTCCAACAATACCGGATCTTGGGGCGGCGGCATCTACATTGATTCCGGCACGCTGACGCTGAGCTCTGCCACCATCGCCAGCAATTCCGCCACCCATCACGGCGGCGGCATCAACAACAGCGGCACCCTGTCTGTAAGCAACTCCACCGTATCCAACAACTCCGCTGCTACCGGCGCCGGCATTTTCAACAATACCGGCGCGCTGACGGTGAGCAACTCCACCCTCTCCGGAAATACCGCTTCCTATTCCGGCGCCGGCATCTGGAACTCTCCCAGCGGCTCACTCTCCCTCAGCAATTCCACCGTTTCCAGCAACTCGGCTCCCTCCGCCGGCGGCATCAATAACGTGGGTGCCGCGACAGTCAGCAACACGACCATATATGGCAATTCCGCTACCACCTTATCCGGTGGCGGCATCTGGAACGGCGGCACGCTGACCCTCAGCAATTCTACCGTCGTCGCCAACTCGGCGTCTCAAGTCGGGGGCGGAATCGACAACGGGAATATGGCCCCATACGCCGGAACTCTAACCCTCCTGAACACCATTGTGGCCGGCAACAGCGCCAGCACCGGCCCAGACATCGGCGGAACCGTCGCCGTCGCCCATTACAGCTTGATCGGCAACACCAGCGGTTTGACCATCACCAATGGCACGGGCAATCTACTCAATGTCAGCCCGGCAACGGCGTCTGCGCTGGCCAATAACGGCGGGCCAACCCAAACCCTCGCGCTGCTGCCGACCAGTCCCGCAATCAATGCCGGCGGCGCCGTCACCAGCTTAACCACCGCCATCACGAGTACGTCCAGCACGACCATTCATGTGCAGAATGCCGCTGCCATCGCCGTCACCGCCGGCAGTTACTACATCCAAATCGATCAGGAGCAGATGCTCGTCACCAATGTTAGTACGACGGCCAACACGCTGACCGTGCAGCGCGGAGTCAACGGCACGACTGCCGCCACCCACGCCCTATCCGCCAGCGTCTATCTGGCTACCGATCAGCGCGGCGTCTACCGCTCCACACCACCCGACATCGGCGCCTTCCAACTTCCCGTGACCATCACGAGCGTGAGTCCAAGCACCGGGGCGGCGGCAGGCGGTACCACGGTCGTCATCACCGGCAATGGCTTCACCGGGGCGACCGCCGTAGATTTTGGAAGCATCCCGGCCAGCAGTTTTGCCGTGAATTCCGACGCGCAGATCACGGCAGTTGATCCAGCCGGTACGGGCGTAGTTGACGTTACCGTTTTACGCGCCTGCGGGCAATTCGCCCGCTTCAACTTTGGACCAGTTCACCTACATCGCTTCTACGACCACCACCTCGGTCACGTCCAGCCCGGTGGGACCGATCACGCAAGGGGACTCGGTCGATTTCACCGCAAGCATTGCGAACGCCAATCCGGGCGACGTCGGCACGGTGTCCTTCTACTTCGATTACGGCCAACCTGACCAGTTCCAGATCGGCGGCGCCGTCAACGTGGTCAGCGGCTCGGCCACGTCCGACCCGACCACCGCGCTCCCCGCCGGTTCGGACACGATCACGGCAGTTTACAGCGGCGGCGTCGGCTTCGCGGGCAGTCAGGGCACGGACGCCATCCAGGTGAACTCGGCCGCGACCACGACCACCTTGATCGACAACGGCCCAAATCCATCGGCGTTCGGCGGCGCGGTCAGCTTCAGCGGCACGGTGAGCCCGAGCGTGCCCGATGGCGATACCGTCACGCTGGAAGATTCGTCGACCAGCGGCGGACCGTACACGGTGCTCGACACGACCACCACGGCGGGCAGCGCCTTCTCGTTCAGCGAAAGCGGCTTGCCGGTCGGCACCAGCTACCTGGTGGCGGTGTACGGCGGCGACGGCGACTTCCAGGGCAGTACCTCCAACGAGGTGGCCCAAGTCGTCAACCAACCGACGACTACGTCGCTTACCTCCAACCCGGTCGGTCCCATCACTCAGGGGGATGCGGTCGACTTCACGGCGACCACGAACCCCAATCCGGGCAATGTCGGCACGGTGTCGTTCTACTTCGACTACGGCCAGCCCGATCAAATCGTCATCAGCAGCAATGTGCCCGTAGTGGGCGGAATGGCAACCTCCGCCGCGACCACGGCCCTCCCGGGCGGCTCCGACCTCATTACCGCGATCTATAGCGGCGGCACCGGCTTCGCGGGCAGCACGGGCACGCTCACCATCCAGGTTACGTCTGCAGCGCCGCCGAACATCTCGAACGTGGTCATTAATCAGGACATCTCGGCACTGTACAACGCAGCGGGCCAACCGTTCGCGGGCGCACAGCGATCGATGGTGAACGATGTCGTCTACACGTTCAGTGAGCCGGTCAGCATCCTCGCTCCATCCGTCGATCCGAACGTGTTTACCATCGCCGTTGCCTCGGCTTGGACCGGGACCGTGCCGACCCTAAATTGGGCGCCCGTTGCCGGGTCGGGCAACACGGAGTGGGCCGTCACCTTCAGCGGCAACGGTGTCACCGGAGGCTCGATTGCCAATGGCGCCTATACGATCACTGTCAACGATCTGTCGGCCATCACCGCAGTATCCGATAGCCAGCAATTGACCGTGACACCCGGCGCCGCACCCAGCCCGGGCAACCCTGGCTATGCCACGCAACAGTTCTACCGGTTGTACGGCGACATCAACGGTGACGAGTTCGTCAACGCCTCGGACAACTTCCAGTTCAAGCCAGCTCTAACGACCTACAATGCGGCGTTCGACTCCAACGATGACGGCTTCGTCAACGCCCTGGACAATATGTATTTCAAGCAAGACCTGACGGTGAACTTCAGCGGCTTCACGCCGACCATCTAAACAAGCCGCCGCCTGAAATAGTTCCGAAAAGCGCCCTTTTCGGAACTTTTTAGGCGGCGGATGCCAAGGGCTTGGACTTACGCGCCAGCAGCAAATCGCTTCGCTGCGACGGAGAAAATAGTCAAGGAGATTGCCGAGATTCCAGCGTGTGCAGCTTCTGACACACTTTATCGGCATCGTCCACCTTGTTGAGCTGGGCGAGATAGTTCGCTTCGTTTTCGAGGCATTGCCCCAATCCAATCCGCTCCTGAATTGCCTGGAAATGCTTTTGGGCGTCATGCAGCCAGCGCAGGCCGTTAGTCTGGTCCCCCATCGCCAGCAGAGTCAGCCCCAGGTTCGCCTCGGCGTCGGCGCGGCACACGAAATCCCCGACTCGCCCCGCCGCGACGGCATCTCGGAAATGGGTCAAGAATGCGTAAAGACCAGCGTACAAACTGCCGATTTTACCACGCCACGTCCCCGCATCCATCGACGTAACCGCAGTCATGGCAACCCAGGAGTAAACGCATAGCACGTGGCACGGATGCCACGTAATGCGGCCTGCCCGTGTTGGCAGCGAGTTGCAAGCCTGGAAATCGCCCTGGAGGATAAGCGCCGTGGCCCCTGGCGTTCGACACAGGGGGGGGCCGTCCCAACTAATCTCCAAAACTGGGTAGCTCATGGGATGCCTGCCTTTCGGGGCAACGCGCAATGCCTCATCGAGTTTCGCCGTGATATCACGCAGCTCGTTACGCACCTCGCGCATGGCCAAAGGCTTATTCCGCAGGCGGAAGTGGCCGCGGCGAAATTTGCCCGACCGGCCGAAACTAGCGTGCGCCGGCCGATCGGCGTACACATGCATCACGTCACGGCGGAAGTCAATCCGCGCGATGCTCTTCCTTCCCGTTGATTTCACGACAAAGCCACGCGCGGGCGTAGACCCAGTAATTTCCCGCAGTGGCGACAGAGATGCCGAGCAGCTTCGCGGCCTCTTCTTTCGTGAAGCCGGCGAAGTAACGGAGCTTGATCAGCTCCGCCTTTTTGGGATCCTTCGCGGCGAGTTTGTTCAGGGCCTCATTCACCGCGAGCAAATCGTCGTCGCGCTGACTGACAGGTAGCTGTACGTCGTGGAGGTCGTGGCGTTGGAGGTTGCCGCCTCGTTTGAGACTGCGTTTTGCGCCGGGCGTTGTCCACCAAGATTCGGCGCATGGCTTCGGCAGCGGCGACGAAGAAATGGCCGCGGCTGTCTCAGTTCGCCGCGGCGTCGGTCTGGACGAGACGCAGATACGCTTCGTGAACCAAGGCCGTTGCATGGAGGGTTTGCGCGGGTGGTTCTTCCGCGAGCTTCTGCGCCGCCAGCCGGCGCAGTTCATCGTAAACCAGCGGCAAAAGCTGATCACTCGCGCGCGGATCACCTTGCTCAATCGCATGCAGCAGCTGAGAGACGTCGCTCATGAAAATGATTATAGCGACCCGTCGCTCCGGTGTCATTTGCCGCGACTGAACCCGCGTGTCGAAGTTCACTTGGAGTTTTGGTCGCCGCGATTCGACGGCCACCTCACAATGGCGCACGACACAGCGACGGCCACGAATCGACTTTCTTCAGAACGGCCGCCACGTCGGTCCATAGTTGTTGCCAGGCGGGGCGCTCGGCGACGGGCAGGCCGCTCAAGCCTTCACGAACCCAGGTCAGGTCGGTGTCACCTTGCCAAAGCCTGAGCTTTTTCCTGGCCGCCTTGCGATCCGCTTCCGTGCCGTTGGCCACGCGCTTCGACCAGATCGCCAGGTCGGTTTGAAGCCACCTGAGCGCCTCTTGCGCATTTGCACGGTCTGCTCCGCAGTTAGATCAGCCGCGTCGTCTCCTTTGCCAGCGGCCGCGACCACCGCGCAGCAAGCAGCATTGTAGCGATGGCCGAGATCGAGGTTATCGGCGAGAGCGGGCTCAAGCTCGAAAGTCTTTCGATAAAACCGGGCAGCCATCGCGTAGTGTCGTTTTTTGGTCGCTTGCCCGGCGAAGAAAATCGATTCGGCCGCGTCTTTGGGTTGCGTTTTGCCGCTGCGAATGTCGTCCCAATTCGGTCCCGAACTCTTGGCGGCCTTGAAATCGCGGATGGTGAGCGTGTAGGTTCCGATGCCGGCTTCCAGAAACGACGTGGCCACGACGTGGATCACCTCAGTTTTCGGCGCCCTCACAACTAATCGGGAGTTAAGATTGTCCGCGCTGACGTCGTCGTTTTGGGAGAGCAACTTGCCGTTGACATCTTCCAGTTTCAAAAAGGTGTTGAATTGCGTGCTCTCCAGATCGATCACATAGACGCGGCCGGCAACGACTTTGTGCTCATGAACGCCTCTTTTTTCCTTCGTCGTCAATTTTCCAGTTAGGCGCATTTCCGTGAATCGGCCACTACTGCCTGCTATGCCAGTGCGCATAAGTCATGTCCTGAGCGTCAGATGCGAATATTGGCCGTCTGATGACTTTGGAGCAAGCTGCGGTAGCATCGTCCCATAGGGCCCGCCAAAGTTTGCTCTCTTCCGCGGGGAGCTTTGCCAGAGCGTCGGCATCGCGGATGCCGGCCAGGTCGGCGTCCCTGTGCCAGTGGAGCAGGCGTTGTTCGAATTGCCAGGTCGTACCGCCGTCGGCCATTTCAAGGCGTTTGCTGAATACGTCGAGGTCGGCACTAAGCCAGCCGTAGGCGAGTTTGCGGAATTTCTCCTTTTCCTCGTCGTTCAGCTTGCCGGCGTCATTCCCTTTGCCGAGGCCGGCCAGGGCGGCAGAACACGCCGCGTTGTAGCGATGCTGCTTGCCCAAATCCTGTTCGAGCTTGGCGTCGACCGCGAATGCGCGCTGGAAGAGAGTCGCCGCCGCGGTATGATGGGACTTGTATCGTTGACAGAGGTATGCCAGCGACAAAAGTTCGGGAGCGGTGACCTGAGAGACTTTGTCCGCCAATACCAGCGGCACAAGCTCGTCCATGGAAACCAGATTTTCGCACTCTCTGACCAAGGCGGCGGAGCGGCTGACCTCCCAGCCTGGGGTTTTGCCGCCAAGTTCGTGGCCGCGACGCGCAGCCTCAAGTGCGCGCACGAAGTCGCCAGTTGGGACGGATGGCCAAGGCTGTTCGATAGCAACCTTCTTTTCGCACGGGATCAGTCAGCAAATTTCCGCAATAAATATGGGTCCAGAAGTCGCGCGGATGACTCGTCAGCGCGTTCAGCAGGAGGGACGCACCTTTTTCCTTCGGCAAGAGCACAGCCAACCCAATCAGGATTTGGGGTGAATTGGAGTCGCGGAGATTCAGCCTCCGTGCCAAGTCCTCCAATTTGTTCGCTTCATTCCACATGTCAATCTGGCGAAATTCTTTTCGCCACGCATTGCCATCCACTTTGTTGGCAAGCCCAAGGACCCGCGATAGGAATTGCCGATTCTCTGTCGCACCGGTGACGCGAGCCCAATCATCGAGGCTGGCCAGGTAAACTAGACGCAAGGGAGAACCTGCAATGCTCCGCGCCAGATTGTCGAGGTCGCAATTCTCGACGTCAAAGCCCGTATCGGCAAATATCTTGGGATAAAGTTTCGCGGCGGCTCGGGGTGGTGTCGGCACCGATGGACTGGTTGCCACTGACAAGGCAGTTGTTGACGGTCATAATGCCTTCGTCATTGAGAAGGCCGGCGCCCTGGCCGCCGCCCGCGGCCGGGTAATAGAAACCGCCAACCATCGGAACGCTGCCTGCACCGCCGATGGCCTTGTTGCCGGTCACAGTGCAGTTGTTGATGGTGGCAATGCCTGGACCGTTGCCGAGTCCGCCGCCAAAAGCGCCGCCTTCGCCGCTTTGGCCGTCGGACCCGCCCTGAGCCGTGTTGTCGGTCAAGGCGCAGTTGCTGACCGTGATGGTTGCCAGTCCAGGATCGGTCTGACTGTTGGTCTGGTTGCAAACGCCTGCCTCACCAGCGACGACGCCGGTCCCGCCCGTCGCCAAATTGTCGCTTATCGTGCAATTGGTGATGGTGGCCGTCGCGGGATTGGCGTTCTGAATACCGGCCTCGCTCATGATGCCGGCGCCGGTGGCCCCGCTAAAATCGCCGCTAGCCGGAGCGGCACTGTAAACGGTGTTGCCAGTAACGGTGCAGCCCGACATAACCAGCGTGCCGTCCTCATTATCGACGCCGCCCCCTGCCTGCCGCCAGTAAAGGTATTGCTCTCGGCTCCGCCCAGCGATTCGTTGCCGGAAACGGTGGTGTTGGTGAGCGTGACGCTGCCGTAACTGAGAAGGCCGCCGCCCAGAACGTCGAGCCCGGTGACCTCAGCAAGGGCCTCGTTATTTGAAACGACATCGCTTGTGAGTGTCAAGGTGGCGGCGGCTCCGTTGAGGATGCCGCCGCCGCCGTCGCCTTCGGTGGTCACGACTTCGTTGCCGTCCGTGATCGTCAGACCGGAAATGTGTACGTTAACCGACCCGCTGATGTCGAAAACCCGGCTGTTGCCGCCGCCGCTGACGGACAGGTGGCTGGCGCCAGGTCCGTTGATGGTGACGTTTTTCGTAATCGACAACTGGCCGCCGGTCAGAGTGATGACGCTCCCGGACGCCAGTGGGAAGTTGATGGTGTTGGACCCGGAACTGAGATTGTTGACGGCGTAGCGCAGTGAATGCACGTCGCTGCCGTTGTCGCTGGTGTCTGTTACCGTGAACGTGCTGGGGGTAAGCCGGTCCTCGAGCATTTCGAGGCAGGGCCGAAACCCGCGCGGCCTGGCCTTTGCCACAGTCTTGGGGCGAGAACCTGAGCGCAACCATTCGAAGAGGCGAAACATGATGAGGCTCCTTAAGAAAATGAATAGCAATGCGCAAGGAAACACCCCAGCGCTTGTTGCGCGAATGAGGTTTGACCTGGAAAGAGGATCGCTGGCGCCGAAATCGGCGGATAGCGAATGGGTTGTTGCTCCTTCCCATCATCAATATCAATGCGTAATTCAGTGGAAGAATCGCTAACAGGATGGGGTTTTTATCGAGTTTTGGTTCAGTTTTTCCGAATTTCGCAAGGACTCACTCACTCTAGCGATGGTCTGTTCTTGCCCCTTGCACTTTTCACTGAGACGGGACCAGGCAAAAATGGCACGATAAACGTGGCAGCGGAATGGCTGGTCCGACGCCGAGTCAGAACGCAAGCGCCCCCGTCGGCTCATGCTTTCGCTTCCATCGTTGCGACCTTGACTCCGACACCAACTGCACCTGGAGAGCATCGAGCATCAGTTGGGTGAAGACGCTGCAAAGGCTCTGGCGGAACTGCTTAGGCCTGCAATCCAACAAGCGATGCGAACGGGCAAAGAAGAAGACGCAAAAAAACCTTCCCGGCATCGAGCGTCCAGAACTGAAAATATTCCAAAAGAGATGTTCAAAAACTTGAAGGTGCGTGCCACTACACCAGCTGCCCCGGCCGGGAAGCGAAGCTATGCAGCGGGCGCGGCTTCTGGCAAGACCATACATGGAGCGCCAGGTGAGCTGGCCGCGCGCCGCAGACACCGGCCGCGCCAATTATGACGATCAGCACGGCAGCGAAAACGACGCAAAACGGAAAGCCAGGGCAAGCTGAATCGATTCACGTCGATCATTAGTCATTCAAGTTTCTCCCTAGCATTTATCGGGGCCATTCAGGGCTGCAGTCCTTCATCCTGTGACATCGGGGATATTTCAATGCTTGGTTCGTTTTTCCACAAATGCGCAATACGGCGGATCCCACAGCGGAAACGAGCGACAATTTCACTGTCTATCGAGTCATTGGAGGACCGAACGGTTCCCAGCACCTTTAACGTCGTGAACCTCTCCGACCATGGCGCTGGCTCCCTGCGCCAGGCAATCCTGAGCGCCAATGCTCATGCCGGGGCCGACGTCATCGACTTCAACGTGGCCGGCACCATTCGTCTGACCAGTGGAGCTCTGCCGGCCATCACGGGTAACGTGGACATCGACGGCACTACCGCGACGGGTTTCGCGGGAACGCCGACGGTCGAGATTGATTACAATCACTTTGGCGGTCTGCAATTCAACCCTACCGCTGCCGGCTCTTGCCTCCGCTCCCTCGCTCTTATTAATGCCACCGGCAATGGCGTTCTGGTTCTGGGCGGCGGCAACATGCTTATCGTCGGCAACTATATCGGTCTGGCTTTCGACGGCGCCACCGCAGCTGGCAATACCGGCAACGGACTGGAACTTTACGCCTCGTCCGGCAACACCATCGGCGGCGTCTCCACCCAGGATCGCAATGTCATCTCCGCCAATCACGGCAACGGCATCTATCTCTTCGCCTCATCGCATAATCAGGCGCTCGGGAACTACATCGGCACCGACTTCACCGGCACCCTCTTCCGGGGCAACGCCGGCAACGGCCTCCTTTTGACCGCCGGCGCCAGAACAACCTCATCGGCGGCAATGAGACCGGCGGAAACGATCCGACCAACGCTGTCTTCGTCCGCCCTCCCCTGGGTAATCTGATTTCCGGCAACAACGCCAATGGCGTTCTCATCAACGGCGGCGCTACGCTGAACACCTTGAGCGGAAATTTCATCGGCACCGCTATCTCCGGAAGCTCCGCACTGGGAAACCGGCTTGACGGCGTCGCCATCGTTGGCGCCAACGGCAATTCCCTTATCGGATGCACCCTTCAGGATGACCCGTTCGTTTATTACAACGTCATCAGCGGCAACGGCGCCAATGGACTGCAAGTCAGCGGCTCGAACAACACAACGATCCAGGCCAACTTCTTCGGCCTGGGCGCCGATAACCATACCGCGGTCGGCAACGCGCTCAACGGCGTCGTCGTCGAAGGCTCGTCCACTAACACTGTGATGGGCGGCCCCATCCCGCTCGGCAACGTTGACGCCGCCAACGGCGAGAACGGCCTCGTGGTCCAAGGAACGGCCAGCGCCTTTACCACCTACAACACCTTCTGCGGCCTTGCCGCCTTCGAGACCTACACCAATCTGGGCAACGCCCATGACGGCATCTTGATCACCTCCACCGGCAGCAACATCCTCATTCGTACCAATGTCATCACGGAGAACGGCAACGACGGAATTGAAGTCTCCGGCGCCGCCCAGGGCGTTCGTATTGCCGGCAACATCATCGGTCTGGATACCAACGGCAATGGTGCCATGGGCAACCATGCCAATGGCATTGAGGTTGATGGCAACGCGCACGGCATCATCATCGGCGGTCCCCAGCCAACCTTCAACATCATCCCTCACAACGTCATTTCTGCCAACGGTGGCGACGGCATTGCCATCGACGGCGATGCGCACAACATCCAGATCAGCTTCAGCTTCGTCGGCACCGACCTCACCGGACTGGACGCGTTTGGAAACATTAAAGACGGCGTTTACCTGGGCGCCGGGACCTATGCGAACACCGTCGGCTCGACCGATCCGAGCCTGTTCATGGTCATCAGCGGCAATCTGACCAACGGCATCGAAATGAACGACACCCACAACAACACCGTGGTCGGCTGTCTCATCGGCACCGATCTCGCCGGCTTGCTTGCCCTGCCTAATGCCGGCGATGGCGTCCTCCTAACCAATAGCAACAACAACCTCATCGGCCGGTCGCTAACCGTGACGAACGGCAGTTCCCCTGGGCCGGCCAACATCATCGCGTTCAATGGGGCCGACGGCGTCTTCGTCAGCTCCGGGAACGGCAACGCAATCCACGCGAATTCGATCTTCGGCAACACTGCGCTCGGCATTGATTTGGCCCCCTGGGCCAATCTTAACCAGGCGGCCCCGGTTTTGACCTCTGTCTTGTCGCGGCCTCTGGGCCTGGAAGTGTCTGGCACGTTGGCCAACAACCCGAATACGACTTATACGATTGAATTCTTCGCCGATGACACCAGCAGCTCGTCGGGCCGCTACCTCCTCGGATTCGAGTCTGTTCGAACAAACGCCGTCGGTCTCGCGACGTTCACCTTCTTCGGCCCGGTCCCTCCGAACGGCGCCGAGTTTGTCACGGCGCTGGCAACCGATCCATTGAATGACACTACGGAATTCTCGGCGCCGGTGGAATCGACGCCGGGTTGATCGTGAGGATGCCCGCTGGAACACCTATCTAGCGAGTCCGTACAGCGCTGGCGAGAATATGCATCGCCCCCTCACTCGCGCCACTCTTCGGGCCGGCCATAGTCGGCGTCGAACAACTGCACCGCTTTTGCAGCGCGGCGCCGTCGATGTGCTCATTCCTCAAGGACTCAGCGGATTCGTTCGATTCCTGGTCGGAGTATTTGCCGGCCGACCACTCGCTTGCGGTTTCGCGCACGGAAACCGCCGAGCCGTGGGATTCGGCGCGAGACCGCAAGCGAATGATCATTTCGCTGGCAGCTGATAGCCGTCCTTGCTGAGCCGGATGCGATACAGGCTTTTGCCTGCGGTGATGTAGAGCGTGCTGCTCTCGGGGCCGCGGCCGAAGCCGACGTTGGTCGGGATTTCGGTTTTGATGTAGGCGAGCTCCTTGCCCGTAGGTGAATAGACGTAGATGCCCGGCTTGGTTTCGTCGCGAACGGCGACATAGAGATTGCCGTCCTTGTCGGCGCACAGGCCGTCGGGGCCGTCGTTGGGGGAGTAATCGACGAGCACCTTGCGGAACTTGGCCGAGCCGTCGGCGGCGAGATCGTACGCCAGCAGCGCCATCAAGCCCTTGCGCGCGGCGCGTCAATCGGCATGCGGCCAATGCCCCAGTGGCCATTGTCGTTGCTGACGACGTAGAGCGTCTTTTGATCGGGCGAGACGCAGACGCCGTTGGGCTTGCCGGCGTCGGTGATGATGCGGTGCAGCGAGCCGTCGGTGTCGATGCGATAGACGGCCTGCACCGGCTGCTCGATCGGCTCATGGCCGAGGTAGCGCGGATCGCTGAAGTAGATGCGGCCCTTCTCGTCGATGCTGAGATCGTTGGGCGAATTGAGCGGCCGGCCCTCGAATTTGGCGGCGAGGATGTAGCTCTTGCCGGTCTTCATGTCGGTCTTGGTGACGCGCCGCCCGCCAAAGTCGGCCCCCTCCGCGACGATCATGTTCCCCTCGGCGTCGAACTTGATGCCGTTGGACATGCCGCTTGGGGAGCGGAAGATCGTCGCCTTCTTGCTTTTCGGATCGAATTTCCAGATGTGCCCTGCCTCGATGAAGCCGCGTTTGTCCTTGGCGACGTGCGAGAAGGTGATGTCGCTGAAATAGATCGTGCCGTCGGGAGCCGATGCGCAACCTTCGGTGAGGACGACGCCGCCGTCGAACAGCTTTTCGAGCTTGGCGCCCTTGGGGACGATGCCGTTGTCTTGCGCGGCTCCCAAATTGCGGACCGTGAGGAATCCAAAAAGGAGAAACGCGATAACGAAAACGCGGCGCATGAGAGCCTCCCAAACGGAGTGGATGGATGTCGGCACAGGCTGAAAATACTGCTTTTGCGATTGAATCGCAATGATCCGCTTGGGAAAATGATGGAATCATCCCGGCAACCGTTTTTGGGAGGCGACATGCGAACCTTCACTTGTTGGGCAATGTTGGCGGGGGCGGCGGCTTTCGCTGTCGGCAGCGCGGGTGAAGTCAACGCTCAGCGCAAGGGCGACATCGAGATTCGACCGCTGAAGCTTGGGCCGCAGAGGCCTCCGATGACGATTTACACGTTTGCCGGCCGAAACGAGATGATGTCGTTTGCCGATGTGGAGGCCCTCGAAAAACTCATGGGCAAAGAGGGGGCCAAAGGACTGGCGGATCAGGTTGATTTCAACAAGGAGAAGATCGTGCTCGTGAGCTGGTCCACGCCCGGTCCGCCGGATGGCGTGCTCAGGCATCAGGTGAAAAAGGGGACGATCGAGTTTTTCGTGGAGGGCCCCGGCGTTGCCATGCGCGGCAGGCGGCACATTGCTCAGTGCCGATTTCTTTGCCGTGCCCCGTGATGTCGAGGTGGTTTTCGATGCCACGGAGCGCTAAATTAAGGCGGACAACCCACGAACTGAGGAGGATGCGATGCGATTTTTCATTTGGTCGGCGATGATTCTTGGCGCTGCCGTCATCGGTTGGACGACGGTCAGCGAAAGCGCCGCTCAAGGCGACAAGGGCAAAGATGCCAAGGCGACGGTGCGAGCGCTCAAGTTCGCCCCCAAGGATCCGACGATCGGATTCAAGATTGGCGGCCAAAACAAGCTGACGACGCTCGCGGATTCCGAGGCCGTCGAGAAGCTGGTCGGCAAGGAATCGGCGAAGGGACTCGTGGACGCGGTGGATTTCACGAAGGAGCAAATCGTGCTCGTGAGCTGGACCACCAGCGGCCCGCCCGACGGCGTCTTGATGCATGAGATGAAGGACGGCAAGATCCAGTTCTACGTCCAGGAGCCCATTGGCGTCAAAGTTCGCGGTCAGCGGGCGCGAATCGCCGCCGATTTCTTCGCCTCGCCGCGCGACGCCAAGGTTGCCTTCGATCCCAAGGAACGCTAAGTCATCCTCCAATACTAACCCGAAGCGCTAGCGAGGCCTTCCTCGCTAGCGCTTCGGGTTAGTATTCCCACCCCGAGGCCACTGCAATGCGCATCCTCTCGACCGCGTTGGCTTGCTTGATCGCGTTTCCCTCCCTTGCCGCCGCCCAAGGCAGCGATTGGCCGAAGTTCCTTGGCCCAAACGGCACCAGCGTTTCCACCGAAAAGGGCATTATCGCACCCTGGCCCAAGGACGGGCTGAAGATCGTCTGGCAAAAAGAGGTCGGCCCCGGCTACGGCATGCCCGTCATCAGCAAAGGCAAGCTCTATCACTTCGATCGCAAACCACGCAACCTCGGCGATCAAAAAGACAACAAACAGGTCCGCCTCACCTGCATGGACGCCCAGACCGGCAAAGAAATCTGGGCCGTCGAATATCCCTCGGTCTACAGGGACAAGTTCGGCTATAACACCGGCCCGCGCGCAGCCCCCTCGTGGACGGCGATTTCGTCTACACGCACGGCGTCGAAGGCATGCTCCATTGTTTCCGCGCCGACACCGGCGAATTCGTCTGGGGCTGCGACACCGTCAAGGAATTCAAGGTCATCCAGAACTTCTTCGGCGTCGGCAGCACCCCCGTTATCGAAGGCGATCTGCTCATCGTTCAAGTCGGCGGCAGCCCGGAAGAGGGCAAGCCCAACGGCACCGGCGTCGTCGCCTTCAACAAGCGCACCGGCAAGATCGCCTACAAGATCGGCGATGAACTCGCCAGCTACTCCAGCCCCGTGCTGGCGACGATCAACAATCGCCGCTATTGCTTCGTCTTCGCCCGCGGCGGCCTGCTCGCCTTCGACCCGGCCAACGGCAAGATCGACTTCCACTACCCCTGGCGCAGCGAGGATGAACAGAGCGTCAACGCCTCAAACCCGGTCGTCGTCGGCGACAAGGTGTTCATCTCCGAAACCTACGGCCCCGGCAGCGCCCTCTTGAAAATCAAGCCCGGCGGCGCCAAACCGATCTGGCGCGACATCGCCAAGTTCAAGAAAAGCATGCAATGCCACTGGATGACGCCCATCTACCACGACGGCTATCTCTATGGCTCATCGGGCCGCAATACGGCCAACGCCGAGTTGCGCTGCATCGATTTCGAGACCGGCAAGATTCAGTGGACCGAGCAAGGCCTCACTCGCTGCTCCCTGCTCATGATCGATGGCCATTTCATCTGCCTGGCCGAGGATGGCGTCTTGCGGTTGCTCAAGGTCAATCCGAAGAAGTATGACCTCGTCTCCGAAATCGAGTTGATCGATCCGAAGACGAAGCGGGCGCTCCTGGAATATCCATGCTGGGCCGCCCCGATTGTGTCCCACGGCTTGCTCTATGTGCGCGGCGAGGAGCGGCTGGTGTGCTTGGAGTTGATTCCGAAGAAATGATGGAAGGGCAGGAGTTTCGTGGCCATCAAGACGATCCCGCTGAGCCAGCTGGAAGCGGACCCGAAGGGGACAATGAATGAATGCGCTGAACTCGGGCCAGACGCTCGTAATCGAGATGCCCGATCATCGCCTGATCGCGATGCAACCGCTCGATCCGACCGACGACGACGATGATCTCGTCAGCGAGTTGCTGGAGTCGAACGCCGCGTTTCAGGCCCTCGGCGCCAAATCCAAAGCGAGCCCTCGAAAACCGTTTGCGGCATCCTGAATCAGTGTCACCCCTATGGGGGCACCACCTCGATCCCCTGCGGCCACGCCTCGCGCGGTTCATAACCCAGCAGCCGCTTCGTCGTTTCCAGATCGTACATCACGCGCTTCGGCCTGCTGGTCGCATACACCACCGCGAACTTTTGTGCCAGCTTAGCCTCGGCGGCGCAAGCGAAGAAGCGGCCGGCATCTCCCGGACTCAGGTACACGTCTTGCGCCCATTGCTCGGCGCGGATTTCTTCCACTTGCTCCGGCGTGCGTGGGCACCAGCCGAGCCGAACCGCGATCACCTCCATGCCGAACTTCTCCGCGAAGGATCGGCCGGCGGCTTCCAGAAACATCTTCGCCGCGGCGTACCAGTAACGCGGCGTCGGCTGCACATCGATCCCGATCGGCAACGGGCCCGTCATCCGCTGATACCACACCACCTGCCCGCTCGACGCCGTGATCAGCCGCTTCACTCTTGCTTTTTGCGCCGTCTCGAAAATGTGATACACGCCGACGATATTGTTCGGCACAATCTCCGCGAGAAAGTCGGCGTCGTCCGGCGTGGCCGCGAGATGGATGACGGTGTGGACGCCGGCCATCGCTCGAGCAACGTCGGCCTCGCTGGTCAAGCTGCCAACGACCATATCGCTCAAGTTCGGCGTGGGCGACCGATCGAAGCCGCGAACAGTGTGACCGCGTGATTGCAATTCCTGGACGACCGACTTGCCGATGCGTCCGCTCGAGCCGGTGACCAGAATCAAGCCGCCTTTCATCGCTTCTCCTTTTTCAGGAGAGTATATATATCAAGGATGGCGAATGGGCTCGATCTCAAAAGGAATGCAACCATGATGCGGAAGAAACATCTGCGGACGGCGTCGAAAAGGCTGCGCAAGGCGTACAACCATCGCTCCCCGTGGCGGCGCACCAAGTGCGGCAGGCACAAAAAAAAATAGCGAATCACACGACAAGTGAGGTATACTTATCAAGGAACAGGGAGCAGACGGCTGCTCCCTCGTTTTTTTTCATGCGCGTCAATGATTCATGGGCACGACCTGCAAACACGTTCTGCTGTGCGGCGCGATCGGCGTGGCCGTGGCGGTCTTCGCCTGGCTGGCCTGGTGGCTCGGCTCGATCGCGCTCGGCGCGACGGCATGGGACCATCTGCACGATCTCTGGCCGGCGCTGGTGTTGGGCGGATTAGCGGCGGCGCTGGCCGGCGTCCGGATGTCGCTGCTGCACCGACACCATGTGAATCCGTTGCCTCCGCATCTCACGCAGACGGCGCCGGCCAAATCCCTGGCCGCCCTTGATGATGTTCCCAAGCGGCCAACACCTGGACGCGCTCAGCCTCGCCAACGGATGCGGCGAAAACGGCGCCGGCATCCGCTCGATCGGCAACGGTACCTGGCGCGGGCGTCGGCGGCGCTGCGCTGGCAGTCGATGACCAAACCGCTCGCGCAGTTGCTGCGCGGGACGGCCGCCAACTTTGTCGGCAAACCGGTCTATCATCTCTTGCATCCCGAAGACGTGCCGGCGCTGGATCAGGCATTTGCCAAGGCGGGGACGACTCGGCAGGTGCAACTGGTCCTATGCCGATTTCTCGTTTCCGACCAATCGGGCCTGCCGTCGAAGCTCGCCAAGAGGGCGCTGCGTTCGGACACCAAGCTGTTGCCGCTGCTGGATGCGGCATCATTCGTGTATGTGCGCGTTGAAATGTGGGCCAAGCGCGATCGCGCCGGCGTGGTGCGCCGGTTTGTGTGCCGATTCGTCGATCTGACGGCGGCGGTGCTCAGCCGTGAACAAGAGCTGCACCTGCTGCGTAAGGGTCTGACGAAAGTCAAGAAACGCTTGCGCACCGTGGGCCAGGATTTGGCTCGCTTGAAGCTCAGCTACCGGGAGCTATACCAGAACGCGCCGGTCATGTACTTCAGCGTCACCATCGATGGCAAGCTCGTTACCTTTAACGACACGTTGCTCGAAACGCTCGGCTACCAACGGCACGAGTTGCAGAACCACGATTACTCCACGCTGGTCTGCCCTACGGCTCCGAAAAACCATGCGACGATTGGTGAAGGGGAGCGCGAAACGAAATGGCGCAAGAAGGACGGCACGGCAATCGACATTTGGCTGCACACGGTTCCAGTCCACGATGAATACGGCCGGTTCGTCCGCTGCCGCAGCGCCGCCTTGGACATGACGGAGAAGAACCGGCTTGCCAATGAGTTGCGCGCCCGCGGGGCCGAGCTCGAGCGCACCAATCAACGGCTGCGGACCATCAACGGCGAGCTGGAGGCTTTTACGCATGTGGTGTCGCACGATTTGAAGGAGCCATTGCAGACGCTGCAGGCCTACAGCCATTTGCTCGCCGAGGAACATGCCGGCCGGCTCGGGGCGGACGGCTTCCAGTACGTCAATCACCTGGTTCGCGCCAGCCGTCGCCTGGGAGTGCTCATCGACGAATTGCTGAACCTGAGCCGGGCGGGTCGCATCACGCACGCTCCCAAAGCGTTCAACCTGGCCCAAATCGTCGCCACGGTTCGGCAAGACCTCGTAAGCCTGATCCAGCGCCGCGAAGCCAGCGTCTTGACCGACGGCTCGCTCCCCGACGTGACCGGCGATCCGGTGCGCATCACGCAGCTCCTGGCCAATCTCGTTGCCAACGGGCTGAAGTATAACCAGCATGCCGCGCCGACGATCACCATCGGGGCAGAGCCGTGCGCGGACGATCCAGCCCGCGTGACCATCTTTGTGCGTGACAACGGCATCGGCATCGACCCGGCGTTTCATCAGCAAATCTTCGGCATCTTCCGCCGCCTGCATCAGGCCGAGGAATACGAGGGAACCGGTGCCGGCCTGGCGATCTGCAAGAAAATCGTCGAGGGACACGGCGGCCGTATCTGGGTCGAATCGCAGCTAGGCCACGGGGCGACCTTCTTCTTTACGTTGCCTTGCCCTCTCGGTTTAGGCAAGGCCCAGGCAGCGGCGCCGACCTCGGACGAAGCGCCGTCCTCGGCCCGGCCACGCGAGACGCTCAGGCAATCCGTTCCGAGCGGCGCAAGAATGAAGAGCACAGCGCGCATCGTTCTTGTCGAGGATCAGCCCGATGTCGGTATGATTATTCAGAAGCTCGCCCAGCGCGACGGCTTGGCGGTCACCTGGTTCACGACGGCGGAGGAAGCGTGGCCCGACTTGCAAGAGCGCGGCGCCGACCTTCTTTTACTGGATGTACACCTGCCGGGCATCAGCGGCGTGGAATTGTGCCGTCGGCTGCGTGATTGGCCGGCGCTGGCCCGTGTCCCGGTCGTCATGTTCACGCCCGATCACGAGGTGGAAAGGTTGGCCGAGTTGCGCGCCGCTGGAGCCGATTTCTTCATCGCCAAGGACCTCTTGTGCGAACCGCTCCAGTGGCAGCAAAAGATTCAGGAACTGCTCGCTACAATAAGTAGAAAGTAAAACCGGCGAGCTTGCTCGCCGTCGGGCAAGGCGAGCAAGCTTGCCGGCTTAACGACATCGGTTTCACGTGAGTAAGGCGAATGATCTACGCGGAGGCGATTCGATTTTGGTTTGGCCGCGTCAATTACGAACAGAAAACTCCCCAGTTCGGCGATTTCAAGCTGGACCGCATGCGTCGGCTCCTGGGTCGGCTCGGCAATCCGCACCGCCGGCTGCGCATCGTCCATGTAGCCGGCAGCAAAGGCAAAGGCTCAACCTCGGCTTTCCTCGCGTCGATCCTCAATGAGGCCGGCTACCGCGTCGGTCTGTTCACCTCGCCGCACCTCGTCAGCGTCGAAGAACGCATTCAAGTTGATCGTCAGCCGATCGGTCCTCCTGAGCTGGCGGCGCTGATGGAAGACATCCGGGCCGCCGCCACGCCCGCCCTGGAGCGCGAGCTAACCTTCTTCGAGATCGGCACCGCGTTGGGCTTCCTCCACTTCGTGCGCCGGCGCGTGGATCTGGCCATCCTTGAGGTCGGCCTAGGGGGGCGCTTCGATTCGACCAACGTTTGCGAGCCGATGCTGTCGATCATCACCAGCATCAGCTTCGACCACACGCAAATTCTGGGTGACACGCTGGGCAAGATTGCGTTTGAGAAAGCGGGCATCATCAAGCCGGACCGGCCGACGATTAGCGGCGTGCGGGATCCCGAAGCGCGCGGCGTAATCGAACGCGTTTGCCGCGAGCGCGGTTCGGCGCTGACGCAGATTGACGCCGAGTTCCATTTCAGGCATGAACCGGCGTTGATCGAAGGGGATGGACAACGTTGGCCGAGTGTGCAAGTGAGCACAGCGCGGCGAATTTGGCCGGCGCTCAGCCTGGGCTTGATCGGCGCACATCAGGCATGCAATGCAGCCGTCGCCGTCGCAGCGGCCGAGGAACTGATCGCCCAGGGCATGCCGATCCGCGCTTCGGCGGTTGCGGATGGGCTGGCCCGCGTCCATTGGTCGGCGCGGCTGGAGATCATGGCACGCCGACCGTTGGTGCTGCTCGATTGCGCTCACAATGTCGCCTCGGCCTTGGCGCTTCGGGAAGCGCTGGAGCGATCGTTTCCGCTACCCGCCGACGGCCAACGCATTTTGATCTTCGCCGGTAATCAGGACAAGGACCTCGCCGGCATGCTGAGCGTGCTCGCGCCTTGTTTCACGCGCATTTTCCTCACCAGCTTTCGCAACAGCCAGCGCTGCGCAACCCCGGAGCAACTCGCGCAATGGATTCCGATCGAGCGGCGCGGCGATTGCGTTCTTTGCCCAGACTCCGCAGCAGCGTGGCGGCAAGCCCGCGCGGAAGCCAAGCCGAATGATCAGATTTGCATCGCGGGTTCGGTGTTTCTGGCCGGCGAATTGCGGCCCGTGATTGAAGCGGACGCGAGATAATCAAAACTTGGCGACGTGGTGAGGCTCTTGCTCGGGCACATACACGTTGCAGGCCCACTGGTGCAAATGCCCCGCCGTGTGCTCGAAGTGGTTGCTGGCCAGCCAGGCTTCGTAGCTGTCGAGCATGCGCTGTAGGCATCCCGCCTTGCCCCAGCGAAAATGGCCATAACGCAGGCTGAGCTGGCGGCGCGCTTCGAGCAGCGGCGTGTCGGTGCGCATCAACAGATAAAGCGCCGAGGCCAGGCCGGTGCGGTCATTGCCATTCGCGCAATGAATGAGCATGGGCTCCGGGCACGCTTCCATCGCCCGCACGAACTTGGCGAAGTCGGCGGCGGGCGGCTCTTCCGAACTGCTCAAGCCCGCATTGATCAGCTTGATCCCCAGGCGCTCGGCGGCTTCTTTCTCCTCCTGATACCACGGCTCATCCTCATTCTCGTCGCGCAGATTGATGATGGCGCGGATGCCGTGCGTACGGCTGACCGTTTCCAGGAAATCCGCCGTGGGCTGGCCGGAGCGGTAACATTGCCCTGGCACAACCGCGTGAAAGTTGACGCCGACGAAAATGCGCAAGACCTCAGCAACGAACATGGTCAAGGCGGCCAGGAAAACGCCTTTGGCGATCAGCCGAAGCCGCGACTGCGGTCGGGTGAGAGCCGACTTCTTGGCGGGCCCTGCGGATTCGATGGTTGCCAGGGTATCGAACATGGCTGTCCTTGCTGAAGACGAGGGCGAATTCCTTGCCCATTCCTTGGTTTTTACCCAGCTATCCAGGTCCATTTCGGGCGTGCGGGCCCATAATCATACCTTCGGCCATTGCGGCGGAAAACTCGACTTAACCATCCCAAATCGCTTATTGCAGCCTGCCGCGATAGCCATTCCCGACCGCGATCGTCCAGACGGCGATCAACGCGCCGTTCTCGCGATATTCGACGGTACGTGCCGGCTCGAGGTTGTCGAACGCAAAGTTCAGCCGCTCCAGGCCCACGCCGACGATGAGAAACGTTCGCCCACGAAAGGCATCCGGATTGGCGACCGGGTTGGGGCGCCACAAATCGTATTGCGTGGCGTGGTCTTCCAGGAAAAGCCCCAGGCAATGAAATCGGGGCTGCCCGGCGCAATAGAAGCTCATCTCGCCCGCCTGCGTCCAGCGCTCCGCCGCCAGCACCGGCGTGATGCCGCGCGCTTCGAGGCCGGCGCGAGCGCGATCGACCTCGGCGGCCAGGTGGCGCCAGCCGCGCAGCCGGGCGGTTGGATCGACGCGGCCCATTGGCGCCGCATCCGCGTGACCGGCCGTCCCCGCAATACGCAGGAGCACCGGCTGAACCTGGATCGGGGCATGGATCGCGAAGATCAACAGCAACCCGGCTGCCGCGCCGCCCGCCACGCTCAGGGTCGCCACGTGGCGCTGCCAAATCGCGCCAAGCCGCCATTGATCGCGCATCCAACCCGCCGCGAGGACCATCCCGGCAAGATAACCGGCGAGCGGCCAGTTCGCTTCCCCGCCGCCATTCAAGAGCGAAAACAGCCCGAAGAAGGTTACGATCGGCGCCGACATCCACCACAGGAACCGTAATTCCAGGTGAGACTCGCGCGTCGGCCGATGCTCCCAGACCGCCTGCGCCCAAACGACGAACCAGACGCCGAGCAAAACCGCGAATTGCGTCCCGACAAAAGCGAGCGGGCCAAGCCAGTGCAACGATACCTCGGCCTCGACGCCAGCGTGCATGCCGGTGTGCTTCAGCGTCACCCAGTCATTGGCGGCATTCCACGCGAGAATCGGCACACCGCCTAGCGACCCAACGCCCGTCATGATCCAGAACCCGGGCCGGCCCAACTGGAAGCGCCATGTCGGCGCCGTCAGCAGGAACAAGGCCAGGCACGGCACGAACAGCACCATCGTGTGCTTCGCCAGGACGCCCACAAGCACGCACATCCCCGCGCTCGGCCAAGCCCACCATGTCGGCCGAACCAACGACCGGCAAGCGAACACCAGGGCCCACATCCATGCGCACATGAACGGCGCATCCGTCGTCATCAATGCCGCGCCGGCGGCAACGATCGGCAACGTCAGCGCCAACGCCGTCACTGCCAGTGCGAGCCGATCGCAGCGGTAAACTTGAACCGTCAATGTGTAAAGGCCCGCCAGGAGCAAGCTGCCGCACAAGACGGCCGGCAGACGCACCGCCAGCATCGTCTCACCGAAGCAGGCGCAGCTGGCACGGATCAGCCAGGCGATCAACGGGCCTTTGCTCAGGTAGCTCCAATCAAGTTGCCGCGACCAGTCCCAGTATTGCGCTTCATCGGGCGCCAAATCGAGCGGGCAGTCCCAGGCAAGATAGAGCAAGCGCAACAACGTCGCGGCGGCGATCAGCAGGAGCGCCGCCCATCGGCAGCGCGGTGAATTGTCGGCATCCATGACGCATCCTTGCAACCAGGTGTCCGCACCACGGCCAGCCAGATTAAGCGGAGCGTTGGATCAAGTCAACACGGATGCGAGCGGCCACGCGGTTCACGTGTAACCAAGTTTTCTGCGGCGGGAGGGCGAGGCTCCTGCCGAGCCGTTGCCGCCCGGAAATGGAATATTCGCCATGTTTTTCCGGAGTTCGCGGCCCGGCAGGAGCCTCGCGCCCTCCCAAATGCTCATGCGCCTCCGGAGAATCAGGTTATACCCTGTGGTCCACGCAGCATCCCCAGGCCGCCAACGAACACTAGCCACAAAAAAAAGCAAACCACGCGAAAGGGACTGAAGTCGTAGCCCTGCCCGTTTGCGTGGTTTGCGTTTTTTTGTGGCGAATCGAGTGGTTTAGTTCTTCCCGACAATGTCGCTCGCCAGCTTGACAACTGCATCATGCGTCAAGACGAACGGCACCGCTTCGCGCTTCTCGACGCCATTGAGATCACCGGCATAGCGGTGCAGGGTCGCCGACGCACGAGTCATGCGCTCCAGGAGCAATTCGTAGTAGAACGCCCTGCCGTCGTTGGTCGCGGGCGCCTCGCTGCGCAGGAGCGCCTTGCCGAGCGGCTGATCGATCTCGACGATTTTGAGCGGCTCCATCAGGCCGGTGACGCGGTCAGCCAGGCGCGTGGCCCAGGCGTGCAGTTCCTCCTGGATCGGCGCGTTGCGTACAAGCGTCAACTCCTTGAGTGAGCAACTCAAGCTATCTTGCCGATCGGCAACAAGCGTGATGTCCCAGCCGGCAAGCGAAACATGGAACCCGCCAGGTTCCGGGTTATTTAGTTGGTGGCGAAGCGTTTTTTCGAGCGTCATCGGCCTCTCCTAAGTTCTTCTGTGTCGCGTTGGTTCCGTCGTGACTGACTAACACAGGTTTGTTGTCCACAATGGTTTGCAAATGGACCGGCCGGCTCCAGATCGCCTGGACGTTGCCCAGCGTATCCACCGCGCGGTCCATGCGCAACTCTATACCATTATACTCGTGCCGGAGCAGCAATTCGCCGCGGTTTCTGTAGTTTGCATCGATTACGTAAATAAACGGCCTGCCATGATTGGTCAAGCTGAACAAGAGCCGCTGCTTGACCTTCTGAAACTCGCGCGATTCGATCACGTAGTTATTCTGCTGCTCGTTGTGGGCAAACGAGAACAGCTTGTGCTCGATGCAGAACTCGGGCGTCAGGAACGTGTCGATAAAGGTAACATCGTTATGAATCTTGCGGACCTCGAAGATTTTTTTGCGTCCAAGGCCCAATTTCATATCCCAGGCCCGTTTCTTGTCAAGATCGTCACATTCCTCCCATTCCTTCCCGAATTGCCCTGTATTCCAGCGCCGCTCAATGTCGCGCAACAGTTCGATGCCAAGCTTGTACGGATTGACCCGCCCGCGCGACATCGCCATCGTGCCCGAATGATGATCGGCGTAATCGATACACTCCCACGGCTCCAGGGCCCGTTCGGTCATAATCGTGGAATGCCAAAACGAGGCCCATCCTTCGTTGATGATCTTCGTCTGCCCCTGCGGCGCGAAGTAGTACGCCTCGTCGCGGATGATCGACAGAACGTCGCGCTGCCAAGGTTTCAGCGGCGCGTATTCGATCAGGAACAAGAGCACGTCGCGCTCGGGCCGCTCCGGGAAGGAGCGTTCGATCGCTTGCTGCTTCTTCTTGTTTTCCTCCTCCTCGGCCTTGAGCGCTTCGGGCGGATTGATGTAATCGGACATGTAGTCCTTGCTCTGGAAGCGCGTCAGCTTGTCGCCTTCATCGGGGGCAGCTTCCTTGAAGTCGAACCGCGTCGATTCATCGTGCCGCTTGATCGCGGTGGAGTGCATGTCGATGAGATCGTCGATCGACATGCAGCGGTCCACGAACGCCTCGACCGCGTCCTCGCCGTGCTTCTCGGCATAGTGCCGGATGCGCACGCCGTGGTTGGCCATATCGTCCATCATCTTGCGGCTGGTGTGCGTGAAGTAGGCGTTGTTCTTGAAGAAATCGCAATGGCCGTAGACGTGGGCCATCACGAGCTTTTGATCGACGGTGTGGTTGCAACGCATGAGGTACGCGTAGCACGGATCGTTATTGATGACCATTTCGTAGATTTTCGACAGGCCGTACTCGTAGCCTTTCTTGAGCTCCTCGTACTGCATGCCGAAGGACCAGTGCGGATAACGGGTAGGGAATCCGCCGTAGGACGCGATTTCGTTGAGATCGTCAGCTTCGACGACTTCGAAGATCGTCTCATAGAAATCGAGCCCGAACTGGCGCGCATGCGCCTCGATCTCGAGCTTGAGAGCGGCGAGATCGGGCGGCAGGCGGGTGTCGTAGGGAAACGTCATTACTTTCCATTCTTGCCGGTAAGGTCGTATTCGTGTTCGAAAACTTGGGCCCAAGTCAGCTTCTCAACGAATGGCTTCTTGTCCATTTCACCTTCCGCGTCATCCTTGGCGGCCTCGAAACATTTGTCCCACATCTCTTTGATGACCGCGCGGGTCAAGCTTGGTGTTTCTTCTTGAATCTCCTCAATCTCTCGCCGAGCGCTATTAATCGAGGCCCGCCAACTGCGCGATCGGCGTTCTGGCTGGGTTTTCCATTTGATGATGTGCATCATCAAACGGATCAGTTGGCTGCGCACCGCCCGCCTCTCGGAGCGTGACATGGCGTCGATTAACTCCTGAATTCCGAGCTTCGCATCGGCAATGTCCCCGCGCTCGAGCGCCGCCTCGACGGCGACCGCGGTTTGATAGTGGGAACTCGTTGACAGTTCTTGCCATTTCGTGGTTGTTTTCATGTGCGATTACTTGCCCGTGCTGAGGAACTCCTTGATGCTCCCTAAAATCGCCTCGCGGTCTGGAATGCGGCTTGCCACCACGTTGTCCTTCTTCTCCAGCAGTTCCGTGATGTACTCGTAAAACTCGCCGCTCCCATATGGGCTCTCGACCTGGCCGTAGCCGAACAGGTTCAGCTTCGGCAGCAGCGTTTCCTGCAGGAACTTGACGCAGTGCGGGCTGTCGTCGCCCCAGTTGTCGCCGTCGGAGAAGTGGAAGGCGTAGATGTTGAATTCGTCCGGCGAATAGCGCTTGTCGATGATCTTGTTGGCGAGCTCGTAGGCGGTGCTGATCTTGGTGCCGCCCGATTCGCGTGTGTGATAGAAGGTGTGCTCGTCCACCTCCTTGGCGTCGGCGTCGTGGATGATGTAGACGTTCTCGACGCCCTTGTAATGCTTCTTGATCCAGGTGTCGATCCAGAACGCCTCGATGCGGACGATCTCTTTTTGCTCGTCGGTCATGGAGCCGGAGACGTCCATCATGTACATGATGCAGGCGACGGCGTCCGGCTTGGGGACTTCCTTCCAGCTGCGATATTGTTTGTCCTCGCGCACCGGGATCACCATCGGATCGGCCGGATTGTAGGTTCCGGACGCGATTTGGCGTTTCATGGCCCGCTTGAAGGTGCGCTTGAAATGGCGCAGCGACTCGGGGCCGGTCTGGCGGATGCCGGTGTACTTGTCCTTGGTCGTGACGATGTTCTTCTTGCCCTTCGGCTCAATGCGAGGCAACGCAAGTTCTTCGCCGAGGATTTCGGCCAACTCTTCGAGGGTGAGATCGACTTCGAGAATATGCCCGCCGGGCTGATCGCCGGCCCCGCCTTCGCCTTCTTCTTGCGGGGCGGTGAGCGGTTGGCCCGATTCGCCCTCGCCTTGCCCGACGCCGCCGGAGCCTTTTTGGCCATAGCGGAATTGCGGCAGCTCGATGGACGGTATCGGGATCGACACGAAATCGCGTCCTTTTTTCCCGATCATCTCGCCGCGCGAGATGTACTTGCCAAGGTTGGATTTGACCTTGCCACGCACGATCTTGCGAAAGCGCTGATGATCGCGTTCGATTTTCTGTCCCATGATTTCACCATCAAGCCAACGGCGGATTGCAAATCGTCGTGATGATCCAGAGAATAATGTCCACCTCGGAAAGAAAAAACCGCCGGGAATCCACTACGATCGTGTTTCCCGTAAGTTCCATGAAGTGCCAGGCGTCGCCGGTGGTCACGCATCCATAGATTGATTTCACGGTTTGGCCTTCACGCTCGTTGAACATTCGAGCCGCCAGCATCTGCCCGGCACATTGGCCCCAGCCTTCTTCTAGATTCTGCCTCTTGGCTTCAACGAGCACAACGAGCGGCGCGGTGATTACGGGCGTTGGCGGTGTCCGGCCGAGGATAAAATCGCACTCGCCCTTCAGCCCACGTTCCGGATCAACATCGAATCGCACACCGGAGAAAATATAGAAAACGTCATGAGCCAATTCCCGACAGGTCAGCAATACGGGCGTCACGATCATCTCGTTGCGGGCCTTTTCGCTGAACACCGCCATGCCGTTTCCTTTGGCGAGCCCGGTTTGCAACCACGGCGTGGGCGCGATTCTCCCAGGATTCGGAAACAACGCCCGCTCGGCAAGGGCGATGCCGAATTTGCTGCGGATGATCTCCAGGGTGATGTCGCTGTAACTCATGGAACACTATGCCCAACACGATTCTGTTTCGATTCCGGTTTTTCTTGGTTTTGCGGTATCTCTCCACCAATGAACTCGCGAATCTTCGCCCGCAGTTGCTCGACTTCGCAATCGTCGCGGTCCACGATCCATTCACGCAGCGGCAACACTTCACGCAAGGGCAATCCAAACGCTTTGCAGAAATACGGAAGCACCGGAACCGTAAACGCCTTCGCGAAACCCAGGCTTCCCTGAACAAGGTCTACCATCTGTTCCAACGATGCCCCTTTTGATGCCAGCTGGCGCAATTGAGCAACAAGTTCTTCATTCAGAGGCTGGGACTCGACAAGCGTGGCCATGATTTTCCTACTTTTCAATAAGAACGTCGATCTTTCGAAAATTGCCCGGTGAGCCTTCTTGATGGATAACGCTGACCATTGCAAATCCTAATTTTTGGGCCCGCGTCACGGTCCAGGCGTGCAATACCGCGTCTTCGATCGAAATTCCCTTGCCCGTCAACTCGTTTACCTTGTCGATATTGATGCTCGGAAGGCTTCCTTTCCGCCAAACGCCGTGAATCGCCTTGGCGTCGTCACCGAAGGCGTTCATCATTCGATTAAACAACTCCGTCCCTCGGATCGGCGAATCAGGTTCGGCAAGCACAACAAATGTTACAACGCCGAGAACATCGACCTCGCCCGCTATCGCCGCCTTCTGGCTCGGATGGTTGTAGCCGAACTCCATGAGCAGCGTCATTTCATTTCCTCTTTGCCCGCGGCCCTCCTCCATTCAACCATCTTCTCAATCACCAAAAGAATGATGGTGAAAGTCAAACCCAAGATCGCAACCTCCAGGATATCTCCCAATACCTGGAACTCGGCGTCAACTGCGAAGCCATCTGACAACGGGCTCCACCCGGGAGGCGAATGGGATGCTATGCTCCTCGGCAGGTAGAGTACGATCCCCACCCCGGCCACCAATATACCAAGACTCGCCCACCACAGCATCGCATGACGCCTTCGCGCCAAGAAGGCGACGAGCGATGCGAGGACGCATGCCAAGACCGCAAGCTGATTGAAAGTGAGCATTCCTTGCTCCATCCCCAGGAATCGCTGCGCTCATCCCGGGGCTTGGCGGTTACTTCTTCGTCTGCCCACGCGCAAAAATACTCGCCACAAAGTTGAGCACGTCTGTCGCGCTCGATTCGTTGTAGCCGTAATACTTGATCAAGCGCGACTTCACCACGTCGATCTTTTCCTGCGTCGCCTTGTCCACGACGTTCGACACCAGGCTCGTCAGCTTGATCGAGTCCTTCTGGTCCTCGAACAGCTTCAATTCCAGCGCCTTCATCAGGCGTTCGTTGGTCTTGTAATCGAAGCGCTTGCCGTCGATGGCCAACGCGCCGATGTAGTTCATAATCTCGCGGCGGAAGTCGTCCTTGCGGCTCTCCGGGATGTCGATCTTTTCCTCGATCGAGCGCATCAGGCGTTCGTCGGGTTCGTCGTAGCCGCCGGTGAAGCGGTTGCGGACTTTTTCGCGCTGCGTATACGCTTTCACGTTGTCGATATAGTTCGCGCACAGCCGTTGCAGGGCGTCTTCGTCGGCGGCGATGGCGCGCTGGACCTCGTTTTTCACGATGTCCTCGTATTCCTGACGGACGACTTGCAGCAGCTCCTTGAAATGCTGCAGCTGGTCCTGGTTGGTGATGAGCGAATGGTGCCGCAAGCCGGTTTCCAGTTCGTGCATCACCATGAACGGGTTGATGTTGTCCTCTTCAGGGTGGGCGACGAGGGCGTTGGAAATCTTGTCCTGGATGTAGCGCGGGCTGATGCCGTGCATGCCTTCGTTGACCGCCTCGCGCTTCAGCTCGATGATATTATCTTCGGTAAAACCAGGCAGCGTCTTGCCATTGTAGAGTTTCATTTTTTGGAGCAGCGTCAAGTTGGCATGCTTCGGCTGCTCCAGGCGCGTCAGCACGGCCCACATGGCGGCGACCTCGATCGTGTGCGGGGCGATGTGCTTGCCGCGCACCTTCTCGTGGTTGAACGATTTCTCGTAAATCCTGATCTCGTCGCTCAAGCGCGTGACGTACGGCACATCGATCTTCACGGTGCGGTCGCGCAACGCTTCCATGAACTCATTGTTCTGCAAGCGGCGATATTCCGGCTCATTGGTGTGGCCGAGAATCACCTCGTCGATATCGGTCTGGGCGAACTTCTTCGGCTTGATCTTGTGCTCCTGCGAGGCGCCTAAGAGATCGTAGAGGAATGCCACGTCGAGCTTGAGGACTTCGATGAATTCGACCAGGCCGCGGTTGGCGATGTTGAGTTCGCCGTCGAACGAGAAGGCTCGCGGGTCGGAATCGGAACCGAACTCGGCGATCTTGCGGTAGTTGATGTCGCCGGTGAGCTCGGTGGAATCCTGGTTCTTTTCGTCCTTGGGCTGGAACGTGCCGATGCCGATGCGGTCCTGCTCGGAGAGCGTCAGGCGGTAGATCTTGACTTCGTTGGCGAGCATGGCGGTGATGTCGCCGTGGTATTTAAGCAGCCGTTCGTTGAACATGAATCGGCTATACGGCGACAGATCGCCCTTGATCTGGACGGGATAGCGCAGCTTGGAGTGGCCCGTGCGAAGGCGTTCGAGGACGGCGTCGCGCATGGTGGGCGGGATAAGTTGAAGAGGATCGCCGTGCATCGGATCCTTGAGCCAGGTTCCATCGGGACCTGTCCACGAGAAGGAGAAGAGCATGCCTTCGTCGGTGCGCGAATATTCTTCCAGGCCGCGCTTGAGCAGGCGGGCGATGGTGCTCTTGGACGAGCCGACCGGGCCGTGCAGCAAGAGGACACGGCGTTCCGTGCCGTACTCGGCGGCGGCGGATTTGAAGGCGTTGACCAGCTGGGCGATGATGCGGTCCAGCCCATAGATGCCGTCGCCGTACTTCGTCGCAAATTCGGTGAAGAACTTGTAACGGATGAATTTTTCCTTGTTTTCGTAGTGCTCCTCGACGCCGTGCGACAGGATCATGTCGTAAAGCCGCTGATACGCCGTGCGCGTCACGTCGGGGTGTTCGCGAACGATGTCCAGGTACTCCTCGAAGCTGCCTTCCCAGTGAACCTTGCGGAAATCGCCGAGATCGAGCTGTTCGCGGATGACGTTCAGAATATCTTTTCCAGTAGCGGGCATATTCCATACCTCCCTTGGGCCGATGCCTGCTTGGCGTCGGCATTAGGCATAGTGCCTGGTTGTGTTGACAAAGAACGAAGTAAAAGGTGAGATAGTTCCGGTTGCGGGCCTCCGGTGGGGCCCTGCAGGCTGGCGTATGGCGTCGTCCGTGCGCGTTGCGTTGGGAAGAAGATGGTAGCGCGAGTACATTTATTCGAAGATGCACACGGCAAAGACGCCGAGTCGGCTGCGGCCAGGCCAGCTCACGATCTATTATACCACGTCCGGCCCATCCATCAAACCAACCCGCTCGCCAATTCTTTCTTTTTTTGAGCCTCCTTGCTCGCAATCTCAAACGCCGCACCCTTCGCCCGCACATCGAACGGCGTCAAGGGCCGAGGCTTGCGCGGAGAGAGGATGGCGGTGCCCTCCGTGCGCGCACAATTACTCATACCAGCATCGCGAAAACGGGCGGGCTTTGTCAATAGAGCTTTCGAAGTGGTCGGTGCTCGATTGGCCTTTACGTCCGCTGGGGATCATGGTAAACCGCGGCCATGGATTTCGGTCTGCTGATATTCTGCAGGAGGCATGGGTTATGAAGAATCTATTGGCGCTGGTTGGCGCCGCTGTGGTGCTCGTCGTTGGTCTGGGCTGGTACCTGGGTTGGTATAAGGTGGGAGTAAACAGCAATGGAACCGTGGATGGGCAAGTGGACCTGAACAAGGTCAAAGCGGACATCAAGAAGGAGAAGGAAACGGTGGGCGAGTTCATCAAGGAGCATGAGAACGGCAAGGGAGTTCCGGCGCAGCCGGCGAGTTTGCCGGTCATCGAGTTGCCGCCGCTGCCACAGCCGCCAGCGCCGCCACGCCGGGGACGGATTCGACGATCGTGATTCCGCCGCCGCCGATGCCGCCGCCGCTTCAGGCGCCGCCGCCCATTCCGCCGATTAGGTAATTATGAAAGACACTGGCTTGCGTTTAGCGTTCGCACGGCGCCATACGAACGCTAAACGCAAATCAGCAATTCAAGAGTTTCCTCACTTCTTTCTCAGCATCCCTAGCAACATGTCCGCCGCGGCCTGGGCAAACTCCGGGTCGTTGATGTGCAAATCCAGCTCGCACAGAATCACTTCCGGGCTAATCCAGTTGCGAATGCTTTGAAAGAGCGCCCGATCCGCCTCCGGCCACCAGAACGGTTGCCCCTCGCAATCGATGGCCGACACGCCCTTGAGCGGCAACAGGATCGCCGTCGGCCCGCATGCCGCACTCCCCTTCTGAGCAATCTCCTTGCCAAGCCGATCATTCTCCTCCGGCGTCGTGCGCATCAAAGTGACATTCGGATTGTGCTGATAGAATCGGCGTCCCTTGAACTTCTCCGGAACGCTGTCAGGCGGCCCAAAATTGACCATGTCGAGGGCGCCGACGGAGATGACCTGCGGAATGCCGCGCAGCGCCGCCGCGGTGAGGCGATCCCGGCCGGCGCTGAGGATGCCGCCGACCAATTCGTCAGCCAGCTCGGTGGTGGTGATATCGAGAACACCCGTAATAAGGCCGTCATGGATGAACGCTTCCATGGTCATGCCGCCGGCGCCGGTGGCGTGGAAAACGAGGACTTCGTAGCCGGCGGTTTCGATCCGCTCGCGCGCCGCTTCGACGCATGGCGTGGTGACGCCGAACATCGTGGCGGCGATGACGACGTTCTCCCCTCTCCCCCCGGGAGAGGGGTCGGGGGTGAGCGCGGAACGCATTAAAGCCCCCTCACCCCCGACCCCTCTCCCGGGGGGAGAGGGGAGCAACTGCACCATGCCCGCCATCGCGTTCGCCGCGTTCGTCAGCACGACGCGGCTAATGCGATTGATGCCACTGATATCGACCACGGAATTCATCATCATGATGTCGCGCACGCCGACGAACGGCTTGACCTGCCCGGACGCCAGGGTGCTGACCATGAGCTTCGGAACGCCGAACGGCAAGGCTCGCATGGCAGCGGTGGCGATGGTGGTCCCCGCGGAACCACCCAGGCCGAGGATGCCATCGACCTTGCCCTGGCGATGCAATTCGGCGACGAGTTTGGCCGAACCCCGAGCCGCGAGCTCGACTGCTTTGCCGCGATCATTGGCTTTGACGACGGCGGCGAGCGATGAGTCGGCGGCGGCGAAGATATCCTCGCGCGGCACGTCCGGCGTGAAGTGCGGCGGCCCGATGACGCCGGCATCCACGACGAGCGTGTCGAGGCCTTGCGCTTTCAGCCGATCGCGCACAAACAGGAACTCGACGCCTTTCGTGTCGAGCGTGCCGAGCAGGATGATTGGCATTAATTCACATTATATATTGGGAGGGCGATCATCATCGTGGGCGCGATCGGAAACGCCCACGGATCGTCAAGGGAAATCGAGTACAGGGCGTAAGGCGTTTTTTTGCTACTACTGAATTTATTTCTTGACGCAGCAAGGAGCGAATCAGTAATATCATTCCAGACGTTGAATTTCGACCTATTCCACGGAGTTGCCCATGCCTCACCTCTCCTTCCTGAACTGGCTTAAGTCTTTGATTCCTCCCCCCAGTAACAAGAAGCACGCGGCCCCGACCGGAGCGGCGCTACCGACCGCTCGTTGAGGAGCTGGAGGTCCGCGTGACCCCGACCACCGTTGGATTTTCCGCGACGACTTGGCAGCCCACCGTCTACGCGGGCGCGGCGACGGCGTCGCCCCAGGTTGTACTCAGCGGCGCCTCCCACAGCACCATCACCGTTAATTACGCCACCAGCGACGTGTCAGCCGTCAATGGCGTCGATTACACGCCGGAGAGCGGCCAACTCACGTTTCAGTCCGGCCAGACCTCGGCGACCATCAATATCCCGATCCTTGGCGCCATCGGCGATCAGGATAATTCCTTCGATGTCACGCTGAGCAATCCAAGCGGCGCGACGCTCGGTACTTCCACCCAGAAGGTAATCTTCACCGTCGCCAACCCGGTCAGCTTGACCAATCCCGGCAACCAATCAAGCTACGACGGCGACAGCGTAAGGCTGACCCTTAGCGCCACCGATGCGCTCGGCAATGCGCTTACCTATTCGGCGTCCAATTTGCCATCGGGTCTGAGCCTCGTTTCCGGTATTATTGTGGGCACCGTGGCCAGCACCGCCGACCAGCACGGTCCATTCAGCGTAAGCGTCACCGCGACCGATGCTGTTGCACATCAGACGGCCACCCAGACCTTCACCTGGAATGTCGCCCAACCGACCTTGACCTTCGCGCAATCGAATGACCAGACCAATTGCGACACCGACACGGTTTCGCTGCACGTCGCCGCAACCGAAAATGCGGGCCACGCGCTTACCTATTCTGAATCGGGCTTGCCCACGGGCCTGAGCATCAACGCCAGTACCGGCATAATCTCCGGGACTGTCGGCAGCAATGACGCCCTGCAAAGCTACTCCGTGACGGTCACCGGGACGGACTCCGCAGCCAGCTTGACTGCCAGCACAACCTTCAACTGGACCCTGGTTGCGATTGAGGCAGTGTTGAGCAACCCGGGCGATCAATCGAATTTTGACGATGACGCGGTCAGCTTGACGATAGTCGCAAAGACCTCTTATGCAACCGCTGGCGGCTTCACTTTCAGCGCCACGCCCCTGCCTGGTGGTTTGTCCTTGAACTCTCAGACCGGAGTGATCTCGGGCACGATTGCGAGTGACGCCGACCAGTACGGTCCGTATTCGGTGACAGCATCGGTGGCTGACGAGTCCGCGGAGCTGAATGCGACCGAGGCATTCAATTGGACAGTTTCGGCGCTGACGGTGGATTTGGCCAACCCCGGCGACCAGTACAACAACGCCGGCTACCAGGTTGATTTGAGCCTTGCCGCGGCCGAGAACGCCGGCCATGCACTAACATTCAATGCCGTCGGTTTGCCGCCGGGCCTCAACATCTGCCAGTCTTCGGGCGAAATTTGGGGCACCATCGCCGACGACGCGGACTCAGACCTTCCATACACGGTGACGGTTACTGCCAGCGACGCCGCTGGGGCCTGCGCCAGTCAGACTTTTGCCTGGACGGTCGCGGACGCAACCCCGACGGTCTGGTCGAACGCCGAGCCGTTGGACGTTCTGCGGAATAACTTTACCGACGCCATCGACTTGTCCCAATACGCGTCGGGAGTCGCAGGCGACAATCTCCAATACACCATTGTCGATCAGCCAGCCAACGGCCAGCTGTGTCCCCTCGGGGGCAGCGACTTCGATTATATCTCGAACCCCGGCTATGCCGGCCAAGATTCCTTCACGTTCGAAGCAACGGATGGCGATGTCACCAGCGCCGGTACGGCGACGTTTGGTCTTAATGTCACGAACACGGCGCCTACCGCCACCGACACAGGCACCTATTGTGCTCTCGTCGGCCAATCGATCACGATTTCTGACCTCGGAACCTACGGAAACAGTTTCAGCGTCCAGACGCTAACGCCGAATATCGTCAGTGGTCCGGTGAATGGGCAACTCGTACCGTTGGGCAACGGAAGTTACCAATACACCGCTCCGAATTACGCGACCCCGGACAACTTTACCTTCACGCTCAACGACGGCCTCACGGACAGCAACGAAGCCACCGCTAACGTCGACGTGGTCGATCAGCCGATTGTCGCCAATAACGTGAATCTGCCGATCATCACCGGCAGCGAGCCCGTCGTGATAACGCCGAGCGAGTTGCTGGCCAATGCACAATCGGAGCTTTCAAATCCGTCGTGGCAGGTTACTTCGCTCGCAGCGCCGCAATACGGCCAGCTTGTGGCCAACGGCGACGGAACCTGGACCTACGCGCCCCCTGCCGATCTGACCCAAGACACCGCATCCTTCACGATCACCGACGGCACCAACACCGCGACCGCGACGTTGGCGCTGTTTGCACCGGCTCGTAATCAGCGTGCCGTCAACCCAAATGCGCCCTTGATCGATCGCGCGAATTGGATGCAGCAGCAACAACAGGCCGGCGCGGGCCTTTATCCGCCGGTCGGGCCCTCCGCGGCCTCAGTTCAGCAGGGATACCGGTCCGACGGCACCGCGGCGGCGACGATGATGGCCACTTTGCAGAGGAACGGATTCGCCTGGCTGAACAGCATGATCGAGCCGCAAGGCAACCCCCTCCAACCGCCGACGGGCTACCGAGTTACCTTCGACCTGGTGCATACCGCGAACGGCGGGACCGAGCAATGGTTTGGCAACATTGACGCGCCCACCTACAATGATTTCCAGATTTACGGCTGCACCACGGACGGTTCGCTTTGGTACACCGTTTACGAAATGGCCTACGTGCAATACCGTACGAGCGTGCGTGGGCTCCCGAACCAGCAAAACGCCACCGTTGGCATTTACACGCAAACGGTCGCGTCCGCTGCGAACTTGTACGCAACCGGGCGGGCCGTGGCCGGAATCTTCGGCGGGCGGTCCTCAAGCGTCGCCACGCTGGTCCAGAACAACACCTTGGGCTCAACGCTGACGGCGATCCAGAATTATCTCATCGGGACCGCAGTAACGCCCGCGACCTTTACTCAAGCTCAAAACACCACGGCTGCCAACTATCCCGGCATCACGCCTGGTTCCGCTTACGCGATCCTCGGATTTGGTACGGTCCAAGGGCAGCCGAACATGGTCACGCTCGGAAATCCCCGCGCCGGGACCGCGCAGGCGCCCAGCCGTCGTTCCCAATGAGTTTGGCCGACTTTGGGACACTTTTCGGCACGCTGGTGAGCCTTTCTCCGCCGCCGCAGTAGCCGCCGATGGCTCGCCGAATTAAGCCGTACTTGTGAAAGGGGCCTACCTATGCTGGATCTGTTTTTCTCGCTTACGGTGGTGCTCGGTTGCGCTGCGCAAATAGATGGGGCCGAAAAGAAGACCGGGCCGCTCGTGGACGGGGACCTGAGGCCCAATAGCGCTCATTTGTCTCGAGATGGCAGGCTGCTCCTCGTGGCCGGTAGCGAGTGGAAAATCTTTGATTTGGCCACGGGCAAATGCAAAGTGGACGGGACGAAGGGACCGGTCCGCTGCCGCGGCGTTTGGGGTGCGCACCTTTCGGACGACAACGGGCTCGTGGCTGTCGGCGGAGGCGGCGACAACTTGTTCGTGATCGATGCCAGTTCGGGCAAGTTGCTCTGGGATTTTGAGGGGAAGGCGCGCCTCGGTGTCGTTGGCGGCACGCTTTTCACCCCGGATGGCAAATACCTCATCACGACCGGCCATTATGCACTGATCCGCATATGGGATGTCCAGAACAAATCGGCTCACGCCGCTTTCCGGTACACCTCGACCAATTCCGGCTTGAACGTTTGGCTCCAAGCCTGGTATTTCGAGCCGGCCAAGCACCTCTACGAGATCAAAGGGACGTACAGCGGGATCGGGGGCCTTGCGCTGACACCGGATGGGAAGATCATGGCTGTCGGCGGGAACCTGGACGGCGAAATCCCCTTGATTGAGCTCGCAACGGGCAAGGTTGTCAAAACCATCCAATTGAAGCGGAAATACGGATCATCCCTGCAATTTTCGGCCGACGGCAAATGGCTTGCGGTCGGCGGCGGGCCCCGCGCGAAGGACGAGGCGCCCCTTGCCGGCAGCGTCGAAATCTGGGACGTCGAGAAAAACGAGCTGGTCGCCGCATTCGGCAAGCATGAGGGTGGCACCTTTCAAAGGGAAGGTTCCATCCCCCAAATCGCAATCAGCCCCGACAAGAAAACCGTCCTCACCGGCGGCGGCAGCGACGGCTTTCGCGTCTGGGAAATTGCAACCGGCAAACAGAAATTCTCCTATTTCACTAGGAAGGACCCGCGCATGCCGAGAGTGACCGGCTTCCCGGATGGAAGTCAGCACGTGGAAAAGGATACCCGCTCCGCGGGCGTCGCTTTTCTGCCTGATGGAAAGTCCTTCATGATCGCGCCGCACTGGATGTACGGGAAAACGGAAATTTACTTTCACGACACCGCCACCGGCGAGCCGGTCGATTTCCGTAAAGCCGTCAAGCGGTTGCCGGCCGAGAAAAAATAGCGGCGCCCCTGACCTCCGTTGCTCCGCAATGATGACCAGCAGCGCCAACACGCGCCGTTGGCCGTGCTCGTTTCTCGCGAAAGGATACCTGGCATGCTCCGCCTCCTTCTCCTGTTCGCCCTGGGTCTACCGCACACGGTGGAAATCGAGAAAGCTCGGGCTAAAGCACAACCACTCCTGGGCGGCGAGCTTTGCCCGTTTTGCTCACACCTATCGCGAGATGGAAAGGCTATCGTCGTGGCGGGGGGAACCCAGATGAATGGGGATTGGAAAATCTTCGATCTGGCAACCGGGGAATGCAAGGTAAACGGAACGGACGGAAGGCTGCGATGCGGGGGCGCATGGGGAGCCGCCCTTTCGGATGATAAGTCACTGCTGGCGGTCGGGGGGAACAGCAACTCGCTATTCCTGGTGAGGGCCGATTCGGGCAGGCTCTACTGGGATTTGACGAGCGAAGCGCGCCATGGGCACATTCAACAGGTGTTCTTCACGCCGGGTCGGAAATTCCTCATTTCGCGCGGCTTTTTCCCGTTCATCCGCGTATGGGACCTCGAGAAAAAGGAACTGAACGCGGTTTTCCGCTTCCCTTCCACCAATCCCCGCTTGAATTTCTGGAAGAACGAAGCATACGAGGAAAGGACGAAACGCGTCTTTGACATGGAAGGAAAATACAATGAGCTCGGCCAACTGGCTCTCGCTCCGGACGGAAAGACCCTGGCGCTCGGCGGCAATTTGGACGGTGAGATTCCGCTCATTGATCTCGAGACCGGTAAGCTCGTCAAAACCATCAAATTGAAGCGAAAATACGGATTGTGCTTGCAGTTTTCGGCGGACGGCAAATGGCTCGCCGTCGGCGGCGGGGCCGGAGCAGTCGGTGAGTCGCCCCTCGCCGGCAGCGTCGAAATATGGGATGTCGAGAAAAACGAGCTCGTCACTTCATTCGGCAAACATGAAGGTTCGACTCTCCTCCTCGATGGTTCCATCCTTCACATCGCGATGAGCCCTGACAAAAAAAGCGTTGTCACCGGCGGTGTAGGCGACGGCTTTCGCGTGTGGGACGTCGCAACCGGCAAGCAAAAATTCTCCTATTTCACCAAAGAGGATCCACGGTTGCCAAGGATCAAAGTTTTCCCTGATGGAAGCAAACTCGTGGAGAAGGACATTCGCTCCGCCGGCGTAGCCTTCCTGCCCGACGGCAAGACGTTCCTAATTGTCCCGGAACACTGGAGCACCGAAATCTATTTCCACGACACCGCGACCGGCGAGGCGGTCGATTTCCGTAAAGCCGTAAAGCCGTCAAGCGGTTGCCGGCCGAGAAAAAATAGCGGCGCCCCTGACGCGCAGACGCGGACCTTATGATTTTGTACGCCTCGAAGGCGCTTCCCGGGTCGAGGGCCTTGATGCGGAGCTGTCTAGGAGATCGCGGACCGGGCTCTGGACGCACTCAGGATCGTGCTGATGTCGCGGGGAGCGTTGGAAGCGGCTCAGTTCTACGATTCCTGTCGTGGTCCGCTCCGCGCAACGAACCGCCACATTGGTAGCTGGACGCAGCCGGCAACCATGACGCAAGCTGCCGAGGCTTAAGGCGCTATATTCGATTAGGTGATTATACCTATGACACCTGGGCACAAAATGCGCTCAGACAGGGGGGAGAGCTGCCAAAACCATTTGGTTAATGCCAAGCAAGGAAAGGCGTTAGGCTGGTTTTGCGTCAGTTAACGAAGGCACTTTCTCAAGACGCTTCGGTAGAGGGGGTAAGCATTGGACAGTTAGGGGGTGAACAGCTGGAATCACGCGGTAGATGAAGACTGCGTTAGCCAGGAGTCACCCCATGGGCATGGTAGCCCCGCCGCAAGGGATTGCTAGTGCGTACGTCGTTTTCTTCGGCGAGAGAGCACCAATATCACACACGGGGCGACAGAGCAAAGGAGGGACGCCATGAAACTTTTGGAGCAGGTCCGTCAAACGCTGCGCGTCAAGCATTATTCGCTTGCCACGGAACGATGTTACTGCCAATGGATTCGCCGCTTCATCTTTTTTCACGGCGTCAAGCATCCAAACACGATGGGGGGCCAGCGAAGTTGAGCGATTCTTGACGCACTTGGCGACGCACCACAAAGTTGCCGCCAGCACGCAGAATCAGGCGCTCAACGCGTTCGTGTTTCTGTACAAGCAAGTGCTGCAAATGGAACTGCCAAGAAGGGCATTCGTTGCTGTGGAGGGGTGTGGGGGCATGGGTGCAACGAAAGACGGCAAACGCAAGTTCCCACAATAGTTGCGTATCAAGATTTCATTTCGCGAGCTGTGCGAGCGCCAGCGCCGAGCTGATTTTTGTGCTAAGCCCCTTTGAAGGAATCTGGTTACTGCCCGCGCGAAGCCGTGCCGTACTTCGATGCCGCGATCGGGGCGCCGGCGGGGAGCGGGCGTCCGGCGACGTCGTGGCCGCGGTCGTAGAGATGATCGCGCAATTTGCGGAATGTCTCGAAGCTGTCGGGATAGACCCAGAACGTCACCGTCGTCAGCCGGGGATCGAGATTGTCCACCATCTGGCGAAACACCGATTTCGGCATGAGCGCTTGCTGCACCGTTTCGCCGCGCTCCGATGTGACCGGTTCGACGACCCAATCGCTCAGGCCGTAACGGAAGCCACGCGTCGTCGGCGCATCGGGGGCGTCGAGTTGCGTGCGTTCGCGCTCGACGCCATAGCGCAGCCGAAACGCGCCGATCACGCCGGTGCGGCGTTCGACGCGGTAGGTCGTCTTCAGCTCACCGGCGATTTCCTCCAGGGAGCCCTTCATTTCCTGCATGAACATCGGCATGTCGATGAGCGTGACGCGGCCGACCTTGCACTCGAACATCAGCTCTTCGCCCGGCGCGACGGCCCGGCTCAACGGAGCGTGATACTTGAGCTGCCTCATGTTGGTCGGCCCGGCCTCGATCTTCTTGATCTCTTCGAGCAGCTTCTTCGAGCGCTCGCGCACCTCGGCGACCGACAAGCTCGTTTGCTGAATCCGAACGCCGCGGCCCGAACCCTTGGCCTCCAGAGCGCGGCGCTCGGCGTCCAGCTCATCGCGGCGCGTGAGCAGGCCGGCCAGCACGAACTTGGATTTTTCCTTGTCCGCCTCGGCCGTCTCCACGTCCTTGAGATGAGCGAGCAAGCGTTCCTTGGCCTCGTCAAGATCGCGGCGCGAATTCTCGATGCGGACATGAACCGGATCATCGACAACACGCGGCGCGGGAAGTTTTTGCGCCGGCGTCTCCGGCTGATTGGCGACCCATTGCATCGAGGTGTGATAGGCGCGCGCGCCGACCCAGGTGACCAGAATGAGCCGGATGATGATTCCGACGACGTTGGTCACGAGGTCCAGGAACGAATCGAAACTGAAATGAATCGCTTCGTTCTTCGGCGGTCGGCGGCGACGCAGCATACTTTCCTCAGAGCAGACAGCAGGCAGCAGACAGCGGACCTGGTTTTATTGCTTCGCAACGGCGTTCATGAGTCCGTGCAGCAAGCGGTTTTCTTCGGTACAAAGCGAGATCAATCGATCAACGGAGTTCTTTTGCAAATAGTGCAGGCGTTCGGCGATAAGAATCTGTGTCTCCGATTCCTGAAGCGAGCCTTTCGCAATGGCCAAGAATTGCAGGAAATCCGTATTCGTGCGCCTGCCTTGTCCCTCGGCGATGTTGGACGGGATGGAAACGACGGCCCGGCGCAACTGGCTCGTCAATCCGTAAAGCTCTTCCCTGGGAAACCGCCTGGTCTCGATGTATACCCGTTCAACGAGGTCCATTGCCTTCTGCCAAACAATCAGGTCTCGGCAATTCCTGACCGGCATCGCAGTCTCCTTTGAATTCCGGCTGTCTGCTGCCGGCTGTCTGCTGCCTGCCGTCTGCTTTCTGCTGCCGGCTGTCTGCTACTCGACAACATTTTCCCGCGTCATCGGCACGTGCAGCGGCTCCAGGAGCGGGTAGGCGTGCAGGCACATGGGCCGGCCGTCGGCGGTGACGCGGAAGCAAATCAGCGGGCGATAGGGCGGCTCGCCGGCGCGGACCGATGCTTGGCGGCGCTCAATCAGGTTGGCGATGGCCTGGGCGAATGCCTTGTCGGCGGACTTCATGTTGGCGGCGGTCCAGCGAAACGACATGCCGCCGGGGGAAATCGTGACGAAGTCGCTGTAGCATTCGATGGTGATGAGGAAATCCTTGTTGCCAAGCAGTCGGCTCAGGATGGGGCCGGCGGGTGCTTTTTTGGGAGTCTTGTCGGTGTTGCCGAAAGTGGTGGGGAGGCCACTGGGATCGCCGCCTTCACTATTTCCGGCGGAAGGCTGTCCGCCGCCTTGGCCGCGTTGGCCGGTCGTATTCGGAGTTCCCGGCGCGCCACCGGAATTGCCCTGCCCTGCCGGCCCATTGCCGGGATTCTGACCGCCGGCATTCGGAGGTCCGGCCGACGGTGCGCGTCCGCTGGCATTGGGATCGATTGGGCTGCCGGAAGGATTTTGTGCCATTCCGCCACTGGCGTTGTTCGGCGTTCCACGGGGAGAATTCGGTCCGCTGCTGCCACTGGAATTAGCTGTGCCGCCGGAAGGATTAGGTCCGGCGCCGGGATTTGAACCGTTTCCACCTGGATTTGAGCCTGGGCCGATACCGGGATTTGATCCGGCGCCGCCGCCTGGATTTCCAAGCGGGCCGATGCCAGGACCATCGGTGGTAGCGATCGGCACGGGCGGCAGAATCTTGTTAATTGGCACAAAGGCCGGTCCGTTGCCAGACGCGCCGCCAGGATACGCGACGTTGCCGGATGGAACGCCGGCGCCTCCCGCGCCGTATCCGGGCGCGCCGCTGGGATTGCCCGGCATAACATTGCCGGATGGAACGCCGACGCCTCCCGCGCCGTATCCGGGCGCGCCGCTGCTCGGACCGCCCGGAGCGGGATTATCGACAGGGATTGGTCCAAAGCTGATGGATGGCGGGCCGCTGCCACCTGCGCCGAATCCAGGCACGCCGGTCGCCGTCTGCTGTCTGCCGCCTGCTGACGGCTGTCCCGCCGGATGAATCGGCAGCGGTTCGATCACGGGCCGCGTGTCGATAGGCATCTCTTCGCGCTTCGCCGGCAATCCGATCGGACCGTTCTTCACGATGCGCGTGCCGCCGAAATCGAGCTCCCAGTCTTGATCGATGAGTTCGTAGCCGAAGTCGAGGCGATAGCCCTTGAGCGCGGTCTGGGCCAAATAATAGTTGCTGATGCCGCTCGGCCGAACCAGGAAGAGCACGTAAGCGCCTTTCTTGTCGGTGTCGCTCGTTCGCGCTGGGATCAGCGGGCCGGCTCGGCGTTCGAGTTCCCTGCGGACTGAGCTGGCGGTGAAGTCGAAGCCTCCCAACTCCTTGTCATCGGGATGGAAGATGACGCCGCCGCGCGCGCATTCGATGTAGATGGGCGGGCGCGCGTCGCCGCGCTTGCCGTGATAGGGGACCAGCGAATGCACCTGCTTTTCGCGTTCCTTGACGGTGAGCAATTGCTGGAAAGCGATTTCGAGTTCGGCAAGTTCCTGGGCGGCGGCGAGAAGTTCCTTCTTCGACATCGTCTCCTGCTTGTCCGCATCAAGCAAGCTCTTGCGCCGGCTGATGATCTGCACCTGAATCTCGTTGATCTTGGCCGCTTCCGCCTTGGTCTGCTCGTCGAGATCGTGATACTGTGTTTGGATCAGGTGCAGTTTTTTGCCGGTGCTTTCCAGATCGATCTGCAAGCCCTGGGCCTGGGCCGCGAGTTGCCCCTCTTGCAGTAGGAGTGCCTGGTGTAGTTTTTCCTTCGCCTTCTGCCAGTCGGCTTGCAGCGAATCTTCTTCGTCCTTGGTGCGTTTCTTGCGGGCCTGGAGGACTTCATCATTCACGTGCTGGGCGGCGATCTTGGCCCGGCGATCCATGATGAACAGAAACAACAGCAGCGACCCCATCGCGCACAACAGCACCGCGAGGAACGGAAATGTCGAAACCTGCAATTTGTAACGCGGGCGTCGCACTTGACCTCTCCGGTATTCGTTTTGCGTTCGGGTGGCGCCTGCGAACGCTAAACGGGGAGCGGGAAATATTTACGCAGCATCCTTGTGCATCGGCATGAGGCGCGGGCCGCTAGCGGGCGCCGGTTGCACGCGCGTCGTCAGCAGGCTGATGGCGGCGGTCAGGCTCTCGACCGCTTGCTTGAAGGTCGCCGAGTTCGCCAACAAGCCGAGGTTTTGATTCAGCGATTCCTGCAAGCGCAGCAATTGTTCCTCACCGGTCTGCATTTTGGCCATCATCTGCGCCGACATGCCGATGGCGTCGGTCAAGCGGGCCAGCGCCACCTGGTGCTCGCGGCTATTTTCCTTGAGCGTGCCGGTCGCCTTCACGAGGCCGTCCAAAAGCGCTTGATGCCGTTCGAGCAATTTCTTTTCAAGATCGGCGACGCGCTGGCCAAAGCGCGTGAGCGATGCGTCGATCGCCTGCTGCATGGACAGCGCCGCTTTCTCGTGCCCCTGCGAGCCTTCGAGCATCTGCATGGCGTTGGACCAGAACGCGGCCTGCTTGTCGATGATCTGCTCCAGCATTGGCATCGGCGTGGGTGTTGCCATCCCGCTTGCCGCGATCTCATTGCGCTGAAAGCGATGAGCCAATTCGGCGTCGGCGTATTGATCGACGCGCTCGAGCAAGCCCTGCTCGAGCTTTTCGACCATCGAGTTGAGGAACATCGCCACCAGGGTCAGGCCGAGGGCGAGGGCGGTGGCGTCGAAGGCCTGGGTCAAGCCATCGGTGACGGCGCCGGCGCCCCCTTTTTCGAGTTGTTCGGGATCGATACCGGCGATGGCCGCGGTGATGCCGAGCACGGTGCCGAGGAAACCGAGGATCGGCATGGCCCAGATGATGAACCGCATCAGGGCGTAGCTGCCGTCGAGAGCCATCGCGTCGGTGTCGGCCAGCGTGCGCATCTGATCGTCGAGATCGGTCGCGGAATTGCGGCTGGCGACGAAATTGAGGATGTTGGCCACGCGTCGGCCGACGCAGGTGTTCACAACGCTGCCGGGCAGAAGGCTCAGCGCCTGCCGCAATTTGGCGACCTCGGCGGGCGGAATCGCTTTGCCGTCCCAGGCGGGCACCAATTTTTGCGACAGGGCGTAACGTTCCTTCAGCGACGCCAGCACTTTCGCTAGGAGCGCGGCCAGGCAGCAGAAGAAGAGCACGACGACCGCTTGCTCGGCAAGTTGATGGACATACGCGCTGGATGACTTCGCCGTGCCAGGGGCCGTGGAGTATCAGGTAAACCGCGCCGATGCCTGCCGGCGCGCCGACCGCGAAGGTGAACCAGGTGACGAAGGAGCTTCGACGCATCTCCGTTTTTGCCCGCGCGCTCATGACCTGAACCTCCGTGTAATGGTGAAGCACTCGCCGCCGTCTTGGCGCCCATCGCGGAAAAAGAGTGCCGCCATCAATACGTAGTATTCGACAGTAATCAAGGCGGATCATGACGGTTTTGCCGGTCCTGACGAAGCTTTAACGTGGGTGCCGAGAAGTTGGATAGAATAGGTAGTAATTAGCCCCCCGCCATTGGCGGGGGGCTAATTGGGGCTAATTGGCGCTCGCCGAAAGGTAATCGATGACACTCGCCAATCGCACGATCGCTCTTGCCGAGGGCCGGCAGGTCGAAGACCTCGCACGGATGCTCGAGAAGGAAGGAGCGACCGCGCTGCGCTGTCCGATGCTTAGCATTCTCGACGCCCCCGACGATGCGCCGCTTCTCGCCTGGTTCGATCGCTTGCAGGCCGGCGAATTCGCCTGGGTGATCCTCTTGACAGGAGAAGGCTTGCGGCGGCTGCTCGGTTGCGCCGATCGGTACGGCCGGCGCGACGCCGTCATCGCCACCCTGGCGAAAACGCGCACGCTCATCCGCGGACCGAAGCCGGGCAAGGCGCGTCAAGGAGATCGGCCTGACCGCGACAATCACCGCCCAGGCGCCGACCACCGACGGCGTCATCGCTTCACTGCGGACAATGAACCTGCAAGGCGCAACCGTCGGCGTGCAGCTTTACAACACCCGCAATCCGCCGCTGGAGCAATTTCTGCGCGAAGCCGGCGCGACGCCGATCATGGTGCAGCCATATATTTATGCACCCGCCAGCGATACCGAACGCGTCGGCGCATTGATCGAGCGCATGGCGGCCGGCCGGGTCGATGCGATTGTTTTCACCAGCGCGCCGCAGGTGGATCGGCTATTCGCGGTCGCCGAGGAACGGCAAGCGACCGCTCTGCTTGTGGCCGGTTTGGCGCGAACGCTGGTCGCCGCGGTCGGTCCACTGGTGCAGGACAATTTGCAAAAATGCGGCGTGACGGTGCAGGTGTGCCCGGAGCAGGGCTGGCAGATGAAGAATTTGGTGCAGCAGCTCAAGAAGGCGATGGCGAGGTGACCGTTTCATCTGCGTTTCAAGCGTCGGATGCATGCGCTGGTAGCCGCTGTTGCTCCCAGATGCGTTGGATCTCCCTGTTTCGCAGCGTCGCGGCTTCGCGATTTGGCCAGGGAAGCGGCGGCGCGATATCCGCTGGATGGCCCCATTCCAAGCCGGTAGGGAGAACCTCGTGGTTGTAGGCCCATGCAATGTACGAGATATCGCCATACTCGACGCCGATTGCGTGGAGGGCCTTTGTGGCTGGTCCGTGAAATGGGGAGGTCGTCGCCTCGTGGAGAAACACGTCGAGGAAGGCTTTCTCCGCTGGAGTTAAGATGTTCATTTCAAGGTCCCTGTTGCTTTGCGCGTTCGTTGGCGTCTGCTTGCTGGATTTCTTGAATAGACCAGTAACCCGCGTATTGGCCCCGGTCGGCGTCACTTGGCCAAGCGCACTGTCGCCGTCATTAGCAATTCTTCCTCCACCTCGACTTCACGGTTATACATAAACCAAGAGTCGATCCATGGAATTTCGCCCAGCAACGGAGTTCGCCTGGTGACCGTCGCCATTGTCCTGAGCTTCATCGCACCGAAGAAGCAAGTCTGGCCGGGGTCGATAACGAATCCGCCGTTGGCGTCCACTTGATTGAGTGCGCCGTCGCATCCTCGTACCGATTGCTTCGCGTCCAGGCGCAGATGGATCCGACCATCCTTCCTCATGGCAGGTTTCCCGTTCAGTGTGAAGCCGACAAAGCCACTCGGGCTATCGCTGCCGCATGAAAAGGAAAATAACATGCCGCGTTGAACGCCAAATGTTGGCCTGCAAAGCATTTGGGTGCCAGGGTCCCCCTGCAGAAATTCCCGGACGTCGCGCAATGCCTCTTCGGTCATCACGCCACGCACGAGCGGGACATCCTTGTCGGCGTGCGTGAAGATTCGTCTCTGCGAGGTGTCGCAGCTGACGGCGCGGAATTCGATCACCAGCTTCGGCGTCCAATCCGATTTCAAAGCGTCATCGTCTGCAGCGTCTTCGCGAAGGTCGAACAGAGAATAGAACGCGTCGGGGCAGTTCGGCGCATCTGGCCCGGCGATGTGGGAAGAGTGTACGTGCCAACTCATTCCCAGGGCCGCGGCAACGCCGAGGAAGGCCAACAGCAAGATGATGCGGCGTGACATGCTATTTTTTCTCCAGCTCTTGCAGCTTCTTGGCGTATTCCGCGAAGTGCTCGACGTCGCCGCCGAAGGAGGTGATCCAGTTGCGGATCGCGCCCTCAGTGACGCCGGCGTCGCAATCGAGATTGTATTCCAGGGCGGTGTATTCCACTTCCTTGCCCTTGTAGTTGACGACGCGGATGAACTTGCGGTTGAGGTTGTAGCGATTGGCCACTTGCAGCGAAACCTTCTTGAAGTGGGCGTCGATCATCAGGTCCTTGCCGCCGAAATTGTACAGGCGTAGCTTGTGCTTGCTCAGCTCGAAATCAAAGGTGGTGACGCCGCTGGGATTGGCTTTCTTGGTGAAATTGATGCCCTGCGTCTTGAGGATGTTTTCGAGCTTTTCGTCGCTGACCTCTGTCAAGAATGTGTCGGCGCTGGCGTTTTCGGCGACGAACTTGTCGTAGTTGCGCAGCTCCTCGTCGAACCGTGTGAGGTATTGCTTGAGCGTGCCGACGGTGGCCCCGCCGGTAATGTCGAGCCCGTATTCGAGCAGCGTGAAGGCGCCGCTATTGTCGCTTTGCCAGCTGGCGCGGGCCACGCGCGTGATCGTGTTGTACTGATTGACCTTCTCCAACGGCAGGCCGCGGAAGACGCAGTCGAGCATCAACTCCTTGGGCGAAACGTAGGTCAAGCGGATCTTGTAATTGTTGCGCGTGAAATCGTAGTAATGCTCGTCCCCCTTCTTCGCGGACGATTTCGCATATTCGATCTTCAGCTCCTTCAAGAGCTTCTCCGTGGCCTCCGGCGTCATTTCGCGGAAGACCTTGTCGTCCTGAGCGCGAGCGCACGGAACCACGGCGACAAAGATGACCGTGCAAGCCAACACCATCCATGATGAGCGGAACATAGGCAATCCATTGAAAAAGAGGGTGATTAGCCACGGATGAAACACGGATCGAACACGGACCGTTCGCAATTCCAGGGTTCTCGACTCTGCCTATCCGTGTTTCATCTGTGTTTCATCCGTGGCTGAATTTTTGGAGCATCCTTACTTCGCGGCGAACTTCGTGAATTTCTTGGATTCCTCATCGAAGCGGTTGAGATATTGCCGAATGACCGTGTCGGTGACGCCGCCGGCGCAATCGAGCTGAGCTTCGAGCGATAACGAAGTCTTTTCTTTCTGCTCGATGAGGACCAGGCGAGTGAACTTCGCCTGGGCGTTCCAGCGATTGACATCCTCCGGCGTCATTTTCTTGTCGAAAACGGTCTCGATCCACAGATCGTTGCCATAGTTGTAAAGGCGATACGAGAGATCGCCACGCGTGAAGTCGAAGAACATCACGCTCGCGGCCTTGTCCTTGCGTTCGTCTTTCTGATACTTCAATTCGAGTCCTTGCAGCACCTTCTCGATCGCCTCGTTGGGAACCTGGCGATAAGTCGTTAACTTGACGCCTTCCTTTAGCTTTTTCAGCGCGGGATTATCCTGCGCGAAGGCTTCCATCGGCATAATGAGAGCGAGCGCCAGACTGGCGAAAAGAGGAACGATCCGATTCATGCGATTCCTTTCGATGACGTTTGGCGAGCCGAGCCCTGTAAGGGGCCGGTAAACGTGGCGGTGTTCCTCAACCGGCCCCTTACGGGGCTCGGCTCGCCTAATTCACCCACTCCCAGCACAGTGTTGCCGATACGGGCATTTCGTGTCAAGACCACTCACACACCGACGCGTACATCGACGCGCCGCACCGCATGCTCGATACGCTCCCGGGCCAGGGCGGCTTCGCCCCGGCGCATATCTCGGCAAACGGCTGCAAGCGCCGCAAAGACTCCCGCCTGATGCGTGTCGCCGGACCACCAGGCCCCGACGCGGCGCAGCCAGCTTTCGCTTTGCACGAGGCGCGTCAGCAAGCGAAACTGCCAGGCGGGCCAGTGCTTGGCCGCGTACATCATCAGCGAATGCCGGGTGACCATGCGCAACACCGCCGGGACGGATCGCTGATGCAGCGGATGATGATGGACAACGGCCAGGTTCGGTTCATACCAGACCGACCAGCCGTGCGCGCGGCGCGCCGGCACAGATCGACATCCTCGTAATAAAGGAAAAAGTTCTCGTCGAGCCCGCACAAATCGCTCAAGCAATCGCGCCGCACCAAGAGGCAGCAGCCCGTCACCCAATCGACTCGGCAACGCTCCTGAGTGCGAAGCGTGTGATATTTGCGCCGGCTGCGCGGCAGCGCCAAGCGGGCTACGGTCGAGATCAACGATGGGAACGGGCCCGCCGAGAGTTGCCGTGAGCCGTCGCTGTTGCGCAGGTGAAAACCGACGATGCCGGCGTTGGGCTCGAGGTGTTCGAGCATGGCCACGACGCCGTCGAGGAATCCTTCCGACGGCGTCGTATCGGGATTCAAAAGCAAGAACCAGTCGCCCCGGCTGAGCCGGCAGCCCTCGTTAACGGCGCGAGCAAAGCCGCGATTTTGCTGCCAGCGCCGCAACGACACGTTCCCTTGCCGCCGCAATCGCCTCATGAGCGGATGATGCGGGGAATGATTATCGACGATCACAATCTCGGCAGCGCCGTGCTTCACGCTTGGCGACGCTTGCAGGTGGCGAACCAGATCCTGGGTTTCGTCCCATTGCCGGTAATTGACGACGACGACCGAAAGCCTCGGCGAGCCGACGCGGGACAGCGGCTTGGTCGGCCGAAGCGACGAAGTTGCACGGGAAGCAAGCGGCACGGCTGACAAGGCAGGCTCCTTCCATGACGTTTCCGAAGGAGCCGCGCACGAAGTAAGCGGCCGGTGCGATGCCGCTTACTTCGTGCGCGGCTCTTTTCAGGCGCGCGGCGGCATTGTAAGCGTTTTCCCCGACGCGAAGCAATGCCGGTTCGCGCCGTCGGCATTCCCCGCCGAATTTGCCCGGTCGCACTGATTTCGCAGCGCGATCCTGCCGGTTATGCTAAAGATGCGTAATTTACGTGAAGCGGCTTGCACAGGTGCGAGCGCAATCCGCACGCCTTCTCAGCGATCTGGCCCGGACGGGCGATGAATCAAAGACGCAGGCAAATTCCTCGCACCAACCAGGATCCCATACCGTGAAAAAATGGCTCCTCATCGTCCTCGCGCTGGCCGGTGTCGGCGTCGGGGCATACTGGTGGTGGTTCCACACCGGCACGCAGCCGTTGACCGAGAAGGGACTCACGTTCGCGGAAGTGCGCCAGGCGACCATCCGCGACATTGTCAGCGCCACCGGCCAAATCGAGCCGCGCGAAATCGTCGTCGTCACCAGCGAGACGCCTGGCATCGTCAAGCGCCTTGTCGGCCGAGTCGGCGATCCGGTCACCGAGGGCATGCCACTTGCTTTTCTCGATGACCGCAAAATCGTCTTGAAGCAGGACGAAGCCAGGAACGCGATCGAGTTGGCCGACGCGGCTTTGGCTCAGGCCCAGGCGGGGCTGGCCCAGGCGCACGCCAACCGAGATGCGGCCGAGCGGTTCTTGAAGATGCAAAACGAAGTCGCCGCGACGGTGGGCATTCGCACCGAACGCGAGCAAGCGAAGTCGCAGCTTCAGGCAGCGGAGGCCGGTGTCAAGCTGGCGGAATCGGGCATCAAGGCCGCGGCCGCCAAGCAACAGGCCGCCCAGACCGGCTTGCAAGAGGCCAACCTCGCCTTTGCCCTCACCAGCGTCCGCGTCCCCGATTTGCAGGCCAAGCGCGAATTCCTCATCCTCGAGCGCAAGGTGCAAGAAGGTCAAATGGTCGGCCCGCAATCCGGCCCGCTCTTCGCCCTCGCCGGCAGTCTCGAGCGCGTCGAGGTCCACGCCCAGGTCGCCGAGGGGGACGTCAACAAGATCAAGCCCCGGCTCAAGGGCGTTTTCAAGATCACCAACTACCGGGATGAAGACAGCGAATTCGAGGGGACCGTCAAGGAGATTCGCCCGCTGGCCAGCACGATCAAGGGAGCCGTCTATTACGACGCGGTCATCGACGTGAAGAACCACAGGGATCCCACCAGCCACGAATGGCTGCTGCGCCCCGGCATGACCACTTCCGTCGATATCGTGCGCCGCGAGCGCCCCGAACGCCTGGCGCGTGCCGGTAAGCGCCTTGAATTTCACCATGGAAGAAGCGTATCAGGATGCGGCGGCGCGAGCCCAGGTTGCCGCTTGGCGAGACAAATCCGACTGGCGCGCCTTATGGATTTGGGACAAGGACGCCCAGCGCGCCGCCCCCGTTTTCGTCCGCGTCGGCAGCAAGGACGGCGAAGAGCAGGGGCTCAAGGATAGCGAGGGAATCGAGATTCTCGAATGGGAGCCGGGCAAGACGCCATCGGGTCCGTTGCGCGTCATCATCGGCGCACCTCCGGCAAAAGCGCCGGGCTTCTTCGATCAGCCGGCGAATGTGAAAATCTAAGCCCCAGGATCAGCGCAGCGTTCCTGGGGATACAAACCCCCAGAAACGCCGCGCTGATCCTGGGGCTTGCGGAGTGTCCATGCGCATCGTCATCGAACTCGTCAACATCGTCAAGACCTACGACAGCGGCGCCGCGGCCGTCCGGGCCTTGCGCGGCGTTTCGCTCAAAATCCAGGCCGGCGAGTTCGTCACCATCCGCGGCTCCAGCGGGTCGGGCAAATCGACCCTCATGAACATCCTCGGCTGCCTTGATCGGCCCACCGAAGGCGATTATTACCTTGACGGCGAAAACGTCCAGCGCATGAGCAAGCCGGCCCTCGCCAACCTGCGCAATCGCAAGCTCGGCTTCGTCTTTCAGGGCTTTAATCTGCTCAAGCGCATGAGCGCCGCCGACAACGTCGAGATGCCGTTGGTGTATTCGGGCATGTCGGTGCTGCGTCGCCGTGAGAAAGTGATGCGAATGTTGGGGCTGGTCGGGCTGGCGGAGCGGGCGCATCACATGCCCAACCAGATGTCCGGCGGGCAGCAGCAGCGCGTCGCCATCGCCCGCGCTTTGGTCAACGATCCGCAAATCCTGTTCGCCGATGAGCCGACCGGCAATCTCGATTCGAAGACGGGGCAGGAGATCCTGACGGAATTCGAGCGTCTCAACCGCGAGCTGGGGCAGACGATCGTGATGGTGACGCACGACGCCGCGGTTGCCGAGCGTGCGCCGCGGCAGATCACGGTGCGCGACGGCGTGATCGCCGCCGACATCCGCCGCTTCCCCGACGCGGTGGCGGTGATGCCATTGAGCGCGGCGTCGTGAATCGCCTTGCGCCGACGTGCGTATTCGACGCTCGCTTGGCGGTTTCGCAACAGAATGCCACGCATCCGCGCGTTGCCGTGCGCGAAACCGCCAAGCGAGCATTGAATGTGCACGCGTGAAATCATGCGTGATGAAGGATACAAGACCATGAACCTTATGACTGCTTTGCGCATCGCCGTCAACGCCCTGGTCATCCACAAAGGGCGCTCCGTCCTGACGAGCCTCGGCATCATCATTGGCACCGGCGCCGTCATCTCCATGGTCTCCGCGGCCGGCGGGGCTCGGCAGAAACTCGACGAGCGGCTCGAAAACGTCGGCAAAACCCTCGTCATCGTCCGCGCCGTGCGCGCACCCAGAATGGCACGCTCGCCGACATCAAGCCGCTTACCAACGAAGAAGCCGCGCTATTGCGAAAGCAACTGAAGGGGCAGGTCACTGGCTTGGCCGAGGTGCAGGCGACCATCCGCACCGTGCAAACGCGCATGCGCAACTGCGTCACCATGGTCGTCGGCACCAGCCCCGACATGCAAAAAGTCCGCGGCTGGGTCGTCGAGCATGGCCGGTATCTCAGCGAGGAAGATTTGAAAAAGCAGGCTGCCGTCTGCGTGCTCGGCCAAACCGTGCGCGAGAAATTGTTCCCCGATATGCCCGATCCGGTCGGCCAGACCATTCGTATCGATCGGCTGCAACTGCGCGTCATCGGCGTGGTCGAAGGCAAGGGCCGCTCGCCGATCGGCGGCGATCAGGACGATCAGATTTTCGTCCCCCTGCAAACGCTGCAGAGAAAATTGGTCGGCGATGAAATCCTCAGCATGATGCTGACCTCCGTGGACAGCGTGGACAAGCTCCCGCACATCAAGGCCGAGATCACGCGCATCCTCCGCGAGAAGCGGCGTGGCAAGCCGGGGCTGGAGGATTTCGATGTCTCCAGCGTCCAAGAGATGGCCGAGATCGCCGTCGTCATGACGCGCACCATGCAATTCCTCATCGGCATCATCGCCTCCATCTCGCTGGTTGTCGGCGGCATCGGCATCATGAACATCATGCTCGTTTCCGTCACCGAGCGCACCCGCGAGATCGGCATCCGCATGGCCATCGGCGCCACGCCGTCCGACATCCTCATTCAATTCCTGATCGAAGCCATCATGCTCTCGCTCCTGGGCGGGCTAATCGGCATCTCGCTCGGCGTCGGCGCCGCGGTCACGCTCGCCTGGGCCGCCAACTGGCCGATCTTCATCGACTATTCGATGGTTATTTTGTCATTCGTCATCTCCGGCGGCGTCGGCGTCTTCTTCGGCTATTACCCCGCCCTGAAAGCATCTCGCCTCGATCCGATCGAGGCGCTGCGCTATGAATGATAGCCAGGTCAACTCCCGCCAACCTGGGACTGGAAGAGATGTCGGTCGCCGATCGGCTTGATTTGATCGGAGTGATCTGGGATAGCATTGCGTCCCACCCCGAACAGATTCCGCTGACCGATGCGCAAAAGCAGGAACTGGATCGCCGCCTCGCCGCCCATCGCGCCAATCCCAGCAAGGTGACGCCCTGGGAAGTCATCAAGGCTGAGGCCGCGGCACGGATGAGCCAATGACGCTGCCCGTCTTGTTTCTGGATGAAGCTCGCGCGGAGTTCGATGCCGCGGCAGATTGGTACGAGGCTCAGAAGCCGGGCCTGGGCAAGAAATTCATTCGCAATGTGCAGGACGTGTTCGACAACATCGCCGCCTTGCCGCGCATGCACCAAATCATTTACCAGGCAGTGCGCCGAGCGGTCGTCAAGAAATTTCCCTATACTGTCCTGTACGTTGTCGAACCGGACCACAAATAGCAACACGATTCCGAGAAACGATACTGATTCTGTTGATTTGGCGTAGTGGAGAGGGTAGGATAGGAGCGATCCCTATCACTACGTCAGTGGAGTCTATCCATGAAACGCTCCGCATTCACGCTGATCGAGTTGCTGGTGGTGATCGCCATCATCGCCATCTTGATCGCGCTTTTGGTTCCCGCCGTGCAGAAGGTGCGCGAGGCAGCGGCGCGGACGCAATGTGCCAATAACTTGAAGCAACTTGGCCTGGCCACGCATTCCTATCATGACGCCAATAAATTCTTTCCCGCCGGCAGTTCCGGGCCGATGACAGGCAACGGCAACTTTCCCGCTGGCTGGAGCGACCCATATTACGGAAACGGCCTCCCCTGGGGCCATTTCAGCTGGGCGGTCCTCATCCTGCCTTACCTCGATCAAGCGCCGCTATATAGCTCGATCGATTTCGCGGTGAACGCGTATGCCGGCAGCATTCTGGAAGACATGGGCGGAGGCGGTTCGCCCCAGCAACGCGGGCCGTGCGGCAACTCGGCAAACCAGACCGCGTCCACCGAAATGCCGGTCGTCTTTATCTGCCCCTCCACGCGCCGCGTCGTCACCAACCCCTACACGCCGCAAAAAGATTACGGCATCAACGGCGGCACCAATTCCACCTGCTGCCCCGAACGAACGCAATCCGGCCAGGACGGCATCGCTTACGTCAACAGCGACGTCAAAATGAACCAGGTCACCGATGGCACCAGCAATACGCTCCTGTTCGCCGAGGAAGCCCATCGTTTCGATCACAGCTGGCTCCCCGATAACACCGGCAGCAACCCGTTCATGTGGGTCCACCACCCCTCGGAAGGCTATGTCTGCTACGACGGCGGGCCGCCCAATAACGACGGCTTCAACAACCGCCACGCCTGCGGCGATCATCCCGGCGGCGTCCAGGGGCTCATGGCCGACGGCCATCTCGTGTGGATTAACAACAACATCAACCTGAGCACCTACGAAGCCATCTTCACCATCCGCGGCAACGAGACCATCGATATCGACATTCAATGACCGACGCCCCGGGTAGCTCTGCCATGCCAATTTCACACAAAAGAGCCGCGCACGAAGTAAGCAGGCCGATGAAGCCGCTTACTTCGTGCGCGGCTCTTTTGCGAATGGCGGCGATATTGCCGTTGCTGGTTATTTTTGCGGGCGGTTGCGATAACGGCCCGCGCGTGGTCCCCGTCAAGGGCGTCGTGATGCGCGGCGGGCAGCCGTTCAAGGCCTCGCTGATCGTCACGTTCTATCCCGAAAGCGGCGGCCGGCCCAGCACCGGCGTGACCGATGCGGAGGGCCGCTTTGAGTTGAAATTCGACAAAGACACGAAGGGCGCCGCGGTCGGCACGCACAAGGTGGTCGTCGCCTTTCGGCCACGCAATCCCACCGAAGAGGGGGGCAACGCGGCCTTCCATCCCGATCAGGACGCCATCCTCGAGAAATTCGGCAAAAAGGAATCGACCGCGCTTTCGGTCGAAATCAGCCACGCGGAAAGTGATCTGCAACTCAAGCTCGATTGAACGGCAAACGAGCCGCGGCCGTTCCTGAACGTTCGCGGCTCGGTGTAAGCATCGGGCCAAGGAGCCATTGTCCAAAGGTCATTTGAACCGCATGCCGGGGCCGCCCGTCAATTGTTGGACGATGCTGGAGATCGTGCCAAGAACGACCACGATTCCGCTAATGATCAAGCAAATCTTGGCATTTGATTTTGCCTTTTCGTCGGTACACGTGGTGACGCCGACGATGCTCAGGATTAACGGGAGAAAGCACATCCAATTACAACATAGCGAGAAGAGAATTAGAAGGACGATGTTCGTGTTCGCGAACATCGCGTTCATCCCGCTGAGCGGCTCATTCCTGCGCACCGACGGCATATCATCGTCGTAATCATCGTCGTCATACTTCGCCATGGAATCACTCCGTTAAGAAAAAATACGGTCTGCCGGCAAGCCGAAAGGGGGATTTTAATCGCGCTCCAATGCCGGTGCGAGCAAAAAAGAGAAGTTTTCTCCGGATTTTCGGAAAAAAATGTCAACCTTTGCTCTTTTTACGGAAGCCATTCTTTTGCTAAGATAAAGGTTTCCCGAATTCCTGGGGTTTTGCCGTGGTGGCGAGCCGATTCGGGAGCGGTCATCTTACGTTTCGCATCGGAAGGATTTCCCTGCATGGTGAATAGGAATTTGCTTCGGCAATTCGATCTCCCCGAAGAGGATTATCAACAGCAACTCGCAGAGGCCATGGGCCGCGACTCCTACGAACCCGGCGAAGATTTCATCACCTTCGATCCAGGCGATGAATCCTTCGACGTCAACAACATCGTCAAGGGGCGCGTCCTCCATCTCGCCGGCGATGAAGTCGTCGTCGATGTCGGCTACAAATCCGAAGGCGTCATCCCGCTCGAAGAATGGAAAGACGATGGCATGGACAAGGTCGTCCCGCCCAAGCCGGGCGACGAGATCATGGTCCTTCTCGAATCGGTCGAAGACGAATCGGGCGCCATCGTTCTCTCCTACCGCAAAGCCAAACGGCAAAAGGAATGGGAAGACATCATCGCCAAGCACAAGGAAGGCGATGTCGTCTCCGGCATGGTCACCCGCAAAATCAAGGGCGGACTGCTCGTCAATATCGGCGTCAATGTCTTCCTCCCCGCATCCCAAGTGGATATCCGCCGGCCCCCGGACATCGGCGATTACATCGGCCGCTCCATCGATTGCAAGATTCTCAAGATCGATGAAGCCCGCCGCAACATCGTCGTCAGCCGCCGCAAGCTGATCGAGGATGACCGCATCGAGAAGAAGACCAAGCTCCTCGCTGAAATTCAGCCAGGCCAAATTCGCAAGGGGACCGTCAAGAACATCGCCGAATTCGGCGCCTTCGTGGACCTGGGCGGCATCGACGGCCTCTTGCACATCACCGACATGAGCTGGGGCCGCGTCAACAATCCGCACGAGGTGGTCAAGATCGATCAGGAGCTCGAAGTCTACATCATCAACGTGGACAAGGAGCGCGAGAAGATCGCTCTGGGCCTCAAGCAGAAGAGCAAGAGTCCGTGGGAAGATGTCGCCGCCAAGTACCCGATTGGCAGCCGGCATCACGGCGAAGTCGTCAACGTCATGTCCTACGGCGCCTTCGTCAAGCTCGAGCCGGGCATCGAAGGGCTCGTGCACATCAGCGAAATGTCGTGGACCAAGCGCATCAACCATCCCAACGAGCTGGTCTCGATCGGCGACCAGATCGAGGTGCAGGTCCTCAACATCAACAAGGACAAGCAGGAAATCTCGCTGGGCATCAAGCAGGTCCAGCCGAACCCGTGGGACAAGGTGGCCGAGCGCTATCCGCCCAACATGCAGGTCGAGGGCATTGTCCGCAACCTCACCAACTACGGCGCCTTCATCGAAATCGAGGAAGGCATCGACGGCTTGCTGCACGTCAGCGACATGAGCTGGGTGCGCAAGGTCGGCCATCCCAGCGATGTCCTGAACAAGGGGGACAAGGTCAAATGCATCGTCCTTTCGGTTGATCAGGAAAAGCGCCGCATCGCACTTGGCCTGAAGCAGATGAACAACGACCCGTGGGAAGGCGACATCCCGGGCCGTTATCATCCGGGCCAAACCGTCAAGGGCAAGGTAACCAAGATCACCAACTTCGGCGTCTTCATCGAGCTGGAGCCAGGGCTGGAAGGGCTGCTGCACATCTCGGAGCTGGCGGACGGCAAGGTCGATAAGCCGGAATTGCTCGTCAAGCAGGATGAGGAGATCGAGGTGCGTGTGCTGCGCGTCGATGCAGCCGAGCGCAAGATCGGCCTTAGCCGCAAAAAGATCGGCGACGAGGACATGCCGCCGGAAGGCGCCGCCCCGACGGAAACGCCGTCGGCGGACGCGTCCAGCAAACCGCGCGAATTGCGCGGCGGCACAGGTAGCGGCGGCAACCTCATCAACATGCCGGAGGGGGAAGCGAAAGCCGAGTAACACCCCAAATTCAAACCGCGAAAAACAAACTCGGCCTTGCCGTAGGGTGGGTCGAGCAACGCGAGGCCCACCGTCCGCGCGGCGATGGTGGGCCTCGCGTTGCTCGACCCACCTACGGAGTTCTCGTGCGCGGCTCATTGTCCAAATTCAAGAAGATACGCATATGCCAAGCGAAACCATGCAGTTCAAGACGGAGCTCAAGCAGCTCCTGCACCTGATCGTTCACTCGCTTTACTCGCACAAGGACATCTTCCTGCGCGAATTGATCAGCAATGCGTCCGACGCCATCGACCGGGTCCGCTTCCAGGGCTTGACGCAGCCGGAGGTGCTCGAGGACAACGCCGACTGGAAGATCAAGCTGATCCCGGACGCAAAAGCCGGCACGCTGACGATCTCCGACAACGGCATCGGCATGTCGCGCGAAACCATCGTCGAGCACCTCGGCACCATCGCCCGCTCCGGCACGCGCGAATTCCTGGAGAGCCTGAAGGCCGCCGACGCCAAGGAGCGCCCGGAGCTGATCGGCCAGTTCGGCGTCGGCTTCTACGCCTCGTTCATGGTCGCCGACAAGGTCACCGTCATCTCGCGCATGGCGACTTCCTCCCCTCTCCCTCCGGGAGAGGGGCCGGGGGTGAGGGGGAGTGACGCCGTCCAATGGGAATCGGCCGGCGAAGGCGAATACACCATCGAACCCGCCGTCAAACCGACGCGCGGCACCGATGTCATCCTCCATCTGCGCGAGGACGCCAAGGAATATCTCGATCCCGTACGCTCTGCGCACCCTCGTCAAGAAATACTCCGATTTCGTCGAGCATCCGATCGTCATGGATGTCGAGAAAGACGGCAAAACCACCGAGGACACGCTCAACGCCCGCAAGGCGATCTGGCTGCGCAACAAAAGCGAAGTCAGCGACGATGAATACAACGCCTTCTACAAGCACCTCGCCCACGATATGGAAAATCCCCTGACGACGATCCATTACAGGGCCGAGGGGCAGATGGAGTTCAAGGCGCTCCTTTACGTGCCGGCCCACAAGCCATTCGATTTGATGTGGGGCGATTCGACCAAGGGTTTGCAGCTTTACATCCAGCGCGTCTTCATCCTCGATGATTGCGAGGCGCTGTTGCCCAAGTATCTGCGCTTCATTCGCGGCGTCGTCGATTCGCCCGATTTGCCGCTCAACGTGTCGCGCGAAATCTTGCAGCACAGCGCTCCGCTGGAAAAGATCAAATCGAACCTGACCAGCAAGGTGCTCAGCACGCTCGACGACCTCAAACGCAAGGAATTCGACAAATACGTCGGCTTCTACCGCGAGCTCGGCATGTTCCTGAAAGAGGGGGCGTATCAGGATTTCGAGAACAAGAAGAAACTGGCCGAGTTGCTCTTGTTCGAATCGACGAAAACTGACGCGGGCAAGCTGACGACGCTGGCGGATTATGTCGAGCGCATGCCGGGCGATCAGACGGAGATTTTTTTCCTGGCCGGGGAGAGCCGGGAGGTTGCGGAGCAATCGCCGCTCTTGGAAAGCTTCAAGGCCAAGAGCTGGGAGGTGCTGCTTTTGACGGAGCCGGCCGACGAATTCGTCGTCGATTCGCTGCACGAATACAAGGGCAAGAATCTTAAGGCGATCGACAAGGCCGGCGTCGATCAGGCCAATATCAACGACGACGACAAGAAGAAATATCAGCCGTTGCTCGATTATCTCAAATCGCAGCTGGCCGACATCGGCGACGCCCGTTTGACCAATCGCTTGAAGGAAAGCGCCGTGTGCCTGGTGGCCGACGAGCACGCGCATGAGCGCGAGCATGGAACGCCTGATGCGGCAGATGCAGCGCGACAAGCCCATGCCGGCGAGCAAGCGCATTTTGGAAGTCAATCCTACCCACCCGCTGGTGCAAGCGCTCGAAAAGTTGCACGCCAAGGACGCGAATGACGCCCGGCTGCCGCAATACGCCCGGCTGCTTTACGACCAGGCCGTCATTCTCGAAGGCTCGAAGGTGAAGGATCCGCTCGTGTTCGCCCAACGGCTCAACGAGTTGCTTTTGAAAGATGCGGGCATGTAGCGCGGCGGCTCAACCGATGGGAGATGCCTGACTTTCCCGGCATTGCTTGCGAATTGCTTCCTCCAACTCCACCGACAACACATCCTCACCGCACGATTCGCAGTGCAGCCATTTCGCCTCTGGTACGGTCGCCACCGCGCCCGGAATATTGGGCGGCAACCCCATCCGATATTCACCCTGTCTTTCAAGCAGGGCCGGCTCCCCCAAACCACACAGGCCGACTTTCAAGTAAAAGAGAATGTTGTTGATCCGCGGTTTCATTTCAAATGCCGAGGCTCCCGCGTGCTGACCGCGCAGGATTACCTTCTTGACCGTTTGGCCATCATCAATCCACGCCGCGATTTCGCTGCAGATTTCATCTTTCGTCAAACCGTGCCCGAGAAGGTCATATTGAGCGGTCCTCGTAACTCGGAGAGAGAAGGACAGGCCGCGAAACGACGCAACGCGGCTCGTTCCGTTGCATCAGCCGAAGACGCGGCCATGAGGCGAAGGCTCCATTGCGTAAGGAAATCGCGAAATCGTCCTTGTGACAATCCTAGCATGCCTGGAAGCGTGAAACAATGCCGCGCACGAGTTCGCAACCAGGCCCTTTCGCACATCGCCGCAAACCCACGGCAGCCAGTTTCTTGCAAAAATGCAACCGGGCACAGGCCAAATTGCCCCTGGACACTTGGTTTCAAGAAAGGCTGCGCGCGCGGCTGGGTCTCATCATCTTGCGCTAGGAAAGTCGCCAACACGATATGCTGCAACGAGTTGGCGTCGATTCCGGCTGCGCTAGGAAACACCGTTTTCGCGCCGGCAAGCCATTGACAAGCCCCATGCACTGGCGGAAGATAGCCTTATCCTGCCGGCCCGTCGTCTTCAACCGTTCCGCATCGCAGGGACCATCATGCGCAACTCTTTCTTGACGCTCATTGCCGCGCTTGCATCGGCCAATCTCGGTTTGGCCCAGGACAAGATCGATTTTCAACGCGACATTCGACCCATCCTCTCGAACCATTGCTTCAAGTGCCACGGCCCGGCCCTGCAAAAAGGCGGCATTCGGCTCGATTCGCATGATGCCGCACTGAAGCGCAAAGCGATCGTGCCCGGCAAGGTGGATGCGAGCAAGCTGATCGAACGCGTTCTCGCGGACGACGCCGAGCGGATGCCGCCCAAAGACGCCGGCGATCGGCTCAAGCCGGCACAGATCGAGTTGTTGAAGAAATGGATCGGGCAAGGGGCCGAGTACACGCCGCACTGGGCGTTCATCAAGCCGGTGCGGCATTTAGCCGCCGGCGATTCGCCGGGGGCTAAATGGGCACGCAATCCGATCGATGCGTTCATTCTGGCCCGGCTCGAGAAAGAAGGATTGCGTCCATCGCCGCAAGCCGATCGCGCAACGCTGATCCGCCGCGTGTCTCTCGATCTTATTGGGTTGCTTCCCTCGCCGAGCGAAGTCGATGCGTTCGTCAACGATAAGAGCGACGACGCGTATGAAAAGGTCGTCGATCGCCTGCTCGCGTCGCCCCACTATGGCGAACGGCAAGCACGCCATTGGCTCGATCTCGCCCGCTATGCCGATTCCAACGGCTACACCATCGACGGCAAGCGCTCGATTTGGCCGTGGCGCGATTGGGTTATCAACGCCTTCAACAAGGACATGCCGTTCGATCAATTCACCATCGAGCAACTCGCCGGCGACATGCTGCCAAATGCGACGAGGGACCAGATCATCGCCACCGGCTTTCATCGCAACACATCGTTCAACGAGGAAGGCGGCACCAACCCCGAGCAGTTCCGCGTCGAGCGCACCATCGATCGCGCCAACACCACCGGCGCCGCCTGGCTCGGCCTGACCGTCGGCTGCGCCCAGTGTCATTCGCACAAGTACGACCCGATCAGCCATAGGGAATATTACCAGTTCTACGCCTTCTTCAACTCGATGGAGGAGCCGAAGCTGACGCTGGCGACGCCGCAACAAGAGAAGCGCATGCTGGAGTTGAGCATTGAGCTGGCGAAGGCCAAGAAGGAGCCGCCGCCCAAGAAGGTGACGTCGGCGGAGATCGACAAACTGCTCGCCGATCTGGAGAAGGAAACCAACGGCGGCTGGCGCGTGATCTATCCCAAGACGGTGATGGCGGACCAGGGGGCCAAGCTCGATGTGCTCGATGATCGCTCCGTGCTGGCGAGCGGCAATGCCGGCGTTTCCGAGACCTACACCATCCACGGCGTCGCCCCCGAGACCGGCACCATCACCGCGATCCGCCTCGAAGCCCTCACCCACGACAGCTTGCCCAAGAACGGCCCCGGTCGATCCAGCGGCGGCAACTTTGTCCTCAGCCAGTTCACCTTCGAAACCGACGGCGGGCCGCACAAATTCCGCAAGGCGATTGCCGATCACTCGCAAGCCGATTATCCCGTGAACGATGTCGTCCTGAACGATCTCCGCAAGGGCTGGGGCATCTCGGGCGCCACGGGCCGCGATCATCAGGCGCTCTTCTATCTCGACAAGCCGCACCCGGTGCGCGAGGGGCAGGCGTTCGTATTCACGCTGCGGCATAGCCCGAAGCACGCCGGTTATGCGCTGGGCCGATTCCGCCTTGCCGTCACTTTTGCGTCAGAGCGATTTCTCACATTGCCGCTCGAAGCCCAGAATGTGGTGTTGCTCGACCCGGCAAAGCGCACGTCGAAGGAGACGGAGCTGGCCCGTGCTGCTCTGGCGAAAGCCCCGCCGCCGTCGGATCACGTGGTGCGATTGCAAAAGGACATCAAGGCCCTCGAAAGCCAGATCGATTCGACCATGGTCCTGCGCGAGACGAAAACGCCTCGCGTCACCAAGATTCAACTCCGTGGCGACTTCCTCAACCTCGGCGAGCAAGTGCAGCCTGGCGTCTTCGCGATTCTCAGTCCGCTTGACGTCAAGGACCGGCACGCCAATCGGCTCGACCTGGCGAATTGGCTCGTGACGCCAGACAATCCGCTGACGGCCCGTGTGGTCATGAACCGCGTCTGGCAGCAATATTTCGGCAAAGGCATCGTCGAAACCGAAAACGACTTCGGCATCCAGGGCTCGCTGCCGACGCACCCGGAACTGCTCGATTGGCTCGCGCTGGAATTCATCAAGCCCCAGGATAAGCGCAGCGTTCCCGGGGGTTGGGACATGAAGCGCATGCACAAGCTGATCGTAATGAGCGCGACGTATCGCCAATCCTCGAACCTGCGCCCGACCTGCGCGAGAAGGATCCGCAGAACAAGCTGCTCGCCCGCCAGCATCGATTGCGCCTCGACGCCGAGATCATCCGCGACGTCGCCCTATCCGCGAGCGGCTTGCTCACGCGCAAGATCGGCGGCCCCGGCGTCTATCCACCGCAGCCGCCGGAAATCTTCGCGTTCACGCAAAACAATCATCCCTGGCCCGAAAGCAAAGGCCCCGACCGCTATCGCCGCGGCATGTACACGTATATCTGGCGGCAAAGCCAGCATCCCTTGCTGACGACGTTCGACGCCCCCGACGCGCAAACCGCCTGCACGCGCCGCAACCGCTCCAACACGCCGCTGCAAGCGTTGCACCTGGCCAACGATCCCGTCTTCGTCGAGATCGCCAAGGGCCTGGGGGATCGCATCTTGAAAGAAGGCCCGGCCGACGATGCAGGTAGAATCACCTATGCGTTCAAGCTCTGCTTTTGCCGGGCGCCGAGCCAACCGGAACAGGAACGGCTGCTGGCGTATCTGGCAACGCAGCTGAATGCGAAAGCGGGAGCGTGGACGATGGTGGGCCGCGTCTTGTTGAATCTGGACGAATTTCTGACGCGGGAGTGACACGGCTATGCCCTACTTCCGTTTTTTCTGGACCGATGACATCATCGCTCATATTGCGGTTGAAACCGTGAGAAACTCGGGAATTATGCCACATTTTGCTCAACGTGCTCACCGTTGGCGGAGACAAGCCGCCCAGAAAAGTTGACCACGTCCATCGGCCTGATTTTGGCCAACGGACATTGACCTCGGAGAACGCCCATGCTTCGGAAACGCTGGCGACCCTGGTTAGCTTGGGTTGGCGGCTGCGCGATTCTGGTCGGCGTCGGCGTTGCGCTTTACGCCACGCTGCCGCCGGAACCGCGCTTCGTGCTGCGCGGCGAAAAACATCAACAGATCGTCGGCGTAACGCTCTCCGCGGACGGCAATGTGTTGGTGACGAGAGCATACGAATGCGCCGCCGACCAGGTGATCACCGATTGGGGCCAGCTGAAGTCCTGGGACACACGAACCGGCGCCGAGCGCGGAGTTTTCTTCCAGGGCCTAAACAGCGCCTTTGAACTTCGCGGCCGAGATGATCTCGATGAGCGTGATTACCGGATCGATCAATTGGCATATTCAACGGACCGGCGCTACTGTGCGTTGGTGCATCGCGGCGGCCTTGCGCTGGCTGATCTTCACTCGGGGCGTGAATGGCCGCAGGTGGTCGCATCCACGATTGGCGACTACGATTGCCCGGAGTCAGTCGCTGTATATCGTCTGTTGCGGCGGGAGATTTCTTCAAAGCCGCCGGGCGACGAAATCAAAATACGGGCAGCAATCGAGCATCTGTCGAAAGTCTGCGGAGGTGGGCTAAAAGTCGTCATAGACCACGAGGCGCTTGCTGAATCGGCTGGGAACAATCCAGACCCGCTAGAAGAAGAAGTTTCTACAGAGATCTTTTCCAAGAGCGCTCGCGCCAACATCGCGCGTGCGCTGGGTCCTTTTTCGATCAAGCCGTGATGATTTGACCTATTTGATACGAAAGGGGCAAATCGAGATCACCACTTGGAAATGCCTCCGAGATCGCCAATTCTTGCCTCCCATCTTTTCACCGCGAGGCACGTTCTTGGCATTTGCGGAAGGCGGCATGGAACACGACAAGTTGCACGTAATCGAATGCGCTTCAGGGAAACGCCTTACGACCTTGGCGGTTTGTCAGGAAATATGGGGTTGGGGCGGAGCGAGATTCGCCTTCACGCCCGATGAGACGCGATTGTGCTTCTTCTCCAAACACGGGCTCGAAACTCTTCTTACGATTTGGGACCTGAAACAAAAGCAGGCGGTGCGGAGTTTCAAGAATGTTCCCCCGCAAGGCTTGGACTTGTTCGCTCCTGACGGTGAAAGCCTGTTAGTGGACTCGTCAGAGCGTGGTCAATGCGAATTGCTGAATTTGCACACCGGACAGCGACGGCCAGCGCCTGGAGGATTCAGCTATTCGACCAGATTCTCGCCTGACGGCCGAACCTTGGCTCGGTGGACCAATGAGAATTTGCAACTCTGGGACGTGCCCTCCGGCAAGATGCGGCATGAGATAAAAACCGAATGGCTTCCCCCATTTACACTCGTCATTTCGGCGGACTCCCGAGTGGTGGTGCGCACTGGTGAGTATGATCCGCAATCATTCTCTGCCTGGGACCTTCAAAAGGGCGCCCGTATTTGGCCGCCGCCTGAGCCAGAGCGTGCGCCAGCGGACGGCGTGGTTGAGGTCTTCGAGAGAAACGGCATTTTGAGCCGCGCCGAAATGTCGCCGCGCTTCACGCCGGATCAGCGCTTTCTGATCGAGCGGAAGGAGAACCGGATCAACACGCTGGACCCGGCTACCGGCAATGTGCACGCCAGCCTGGTGATGGCACGCGACTCCAAGGAACCCGCGATCCTCGGCATAACTCCCGACGGCCGATGGATGGTTTCGCAATGGGATTATGCCGGACGCCAGCCCTGGTTTGGTGAAGAATGGCTCGCAAAGTGGCTGCCGATACGGAAGCCGGTGGGTTGCATCGTAATCTCGGAGACAGAAACCGGGCGTGTGCGATTGCAGATAAATCGTCGCGAATCTGATCCCGCAACCGCCGTCCTTTCCGATGACGGCAGCACGCTGATGACTTGCATGTGGCAAGGCGATTCGATCGAGGTCGCATGCTGGGACGTGCCAAGCCGGCCATCGCAGCTGTTCGTGGTCGGCATCCCGCTCGCGCTCGGCTGCATCGCCCTAATCGTCCGCTGGCGGTGGACGCGAAAACGCACCACGCTGCCAAATCCGCAGGTATCATAAGGGTTGACTGTGAGGATTTGCATGGGCCTGCCCAAAACCATTTTGACCGAAGACGAATACCTTGCGTTCGAACGCGCAGCCGAGGAACGCCATGTCTACGTTGACGGCGAAATCTTCGCCATGGCGGGCGGCTCCGATGAGCATGCCGATATTTCCATGAACGTCTCGGTATCATTGAGCAATCAGCTTGGCGACGGACCGTGCCGCGTGTGGTCCCAGAACAGCCGCGTTCGCAGCGGGCCGTTGCCGAAGACCCCCAAGCGGCCCGCGGGACTTTACTCCTATCCGGATGTCGTGGTCATATGCGATGAACCGAAGCATCTTGACGAACATCGCGACGTTCTGCTGAATCCGTCGGTGATTGTCGAGGTGCTGTCCGAATCGACCGAAGGCTTTGATCGCGGGCTCAAATTCGCGCGCTACCAGAAATATAATCCGACGCTGACCGATTACATCTTGGTGAGCCAGGATCGCCCGCAAATCGAGCATTATCACCGCGAGAAGGACGGCTCGTGGAAATACAAATGTTATGAAGGACTGAAAGCCGTCGTCAAAATCGATTCCCTCAAGTGTCGGCTCAAGGCGACGGACGTGTACAAGCGGGTAAAATTCGCCGCCGATTCGGAGTGAGCATGAATAACGACATCGACCAACACCAATACTCCCAAACTCGCCGCGACTTCCTGCGCAACAGCACGATGGGCCTCGGCTCGATGGCGCTGGCGTCGCTGCTCAATGAGGGACGCGGCCAAATGCCCTCACCCCCCGCCCCTCTCCCGGGGGGAGAGGGGAGAGATCCGCTTGCGCCGCGGCCTGGGCACTTTCCCGCAAAGGCGAAGGCGGTGATTTTTCTGTTCATGGCGGGGGGGCCGAGCCACCTGGAATTGTTCGATCCGAAGCCGGCATTGCAGCGGCTCGATGGGCAGACGGTTCCCGCGTCGTTCACGGCGGGGCGACGGTTCGCGTTCATTCGGCCTGATGCCAAGCTGCTCGGCACGCGGCGGCGCTTTGCGAAAGCGGGGTGCGTCGGCGCCGATGTCAGCGAGTGTTTGCCGTGCTTGCAAGATGTAGTCGATGACATTTGTTTTTTGAAGGGGATGAAGACCGACGTGTTCAATCACGGGCCGGCCAAGGTATTTCTTAACACCGGGTCGCCGCAGTTCGGTCGGCCGTCGATGGGTTCGTGGATCACGTGGGGGTTGGGGTCGGAATCGCGGAATCTGCCGGCGTTTTGCGTGTTGCAATCGGGGCCGCGCGGGCCGCGCGGCGGGTCGGCGATCTGGTCGAGCGGGTTTCTGCCGACGCTTTACGCGGGGACACCGTTCTTGCGCGGCCCGCAGCCAATCCTCGATTTGCAGACGCCGCCTGGCATCGCGCCGCGGCAACAAGCGGAATTCATCGATGCCGTGCGCGATCTCAATCGCATGCGGCTCAGCGAAACCGGCGATCCGGAGATCGAGACACGCATCAACGCCTACGAGACGGCCTTTCGCATGCAAACTGCGGCCCCGGAGGCGATGAACCTGGCTGGCGAAACGCGGGAGACGCTCAATCTCTACGGCGTCATGCCGGGCCAGCCGTCGTTTGCCGCCAATTGCCTTTTGGCTCGCCGGCTGGTCGAGCGCGGCGTTCGCTATGTCCAGCTCATTCATACCGACTGGGACCATCACGGCGCCGAACTGAACCTCGACACGTCGCTGACGCAGATTTGTCGAGAAGTCGATCAACCGAGCGCCGCTTTGGTGAAAGACCTGAACCGGCGCGGCATGCTCGACGACACGCTGGTGATCTGGGGCGGCGAGTTCGGCCGCACGCCGATGGGCGAGCCGAGAGGCAACATCGGCCGCGATCACCACATCGACGCCTACACCATGTGGCTCGCCGGCGCCGGCATCAAACGCGGCTTCATCCACGGCCAAACCGACGAGATCGGCTACGAAGTCGTGGACGGAATGGTCCACGTCCACGATCTGCAAGCCACCATCTTGCAGCAGATGGGCCTCGAGCACACGCGCTTAACGTATCGCTTCCAGGGCCGCGATTTCCGGCTGACCGATGTGCATGGCCGCGTGGTGCGGGAGATTCTCGCGTAATCAGAAATTCGAATGATGAGGGATAATCCAATGTATCAGCGTTTCATGTCGGCCTGCGTTGTCGTTGCACTGTCAATTGGCTTCGGCATCACGGGGACCCCGAAAGCGGATGATTCCAAAAACATTCAAGGCATATGGAGGATCGTTTCCGCAGATGGGCCTGATAAAGTGCCGCCCGATGCACTCAAGAAGCTCAGCATCAAGATTACTGCCGATCGGATTGTGTTTCAGTCCGAAGGGAAGGAAATCAGCGCGGCGACTTACAAGCTAAATCCGAAAAAGCCCGCTGAGATCGACTTGGTCGTCAAGGTCCTCATCGACAAAGTCCAGTTTGTGGCCGCGTCCGATGAGCCACGCCTTGGTATCTACGAATTGAAGGGCGACGATCTGAAGATCTGTGTCGCTTTGGCGCTTAATAAAAAAACGCCGAATCCGGAAGCCCGGCCAACAGAACTTAAGGCGACAGGGGATATCGGCATATTGACTCTGAAGCGAAACAAATAGTCCCGGGGAACCGGCAAAGGAGCGGCTCGATGTCTGAACCGGCACTCGCTTTATATGAGCTCAAAGACCACACCGCCGTCATCACCATCAACAGAGCCGACAAGCGGAATGCGCTTTCGCGGGCCTTGATCGATGCGCTCACGCAAGCTTTCACGCGGGCCAGCTCCGACGACGCAGCGCGTTGCGTCATCCTTGCGGCGGCGGGGCCGGTGTTCTGTGCCGGCATGGACCTTGCCGAGTTGCAGGAATCGCTCGATACTGGCAAGGAATCATCGCCGGTCTGGGACGATGCACTGCGGCTCGCCAAGTTATTCGATCTGATTTACACGTGCCCCAAGCCGACGATTGCCGCGGTGCAGGGGGCGGCGGTCGCTGGCGGCGCGGGGCTAATGACGGTGTGCGATCTAGCCGTCGCGGCACCGGAAGCGAAGTTCGGCTATCCCGAAGTGCGGCGCGGCCTGGTCGCGGCGATGGTGATGCCGCACCTCATGCGCCACGTCGGCGAACGGCTCGCCCGTTATCTTCTGTTGACCGGCGAATTGATCGACGCCACAGAAGCGGTGCGCGGCGGTTTGATCAACGAGGTTGTGCCGGCGGAACGATTGCTGGAGCGAGCTTTCGCGTTGGCGGCGGCCTGTGCCGAGGGCGGACCGCAAGCGTTGGCGAAGACGAAAGAGTATTTGCAGCAATTCTCGCGGCAATCGATGTCGATTGAGGACGCCGCTCAGGCCAGTGCCGCCCCGCGCTTGACGGATGAATGCCAGCAAGGGTTGCGCGCGTTTTTCGCGAAGAAGCCGGCGCCGTGGATCAAGTGAGATTGCGTGAAGCGAAGACAAAGCCCTGTGAGAATCGTCATGAAAAAAAAAGTTGCGTTGATCTGCTTGTTTGCCGGATCGACTTTATTGGCCTGTCCGATGATCGGCCGCGCAGAACCCGCATTTCACGATAGTATAGAATGGGTAATTGCGAATTCAGACCGAGTTGTAATTGGTAAAGTCGTCAAGACCGAGATGGTCGGTAAGCACGAAGTCGCGACGGTCGAAGTGCAGGAAACCCTGCGTGGCGAGCACGAGCCCAAAGTCTCCTTTGTACTTCAGGAGTATTGCAGCGGATATGCGAAAGATTGGATGGCAGATGGACACCCGATGATCTTCTTCGTGGTCAAGATCGACGGGGCAAAACGCCGCGATCAACTTCCCAACGGAATGCAATGGGTCTTGCACGACAATGGCAACGGCAACTCAGCGGTCCTTTTGGGCGAAACCAAAAGGACCTGGCCTGGGACGATTGACGTTTTTACACGCTCATTCGACCATCTCACTGAGCCGGCAACCATCGTCAAATACGTGCGAAACTACGCAAAATCCATTCCACCGGAACGAGTCGAGAACGGTTGGAATTTGAACGTTCCTCATCGCACACCCGCATACAGTAAGGTGTTTCCGCCACAGTTTCCAGGAAATGCCTTTATCCTTCGCGTCCCAGATGTCGAGAGTACCCCGTCGGAAATACCCTGGCACCACTTCGCGCTTTACGCAATCGGCGTTCTCGCGGCTGTTGCCTGCATCTGGTATTTTCCGCATGCTTGGTCGAAGCTTACTCGACGCAGTAAACCGCCTAATGATCTGCCGCCCACTTCTCTTCCTAAAGAGTGAGTCGGAAGCGTTTACCACCGTGGTCCATCGGTTTGGATGAGGCGAAAAATGGCGACTCTCACAACGGAACGTCCAACGCTTGAGACCGGCGATCATCTGACGCGCGACGAGTTCCTCAATATATGGGAACAGCTTCCGCACATCAAGCGTGCGGAGTTGATCGGAGGGATTGTCTACATGCCGGCAGCATTAGGCACTGATCACGGCGGCGATGATTTCAATATCACAACTTGGCTCGGAGTCTACCGGGCCGCCACTCCCGGATGCGTCGGGGGTAACGACGTCACCTGCATCTTTCTCGCGGATTGTCCGCAACCTGATGTGAATTTGCGTGTCGTCACCGAATATGGGGGCAAGTCCTGGATTGAGGACAAACGTATCCACGGTTCGCCCGAGTTGCTCGTCGAAGTGTGCAATACCACGGAATCGATGGACCTGCACGAGAAATTCGAATTGTACCAGGAGGCCCGCGTCCAGGAGTACTTGATCGTCATTGTGAAAAAGAAACAGGTCCGCTGGCACCGCCTCGTCAAACGGGAATACCGGTTGATTTCGCCGGACGCGGCCGGGATTTACCGATCAGTCGTATTTCCCGGCCTCTGGCTCGACAGCAAAGCGTTCTTCAAGGATGACCTCGCCAAGGTGCTGACCACGCTGCAAATGGGAATCGATGCCGACGAACATCAGCGCTTTGTCGCCAAGCTGGCGGCGCGAAAGCGATAAATCAAGGGAATACCATGCAATATGTCGCTGTTCTACTCATCGCGTTGTCGCTCGTCGCAATCGCTTCCGCCGATGAGCTCGGCGAGGCAGGCTTCGTCGATTCCGGCGGCGTGAAGATTCACTATGTCGCCGACGGCAAGGGGCCGCTCGTCGTCCTGCTGCACGGGTTTCCCGATTACTCGTATACCTGGCGCGATCAGATGCCGGCCCTCGCCAAGAATTTCCAGGTCGTCGCCATTGACCTCCGCGGCTTCAACAAGAGCGATCAGCCCAAGGGGGTCGAGAATTACACGCTGGACAAACTCGTCGGCGATGTCGATGCGGTGCGCAAGCATTTCAAGCACGAGAAAGCGATCATCGTCGGACACGATTGGGGCGGGGCCATCGCCTGGGGTTACGCGATGACGCATCCCGATAAAACCGATCGGCTCATCGTTCTAAATTTGCCACATCCGAAAGGCTTGCAACGCGAGCTGGCGACGAACCCGCAGCAGCAGAAGAATAGCGAATACGCCCGCGCATTCCAGCAGGACGACGCCGGCAAGAAACTGACGCCGGAAAAACTGACGATGTGGGTGAAGGAGCCGGACGCTCGCAAGAAATATCTTGGCGCGATGCAACGCTCCTCATTGGAAGGCATGCTGAATTATTACAAGGCAAATTATCCGCGGCCGCCGTACAAGGATGAGAAGACGTATCCGCAAGTGCAGTGCTCGGTGCTGATGTTCCACGGGCTGGATGATCCATATTTGCTGCCGGGCGCCCTGAACGACACCTGGAAGTGGATTGACCGGGACCTCACGCTCATCACGATCCCGAAGGCCGGCCATTGGGTTCATCGCGACGCCGCCGACATTGTGACGAAGCGCATGGTGCGCTGGCTGGCGGAATGAGTTACGGGCGCAATGCCAGCCAGGCGATTGCGGTCGCGATCATGGTGAATAATGCGAACAGGCCCATGCTGTAGCCGAAGCGGACGTAGCGCTTTTGTGCGTCGTCCTGTTCGACGGTTACGGCGGTCCAGCAGGCGCTGTGCTGGTGCTTGAGCAAGTCGCAGTGCAGGAGTGCCGCGAGCCCGGCAGTTTGCGTGGCCGGCGGCACGATGTAGCAACCCGCCACCATGCCGGGCTCGGCGCCTTCATTTTGCGTCGCTTCGGTCAGAATTTTCACGATGCATGTGCGCCAGCGGGCGAGTTTGCTCTGCCATTGAAACAGGCGAATGTTCTCGGGCAGCGCCGCTGGCGCGAGCACAATGCCCGCGCGAATTTGCCGAGGAATTCGCTCCAGGCACAGCGAATCCATGCCGATCTCGTACATCTGGGTAATTTCGGCGGGATCAAGGTCGGGATGCGGAGGAAATCGCTGCAACCATGGTGCCGAGCCGGTGCCCGCGGTGTCCATGCCGCAGATGGCGAAGTAGATCGGCAGTTCCAGCCCGGTCGCTCGCCGGACGAGGCATAAATTTTCGCGGCAGGAATTCGCGGCATCTGCCGCAAACGGCACGGCGACGATGATCCCCTGCAGGGGATGCCGAGGGCTGCGTTCGTTCAACAGCAGACGGCAAAGATCACGGACTGGCGTCCGCTGCGCGTCAGCATCGCCGTCGATCGTGAAGAAAATGGAACCGGTATGCGCGAGCACCTGAAATGGCCCGGCTGCGCATCGGCAAGGCAACGGCGCCGATCGATTCGAACAGCGCACGCAGGTCCGGGGACATTGAGCCAAGGATCAGGAAGGCCGGCGTCGCGCGCACGTTGATGCCGTTTTCTTCGAGTGCGTGGCAGGCCTCCGTCCAGGCCGACGCGACTTCGAGCCCGACATCGGCGGTCGGCGCGTGCCGCAATGCGGTCCACAGCCCAAGCCCGAGCCAGCTCAGCGCGTAAATGGCGCCGGCAAGCAGCGGCAGCCAGACGCGGTGCAAAATCGGCCACGGCGAACGCAGCAACCGGTCCAGGCCGCTCCAGCGATTCAGCTGCCACAACACGACAAGCAGCAGCGACCAGAACGCCACATGCAGCATCCATCGCAAGAGCGGCCCCGACCAAAGCGTGGGCATGCCGCCTCGCCACGGAAAAACGACGTCGGTAAAATGTCGAACTTGTATCAACACTGCGTTCATGTTCGCTCCGATCGGCCAACACAATTCTTACCAGCGCCATAACAGCGCCGCCAGCAGTGGCGCCGCAAGCGAAAACGCTAGCAGTAGCGAAAACTCCAGTCGCCGCGTTGGCAGGTCGGTCGGCAGGGCCCGTTCGCCGGGCGGCGGCGCCAGAACCGCCGGCATCGTCCACACCGGCGCGGTTCGGTCCAATAAATCCTGCACGCGTCCTTGCCAGGCCCGCAGCGTCTCTTGCTTGTTGCGCCAGGCGCCGCGGTAACCCAGCGCCGCGCACCACAGGACGACCTCCAGCGTGTCGCGGTCGCCGCGCGTTTCGGCGTAACGCGCCTCGTCCCAGAATTTTTGGCAGCTCGGCATCGTCCCGTGCATCTCGGACTCGAGCGGACATTCGCGCCAACGCGGACCCCAGGCGGAATGGTCGCCGAGGAATTCGTCGAGCCAACAGGTCAAGGCATAGCGAATGGTGGCCTGGGTAAGCCGACGCTGTTCCTCGCGCGCGCCCTGTCCGGAAAAATCGAGATGGTTCGCTCGCCTGTCACTCTCCGGGACGAGCGCGTCGAGCAACGCGCGCAGGGCCGAGCGCTCGTGGTCCCATTGCGGCGCTTCTCCGGCTTCGAGCCGATCACGCAACTCAAGGACACGGCCAAAAATCGGCTGGGTGAGGTCGGCGATTCGAGCTTGCATGATGATCTCCTGGCACGATGTTCGCGCTGGCACCATAACCATTGGAGGCATTACGAAACAACCGCAGTCGTCGTGCGGGTAAGGCAACTTGACGCCGCTTTTCTTTTTCGGGGCGGTCTGGTTCGCCGAGAAAGGAAAATGGGAAAGCGGCGTCAAGCCTCCGCACTCCAAAAGTCACAATTGGCCGACAAAAAAGCTCATTTGGCTCTTGACAGGATCAAAGGATTTGATTATCCACCTGCCCTCGCATTCAAGGGTTCCATAGCAATGCTTCAGCCGGCGGACCATCCGGGGAAAGGATGGGCGCGGGCAGGACACGTACAAGGGGAGAAGGGGCATGAAGTGGGTAAACGTCCTAAAAAGGTGGACCATGCGCGGCATTCATGCGGCTGTCCTCAGCGCGGCGTTGCTGGGCTCCGCGTCTGCCGCCTTCGCGCAGACTCCTGCCGCGGCGAACAGCCCGGCGAACAAACATTACACGAAAAGCCGATCGTTTGATCTGCCGGTCAAGATGAGCCAGGACGATCGCCTGACGCTCAAAGAGATTCGTCTCTACGTGAAAACACCGATAGGGCAATGGGCGCTGCAGGAATCGGGCTCGCCCTTTCAGGATAAATTCAGCTGCCGGGCGCCACAGGACGGCGAATACTGGTACACACTCGCCACGGTGGATCGTTCAGGACGGATGACGCCCGCCGACTTGAACGCGGAGCCGCCAAGCCAAAAAGTGGTCGTGGACACGGTGCCGCCGCAAATTCAGGTGCAAACGGCGCCCGCGCTCAATGGCGAATTGACGCTGCGCTGCACGGTGGTGGACGCCAATCCCGATTTGTCCACACTGCAGGCGGTGTGCCGAACGAATGTCGGCGATATCCCGCTCGACATGGTTCCCAATGAGCCGGGTGTCTTCCGGATCAAAGGAGCCGAGATGTTGCGTCATCCCGTGATTGTCACGGTCAGGGACCATGCCAAGAACGAAGGGATGGAGCGAGTCTGTATCGGCGATTTGGTTGGCGCGGCATTGTCGCAGGCGGCGCCGCCCGGTGGAGGGTCCAGCGAGATTTCTGCGCCGCCGCTGCCCGGTAAAGGGCCGGCGGAGATCGCCATGCAGCAGGATCGGCCCACGCTGCCGCCCGTCACGCCCGAGCCATTCCCGATCAAGACGGGAGCGCACGGCGAGGGCGTCGTTCGCACCGAATTCCCGCCGGCGTTGCCCCCGGAAACCCTGCCGCCGCGACAGCAGGAGCAGCCGACCAGGCCCGCGATCAGTCTGCCCGGCAAAACGCTGGCCGCGCCGCACCAGCTCATCAACACCACCCAGGCGTCCATCGATTATCGCATCGATCACGTCGGCCCGTCCGGCGTTGGCAAGGTCGAAATCTACATGACGCCCGATAATGGACAATCCTGGCACCGACTTGCCGAAGACATGGCCAAACGCAGCCCCGCCGATGTCAGACTTCCCGGCGATGGCGTTTACGGCATCCGCATCGTCGTCGCCAACGGCAATGGCTTCGGCGGCAAGGCCCCAGTCCGCGGCGATGCTCCGCACTGCACCGTCGAGGTGGACACCACCCCGCCTTTCGTGCAACTGCGCTCCGTCGAGGTTCCGCCCGGCGCCGGCACGGTCGAAATCCGTTGGAACGCCACCGACAAAAACTTCGGCAGCGATCCCGTCACGCTCCACTACCGCACCCGGCCCGACGGCCCGTGGCAGATCATCGCCCGCAACATCAAAAACGACGGCATCTATCGCTGGGCCTTCCCGCGCGATGTCGGCAGCCAGTTCTTCTTCAAAATCGAAGTCGCCGACCTGGCCGGCAATACCTCCCACGCCCTGTCGAGCCAGCCCACCACCATCGACATGACCGAGCCCCGCGCCACCATCGTCGGTGTAAGCGGCAGCGGAGCGGCGCTGCCACGCTAATTCGGATAGCACGAAGCAGACAGCCGGCAGCAGGCAGCGAAAGCTGCACCTGCTGCCGGCTGCGTTCCTGCGGCATCCTGAGATATTCGTTTAAGGAGAGGGACATGATCCTTACGCGGGCCGTTTCTTGTTGATGAGCTTGACGATCGCCGGCACCAATTCGGTGGGCACCATCATCATGGTCTGATTTTTGTCGTTCAGCGAGGCCTCGATTTCCGCGACCTGTTGATCTTCGGTCATGTTATCGTGGTATTCCGCCAACTTGCGGATTTGCTCTTCCGTCCACCCTTTTGGAAGCCGCTGTTTTTTCATGGTTTTCTTCATCGTTTTTTTCTCCTTTTGTCCCGGCGATAAGCTTTCAATCGCTTTCCCCGAAGCTCGTACGCGGTGACGACGAATCCGCCGTCACCATCGCGATTGGGCACAAACACGACCTTGAGGTAACGACCTGCCGAGGTTTGTCCCATAATGGACAGCGAGTCGCGGCCGCCTCGGCGTTTGAGCCTCGGACGCGCCAGCACCTGCCGCACTTCATCCTCATCTACGCCGTGATCGTAAATGTGCGGCAATCCTGCCTCTGGATCGGTCCAGAATCGCAGCTCCATTGCTGATCCCCTTTTCGGAGATTCATTGTAACGAGCCGTCCGCGCGGGCGGTAGGCCGCATCACGCAGGACGCGGAGTTTCCCGGCCCGGCACAGCGCTTTGGCGGGATTGTCGAAAGCGGCGGTTGGCAGTCGGAGAATCGGTTAGCGCCGAGCGGCCGATTTCTTGCGTTTTTTGGTTGGGCCAGGCGAACCGCGCCGCCCCGCAATCTCTTTCACCAAATCCTCGACCGTCGGATTTCCCAGCAGGTTGTCCCGTTCCTCGGTCTAATTGCCGAAGCCATTCGAGAAATGATTGATGAACCGGGCCGTGTTGACGGGGCCGATCTCGCGGCACAAAAGCGCGATCGCCGCGGCCGTCACCTCGGCAATCGGCATGGGAGTCGTTTTCATCGCGAAACCTCCTCGGCAAGTTGGAGCGGCGACACTACCTTCACGCGCAGGTCTTTCTGTTTGGCCGCTCTCTTCAGAACCCGGTCGTCGCTTCGAACACCGGTTTGTACTGCGCATCGAATGGGCAGTTGATGAAAACCCGGCGGTCGTACCTATTTTCCATCATGGGCTGGAACCGGCCGCTTTTTCTTTCGCCGCCTGGCCTCGGCGAGTTCTCGAATCGCTTTGCGCATCTCTTCGCGGTCGAAGAAATCCGGCGGATTGACTGGCTCCAGAATGACCGGTCTGCGTTTCGTTTTCGTGGCCATCGGTTTCTCCTCCTGTGCTTCGCTCATTGTAACGAGCCGTCCGCGCGGTAGGCCCCTTCACGCAGGACGCGGAGGTTCCCGGCCTGGCACAGCGTTTTGGCGGGATTGTCGAAGGCGTCGTGCTGGCGGTCGGAGAGGGGCATAGCTCATCGTGAAAAAAAGCGGCCAATCAAGGCGTTGGCGGCCTTGAAAGTGAAGCGACCAAATCGACGGGTGTTATTACCGGAATCGGCGATGCCGCGAATCCGCGCGGATCGCGCGTGACAATCCCATCAACGCCGGCCTGAACGGCACAGGCGATCTGAAGGTCGTCCTCGAAGTCGGGGCCGGCAAACCCTTGTGCGGCAAGGAGAGTTGCCCGATCGACAGGGGCGATATCCAGCGTGCTCAAACAACCATTTATGACAGTCAGCGCTTTCGGCAAACCGGCCTGTTTGCGAACAACGTAGAAAATTGTCGGGAGGGCGAATGCCGCTACAAACGCCCTGATCTGGCCCTGGCAATGCGCGTCCCAAATGGCGGCCATATCCGCTGCCCAGGGAAGTCGGTCCAAGAACAGGTCCAGGAGCACGTTGGTATCGAGCAGATACTTCTTCATCCGTATTTTTCCGCACGACGCTCCTGAATCCAGCGCTTGACGGTCTCATCGTCGGGCGACGGACCATCGACGGCCGCAATGCCGCGAACCTGCTCCGCCGGCACGCCGCGTGGCCCGATCGCCGGTTTTTCTGGGGCGACAACCGTGACCTCGACGTTGGCCCCGTCCGGCAACGGCGAACTGGGAACGACGACGCCGTTGGTCACGACGCCAGTGATGGTGGTGGACATGATTACTCCCTCCTGCCCTCATTGTAACGAGCCGTCCGCGCGGGCGGTAGGCCGCTTCACGCAGGACGCGGAGGTTCCCGGCCCGGCACAGCGCTTTGGCGGGATTCTCGAAGGCGGCGGGTTGGCGGTCGGAGAATGCGTCATTTTCGCGCATTCGCGATTTCGCTGAAGAAGAGAAAAGGAAGATTTGGGGCCAAGTTACATTGACACGAAAACGAGGGATCGCCAAAATCAAAGTACAGGCATGTTCACTAACCGTTTTCAAGGATGAAAACCATGAAACCCATCATTGGCTGGACGGTTCACCACCCCTACTCTTTCGCATGCGCTCCCATCCGGGCAGACGACCTCGTGTCGGAAATCCGAAACATTTGGGCGGATTTCGATTGGCCAGATCTTTTCGAAAGCCAGGTGAAGGCCTGGGGAGTCGCCAAAGAGTACCTGACCGAGATACTGGGTCAGGCCTTGGAAGACCTTGAGTTTTGGACAAACCGTTTCATTCTGGCAAACGGTGTCCTAAAAATCTACCACTTTCCGCCAGGCGTCGCTGAGAGTCACGCCGAGGTGGCGCGGAAAAAGTTGGAAATCGCAAAGGCTGGATTAGCGCTTTGCCCGAACCTAAGCTGAGCCGTTGCGGCGCTGTTCGAGCAAGCGGATGAGTGACCACCCGCTCGGAAGGCCACGGGATGCGTTTCTAAAAGCATCGTAAATCCCAGCCCATGTTTCACCGGGAGCATCCGCGACAGTGCCGGATTGCTGCTTTGGCCAAACGCCGGTGCGTTGGTGGTGCGACTCGGCCCACGCCAGGATTTGGTCCAAGGTCAACGCAGGCAGCTTTTTTGGGTTTCGCTTTCCGCGATTCTCGGCAAGCAATTGAGCCAACGACGATCCACCGGAAAGGCCGCGGAGCCCGGTAGATAGGGCCTGGTCAACACTGCCCCATTTTTCACCACTCGCGTCCGCGATGGGACCGGATTGCTGGGTCGGCCAATGCCCAGTGAGTTGGTAGTGCGCATCAGCCCATGCAAGAATGTTTTCAATCGACAGGTCCGGAAGCTCTTTGTGGTTTCGGACGCCGCGATGTTCAGCGAGGAACCGGGCCAACGTGGACCCACCCGGAAAGCCGCGAGCACCACGGACTAGGGCGGAATGGATACCCGCCCACGTTTCACCGGGTACTTCAGCAATCGAACCGGAAACGTCTTTTGGCCATTTTCCTTCGCTTTTGTGGTACGCATCGGCCCAAACGAGGATCTGTTCCGCGCTGAGGGGCGGTGGGTCAAGCTGGTTCTTTCGTCCCCGGTGGTCAGCCAGCAACCGAGCCAGAGAGGATTTTTCTGGAAGCCCTCGATTGCCCTGTTGGAGCGCCCCATCGATTTTCGCCCATGTCTCGCCAGGGGCATCGGCGACAGGGCCAGAGGTGCTTTTTGGCCAATCGCCGGTCGAGGCGCGGTGGGCGTCAGCCCAGGCCAGAATTTGGGGCTCGCTCAGCGGCGGAAGATTTGCGACGTTGCGGACTCCACGAAATTCGGCGAGCAGACGGGCTAACGAGGATTCACCGGGAAGTCCCCTGTTCCCGTTTTGCAGAGCCATGTGAACGCTCATCCAAGTTTCCTCCGGCGATTCCATAACCGCGCCGGAATTGTAATTCGGCCACATTCCGGTGCGCACGTGGTGTGCATCGGCCCATGCGAGGATTTCTCCTTCGGTCAGCGACGGAGGGCAACTTACGTTTCGCACCCCACGGTGTGCCTCAAGCAACTTGGCGATTGATGACTTGTCGGGTAACCCGCGCAGGGCTCTTTGCAGCAATTGATCAACATTCGCCCAATTCTCTTCCGGCGCGATCGTCACTGCACCGGATTGCACTTTCGGCCATTCTCCGGTGGCTTCGTGGTGCGCATCCGCCCACGCCAAGATCATCTCCACCGTCAACGGCCGCGGCGCCGCATCGCGCAACCGCTGCGCAAACTCGCGCATCTGCCCGCCCGTGACGCCATGCACTTGCCGGCCCACGCTTGCGAGCACGGCGGAATGCTTGAGCGTGGCGTCGCGGAATTCTGCGAGCACGACGGCGAAGGCGGCGGTCATCGCTTGCTTCACTTTCGGGTCGATCCGCAAGCGTGTGGCGATCTCGCGGCTGATCGCCTGGCGAGCCGCGTTGCCGGCCGGATTGTCGGCGGCGGCGACAATCTCCGTCGCCACGCGCTGGATGGCGGCGGCGTGCAAGTCGGGCCGCGTTTGCGCCGTCCGCTCGACAACTGCGCCGAGCGTCGGCTCGTTGCCGCTCTGGATGATCTGTTCGCGCGCGTCGGTCATCGCCAGCTCGACCTCGGCGCGAATCTGCGGATCGAGCGGTTCGTCGGCGTCGTTCTCGGCAGCGGCGGCGAGGTCCCCCTCACCCCCGGCCCCTCTCCCGGGGGAGAGGGGGGAAATGCGCCCTCACTATGGGCCCCGCTCTCGGGGGGAAATGCGGCTTGGATGCCGCGGCGAACTTCCTGCGTCACGATCCATTCCTGGCCGACTTCGTGATCGGCGAGGAAGCAGCAGGTCAAGAGGGCGTGGCGGCTGTGGTCGATGGACAAATCGGTGAGGGCCGAGCCGCCGCCGCACGGGACGAAGAAGACGAGCTTGGCCCGGTCGCGCTGCTGCGGCGGGATAGTCGGGCCCCTTGAGCCGCATCGCTCGGCCCAGGAATTGCACAACCGTGTTGAGCGATCCCGGCATGCCAACGCAATAGACCGCGCTGCACAGCGGCCAATCGGTCCCCTCCAGCACGCGCTGAATGCCGATCATCACGTCGAAAGTTGACGTGGCGAAGGTTTGCTGCTGCTCGGCTTTGAGTCCGGCCAGGAAGCGCTGTTTGTCGGTGGTCCCGGTGCCGGTGGCATCGAGGACGCGAGCTGGTCCGCCCTCACCCCCGGCCCCTCTCCCGGGGGGAGAGGGGAGATCGGTGCCGGCCCCTCTCCCGGGGAGAGAGGGGAGGGAAAGCGCTTGCGTCAAACGGCGGACTAATTCGCCGCTCTTTCCGCCTTGCATGGGCGGCACGCGGACAATCGCCTTGGGTTTGCCGTCGTCCCGCCAGCGCCGGCAAATCGCGGCGACCAACGAATCGAAATACGAAGCCGGCGGCGCTTCCTCGCCGGTGAACTGGGCGGCCGTGATCGCATCACCCGGTTGGCCGAGCGCGACGATCTCGCTGTCGAGATGGCGCGGCGCGAATCCCTCGGCCATATGCTCGGCAAGCGAGCGGCGGTAGGTGCGCATGCCATCGAGCTTCACGGGCCGGCCGTCGCCGCGATACGGCGTGGCGGTGAAGAAGAAAAGTTGGCCGCCGCGTTCGCGCCAGAGCGTGACGATTTGCGACAGGCCATCGGCGGAGGCGTGATGGGCTTCGTCGATGAACAGCGCTTTGCCGGTCAGCTCGCCGGGCAAATCGTCAGCGGCGATGCGATTTAAGGCAGCGTGGGTGCAAGCGAAAGCATGATCGAGCGGACCGGGCTGACGAAGATACTGGACAACGCGCTTGACGGAGCCGACCTTGCTGTCGCGCGCTCCCAAGATCGTCTGTTTCGGCACTTGAATCGACGGAACAGCGACGCCGGCACGCACCGGGAAGCTGACCACATGGTAATCGCGTTTGACGAAGCCTTGTTCGATCTGCTCCTGCGGCGCGGCAATGACGGCGTGGGAAAAACGCTTGCCGAGGTGCATCGCCACGAGCGTGACGATTTGCACCGTCTTGCCGGAGCCGGTCGGTTGCTCGACAAGCACATCTTCGGTGGCTCGGCGGACGTTGAAGACCAGCCTTTCTTGATAATCGCGCAGGGTCTTGGTTGCAGCTTGCATGAGTAACGATCCGTGGGCGCGGTTTCTTGATATTGTATCTGACCGGAAACGGGATGTGCAAAGTCGGTCGCCGAGAATTAAGCCCAGCGAGCGCATTTTTGCCGCAAGTTGCGGCGAGGCGGGTGTCGGGGCGTCTCGCTGAGCGCATCTTGGTGAGAATTGCCAAGAAAGGCGGTTCGTTGCAGCGGGGGGGTGTCGGTGTATGTGTGCAACGAAAGGCCGCAAACGCAGAGGCCAACAATAGTTGCGAATCAAGAATTCATTGCATGAGGCGCGCGTGAAACCGCCGGCCTGACTTTTTTGCGCAAAGCCGCCGTGAACGAATTTTTTACGCATCCGCGATCAGCACGATCATCGAATGCGCGGCCACGGGATAAGGCGACTCCGCTTCAACGAGCGGACGTTCGTCAGGGCCGGCGATGTCCAGCGGGGCTAACAGGCTCGTGTCGATGGCGCGGCGCCACGGTTTGCCGTTGGGGCTGCGTGGGATACGGAAGGTGATGGCGTCGATCCAGGCATTGCAGGCGACGTAGAAATCGCGGTCGTGTTCGCGCTCCGTTTGGGTGCCGTCCAGGCAGAACGCCAGGGTTCGGCTCGAATGCGAGAAGTCGGGCTGGAACGGCTCGACGCCATGCCAGATGACATCGGGCGGCAGGTTGTTATGCGGGCCGACGCCGCGGAAGAAGCTTCGGCGTCTCAATGCGGGATGACGCTTGCGCAGGGCGATCAGCATCGACGTGAAACGGTGGAAATCGGCGTTGGCCTCGCGTAGCCGCCAATCGACCCAGCTGATCTCGTTGTCCTGGCACCAGGCGTTGTTGTTGCCCTTCTGCGTGCGCAGGAATTCGTCGCCGCCCAGGATCATCGGCACCCCCTGCGAGATCATCAGCGTCGTCAGCAGGTTCTTCGCTTGTCGTTTGCGCAGGCGATTGATGTCGGGATCGATCGTCGGCCCTTCGGCGCCGCAGTTCCAGGAAGCGTTGTCGTCCATGCCGTCGCGGTTGTGCTCGCCGTTGGCGTCGTTGTGTTTTTGGTTATAAGAGACGAGGTCCCAGAGCGTGAAGCCATCGTGGCAGGTGATGAAGTTGAGCGAATGGCTGGGCAGGCGGCCCGAATGCTCGTAAAGATCGGCGCTGCCGCAAATGCGTGTGGCGAGGGCGCAGGTCGTGTTTTGCTCGCCGCGCCAGAAGCGGCGGACATCATCGCGGTAGCGGCCGTTCCATTCCGACCAGCGGCCGCCAAAGCTCGGGAAGCTGCCGACCTGGTACAGCCCGGCGGCGTCCCACGGCTCGGCGATCAGCTTGGTGTCGCGCAATAATCCGTCCTCGGAAATCATCTCGACGATGGGTGGATCGATCAGGACGTTGCCCTTGCGATCGCGGCCGAAGACCGAGGCGAGATCGAAGCGCAGGCCGTCCACGTGCATTTCGCCGATCCAGAAGCGCAGGCAGTTCAGGATCGATTCGCGAACGATGGGGTGATTGCAATTGACGGTGTTGCCGCACCCGGAGTAGTTGAGGTAATTGCCGCTGGGGCCGAGCATGTAATAAAGGGCGTTGTCGAGGCCGCGGAAGGAATAGGTTCGGCCTCGGTCGTCTCCTTCGCCGGTGTGATTGAAAACGACGTCGAGGATCACTTCGATGCCGGCTTCGTGGAACGAGCGCACCATGTCGCGAAATTCGGTGACCTGATTGTGCTGAGCGCCGGAATCGGCGTAGGCTGCTTTCGGGGCCGCAAAGGCGATGCTGTTGTAGCCCCAGAAATTCTTCAGGCACTGCCCGGTCATCGGATTGACGAAAACGCAATCGTCTTCATCGAATTCGAAGACCGGCAGCAATTCGACCGCCGTGATGCCGAGCTGCTGCAAATAGGGAATTTTCTCGATCAAGCCGGTGAAGGTTCCCGGCTTGGACACGATTGCGTTCGGATGGATCGTGAAGCCTCGCACGTGGAGTTCGTAGACGATGGTGTCTTCCATCGGCGTGACGAGGGGGACATCTTCGCGCCATTCGTAAGGCCGGCGGAAGTACAGGCTGCGGCGATGGGTGCCGCGCGAGGTATGTTGGCCGTTGAAGTGATGCCCGTTGCTGCCCCAGCGTGTACCGTCGGCGACGGCGGTGCAACTTGGATCGAGGAGGATCAGTTCCGGATCGAAGCGATGGCCGTTGCCCATGGGCCCGTCAACGCGCCAGCCGTAGCGGAAAATCTTGGGCAGGTCATACACCTGGATATGCCAAAGGTCGCCGGTACGGTGCTTGCGCGGATCGAGCGCGATTTCGGCAAGCACGTCCTCCCCCTCGGCCGGGTGAATTACCAGGCGCACGGAAGTGCCGTGCCGGCACATCAAGACGAAGTTGATGCCGTCGGCATACGGCGTCACGCCGAGCGGCGTGGATCGGCCGCGGCTGGTGCGGAAGGTCATCAACGCGGGCGGCGGGAGAGTGGGTGGTGTCATGACTTTCAAGGTTGGAATATCGTCCATGGCGCTGTCCATGCGATTATAGCATCTCTTCGGGCCAGCGTAATGCCTGCCGAAAAATCAAGGCGGCGTCCAATCCATCAAATCGGCGTTGATTCTGTCGCACTCCGGCGCAGCCCGCTGATCGTTAGAAACGGCAATTCGTTAGAAACGGCAATCTCCATCCGGCCTCTTCCGAGCGTCAAAGGCGCATCGGGGCGTGGAATCCTTACAATAGACCAGACGGAGGAGAGTTCTACCATGACCGTGCAAGTTGGGGACATCTTGCCAGATCTGACGCTGTTGCGGCCCAACGGCGAGCAGGTTCACTTCTCGGATTTTCCGCGGCCGCTCTTGCTCATTTTCCTGCGTCATCTGCACTGAATCGCTTGCCTGGCGCACCTGGGCGAGGTGGAGAAGCATCTGGACGAAATTCGGCAGGCCGGCGCGGAAGTGATGGTAATCACGCAATCGCAGCCGAAGGCGGTGGCTGCGCTGTCGCTGCCGTTGCCAACGCTGTGCGATCCCGAACGGATCGCGTACCGTGCCTTCGGGTTGGATCGCGGCAAGTGGTCGATGTTTTTCCGCTGGAAAGTACTTGCCCGCTATCTCCGGCTAGTTTTTACCGGCTGGATGCCGCGCGGCTATGAAGTCGGGGAAGACGTGCTGCAACTGGGCGGCGACTTTCTTCTTTCCGCGGATCGCCGGCTTCTTTACGCTTACCGAAGCAACGACCCGGCGGACCGCCCTGCCGCCAAGGATCTCGTCGAAGAAGTCCGGCGACTCGCGCGTGACCTCGGCTCACCGGCTGCCTCCGCCAAATCATTAAGCTGAGTGGCCGTCAGTAGCGGATTTGTGCTTGCGATCGCGCACGAACAGGGCGTATACCGCTGGCAAGACGAACAGCGTTGCCGGCTCCCCCGCGATGAGACCGCCCAGGATGGCGCGAGCCAGCGGGGCGTTGGCTTCGCTGCCTTTCTCCAAGGCGAGCGCAGTCGGGATCATGGCAAAGAACGCGGCCAAGGCGGTCATTGTCACGGGGCGCACACGCAGGGCGGCGGCCTTGCGGATCGCCTCGAGCGGGCTGAGCCCCTCATGGCGGCGCAACTCCTGGGCGCAATCGGTCATCAGCACGGTGTTGGCGACCTTGATGCCGACGATGAAGATGAACCCCAAGAGCGACTGGACATTGATGGCGCTGCCGGTGACAAACAGCATCGGCAGAATCCCAATCAGGCACAATGGCACGATCACCATCACCGCCAGTGGCACGATGAACGATTTGTCCAGGGCCACCATCAGAAAATAGATCAGCAGCGAGGCCAGGATCAGGCCGAAACCGAGATTGCGGAAGGTTTCCTGCATGCGGACATATTCGCCGCTGAGGATGATCTTGGCTCCTTCGAGGATACGCTTGTCCGACGATCCGAGTTCATAAGGGCGCCAGGCGCCGTCGCCAATACTCTTGCCGAACTGGTTCAACACCCTGGCGACGTCGTCGCTGACATGGCCCAAATCGCGGCCTTCGACGTTCATCGTCAGATCGATCGCGGATTGCAAATTCACATGGTGGATCTCGGTGGGAATCTTGGTTTCCTTCAACGTGGCCACGTTCGAGAGCGGAATCGGCGTCGATTGATTGATCCCGGTGATCGGGATGTTCAACACGTCCTGTTTCGTTTTGAAGAGCTTCTCGGGGTATTGCACGCCGACGAAGTATTGCATGCCGTTGCTGGGATCGATCCAGAAATTGGTTTTGTTGTAGGTGATGCTGGAATTGGTGGCAGCGATGACGCTTTTCATGATGTCGTCCTGGTTGAGATTCAGCCTCGCCGCCTTGGCGCGATCGACGACAATGGTGAGCTCCGGAGCATCTGGCCGTTGAATGACCCGGGCGTCCACGACGCCATCCACCTTGGCAACGGCCTTCTTGATCTCGTCGGCGATGGCGAAAAGCGTATGCTGGTTCTTGCCGATCAGTTGCACGTTGATGGGTGAGGAATTGCCCTCATTCAAGGCGCCTCGCACCAGCCCGCCCGAATCAAAAGAGAATTCCAGCGCGCCAAAGCTGGGATCTTTCTTCAATCCCACGCGGAGCCGGCGAATGTATTCCTGGGAGGTGTGCCGGCGTTCGGGCGTAAGCTGGACTTTCAGGACGGCATCCATGGTGCCGGAGTTGACCGTGTACGCCGCCGACCAATCCGCCGTCAGCCCCAATTCGGAGACGACCAGATCGAGGTCTTCTTCGGGAATGGTTTGCTTGATGAAGTCCTCGACCTTGGCAATGAGCTTCTCCGTCACTTCGAGGCGCGTCCCTGCCGGAGCGCGAGCGGCGATCTCAAACGCGCCGGAGTCCACTTCCGGGAAGAAATCGCGCCGCATCACGGGAGCCAGGAGGATAAGAGTGACGGCCAACAAGACAAAGCTGCCGATGATCGTCACCATCTTGTGCTTCAACGCCACGTCCAGCACGCGCACATAGACGCCGATGCCCTGGTCGATCAGGCGTTCCCAGCGCGCGAACAGTCGGCCGATGCTGCCGGTCGCCTTCGGCGTGTCATGGTGATGCGCCCGCAGAAGAAAAGCACTGGCGCAGGGGACGAAAGTGCGCGACAAGATGTATGCCGAGGTCATGGCGAACATCACCGCCAGCGTCATCGGCAAGAACAGGAATCGGCCCATCCCCGGCATCAACGCCAGAGGCGAGAGCACCAAAAACGTGCATAGCGTGGAGACGAGTTCCGGCATCGCCACCTCGCTGGCGCCGTTCAGGGCGGCGTCTTTCGGCGCGGCGCCCAGCGTGAGATGGCGGTGGGTATTTTCCAGGCAGATGATGGCGCTATCGATCATCGGGCCGATGGCCAGCGTCAAGCCGGCCAGCGTCATCACGTTGATCGTTTGCCCGGTGTAAAGTAGACAGATGATCCCGACCAATACCGAGAGCGGCAATGTCAATATCGCGATGATCGTCATGCGCCATTGCCCCAGAAACAGAAGGATCACCAGCGAGCACAGGATTGCGCCGATGGTCCCCTCTTGTACCAGGGCCGTCACCGAGCCGCGCACGTATACCGATTGATCCATCACCACCTTGAGGTCGATGCCAGGCGTGCGGATACGGCTTTTCATGTCCGGCAATGATTCGCGCAGCGTATCGACGACCGAAAGCGTGCTGGCGCCGAGTTGCCGATAGATCGGAATGTAAACCTGCCGTCGGCCGTTGACGCGCACGACGTTGGTCTGGATGAAGGCCGAATCCTTGGGCTCGGCAAGGTCGCTCAGGAAGCAGAATTTCCCGGAATCGGAGGTGACGGGGATTTCCCCCATTCGCTCGACGACGTCGAACATCGAATTCGAGGAGAGGGCATAATCCAGAACGCCGATGCGGACATCGCCGCTGGCAAAGAAAAGATTGTACTGCCCGACGGCGCGCATCACATCGGAGGGGGACATGCCACGCGCTTGCATCTTGATCGGATCGAGATACAGCATGACGGCCCGCAGCTTGCCGCCCATGACGACGGGGGCGATGGCGCCCGGCTGCTGCATGATCATGTTGCGGACTTCATAACGACCCACGTCGTACAGGATCGATTCCGTTTGCGTTTCGCTGTCGAGCGTGACCAGGGCGACCGGCGTCGTGCTGGTGGGATCGAAGGGCAAGACGACGGGCGGCAACGTGCCGGGAGGCAGGCTGGGAATCTCCGCCAGCGCCAACGAATTAACCTGCGTCAAGGCGCCGCTGGCGTCCTGATCGTCCTGGAAGTAATTGCGGACGATGCTGGCCCCAAGTATGGAGCGCGACTCCTGCCGCTTGATGCCGTTGGCCTGCCCGGTCCAGCGTTCCATGCGGATGGTGATGTCCTTTTCCATCGCCTCTGCCGGCATGCCGCCGTAAAAGGTGAGCACCTGCACGGCGGGACTTTTGAACACCGGCAAAATGTCGATCGGCACGCGCACCAGCGACAGCGTTCCCAGGACCAGTATCGCCAACGAGATGACGATAATGGCATGCGGATTTTCCAGCGAAAATCGAATCAACCATTTCATGGCAATGTTCCTTCAGCGAGAGGCGAGGCGGGAGGGGCGAGGGGTGAGGCAATTGTCGCGCCCCTCGCCCCTCGCCCCTCGCCCCTCGCCCCTCACGAGGACCGCGTAAAGCACCGGCAGAACGAACAGCGTGGCCGGCTCGCCGGCGATCAGGCCGCCCAGGATTGCCCGCGCCAGCGGGGCGTTGGCCTCGCTGCCTTTTTCCAGGGCGAGCGCTGTCGGGATCATGGCGAAGAACGCGGCGAGGGCCGTCATGGTCACCGGCTTGACGCGCAGCGAAGCCGCCTTGCGGATCGCTTGCAACGGCGTGAGCCCTTCGTGCCGACGCAGTTCCTGGGCGGAATCGGTCATCAGCACCGTGTTGGCGACCTTGATGCCAACGATGAAGATGAAGCCCAGAAGCGACTGCACATTGATGGCGCTGCCGGTGAGGAATAGCATCGGCAGAATCCCGATCAGGCACAAGGGCACGATCAACATCACCGCGAGCGGAACGATGAAGGATTTATCGAGGGCCACCATCAGGAAATAAATCAACAAAGCCGCCAGGATCAGGCCGACGCCCAGGTTGTAGAAGGTATCCTGCATGCGTGTGTATTCGCCGGTGAGAATGATCTTGGAGCCTTCGAGGATCGACCTGTCTGTGGAGCGCGGATCGTAAAGGTTCCAGGCGCCGGCCTTCGTCCGCTGGCCGAACTGGTCCAAAACCCGCGTGACGGCATTGCTGACGTGGCCCAGATCGCGGCCCTCAACGTTCATCGTGAGATCGATCGCCGGCTGCAAATTGACGTGGTGAATTTCCGTCGGAATCTGGGTGTCCTTCAGCTCGGCCACGTTCCATAGCGGGATCGGCGTCGCCTGCTTGGGGCCGGTGATCGGAATGTTCAGAATGTCCTGTTTCGTTTTGATGGCGTCTTCGGGATATTGCACGCCGACGAAATATTGCATGCCGTTGACGGGGTCGATCCAGAAATTGGTCTTGTTGTAGGCGATGCTGGAGTTGGTGGCGGCGATAACGCCTTTCATGATGTCATCCTGGTTGAGATGCAGAGCGGCCGCCTTGGCGCGATTGACGATCAGAGTCAACTCCGGCGCATTGGGCCGCTGGATGACCCGGGCGTCGGCAACACCGTCGATCTGCTCGACCGCATCCTTGATTTGATCCGCGACCTTGAAAAGAACGTCCTGCTCATTGCCGACCAGTTGAACATTGATCGGTGAGGAATTGCCTTCATTCAGGGCGCCGCGCACCAGGCCGCCCGCATCGAAAGAGAATTCCAGCGAATTGAAGCTGGGGTCCCTCTTCAAGCCGGCGCGGAGCCGGCGAATGTATTCCTGCGCGGAGTGCTTGCGCTCGGGGGTGAGTTGGACCTTGAGGACGGCATCCATGGTTCCGGAGTTGACGGTGTAAGCCGCCGACCAATCCGCGGTCAGGCCGAGCTCGGAAACGATTAGTTCCAGATCATCTTCGGGAATCGTCTCCTTGACGAATTTCTCCACCTTGGCGATCAGCGTTTCCGTGACCTCCAGGCGTGTCCCGGCCGGGGCGCGGGCGGCAATCTCGAAGGCGCCGGAGTCCACTTCCGGAAAAAAATCCCGCCGCATCACCGGGAGCAAGATGGAAAGCGTGACGGCCAGCAAACCAAAGCTGCCGACGATCGTTACCCCCTTGTTTTCCAGGACCGTGTCCAGCATGCGCATGTAGAGTGCAATCCCGCGGTCGATCAGGCGTTCCCAGCGCGCGAAGAGTCGGCCGATGAGGCCCGACTGCGGCGCCGATTCGTGCTGGTGTCCGCGCAAGAGAAACGCGCTGGCGCACGGGACGAAGGTGCGCGACAAAATGTAGGCCGAGGTCATCGCGAACATCACCGCCAGCGTCATCGGCAAGAAGAGGAATCGGCCCATGCCCGGCATCAACGCCAGCGGCGAGAGCACCAAAAACGTGCACAGTGTGGAAACCAGTTCCGGCATCGCCACCTCGCTGGCGCCGTTGAGGGCGGCATCTTTTGGGCTGGCGCCCAGCGTGAGATGGCGATGCGTGTTCTCCAGGCAGATGATGGCGCTGTCGATCATCGGGCCGATGGCGAGCGTCAGGCCGGCCAGCGTCATCACGTTGATCGTTTGCCCCGAATACAAAAGGCAGATGATCCCGACCAGCACCGAGAGCGGCAATGTCAAAATCGCGATGATGGTCATGCGCCACTGCCCCAAAAAGAGCAGGATCACCAGCGAGCACAAGACCGCGCCGATCGTTCCCTCCTGCACCAGGGCCGATACCGATGAGCGCACATAGACCGATTGATCCATCACCAGCTTGAGATGAATATCCGGCTGGCTGACGCGGCTTTCCATGTCGGGAAGAGTCTGATTGAGCGTATCCACCACGGACAGCGTGCTGGCGCCGAGCTGGCGATAGATCGGGATGTATACCTGCCGCCGGCCATTGACGCGCACCACGTTCGTCTGAATGAAAGACGCATCCTGCGGCGTGGCGAGGTCTTCCATGAACAGGAATTGGCCGCGTGTCTTGGTCGGCACGGGGATTTTCCCCATCCGCGCGATGCGGTTGAACATGGAGTTCGAGGACAGGGCGTAATCCAGATCGCCGATGCGGACGTCGCCGCTGGCGAAAAAAAGATTGGACTTCTGAATTGATTCCATGACCTGGCCAAGTGACAGCTCGCGCGATTGCATCTTCGTATGGTTTGTGTACATCAGGACAGCGCGCTGTTGACCGCCGATGACCACCGGCGCCACGGCCCCGGGATTCTGCATGACGAAGTTGCGGACTTCATAGCGGCCCACATCATAGAGAATTGATTCCGGTTGCGTCGGGCTGTCGAGCGCAATCAGAGCGACCGGCGTCGTGCTCGTGGGATCGAAAGGCAAAACGACGGGGGGCAAGGTTCCCGGCGGCAGGTTGGGGATGACCGCCAGGGCCAGCGAATTGATCTGCGTCAGCGCGCCGCTGGGATCCTGATCGTCGTGGAAATAATTGCGGACAATGCTGGCCCCGAGGATCGATCGGGATTCCTGGCGCTTCATGCCGTTCGCCTGTCCCGTGAACATCTCCATGTTGATGGTGATGTCTTTTTCCATGCCGCGCGCCGGCATGCCGCTGTAGAACGTGAGGACCTGCACGGCTGGACTCTTGAAGACCGGCAAGATGTCGGTCGGAATCCGCTGGAGCGCCAGGATGCCGAGAATTACCACGGCGAGGCACACCACAATGATGGCGAACGGATTCCCCAGCGATGCGCGAATCAGGCCCTTCATGAAACACAGGGGTTAGGGGCTAGCGATTAGGGGTTAGGGATTAGTTAGGGGTTAGGTATTATTGGTTAGGTATTCATACTCATCCCTGACCCCTAATCCCTAGCCCCTGTCTCGTCCCACAAGATCGGCGTGACTTCCGCTCCGTCGGTGAGCGACTGATTGGGGCTCATCACCACCCGATCATTGGCGCCCAGACCGCTCAGGACGGCGGCGCGCAGGCCATTGTTGGTTCCCAGCCGAATGGGAATCAGCTTGAGATGGCCAGCGCGGACGACGAAGACAGATGCCTCGTCACCGGCATTTTTGGTCGGCTGCCTGGTGGGAAAGTCAAAGCGAATATTGCCAGTGGGGGCAGGAATCTTGCTTTCGACATTTTGCGCCACGAGGCAGGATGTCGGTATGGACCACAAGCCACGCTCCTGGTCCAGCACAATGCTGACTTGACCGTACATCCCCTGCTTGAGCTGCCCGGTTGGATTGGGCAGATCAATTTCAACGCGCATCAAGCGGGTCTGCGGATCCAACGACTCGGCAAAGCGCGAGACCTTGCCCTGAAATACCTTGCCTGGCAGCGAGTCGATTTCAATTTCCGCCAAATCGCCGACATCGGTGAAGGGGACATCGCGATCGGGAATGAGCACGACCACGCGAAATCTGTCGGTGCGATTGACCGTAAATAAAGGTTCAATATTGCTGCCATCATTGGCCGCACGCACGAAACTATCCTCGAACATGCCGCGCGTGGTAATCACGCCGTCGAACGGGGCAGTAATGGTCGCGTACGAAACCAGGGCGTGGACCCTTTCATGTTCCGCCTCCGCGACTTTCACCTCGGCTTCCGCCGCCTTCACATCAGCTTGGGCCTGATCGATCTTGGCTTCGCAGGCTACGACCATGGCTTTGTTCGCCGTGATCGCCTCGACGGCAGCACGTTGGGTTTCCAGCGAGGCTTCGTAATGCTCCTTGGCTTCGTCCTCGAGCTTCTGTTCCAGGGACTTCAACGCCACAAGGGATTCAATCCGCCGTAAATAGATAAGGCGATAACGCACCCATGCGGCCGCACTCTTCTCTGCCGCGTCCGCGCGATTCACCGAGGCATTGGCGGCAACCAGATCGGCTTTGGCACTTTTGACGCGAGCATCCATCTGAAGCACCTTCGCCTCTGCTTGCTTCACCGCCGCTGAAGTGCGCCTCAATTGCGCCTCCAACTCCGGGACATCCACCTTGGCCAGCACCTGGCCCTTCTTCACAGTATCGCCGATGTCGAACGTCCGCTCTTTCGGAAAACCGGGGACCGTCTGCTCCCTCAGAAAGCCAGGAACCTTGGCGAACAAGCGCACCGATTTGAAAGCGTGGAGCGAGCCAGGCTGCGTGGATAAGCGTTGCAATTCGCCTTTCTTGGGGACGACCACTTTTACCTGAATGCTGGTGCCGTGCTGGTCTTCTTCCTGGTGCGCGTCGTCGTCCGGCTGCAAATCCTTGCCGGCCGCCTTCGCCACGGTGGTGTGCCTGCGCGAAGAGACCCGATAAGCGCCCCAGCTCAGGCCGCCAAGGACGACCGCAGCAACGACCGTTAGCGCGATCCAGCGAGCATTCCGGTTCAAAGTCATAGCGCCCCTCAATGTTGATTACAGACTCATCAAGCGATGTCAGCAAGGGCGATCGTTGCGGATTTCGCGCAACGTGTCAAGCATAATGGCATAGGTGGGCCCATAGCATTTGCCATGCCAATCAGTCAACGCGGCGCAGCGCCTTGTTGTGTCATATGTTACGTCTCGACAACCAAAAAACGCCGTTGACGGCGCGCAGACGATAGTGGAAATTCAGCGCGCGCTGCGGAATTTCCGCAAGCTTCCCCCGTCAATTGGCGTTCGATGAAAAACGCAAACTTGCCGCAACACCGTCGCGGATGGTTTGACAATATCGATCCAAGTCGAGATCATCGGCGCTCCCGTCCGAATGGCTCCTCGACGACCGAATCAATCAATTCGACCCCCAGCAAGAAGAAGCAAACCAGCAGAAAGACCGGCACGCCCCAGAAGCCGATCTCCGGCATGGTAAGCCAAGGCTCGGTCAGCACGTTCAGCAACAGGCCCGTCCGCAACAAATTCTTGTAAGACGGCGACAGCGGCGTGTGGCGAATTTTTTCACAGGCGCCGCAGACGTCGAGGAGCCCGCGCAGATGAACGTCGAGAACCCAAAGTGTAGCCCCGTCCAGATGGCCCGCACGCTTCCAGTCGGCCACAATGGCAAAAAGTCGCCGCGCAAGATATAGGGGAACGTGAGCAGGGTCGGCTGTTTCATGTTCCAACCCCGGCAAATCCCGCAGCCGCGGCGCTTCATCGCGGAGGTGGCGCTTCAAAGCTTCCGCGAAGCCAGCCAGATATTCCGCCACGCGCGAGCCCGCCAGCACCTCTTCCGGGATGAAGGCAGCCAACTTCGCGGCGAGATTGCGGCTATCATTGGTGAGTTGTCCCCAAAGCCCGCGCGCTTCCCACCACCGGTCATACGCCGTCCGGTTGCGAAAACTCATCAGCAGGCCAAGAATAAGCGTGTTGATCGCGGCCGCCGCACTGCCACGATCGATCACATTGATTTCCCAGTGGCGGTCGACGACGCCGGCGACGACGCAATAGCCGGCCACGCCGATCAGCAGCAAACCAAGGCGTTTGCCAATAGACAGGATCGCGGCGGGTTCCACATATGACCAGACCATCATGGGGTATCCTTGGGCGGCAGGCGCACACGACCTGTCGCGATTTCATAAAGCAGTTGGGGCGGCCGTTTCCATTGGCATCACGAACTCAACCCCTCACGCGAGAATCTGCCGGATGATTCGGCCCCGGCTGATCGGAATGGGGCGATTGAAAGAGTCGTGAATCTCGGTGTCGGCCGCGTGCCCCAGACAATGTAACATGGTGGCCGTCAGGTCTTCCGGGCGAACGCGGCCGTCGCGCGGCTGGGCGCCTTGCCGATCGCTGGAGCCGTGGACCACACCGCCGCGAATGCCGGCGCCGGCCAACGCCACGCTGAACACCGGCCCCCAGTGGTCGCGGCCGGTGCGGTTGTTGTAGCGCGGCGTGCGGCCGAATTCCGCCAGGCACACCACCAGCGTCTCGTCCAGGATGCCGCGCAGCGATAGATCGTCGAGCAAGGCGGCGAAGGCCTGATCCGTCGGCGGCACCAGCACATTGCGCAGGCGGTTTGGCTCGTCAATGTGCGAATCCCAGCACGGATTATCGGCCGGCTCGTTCGGCCCGCGATACCAGTTGACCTGAACCAGCGACACGCCCGCTTCGATCAACCGCCGGGCCAAGAGTACGCTCTGCCCGAACGGGCTGCGGCCATAGCGGTCGCGCACACCGGCAGGTTCGCGCTCCAGATCGAAGGCGTGCCCGGCACGCGCGGAGCGCAGCATGTCGAAGGCCTGCTGCGTGTGCCGATCGTAGCGCTCCAGCCGATGAGCGCGATCGACGGCGTCGATGCCTTGATTGACGGCGTCCAGCAGGCGACGGCGATCTTCCAGCCGGCCCGACGGCAGATCGGCGGCAAGCGTGAACTCGGAAACGCGCATCGACGCCGCGCCCGGCACGCATTGCAACAGCCACGGATCGGCGCTCATGCCGAGGAAGCCGGAATCCTGTCCCGGCCAAACGGAACCGTCGGTGTTAAAAATCCGGTGCGGCAAGCGTATCGCGGCAGGCACCGCGCCGGCGTTGCCTCGCACCTTTTGCACGACCGCCCCCAGCGTCGGCCAGTTGTTCGGCGCCCCGGGATTGGCGTTCTCCACATTGAGCGGCTGATGCGGCACGCCCGTCATCATGTAATAGCCGCTCGACGAATGCGCATTGTCGCCGGTCGAGACGGCCCGGCAAATCGCGATCTTGTCCATCCGCGCCGCCAGCCGCGGCATCAACTCCGATATCTGAATCCCTGGCACCGACGTGGCGATCGGCCCAAACGGCCCCCGAATCTCCGCCGGCGCTTCCGGCTTCGGATCCCACGTCGAATGCTGCGGCGGTCCACCCATCAAAAAAAGCAAAATGCACGACTTGGCGCGCCGCCGGCCTGGATTCGATTGCGCCCGCAGCATGTTGGGAGCCGTCAGACCAAGAAGCCCGAGCCCGCCGATATGCAGCATCTGCCGGCGCGTCAACGCATCGCAAAGGCGGGGACCGCTCGTGCAAAGGCTGAGCATGGGCACACCCTTTCGGCCTTCGATTGCTGTCTTCGGGACGCAATAGCGGGGGCCGGATTTGAACCGGCGACACGCGGCTTATGAAGCCGCTGCTCTGACCAACTGAGCTACCCCGCCAAATATAGGTTTTTTCCTAGCAAAATAACTTTTCAGCTTCCTCGGTTTTTCGCGTTGACGCCCATTCTGACGCCCGCTAAGCTAATCATCAGAGAAGTGGCCGATTCGTTGCAACCGAATCGCCCCACACGATGACAACACTTTTGCCGAGAGTGTCACCATGCAGACCAATTCTACCGCGTCCACGTTGACAGACAAGCCTATCGCCACTCCGAAAAACGTGCGTCAACGGGGCGTCAAGCCACCCAAGCCTGCCAAACCCTACCCCGATTTCCCTCTCTACGCACACGCTAGCGGTCGCTGGGCCAAGAAGATCAGAGGCGAGATCAAGTATTTTGGCCCCTGGAGCGATCCAGACACCGCACTGGCGAATTACCTGGACCGCAAGACCGATCTGCACGCCGGTGGCACACCGCGGGCGGACGCGGGCGAGCTTATGATCAAGGACCTGGTGAATGCCTTCCTCAACTCCAAGCAAGATGCGGTTGACGCTGGCGAATTGTCGCCCCGCACGTGGCGCGACTATAAGGAAACTGCCGATCTGATTGTAGTGGAGTTTGGCAAGCGTCGGCTCGTGGAAGACATCGGTCCTCCAGACTTCGCCGCGATGCGCCGCAAGATGGCGAAGCGTTGGGGACTCCACCGACTCGCTAAGCACATTCAGTACACACGCTCGGTTTTCAAATTCGGCATCGAGGAAGGGCTAATCGTGAAGGCCATCCGGTACGGCACCGGTTTCAAGAAGCCGAGCAAGAAGAATTTTCGTCTTGAGAAAGCGAAGCAAGAGATCAAGCTCTTCGAGGCCAACGAAATCCGGCACATGCTCGACGCCGCTACGCCATCGATGAAGGTGATGATCCTGCTCGGCGTCAATTGCGCGTTTGGCAACGCCGACTGTGCGTTGCTCCCTACGCAAGCCGTTGACCTTGAGTCCGGCTGGATCAGCTTCCCGAGGCCAAAAACCGGGCTCGACCGCCGTTGCCCGTTGTGGCCTGAGACCGTCGCCTCCATCAAGGAATGGCTCGCGGTCCGGCCGGCGCCGAAGAACGAGGACGACGCCGAGCTTGTGTTCATCACCGCCAAGGGTAGCTCGTGGATGAAAGAGACGAGCGACAACCCCGTCTGCAAGGAGATGGCGAAATTGCTCAAGAAATTGCAGATCAACGGCAGCCGGAGTTTCTACACGCTGAGGCACACCCACCGCACCATCGGCGATGCGGCATGCGACCAGCGGGCCAGCGGGTACATCATGGGGCACGTCGATCCGTCCATGGCGTCGCACTACGTGGAGCGCATCGCCGATGAGCGCTTGCTACACGTGACAGAGACCGTCAGGACGTGGCTGTTCGGCACGCCAAAGGAGGCCATCCATGACATCCACGCCTGAAGATTGTGGGGACGGCGGAAAGTTCGGAACGACCGCAGGCGGTTTGACCGTGATTTTCGCTATGGCCCGACGCGAACAGGGAACGCGAGCCTGAGAACCGCCCTTCCGGACTGCGCAGCCTGACTTATATCATGGAGTGTCTCTGACTCGGCTCAGTGACCCGGCCAGCGGTGGGGAGTAGCTACCCCATCGAAAGCCGGGCGAGCGAACGGGCCTGGTCCTCGGCCGCGCTCTCCCGGCCGTCCGGACCTAATGAGGACAATGCATGTCGAAACGCAAGGAGCCCGAGCCCGAAGCCTCTTCGTGCACCACCGATGACCTCAGCAACCTGCCGTCACCAGGCCTTTCGGCAGAGGTTCTTGCTCACGTTGCACGCCTCGAAGAGCTCCGCTCCCGATGGGATCGTGCCGCCTGTGATCACCCCGGTGTGGATGCTGTCGTAGTTTGCCGACCCGATCTCCGCAGTAAAGAAGCTGAACGCCAGGCCCGGGATGTCCACTTCAAGCCCGCCGATCCAGCATCCGAGAATTACGCAGTGGATCTTGGCCAACAGACGAAGAGCGAGCACTTGGCCATGAGGTGTGGTGCGGAGTGGGAACGATGGATTCCTCCCTCACACGAACAAGTTGGCCAACTCGGGGGCCACGAGTACTGGAGCCATATTGACAGCGAATTCACAGATCATGGGTCTGGCGTTCCCGTAAGCCACATTGACAAATGGGGGTGTACACTTTTTGGGCCGCCGGCACAGGGAATAACCAACACTGCGCTTCGTCTGTTCAACTTGCTCGCCTCGGACACTGCAGGCCTGGTTCTTCCGCGCAGCCCGGCGCAGGGCAAGGCCCTTCTATCGCTCTGGCTTGTTCACCTCGCCGACCGGCCCGAGCCAATTGTCCCGGACGGGCAGAAGCAATTCCTTTTTTTGTCGACACTAGGTCCAGTGCGCACCTCTCCGATGTGGATTCCCGTTACCCTTCAAAATCCCCCAACGACCTGGTGGGCCGTTCGGCTGCACAATGTGTTCAAACTTTCACGGGATGTCGTCGATCAGGCTATCGCTGCTTGCTTGCCTGCCCGTTCCTCTGCCACGACCCCGACCGCGCCACCGGTTGTCGAGAACCCCGCGGTTCAGTCGCGGCAAAGGCACCGCGGACCTACTGCGTCTCCGATTGTCGAGAAGCCCCTGTACCCCGAATGGACCAGGAAAGGCCCCTTTGGTTTGACGCTCAACACGAACACCCACACGGTTACAAGAAATGACC
>CAVYFY010000028.1:0-26790 GCA_963767835.1 uncultured Planctomycetota bacterium
GCCCCGGTGCCGATGGATGTGGTCACCGATTTATTCCGTGAATTGCGGGTGGTACATCGGGCGAAATCGTGGGGCGAATGAAATTCGGGCGAACCGGTGTCGCCTCTGGATTGAAACTTGAGAAGAATTTGGATCCTGTGGGTCGCGTTCGTCATTATGCCGGTGTTTGCGCTGGTGAACGCCGGTGTATGGATCGAGCCGAGTGGGTTTGGGCAACCAGTCGCTCTCGCGGTCATGACCGGGTTGGTCGTGGGCAAGCCGATCGGCATCATGCTGTTTTGCTGGACGGCCGTCAAGCTCGGCATGGCGCGAATGCCGGCGGACATCAACAACAAGATCCTGCTCGGCGCCGGCTGCCTGGCGGGCATCGGCTTCACGATGTCACTGTTCATCGCCGGGCTGGCGATGTCCGGCGCCCATCTGGCCGAGGCGAAGATCGGCATCCTCGCCGGCTCGGGCATCGGCGCGGCGCTGGGTTTGCAATGCTCTGGCGGTTTCTGCCGCACGCCACCGCACCCATGCCGGGCGATTGAGCGCATTTTTGATGCCGCCGAATCTCGTCCAGTGATCACTCCGGCGACTCTTCTGGAAAGCTGATGCGGTCATACACGTCCGCCAGTTTCAGCGTGCATCGATGGAGGCGACCGTCAAAGCCGCGTCCAAGCCGATGGATTCACGCAGAATCCAGGCGTCGTCGTCGTTCTGGCGGTGGAAATGCTCAATGTGCGGCTTCGTTTGCGAAACCAGCACGTAATCCTTGAGCGTTGGATTCCAGGCCCGATAGCGCTGGAACTTTTCACCGCGGTCGAAAGATTCCGTCGATTTCGACAACACTTCCATGATTGCGGTCGGATTCGTGATGACGTCGTGACGGTCGTCCAGGAACTCCACCTCCCCGCAGATGACAAGAATATCGGGATAGGAGAAAGTGCCCTTGGTGCTGTCGATGGCGATCAAGCCGAGGCCGCTGCGGACCTTGGTATCCTTGGTGACCGCGAAGCAAGGCGTGCCTTTCAATTGGGTCCCGAGCATGGCGATCAGGTTTGCCGAAATGATGCCGTGCTCCAAGCTTTCGCCGGCCATGGCAATGATCTGCCCATCGAAATATTCGTGGCGCCCCTCGGCAGCTCGCTCGAGTGCCAGGTATTGCGCAACCGTGGTGCGTGGTCGGATTCGCGGTTCGGTCGTTTCCACTGCTCATCGCTGTGACCTCGTGGGGACTTTTCGGTATTATATTCTTGGCGGGGCGGCGGGTCGAGCAAGCCGGGTTTGCGAGGCAATCATGGCGAAAGCGAAATCGTTCGTCGAAGAGGTCGAACTGCAAGGGCACATCATCGATTCGCTCTTGCTCCCCAAGGTGCTTGACGAGATCATCACGCGCGGCGGCAGCTACATCATCAAAGACATGAAGCTCGGCAAACGGCAGGTCGATCCGAGCAATGCCCGCATCGAGATCAAGGCCGACGGGCAGGACCAGCTCGACGACATTCTCGGCGCGGTCCACGAGCACGGCGCCATTTCCACCAAGCCGCGCGCTTGCGAATATGAAGCCGCCGACATGAACGGCGCGTTCCCCGACGCTTCTACAGCACCACCAATTACCGCACGCAGGTTCGGCTCGGCAAGGACTGGATCGACGTGGACGATCAGGAGATGGATTGCGGCATCGTGCTCGAGCCCTCACCCCTTGCCCCTCTCCCTGGGGGAGCGGGGACGGGGGTGAGGGCGCGTTGCTTGCCGATGGTCCATGTCAAGAAGGGGGATGCGATCGTTGTCGGGCATCAAGGGGTGCGCGTCATGCCGGCGGAGACGACGGCCAGGCAGAGTTTGTTCGAGTTCATGTCAAGCGCGGTATCCAGCGAAAAACCCAAAGGCGTCACGGTCCGCGAGATCGCCGCCGCCATGAAGCGCACCAAGGCCGCCGGCGAAAAAATCCTCGCCGTGCTCGGGCCGGCCGTCGTCCACACCGGCAGCGTCGAGCACATCTGCGAATTGATCCGCCTCGGCTTTCTCGACGTCCTATTTGCCGGCAATGCCCTGGCGACCCACGACATCGAGCAGGCGCTCTTCGGCACCAGCCTCGGCGTCTGGCTCGACCGCGGCCTGCCTGCCGAGGAAGGGCACGAGCATCACCTGCGTGCCATCAACAAGATCCGCCGGCTCGGCGGTATCGCTGCCGCGGTCGAGAAAGGCATCCTCAAAAGTGGGATCATGTACGAATGCGTCCAGCATGAAATTCCCTATGTCCTTGCCGGCAGCATCCGCGACGACGGCCCGTTGCCCGAAGTCATCACGGATGTCCTCGTCGCCCAGGACGTGATGCGTGAAAAGATCAAGGGGGTTGGTTTTTGCCTGATGACGGCGACGATGCTACACTCGATTGCCACCGGAAATCTGCTCCCCGCCGCGGTCAAAGTGGCATGCGTCGATATCAACCCGGCGACGGTGACGAAGCTGGCCGATCGCGGCAGCCATCAAACCGTCGGCGTGGTGACCGACGCGGAGCCGTTCCTGCGGCGCTGGTGACGGAGTTGAAGGTGTAAATGCTTGCGTTTAGCAATGCTTGGGAAATAACTTCCTGAATCCGTAGTGCGGGCTTTGGCCCGGCATCTGCGGAAGACGGGCTTAAGCCCGCACTACGAAATAACGGTATTCGGGAAGTTATTCTTCGAGCGCTACTTGGCGCTCGCGCGAGCCCAAGCGAGCGCTAAACGCAATCAGCGGGGAATATCCATGACCACGCCACGCATTCTGATGTGTCCGCCGGATTTCTACGGGATCGAATACGAGATCAACCCGTGGATGAGCCGGGCGCGCGGGGCCGCTCCCGACCGTGCCCGCAAGCAATGGCGCGATCTGCATGATGCGCTGGTGCAACTTGGCGTCGAGGTCGAGTTGATGACGCCGCAAGCGGGATTGCCCGATCTGGTGTTCACCGCCAATGCGGGGTTGGTGTTCGGCAAGCGATTTTTCAGCTCGCGTTTCGCTCATCCGGAACGGCAACGCGAGACGCCGCAGTTTGACGCCTGGTTCGCGGCGCACGGCTTCACGGTCGAGCATTTGCCGGAGGAGATTTTTTTCGAGGGGGCAGGGGATGCGCTGTTCTGCGGAGCGATCCTGTACGCGGGTTATCGCATTCGCAGCCATGCGGCCGGGCACCTGCACCTGGGGAATGTTTTGCAGCGGATGGTGCTGCCGCTCGAACTGGTCGATAAGCGTTTTTACCATCTCGACACCTGCTTTTGCCCGCTCGCGCCCGGCGAGGCGATTTATTTCCCGGACGCATTCGACGCCTATGGCCGAACGGTGTTGCAACAGCACATTCCGAAGCTGATTCCAGTGGTGGAGGCGGAGGCGGCGCGCTTCGCGTGCAATGCGGTCGTCGTCGGCAAGCGCGTGATCGTCAACGCCGGCAGCGATCAACTGGCGCAAGATTTGCGGCAAGCGGGCTATGATTGCCGATTTGTCGAGTTGGATGAATTCATCAAGGCGGGCGGCAGCGCCAAATGCCTGACGTTGCGCCTGGATGGCGAAGACGCGGCCGAATGGAACCAAGCCCAGGGGTGAGTACACCGAACCCCGGGGGTTTAGCTTACCAGTGAAGTTCGATTTTCGGCAACGGTTTGTTGCTTTTCTTGCGCAACTCCAGCCAAAACATCAGAAATGACGCCACCACCGCAAGGAAGTGCAGGCGGATCGCGATTTTTTCCGCGAGGGCGATCGGATTTCCGGTCGCGGCGAAATGCTGGATCACGTAATCGATGCACAGCATGGCAAACGCCAGAGTCAAGAAAACGCCGACGATCAGATTTTTCCAGGTCATCACCGGCGCTAATTGCGGCTGGGCGGGAACCAGCCCTACGTCGAACACCAGGGCGGCAAGCGCGAGCGGACCGGACATCAAAGTTAAGATTGCATACGCAAGAAAGGCGGCCTCGCCGTGTTCGGTTGTAAACGCGAGGCTCCAAAACCATTCGGCGTGCGTGGGACCGGAATAATGCCAGGAAAAAAAGGTGAGGACGAAAATCAACACCAAACACGCGGTCGGCACGAACGCCAGCAAGGCTCCCTTGAGATGGCAGACATACGTGCGTGTGTAATCTCCGGCGCCGGCGGCGGCTCGGGATCGACGGCGGACTTGGTCGGCTGCGACGCTTTCTGCGTCATCGGCGCTGGCACGGGAGGCGTTGCGCCCATGCCATACGTTTCCACCGCCGGCTGCGGTTTAGGAGCTGGCGGCGGAGGTGGCGGAGCGCTCGGCGGGGCCAGCGATGGCGTCATGAATTGCTTCGCGCACAACGGGCAACTCGTCACCTGTCCCGAACTGCTATCCGGCACCGTGACACGACGCGAGCAGTGCGGGCAAAACAGATCCATGAATTCTCTCGATCAAGGGAATGGAAACCTCCAAGTAAAAAGTAGAAGGTGGCAAGGCAAAAGTAAAACCATTCATGGCAATTTCTCGTTCCCACGCCCAGCACGCCCTGCGTGGGAACGAAATTTGTTTTATTGATTGACCGCCAGCGCCTTCATGCAGAAGTTGGCGGTGCGGTCGAAGGTGGCCCAGTCAGGGTTGGTGAAGCGGTAGTCGTAAAGATCCACCCAGGCCTTGCCGTCGAAATAATAGCTTTCGCCGGCACTGGCCTTGGAGATCACGATCGGGTTCCTCTTCGCGGCCCCCTTTTTGGGCTGCTCCTTCTTCTCGGGTTCCTTTTTGTCGGGCTGCTTGGCCTCGGTCTTCTTGGGATCCGGCTGATCCAAAAGGACCGTGATTTCCGACGTGCGGTCGATTGCTTGGCCGCCGTGCGATAGTTCGACGTAGACAATGAATGTCTCCCCCTTCATGACGGCAACGGGCAAATCGAGATCGACGGTGTGGAAACCGGTGTAACGCATCGACCCGGTCTTGGTCGGCGCAGGCCTTGGAGCTCGCCATTCTCGAATTTGCTGTAAACCTTCGCGGTATAAGCTACGTTGTCCGCGGCCGTGTAGAAGCTGACGGCGTTGATGTTGTGATTTGCCGCCGCGGTGAAGACATTGAACGCCTTGTTGATTCCCTTGAGCGTGTCGCGCCAGCCGTGATAGTCGTGGAAGTAGACATGGGAATACTTCATCGGTTCGACGTTGCGGAAGCTGACGGCGCCCATCTCGGGATCGCGGCAAGAAACCTTGTCGTAGTAGGAAATCCACATGTAACCCTTGTCGCCGACGGGGGCTTCGACGCCAGTCTTCTTGTTCTTGCGCATTTCGCCCCAGCTGTTCTTGATGAGCCAGGCGCCGGGCTTGGTGATCTTCTTGTCCGGGTCGGCGGTGACCTTGTCGTCATCCCAGCCGGCGATGGCGACGGAGTGATTCGGCTGCCGTTTGTCATCCTTGGGCTGGTACTGGATGAAGTCCTTGGACATGAACGGGCCGGCGCAGTAAGCGGTGCCGATTGCGCCGTATTTCATGATGCGGGCCTTGACCGTGTCAACGTTTTCGAGGTTGTCGCCGATGACGAACCACTCGATGTCGCGGACATAGTAGCGCTTGTAATCGGGGTGCGTGCGGTCCGGAGTGTTCTTGAACCAGCTCTTGGTGTCGGCCATTTTCTTTTCGTCCATCGGGGCCGGCACGACGCCGTCGCCGCGCGAAATGTAGGCGGCGGCAACGCGATAGTCGCCGCCATTATGAACCTTGATGCCGGCCTCTTGTTTCGACGGATCTTCGACGTCGTCGTTCTTGTGGTTGTTGAAACCGTTCCACCAGTCAAGGTGGTATTCAGACAGGGCGGGCATGCCCGGCTGGCCGAGCTTCTTCCAAGTGCCGGCGACAAGCAGATTGCTTTCGATGGCGGCCATGGTGCCATGAGTCCAGCACGTGCCGCCTTGTTGCGACTTGATCGGCGTGACGCCGCCGACCTTGCGCAGATCGTATTGGCGGGGGAGGTCCTGGGCGCTGGCCAGCGGCGCCAGGAAGAGGAGGATGCAAACGGTACGGATGTAATGTCTCATGTGCGTGCCTCGGTTGGCGGATGGTGTGGGAGAGATAATTGTATTGAGCCAGATTCCGGCGGAAATGCAAGCGCAAAGTGGAAAATGTTATTCTTCGGAACGCGTTCGGCTGCCCGGGGGATGATGGTGCATGGATGATCGATCCGAGGGGGTGCAACGCCCAGGCTCGCTTGGCGGTTTCGCGCACAAAATGCGCGGTTTGTCGGCGCCGCATACAGGTGGCCCGGGGCCTCAAAGTGCACTAAACCGCCAAGCGCGCTTCAACGGCGCTCGCTGTTGGGATGCCGTCATTTCTTTTTCGTCAGTTCCTTGTCCATGAAATCAATAACGTCCGAGCAGATCGCGGCCCGGTCGAGACCGTTGAAGGCGTGATCGGTTTCAAGCCAGACGACCTTGGCGCCGGGGCCGGCGGCTTCGTGCAGCGATTCGGCCCACAAGCGAAAGATGATTTGGTCTTTGGTGGCGTTGATGAACAGGAGTGGCCGAGGAGCGATACGGCCGACGTGGACGACGGGGTCGGTGGATTTGGAGCCTTCGCTCTGGGCTTTTTCGATGGATTTGGGGGTATATAGGCCGAGGAAGTTGCCGCCGCCGACCATGGAGCCGACGGCTTTGATGCGTGAATCGTAAGCGCAGAAGGTGATGCCGGTGATGGCGCCCCAGCTGATGCCGACGTAACCGATGCGATCCTTGTCCACGTCGGCGCGGGAGCAGAGATAATCGACGGCCCGGCTATAGTCGCCACAGAAGTGCATGATGCGTTCGCTGGACATCAGGCCGAGGGCATCGTTGTTTTTTTCCTTGGTGCGTCGTTCGCCGCATCCCGGTGAATCGATGGTAACGACGAGGTAGCCGCGCGAGGCGAATTGCTTGCCGATGGCGACGATGTAATCGGTTTTCTTGTTGCCCCCGGCGCCGTATTGCAAGAGGATGGCGGGAAGCGGGGCCTTGTGGCTCGGCTTGCGTTTGGGGACGTAGACATAAGCGGGAACGCGGTCGTCCTTAATGCCGTTGAACTCGGCGCGATACTGCGTGTAATCGTCGGCTTCCTTGACGATTTCCTCCTTGGCGTCCAGCGCCTTGGCATGATCGATCGCGAACGGCGCCACGATTTTCTTGTCCTGAGCGGCGATTGGGCCAGCGAGCGCGATCGATGTCAGCAGCGCAAGGATTCGGGTCGGCATCGCGATGCTCCTGAATCGGTGGATGAAAGAAATTGAGCTGGAGAAGAGCATAACATCTTTCTGTCGTGGCGTCACGTCGTTTTCGCGCCGTTCTCCGATTGGACTTCGATGGAAATCTGTTGGCTGGCGGTCGTATTCTCGAATTGGACCCTGAATCGCACCTTGGTGGGCGGAAACACAATTTCAATGGAGCCGCCATACGGCGAAACGGGCCGATTGCTCCACTCGGCACATCGCACTGCCAGTCGCGCGCAGATCATGCGCATCTTCGTCTTGGCTCGTGGAATGTCTGCTGGGAGCGAAATTACCAGCGGCGACTTCAAGATCAAGCCGCCGCTCAAAGTCAATGTGACGCTGCCATATTTGCCAGCGTGGTCGAAAAGTATGTCGATAAACGCGTCGGCTTTTTGCGTATCCATGCCGTCAGCCAGGGCTCTCCAAAAATCGGGGACCGGCGGCGTTAGGTCTCTGACCTTGGCATTCATGGCGCGGAATCCAGCAAGGAAATAGTTTTCGTAAGTTGCGGCCAAGCTGCGAGCAGTTCTTCGAGACCGCCATCGGGATCAAACCGAATCTCGGTGCCGGCGTGGAATGCTCTGCCCGGGGTGAGCTTGCCACCTCACCGATGATTGCTTTTGCCAATTCGTCCGGCAAATCAATTGCCAGAATGGCCGGCCCACCTTCGTTGGGGAAATTCAGTGCCTTCCCCCTGGCGTATTCTTCGGGGCTGCCAAAATCAAAAGGCCCGGCGGCCGGGCCGTCGAGAATCCGTCGGCAGTGCTCCCGTTTGGCTCTGTGTAATGCGCAGTCCGGACCATTCTTGACGATCAACTCGGCCCGCTGTCGAGTGGTTCCATGAAGCAACAACACGGCCGATCGCCTCCGATGCGTTGTCAATGATGGATCATACCCATTCCGAACAACACTGTCTATTCAACCCTCCTTTCTGATCCCCCGATTCCCTATGATTTCATCACAATCACGCACAGAGGGAGCCAGCAATGCCTACCAATGAACCGCTCAATCGCAAGCTGCGCATGGGGCTCGTCGGCGGCGGGCAGGGCGCATTCATCGGACGCGTACATGCCATCGCCGCCGTCATGGACAATCGCGCCTGCCTGGTTGCCGGAGCTCTGTCCAGCGACCCGGCCAAGGCGAAGGCGTCGGCCCCGGATTATGACATCAAGCCGGAGCGGGCCTACGGCTCTTACAAGGACATGATCGCGGCGGAACTCAAGCTGCCGGCGGCGGAGCGCATCGATTTCGTCTCGGTCGCCACACCGAACCACACACATTTCGAGATCGCCAAGGCATTCGCGGAGACCGGCTTCAATGTCATGTGCGATAAGCCGTTGACGTTTGACCTGGCCCAGGCGGAGGAGCTGGCGAAGGTCGTGGCCAAGACCGGCGTCGTTTTCGGCGTCACGCACAATTACACCGGCCATCCGCTGGTTCGGCAGGCCCGCGATATGGTTCTCTCGGGCGACTTAGGCGAGATCAATGCCGTTCGCGCGTTTTACATCCAGGGTTGGCTGCGCACCCGGCTCGAATCGTCCGGGCAGAAGCAGGCCGACTGGCGCACCGATCCGAAACGCTCCGGCGCCGCTGGCTGCTTCGGCGATATCGGCACCCATGCGTATAACCTGGGCCGATTCATCACCGGCTTGATCCCGGACCAGATTTCCTGCTTGCTCAAATCGTTCGTCGAAGGCCGGGCGCTCGACGATTATGGCACGGCAGTGATTCGCTATGCCAACGGCGCTCTGGGGACCGTGACAGCGTCGCAGATTTCGCATGGCCGGGAAAACGATATCTGGATCGAAATCGACGGCACCAAGGGATCGCTCGAGTGGCACCAGGAGGATCCGAACAAGATGTTCGTTCGCTGCAACGACAAGCCGTGCCAGATTTACACACGCGCCGGGGGATCGTACCTGAGCAAAACGGCGGCGGCGTCGGGGCGCACGCCGTCGGGGCATCCGGAGGGATACCTGGAAGCGTTCGCGAACATCTACACCGCAGCCTTCAACGACATGGTCAAGCGGGCCAGCGGGGCGAAATTCGACGGGCTCAAGACACTCTATCCCAATGTCGCGGATGGCGTTGATGGCATGAACTTCATCACGCAATGCGTCGCCAGCAGCAAGGAGGGCGGGGCATGGAAGTTGCTCAAGCACCCACTTTGCCGAAAGTAAACCGTGCCGCCGGACTTGAGGGAAACTTCGGGAAAATCGAGAGTATCTGGATATTACGAACGGATTCCCCAACTTCTCTGGGTTTCTCGGTCAAACCAGATTGCGAAGGGGCCGCGTTTCGAGGAATATTGAAGGAGCATTGAGGGACTTGGCGATAAAGCAAAGAAGCCCGATAATGCAGCCAAAGAAAGTCCCGGCTAACTTGCGGGCGATCCGCAGGGATAGTCGGGGTTGCCGACGCGCCGGTTGGCCGCTATACTTTTCCCTTTATCGGTATGGGCGAAAGTCGTTTGTCGCTCGTGCTTTAGGAGTTAGGTCGGCGTCATGCGTTTTCACCTGATCGATCGAATCCTGGAGCTGGAGCCAGCCAAGCGGATTCGCGCGGTGAAGAACCTGACCTTGGGCGAGGAGTACCTGGCCGACCATTTTCCGACGTTCCCGGTCATGCCGGGAGTGTTGATGCTGCAAACCCTCGTCGAAGGTTCGGCCTGGCTGTTACGGGCCACCGAGGATTTCCAGCACAGCGTGGTCGTCCTGCGCGATGCTCGCAACGTGAAGTACGGCAACTTCATGCAGCCGGGCAACAGCATGACGATCACGGTGGAGGCCGCTGAATACACCCCAGGCAACTCGCTGGCGACCTTCAAGGGTAAGGCTGAAATGGACGGCAGCTCGACCGTCTCGGCCAAATTCGCGGTGATGCGCTACAATCTGCGCGACCGTGATCCGGCTTTGCAGTCGGCCGACGAGCGGATCATTGCCGACTTGCGGATTCATTACCGGATTCTGCGCGGCGAGATGGACGCGAAATAGGGGTCAGGTTCGTAGTGCGGGCTTTAGCCCGTAGCAGCGTCAAACACCGGCTGAAGCCCGCACTACGGGATCGCAATAGGACCGGCATTATGCGTTTGAAGGACCAAGTGGCGATCGTGACGGGAGGCAGCCGGGGAATCGGCCGGGCCATCGTCAAGGCGTTCGCCGCCGAGGGGGCGAAGGTCGCCTTCATTTATAAGGGAAGTCAACCAGCTGCCGACAGTCTCGTTGCCGAGGTGGCCCAAGCGGGCGGAATTGCCAAGGCGCATCAGTGTGATGTGGGCAAGCATGACGAAGCCTTGAATGTCGTCGAGGCGGTGGAAGCCGAGTGGGGCCCGATCCAGATTCTGGTCAATAACGCCGGCGTGATCCGCGATGGATTGTTCGTGGCCATGAAGGAAGAGGAGTGGAACATCGTCTTGCAGACGAACCTGGGAGGAACATTTAATTTTTGCCATGCGTTGGCGATGAAATTGGCCCGGCAACGCAAAGGGCGGATCATCAATATCTCCAGCGTGGCGGCGACGCACACTAACCCCGGGCAGACGAATTATGCGTCAAGCAAGGGAGCCATCAACAGCTTCACGCGGGCGCTGGCGGTGGAGCTGGCGGGTCGGGGCGTTACGGTAAACGCCATTGCCCCGGGCTTCATCGAGACCGATATGAGCGAGAATGTCCGCAACAAGGCGGGCGATTTGATCAAGAAGATGATTCCGCTCAAGCGCCTGGGCCAGCCGGATGACATCGCCAAGACGGCGGTATTCCTGGCCAGTGATGAGGCTTCTTATATCACCGGGCAAGTGCTCACGGTCGACGGCGGCCTGAGCCTGGGCGCGGTGGCGGTTTGACCCGTAGGTCAGGCTTTCCAGCCTGACTGAGGTGTCTTTGCGGGCTCCGTCAGGCTAGAAAGCCTGACCTACTTGAAACTTTTACGATGGAACCTTTTTCTCTATGTGGAGGTCTTGACCATGCCGAGCCAGGAAGAAATCTATCAAAAAGTGTCCGCGACCCTTGTCGAAGCCTTGAACGTCGAGGAAGAGGAAATCAAACCGACCGCGACTCTCCAGGGCGACCTCGGCGCCGAATCGATTGACTTCCTCGACATCGTCTTTCGCCTCGAGCGCGAATTCGGCATCAAGATTCCGCGCAACGAGCTGTTCCCGGAATCGATCTTTCAGGGCGACCCCGAATTTGTGCAAAACGGCAAAGTGACGCAAAAGGGCCTGGATGAGCTGCGCCAGAAGATGCCGTTCGCCGACCTGGCGAAGTTCGAGCAGAACCCGGACCTGACCGCAATCAGCGATTTGTTCACCGTGGACATGATCGCCAAGTACATCGAAGGCAAGCTGGCAGTGAAAGTGTAATATCCGCCAAGCCCTGGGATGAGGTACTCCGAATCCCAGGGGTTCGGAGTGGCGCATGCGCTGGATTTGGATCGATCGATTCCTGAAGTTCGAGCGCGGCAAGACGGCGCGGGCCGTCAAGAAGCTGAGCCTCGCGGAGGATTACTTCGACCAGCATTTGCCTGGCTACCCGATCATGCCGGCGTGCTTTATTCTCGAAGGGCTCGCACAGACCGGCGGCATCTTGGTAGGCGAAGCGAATGATTTCAAGGAAAAGGTGGTTCTGGCCAAGATCACGTCCGCCCGCTTTCAGCGCGAAGCAGTCGCCGGTGAGACTTTGCTCTACGATGTCGAGCTGCTGACCTTGCGTCCAGAGGGGGCGTCGATCGTCGCCAAGGTGCACGCCGTTCCGCCGGGCGTCAAGGCCGACGAGCCCAGCGGAACGCCGATCGCCGAGGCGGAAATCTTCTTCGCTCACCTGGATCAGTCGCGCTCGCAGCAGCTTTTCGGGGATCACAACTTCGTCTTCAGCGGCGAGCTGAAGCATTTGCTCGGTTTGGCCAAGGCGTCGGCCAGTTGATGTTTAGTCCCGCCGCTTGCGGCGGGCGCAACCCGCCGCAAGCGGCGGGGCTAAACGAATTCAATGCGGGTGTTTCATGTCGGCTGGCAACCGTCGCGTCGTGGTGACCGGGATCGGCGTGATCACCTCCATCGGCATGGATGTGAACGCCTTTTGGGACGGCCTTGCGCGTGGCGCCTGCGGCATAAAACCACTCAAAGCGTTCGATCCCGCCCCGCTGGCCACCCGCTTCGCTGGCGAAATCGACGGCTTCGATGCCAAGAAATATCTTTCCAAGGAAGGCCGCAAGCAGATTCGCGTGATGGCGCGATCGATTCAGCTTGCCGTCGCCAGCGCCCAGCTGGCCCTGGATGACTCCAGGGTCGATAAAGCCAAACTTGATCCAACGCGGTTCGGCGTCGAGTTCGGCGCCGGGCTGATCCCCTCGGAGCTCACCGAACTCGGCGAAGCGTCCTATCTCGCGACCGGCAACAACACCCATCGCGTCGATCAAAGAATCTGGGGCGAGCAAGGCATCCCCGCCATCCAGCCGCTCTGGATGCTCAAGTATCTGCCCAACATGCTCGCTTGCCACGTTTCCATTCTGCACAACGCCCAGGGGCCGAACAACTCGATCACGCAAAGCGACGTGGCGAGCCTGTTGGCGGTCGGCGAAGCGGCGCGGATTCTGCGCCGCAACCAAAGCGATCTCTTTCTCGTCGGCGGCGCCGACAGCAAGATGAATCCCCTTAGCCAAACCCGCCAGCAGCTATTCGGGCATTTATCCAAGAACAATGAAGATCCGCAACATGCCCTCAAGCCGTTTGACAAACGCCGCGACGGCCTGGTTCTGGGCGAGGGGGGCTGCGTCTTCACGATGGAGGATCTTGAGCACGCCCAGAAACGCGGAGCGACGATCATCGGCGAGATCGTCGGGTTCGGCTCGACTTTCGACCGGGGGCTGACGGGCAGGGGGCTGGCCCGCGCCATCCGCATCGCTCTCGATCAAGCCAAAATCAGGCCCGCCGATATCGACCACGTCAATGCCCAGGGGCTCGGGTCCATCCAGCTCGACGCCTTCGAGGCTCGCGGCATTCACGAAATCTTCGGCGGCTCGGTCCCGGTCTGGGCCGTGTCCCCGAACATCGGCCATCTGTGCGCCGCCAGCGGCACCGTGGGGCTTGCCGCCGGCTTGCTCGCCGTGAAGCACGGGATTCTGCCGCCCACGCTCAATTATCAAATGCCAGACCCCGCGTGCCCCGTGCAGGTGCTGACCAAAGCTCGCCCGACCGCCAGGCCGTTCTTCGTCAAAATCGGCTTCACGGAGATGGGGCAGTGCGCGGCGGTGGTGTGTCGTAAATGGGAATAACACGTTTACGTTTCAGCGCTCGCCTGGCGCCCTGCGAGCGCTAAACGCAAGCGGAGAATCGGGATCGTACCATGAGAAGACGCGTCGTCATCACCGGCATGGGCGCCGTCACGCCGCTGGGCAACAGCGTCAAGGAGCTCTACGAGAACCAGGTCGCCGGCAAGAGCGGCGTCGATTTCATTCGCAATTTTGACGCGACCACATTCCCGACCAAGTTCGCAGCCGAGCTCAAGGATTTCGACCTCAGTCGCTATGTGAGCGATGCATCGCGCTGGAAGCACGCCGGGTCCAATGCGCGATTCGCCGCCGCGGCAGCCGCTCAGGCACTCAAAGATGCGGGCGTTGCCGATGATCCGAGGATTGATCGCACGCGCTTCGGCGTGTATCTCGGTTCGGGCGAGGGGGTGCAGGACTTCCCGCACATGACCGTGATGCTGGCGGCGAGCTATTGCACGGAAAACCGCTCGATTCGCAGCGACATATTCATCAAAATGGGACTGGAGCAGTTCGACGCGCAGCAGGAATATGAACAAGAGATGCACACGACGCCGGGACATCTGGCCGATCATTTCGATCTGCAAGGGCCGAATTATAATTGCCTGACGGCGTGTGCTGCGTCAAGCCAGGCGATCGGCGAGGCGGCGGAGATGATCCGCCAAAATGAAGCGGACCTGATGATCTCCGGCGGGTCGCACAGCATGATCCATCCGTACGGCGTCACCGGTTTCAATTTGCTCACTGCCCTGTCGCGCAACAACGCCCATCCCCAAGCCGCGTCGAGGCCGTTCGATCTGAACCGCGACGGCTTCGTCATCGGCGAAGGCGCCGGCATGCTGGTCCTCGAAGAGCTGGAGCACGCCCGCAAGCGAGGCGCCCGCATCTTTGCGGAACTCACGGGCTACGGTTCGACTGCCGATGCCTTCCGCCTGACCGACAGCCACGAGGAGGGGCGTGGTGCAATCGCCTGCATCAAGGGCGCGCTGGAAGACTCGCGGCTGCCCTCCGACGCCATCGGCTACGTCAACGCCCACGGCACGAGCACCAAAGTCAATGATTTCACCGAATCGCTGGCTATCAAGCATGTATTCGGACCCCGGGCCTATAAAATCCCGGTTTCGTCGAGCAAGAGCATGATTGGGCACTTGATCGCTGCCGCCGGCGCTGCCGAGTTGATTACCGCGATCATGACGATCCAGCACGGCGTCATCCCGCCGACGATCAACTACGAAACGGCCGACCCGGAGTGCGATCTCGATTACGTCCCCAATGTCGCCAGAGAACAGAAGGTCGATCACGTCCTGAGCAACAGTTTCGGCTTCGGCGGCCAAAACGTGTCGCTGATCGTGAGCCGATTCCGCGATTGAAAATTCGTTGAAGCGCTGGGAGTGTGATGTGCTCTGGGTGTGGATCAGTCTAGGCGTTGTCGCGGCCGGCATCGTCATCGTGCCGCTGGTGATGCACATGCACGTGGTCCGCCGCTACATTCCGGTGGTGGTGCGCATTTTTCAGGAGAAGCCGCTCTTCATTCTGCCCTTCGGTCAGCCCGTCTCCGACGCGGAGGATGTCACGCTGACGACGCCGGACGGCCTGGCGCTGCAGGGATGTTATCTGAAGACGCCGAAGCCGCGCCGGGGGGTGCTGCTATTCGGGCTGGAGTTCGGCTCGAACCGCTGGGCCTGCGTGCCGTACTGTGAATTCCTGCGTGAGGCGGGCTATGACATCTTTACCTTCGAGACGCGCGGGCAGGGCAACAGTCCGGCCCAGACGGGCTATGAGCCGTTGCAGTGGGTCACGGATTTCGAGTTGATTGATTTCCAGACGGCGCTGGCCTACTTGAAGAGCCGGCCCGACAAGGATGCGCGCGGCATCGGGCTCTTCGGGCTGAGCAAGGGGGGCAGCGCCGGATTGATGGCCGCCGCCCGCGATGACTTCGTGCGCTGCTGCGTCGTGGACGGCGCCTTTGCCTCGGTCACCACGATGCTGCCCTACATGAAGCAGTGGGTGCTGATTTACACGCGCGTCAAATGGTTTGCCCGGCAACTGCCGAACTGGTATCTGCGTATCGCCGCCTCGATCGCCATGCGCCGCATCGAGCGCATCCGCGACTGCCATTATCCGAGCCTGGAGAAATGCCTGCCGATGCTGTCGCCGCGTCCGCTCCTGATGATCCACGGCGGCGCGGACAATTACATCAAGCCCGACATGGCGCGGGCCTTGTTCGAGATGGCGGGCGACCCGAAGGAATTCTGGCTCGTGGATAAGGCCAAGCACAACCAGGCATTCATTCTGGCCCAGGACGAGTACAAAGCACGCGTGCTGGCGTTCTTCGAGCGGCACATCGCGGAGGCGTCGCCCCATCAGAGCAACGGTAAGTTGGTTTAGCCGGCGAATTTGCTCGCCGTTGCAAGCGAACCCTGCGGCGAGCAAGCTCGCCGGCTAAACCCCCAAACGCAATCGCACTGGAACTGGCAATATGCTGCAATGGCTTTTTCGCAAGACGATCCTCAAGCTCATCGCCGTACCGGTGCGGCGCCGCCTTATCGCGTTCGAAGAGGCGACCAAGCGGCCGCGCGAAGTCCAGCAAGCGCTGCTCGAACAAATCCTGCGCCGCCAAGCCGCGACCGCCTTCGGCGCGGACCACCACTTCGCCGCCATCCGCACCATTGCCGACTATCAAAAGAATCTGCCCGTGCGCGGCTATGAATACCTCGAGCCGTACCTCAAGCGCGTGCTCAAGGGAGAGACCAGCGCGTTATTGACCGACAAGAAAATCCACATGTTTGCCATGACGAGCGGCACCACGGCGACGCGCAAGTATATCCCGGTGACGGATCAATACCTCGCCGACTATCGCCGCGGCTGGAACATCTGGGGGCTGAAGGTCTTTCGCCATCATCCCGAAGTGCGATTGCGGCCCATCGTGCAGATGTCGGGCGACTACCAGGAATTCCACACCGAGACGGGGATTCCGTGCGGCGCGGTTACGGGCCTGACCGCCCAGATGCAGCTTCCCATTATTCGCTGGATCTACTGCGTGCCCGCCATCGTCGGCAGGGTAAAGGACCCGGCCGCGAAGCTTTATCTCGCCCTCCGCTTGAGCGTGCCGCGCCGGGCCGGCATGATCATCGCAGCCAATCCCAGCACGCTCGTCAACCTCGCCGCGCCGGCGATCAGGAAAAGGAAACCCTGCTGCGCGACGTCCATGACGGCACGCTATCGAGCCGATTCGACATCCCGCCAGATGTCCGCGCCGCCGTCCAGCGCCGCATCCGCAAGCGCAATATGGAACGGGCCCGAGAACTCGATGCCATCGCCGAACGCACCGGCACGTTTTATCCCAAGTATTATTGGCCCAAGGACTGCATCATCGGCAACTGGATGGGGGGCTCGGCCGGCGCGTATCTGCGTCACTTCCCGAAATATTACGGCGCCACCCCCGTCCGTGACGTTGGCCTGATCGCCAGCGAAGGACGCATGACCATCCCGATGGCCGACGGCACACCCAGCGGCGTGCTCGACATCACTTCGCATTTCTTCGAATTCATCCCCGAGGAGGAAGGCGATAGCCCGAACCCGACCGTGCTGGCTGCCCATGAGCTGCAAGAAGGCCGAACCTACTACATTCTGCTGACGACGGCATACGGGCTTTATCGCTACAACATATTCGACGTCGTTCGCTGTACCGGCTTCTTCAATCAAACGCCGCTGGTCGAATTCCTGAGCAAGGGAGCCCACTTCGCCAATATCACCGGCGAAAAGGTGTCCGAATATCACGTCACCGGGGCGATGGCCGACGTGCTGGGGCGCATGAATCTCAACCTGACGGCCTACAGCGTCGCCCCGTGCTGGGACGATGAGATGCCGTTCTATGGAGTGTTCATTGAGCGGTCCGACCTGGCCAGCCGTGAGCAGGGGATCGAATTGACAATGGCGCTGGAACGGCGTCTGCGCGAAGTCAACAGCGAATATGCCTCGAAGCGCGAAACGCAACGGCTCGGCTCAATGCGGCTGTTTTTGCTGCCCGCGCACAGCTGGCGGGAATGGGATCGGCAACGCCTGGCTCGCACGGGTGGCACGCTGGAGCAGTACAAGCATCCCTGCTTGGTCCCCGATCCCAAGTTTCGCGAAAGCGTGACGATCGAGGAAGAAGTGCAAATGCAGCCGATCTGAAGCGGGCGTGACCCGCATAATCGGGCTGCAATGTCTATTCATGTTATCCAATATTCCCAGTTTATTCATATCTTCCAAATTGAGAAAACCGAAAATTCTCGGATTTTTTCTCTAGAAATCCCATGCTGCCTTGATAGAATTTTCTGAAATTACCCAGCCTGTGCAGATTGTTAATGTTGAAATCGTTGTGGGTGGGTCAACTTCTTTTTGAGGAGAATTGCATGAATCGCTTCGGTCTCGCCGCCTTGTTTGCAGTTGTCGCATTGCTCGGCATTGCCCTGGACAGCCAGGCGTCGGGCGGGCTGTTCCGTCGTCGTGGTGGTTGCGAAGGTTGTGGCGCTAGCCCGTGCGCGGAAGCGCCATGCGCCGCGGCCCCGATCCAGTACGAAGTACGCAAGGTGAAAGTCTACAAGCAGGTGATGAAGGAAAAGGAAGTCGAAGTCCTGGTCTGCAAGCAGATCACCCGCGAAGAGAAGTACAACTACACCGTGTGCGTCCCGGTGACCACGCAAGAGAAGCGCAAAGTGACCGTTTGCACGCCGGTCAGCAAGGAAGTCGATTACGTCTACACCGTCATGGTTCCCCGCACGGTAGAGAAGAAGGTCCAGTGCACGACCTACAAGTGTATCAATGAAACCATCGTCGAAAAGGTTCCGGTGTGCCGGACGGTTTGCGTCACCTACGTCGATGATTGTGGCCGTTGCTGCACCCGCCAGGAGCGCGTGACGGAAATCTGCGAACGCACCCGTTGCGTCGTCAGGCGGATTCCGATTGTCACCGAGAAGACCGTCTGCGTCACCGTGTGCGACGCGGTGCCGACGAAGGGCAAGAAGACGGTGTGCGATATCGTCCGGACCGAGCAGGAAATCATGGTCAACGTGTGCAAAATCGTCCATGAGCCGCACGTCGGCACCCGCCTGGTGTGCGACACCGTGCAGGTGAAGGAGAAGCGGAAGGTCCACTTCTGTGACACCATCGTCACCGAAGAAACCATTCGCGTCCCGGTGTGCAATCCGTGCGCCACGCCGTGCAACGATTGCGGCTACAGCCAAAGCTGCGGCCATCGCGGCGGCTTCTTCCGTCGCAGCAGCGGCTGCTGCAACTAAGCGATTGCTTCGCAACTCGTAAATCCGAAGGCCAGGTTCCCGCTCCCCAGGGGACCTGGCCTTTTTTTTTGATTTCAACGGTCTCCGACCGAAACCTTCGGTAATCCCGATGCTTCGATGGCGATGATTTTGCGGTTGACAAATTCGCTGATGTTAGCAGCGGGTCGATCCAGCGTGAGGTAAACGCAATCGCTTCGAATCGTAGTCAATGCACGCGACTTATCATCGCTTTGGCCCTTTTGTTTCGCAAACACCGCAACGCTGCACGGAGCAAGCTTGATGCGTCCATCGCTCTCAATGGCAAATTCGCCGGCCGCCAGGGCCATCTGGCGTTCAGAAAACCATAGCCGTAACGGATAAGTAAACTCCTTGCAGTCCTTTCCGAACGCCATCGCTAGCTTCTGGTCGACGACGAGTGGAGGGTCGGTAGCGAGCAAAGCGACGAGAATCGCGCATGGGAGAATTGGCATTTTCGTCTCCGTCAATGAGCCAAATATTCGGACGCCAGGGGACCGATGAAAGAAGATACCGCTTTTTCCATCCGAACTGCAATATCACCTTGGTAGACTTCGGGGGTTGTCGCACGTGGCCATTATCCCGATAAAACTCCCATCGCCGCGTCCCTTGCCCTGGCTCCTACAATGGAAGTAACGACGATCCCCTCACCCCCGGCCCCTCTCCCGGAAGGCGAGGGGAGACTTCTCGAAAGGAAATCTGGCCATGATTGATATGTCGGCTCCCTTCCGCCTCGATCCCAAGGCGCAACGCGGCGCCAATTATGCCCGCCAACGGCAGATGACGCTCTCCGATCTCCTCATGGAGAATCGCATCATCTTCCTGGGCAGCTCCCCCGAAACCGGCTTCGACCCCGAAATCACCGATTACATGGCGAACATCACCATCCAACGGCTCTTGTACTTGCAATATGAGAACAAAAACCAGGAAATCCACATGTACATCAATAGCCCGGGCGGCTCGGTGTACGCGACCCTGGCCATCTACGACACGATGCAGTTCCTTGAATGCCCGGTGGCGACCTATTGCATGGGCATCGCTGCCTCCGGCGCCGCGATCTTGCTCGCCGCCGGCTCAAAAGGGAAACGCCACGCCCTGCCCAATTCCAAAGTCATGATCCATCAGCCGTGGGGCCAGGTCGGCGGGCAGATCACCGACATGGAAATCCAGGCCGGCGAGTTCACCAAGGACCGTCAGCGCTTGAACGAAATCCTCGCCAAGCATTGCAACCTATCGGCCGAGCGCATCGCCCAGGAAACCGAGCGCGACCGCTTCTTCTCCGCGATGGAAGCCAAGGAATTCGGCCTGGTCGATGAGGTCGTGATCAAGAAATAAATGCTGTTTACGCTTCAGCGCTCGCAGGGCGCCATGCGAGCGCTAGACGCGAGCCCGGAAAATTCCCTTAACTTTTCTCCTCCCGGTGGCCGATCTTGAGAGAATGGGACCGGGAGGTTTCGGAGAAACCGATGCCTCTGATTCCTTATGTCGTTGAAGGCGGCGGACGCGAAGAACGGGTCTTTGACATCTACAGCCGGCTGCTGAAGGATCGTATCATCTTTCTGCAGGGCGAGGTGAATGACGACAGCGCGAGCCTGATCGTGGCCCAGATGCTTTATCTGCAATTCGATCAGGGCAAAGCGGATATCCACCTGTACATCAACAGCCCCGGCGGCTCGGTGACCGCGGGCTTGAGTATCTACGACACGATGCAATACATCACCTGCGATGTCGCCACCTATTGCATCGGCCAGGCCGCCAGCATCGGCGCCGTCCTGCTCGCCGCCGGCGCCAAGGGGAAGCGCAATTCGCTCCCCAACTCGCGCATCATGATCCACCAGCCCCTGGGCGGCATGCGCGGCAGCACCACCGAAATCTTGATCCGCTTGAAGGAGAACCAACGGCTCAAGAAGGTGCTCAACGAGATTCTCATGAAACACACCGGCAAATCGGTGGACCAGATCGAGCGCGACTGCGACCGCGACAACTTCATGTCCTCCCAGGAAGCGCTGGCGTACGGCCTGGTCGATAGCGTGCTCGAAAGATTGCCGGGATGACGTCATTCGGTTTTCGTTGAGCGCCCGCATGGCGCCACGCGGGCGCTCAACGAAGACCGCAGTCTTGAACGGAACAAGGATCGAGAACATGCTGGCACGATGCCGAGTCGCGTTCTTTCTCTTGTTCCTGCCCATTCTCTGCATTTCCGCGGGTTGCCGCAACAAAACCGACGCCGTTGAAGCCGAGCTGCGAACGCGCGAAAAAATGTATCGAGACGCGCTCCAGGAACAACAGCTTTCCGATGCCCGCATCTATGCTCTGCAGCACGAAGTCGATGCGCTGCGCAAAGGCGCCTGCATCACGCCCGAACACGCCGCGGCAACTTTCGGACTGAAGCGCATCGTGCTGGGCCGATCCACCGGCGGGCGCGACAACGACAATCTGCCCGGCGACGAATTGCTGGAAGTCGTGGTCGAGCCGCGCGACGAAAGCGATCACACGATCAAGGCGCCGGGAACGCTGCAAATCTTCGCACTCGAAGTCAGCCCACAAGGCATCAAGACGCCGCTCTGCATGTGGGACATTCCACCGGAACAGCTTCACAAGAGCTGGAAGCAAGGGCTGCTCAGCACGGGCTACGTGTTGACGTTGCCATGGAAAGTGCTGCCGACCACGGAGACGGTGCGCGTGATCGTGCCGCTTGACCACGTCCGACCAGCGGTGTTATGAAGCAGACAAGGACATCAAGGTGCGTTTGGTTCCGGGCGCGGTGCCGAAGCGCCTGGAAGAGATGATGGTGCCCGGGCCGCCGGAAGTGGGCCCCGTGCTGGTGCCGACGGGGCGTGTGACGGCGAATTCAGCGCCTTCCTCGTCAACACGCTGGCATTCAGGCACGCCCGATGAAGGCGTTTCCCTCGGTCAGCCAACGCCCGGCGGCGACTGACGCTTGGTTCGGGAGGGCGAGGCTCCTGCCGATCCGTGAGCCTCGTTAATACCCAGCGCTCCATGGCTCGGCAGGAGCCTCGCCCTCCCGAACAAGCGTCAACTTTTCTTGTAAAGATCGAGCTTCGCGTTCCCTGCGATCAGAGTGAAGACGTCGCGAACTTGCTCGAAGCCAAGCCGCATGAGAAATTGCGAATTACGGCCAAAGCTCTTGGCGCCGAGGATATTGAAATTCGGCTCCGGATTGCGCAGGGTGTCGGGCCCAGGGCATTTCAGCGATAGCAAGTCCGCCGACTTCTGACCTTGCAGCGCCGCGGCGAGTTTCATCGGCCCAAGTGATGCGTAGCATTCGTGAATTTGCAGCTCGCGGTAAAGCGACGGATCGGGCGTGTAGCCGACGTTGGCGATGATCTTCTCGACTTCGAGCGTCTTCTTCTGAATGCTGCTTTTGAGTGTGATGCGGAAGCTCTGATTGTTGGCGAGGGGCTCGATGGCCTCGACGATGGTCCCGGCGCGGAATTCGACGTTGCCGTCGGTGCGTGTCGCCAGATTGTTCGCCTGGACGGCCAGCCGATCGCGTTCGCGCAGGGGGTCGTTGGCGACGCGGCGCAATGGTTGCGTGAGGGAAGCGCGGGCGACCCAGGTGACCCAGGTCGTGTTGTTCTCCTGAGCGAGTTGGCCGAGATTGCGCCCGTCGTCGCCGCGGAATAGCCGGCGCCGATCAGCAGCACCGACCGATTTACATAGTCCTTCTTGGCCTCGCCGAGTACATCGACGAGGCCGTAGGCGATGTGCGGCTCGGCTTGCAATTCGCCCAGCGCCGGGATGCCGCCCGGCCCCAGCCAGCGATGCCGGCCGTACGTCCCCGTGCAATCGAGCACGACGTCGGCCTCCTCATAGCGCTCCTGATTGCGTTCGCGCACCAGCAAGAGAAACGGCTGCTTGCCGCGCCCGGCATCGCCGGGCGATTCCTGCTTCAAGAGCCCGACCTTGCCCACGCTCAACACGCGCGTCTCCGTCTTGATGCGCTCACGCAGAATCTCGGCAATCGGCGTCGAGTAGCGCTCGACGTGCTCGCGGCCAGTGATGCTGGCATCGTCGGCTGGAAAAGCGTATTCGGGCTTGGCGGCGAGGATGGCGCTGCGGCCCAGCGGCGTGGCGTTCATGCCGAAAGGGCTGAACAGCCTGACGTGCCCCCAGCGCCAGACATGTTCGCCGACGCGGCCCTGCTCATAGATGGTGAACGGCAACTTGAGCTGCCGGGCGTACAACCCCGCTTCCAGACCGATTGGCCCGGCGCCTAAGATGGCAATTCGCGGCGCGGCGGTTGGCGGCATGGAATCCCTCCCTGCTCGGCGACATGATTATCCTTCTGCAAACACAACGCGATCGTACACATCCGCCAGTTTCAGCGTGCAACCGATTGACGCGATTTCAACGCTCGCATCCAGCCCGGCATAGGAATCAGACGGCCAATTGCCCTTGCGTTGCCGGCGAAAATGCACGATCTGCGGCGTGTCTTGCGAAATGAGGATGTAATCGGTGAACGTCGGATTGTATTTCTGCAAGCGCTTGAACTTTTCGCCGCGGTCGAACGCTTCGGTGGATTCGGAGAGGATTTCGAAGATCGCTTTGGGATTCAATATGACGTCGGTATGCGCGTCGTGATATTCAACTTCGCCGCAAACCACCAAAACATCTGGATATGAAAACAAGCCCTTCCGGCTGCGGCCCGTCTCCGGAATCGGCCCGCTGCGGACCTTCGCGTTGTGAGTGCGCGCCTGGCAGGGCTTGCCCTTGAGCTGGATGACCAACAAGGCGACGACGTTCACCGAAATGATGCCGTGCGCATCGCTCTCGCCGGCCATGGCGAAAATCTCGCCGTCGAGATAGATGTGCCGCTCGAGCACCGCCCGCTCCATCGCCAGATATTCGTCCACGGTAAAGCGGGCTTCATTTCGAGCGCGCATCGGCACGTTCTCCACCGGTACGCCGAGGATGGGAAATTCGGTTAGCATGGAGAATAGTCTCGCAAAACCGCGCGAAACGAAAGAGCCGCGCACGGGGTAAGCGGATGGCTCAAAGCAATCACTACAGTGTCGAGGCTCTATTGGCAGTGAATCGGCTACACTACTTCACACAGCGCAGGCCGGTCGATCAAGTGCTGCGGGCGGCCTGTCGGGTCATTGATGTTGACAATATCGGGGTTGATGCCGAGGTTGCGATAGACGGTGGCGATGACTTCGCCGGGAGCGACCGGGCGCTGCGCTGCGATTTCGCCGAGCCGATTGGTGGCGCCGATGACCTGCCCAGTGCGCATGCCGCCGCCGGCCATCAGGCAGCAACTGACCGGCGCCCAGTGATCGCGCCCGGCCCCGCCGTTGATGCGCGGCGTGCGGCCGAACTCGCCCCAGACCACCACGGTCACATCATCCAGCATGCCGCGCATGTCGAGATCCTCAATGAGGGCGCTGAAGCATTGATCGAGCTTGCCGCCGTGATCGCGCACCAGGGCGAAGTTCTGCCCGTGGCTGTCCCAGCGGCCATAGGAAAGCGTGACGCAGCGAACGCCCGCTTCGACCAGCCGGCGTGCGACCAGCAGTTGATCGTTGACCGTCGGGGCGCCGTCGAATTGAAATTGATAGGGCTTGCCGTCGCCATAACGGTCGCGCACGGCCTGTGGCTCGCGGGAAATGTCGAGGGCTTCGAGCAGCTTGCTCGACGTGAGGACGCCGAGCGCCCGCTCCTGGGCGGCGTCGAGGCCGCCGATGGTGCCGTTGAGATCGATATCGCGGCGCAGGCCGTCGAAGCTCTGTAAAAGCCGGCGGCGATCGCCGAGTTGATCGACGGTGATGCCGTTGAGACGCATGTTGTCCATGCCGGGGCCGTCGGGCTTGAACGGGCCGTAGGCTGAGCCGAGGAAGCCGGTTTGGCCGGCGTCGGACCAGGGGCGATGTTGCGTCGGCGCGGCGAGGCCGACAAACGCGGGGACGGACGGATGGGCCGGGCCCTTGACCTTGGCGACGATGGAACCGATGCTCGGTCGGCCGCCCATCGTTCGCAGTGAATCGTGAGGCCAACCGGTCAAGCACTGCACCGCGTCATGGCGATCGGCACAGCCGGTGATGGAGCGGATGACGACGCATTTGTCCATGTTGCGAGCGATGCGCGGGAAGACTTCGCCGATTTGAATTCCGGGCACGTCGGTTTGAATCGGCCGGAATTCGCCGCGGATTTCGCGGTGCTTCGGTTTTGATGTCCCACATATCCTGGTGGGGAGGACCGCCGCCCAGATAGATATTGATGACGGCCTTGTGCGAGATCGGGGTGCTGGTCTGGGCTTCGGCGCGATAGAGATCGGTGAGCGAGAAGTAGCTGGCGCCGAATGCGAAGGCGCCGATCTTGAGAGCCTGCGGCGGGTGATGCCGTCACAGTAGCGCGAGGCAGGACCGAGGATGTTGAGCATGGATGGGTCCTTTCCAGGTGGGAGTGAGCTTCATCTACAACCGTACAGATGGCCGCGATCCAAGTCAAGCAAAAAGCGGGTCAATTCTGCTTGATGTCAAAACACTGGATGACGTTATCGCCGCGCAGGTAGAGTTTGCCGTGCCAGATCACGGGGTGCGGCCAATTGTTGCTGCCGAGGTTGGCTCGGAAGTTGCCCTTCTCGACATAGCCCTTGGGGGTGGCCTGGATGAGCAGAAAGTCGCCGTTCTGATAGCGGAAGTAAAGATTGCCGTCGGCGTAAAGGACGGCGGCGGAACCGCGCCCCGACTTGCCGGGCCCCCAGGCGAATTTGCCGGTCTTCCATTCCAGGCAAAAGGGGGCGTCTTGTTCGTGGCCATGCCCGCCATAAATGTAGTCGCCGAGCATGATGACGCCGCCGTGATGATTCTGCAGTTCGTCGCGGGAAAGGAAGTATTCCTCCTGGGCCTTAATGCCCCCCTTGCCGTCGGAGCTGAGCTTGATAAGGGCGGCGCCGGCGTCATAGCCGGTGGAGGTGAAAACGAATTCGCCGTGGACGACGGCGGTGGGGATATTGGCAGTTCCCTTGACGGCCTTGCGTAATGCCAGAGATATTTGCCGGTCTTGGCGTCGACCCCGAACAGGCCAAGCTTGTTTCCCGTGACATTGATGTATTGTTTGATGCCGCCGGCCTCGGTGCTGACGATCGAGGAATAGCCGCAACCGCCGCCGATGGTGAGCTTGTCCGGGAGTTTCGTTTTCCAGATTAATTCGCCGGTCATCTTGTTGAAAGCTGCCATGACGGCGTCTTTGCCGCACGGGTGCACAGGACCTTGTCGCCGTCGATGGTAGCGGATTCGCAGTAGCCCCAGCTCTGTGGCCGAGCAACAATTCCTGGAAAATTCCTTCTGCCAAATCGAGGCGCCGTCCTTGACATTCAGGCAGACGAGAATGCCGCCGGGATGAATCGCGTAGAGTCGATCATCGTCGATGGTGGGGATGCAGCGAGGTCCCGCATAGCCTCCGTAGTTGGTGGTAGGTCCGATTTTGGATTTCCAGATTTCCTTGCCGGTGTCGGCATTGAGGCAGAAGACAAAGCAGCCATCGTCGCCGATGCCTTGCTTGTCGGGCTTGCGATCGCCGAGGGTGAAAATTTCGCCCTGGGTGATGGCGAGGCTCGAGTAGCCGATGCCGACCGATTTACCGCCGTTGACCTTGCGGGAATCCCAGAGCAGTTTGGGCCCGCCTTTGGGCCATTCCTTGAGCAAACCGGTCTCAGTGCAGATGGCGTCGCGGTGCGGCCCGCCGCCATTGGGCCAGTCGCCGCTCTTGGTTTGAGCAGACGCGGGGGATGTCAAAACAACCAGCAACGAGGCGGCCAGCGAATAAGCCACTAGCGTGCGAATGAAGCGACTCCGAAACAAGGCGCGAGGGGGGACGGGATAAATTCGGCAGGATTGTCCAGCGGACGACATCTGTTTTTTAGCGGATGACGGACTAAAGTGCAAGAGCGAAGGTGAACCGATGAACCGAAAAGGATGCAAGCGTGTCTTCTTTCGGATCAGGCCAACTCTATAATACGCTTCGTTGCGGTCCGGAGAGGTGACAGAGTGGCCGATTGTGCCGGTCTCGAAAACCGGT
>CAVYFY010000029.1:0-132076 GCA_963767835.1 uncultured Planctomycetota bacterium
CAGATACAAGGCACAGACCGTTTCAAGAAGGTAGTCCGACTTCGAGGCCGTGTCCCGAAGGGCCATGCGCTTATAGAATTCATCAAGGATGGCGGCAGGCGGGTTCCAGCGACCGTCCCGGCCCCTCTTGGGCTTCGGGGCGTCGGCAGGGTGCTTGCCAAGGAATTGCTGCACGCCGTCGAACTTGATGAACCAGCCGCCGCCCGACCGGCGCTCGGAGTACCAGGGGGATGGAGTTTTCATGCCAGGAAGACGCCGAACCCGTCCTACGGTTCGGAATCTTTCCCGAAAGGTGCATTAAGGTGCATCGAAGTTGCAAAAACGCCGGGTTTTCCGTGTCGATTTTTTGGCTCTGCTGCACGAAAGGTGCATCGGTCTTCAAAAACCCTTGTTTTTCCGGCGAAAAACGACGGCTTGATGTCGTCATGGGCGAAATTGATCGGTGAGCAAGAATACCGCAATCCCCCTTGAAAATAAGGACTTGTGGCGGTTATACGCGCAGGCAAATCTTGCCAAAATGCGCTCCAGCTTCCATGTGCTGTAGGGCCCCCCGGATGTCCTTGAAATCGAAGACGCGATCGACGACGGGGCGCATCTGGGCCAGCGCGACCGCCTTGTTCATCGCCTCGAACATGTCCCGGCTGCCGACGTAGATGCCCTGGACGCGCACGCCTTTCATCAGGACGGGCAACAGGTTGACATCGCCTTTGCCCGCCAGCACGCCGATCAGGCTGATGGCGCCGCCGGTGCGGACGGACTTGAGCGATTGGTTGAACGTGCCGGCGCCGCCGACTTCGATGACGTGATCGACGCCGACGCCGCCCGTGAGCTCGCGGACTTGGTCCTCCCAGGCCGGCGTCTCTTTGTAGTTAATGCCGTCGCTGGCCCCGAGTTTCTTGACACGTTCGAGCTTGGCATTGCTGCTCGAAGTGGCGATAACGCGGGCGCCCATGAGCCGAGCGAATTGCAGGGCGAAGATCGACACGCCGCCGGTTCCCTGCACGAGCACGGTATCGCCCGCTTTGATGCCACCCTGGGCGATGAGCGCATTCCAGGCAGTGACAGCCGCACACGGCAACGTCGCGGCTTCCTCATCGCTGAGATGCTCCGGCAACTTGACCACGCCGTCCTCGGGCAGCTCGACGAATTCCTGGCCGATGCCGGGCACTCCGCCGCCCAGCGCCGATTTGGCCCCCGCGTCGGTCAACGCGCCGCCGATCCAGCGCTGCATGAAGCAGCCAGCCACGCGCTCCCCGACCTTGACGCGCGTCACCCCCTCGCCGACGCCGATCACTTCGCCGACGCCGTCGGAGAGCGGCACAAACGGCAACTTCAGCTTCGGATTGTACAGCCCTTTTACGACGAGGAGATCGCGATAATTGAGCGACCAAGCTTTCATCTTGAGCATGACGCCGCCGCCGGGCTTCGGCGCACTGCGCTCGACGACGTGAAGATGGTCGATGCCGAATTCGTTTTCCAGGACGATGGTTTTCATAGGGGCCTCCGGAGGTGATGGATCGGCGTCCCTGGTAGGTGGAATCGAAACCTCACATGCGGCACGTTTCATCGCGCGGTCGAGAATCGAGTTAACTTCTGTCTTTTTCAGCCTTGCCAAACATTCCTAGCGCAAGATGCTGACACCCACGTCCATGTGTTGGGAATCTTCGTGAAAATGGGCACGAAGCCTGCGGAAATCCAGGGATTTTGCGGGTGCGCAAGGTTATTCCTACGCGCCATTGAGTCACGCCCCGCCGTGGGCCCACTTTTCCACCTACTTATTCCCCTGGTGATGATACGATCGTCTCCGGCCAAGGCAAACCGAACGGCCAGCGCGTTGATGCCACGAGGCGGCGGGACCGTCGCGCCACGCCGGCTGGTGCCAGGGTGCGGTCCACACGTCCGCTCAGATCCTGTTCCTTCAACGGACCGTCGTCCGCGACGCCTTCCGGCTCGACCAGCACCCAGCCCTTCAAGCTGGTGACATGAGCCGAGTTCAGAAGCCCAGGTCTTCCCCTTCGTGGATAGCGAGTCCGATTTGCTCAACGCCGCCCCGGCGCCCGTTGTACCACAGGAGCCACTTCTTGCCGTCGTAGATCGCATATGGCTTGTAAACAGCGTCGTGGTCCCACTGGTCCTTGCCGGGGCGAATGATGGGATTAGCTCGGTGACGTTGCCAGTCGGTGATGCCGTCCTTGGAACGGGCGATGCCGATTTGTGCGTGGTCCACATCCCGGAAGCCGATGTAGAACATGATGTGCCAGTCTCCCTGACGGATCACCTGGCAGGCCGTGACCCGTTCTTTCTCCCAACCATTCTTCGGGTCGGGACGGAAAACCGGGTTGTTCTCATGCCTGGTCCATTTCAGGCCGTCTTCACTGGTTGCGTAACCGATGGCATTCGGCTCATGCTGCTCACCGCCTGAGTACCACATGCGATAGAGTTTGGCCTTCTCGTCGTAGATGACGTGCGGACACATGACGGCGACCTTCTCCCACGGCTGTTCCGCTGAAAGAACAGGCTTGGCGCTCTCACGTTTCCACGCCTTCCCGTCCTTGCTGGTGGCATAGCCAATCCACGATTTGCCACGTGCCTGGCCCGTATACCACATTTGGTAGCGGTCACCGTTCTTGATGACGACGGGGCGGTTCAGATCGTTCTCCCAATCGGTCTTGCCGTTGGGGCCGATGACGATTTCGAGTTTACTCCATTTGATGCCGTCCTTGCTTTCAACCAGGGCGATGCTCTTCTTCGGTCGCCAGGAGAACCACATCCGGTAGCTGTCGGCGCCCTTGAGAACGGAGATGTCGAAGCAGGTTCCGAGATCGCCGCCGAGTACCGGGTTCTTGGCGTATTTCACCCAGCCAGCGGCAGTCTCGGTCGGCGCTTGGTCCTTCCCGGTGGCCTGGACTGCGACCCAAAGAAATGACCCAAGAATCGGCAGCATCAATAAGGTTTTCATTTTTTTCTCCATCGCCGTTGCGGCATTCTACCGTTCCGGCTTGTCGGGGCGTTCTGGTCGGAGTGGCTGCCGGGTACAAGCTTGGCGGGCCGATCCGCATGCCGAAAGCCTCCCTCACCAATCAGCCCTTCGGCGCGGCTGCGCGTGACCTTCGCGACCACTTGTGCCACACTTCGGGTTCGGCCAACAGCTTGATGTAGATTCCACCCACGGTGGAGCGTGCCTGGAAGCCAGCTTGCATGCCGTCGTGCGTCCAGTACCAATCGGTCAACGGCACGCGGCTCTTCGATTCGTGAGCGAAGCGGTAGAGAGGGTCGATGAAAGCGCGAAAATCCGCCGGCTCCGTCGCCAGCGTCGCGGACCAGACGGTCCAATCGAGCTTGGCGTAACTCTTACGGTTGTCCAGCGGCAAGCCAAATTTTTGTTGCTTGGTCTTGTAAAAAGCGATCGACTTGGCCGCGACTTCTGGTGGAAATAATTTGAGATCGAGGAGCTTGTCCCAGACGAGGTTGTAGCTTTGGCTCCAGGTGCCGGGGCGATCGAAGGCGAGACGGAAGTGATCACCGTCGTCAGCCATCTTGACCCATTGCTGCGCCATGTCTTTGGCGGTTTTGCGGAATGCTTCCCCTTCGTCTTTTTTGCCGACCATGTCACACAGCTGCGCGTAGCCGCCCAGAGCGACGATCGCCTTGACGGAAAGATTGGTGTTGTGCGCGAGATGGCCCGCGAAGTCATCCGTGCACAACTGATTTTCCGGATCGAGTCCTTTATCCTTGAGATAGTTGGCCCATTGCTTCATCAGCGGCCAATATTTCTTGGCCAGATCCGCGTTTCCGTCGGTCTTGGCCAGCGCCGCCATCATGAGGAGCATGTTGCCGCACTCCTCCACCGGCATCTGGTCGCGGTCGGATTTCTCGCCGCCGCCGTAGACCTGGCCGTTGGCTTTGGGATAGGTTCCCAGGTCGTGCGGAGCATATGCGTGCTTCCAGCGAGGCATGCTGGCGTAATCGAGGATCGGAATGAGCTGGCCCGCTAACAGCTTCGTGTTGAACAGCAAGAAGAACGGGCAGGAGGGACAGGTGACATCCACCGTGGCAATGCAGCCGTTGCTGAAGTTTTCCTTGGAAAAATAAAGCGGTGTGCCGTCGGAGTCCGCGACCAGTTTATGAGCCGCCACGCACTGGCGGTAAGCGAGAGCGCAGAGCTTGGCATAGCGCGGTCCGCCCGCCTTGTCGAGGTCGGCCATGATCTCCTCATCGAATTTCCGACATTGCTCCGTCAGCGCCGGGTATTCCTTCGCAGCCAATAGCAACAGCCGCGGCATTTCCATCCCGTGGCGCCGCCAATACGGGCGCAGCCTTTTGTGATGGTATTCGATGGAATAACCGTCGTCGTAGGCCAACAGCAAGTGCCGCGACACGGCCTTGTCGTCGATCTTGCCCAGATCGAAGGTGCAGGCCAGCACGGGCCAATCGTCCCGGGCGGCGCACGGCATACGCAGATCGTCGGCATCGCCCAGCGTCCCGGAGCCGATGAACGCCTCGCGCGCCTTGCGGTCGGAAGCCATGAGGCTGGCGCTGGATCCCTGCGGTGGAATGGCCAGCGTGAGGTAGCCCCAATCGATGCGCAGGTTATCGCCGGCCTTTGCCAGGACGGGTTGCTCCTTGCTGCCGATGCGCAGGACGGTAAGATCGCCCGCCTTATAACGGCCCCAAACGACTTCCTGCTCAACCTTGTCAACCGTCCATTCGCCGGTGGCGTCGAAATACAGCGAAACAGCGTGCGGCTGCTTATCGGCCGAGCGGACGTTCCAGGTCACATAGGTGACCGGCCGGGCCAAGATATCGAGATCGTCAAGCAACGCAGGCGTGGTAAAAACCAGCTCCAGATGGACGCCGGCCTGCTCGAATTGATAGATCGTCCGCGTCGGCAGGACTTCCACGCTGAGCTGTTTCATGGCCGGCGCCTTGATCTGGCCGGGCCCCATGAAGCGGTAGGGCTTGCCGTCGATGCGCGCGAGGCCACACATGGCGTGGATCGTCCCGGTCCAGTGCTTGGTCCAGTCGTCCGTCAATTTGTCGCTCATTGACCAGACGCTGAAATAAGGGTCATGCGTCACCAGCGGCACAGCGGGCGGTCGAAATCCCTCCGTCTGGGCATTCGCCAGGGTCGGCACCAGGCAAACAAAAGTAATCGTGAAGACGATGACGCGACGCATGTTTGCGTTCCTCAATGGATGTAGGAGAATGCTACGGAGATTGTATGAACGCCGTCTCCGGCCGGGGCCGCGCCTCGCCCTGGGTCAAGTCGGCAAAACCCTTGCCCTGCCGGATAGGATGAAGGTGGCTCGCGCTGCATGTCGATGATTCCGCAAGCGCGCGGTCCCGGCTCGGAGGCTCAGCCATGAAACGCCCGGTTTTTCTGGTAATGTCGCTTTTCCTGCTTGCTCCGTCGGGGCTATTTGCCCAAACGCCGGCATCCTCGGAGGTCTCCGTCGAGCGGCTCGGCGAATTGCTCAAGCCGATCCTCATCGACTCCTTGCCCAAGGTGTTGCACGAAAGCAGCGATAACTGGGGCCATCAGGCGAATGTCCCCGTCGGCGTAAAGTGGGATGGCCTGAAGCCGACCGTGCAAAAGTCTCTGCGCAACCACGGCGAATGGAAACGGCTCACGATCACTGCGCGCGACTTGAAGAACACGCTCGAATTGAAAATCCACGATGTCAAGAACATCAATGCCGAGAAGCAGACGTTCAAGGTCCTGCTCACCTTTCAAATGGGAGTCGAATACGAGCATCAGACGTGGGAATCAGGCGTCCGGCTCTGGAGCGGCAGCGTCCGCGCCCGCGCACAGGTCAAGCTCGAAATGGACTGCGAGAACAACATCCGCGTTGAGCTCGACAAAAACCACCTGCCCGAATTGGTCCTCCGCGCCTGCGCCACCGGCGCGAAGTTGAATTACGACAAGCTCGTGGTCGAACACATCAACGGCGTCGGCGGCGACACGGCCAAGGTTATCGGCGCCGCGGTACACGGCGTCGTCAAGCGCGCCAAGCCATCGATCGAGCGCGATCTGCTGGCGAAGGCCAACGCCGCCATTGTGAAGGCCGCGGACACCAGGGACATCCGCCTCGGCTTCGGCAGCTTGCTGAAAACGAAATGAAACTCACTGGCTGCTGCGCACGCAAGGCGAATCATCAGGAGTCGCCGCATGCGCTGGCTGGCCGAATTCCGGTTCTCGCCACATGGCGGCATCCAGGTCCGGTTCATTCGCAACTTCTGCCCATGGGCCGAGGGCATCAAGCAGGGGCTGCAAGAGGTTTTTCCACGATCGCCAGCGTCCAACGGATCGGCGATAGATCGGTTGCCTGACCTGCGCGGCGCTGGCGGTCGTGACCGGGCGCTTGGATTTGTAAAAATCAAGGCAGCACTGGTCCCAGTCCAGACCGCAATGGGCGATGATGCGGTGCGCCTGCGGTTCGAGATCTTCCACGAGGTCCTCGTATTGCACCTCGAGCATCACCCCTTCCGGAAGAACGCGCCGCCAATGCTCCATCAGTTCTTCGTGCGCCCGATAATAGCGGCCCAGCTCTGCAAGGTCGTAGGAATGTTGCTGGCCCGACCTGAACCACTTGGAAAAACAGGAAACGCAGGTGTCGATGGGGTCGCGGCGAATATGCAGGAAGCGTGCATTGGGCAACACCAGGTGAATCAGGCCAACGACAATCGAATTGCCAAGCCCCTTGTCGGTGATGCGCTCGGCGTCGGGCGCCAGCGCCCGCAAATGGTGAAGGTATTGCGCGCCGACGCCCCGCATCTGTTCGCCGGTCAACGATGCCATTGCTTCCCGGAACGGTTCGAAAGGCGCATTCAGTCCTTCAAGCTTCGACGCGGCGACGATGAACGCGATAATCTCGCCGGCGCCGAAAACTTTGGGATGGCTCGCCAGCACCTGCTCGACCAGCGTCGATCCGGAGCGCGGCATGCCGACAATGAAGACCGGCAGCGTGGACGGATCGCCCTGTCCTGCCTTGGCCCGCATCAATTCGGGCGTGAAGACCGTGGCGATACGCTGGAACACATCCAGCGTTGTCACTTCGTCATAATGAATCCGCTGCCGTTGGAGCCGATTGCCTTCGCAAAGATGGCGGAGAGAGTCCTCGGGCCGATCGAGATCCCCATAGGCCTTGCCGAGCCCGAAGTGCAAGAAAATACGCTGCTCGGTGGTGATCGGTTGCCTGGCGAGCGTTTCCATGCGCGCCAGCAGCGGATCATCGGGGGCGAAGGGACGGCTCTCGGCGAGGTTGCAAAAATAGTCGGCCCGATGGGGCGCCAGGGCCACTGCCTTCTCGAGCGCCGCCCGCGATTCGCTGATTCGGCCCACCGTCAGAAGCGTTTGGCCCAGGCTGAAATGGGCCTCGGCAAGTTTCGGATCGAGATCGATCGCTTTTTGATGGCAAGTAACCGCTTCGGCATGGCGACCCACCGCGCCCAGGGAAATGCCGAGATGGTTGTGCGCGCTGGCCTGCTTGGGCTGAAGGGCGAGCGCTTTTTGAAAGTAAGGGATGGCTTCGGTGTGCCGATTCAACTCTGCCAATGTCGAGCCGAGATTGTCGAGCGCATCGGCCGAGTTGGGATTGATCGCCAGCGCCTGCTGATGATAACGCAGAGCTTCCGCCGGCCGGGACAATTTCTGCAGGACTGAACCGAAGCAGGTGAGCGCGCTGGCGTCTTGGGGCCTGAGTCGAAGCGCCGACTGCAAGCTGGCCAGGGCTTCCTCATATTTCTCTTGCAGTCGAAGGGCGTTGCCCATATTCCGATGCGCCGCGGCGAAATCCGGCTTCAATTGCACGGCCTGGCGAAAGCAAGCCGTCGCATCTGCAAGCTCTCCTCTGGCCGCAAAAGCGGCGCCCAAGCTATTGTGGGCTTCCGCGTGGTTCGGCACCAGGCGCAAGGACGCGCGGATGTGGTCGATGGCCGCTTCATGGCGACCCGTTTGAGATTCGGCCAGACCGAGCAGATGCAAGACATTCGCGTTTTCAGGCTCGGCTTGCAAGATTTGCTGGTAGAGTTCCCGCGCCCCGTCGAGATGACCTGTCTGATGGTGTTGAACCGCTGAGGCGAGCATCTCTTGGTTCGAGGCCATGAACATCACCTTTTCTGAGCGGATTTCAATGAGAACGCACCATTTTGATGGATTGACCAACTGCCGACAATGCGGGGAATCGGCAATCGAACCGGGCAAACGCCTGATTTTCAAGACGGGGAATTTCTCAGCCGGCGATGCGATATCTTCGTAGAGTTGATGATCCGTCAAGAGGCGTCGTGCAGCGCCATGCGCGCCGCGTTATAGCCGCAAGCGCCATGAACGCCGGCGCCGGGATGGGCGGAGGCGGAGCAGAGATAGACTCCCTTGACTGGCGTGCGATATCGGCAATAGGGGAACAGCGGGCGGAAAAAGAGTTGCTGGGTGATGCGAGCGCTGCCGCCGCCCAGATCGCCGCCAACCAGGTTTTCGTTCATCCGCTCCAGATCGTCCGGCGCAAATATGGCCCGGCCACGAATCAACTGGCGAAAACCCGACGCTAATCCCTCAATGCGCTCCTCGATGCGGTCGGCAAAGATTTCCTTGTGCGCCGCCCATCCATCCTTCATCTCCGATGGCACGCGCGAATACGCCCATAGCGTATGACATCCCGCCGGTGCCCGTGTCGGATCAAGCAACGATTGCTGGCCGATCACCAGATACGGATTGCCCGGCAGCAATCCCGACCGCGCCTCGTTGGTGAAGCGCACCAGGTCGTCGATGCTGTCCCCCGCATGCACCACTGCCGATTGCCGGGCCTCCTCGGCAAGCCACGGAACCGGCCCGGCCAGCGCCCAGTCCATCTTGAACGTGCCCCAGCCATAGCGAAATCTTTGAATGCCGCGCCGCACCCAGCCGGAGATGCATTCGCTGGGCAGGAGCCGCTGATAAAGCGCCGGCGCGCCAACATCGGCGAGGACGGCGCGGGCACACGGGATTTCCTCGCCGGCGCTGGTGCGGACGGCCACCGCTTTTCGATCGCGCACGACGATTGCCTCGACGTGCGTATTGAACTGGCAAATACCGCCGAGCGATTCCAGCCGTTTCAAGAGGGCCTGCGTGATCGAGCGAGCGCCGCCGACGGGGACCTGAAAGCCGCTGCCGGCCGCGAGCAACGCCAGCACCAATCCTAAAGCGGCCCCCGAGAAATCGTTCGGCCCCAGATCGACGTGCAGCGACAGCCCCGGAATGACGCGCTGGGCCGCTTCCGTGCGAAAAAGCCGGCGCGAATAGCCGGCGGCCGACGACATGCCGGCGCGAGCCAGGCGAAACAGGTTCGTCAGGCCGAGATTGAGGGCAGGGCGGACGCCGGGCAACGGCGCGAGCAAGGCATCAGGAAGGCGCTGACCAATGTCAGCCCGCCATTGCGCCAGCCAGCGCCACGCCTCGCCGTCCGGGCCGAACGAACGCGCCGCCCGGTCGATGTCCCGTGAGATGGAAACGCAAGTGCCATCGGGCGCGGGATGAGCGCTTTCATAGACGCCGCCACGCCACTGCAGGCCGAATTCGTCGAGGCGAAGTTGTTGCAGGGCCGGGCTGACGTGGGCGAAGGGAAAAAAGGCGGCGCCGACATCGTGGATGTAGCCGGGCAGGGTGGTTTCGAGAGAATAGAGCGCGCCGCCGGGGCGCGGCTGAGTTTCGAGAACGCGGACGCGCCAGCCGGCCTGAGCCAGCGTCGCCGCCGCCGTTAGGCCGTTGGGTCCGGTGCCGATCACGAGCGCGTCATCCAAGCGTGGTCCCTCACGTGGCGATCCGTGCAGCGGCCTATTTGCCGAGCGGAATCGCAGCAATCTTCAGCGTCTTGAAGATATAGGCCGTTTCGGTTTTCGGACGCAAACGTGAAACTAGGGCTTTCAATTCGTTTACCCTGCCAAGGTCGGGCTGCTGGTATTTTTCTTTAGCAGTGCCAATGATGCTTGCGAGGATCGGCGCCGCCGCCGCATCCAGATCCTTGGTGGCCTTGGCGTGGGGCGCGGGCGTGTTCGCCGAAAGTTCTTTCAAGCCCGCCTGCCAGCGCCGTGCATCGCCGATAAAAGCCATGTACGGAAGTTTCTTGCCCGCCGAGAAGTTGACCCGATCCTTGGCGTAATCGGCCACGAATTCATCGAGCGCTTTGGCGATGAAGTAGATCGCGACTTGCGGCTCATATTCGGGCATGTTCGCGTACTTCATCGAGCAGAGCCCAAGTGCGGCCTCAACCTTTTCCTGGACGGTCGCGGGCGGGGAAAGAGTTCCCGCCAACACATTAAGCAAAGTGTGGGCGGCCACTCCTTCCGGCGGCGCTGCCTTCTTCTTGTTGGTCATCGCGACCACCGCCGGCGATCCCGCCTGGGCCAGCGAGATGATCGCCTCACGTCGGAGAAAGATCACGCCCTTGACTTCTTCCGGCGACATGCCCGCGGTGTTGACGGGCCGCTCGATGAATTGCCGCAGCGTGTCCACGTTCTTGATATCGCGGGACTTGCGAGCATTGTGCTGATTCACGCCGGCGAAATCGTCCGGATCGGGTTGGACGACGACTGGCATGGTTTCCTTGAGCGCCTTGATGGCATACAGCTGCACGACCGGGTTCTTGTCGTCCTTGGCCAATTCGCACAGGTAGGCGCTCACCTCGTCCTGCTTGAGCCGGGCCACGTCGGGCAACATCTGGGCCACATGAATGATAGTAGACGGTTCGTTTTTGAGGTCGCGTGTGCCCAGCACGCTCTTCATGCTGTCAACGAGTGAGACGCCGAGCAACTTGCGGAATTCGGCATTGTTCTTGACGTGATCTTTCCGCATCAGGTCGAAGACCTTGAATTCGAATTCCTTGTGCAGCTTGTCAACGGGGTTCGGCTGAGCGGGGGTCGGCGTAACGTAATATCGGATGGTGAAGCGGTACAGATACCACCGGGCCGCAGCGTCCGCATGTTTCTGATCGGCCTTGGTTGCCGCTTCCGCTCCGGAAATGAGCTCTTTCAGCCGCGCGTCACTGGCATCGAAGGCCCTTTTGAGATCTTCCTTGGCGGCAAGCTGCTCTTGCGTGCGCCCGAAAGCGGCCGCCGCCAGGAATGCCACAGTGCCGAGCAACAGCCAGGAACGGCGACCGAAAACGAACCTACGCATCGGGGACTCTCCCTTGCATCGACCGCCCCGAAATGGCGCGAGGCTCGACGCGAAACTAGAAATGTCTCTTCATCGAAACTACCAGCGCACACCGGCGGTTGTCAAGCAATCATCCATTGCTGCGCACGCTTTGCGGCGCATAATATTCCTTGCGCAAAGAGCCGCGCACGAAGTAAGCGGCTGGATCGGCCCGCTTACTTCGTGCGCGGCTCATAACCAAGGAGCACCCGATGTTCGATTTAACCCGCGTTCAAGCTGCGCTGATCGAGGACGGCCTCGACGGCTGGCTGCTTTACGACTTCCGCGGCCTCAACACGCTGGCCCGCCGCGTTCTCGACATGCCGGCCGAGCAGATGCTGTCGCGGCGCTGGTTCTATTTCATTCCCGCGCACGGCGGCGCCGAGAAAGCTGGCCCACCGCATCGAGCCGGCCTCGCTCGACCATGTGCCGGGTACGCGCAGCATCTATTTGCTCTGGCAGGAGCTGGAAGCCGGCGTCGGAAAGCTCGTGCACGGGGCCAAGCGCATTGCCATGGAATACGTGCCGCGCAACGCCAATCCGTATGTCTCGCGCGTCGATGCCGGCACCATCGAATTGGTGCGGTCGTTTGGCGTGGAGATCGTACCGTCGGGCGACTTGATCCAGCGTTTCGAGGCATGCTGGGACGATGCGCAATGGGCCATGCACCTGGACGCCGCCCGGCATACGCGCTCCGCCTATGATGTCGCGTTCGGTTTCATTGCCGAGAATGTTCGTAAGAAGGTTTCTATACGAGAAACCACGGTGCAAAAGGTGATTCTCGATCATTTCGACAAGAACGGCGTGGCGGCCGACCATGCCCCGATTGTCGGCGTCAATGCGCATTCGGGCGATCCGCACTATGAGCCGAAGGCCGGGGCGGATGCGGCGATCCAGGAAGGTGATTTCGTCCTGATCGATTTATGGGCGAAGTGCAAAAAGCCGCGCGCTGTCTACAGCGATTTGACGCGCGTCGCCTTCGTCGGCAAGGAAACGCCGGCCCGCTATCAGGAGATTTTCGTCATCGTGGCCGCGGCGCGCGACGCCGCCATCGCCAAGGTCAAAAACGCCTTCGCGGCCAAGCAGACGCTCTTGGGCTGGGAGGTCGATCATGCCTGCCGGGCGGTGATTGAAAAAGCGGGCTACGGCGAATATTTCTGCCATCGCACCGGACATTCCATCGGCCAGGAAGTTCACGGCAACGGCGCGAACATGGACGGCCTGGAGACCCGCGAGGAACGCCGGGTGATGCCGCGTACCTGCTTCTCGGTGGAGCCTGGCATCTATCTGCCGGAGTTCGGCGTCCGCAGCGAGGTGGATGTCTTCGTCGATGCCGAGGGAACCGTCCACGTTACCGGCGGCGATCCGCAGACCTTTGTGCCGGCGTTGCTTTCGTGACAGCTATCAGCTTTCAGCTTTCAGCTTTCAGCCAAATCGAATCAAAAGCGCATGGCTGAAGGCTGATAGCTGACAGCTCACTGAATAGCTGATCGCTGCCAGCTCACTGCTCACTTCCCAATGCAAAAGCGGCTGAAGATGCGATCGAGCAAGTCGTCCGTGTAGACGACGCCGACCATCGCGCCGATTTCGTCCAGCGCGAGCCGCAACTCCAGGGCGAGCAGTTCCGGCATCTGTTCCTCGATGACCAGCGCATGAGCGTTGCGTAGATGCTGCAAGGCTGCGTCAACGTGATGCCGGCAGCGGCTCAAGCTCGGCGCCAGCGCTGCATGGGCCTGCGCGGCGCAGCTCCTCGGCAAGTCGCTGGCGCAACTCGGGCAAGCCCAGGCCGGTCACGCTGCTCGTCGCCAACATTCCGGGCGGCGCCGGGCCGAGATCGGCTTTGGTCGCGATCCGCACGCAGCTCAGGGCAATCGCTTCTTCCACAGCATCATCGCAGGCGCTGCACCACAGAACCAGGTCGGCCTCGCTCGCCTGATCGCGGCCCAATGATTGTGCCGCCTGATTGATGGCATCCACCGATGAGCTCAATCCCGCGGTGTCGATCAGCTCGATCTTGACGCCGGCCAGATCGATGACGCACTGCAAATAATCGCGCGTTGTCCCAGGCTCGGCACTGACCAGCGCCGCGGACTTGCCGGCCAAGGCGTTGAACAGGCTGCTCTTGCCCGCGTTCGGCTTACCTGCCAGCACCACGCGGAATGCCCGCTGGCCGAGCGAGCGCTGCTCCATCTGCTTTTGCAGCAAGATCAAATGCGCCATGCCGCGGCCGAGCCGTTTGAGCAAATCGTCCGCCGAGACAAAGTGGATATTCTCTTCGGTGAAATCGAGCCCTGCTTCGACGTCGGCGAGCAAATTGAGCAAATCCTCGCGCAGCGCCTGCAACGGCTGCGCCATGCCGCCGGCGAGTTGCTTCAAGGCGTGCTTGAGCTGAGCGCCGTCCCTCGCCTCGATCACGCCGAGGACCGCTTCGGCCCGCGTCAGATCGAGCTTGCCGGCAAGGAACGCACGCATAGTGAATTCGCCCGGCTGAGCAGCCCGCGCCCGGCATTGAGGCAAGCGCCGACGAGCGCATCGAGGATCGGCGCCGACGAGATCAAGTGAATTTCAATGATGTCCTGCCCGGTGTAACTGCGCGGGCCAGCGAATTGATAGATGTCGGCCGCGATTGACGCCGCGAACCCCGGCAAGCATAATCGGCCCTGGAGGAATCGGCCCGGCCCTGGCGTGTTCCATTGCGGGCAGATTGCCGTGAGGATCGCCAGGGATCGCTTGCCGCTCAAGCGGCACGATGCCGCGCGCCGCCGGGCCGACGGCGCTCGACAGCGCGACGATGGTGTCGTCGAGATCGGGAATCTTGGCGTTCAGCGTCATATTCGTTTCGCCAGCCCGCGCCCGTTCATGCGAATCCAGCGGGCCGTGAAGGTGTTCCAGTATCCGGGAATCTCACGCCACGTCAGCGGCCAACCATTCGTGAGATAGACGTTCGTTGCATCGCAGCCATACGCGACCATCCAGTGCCCGCCGGGCAAGTCGAAGCCGAGGAGCTTGCCGTGCGACATGCCGAGCATGAGGAGCACGGGATTGTCGCGTTCGAGTTGTCGGCGAATGCCATCGACGCCGCCGACTTCCATGAGGTCGAGATGGAATGCCCGCATGATGCGCTCGATTTGGCGCCGGCCGGTGCCGAACCAGCCGCCGACCTGATCGGGCGGATGATGCTTTTCGAGCCAGGCCATGTTGCCCGCCGCGTTCAGGGCGTCCATTCTGCCGTGATGAGCCAAGAATGTCGCCGCAGCTGCCTGGCCGCAATTCCAGGTCGCAAGGGCGCCGTCCTGATTGGTGTACTCGAAAATCCATTCGAGGCCGCGATACAGCGAGCGGTCAATGGCGGCGGGTTGGATGATGCGAGCCATAGTACGATTCAGGATGAAGCTTCGTTGACGGGGGCCAACGCCGGTTTGCGATCGCTCAACGCCTTGATCCATTCCACCGGCGGCAGCGCATAGGGCCGGAATTTCTCGGTCTTGCCCTGGTCCTCCGTGTAATACAGTGCCCGCTGCGGGCCAAGCTTGGCGGCGATCGGGTTGTCCATTAGCGTGCTGGAATCGGCGGCGCTCATCTGCATGAGAATGCGCTGATCGAATTCGCGCATGGTCGGGCGGTCGAGGCTGCGCTGCAGGTTGATGAGCGTGTCGCACCAGAGCATGGTGAAGATGCCGCTCGGCGGGCCTTCCTTGAGGACGTGCGTGAATTGCTGGGCCGGCGTCCTGTCGGCGCCTTTCTTGGCGAACCCGAAGTCATCGTCAGCGCGGCGCAGATCGCGCAGCCGTTGCAGCCCGTAGAGGAACAGGAAGTGCGGCGGTCCGGCCGTTTGTCCGCGGCGGTCGATCTCCTCGCCGAGCTGATTCAAGAGCGCACCCAGCTCGCGCACTTGCCAGATTCGCACCGGCAGCACTTCCGGCAACATGTTGATGATCGCCTCGGCCGCGCCATCCAGGGCCTGACCGATCACCAGGTGGATGGTCGGTTCCGTAAGAGCCGGATCGACGCCGGCGCTGAAGCGAGATCAGGCTCGACACGGTCAGGCCGACGGCGATTTCCTCCTGCTGGCCGAGGATCATGACGTTGGAGCCGGATTGCTTGCGGAAGACGGCACAGGTCGGATCCTTGATGGCGACCGCATCGCCGAGCCAGGCTCGCCATGTCGTCGTGGACGGGGCTGGATCGTGCCACTGCTTTTGCAAAAGCGGATTGATCGTCAAGTCGGCGGGCATCGAGCCCTCGAAAACGATCGGCGTCAAGAATTCCTCGCGCTGCCGGCTCAGCGCGTGCATCTGCTTCAAGAGATCATCGCGCTTGTTGTCGCCGAGCCACACGACCTGGAAGAGGTGATTGCCTTCGAGCAAGCCGTGCATGGCGTTGTAGATGCCTTCGCCGGGCCGCGACAGGAGCCGGGCTTCGGTGTTGTCGCGGCTCAAGATGAGGTGGGCGTCGGTCTCGCTGCACTGGAGCGCGATGCGCACCGCCATTTGATCGATGGTGGTGCGGGCCAAACTGTACGCGCCGCCGATGGTTTGCGAACCCAGCAGCACGTGGATGCCGAACGCTCGGCCCTGACGCACCAGGCGGTCCATGAGCAGGGCCGATTCCTGGGCGAGCTTGTCGTCCTCAATGAAGAATTCCTGGAATTCATCCACGATCAAGAGCACGCGAGCCAAGTGCGGCAACTCCGGATGCTTCTCGGCATATTCGCGATAGGTGGCGAGGTCATTGACGCCGGCGTTGCGATAGATTTCGCCGCGCTTGCTCAATTCGACATCGAGCCGTTGCAGAACGCTCAGGCCGAACTCGCGTTCGCTTTCGACGGCGACCACGCGGGCGTGCGGCAACGACAAGCTCGCATACGCCTTGAACTCGACGCCTTTCTTGAAGTCGATCAGATAAAGCTCGACTTCACGCGGGCTGTAGAACATCGCGAGCTGCGTGATGAGGACGTGCAACAATGTCGATTTGCCTGAGCCGGTTTTGCCCGCGACCAACACATGCTGCGAAGTCCCCTGGCCAAGCTCGAGGTATTGCTTGCCTTGGGCACCGAACCGGCCGACCGGGACGCGGATACCGTTGGCGCTATCGCTGGACCACCAGGCGTCGCGAGCCGGCATGATCCATTCGAACGGCACTTCGACCTTGCTGGCACGGACCGCCTCCTCGCCGACGTGGCGCAGCATCTCGGTGCAGCGATCCGGCGGCGGCGATTCCTCCAATGCCAGCGGGAACATGCCGAAATCCTCGTCGCTCCAGACGAAATGATCTTTTTGCCAATCGAGGATCGTGCAAACATTTTCCAGATCGGCCAGGATGAACCCGTGCGGCATCGGCTGTTTGGTATCGACGACGACGAAGGTGTAGATGCCGCAGCGGGCGCCGGCGCTCGCGAGACTGACCAGGCGGCGGGCGGCGTCCTCGCTGAAGTTGACCGGGAAATGCGCGACCACCAGAAAATGGAACGGCTCCGCCACCTCGCCCGCTTGCTCGTTGTACTCGGCTAACGTCTGGAACTGGTTGCGCAGGTACTTTTGCAGCACGTTTTCCATGTGCACGGTCAAGTTGCTGAGCCGTTCGTCGATCTGCGCCGGTTCGGTCCAGATGCGGCCATCGACCAGTTTTTCGTCGTGATCGCCGAGGTGCATGAAGGCGGAGAAATTTTCGCCGCGGCCAACCGCATCGATGATGGTGCAGCGAACCTTGCCGGCGGGCATCGACGTCCAGCAGCGCAACAGCAACGCCTGGAGCGCATCGATGGCGGCCGGCTTGCCGTCATCGTGAGCGCGATAAAGCAGCGACGCCTCGTTGGGGAACGGCAAGAGGGCAGGGTAGGAGCATTTCGAAAGATCAGGCCGCGGCAATTGCCCATCGCCGGGAATGCCTTGCGGGAACATCTCCAGCGTCCATTGCATGTTCCCCAGCGGCAAGCCGAGCGGCAACGCTTTGGGCAACGCGAGCGCCTTCGACCACGGCGGGAACCATTGGTCCGCATCTCTCGCGACGGCCCGGCAAACCTGCGTGAACTGATCACACGCCGACTTCCAGTCGCGCAAGAGATCCGTCCACACCTGCGTATGCCAGTGATGATTGTCCTCGCGCTGCTGAACGTGCTCGGATTCAACGAAACGCACATCAATGGCGTGCTTGGCGCTTGCTCGCTCCTGCTCCTTGGCAAAGGCCGCCTCGATACCGTGCAACTCGTTCTCGGCGCCGCGGCGGTGCTCGGCCAGCCGCTTTCTGTAGGTCGAATTGATTTTCTTGAGCGCCTTGTCGCGGCCGGCGCGCAATTCCGCCAGGTCAATGCGTGTCATTTCGACAATGGAGCGCAAGAGCTGGCGGTTGCGCTTGAAGCTGGTCCGTTTCTTGTCCAGGTAGATCTTCCTGGCCGTTTTCAAGGCGACGGGGCGAAGCCGGCGGGCCAAATGGACACAGTAGCGCAGGGAAAGCCAAAGAGAGACGATGCGGTCGTTGGTTTTCTTGCGGGCCCTGTTGATGAGCCAGTAGCCGATCGGCCAAACCAGGGCGGCGCCGGCGGTGATCCAAAGCGATACTGGCATGTCCAGAAGCAGCCAGCCGAGAATGCCGGGCGCGGACAGGACAAGCCAGACGGCAGCAAGGATGAGCCAGGGGAGAATGCCGTTGATGAAATGAGGACTGCGCATGGTTTGCAGAGCTTGCAGATCGAGGGTCGCCTGATCGGCACAATCCTGCATGCGTCTCCACGGATCGCCCTCATCGATCGAAATCTCCGCCGGATCGAGCGGCGGGATATCCTCGAGGAATTCGAGGTTCTCGAGGATGCCCCGCGCGGTTCGCCATTGCGCCAGCAGCTTGCGCAGAAGCTCCTTGCATGAGGTGACGGCTTCGACCATCTGTTCCCGCGCGACGCGCTTGTCCGCCTCGTAAACCGTCGTCGTCGTCCAGCGCGATTCACGGAACTCGGCTTCCATCGCGCTCTTGGCCGCGTTGTATTCGTGCAGATGCTTTTCCGCAACGGCGGCGTGATCGCGCTCAATGTCGGCCGCACGTTTTTGGTGGGCGTCTTGCAAGCGCTGCCGGCCGTGCTCGGCGCGGGACAAAGCGCCGGCTTGCGCGCTGGCGTGCTCCGATTCGACACGTTTCTTCTCATCCGCATAATGCTCCTCAAGCAATCGCTGGCGGCTCTGCTCTTCGCCGGCAATCTCCGTCTCACGCCGGGCGCGGTCGGCGATCGCTTGCCGAAATGCGCGCAAGGCCTGGCGTTGTCGTTCGCACCACGGCATCGTCATGAATGTGATTCCCCTACTCGCAATCTTGCTTCATCTGCGCCAGCGCCTGGTCGAACCGGTCCATCGCGGTCAGCATCGAGGCCAAACGCGCCGAGAGCGGATCGAAATACGTCTCGGCGAAATCGTTGCGGACCACGTCGCGCCAGACGTTCTCGGTGCTCTCCCATTCCTGCTTGAATGACTTGAAAGCGTTGGCCAGTTGATAGCGTCCCGCGGCAACACTCATGGCGTTCCTCCCGTGCTCGGATTCGTGGCCTGATACGCTTCCAGAGCGGCAATCTTCTGTTCCAGAAACAGGGCCATCTTGACCAGGTCGTGTTCCAGCATATCGCCAAAAGGCCGGGCCTGGCCGTCGTACTCCTCGATGGCGTCGGGCAGTTGCCGCAGCCAGCGCTTGGCGTTGTCGCGTTTTTCCTCGGCATGAGCCAGGCGCATTTGAGCCTTTCGCAAAACCTTTTCTTGCTCGGTAGTATCGGGGGCTCGGTCGTTGAACTTGATGATGCGGCGGCGCGCCAACTCGGTCTTCGCCTGGATCACGGCGTCCTCGGCGCGGCGAATCTCGGCCTTCCACAGGTTCAGCTGCGACTCGAGCCAATCATAGGCCCGGCGAATTTCCATCTGGTTGGCGCTCATGGCGCTCTTGGCCTTGTCGGCGAACGTGCGCACGTCGGCCTCGAAATCCGCCAGGCGATCCACCGAGTGTACTTTTGCTGTCATGAGGGATTAGGGGTCAGGGGTTGGGGGTTAGAGCTTGGAGGGGTTGGATAGCCGGTTTCGGTGAACGCAAATCCCTAACCCCAAATCCCTAACCCCTGTTTTCAATGCTGCGACAAATACTCCTCGATGCGTTCCGCCTTGCGCTGCAGGAACGGCACATGCTCGTCGGCGGCTTCGAGGAAGTGCTCGATCACGTGCAAGGTCGCCTCGAATTCCTGCGTGAACTTCTCGTGTTCCTGATCGCGCCAGGTGTCCGACAGGCGCGTCATCTCCGCGTGCAAGCCGGATATCCGCTCGCGCAGATCGCCGTTGAACTGCTTGAGGTGGTGGGCGAATCGCCGCAATTCCAGGGGATCAACGATGGCTTGAGACATGACATCCTCGTGGCGGGCGAGACTCGATTGTTGTCATTTTCTCGCAAATCGCCCCGTCTAGCAAGGCGAAATATCCGTCGAGCAGGTGTAGGGTGGGTCGAGCGCAATCGCGAGGCCCACCGCAGTGCAGCGGCCGGTGGGCCTCGCGATTACGCCCGACCCACCCTACACCTGAAGCGGATTCGCGCACTCCCATATTCGGCCAGGCAGGAAAGCGTGGCCCGGCGTCGAATTCATACGATAGGCTGCATGTCGTTTGCGGAACGCCGGTCGCCGATCTTGCTGTCGATTGCTGCCGCCCTGGTGACGCTGGGGCTGAAGTTGGCCGCGTATTGGCTGACCGGCTCCGTCAGCTTGCTTACCGAAGCCATCGAGGGAATCGGCAACCTCGTCGCGGCCCTGACCGCATTCGGTTGCCTTTGGTATTCCGCCCAGCCCGTCGATGCGACGCACACCTATGGCCATGAAAAGATCGAGTTCTTTTCAAGCGGCCTGGAAGGCATGCTGATCCTGGTGGCGGCGGGTGGCATCTTCTGGTATGCGGTGCAGCGCCTCTTCAACCTCGTCGATCTCGAACAGCTCGAAATTGGAACCCTCATCTCGCTCGGCGCCGCCCTCATCAATCTTGCGGTGGCCCGGCGGCTTATCCGCATCGGTCGGCGCACCCGTTCCATCGTTCTCGAAGCCGACGGGCAGCATTTGATGACCGATGTATGGACCTCGTTCGGCGTCGTCGCCGGCCTGGTGCTCGTTCGCCTCACCGGCTGGAACTGGATTGATCCGGTGCTGGCCCTGGTGGTCGCCGCCAACATTGTGCGGACATCGCTCGATTTGCTCGTGCGCTCCTTCAACGGTTTGATGGATCACGCCCTGCCCGAAAGCGAGCAACAGGCGGTGCGCCACGCCATCGAAGCATTGATGCGGCCAGGAATGCATTATCACGCCCTACGGTCGCGCCAAGCCGGGCGCGGAAGTTCGTCGATTTCCATTTGCTGGTGCCAGGGAAGTGGAGCGTCAAGGAGGCCCACGAATTCACGGAGCGGGTCGAGGAAGCGGTGCGAAAGGCGTTGCCGGGCGCGGAGGTGACGGTGCACATCGAGCCGGTCGAGGCGAAATCGGCATGGACGGACAGCGAACTGTTGGGCGTGGAGAAAGCGTCAGGCAACGGGGCGGAACCGCCGCATCCTGGTTGAATCTACAAATGCAGTGTCAGTTGCACCATCACATTTACGAACCGGGAAGATTCCTTGCGCGGGCGTGTTTGGCTTTGCAATGGAATATTCAGTAAGATGGCCCCGGCTCGAAACGGCCGGTTTTTCGTTCGCATGGAGCCTACGATGGATTGGGATTGCCCAAAATGCGGATTGGTGAATGCGCCGAGTACGCGATACTGCGAATGCGGATATGATATCGTGGCGAAGCAAGTTGACCGGCATCATGCTCCAAAACATGGCTCATCTGATGGCCCCAGACCGCTTTATGGACTAATTTTCATTGGTGTGATCGTCGGTTTCGTTGGCCTGGCCCTTTCGCTTTGGGCGTTCATGGACACCAAGTCATCTGGTCTTGAAATTCTCCCTGGTTTGGTAATAACCGCCGCCGGATTCGGACTGGTCGGTGCGCTCGTCTGGCGATACCGCTGACCTGACTTCCGGCGCAAAGCCGGGGTGTGTGGCTGTGCGGGCAACGAATTGTCGTAACCGCTTGGCCGGCATGGCTTTATGTCCCAGGAATTCGTTGCATCATCGAGTCGGAATCGGCAAATTCGCATTAACGGCCCGCGCTGAATCAATAAACCCCAACCACCGTCGTCGCCGCGAAGCCGCGGAAGGGTTTGACCCCGGAGCAGCCGTCCCAGGGATATTTCGCGCTCGGCTTCTCGCGCACCGCTTCGTCGCGCTCCATGAAGCGCGGGATGAACAGCTCGTTGGTCAGCGTCGTCAGCATCACCCGGCCGTCGGCGCCGTAGGGGACGACCTTGTTGTAATCGTCGAAATCGACGATCTGGGCGACGGCGCGCGGCTGCGGAGCGTAATAGGCGATCTTGTAACCGTCAGCCGCGGTGGGCATGTCGGACGCGGCCAGGCCCATGAGCGTGTTGCCGTAGGTCGGGGCGATGTAGATGCCGGGGCCGAGCAGCTCCTCGATGGCGAAGCGAATCCACTGGCTGGTCATTTCGGTGCCGCCGCAAAAGACGCCGGTGATGCCTTTTTCTTTCAGCGACGTGCCGTCTTTTTCGAGCCGGCCGCACAGCGCGTCAAGGAGTTTCGGCGTGGTGAACATGCACTTGATGTCGTGATTGGCCGAGAGGATGGTGACGGCTTGATCGATGACGTGGTCCTGATAGGCTTTCAGGTGCTCCATCCAGCCTTTTTTGATGATCTTGATGACCCAGCGCGGATCGAGATCGACGCAGAAGCTGATGCCGCCGCGGAATTGGCAGAGATGCTCGACGGCCAGGCGGAGGCGGCGCGGGCCGGAAGGGCCAAGCATGAGCCAGTTCGTGCCCTTGGGGAAATATTGATCGGGCAAGGTGGCCGAGAACATTTCATAATCGATCCAGTGATCCTCGCAGACGACCCGGCTCTTGGGGATGCCGGTGGTGCCGCCGGTCTCGAAGACGTAGGTCGGCTTGTTCCAGAGCTTCTTGGGCAGCCAGCGGCGCACCGGGCCGCCGCGCAGCCAATCGTCCTCGAAGAGGCCGAATTTCTTGAGGTCCTCGAAGCATTTGACATCCTTGCGCGGATCGAATTCGAGCTTGAGTAGGGGGTTTTTGCCCTGCGCCACCTCGACCCAGAACGGCGTGCCGGTCTCGGGGTGGAAATGTTGTTCAACGGTCTCGCGCACATGGGCGTCGAGCTGCTCCTTGGCTTGAGCCGGCGTTAGGTTCATCACAGGAACTCCGAGTTAACGAATATTATAGAGATACAGCACGGCCGCCCAGCCGCCGGGCATCACCTTGGGCGGTTCTTTCAGTTGTCTACCGTATTTGCAGACCATTTCGAGAAAATAGCGGGCATGAAAAAATGCTTCGAGAATCGGGCGCGTCGATTCGGGCCAGTGTACATTGTCCTCGTCGCGAAATTCCTTGCCAGTTCCACTGTTGATTATGTCCGTGAACCAACGATTCATCGGCAGACCGGGCAGCATGGAGCGCAAAATGTCCACGATTTCCACGGTGTAAGCTTGCAGTCCATACACCTTGAAGCTCTGGTGATAAAAGCGATAGATCAAGTCGTCATAGACAACCCGGTCATTGGCCCTTGCGAGCAGGTTTTCCAGCTCAGGAAGCTTGGCCGCGATGTTTGTCAGGAGCACCCGCTCATGCGCCATCTTTTGCTCTTGATCGAGGAACATCCGCTCCACGGCGTGGTCTCACTTCCCATTGGCGATGGCGAACAGCTTGGTACGGCCGGCGATATAGAGTACGCCGCCGGCGACCACAGGAGTGCTCTCGATTTGCACGTCCATGCTGGCGACGGGGCGCACGTCCTTGCTGTCCTTCGAGACGTGCGGTTTGCCTTCGCAATAGTACTTGCGCTCCTTGCCGTGGGCGAACACAACAACGTCGCCCGACCCAGTGCCGACATAGATTTTGCCGTCCACCCAGTACGACGAGCCCCAGACGCCCTCTCGGAAATCGTGGAGCCAGTAGCGTTCGCCGGTCTTGGCGTCCAGGCAGTGCAAGAAGCCGCGTTCCGCGCAGATGTAAACCAGGCCGTCCTGGACGGCGGCAGTGCTGATGGTTCCGTTGCCATCGCCGAAGTAGGCCCGCGGGCCTTTCTTTGGCGGCGGTTGAATTTCGCCGCCGAACGCCCAGACGAGTGCGGAATTCTTGTTGGCCGCGTTCTTGGCGTCCAGGCTCTTGGGCGACGCATCGCCTTTCTTGGTGATATCCAGACACAGGAAGTGGCTGTAGGGCAGCGACCGGCCGTTATCAGGATGGATACCTAGGCCGACGTAAAGCCGATTGCCGACCACGACCGGCGTGGAGATGATGTACGGATTGGCCTCTCTGCCCGTGCGCGGGACCGGGTTGCAGTTGCATTTCCAGATCAGATCGCCGCTGCTGGGTTCCAGACCGTAGATGACGCAGTCGCCGCCGGCGAAGATCACCTGCGCCTTGCCGTTGACGGTGGCGAGCGTCGGGTTGGACCACTGCCCCTCAATGATCTTCGTGCCCGGCAGATTGGATTGCCATTCGAGTTTTCCTGTGTTCTTGTTGACGGCGATGAAGCTCGGAGCCTTCGGCGAAGGAAGATTGCCCTCTTCGTCGCGGCCGTTGCTGGTGCAGATCATGACAAGGTCGCCGACGATGAGGGGGGAACAGTTGGAAACGTGATAGGGAACGACCTTGAGTTCCTTTGCCATGTCGTAGGACCACTTGACCGTGCCCGTCGTGTCGGCGCAGATGACCTCGGAGCCTGGCGTGACATAATACAGGCGATTGTTCTCGAAAACTGGGGTGGAACACAACCCATAACGGTAACTTGCTTCACTCGAATTGGACTTGGCGTGGACAATCTGCCAAAGGAATTTGCCGTCAGATTCGCGAAATGCCATGAGGGCAGCTTTGGTGTCCTTGTCATCGCCGTTGTTGGTACCGACGAACACCTTGCCATCGGCGATAATTGGTCCGCTGTAGCAGTAGCTGCCGAGATTGGCGATCCACTTGATATTCTTGCGTTTTCCCTCCTCGACGCTCCAATCGATGGGCGTATTCTTGTCCACCGTGTTGACCATGTTGCGCTGCGGCGTGCCGCCGAACATGAGGACTTCGGAGCGAGCTTCGGGCTTGCCGACGGCTTGCTGAACCGCAACCAAATTGGTTCCGAGCGATCTCTTCATGCCGTCACGCGGCGCGGCGAGGACCGGGACCATCGCGCTGATGACGAACAATCCGAGAGCTATCAATTTCCGGGAATGCATTCTGCTTTCCTTGCTCGGGCTTGATGTTACTTCTTCTTTTCCTCGATGGCATATAACCGGTTCTCGGTCATCACATACAGAACGCCGTTGGCGGCGACCGGCGTGGCCCGCACCCGACCGTCCATGTCGTTCTCGGCGATCGGCGTCTTGTTCTTCGGGTCGTTGCCGTGCTGGAACACGAAAACGGTCTTGGCGTCCACGCCGAGATAGACCTTGCCGTCCGCGTAGTACGGCGAACTCCAGATGTCTGATTTGGTGTCAAATTCCCAATGGACCGTGCCTTTGTCGGCATCGAGGCAATGCAGGATGCCGTTCAGATCGGTGATATAAACGATGTCTTCATGGATCGCGGCCGTGGACATGGTGCGGCCGAAGTAGTAGTTGCGGCGCAGCTTCTTCTGATCGGCAGCGCTGGTGACGCCGCCGTAATGCCAGACCGCCGCGGAATCGGGATTCTTCTTGGTCGTGGGTGGATCAGTGGTGTTGTCGGTGACCAATTCAGGCGAGACGTCGCCTTTCTTGGTCATGTCGATGCACCAGAAGTGGCCGACGCCAGTGCGGTGTTCCGGGTCCTGCCCGACGCCGATGTAGACGCGGTTCTTGTAGATGACGGGGGTGCCGATGAAGTCGCTGCGGTTGCCCTTGCCGGCGAGTTCATACTTGGCGTCCTTGGGATTGCAATCGAACTTCCAGATCGGCGGATCGCCATTCTTGGCATTTGCATCGTAGGCGCGAATCCAGCCGTCGCCGCCGGGGAAGACCACCTGCGGCGTGCCGTTGACGACGGCATAGGCGGGATTGGCCCACTGGCCATGCTGGATCAATTCGCCGCGATTGACGAGCTTTTTGAAGAAGTTCTCAGCAATCTTTTCCTTCTGATTTACCAGCGCGGCGGTCGGCGTGTTGTCCTGCCATAGGACCTTGCCGGTCTTCTTATCGACGCGGATAAAGCTGGGGGCCGCCGGCGCGGGAACATTGATGTGCCCCGCATCGACGCCATTGGATGTGACCAGCCACAGGTAATCGCCAACCAAAAGCGGCGAGCAGTCAGAGAGGTTGTGCGGAATGACGCCCAGCTTGCCGATCATATCAAGCCGGCCCTTGTCCGCGAAGGTCTCGATCGGCTTGCCCGTCTTGACATCCGCGCACACCAGATCGCAGCGGTTGGAGACGTAATACATGCGGTCCCCCTCGACGACGGGGCTGGAGCAGATGCCTTCATAGGGCCAATCGATGACCTGGGCGCCGGGCAGCTTCTCGTGGATGGCTTGCCAGTTGAACGCGCCGTCTGGTGTATTGAAGCACATGACGACGCCGAGATCGACCGGCTTGCCGTCCTTGTTGATGAAGGCCCATTTTTTATCGCGCGGGTCCATGTTGTTGGTGCCGATAAAGACGCGTCCGCCGGCGATGGTGGGGCCGCCATATGCCTTGGAGCCGAGCTTGGCGACCCATTTGATGTTTTGCTTTTCATCGACGTCCCATTTGGTCGGCAAGCCCTTGGCGCTGGTGTTGACCATGTTGCGAGCGGGGGTGCCGCCGTACATGATCCAGTCCTGGCTGGCCGCCTTGTTTTCCTGCACGAAGACCGGCGGCTGCTCGGCGCCGTTCCGTGCCACGAAAAAGACGGCGACGCCGAGAACGCTTAGCGTCATGGCCGCGGCGATCCAGCGTTTGAGGGATGGATACGAAGTCATAGGTAAAACCTCCTGGCGTCCATGTTGATTTCAAGGTGTGCGGCAGGATCAAATTTACAGTGGGTCGGGTTTCCTGACCCGACCGGACGGCTCAGGAGAGCCGTCCCACTGGGATAATATCACGCGCTGCTTACCCCTGTATGCGCGGGATCAGCGCCGCAATCGTCGGTGCGGCAGGAACAGCGGCATGGCGCACTCCGGGCTGAACTCCAGCCGATCTTGCGGCGGCGGCGGCGGAGCCGCGAGAAGCTCGTCAGCAACTCTTTGCACGGCCGTCTTCTCCACGGCCTTGTTCGGCGTGATGCGGACGTTGTCGTAATAAATCTCCGTGCCGGGCACGTCCCCCGAGTTGCCCCGGACATAGCCGTAAAGCGCCGCGCTCCCTTCGGTGACGGGATACGAATCGATTGTTTCGATGGTCCATTCGGCGGGTTCCTTTTGATCGCGCGGCCAGGCCTTTCCTTTGATGACGCCCTTGCCGTCGGCGATCTGCGTCGTCAGCTTTATACGATACCAGACGTTGGCCTTCCAGGGAAACGGCACATTCTTGTCGATGCGCGGCAATGGTTCCCAGGAGCTGATCTTCAGGCGGACCGGATTGAGGTTGCCCGCGAACTGCAGGGTGTAGCGGTTGGCGACGATGCCGATGTCGGGTGTCTGAACGATCTTCTTGCCGTCCTCGACGGTGACGAACTGCGTGCCCAGCACGTCGCATTCGATGGTGTAGTCCTTGGCGGTGGGAAGCGTGATATAAGCGTTGCCAATCGAGATGAGTGGGCTGTATTTGTCGTTGACCTTGGCGAGGACCTTGTTGCCGTCCAGGGTCTTGATGCGGAATTTGCCCTGCGTGTTGACCCAGCCGCCGGGGACTACGCCGTCGGGGAGCTTTTCAAAATCGTTGAAATACGGCAATGTCGGCACGACACGGACGCGGGCCTTGGCAGTGAGCCCCTCGGCCTTGGCGAGGACGATGCCTTGCTGGCTGGGGAGCTTGGCATCGACGGTCAGCTTGCCCTCGGTGGTGATATTTCCCTTGAGCGCCGGCGGATTGGCTTTGACGCCGGGGGGCGGCGTCGGAGCCGGCAGCGACCACTCGGCGTTCACCTCCTTGATGAAGTCCCCGCCGGCATCGAAAGCGCGCACCTTGAATGTTGCACTTTGCCCCGGATGCAAGGCGATCTCCCCTGGCACTACTTGCAGATGGCTGATCTTGCCAGGCTCGGGATTCCGCGGCGTCTCGGTGGCAGTCTTGGCAGCGATGCCGTCTTTCGTGCCGATGCAAAGCGTTTCCTCCGCGGTTGAGAAATAAACTCGGCCATTGGCGACAGCGGGGCTGCCGTTCAACTCGACATCGACGCCGCCGGCGCCGGGGAAAAATTCTTCATCGAGAGATTTGCATTTCTTGGCGAGCGGCTGCAGGATGTGGAAGCGGGCGCTGACCTCGCCGACATAAATCTTGCCGTCGGCCAGAACCGGGCTGCCGCGAATCTCGCCGCGGCCGTAGCGGTGTTCCCAGATGATTTTGCCGGTCTTGGCGTCCAGGCAATAGAGCAGGCCGCCGTCGTCGGGCATGTAGAGCTTGCCGTCGTGGATGATGGGAGAGGCGTAGCGGGCGTGGATGCCGTCCTTTTGCCAAACGAGCTTGGGGGCGCCTTTTTCGACCTGCGAGGCGTCAAGGCAGACGACGCGGCCCTGGGCGCTGGTGCCCTGACTCTCCTCGCCGTGGCCGATGTAAACGAGATTGCCGGCCACGACCGGGCTCGAGTTGATCGGACTGATGCTGAACTTCGTGTAGCGCCACACGACCTCGCCGGTGCGCACCTTGAGGGCGAAGACGCTGCCATCGGCAGCACCGGCAATCAAGAGACGCTCGCCGCCGATCGTGGCAATGATCGGGGCCGAATAATAGGTGCCGCGGAAACCTGCCGGCTCGGAAATCCACACCACCGTGCCGGTCAACTTGTTGAAGGCCATGTAGCGATTGGCAGGCTTGGCCTGATCGCCCCAGCTCCCGTTGCACATGCCGAGAATGGCGAGATCTTCATCGACAACTGGGCTGGTAACCCGGCCGCCGTAGCCGGAGATTCGGCCATATTCCTCGCCCATGGAGTGCTGCCAGATGACGGTTCCCGTCTTGCCGTCGAGGCACATGAACAATCCTTGCGTGCCGTGGGCGTAGATGTTGCCGGTAGCGGGGTCGGCGGCGATGTTGGTCCAGCCGAGGCGACTGGTGACGATATCGGTGTGGAAGACGGGGAAGGTGTGCTGCCAGACTTTCTTGCCGGTCTCGGCATCAAGGCACATGACGCGCTCGCGGATCGATTCGGGGATGTCCTCCGCCTTGCCGCCGACCATCCGCTGCTTGGCGTCGTAGTTGATGAAATACACGTGGCCGTTGAGCACCAGCGGCGTCGATCGGCTGCCGTACGGGGCGCGCCAGACGACGTTGCCATCGATTTTATCGGGCAGGTTCTTGTCGGCTGCGACGCCGGTCTGCCAGGGGCCGCGCCAGTTCGTCCAGTCCGAAGCGGACGCCGTCAGCACGGAAATGGAAAGAACCAGGCAGGCCAATGCGAAACGTCGTGTCATGGATTTTTCCTTTTTCTAAACGATGCGGATTCGTTGCGCCTTCATCTCGAACCTCGGCAACGATCCGGGCGCTGCCAACTCCACCTCGGCACGGAACATCAACTCATCGCGGATCGCCGCGGCAATACGTCCCGCCAAACCCGCTCCCGCATTCGCCGCCGGCTCCACCTCGATGCGCATCTCGGCCAGCGTCGCTTGCCGATCGATGGTGGCGCGGTATTCGACGACTTCGGCAAAGCGCCGCAGCACATTCTCCAGGGCGCCGGGGTAAAAATTATTGCCCCGGATGGCGATCATGTCGTCGGTTCGGCCCAGGATGCCGCCGGCCAGGCGCATCCATTTACTGCCGCACGGGCACGGGCGCGGATCGATGCGCACCAAGTCGCCTGTTCGATATCGTAGCAGCGGACTGCCGACTCGTCCCAGGTTTGTCAGCACGAGTTCGCCGAATTCACTCCCCTCTCCCCCTGTACTCAGGGGGAGAGGGGCCGGGGGTGAGGGGGTGAGTGTCCCTTGGGAGATCGAAACGCCGCTCCGAGCGATGCCCAACCCTTCACGCCCGGCCCCTCTCCCCTGATTACAGGGTTGAGGGGAGAGAACCTTCGCGGTCGCCGGGTCGATCACCTCGGCAACGTAATCGTTCTCCAGAATATGTAGACCGCCGGGATTGGTGGGGCATTCAATCGCCGTTGGGCCGATTTCGGTCATGCCGCTGTGATCGAAAACGCGGGCGTTCCAGGCGGATTCGATGCGGGCCCGCGTCGCCGGGATGCTTCCCCCCGGTTCGCCGGCGACGATGACGGAGCGCACTCCTTCGAGGCGAATGGCGTGCTCCTGGGCGTACTGGGCCAGATGCAGGGCATAGGTCGGCGTACACAGGAGCACGGTTGCGCGGTTGTCGAGCAACATCCGCAGCCGGGCGCCGCTCGACAGGCCCCCCGCCGCTAAGCACAGGCAGCCCATGCTGCTCGCCGCCTCGAACGCCGTCCAGAAGCCGAGGAACGGGCCGAACGAGAACGCGAACATAAGCCGATCCGCCGGCGTGACGCCGATCATGCCGAACATGGTCCGCCACGAGCCGAGCATGCGCTCCCAACTTTCCGGCGTATCAAGCCAGCGCAAGGGGGCGCCGCGTGTGCCTGAGGTTTGATGCAAGCGGGTGTAGTGCTCCAGCGGGTAGGTAAGTAAATATCCGTAGGGCGGATGCGCGGCTTGATCGGCGAGCAATTCCTCCTTCGTCGTGAACGGCAGCTGCGTCCAGTCATCCGGCGGCAGCCCGGCGAACTTGCGCATAGAAGCGATTGGCCGGCAGGATGGTTCGCAGCAACTCGGCAAGGCGTGGGTCCATAAGCAGTGGTGAGTGGTGCGTGGTGCGTGGTGAGTGGTCCGCCCATCGATCGTGACTCACTACTCACCACGACTCATTTCGTGATCTTGAAGGCGAAGATATACTCATGATCGCGCAGGTACAGATGCCCGTTGGCAATGACGGGATATGCCCAGGCTTTGGCGTTTCGGCTTGTGATGCGATCTCTGGGAATCGTGGACTGTACGGGGAGCTTGAAGCTGCTGATGAGCTTGAATTCGCTTGGGTCAGCATTCACAAGACCCACCTCGCCGTCCTCGGTGAAGAGATAGAGCTTGCCATCGGCCGCCGCGACGGTCCCGCTGTGGCACGGCAACTCGCCGGCTTCCTCCCATCGGACGTCGCCTTTCTTCAGATTCTGGCAGACCCAGCTGTCGCGCTCGGAGTGGCCATAAATGTGGCCATCGATGAGAACGACGCCGCCATGCGTGTTCTTGACCCCCTTCGATTTTTTCTTGTTGTAAAGGTCGGTCGCCACCTGCTTGGCGCTAATGTCGAAGAGGTGGCATCCGGCGCCCCAGCCGACGGTGACGTAGACTGTATTTCCGGAGACGATCGGGCTGGCGGCGCTGCCTTCGTTCTCGCCGGTGGATATCGTCGCGGTCCACAGCAGATTTCCCTTGGTATCGACGCCCGAAAGCTCGCCGTGGATATCGCCGGGCTTGCTGACGTAGCTGGTCTGGATGTATTGGCGCACGCCGTGAATGTCGGCAGCAACCATCGAGGAATAGTTGACCAGGTTGGTGAGCCCCTTGCTGCGCCAAACGACGGCGCCGCTGGATTTATCGAGTGCCGCCAGCGTGCCTTGGGGACCGCCGGGCGAGCAGATGAGTTTGTCGCCGTCGATGAGGGGGGATTCGCTGTAGCCGTACTTGCCCATGACGCCGCCGAGGTCGGTGATGAGGTTTTTACGCCAGACTTCCTTTTTCTTGGCGATGTCGAAGCAGACGAGTTGGCCGTTGCCGCCCAGGGCGTAAAGGAAGTTGCCGTCGATGGTGGGAGTGCTGCGGGGCCCATCGCCGTAGGCGTTGAATGGCTTGGCAAAGGTGGAGAGCGGGCCGATCCCGTGCCGCCAGAGCTCCATGCCGTTTTTCTCGTCGATGGCGATGACGTATTCTTTCAACGCGCCGGCCTTTGGCAATTTGGGATCAAAGGCGGGAGCATTCGGCATTTTCGGATCGTAATCGGTGCCGAGCGTGTAGACGATGCCTTTGACCACGGCGACGGAGGAGCAACCCAGGCCGGCGTTCTTGAAGATCCAGGCGAGCTTGGGACCATCCTTGGGCCATTCTTTCAGCAAGCCGGTTTCCTTGGAAACGCCGCTGCGATCAGGGCCGCGAAACTGCGGCCAATCGTCGGCCTGGACGGATGAGGCGAAAGCAATGCCGACGAACAGGGCGAGCAAACTTCTTCGCATGGGAACCTCATCGAACCAAAAAATGCGCTCGGCAGGCGGACTCGAACCAAACTATATCAAGTATACGGGCAAACCAGCAATTCCGCCAGCGAAGGTTAGCCCGCCGCCCCGGTCGCATAATAATAAATCGCAGGGCCGTCGAGCAGGGCATATTCGGGGCCTGGGGTATCGCCGTTGCCGACGCCGGGCAGAAGGCAGATCAGGCGGCGGTCCTGCAAGCGTTTCAGCCCCGCGTGGAATTGCTTGATCGTCAAGTCCACGTGTTTTTCTTTCAGGGCCGTGAACAGATCGGCGAGCGGACAGCGTGTGCCCAGGCCGACTTGTTGCCGGCGTTCCAGCACGTCCAGCGTTTCCGGGCCCCACGGCGTGTCGGGCAAGTCCGCTTCGGCGCGAACGGCTTCGATTCGTTCGATCGCAGCGTCGACGTTGCCCGCCAGCTGATCGAGCCGTCGCCGCATGGCCAGGATTTCATCGGCGAAGCTCCGCGAAATCTCATCGATGCGGGCGTTCATTTGTGCTGCCCACGTCGGCAAACCCTGCTGATGTGCGGCGAGGGCTTCGCGCAATTCCTCCAGGGCGCGGATCGGCGACTCGCTGTCAACGAGGAATTGCTGGCCCTTTGCGGTGACGCGCACCCATTCGATGGTCGCCTTCCCGGCGGTCTCGACGCGCGTCACCTCGAGCAAGCCGTCCTGCACCGCCTGGCTGGCGATCTCGCCGTTGGCATTGGTTCGCTGGAACAGGCCTGGCAGCTTGCCGCGGCGATAAAGCCGTTGTTCGCCTGGTTGAGACGAACCAAGTTTGAGGGCGTCGAGCAGCATCCGTTGGCGTTGATCCATGGCGAACCTCCGTGGCCGGTGTTTGTCTCTCAGTGTACCGTGAAGTGAGGTTGGCGTGAACCTCGATTTTCTTGCAGACTGGCGACGCGGCTTTCGGCATGGACGTGGTCCGCACGGGAAGCTAACATGGAGACGGAATCTGTTCGCCGCGGAGAAACGCCATGAAAACCGAAACGGTGAAGTTGCTGGAAGACCTTAGCCTCGCTGAGAAGCTTAACGCCATCAAATACTTGGCAGGGTCCTTGCGCCGTGCGACGAATGCTGATCCCGCGTCTCAAAACCAGAACATGCGTCAATTGTTGCAATCGTTGGCGGTGTTGCCCGTCCATAATCCGAGCGACGGATTTTCCAGCAGCGATCATGATCGAGAGATCTATCGGGAACAGCCATGATCCTTGTCGATACCCTATGGAATCTCACGCATGGACCCCGCACCGAAAAAACAGCGCATCCTCAGCGGTGTGCAGCCGTCCGGCAAGCTGCACGTGGGCAATTACTTCGGCGCCATCAAGCAGCACATCGAATTGCAAGAGCATGGCGATTGCTTCTATTTTATCGCCAATTACCATGCCCAGACCACCATGCGCGACCTGGCCGAAAAGATGTCAGCTGAGCAGAATCGCAGGTTTAAGGCCGCCGATCTGCTGCGGCAGCACACTCTCGATGTCGCACTCGATTATCTCGCCCTCGGCCTCGATCCGGCCAAGGCGATTTTCTATCGCCAATCCGATGTCCCCGAAGTCGCGGAACTGGCATGGATTCTCGGCACCGTCACCAACATGGGCCTCTTGGAGCGGGCCGTCTCCTACAAAGAAAAGGTGGACAAAGGCATTGAAGCCAGCGTCGGGCTTTTCACCTATCCGATCCTGATGGCCGCCGACATCCTCATCGTGCGCTCCAACGTCGTTCCGGTTGGAAAGGACCAGGTCCAGCATCTCGAGATGACTGCCGACATCGCCGGGAAATTCAATCGCGCCTTCGAGAAAGATATTTTTCCCATTCCCACCTACCGCCTCGACAAGGAATCCAAGGTCCCAGGAACTGACGGCCAAAAGATGAGCAAGTCGTATGGCAACACCATTGATATTTTTGCCGAGGGCAAGCCGCTCGAAAAGACCGTGATGAGCATCAAGACCGATTCGACGCCGATGGGCCAGCCGCTCGATCCGGGGCCGTGCAATGTCTACGCGCTCTACGGCCTGTTCGCGACCGATGCCGAGAAAGCGACGCTGGCGGAACAATATCGCGCCGGCACGATCGGCTTCGGCGGGGCCAAGAAATTGCTGAAGGAAAAGATCGACGCCTATTTCGCCCCCTTTCGCGCCAAACGCAAGGAGCTGGCGGCCAGGCCGGACACCGTCGAGGATATTCTGCGCGAAGGAGCGAAGAAGGCACGCATCGAAACGCAGCGCACGATGGAAAAAGTGCACCTGGCGACGGGGCTGGGTTGATCGGATTTCGAGGCTTGCGATTTCTTTGAACCGGCCCGGTTTTGTATCGACATCGGTGGGCCGGGGGATTATGATTCAACCATCCTTTCTACGGTTTTCGGGCGTTGGACCCACGAAACGGCCGCTCACGTCAGCACGTTGTTGCCGGTGCTGGACGAATTCGCGCGAGCGCGGGCCAAGCAAGTGGCGGCCGACGAGATCTACGTGAAGGCGCCGGTGCTCATGGTCGTGGAACCCGACAGCATGTGTTGGCTGGCGGGAAGCTTGACGACGCAGGCCACCGGGGAAGTGTGGGTGGGGCAGTTTGCCGCCTATCCCGCGCTGGAGCAAGTGACGCGCGACGCCGGCACCGGTTTGGGCAAAGGGGTGGCCTTGCTCAACGAGAAACGCGTGGAGAAAGAATTGACCCCGGTGGCGGACCAACTGGATCACTTTCACACCGTGCGTGAAGGAAGCCGAGGCCAACGCAAAGGCGCTCTGCGTTTGCAGCAGGCGTTTACCAAAGCGGAGAAAGCCCAGCAAGAACACGATCACCATCGGCAACAAGGCCAACACGTGCCCGGTGAGGGGGTGAAGGTGAGCATTCACTGGAAACAGGCCGAAGCGGTCATGGATCAGGTGATGCGCACGGAAAAGGTCTGGCAGCAAACGCAAGAGGCCTTGCGTCTGTTCACGCCGGCCGGTGAGTTGAACAGCCGAGCGCAGGCCGAAGCGGTGCTGACCCAGACGTTGCCTGAGTTGCCCGACGCGGACTTTGCCAAAGCCAAACGTCTGCTGAGCAAGCCGCAGACACTCACGTATTTGGACGAAGTGCAACGCAAGTTGGCGGCTTTGCCAGGATCGACCGAGGTGAAAGAAGCAGCGGTGCGTGCCGAGGGGTTGCGTCGTCATCCGGAGTTGTTGGCGGGTGAAGGTATGTCCGCGCGCACGCCTGCGCGGGGTGTTGTTGGTGTGTAGCGTAATTCTGTCGAAAGCTGGCGAGGAAGGAAGCACGATGACCAAAGCAGTGCGGCACATTTTCCGTCATACCTGGCGTGCGAGCAGTCTGGTGGAGGGGATCAATAGTGTCTTGCGCATGCATCAGTCTCGGCATCGCAAGTTGACCCAAGGGTTGCTGGACCTGAAGCGTCTGTACTGGAACTGCCACACCTTCCGCACCGGGCGTCGCAAAGGAAAATCTCCTTACGAACGGCTCGGCTTGGTGTTGCCCGAAGGAGTGGATTGGTGGGAACTGAGCAAAATGACACCTGAACAACTACGGGACAAACTGTCCGCATTGAATGGCGCCATTTGAGAAAGTCCCGTTTCGGAGCCATTCCATGCGATCCCAAACACCGCGACGAAGCGGCTTCACGCTGATCGAATTGCTGGTGGTGATCGCGATCATTGCCATCCTGATTGCCCTGTTGGTGCCGGCGGTGCAGAAAGTGCGCGAGGCAGCCGCGCGGATACAATGCTCGAACAATCTGAAGCAAATCGGCCTCGCCATGCAGAGCTACCACGACGCGATCAAGTGCCTGCCGCCGGGCGTGGCGCGGCATGATGAAGGGGATGATGGCGGTCCCTATCCCGCGACCTACTGGTCGTATTTCATTCTCCCGTACATCGATCAAATCCCGCTTTACGAATCCTGCGCCATTCGTGCAGGACCCGGACTGGACTCAAGGGAACTACTTGGCGGCAGTCCAATCTCAACTGACCGTTCTCCGCTGTCCCGCCACAACCGACTTGATGGCTTACACCACGACTTACCTCAACGGCGAGTCCATTCCCAATCGTTTCGCTATCAGCTATGCCGCCGTTACCTCCGGCAGCATTGGCAATCCCGCATCGTCCCAAGGCAGCGGCGAATGCATGCTGCATAACGACGATGGCTCGTGGAGCCCAACGGGAGGATTCAATGGCTGGGGTGTATATAACAGCAATCCATACCGCAGGGATGGCGCCTTCTACCAGAACTCGGTGGTGCAACTCGTTCAGGTCACCGACGGAACCAGCAACACGGCCGCCGTCGGCGAGCGCTTCCGGCGGCTTACCAATCAGGCACTCTATCCCGAAAACGACTATTCTTCTTCTGAGCCGGTTACCGAGTACGGCACCTGGGCCATGGGCACCAACCAGGCCGAGAACCACATGGAATGCGCTCTTGGCTCGATCGGCATCCCCTTCAACTACAACTACGCCTCAGCACCGGGCACCAGTTACCAGCGCTTTCCGGCCAGCAACACCGCGGGCTGTTACAGCAGCAGGCATCCCGACATTGTCGGCTTTGTCTTTCTGGATGGCAGCGTCCATTTTCTCTCGGCCAAGACCTCGGATGAGGTGCGGATGGCGCTCGGCACGATCCGGGGCAACGAAACCGTGTCCTTCGATCCGTGATGTTTGCCGCCAATCGAAATGAAAAAAATGCGGGGCCGAGGGGAATCGGCCCCGCGCGTGGGGAGAGGGAACCACGTTGTCAAGGAGCCGGGTTTCACGCCAGCGCCGGCTCGCAAGCTTCTTGGTCAGCTTCGATTTCGTCGCGAACTCGCTGGGTCATCTTCAACACGAAGGCGATGTCGCGCAACATTTCGTCCGCTTCGAGGCGCAATTCAGCTTGGCGTTGATTCCGTGCGTTCGTGCTGGGTTGGTTGTGCGTGCGGTACATGATATTCCGAGTCATGGCTGTGCTCCATTTTTTGGGTTCGCTAAATTTTCTCATGGCGGCTCGAACGGAAGAGTGGAAAGCACTCGCCGTGCCAATCGTGATGTTTTCGCGCTTCACAAGCAACTCGAAGTCAAATAATGAGTTGCGGAATGGGCAAGCTGCCCAAGATTCGGCGGCTGTGATAGTGTACAGAATGTAACTTCTGCAACGGCCTGCGTGAACCGGCGATTTTGTACAATCCCAGGTTCAGCCGTCGGGATTATCGAGCAATTCTTGCAGCCGTTTCGCCAAATCCGCGGGCAAGCGAGCGCACCAAGTCGCATCGATCAGGCCGACGTCGATGAAATCCAACAGGTGCATGCGGTCCTTGGTCCGAAATGAAGTGAGCTTCATGCGCACCAGCGATTCGAGGCTCAACACACGGCCGTTCGCGGTGGCCTTCATTTCATCCACGTCCGGCGCCGGCAGCAAATATTCCCGGCGAACCTTCTCGGCGGCGAAGACGATATGGACGGCGTCGCGCGCCTTGGCGTTTGGGCCATCCAGGAACATATCGATGCTGGCGGCATGGCGATAGACGAAGCCGGCGCTGGCCAGCGCATCCTTGGCGCGGTCGAGATCGGCGCGGCGCAGCAGGATATCCACGTCCTGCGTATTGCGCACTGCCGCCTCGTCCACTTCGCTGACCCACGCGGCAACCGCATTGCCGCCGACCACGGCGTAAGGAATTTTCGCCCCTTCAAGCGCCTTGACGGCCCGGCGCAGGCGATCGCGCACTTTCTCCACGGCGGTCACCATCCTTTCCCAGGCCAGATCGCTGATGGCATGCGTGTTCATGGCGGCGTTGACTCCTCGTTCAACCGCTTACTGCGTGCGCGGCTCTTGCGATCATACCATTCACGTGCTCGGTTGCACAATGACATTCACTTGTACGCCTCGTACTCCTTGCCGCCCAACAGCGCCGCGGCGATCTTCAGCTTGAGGATTTCATCGGTCCCCTCATAAATCCGACAAACGCGCACATCCATCAGGTGCCGGCCGGGGCGGTACAGCGTGGACCAGCCGCGGCCGCCGAAGATTTGCACGGCGTGATCGGCGGCTTCCCAGGCGGCTCCAGATGCGTACAGCTTCGCCTGGGCGGCGAGCATCTCGCGCGCGCTTTCGATTCCGCATTGCTCGGATCGGCATTGGCCGCGTCTTTCGCCTCGGCCGCTTTGATCACCAACGCTTCGCTGGCCAGGCGGGCCATCTCGATCGCGGTCAAGTGTTCCTGCACGAGCTGGTGCTTGCCGATCGCTTTGCCGTGTTGCGTGCGTTCCTTGGCGTAGCGGACCGATTCGATCAGGCAATCCTCGATGACGCCCAGACAGCCGGCGGCAACGCTCAATCGGCCGCTGACCAGCGATCCCATGGCGATGCGGAAGCCGTCCCCTTCCGTGCCGAGCATGTTCGTGAGCGGGCATTGATAATCGGTCAGCGAAAACATGCCGGTGTTGGCGGTGGGCATGCCGACCTTGGCGAGCAAGTCTTCGCGCTCGATGCCGGGCGCGTCAGTGTCGATGATGAACGCGCTGATGCGTTTTGCTCCCCTCGCCCCTTGGGGGAAAGGGGCTGGGGGTGAGGGAGAATCCTTCGGATAAGCGAAAACGACGATGGCATTGGCGATGCCGGCGTTGGAGATGAGATACTTGACGCCGTTAAGCAGGAAATGATCGGCCTTGCGTTCATAGGTCGTGGTCATTTCCAGGGGATTGCTGCCGGCGTCGGGCTCGGTGAGGCCGAAGGCGAGGATTTTTTCCCCCTTGCAGGACGCGGGGAGATAGCGGCGTTTTTGCTCGTCATTGCCCCACGTCATGATCGGGTACTGGCCGATGCTGGTGTGCCCGGAGAAAAAGGTGCGCACGCCGGTGCCTTCCTGGCCGATGCGTGCGAGCGCCCTCGCATAGGTCACGGTATCGGCGCCGCGGCCGCCGTATTCCGCCGGCACCGGCATGCCGAGGATGTTGAACTTCAGCGCTAACGGCAACAGGTAGTGGTTGAAGCAGTGATCGACATAACACAGTTCCTCGTGCTCGCGCAACTCCTGGCAAAAGGATTCGACGTCGGCCAACAGTCGGCGCTGTACCGTGGATTGCATTTCCGACCTCCCATTAAGCAAGCAAAAAGGAAAAAAGCAGAAAGTAAAGAGTAGAACGCCGCGCACTTTCTACTTTTTTACTTTTTCCTTTTTACTTGATCAAAGACATATCATAGCCAAATCGGCGATTGCGTTTGGCAATTTGGGCGGATACATTCAAGCTATGTCCGACGAACCAACAATTCAGCAGATCCCCGAGCCATTTCCGGGCGCGTCCACGGTGGTGTTGGAATCTTCCGTGCCCGCCGGCGCCTTGCCGACCGTCCATGAACCGACTCAAGTGCAGACCCTTACCGCTGTTCTCGGTCAAATCTTCGGCGAATACGAGTTGTTGACGGAGGTGGCTCGCGGCGGCATGGGGGTTGTGTATCGCGCCCGGCAGACGACGCTTAACCGGATCGTCGCCCTGAAAATGATTCTCGCGGGCCGGCTCGCCAATCCCGATGACGTGGCGCGCTTCCGTGCCGAGGCCGAATCGGCGGCCAGGCTCAAGCATCCGAATATTGTTCCGGTGCATGATGTCGGCGACATCGGGGGCCAGCATTATTTCACGATGGATTACATCGAGGGGACCAGCCTCGATCAGAAGCTCGCCCACGGCCCGTTGCCAGGCAAGTCAGCGGCGCGTTACGTTCGCATCCTGGCCCGTGCGGTCCAATATGCCCACAAGCAAGGCATCCTGCATCGCGACCTAAAGCCGTCCAACGTCCTTATCGACGTTGACGACGAGCCGCACATCACCGATTTCGGCCTGGCGAAACGGCTTGGACCAGACCAGGCAGGCTCGGGCCAAACACGCAGCGGCGCCATCCTCGGCACGCCAAGCTATATGGCCCCCGAACAGGCCCAAGGCAAGGCGGCCCTTCTGGGACCGTCTGCCGATGTTTACAGCCTGGGCGCCATCTTGTACGAATTGCTGACGGGCCGGCCGCCGTTCCGCGCCGAGACGCCGCTCGATACCGTGATGCAGGTGATCGATCATCAGCCCGTGCCGCCGCGCTTGCTCAATCCAAACGTGGACCATGATCTCGAAACGATTTGCTTGAAGTGTCTGGAGAAGAATATCGAAATGCGCTACAACTCGGCCGACGAGCTCGGCGAAGATTTGCAGCGCTACCTCGAAGGCGATTCGATCAACGCCCGCGGCTTCAACGTGATTGATCGGCTCGCCCATGTCCTGGAGCGCGACACGCATACCGCCGATTTCTCGACCTGGAGCTCGATGATTTTTCTGATGGCACTCGGCGTCGGGATGGAGCATTGCGCTGTCTTCGCTCTGGTGTGGGCGGAGCAGCCGAGTTTTTTGGTGATCCTGGCGCGCGGCCTGTTGTTCGTGTTCCTGGGCGGCCTATTCTACTACAATCGCGGCAGCCGGCTGATGCCGACCAGCGCCGCCGAGCGCGAACTGTGGACGATCTGGATCGGCTATTTCGCGACTTACTTCATCATCGTTATCATCACGCGATTGCTGATCCGTTTCGAGGTGGTGCAAGCCAATCCGGGCTGGCACGCCGGTGAATATCTCAGGGAATTGCTGCCGTACCCGTTCATCTCGATGGTGTCGGGGCTGGCGTTCTTCATTATGGGGGCCAACTACTGGGGCCGCTGTTACGCGATTGGGGCCGCGTTCTTTATCGTGGCGGCCCTCATGCCGGTGCATCTCACATTGGCGCCGCTGATTTTCGGCGTCCTCTGGGCGATCACGCTCGTGATGCTGGGAATCCACCTGCGCTCCCAGGCGGCCAAGTCCGGCTCGGGCGGCGCGGCAGCACCGCCATCGCAGGCGCCGACCGTGCAATACAAGGGACCGAAATAACGACTTTCATTCCTGGAGGAACCCGTTCATGCCACGCACTCTCGCACTCGCCGCCATTCTGACGATCGGCCTAACCACGGTCCGCGCTCAAGACAACGGTTTCAAACCGCTCTTCAACGGCAAAGACCTCACCGGCTGGCACAACGTCAACGGCGCGCCCGGCACCTTCTTCGTCAAGGACAACATGATCATCACCACCGGCAAGCCGACCGGCTATCTCCGCACCGACAAGCACTACGAGAATTTCATCGCCGAATTCGACTGGATGCACGTCCCGCCCAAGAAAGGCGAAGTCGGCAACTCCGGCTTCTTCGTCTGGTGCGATCCCATCCCCGCCGTCGGCACCGGCTATACCCGCGGCATTGAAGTCCAGGTTCTCGTCAATCTCGAATGGAAGGACAAGAAAACCGGCAAATCGACCGCCACCAGCCAGGGCGATCTCTTCAGTATCCACGGCGCCACCTGCGAACCCGACCGCCCGCACCCGCTCGGCTGGAAACGCTCCATCCCCAAGGAGAATCACGCCAAGGGGGAATTCGAATGGAACCATTATCGCGTCGAAGCCAACGACGGCGTCATCAAGCTCGCCGTCAACGGCAAGTTCGTCTCGATGGTCAGCAAATGCAACCCGCGCAAGGGCTATCTCGGCCTCGAATCCGAAGGCTCCGAGTGCCGGTTCAAGAACCTCAAGATCAAGGAGTTGCCGAGCACGAATCCGAAGAAGGAAGAGATTTGCGATTTGGACAAGGGATTCAAGAATATGTACACCGGCCTCGATCTATCCGGATGGAAAACGGATGAGAACACAAAGACGCACTGGCAGCCGCGAGACACGGTGCTCCACTGCGAGGGCGGTACGGCTCTCAAGAGCGCTGAGGGGTACGGCGACGGGGAGTTCAGCGCCGACTTCCGATTTCCGATCAAGGACGCAAAGCCGTGTACAATCATTGCTCGCGAAGGCAACGGCGACCGGATGAAGCTGTCAATCAGTCCCGCCGGGCATCTGAAATGGGGCGTTGTCGGGTCCATCGAAGTAGAAGCGGACGTTGTTTTCAAGCCCGGCCAATGGAACCGATTCCGTGCATCAACAAAGAATCAGGTTCTGACCATGACCGTCAACGACCGAGAGCTGAATAGTTCCAGCTGGGCGGGCTTGCCAAACACGGGCGCATTCGTCTTGCATCCGGAAGGCAGCATGGATTTTGCCAACCTGTTTGTGCGTGGATTGAAGTGACCTGAGCACGCGGCGCGAGCATGCGGCACTTGCTTGCGCCGCCGCGCGCTCCTTTCAAAGCGCCTTGCGTGTGAATTGCTTTTCGTCGAAGGTGGGATTCAGCTCGATGTCGCGGAAGTAGTATTCGGCGATGAGGTTGCCGTCGGCGTCGATCAGTTCCGAGCCAACTTGCATGAGCGTGTCGCAATCGATCCAGATGGTGAGCTTGTTGATGCGGTCTTGTTCCGGTGGGTCGTACGGCGATGCGCACCAATTTGTAGCACGGGCGGTCGCCGACCTTGGCCAGCTTTTCAATTCCCGCGTAAGTGATGTTCAGCGTGCCCTTCTCATAGGCGGCCTTCATGCTGCGGATCGTCGAGATCATGCCCGCCTTGATGCCGAACTGCGTGATCGGAAATCGGCTTGTCGCCTTGGCATCGGGGGCATCGATCGGCCGGGCCAAGGTGACTCCGAGTGGGACGCCATTGAACGCCGAAGCGGCCAGCAGCTTGCCCCCGTTCTCGCCCTCGACGTACATCGATTTGACGCAGAATTCGGCGCCTTCAAGCCAAACCATGTGGACGCTAAACGGCTTGGCCCGGAAATTGACAACGAGCTTCTCCGGGTCACGCAAGTTGCCCTGCACACACTCCTGCTTGACGAAATGGCAACGATAGCCGTGCGTGACTTTCTTGTCGTATTCGGCAAGGCAGTATTCCAGGAATTCGACCGGCTTGGCTTTCACGAGTTCCTCATTGCTGAGCTTTTCCACCTTGTCCCGCGGCGCAGCGTTGTCAACCGGAACGTCATACGGCGTCGGCGTCGAATCTCGCAGCAGCGGATAGAAGGCCAATGGGGATGCCAGCAGCACGCCAAACAACACAATCTTCTGAATCATGATCCGATCCTCGGGTAAGCTCGCTCCGTGATTGAGTAATAATCTATCGGCACAAGCCGAGCGAGGGCAAGTACAAAGCGTCTTCGCCCGAATTCATGAGTAGAGTGCAAGGAAAATCAGCGGATTGGGGCGAAAGCGGCGAAATGGTCCGCGGCGGCATCATATTCGGAAAATATCACCCACACCACCCATTTTACCGTTGCAATCGACCTTTTATTGTGGCAATCTGGTGAAACAGCGCGGAATTTTCGTTGCATATTCGAGGATTGCCATGAGATTCGCTTTGGCTGCCTGTGTCGCGTTCATGCTTGCCGGGCCGACTCCGGCTTTCGCGCAATGGTGCTATGTCGGACCGGCTTGTTGCCCCATGCCTTGCATCACCTACGAAATGCGTGCCATAACTTGTTATCGCACCGAATGGCGCGCGGAGATGGTGCCGTGCGTGGTGCAGAAGGTTAGCTACCGCCAGGAAGTCATTCCGGTGAGGACGAGCGTCTGGGTGCCGCAAGAGTACGATCAGCAGGTACGGCGTTCCTACTATGTGCCGATGCCGCGTGTGGTGGAGCGTGACGTGGCGGCGTGGACGTGGGCGCCGGTGATGGTTTTCGATCCATGTTCGTGCTGTTGCGTGGTGAGTTGGTGCCCGCAGTTGACAACGACGCGGGTGCGCTGCGTGGCATATGATTATCGGCTGGAGGAACGCGTGGAAACGGTCCGCATGTGCCGCTGGGTGCAGCAGGAGGCGGTGGTCAATCAGGTGCGCTGCATTCCGGTGGTCACACAGGAACAGAGCTGGACGGTGCGACCATATTGCGTCACGGTTCCGTACCAGGCTTACGTCTGCGTCCCGTGCTGGTGCGGATGGTAATCACGCCGCTCGGCGCTGTTCCGGCTTCTTCGTCACCGCGGCGACGAATCCGAATAGCTCGTCCTCGAAGCGTTCGGTTCGGAAGCGCAGGGCGTGCTCGCGCAAGCGCTGCGGCTCAAAGAAATCGCGTTCGCGCTCGAATTGCTCCATCGCCGCCGTCAGGCAATCGACGGTCTGTTCCGGAAACCACATGCCGGTCGCCGTGGCGCGGGGCCAGGGAACGACGGTTTCGGTCGCGCCGCCCTGAGCGTAAGCGATAACCGGAGCGCCGCACGCTTGCGCCTCGACCGGCACGATGCCGAAATCCTCCTCGCCCGGAAACAGCAACGCCGCACAGCGCCGCAAATGATCGCGCAGCACCTCGTCGGGTTGCCAGCCGATAAACTGGATGCGCTCGTCGGCGAAGCGGCGTAGCTTGTTCTCGTCCTGCCCCGAGCCGATCACGACTAGCCGCCGGCTCAGCGCCCGGCAAGCGTCAATCGCCAGGTCGAGTCGTTTGTACGGCGCGAAGGCGGACAAAATCAAATAATAATCCTCGCGTGGCACTTCAGCCGGGCAATAGAAATCCGTATCGACCGGCGGATGAATAACGACGGCATCACGGCCGTAGCAATCGAGGATGCGGCGGCGGACGACTTCGCTGTTGGCGATGAAATGCGTCACGGTCTCGGCGGTGCGGCGGTCCCATTCGCGCAGCCGGGCCAGGATTTTGTTGGCCAGCCAGCGTTTCGGCCCACTCCAGCCGCGCTCGTGAAAATAGGCGTCCTGCATGTGCCAGGCATAACGCATCGGCGTATGGCAGTAGCATAGGTGCAACGCGCCCGGCGGCGGCGCCACCCCCTTGGCGACGCAATGGCTCGAACTGAAAACGACATCGCAATCCGGCAGCTTCCAGCCCACCGCCGCCGGCATCAACGGCAGCGTGTGCCGATAGTAGCGATCAATCCACGGCAGCTTCTGCAACGCGCTCGTCACGATCGGCCGATCCTCGATCGCCTTGCTCACCGAGCCGCGCTGGTGGATCAGCGTGTACAGCGGAGCGGTCGGCCAGCGCCGGCACAGCACCTCCAGCACCTTCTCGCCGCCGCGCATGCCCGTCAGCCAATCGTGAACTAAAACCACGCGCAAATTGGCATCCATGCATCGCACCCTCGGCCGCCTCGGTTTAGTGTTCGCATGGCGCCATGCGAACGCTAAACGAAGATGGACGTGGACTTTACCGCGCCGGTCGATTTTGGCCTAGACGAACTTGCTTCCCGCGCTGAATTCGCTTTGACTCTGCCGCCGCCGCGAATACACCATGAAGAATTACTGGAAGAGTTCACCGTATCGGCTTTTCCGTCCCTAACTTTTTTCATCGGACTGCCATGAATACCACGATCCGCATCACCGCGTGCCTGTTGCTCCTTGTCGGCTTCACCACAACAAACGTCGCCGCCCAGGAGAAGATTGAATCGAAGGTTACTATCCTCGTTCCCCACATCGAACTCTATAAGGCGACCATCGTCAAGGTCAACGGCAAGCAAATCGACGGCGAAGGGGGCACGCGAACCTACAGGATCGCGCTCGAAAAAGGCAAAGAAATCAAGCTCGCTATCGAAGCGAAGTTTGAGCCGAACAACTATACGACGATCACGCGCAGGAAGGAAATCACGATCAAGGGTGGCGAGCACGAGAGCGTGAAAATCGATATGAACCACGAGCAGGGGTTCGACGAATTGACCAAAGCCGACGAGATCACGGTCCGCTACTACCCGACCCCCGACGACATTGTGGACGAGATGGCCAAGCTCGCCAAGATCGGCAAGAACGACGTGGTTTACGACCTGGGCTGCGGCGATTGCCGAATGTTGATCCGCCCGATCGAGAAGTTCGGCGCAAAGCGCGGCGTGGGGATCGAGTACGATCCCAAAGTGATGAAGGAGGATGCCATACCGAACGTCAAGAAGCACAAGCTCGAGGACAAGATCGAGGTTCGGCAAGGGGACATGCTCAAGCTCCAACCAAAGGATCTGGAGGATGCGACCGTGGTAATGCTTTATATCGGCGACGATCTGGGCAAGCGCGTCGCGCCCGTGCTGAAAAATTCCCTCAAACCGGGCTCGCGCATCGTGTCGCACCGATTCTCGCTGGGGGATTGGAAGGCGGACAAGGAATTGAAGATTACGGGCGCCGACGGCGACAATTACCACCTGCTTCTGTGGATCGTTCCCGAAAAGAAGATCGAGAAAAGCAAGTAGTGGATGTGGCTTAGCAACGTAGGGAATAAGTTTCCGGATTTCGTAGTGCGGCCCTCAGCCCGTCTTGTGGCCGCACACGGGCTGAAGCCCGCACTACGAAGACGGCATCTGGAAGATTTCTTCGAGCGACAATTGACACCCGCAAGTGGTAGGCTAATTATTTCACTACTAATATCATTGCCAGCGCAGTAAACAAATCTTCACGCGCCCGCAATTCTTTCTTGTTTTGTCCACTTCCTCTAACCGTTGCAATACGATGCGAAAAGCGCGAAATCGTCGATTTTGGCTCAAGTCCGCCAAGGGCTTGCGTTGACACCCCGGCGAGATCGACGTAGACTTCCCCCAGAATCAATGATCCGCGCTGGTTAGCGACCCCATTATTCAGGATTTCGCGATGCCGTTCCTCGACCTTGCCTGGCAAACGTTCCGTCCGGAAGAAGGATTCTACACGACGGAAGTTCAGACGCCGCGCCCGTTGCCGATCCGCACGTTCGCGCCGATCGGCTATGAGCCGCGCTATGCGTATCCGTTGATCGTGTTCCTGCACGGGCATGGAGGTAATGAGGAGCAAATCCTTCGGTTGGCGCCGCGTGTCAGCCGGCGCAATTACGTTTCCATCGGCCTGCGCGGCCCGGTCTGTCTCGGCCCCAACCGCAAGGGCTCGCTCGGCTTCTCCTGGGGGGACGCGAGCCATTTGGGCCTGATCGAGGATTATCTGTTGGGGGCGATCACTGAGACGCGGCGGCATTATCACATTCATTCCGAGCGAATCTTCCTTGCCGGTTTTGCCGAGGGCGCCACGCTTGCGTATCGCATGGGTATGCTGTTTCCGGAAAAGCTCGGCGGCGTGATCGCCTTGAACGGCGCCATGCCGCGCGAGGATCGGCCGTTGTTGCGTTTGCCGGAAACGCGGGGCTTGCGTGTTTTCATCGGGCACGGCATCGCGAATTCAATTGTGCCGGCGACCCTGGTGCGTGCGGACCGCCGGTTGCTGTGGACGGCGGGCATCGACGTGGACATGAAGACCTATCCGACCAACCACCGCCTGCACGCCGACATGCTGCGCGACATCAATCGCTGGATCATCCGCCACTGCACCGGCGACCCCACGCCCGGCAATGAGCCGGGATGAACCCCCAGGAACGCTGCGCTCATCCTTGGGCTTCGCCGAACCTCACCTCTTCCCTGTTCCATTGCGGCGGCTCCATTCCTTCGCTGCGTACACATTGCAACATCAACTCCGCCAGATTGCCGCGACACAGTTGCCGCAGCCCGATGTAGGATGTCGTCAAGCGCGAGTTAATCTCGATGGCGTAATCGTCGCCGTTCTTGCCGAGCACCAGATCGACGCCGAGGTAGCCTTGCAAGCCATCGATCCCCGCCACCGCCGCCAGCGCCAGCGCCGTCGCGCGCTCCGCCAAGTCGGGCGGCAGGGGGAGCGAGCCACCCTGATAGCGAAATCGGCCATCCTGCGAAAGATGTTGCCGGGCCGGCATGAGCGGAATCGTCTGGCGTGGACCGATCAACAGCGCGACGCTCGCTGGCTGGCCGCGCTCATATTCCTGGATAACGAATTCTCGTGGGGACAGGCTTTCCAGCCTGTCCGCGTCGGCGCCAAAATGGACAGGCTGGAAAGCCTGTCCCCACTGGATGAGGAACGTCGCTAGCGAACCGGCGCCGCAGCGCGGTTTCATCACCCAGGGCGGCGGAAACGACGCGAAGTACTCCGGATCAAACGATTCGGTGCGCGGATGCCGCACGCCGCGTTCGTGCCAGAACGCGGCCGTCGCCAGCTTGTCGCCGGTGAGCGCGATCGCAGTCGGTTGCGAGCCGAGCAAACGCCCGCCGACATCGAGCACCGTCTGGCTCAGGCCGCGCAAATGATCGTCGAATTCCGGGGCGATCACGAGCGTCCAGTCGCAACGCGCCGCCGTTTCGCGGAATTGGGAATGCGGTGCCGTCACGAACTCGATATCGGGCAGCCGGCGAAAATCGCCGCTCACGGCTTCGAGCATGGCCCGGCCTTCGCGCAAGAGCGATTCGGGCACATCGCGTCCGAGGCCGCCGGCGGTGACATGTTCGTAAACGAAGACGCGCATCTCTTTCACAAACCCCGAAATCCGTGATAATGAGAATATGTCCCACCACGACATCCTAGGCCCCGATGGCGCGATCGCCCGGCGTCTGCTCAATTACGAGCCGCGTGCCGAGCAATTGCGCATGGCCGATGCGGTAGCCGATGCTCTGCGCACTCCGGGGCATCTCATGGTCGAAGCGGGGACTGGCGTCGGCAAGAGCTTCGCGTATCTGGTGCCCGCGATTCAGGCTGCCTGTGCCGCGACCGACGGGCGCGTCGTTGTCTCGACGCACACCATTGGCCTGCAGGAACAGCTCATCCGCAAGGACATTCCGTTCCTGCAAAGCGTCATGCCGGAGAAATTCGCCGCGCTGCTTGTGAAGGGCCGCGGCAACTACGTCAGCAAGCGCCGGCTTAAAGTCGCACATCAACGCAGCAATTCGCTGCTCACCGAAGTGGGGGCGTTCGAGCAACTCGATACGCTCATGGCCTGGGCGGAGAACACGAAGGACGGCAGCCGCAGCGATCTCGCTTTTCGCCCGCTCGCCCCGGTCTGGGAACTTGTGGAGAGCGATTCGAGCAATTGCCTGGGCAAGAAATGCCCCGAGTATGCCGATTGCTTTTACTTCAAGGCCCGCGCCAACATCCAGAAGGCGAAGGTGCTCGTCGTCAATCACGCCCTGTTCTTCGCCGATCTGCAATTGCGCTCGCTCAATCCCGAAGTCGGCATCTTGCCGAAGTATCAGGCCGTCATTTTCGACGAAGCCCACACGCTGGAGGACGTCGCTGCCGAGCATCTCGGGCTGTCGATCACGCGCGGGCAGGCAGACTGGCTGCTCAATCGCCTGTACCTGGAGCGGCGGGGCAAAGAAGTCGGGTTGCTCAAGGTGCACGGTGTCGCAGCCGATTGGCGGCAGGTGCATTACACGCGCACCGTCACGCATCAATTCTTCAACAGCATTCTCGACTGGCGCCGCGAATACGAATTCAAGGCGAAGCGGATTTCCAACAGCGATTCGCTGCGGGTGCGCGAGCCGGAGATTGTCGCCGACACGCTGTCCGCGGAATTCAAGAAGCTCTCGGACGTGCTCGGCAAGATCGCGGACACCGTCAAGGATGACAAGGAGCAAATCGAGCTGGAATCGGCGTCATACCGCTGCGAGTCGCTGGCCGCTGATCTGGATGCCTGGCTGAAGCAAAAATTGCCGGGCCAGGTTTATTGGATCGAGGGCTCCGGCGAACGTGGCGATCAGCTTAAGCTCGCGAGCGCGCCGATCGAGGTGGGGCCAATCTTGCGCGAGAAGATTTTCAATCGCATTCCGACCGCGATCCTGACCAGCGCCACCCTCAGCGTCGGCGGATCGGCCCCATTCGATTTTTTCAAGGAACGGCTTGGCTTCCCCGACGACTCCCCCAATGAGCCCGAAGCGCAAAGCGAGGGCGCAACAACCTCCCTCGCTTTGCGCTTCGGGCTCAGTCCGGGTGGGCCGACAGGAAAATCGGCCCCCACGATCCAGCTCGGCAGCCCCTTCGATTATCGCCGGCAGGCCGAATTGCACCTGTTCCGCGACATGCCCGACCCGACCGCCGATCCGCGGGCGTTCGAGGATGCCTGCTTGGCCAAAATCCAGGAGTACGTGCGGCGAACGCAAGGGCGAGCGTTCGTCTTGTTCACGAGCAACCAGACGCTGCAACGCGCCGCCCACAAGCTGCGCGATTGGCTTGATGCCGAAGGCTTGACGCTCATCAGCCAAAGCGACGGCACGCCCGCCAATCGGATGCTGGAGCATTTCCGCGCGGCCGACGGCGCCGTGCTGTTCGGCGTCGATAGCTTTTGGCAAGGCGTCGATGTGCAAGGCGAGGCGTTGTCGAACGTGATCATCACAAAGCTGCCGTTCACGCCGCCGGACCGTCCGCTGGTCGAAGCCCGCTGCGAGGCGATCGCGGAGCGCGGCGGCCAGCCGTTCCCCGATTATACGTTGCCGCAAGCGATTTTGAAGTTGAAGCAAGGCTTCGGCCGCTTGATCCGCACGAGGAGCGACACGGGCCTCGTGGCGATCCTGGACCCGCGCATGATGACGAAGCAATACGGCCGGCGATTTCTCGAAGCGCTGCCGGGCTGTCGGCGGTTCGTGGATGGAGTGGAGTTGTAAATACTACCAGGCTGAGTCGCCAGATTTGAAGTTGTGCATTTGTCTTTGCACCAATGGCACGCAACCAACCAGCCCCAGGGATTCGGCGTACCTCACCCCAGAGCTTGCAGATGAACGATGTCCGCCATGTTTCCGTCCTGCCCGATGAAGTACTGCACTGGCTCGATCCGCAGCCGGGCGAGGTCGTCGTCGATGCGACGGTCGGCGTCGGCGGTCATGCCGCCCGGCTCTGGGACCGCATCCAGCCCGATGGCACACTCATCGCTTTCGATCAAGATCCGGCCATGCTCGCGGTCGCCATACAGCGGCTGCCCGATCCTCGCATTCACTGGCGGCATGCGAACTTCGAGGATTTGCCTGCGGTTCTCGATGAATTGAATTGGCCCGTGGTCGACGCGATCCTGGCCGATCTCGGTTTTTGCTCCGATCAGATCAGCGATTCTGAGCGCGGCTTTAGCTTCCATACTGATGGCCCGCTCGACATGCGGCTCGATCCGACGCGCGGCGAACCGGCCAGCGCCCTGATTCGCCGGCTTGCCGAAAAAGACCTCGCCGACATCTTTTGGCAATACGGCGAGGAACGCTTCAGCCGGCGCGTGGCCCGGGCGATTGTGGAAACGCGGCAAGACGCGCCGATCGCGACGACCGGGCAACTCGCGGAGCTGGTTCGCCGCTGCGTGCCGCGCTCGCGCGGGCACGCCATCGATCCAGCAACGCGCGTGTTCCAGGGCTTGCGCATCGCGGTCAACGATGAACTGGGCGTCTGGAAAGATTGCTCGATGTCGCGTTTGATTGCTTGAAGCCGGGCGGCAAGGTCGCGATCATCAGTTTCCATTCGCTGGAAGATCGCATGGTCAAACAGGCCTTTCGCAAATGCCCGGAATTGGTTAAAGAGCTTACCCGCAAACCCGTTCAGGCGAGCGCGGAGGAGATCCGGAACAATCCTCGCGCTCGCAGCGCCAAGTTGCGGGCAGCACAAAGAAGTAGGGATTAGGGGCTAGGGGTTAGGGGTTAGACCTAATCCCCAACCCCTAATCTCTAGCCCCTGCATGATTAGGGGTTAGGAGTTAGACCCTAATCCCCAATCCCTAGCCCCTGCATGAGGAGAGGCAAATGACGCGCGAAACCAAGATTGGGTTGCTCGTGGCCGGTTCGTTTCTGTGTCTGGTTGCCGTGGTCGTGGCGTCGAAGTGGCGTGGCGGCGATGGCGGCGATGCGGAAGAGCAGACGGTTGCCCCTGGCGCGGTCTTGCACCCGACGCAGAATTCGCCGGATGCGAAACCAAAGGGGGAAGTACCGCCTCCGAAGTCCGCTGCCGTGGCCGCCGCGCAGGCGAAGGGCAAGGAGACGAAGAAAGAACTAACGCAAGAGGACGGCAAGCAGAAGGGTTTGCCGGGATTGTATATCGCCCCGGCGGCGACGCAGACGGAAGAAGCCGCCATCGAAAAGGATTTGGAACAGAAGCGTCTGGAGGCTCTTGCCAAGAAGATCGAGGAGGAAAAGAAGCGGCCCGAGGACGTGGGCACTCTGCCGGCATTGCCGGCGCAAGGCGAACCGGGAGTGCTGCCGGCATTGCCGAAGGCGGAGGTTGGCGCATTGCCGCCGTTGCCGAAGGCGGAGTTAGGCGCGTTGCCGCCTTTGCCGAACGCGGAAGTGGGTAAGTCGCCACAGGAGCAAGCTCTGGTCCCAGCGCCGACGCCAGAAGATTCGAAGACGCAGACGAAACGGGCCAAGGAGGGCGAAAAAAAGGCGGCGCAGGGAGGGATCGGCAGCGTGGAGATGCAACCGGTCAAGCCGTTCAATGATAAGACGCCGCCGATGCCCGATTTGCCGAAGCCGGCGCCATTTGATCCGGTCGGAGGCGTGATCCCGGCGAAGCAGATCGACCCAGCGCCCGCGCCGAAGGGGCCCACGTTCGGTCAGTTGGAACCGTTGCCTGAGCCGACCAAGCCGGTCATTCCGTTTAGCGACCCGAAACCGCCGCCGCCGCTGCCCCCGGCCGCAATCAAGGAGCCCGGCCCGATCGCCGTGATTCCACCGACGGGAGGCACGCTGCTGCCGGCGCCGCCGATCATTGTCGGAGGCGGTCGTCACCCGTTGCCCGCGGTCAAGGATGTCAACATCGATGCTTACGAGTGCCAAAAAGGGGACAACACCTTCGATATCTTGAGCCTGCGCATGTACGGCACCGAAAAATATGCCGACGCGCTGTTGAAATACAATCGCGATCACAGCGGTATGGTCAAAAATGGCTCCACCCTCAACGTCAATCCGCCGATCCTGAATCCTGGGCAGCAAGTGCTCAAGCCGCCGCAGACGATCCTCGATAGCGATTATCGCTCCTTGGTTCGGAGCGCAACGCCGCAAGTGAGGATGGACGCGCCGACGCCGTTGACGCAGCCGCCCGGGCCGATCGCCAAAGTCTCCAATCCGCCGCGCCCCGGCCCTGGCGGCACCTACACCGTGCAGAACCCGGCCGGCGAAAGCATCCTCGACATCGCCGAGCGCGCGCTGGGCGACCGCAGCCAATGGCCCCGCATTTACAGCGCCAACCCGAATTACCCCCCGCAAAACCGCATCCCCGCCGGCACCACGCTGACGCTGCCGAGCAACTGACCGGGCAATGAGGAGCGAAACGGGCCTGGTGGCGATCCTGGACCCGCGCATGGTGACGAAGCAATACGGCCGGCGATTCCTGGATGCGCTGCCGGGCTGCCAGCGGTTGGTGGATGGCGTGGAGGTGTGAATCATACTAACCCGAAGCGCAAGCGAGGCTGGCAGCTACCCTCGCTGGCGCTTTGGGTTGGTATCGTCCGCCCGCCGAGCGCAAACCGCGAAAAATCCAAATCATTGCCGCCCGCCCCTTGCCAATCGCGTGCCGGTTCTTCATACTGCCTTAACGCTAAGAATTTTGCTGCGTCTGCAACCTTCTTCCTCTCGCCGGAGTACATTGGAGGGGAGATAACGCCTTCACATCAAGGGGACATCCATGTTCAAGAGAATGGTGCTGGGCCTGTTGTTCATGCTGCTGCCGGGCGTCGCGCTGGGGCAGGGCGTGCAGGAAAGCTATCTGCCTGCCAAGAGCCAAATCTACTTCCGCTGGGACGGCATGCAGACCCATCGAGCCGCGTTCGACAAGACGGCGCTCGGCGTCATGATGAAGGGGGACACCGGCAAGTTCCTTGATGAACTGTGGGCCTTCGCTCACGAAAACCTGAAAAACGCTGCCCAGGCTGAGCCGAAGGTCGGCCCCTTGCTCAAGGATTTCACCAAGCTGCTCGGCACCATGCACACCCACGGCCTGGTGTTTGCTGTCGAGGTCGAACAAATCAAGCCGCAGCCGATGGTGCAGGCCGTCCTGGTGTTTCCGAAGGCCGCCGGCGAATCGGGCACCGTGATGCCGCTCATCCAGAAGATCGCCGAGGAGACCAAGGCCGATGTCAAGACGGTCAAAGTCGGTAAGCGCTTTGTCAATACGGTTGAAGTCGAATTGCTGAAGGTTGGCTGGTGGGGCCAGGGGAGCGACGCCGTCTTGTTCCTGGGCACAACCGATCCGGTCGCCTACGCCAGAGACATTGATTCCAAGAAAACCGGGCTGGCCGGCAATCCGCTTTACAAAAAGGTCGCGGGCTTCAAGGAATTTCCCACCGCCGCGCGCGGCTTCATCGACTTCAACAGCACCCTCAACATCATCGCCGACATCGCTCCCCAGGCGGGCCCGATCATCGACGAGACCGGCCTGAAGGGGCTCAAAAGCATCAGTTTCATGTCCGGCTTCGACGGCCCGGCCGAGCGCTCGGTCGTGGACGTGGACATGCCTGGACCGCGCAAGGGCCTGCTCAGCTTGACCAGCCAGAAAAAGATCAGCCTCAAGAACCTTCCCGCGCTGCCTAACGACATCAGCGGCTTCAGTGCCGGCAGTGTCGCTTTCAACAAATCCTACGGCGAGTTCGTCAACCTCGCCCATGGCATCATCCGCGTTTTTGACGCCGACAAGGCCGACGAAATCAAGGACGCGATCAAGAATTTCGAAGGCGCCGTCGGCGTGGATATCAGCCGCGATCTGTTCGGCAGCTTTGGCGATGTCATGGTTGCCTACAGCTCCGCGTCCGAAGGCATCCTCGGCACCGGCGCGGTCATCGCCATCCAGGTCAAGGACGGCAAGAAGATTGCCAGCACGCTCGACAAGCTGCTCAAAGGCATCCCTGCCAACCCCCTCGGCGAGTTCGGCCTCAAGAGAAAGACCTATCGCGGCGGCGAAATCATTGAAATCGGCTCGAGCGGAAAATTAAACAGCCGCTTCGCCACCATCGGCCTCTACAAGGATTGGCTCATCTACGCCAGATATCCGCAGCCCATCAAGGGATTCATCATGCGTCAGGAAGGCGTTCTGCCGACGTGGAAGGCGGACCCTGCGCTCACCAAAATTCTGGCCCAGTTTCCCGAGGAATTCACGTCGATCACCGTTTCCGACCCCCGGCCGACCGTTCGCACAGTTTTGGCGGCGGCGCCGTTTGTCTTTGACACGATCAACTCCCTTGGCGCGTTTGCGCAATTAGGCGCCCAGTTCGGCGGCGGTGGCCCCGGATTCAATTACCGTCCGTTCGATATCGACACGATCCCGCACGCTCAGGAAGCGACTATGCATCTCTTCCCGAACGTAACCATCAGCACCGATGACGGCAAACGCATCCGCACGGAATCGCGCAGCTCGATATCGCTGCCGTTCTGATCGCGAAGATCCTTTTGAAATCGGGTAGGAGGGGGAATTACTTCCCCCGTCCTCCCACACCACCGGACGTACTTTGCGTATCCGGCGGTTTCTGTTCTTGTTGATACCGGTCATACAGCTGGCTGAGGTTGGCCAAGCCCAAAGACTCGATCCAAGTCTGATTCATGGCGGTGTTGACGGCCGGACACGCCGACAGATGCCACCACCCCTTGTTCGACCCGGCGGTCATCCGCGCGTGGCGGACTGGAACGCCGTGGCTTTGCAAGAAGGCCGCGATCGTTCTGGTCCGTTTCAGTTGCTTCAACCGCACGCAGCGCAGCTTCCGACGAATCCAACTGTCCAATTCACGCAGCAAGGTCTTGCACTTCGCAAAACGGAAGTACGCGATCCAGCCCGTGAGAAAACTGTTGAGTTCGCCGGCCATCTCCTCGATTTCGATGCCTCGATTTCGACGAGTGATCTGCCGAATGCGTTCCTTGACGCGTTCCTCACTCTTGGGCGCTGACTCCCAACTCCCCGCCGCGCAGAAGACGATAGCCGAGAAACTTGCGGTCCTCGACGTGTGCCACGGCACTCTTCTCCCGATTGACGCGGAGCCGAAGTTTCCCTTCCAAGAACGCTGTCACCGACGCCAGCACCCGCTCGCCCGCTGCCTTCGACCGCATGTAGATGTTGCAGTCGTCGGCATAGCGGCAGAAGCAGTGGCCACGCCGTTCCAGTTCCTTGTCCAGGTCGTCCAACAGCAGGTTCGCCAAGAGCGGCGAAAGCGGTCCGCCTTGCGGGGTCCCCTCGTGCCGAGCGACACACACGCCGTCTTGCATCATGCCCGCTTCCAGGAAGCGGCGAATGATCTTGAGCAGACGCTTGTCGCCGACACGCCGGGCCAATCGCGCCATCAGGATGTCATGGTTCACCCGGTCGAAGAATTTCTCCAGGTCCATGTCCACCACGATGGTTCGGCCCTCGGCCACATACTCTTTCGCCTTGGCCAGAGCGGTGAATGCTCCGCGTCCCTTGCGAAAGCCATGGCTCGATGCCGAAAAGGTCGGGTCCAGAAGCGGGTCCAAAACTTGCAGGATCGCCTGCTGCACCAAGCGGTCTACCACCGTCGGAATGCCCAACTGTCGCACTCCTCCGCCGGCCTTCGGGATTTGCACCCCGCGGATCGGCGACGGTTGATAACTCCCGTCGAGCAGCGAATCGGTGAATCCTTGCAGATGCTTGCGAACCCAGGGCAACAGTTCGCTGACGGTCATCCCGTCCACGCCTGCTGATCCTTTGTTCGCCCGCACGCGGTCAATTGCTTCGATCAAGTTCTGGGTCCGGGTCACCTCCTCCATCAGTCGGTCCGGCAAGGCACGTGCTTGGCCCGACGCCGCAGACGCTTGTGACTCCACGCACCCACCAGCTTCGGTCCCGCCGTCGCCAGTTGAGCCGGGGCGCAGCTCCTCCGCCTGCTCCGTAAACAGGAGCGTTTGGTAGTAGCTGCCTTGCTGTCGCTTCACGTCCATCGAGTCGTTCCAGACGGTCGCTTGCAAGAATAGATTCAGCCCTTCATCCGCTCTTGCGAGGCGGTTGGCCTCCCCGACGTGTGTTGCCCGCGCAGGATGGCACATCGCCGAACGAGCGGGTTACTACGGCCTCTGCTGACTTCTCCCTGGTCCATCCCACGACGTTGCCGCCGCAGTAGTCCGGATCGACCGGACGGACGGGGAGATCTCCCAGGGTAAGTTGTGCATCCTTCGCTCGGTCTTCGCCGGATTTACCCGCGTCGCCTACGGAATGGCTATCAGGCGTCCCCGTCTCATGCCGGGTTACCCAACGACGCTGGCCTTGTATCCGATTTCTGTTCGTCGAATCCGAGTTGGGGGCATCGGCTTTCTTCAGATTCCGCCTCGCGACGGACACCCTTGCCTAGCCTTGCGGTTCGGGCCATCACCGCCCGCAGAGGACTTGCACCTCCTGAGACACAACATACCTGTGCACAAGCAGAAGGCGTTGCACTCCGGTGCAACGCCTTCGATTTTTTTGGTAGCACTCCTCGATCTGGGCTTCAAAGTTCAATCAACAAGTCGAACGCCCGATTCCTGCCCCAGCGGTAGATTCGAAAGTCGGTGTCGAGCGTCAAAATTCTCCCTGACCCCGTTTGCGTCGCGAGATCGACCAGGCAGGCGTCTGCCAGGTCCATTGGAACGTCGGCGTATTTCCTCATAAGGTAGGCAACGTCGGCGGCACGCGCGGAGAGCTTGAACGGCATTTGGTACGTGCCTTTTCGCACGTCATCAAGGATCGCGTCCGACGCCCCCGGCACGCGGCGCAGCAAGTAGCAACTCTCCATGATGACGGCTTCGCACGTGATGAGCGGCCCCGTCAGGTTCGTGACGATTCGCGCACAATGTTCGTGATAGTGTTCGGTTCGATCAAGAAAGGCGACAATGCAGCCTGTGTCTAAGAGCGTGGGTGTCACTTCCTGCCAAGCCCTTCGAGATGTTTCTTGTTTGAACCGAGGTCCGGGACTCCGGAGCAGAATTGCCCCATGCCAGTTATCTTAATCTTCCGGCGTTTGGTGGGCTTCTTCCCATTGGCCGGCCCGAGCGATTCTATCTGAACGCGCAATAATTGGCCAACCGGCAACTTCACCGGCTTCTCCGGCACGATGACCTTGCCGTCGAAATGTGCGATGATCGTTCGATTCATGACGTTACTCCCCGGGCAACGAGTTACGCTCGCTATTCTATTCGATTTGAGACTCAGTTATCGGGCAACCAGCCATCGCTCGGTTCGCCGTCATTGCGCACGATCAACGCCCGCATCCTGGCCTCGGGAATATCCGGCGTGATAGCTCGGACCGTGCCGTCCATCATGCATGCGAGGATTATTGGGTTGGCACGAACAGAGCAGCAAAACGGCCATTCTCCGTTCCGAAAATACCGTTGCCCAAGTGGCGGCAGCGGAATTTCTGGCCCATACAGGATGTCTGCCGGCTTCGACCACGGCACGTGCTCGTGTGCTTCAACGCACAGAATCGTGTAGCTCGTTCCATCCGGAAAATCGCGTGCCGAGTTCAAGAGCGCTCCTGGATCGAACGCCGTGCCCAGTCCGACAAATCCTTGCCAGGGCGTGTTGCCCGGCGTTTCATCGAAAAGCGTACTTCGGTACGTGATCGGTATATTCTCGACAAGCGCGCGATTGGTTGGGCCATCCCATGGTTTTGTCAGGTCGAATTGTTGGTACAGGGGCAGGGCCTCGATATACGGGCAAACGCTGACACGCCAGCTCAGCATCGGCTCGCCCACTTGATTGCGGATGTCTGCTGCCAGGACCCCCTTTTCATCGTGATGCGAGTGTACGCCCAACCCAATTTGCTTCCCGTTGCTCGTCGTCATAAACCGAGGCCCCGTTTCCCGTATCCCTCCGAAAACGGCGTGGCTCACTATAAGGAAGCCCCAGAATAGCAAAAGCGGAATAATGCCGAACTCGAATTTGACGCGCCGTTCATAGGGCGTGCGCCGCATATTGTGCCGAACCAATGACGCGATCAGTCCCGCGAGTGTGACGGCCGACAGGATGACAAACGCACGTTGCAGGGCCAGCGATTCCATCGGGCATGCGGCCAGGCCAATGCCGAGCGTGATTCCACTCAAGGCCGCCGTCAGTGGTAGCAGTTGATTTGCGAGGAAGGAAAGAATGGCCATGAATAACCTCCGTGGCGAGCGCCATTAGATCGGATAATTCACCGCCGAGATCGCAGAGACCGCCGAGAAAACACAAATGAGGCGAACAGAGGGATTACGATAAAAAAGGTCTACTGGGGCCAAAAACAGCCTTCATGTTGGCGTGTTGACACAGAGCCGGCCCATTTTTACTTCTGCGTTCTTGGCGATCTCTGCGGTGACTCATCCGGGTTAGGTGATTCGACATCGGCCAACACGGCCACACCTGCGTGGGTATTCAATGTACCCGACCCGCGCGCCTGATGCAATCTGCCAATCTTGGATTGCGCCCACCCGAACCTGGAAATTGCACGATCCGACCGAGTAGGCTGTGTGAGGAAACGCAAGGCCAGTTGCCTCTTTGCGCGGCCCCGACGTTGAGGATTCATTTCAAAAGGGGGGGGTGTGGGGTGTGGTTGTCTGTGTGAAACGAATTGGCGCAAGCCTTTGTGCGCAAGCGGCATCGGCAGCGAAGATTCATTGCACGCTGCTTGCTCGATCTTGCCCGAATTCAAGTCTCACTTGATGAAACAGAGTTGACCGGTTATGGCCATGAGCAATCGTCATGAAGACGCGCACAGTAAAAACCTGGCTTCTGTGGATCCTTGCGGGCCTACTCGGGCCGGTTTGCGGGTGCGCGACTCATTTAGCAGGCACGCCGAATCTTTTGCAGCATCAGGATCCGCAGCAGGTCTACGCCGATTGCCCGGCCGATTGGCAATCTTCCGATGCGGCCGTGATTTATGCGACTGATCGGGCGGTCGTCGATCCGGCGCGAAGCAGCCGAGCTATGGATTCGGCCGGACGCCGAGCCTGACCTTTGGTGTTGCCGATGTCGCGTTGAATCCACAGCCGAGCTGGAAGGAATTGACGCAGGACAGCACGACGGCCCGGCGCAGCCGGGAATACGAGTTGAAGGTAGCGAGCGTCCGTGCCGACGGACAAATCCAGCCGCTGGTCGAGCAGGCGATGCTGAGCGGGCAGGGCGGATCGATCGTGCAAGCCGCCGCGCTGGAGGACCAAGCGGCGGCCGAGCGTCTGCACGCGCTTCTGCGCCAGCGGATTGCGCCGACCTCGCACAAGGATGTCTTCATCTTCGTGCATGGCTTCAATTGCACGTTTGACGATTCGGTATTCCGGGCCGCGGAGATCTGGCATTTTATGGGGCGCGTCGGCGTTCCCGTCGCTTATTCCTGGCCGGCCGGGTTCGGTGGACTACGTAGTTATCCCTACGACCGCGAATCGGGCGAATACACCATCACGCATCTGCGGCACTTCATCAAAGCCGTCGCCGAGTGTCCCGGCGTGGAGCGCGTGCACCTGATCGCCCATAGCCGCGGCTGCGATGTGGCGATGTCGGCCCTGCGTGAGCTGAATCTTGAAATCACGGCCCAACGCAGATCAACGCGGCGGGAACTCAAGCTCGAGAACTTGGTATTGGCCGCTCCGGACGTGGACGAGGAGGTGTTCTTACAGCGGTTTGTGGCGGAGAACCTGCTGCAAGCCGCCCGGCGGACGACGATTTACGTTTCACCAAACGACAAGGCGATCGAGCTTTCCGGCGCCGTGTTCGCCAGCCGGCGCATGGGGGCGTTAGGCGTCAAGGATCTCAGCCCGAAGATCAAGGAAAGCCTGGCCAGGATGCCGAACGTGCAGTTCATCGAGTGCAATGTCTCGGGGCTCGCGGAGACACACAATTATGTCTTCACGCACCCGGCCGCCCTGTCGGACTTGATTCTCGTCCTGCGCGACCGCCGCGATCCAGGCGCCGCCAACGGCCGGCCATTGCGGCAACCGAGCGAAGGCGTCTGGGAATTGACCGACGATTATCTCGTGAAAAGCCGTTGAATCTGAAATTTAGCCACGGATGAAACACCGATGAAACACCGATGGGAGGAGAATTCAGCTTTCCGGGAATCCTGTCACTCTCTGTCATCCTTGTTTGATCTGTGTTCCATCAGTGGCTAAATTTAGACTTACGCCGCGCTGCGCAGTGTTACGCCCATTCTGCGGGCTTCGCTCAATGCTTCGCGAATGCGCGCGAAGGGCTCTCCAAAGTCGATGACGCCGAGCTTTTCGATCGCGGCGCGGATGGCGCCGACGTCCTCGGGAAACCGGGCATGACAGAAGAGCCGCGGCTGCACCATCAGGCCGGGCATCGGTTGATCCGGATCGGCGATGCAATGCCAGAGGGCGACGGGGACCTCGACGCGCAGCCGCAGATCGAGCGCCATCGGGTTGTCCACAAAGACAAGCAGGGCGCGCGTGGCTGTCTTATCGATCAGCGTCTTGCCGATGACCTCGCCGCAGAGATAGCCCGGGAGCGTGTCGCCGTAGAGGATTTGCTGGACCTTGTTGGGCTGCACGGCACTGGAGAGACGGAATTCGAGCGGCCTGCCCCAGGGATTGGTGACGAGATAGCCGCCGATGAATCCGCTCGGCTCCTGGAAGACCGAGAGAAAGCCCAGATTGCTCGATGTTGCCGGCGTGGGTTCTGCCACCATGCGTCCTTTCGTGGTGCAATCAACGGGCGCTACGGCCAGTTTGGAACGTCTGGCCCCAGAGAGGTTTCGACTGGCAGGATGGGCATTCTAAGATGGATTTCGATGTTTCTCAGCGGGGGCCGAATTCTTCCCTAGCAGCAACCGTCAGCAATGAATCGGAGCGCACAGCCGGCGCAACTTGGCGGGCTCGCCCAGCCTCCGCGATACGAACTCTGCTGGATTCTCCCGCAAAAACGGCATAAATTGACAAGCGTAATTCGCTCCATCTATTTTGAGACCGAACGATGTCGAATGAGCCGATTTCCGCTCCCAAGCCATCTGCCGTGGAGAAAATCAAGCAAAACAGCCAATATCTGCGCGGCACGCTTGCCGAGGAACTCGCCAAGGACAGCGAGAGATTTAACGAACAGGACAAGCAACTGATCAAGTTCCACGGCAGTTATCAGCAAGACAACCGCGACGCCCGCAAAGACCGCCACCGCGACGGGGCCGGCAAATCGTTCATGTTCATGGTCCGCTGCAAAATGCCGGGGGGCAAAGTCACCGCCGGTCAGTACTTAACGATGGATCGCATTGCCGGGCAACACGCCAATGGAACCTTGCGCATCACGTCGCGGCAGGGCTTTCAGATTCACGGCATTTTGAAATCGAACCTCAAGCGGACCATCGCCGAAATCAACCAGTGTCTACTGACAACGCTGGGCGCCTGCGGCGACGTGTCGCGCAATGTGATGGCGTTGCCGGTTCCATTTGCGACGCCCGTTCATGCTGAATTGCAGCGTCAGGCCGACGTACTCGCGCATCTGTTCGCCCCGCGGTCCAAGGCGTATCACGAAATCTGGCTTAACGGCAAGAGCATTCCCCCCTCGCCAGCCGAGGCCGAAGTCGAGCCGATCTACGGCAAGGTTTATTTGCCGCGCAAGTTCAAGATCGCGTTCGCATTGCCCGAAGACAATTCGACCGACATCTTCGCCCAGGACCTCGGCTTCCTCGCTCACGTCGAGAATGGCGGAATTGTAGGCTATAACGTCTACGCCGGCGGCGGCATGGGGATGACACATGGCAACGCCAACACCTTCGCGCATCTTGCCCAGGCCATTTGCTATATCGCGTCGGAGCAACTCGTCGCCGCCGCGGAAGGCGTCATCAAGCTGTTCCGCGATCATGGCAACCGGGCCGACCGCAAGCGTGCCCGCTTGAAATATGTGCTGCACGATTGGGGCATCGAAAAATTCCGCCAGGTGCTGCAGACCTATGTGCCGTTCGCGCTCGTGTTGCCGCATGATATCGCGATTAGCGGCTTTCCCCTGCATCTCGGCTGGCACGCACAAGGCGACGGCAAGTTTTTCTACGGCATTTCGGTCGAAAACGGCCGCATCAAGGATGAAGGCGAATTTTGCCTGCGCTCCGCATTGCGCGAATTGATCGATGTCCTTCAGCCTAGCGTCCGATTGACGCCGATGCAGGATATCTTGTTGTGCGATCTGCCGGCCGGCGCGAAAGAAACCATCGAACGCACGCTGGCCATTTCGGGGGTCCGCCGGCCCGATCGTCTTTCGCTGGTGCAAACTTACAGCCTGGCGTGCCCCGCACTGCCCACCTGCGGCCTCGCCTTGAGCGAAGCCGAACGCGCCGCGCCGGCCCTTATCCGCGAGCTCGAAGCGGCATTGGCCCGGCTCGGTCTCGACAACGAAACTATCGGCGTCCGGATGACGGGCTGCCCCAACGGCTGCGTCCGCCCCTATCAATCCGACATTGGCATCGTCGGCCGAAGTGGTGACAAATACACGCTCTTCGTCGGCGGTAACCTGGTCGGCGCGCGGCTCAATTTCTTGCTCAAGGACCTGGTGCCGATCAACGACATCGTGCCGACGCTGTTGCCGCTGTTGGCGGATTTCAAGCAGCATCGGCAAGGCGACGAGAGCTTCGGCGATTATTGCCAGCGGTTGGGGGCGGAGAAAATTCGCACCATGGTTTGACGCAGGCGGCGTGGGCCGTTACATTCACGCGGATGGCCAAGAAATTGCGCAAATCCGACGATTTCGACAGCCCGTGGAAGGGCACGCTGCAACTTCTTCTGCAGGCGTTCCTGGAGTTCTTCTTCGCCGATATTGCGGCTGACATCGATTGGTCGCGAGGCTACGAATCGCTCGATAAGGAGCTGCAAAAAATTGCTCGCCGCGCCAAAGTCGGCAAACTCCTTGCCGACAAGCTGTTCAAGGTCTGGCTCGACGACGGCCGCGAGCACTGGCTCCTTGTGCATATTGAGATTCAAAGCGAATACGACAAGGACTTCGAAGAGCGAATGTTTCGGTACAACATCGCGGCATATCAGATGTATAATAGGCAGGTAGTCAGTCTGGCTGCCTTGTGCGACGATCGGCTGGATTGGCGGCCGACCACGTTTCGCTATGGGCGGTGGGACTGCAAGACGGAGGTGGTCTTTCGCATTGCCAAGCTGCTCGATTACGAGACCAACGTGACGAGCCTGGAATCCAACGACAATCCGATGGCCGCCGTCGTCTTGGCGGACCGCATGACACGCGAGACGCGGCACGACCCGGCCAACCGCAAGCTCTGGAAATTGCGCATCGTCAAGGGGCTTTATCGACAGAGTTGGTCGAAGGAGAAAATCATTCAGCTCTTTCTCGTCATCGACTGGATGATGGAATTGCCGGATGAGTTGAGACTTGGTTTCGAGTCAGAACTGACCGCTATTAAGGAGGAAAAGACCGTGGAGTATATCAGCAGCATTGAGCGATCAGGCATTGAAAAAGGCCGCAATGAAGCTCTCGTTGTTACGCTGGAAACGATCGAAATGGTCCTGGATGCCCGGTTCGGCCCATCCGGCGCTAAGCTCATGCCGAAAGTGAAACGCTTGGGTGGGCTATCGGAGCTCAGAAAGTTCGTGCGGCTTCTCAAGAAGGCCGATTCACTCGCCGAGGTACGCGAATACTTTGATTGAATACGCTGGGCTCGTGCCCACGAGATTGTTGATGCAACGTTATTTCCTGATTCTGTTGATTCTTGCTGTGACTCCGCCGCACGTCTCCGCGCAAGGCCTCAAGGTCCCGCCTGGCTTCGAGGTCGTCGAGTTCGCCGACGGCAAGCTCGCCAACGATATCCATGTCATGACCGTCGATCCAAAGGGCCGCGTTATCGTGGCGGCGCGCGGCTACATCCGCATCCTCGTCGATGACGACGGCGACGGCAAAGCGGATCGCGCCCTTGAATTCGCGTCCACGCCCAAGGACGGCGCCATGGGCCTCTTGTGGGAAGGCGACTCCCTTTATGTCACGGGCGACGGCGGTTTGCGGCGCTTCACCTCGAAGACCGGCGACAAGGCCGACGGGCCTTCCGAACTGATTCGCGCCATGAAGACCGGCGGTGAGCATTCCTCCCATGCGATTCAGCGCGGCCCCGACGGGTGGCTTTACGTTCTGTGCGGCAACAACGCCGGCATCGACAAATCCTACGCCGATTCGCCGACCTCGCCGATCAAGGAACCGATCGCCGGCTGCGTGTTACGATTTCCACCTAGCTCCCCTCGCCCCACCGGGGGAGAGGGGCTGGGGGTGAGGGGGGCGTCATGCGAGATCGTCGCCCACGGCTTTCGCAATCCGTACGGCTTCGATTTCAATCTCGATGGCGATCTCTTCACCTTCGATTCCGACAACGAGCGCTGCGTCAGTTTGCCGTGGTATGAGCCGACGCGGTTCTATCACGTTATCGAGGGCCGGCATTACGGCTGGCTCAATCCGCAAAGGGCCGCGTTTTGGCGTCGTCCCCCGTATTTCTGCGATGTGGTCGCGCCGATTGCCACGCTGGGCCGCGGTTCGCCGACCGGCGTTGCCTGCTATCGGCACAACCAGTTTCCGCCCGAATATCACGGCGGCTTCTTCCTGTGCGACTGGACCTTCGGCAAAATCCACTTCGCCACGCTCAAACGCAAGAACGCCTCCTACACCGCCGACACGCGCGTCTTCCTCGAAACGCTCGGCGACAACGGCTTCGCGCCCACCGCATGCGCCGTCGATCCGAAGACTGGCGATCTCTATGTCTCGATCGGCGGTCGGGGCACGCGCGGCGCAGTCTATCGCATCCGGCATCCGGAGCGGTTCAAGGCACTGCAAGGCAAGCTCGCGCCACTGCCGATGGCGAAACGATCGCTGGAATGGCGCGATGGGTTGGAAGACGTGATCGACAAGAAAGCGACCTCAAAATCGGCAAGCGATCGTCTCTGGGCAATGCAAATGACACGCCGACATTTTCTAAAGATCAAGCCGCCCGTCATAGATACGTTGTACAAATACGCGCAACTCAACTACGACCATGAAGATTCGGCAGTGCGGCAGGCAGCGCTTGATGTCATGGAGCGCTTTTCGCGCGAGTTGCTGGCAGGGCAACTTGGCTCGGAAAAGCTCGACTACGCCTTTTCCGTGGCGTATGGGGCAGGCAAAATTCGCACCAAGCAGGATGGCGAAGATGTGATCGGAGCGATGCTCAGCAGCAAGTCCCGTGGCCTTCGCCTCGACGGAGTGCGCCTTCTTCAGCGTGGCCTCGGCGACATCGGCGCTGCTAAAGAATCAATCGGCACCATTTGGGAAGGTTATACTGCGCGGAAGGGAATGAGAATCCTCGATCCGACGCCAACCCTGTCCCGTTTTTTTCCGAGCAACGATCCCGACCTCGACCGTGAAATCGCGCGCACCCTTGCAATGATTGAGCATGACGACGCAAAGGTACGCTCGCGTTTCCTCGCCAAGTGCAGCGCCGATTCCAATCCGATCGACGATATTCACTATCTGGCCTGTTACGCCCGCCTCGCGGGCCAACGCGCCGACAAGGAAGCAACACTCGTCGCGGCCACACTGCTCGATCTCGATCGCAAGATTGCTGCCCGTAAGCTAAATCGCGACTCGAATTGGCCGTTGCGCATGCGCGAGCTCTACGTTGGCCTTGCTCAGAAGGATGCGCGGCTGCACGTGGCGATGGTCGCGCATGCGGCGTTTGGCCGGCCCGATCATGCGCTCTTTGCGAGCACCGCCGGGTTTCCCAAGGAACGTGCTGCCCGCATTTTTCTGGATCGTTGGCAACGCAATAAGGATTATGCTTTGTCCGGCACTATCGTGCAATTGTTCGACGCGCTTCCCGCAGATGACGTGCTGCCGACTATCCGCAAAGGCTGGGGTGAAACCGGCCAGGACTCGGCGTTTTTACCGCTGCTGGCGAAGAAGCCCGTGATGGAAGATCGCGGCAAATTCATCGACGGGCTCAACTCGCCGCAGTCCGCCATTCTCGACGCCTGCGTGCGCGGTCTTGAACCAGCTCGACGCGAAAAGCGAACGCCGCCGAATCGTTCGCCTTGATTCGCGCCTTGCATCGCACTTCGGACAAAGCAATCGGCCACGCGCAAATTGCTCGTCGGCCGGCTTGAGAAAACCACCGGCCAGGCCTTCGGCGCTCGACAGCAAGCGCTGGATCGCCTGGCTCGAAAAGCAGCATCCCGAGTTCGGCAAACGTCTGGCGAATCCCGACGGCGTCGATGTCGCCAAGTGGGACCAGCGCCTTGCCAAGCTCGATTGGGATCGGGGCAATGCCGTCACGGGCAAGACCGTCTTCAGCAAGGCGAGTTGCCTCAACTGCCATTCCGGCTCGCAAGCGCTCGGCCCCGATTTGGCCGGCGTCGCCAATCGCTTCTCGCGTGCCGACCTCATGACCGCGATCTTGCAGCCGTCCAAGGACGTGCCGGCCCGCTATCAGACGACGCTGGTCGAAACGCAGGACGGCAAAACATATCAAGGCATCGTCATCTACGACGCCGTGGACAGCCTGATCCTGCAAACGGGCGCCGCCACAACGATCCGCCTCGACGCTGCCAAGATCGTCAGCCGCCAGGCCAGCGCCCAATCGCTGATGCCCGCGGGATTGCTCGATCCGCTTGCCGACCAGGAAATCGCCGATCTGTATGCGTACTTGCGCGACCTTGGAAAAGCGCCGATGAAATGATGTTCAAGACGTGCAATATGCATGCTCGCTTGCGGTTTCGCGCACGAGGCGACGCGCGATCGCGGGATTCCTTCAGTGATCCATACGCTCAATCACCGCCATCTCGCACACTCCCAGCGGCTTGCGATCCACCATGCGCAAGTGCGGCGGCAGATGCAATTTCAACGTGTCAGGTGAATTGCGATGCCCGAACAGCACCACCGTACGCGGCTGCTGATCCAGCGCTTGCACCAACTCCTCAAGTTGCTTGCTGCGATAGGTGCGGAAGTCGGCTCGGCCCAGATAAAACGCCACCGAATCGACATTGCGCGGAAAGCATGCAACCGGAGTTTCCGCATTGCAAGCCGCACGCAACTCCTCAAGGCGGTCGATCCCAGAGCGTTGGCGGGCGTAATGCGGGATTACGAGATAATGCGAGCACGCCAGCATTAGCCAACACGCCGCGACGAGGCCGATCGTCCAGCGCGATCGGCAAAGATCGGTGCGGGCGATGAAACAGCCCAGCGCCAGGCACAGCGGCGGAAACGCGGGCAAGATGTACGTCGGCAGCTTGCTTCCCGCCAGCGAGAAAAAGAGGACGCACCAAAGCCCGGCGAGCAGGAGATAACCCATCGCCTGGCAGCGCCGGTTGATGTCGGCGGCGTTGGTCGAAGTAAAGAAACGCGCAGCGTGGCCATGCCAGCAAGATCGTGGGCAGCAATCCGAACAGCACAATCGGCGCATAGAACCAGACGGGCCGAATGTGATCGAATGGCTCGACGAAGCGTTCGACGTTGTGCTGCCAAAGGAAATAGCGCACGAATTCCGGCCGCTGCCAGCAAACGACCGCGTACCAGGGAAGATTGATTATAAGGACACTCGCGTAGAAGCCGAGCCACGCCCGCCAGGAGATCGGCGCCCCAGATACAAGCCGGCGTTGTATCCAAAGCGGAGGCAATATCAGCAAAACAGCGACGGGGCCTTTCGTCAGCACGCCCAGAGCGCACGCAAGTGCCGCCAGGCACCACCATTTCCAATGCAAGCGTTTCTCGGCCTGGGCCAGATACGCCGCCAGCAGTCCGAGCGTGATCCACAGCGTCAATAAGCCATCTAGCACGAGCAGCCGGCCGACGCCGAGAAAGATCGGCGACACCGTCAAAAACAGCGCACCCCAGAACGCCGACCGCGCGCCGACAATGCGCCGGCCCAAAAAATACGTCGACAGAACGCTCGCATGCATCGCCAGCGCCGGGATCAATCGGGCGGCACCGGCAGAATAGCCGAAGATCGAATACGACAGCATGACGAGCCAGTAGAACAGCGGCGGCTTGTCGAGATACGGTTCCCCTTGCAGCGTCGGTACGATCCACTCGCGGGCCGTCAACATCTCACGCGGAATCTGGGCGTAGCGCCCTTCATCCGGTTCGAACAGAGGAAACGACATGCACGGATAGAGCAAAACGCCGGACACGAGAAAGATGAACACGCTCGGCCCCGCCCGCAATGGCTCGACCCGAGCCGCCGGCCCGGCGAACCAGACGCGCGTCCAGAGCATCGGCAGCCAGCCGAGCAAATGCGTCGGCGTCTCGACCGTGGCAATCTTGACCGCGACCGTCGGCGGCATGCGTGTGGTTGTTTCTGTTTCTTGCATCCCGCCAAAGGTGCCACAAATCGGCGTGGCGTGTCAATGCGGGATCTTGTGAATCGCTGCCGACTCGGGTACATTACCATCATCCGCATTCCCGCCAGGAGATTCCCTTCATGTTTCGTTTGCCACTTCCATTCCTAGCATGCGCACTGTTGCCCGGTATCCTCGTCGCGCAGCCGCCGAGGAAGATCGAGTTCAATCGCGATATTCGGCCCATTCTCTCGAATCATTGCTTCGTGTGCCACGGCCCGGACAACAACCTGCGCAAGGCGAAGTTGCGGCTCGATGATGAGAAAGACGCTCACAAGAAGGTGATCGTTAAGGGGGACGCGCTCGCCAGCGAAATGTTTCGCCGGCTGGTGACGGACGATCCCGATGAGAAGATGCCGCCGCCGCGAACGAAGAAGGAGCTGACGAAAAAAGAGATCGAGTTGATTCACGCCTGGATCGAGCAAGGGGCTAAATACGAGGCGCACTGGTCGTTGATCGCGCCGCGCCAGCACGAGCTGCCGAAGGTGAAGAATATCGACTGGGTGCGCAACGACATTGATCGCTTCGTGCTCGCTCGGCTGGAGGCGGAGGGTTTGCAGCCGGCGCCAGAAGCGGATCGCCGCACGTTGATCCGCCGGCTGTCGTTCGATCTGATCGGCCTGCCGCCGACGCCGGAGCAGGTCGATGCGTTTCTGGCCGACAAGGACGCCGATGCTTATGAAAAAGTCGTCAATCGCTTGCTCCGGTCGAAGCATTTCGGCGAGCGCATGGCGGTTCACTGGCTCGACATCGTACGCTACGCCGACAGCGCCGGCTATCACAGCGACAACGAGCGCAGCGTTTGGCTTTACCGCGATTGGGTGATCGACGCGTTCAATTCGAACCTGCCGTTTCGCGAATTCGCCATTGAGCAGATCGCGGGCGATTTGCTGCCGAAGGCGACGGCCGAGCAAAAAATCGCCTCGGGGCATAATCGGCTCTTGCAGACGACGGAGGAGGGGGCGCCCAGGCGAAGGAATACACGGCGAAGTACGCCGCCGACCGCGTGCGCAATTTTTCGACCGCCTGGCTCGGCCTGACCCTGGGCTGCACCGAATGCCACGATCACAAGTACGATCCGTTCACGACCAAGGAGTTCTACAAGCTCGCCGCGTTTTTCGCCGACATCCAGGAAGCGCCGATCGGCCGGCAGGCGCAGACGCCGATCATGACCGGCGCCCAGCAAGAGCAAGCGAAAAAGCTCGACGAGCAAATCGCGGCGCTGCAAAAGGAAATCGCCACGCTGCCGAAGGAGGAAGCGAAGGCGGTCCAGGCGAAGCTCACGGCGGTGCAGAAGGAGAAGGCGGAGTTCACCAAGAAGCTCCCGTCCACGCTGATCTCGACCGCTAGCACGCCGCGCATCGTCCGCATTCTAAAGCGTGGCAACTGGCTCGATGAATCGGGCGAGATCGTGGTCCCCGACGTGCCCGCGGCGTTGCCGGCGCTCTTTCCCCCCTCTCCCTCCGGGAGAGGGGCCGGGGGTGAGGGCGGAAGTGCCAAAAATCCGAATGCTCCACCCTCACCCCCTTCCCCTCTCCCGGGGGGAGAGGGGAGAAAAGGCAAACGCCCGACTCGTCTCGATCTCGCGAACTGGCTCGTGGATGCCGACAATCCGTTGCCCGCGCGAATCTTCGTCAATCGGCTTTGGCTGCTCTATTTCGGCCAGGGCATCGTCAAGACCGCGGACGATTTCGGCGCTCTCGGAGCATGGCCGACCCATCCGGAATTACTCGATTGGCTCGCCCTCGATTTCCAGCAACACGGCGGCGACATCAAGCGCTCCATCAAGCAAATCGTCATGTCCGCGGCCTATCGCCAATCCTCCAAGGGAACGCCGGAGCTTCGGCAACGCGATCCGTACAACCAGTTCCTCGCTCGCCAGGGCCGCTTCCGCCTCGATGCCGAATTCGTGCGCGACAATGCCCTGGCGATCAGCGGCCTTTTGGTCTCGAAGATCGGCGGCCCGAGCGTCAAGCCGTACCAGCCAGCGGGCTACTGGCGCTACCTCAATTTCCCGACACGCGAATGGGCCAACGACAAGGGCGAAAACCAGTATCGCCGCGGCGTCTACACGCACTGGCAACGCACTTTCCTGCAGCCGAGCTTGCTGGCGTTCGACGCCTCGACGCGCGAGGAATGCACCGTCGAGCGCCCGCGCTCGAACACGCCGCAGCAAGCGCTGGTGCTCTTGAACGATCCGACCTACGTGGAAGCATCGCGCGTCTTCGCCGAGAAGATCGCCAAATCGCCCGGCAAAACCGCCGAGCGCATCAACTTCGCCTTCCGCCTGGCGTTGCAAAGGGACGCGGACGCCGACGAGATCGCCATTCTGACGAAGCTATACGAGAAACATCGGACGCATTTCGATGCGAACCCCAAGGACGCGCTGGCGATCCTCGGCGTCGGCTATGCGCCGGCATCGAAGCAAATTGCGCCGGCCGAACTGGCGGCCTGGACCTCGGTGGCGCGGACGGTCTTGAACCTGCACGAGACGATCACGAGAAACTAACGGAGGAAATCATGGCAACCCTCAACATCAACATTCCCGAGCCGATGAAGGAATTCGTGGACCGTGAGATTAATTCCGGCCGGTTCAAGGATGCAAGCACGTTTATGCAACTGCTGATTGCCGACGCTTTGGAAAATCAGGAAACCGGTTTTTCGGAAGCAGAGAGAGAGCGGATCGACCAAATGCTCCTCGAATCGATGAAGTCCTTCGAACGCGGTGAAGCCGTTCCCGTTGAACCTGGCGAGTTTGAGAAATTGGCCAAACGCATGGTCGAACAACATCAAGGGACGCGGGCCTTATGAGAAAGCGCTACTTCATCTCGGCCGGCATCATGGCCGCGTCGCTCGGTTTGGCGCTCGTCATCCTTGCCGTGCTGCCGTCCGGCCCAGGCGTCACCAAAACAAATTTTAGCCGAATCGAAAAGGGAATGACGCTCGAAGAAGTTGAGGCCGTTTTGGGCCGTGCGGCAGATGGGGAGCATGTTCCTATCCCTGTCATATCGGCGCCGATTCCTTGCCCCCCCACGTTGCCGGAATGGGTGAGTTCCGACGGATCACGGGTTATCGTCGAATTCTCGGATGGCTTGGTGACGGACGCCTACTGGCAGGATTCCACCGAGACCATTATGCAGAAACTCCGTCGCTGGCTCCACTTGTAACGATAATCGATCGCACGTGTACGCATTTCCATCGTTCCGTCTTAAATATCAAGCAGTCCACGACGTATAATAGAATGAATCCCGCGCTAGAGCGTTTTCCCCCATTGGCCCGAAGGGAGATTCCCCATGCTTCTGGCTCATGTCTTTGCGGATGGCAACATCTGGTCCAGCCTTCCCGAACCGGCGCAATACGGCTTGATTCTTTTGGCAATCGCCGCGTCTATCGGAGCGCTGATCGAATTTGCCGGCTTGCGCTACATCCCCAACAATCGCGTCGGCATCGTCGAAAAGCTCTGGTCGCGCTCCGGCTCCGTCGAGCAGGGCCGATTGATCTCGCTGGGCGATGAAGCCGGCTTCAAGGCGGACGTGCTGCGCGGCGGCTTTCACATCGGCCTGTGGCGCTGGATGTATCGGCTGCACAAAGTTCCGCTCGTCACGGTGCCGCAGGGCAAGATCGGCTACGTCTATGCCCGCGACGGCGAATCGCTTGCCCCCAGCCAGACACTGGGCCGCGTCGCCGCCAGCAACAATTTCCAGGATGCCCGCGAGTTCCTGCAGCCCGAAGACGCCGCCGCGCCGCGCGGGCAGCGCGGCCGGCAGCGCGCCGATCCTGCGCGAAGGCATGTACGCCATCAATCTCGCCCTCTTCATCGTCATTACCGAGGATGCCGTCTTCCATCTCAATTTCCAGATGGACAACGAGCTCAACACGCTCGTCGATTGGCAGCGCGAGCTCGAACGCGCCCACGGCTTCAGCCCCGTCGTCATCGGCGCAAGCCGCCCGTCGGCCCCCCACCGACGAAGAAGACGATGGCAAAAAAGCCAAACGCGCTGCCCCCGAATCGCAGCTCGGCTCCAGCGGCGACAATATCGGCGTCGTCACCGTTCAGGACGGACCGTCGCTCGAATCTGGCGAGATCATCGCGCCGGAAGTCGGCAACGATGCCAAGGATCCCAATTATCACAACAATTTCCAGGACCCCGAAGCTTTCTTGCGCCGGCGGCCGCCGCGGTCGGCAATATCCCACGCTCACCGATGGCACTTACTTCATCAACCGCTGGTTCGCATCCGTCGAATTCATGCCCAAGACCGTCGTGCCGATCGGCTTTGTCGGCGTCGTCGTTAGCTACTATGGCCGCGTCGGCGACGATGTCTCGGGCACGGCGTTTCGGCACGGCGAGCGCGTCGCTTCCGGCGAGCGCGGCGTCTGGGAAAAGGCGCTCGGGCCGGGCAAGTATCCATTCAACACCTACGCCGGCGCCATCATCCAGGTGCCGACGACCAACTTCGTCTTGCACTGGATCACCGGCAAGAGCGAATCGCATCATTATGACGACAGCCTGAAGTCGATCGACCTCGTCACCAAGGACGCCTATGAGCCGAACCTGCCGCTCTCGGTGGTCGTTCATATCGACTATCAGAGGGCGCCGAGCGTCATCCAGCGCTTTGGCGACGTGAAGAAGCTCATCACGCAAACGCTCGATCCGATGCTGAGCGCCTACTTCCGCGACATCGCCCACAAGAAGACGATGCTCGAGTTGCTCCAACAACGCGACGCCATTCAAGGCGAGGGCCGCGAGGAGCTGCGCCGCAAGTTCCGCGATTTCGACATCGAATGCGTCGATGTCCTCATCGGCAAACCCGAAACCGCGGAGGCGGGCGGCAAAATCGAAACGCTGCTTGAACAATTGCGCATCCGGCAACTCTCCATCGAGCAAATCGAAACTTACGAACGCCAGCGTGCCGCGGCCGAGAAGCTGCGGACCCTGCAAGAGGCCCAGGCGATCGCCAACATGCAGACCAACCTGACCAATTCGAGCGTGCAGATTCGCATTGCCGAGAACCAGGGGGACGCCGACTTGGCGAAGGCCCGCAAGCAAGCCGAGCAGCTGGTGGTGACGGCTCAGGCCGAAAGCCAGCAGCGGGTCTTGGCGGGGCGCGGCGAAGGTTCGCGCGTCTTGCAGATCGGTCTGTCCGAGGCGGCCGTCCTGTTACGCAAGATCAGCTCGTTCGGCGATCCGCGGCTCTACGCCCTGCAACTGGTCGCCGAGCAGCTATCGCACGCCAGCCAGCCGCTGGTGCCGGAGCGCGTCTTCATGTCGGGCAACGGCGACGGAGCGCCGACGCAAGCGAGCGGCATGCTCGGTATGTTGTTGCAGCTTCTCGTCGCGGAGAAATCGGGCTTCCAGCCAAGCGAAACGGCCGGACTCGATTCTCTCAAGGAATTCGCTGACCGCATGACGCGCGAGGCCATGGAATCGATGCAGCAGGCGACGAAACCCGAGCCTGCCGCCAACGGCGCGAAGAAATAATCGCCGGCTGACGCGTGTTCCCATTCGCTTGCGGTTTCGCACGCCGAGTCCGCGGTTTGGCAGGATTTTGTGTGCGAAACCGCAAGCGAGCGTCATTTCGAATGCGGAATCGCTGCGATCGTCATTGCCTTCCCATTTTCACGGAAATCTGAATTCGCATTTGCCGACCGTGCTGATTGCGACGACCTTTCCGTTCGATCCATAGCGATGGGACAGGATGTCACCGGCCCGAAACCGTGGAAATGGAGTTCTCATGCGTCGGAAGGCATGGCTCGCCGTCGTACTGATTGCCGTTCTGCTTCCGCAATCGGCGCAGGCCCAGGAAAAAGACGGCTTCAGCCTGATGGGGTTCATCGATTCCCTTCAGCTCGGCTGGCGGCCCGAACCGCACGAGACGGAGCCGTTCAATCAGCCGATCGCCATGAACGGCAATTGCATCCTCAACTATTATCAGACTGACGCGGTCATGATGCATCGCTCGTCCGGCTCATTCGGCGGCGATATGGATTGGTCGGTCGGCCCCCGTCTGATTCTGGGCCGAGGCATGAGCGATCGCGACGCCGTCGAAGTCGGCTACTTCGCCCAGTACCAGATGAACGGCTCCATCTTCAATGCCGGCGGCACTCCGCTCAATTTTCGCGAGGATTATCGCTCGGAATTCAACAGCTTCGAGCTCAATTATCGCCATTGGTTCTTGCCGGAATTCTCGGTGATCGCCGGCTTTCGCTACATCAACTGGCACGAAGATCTCAATGCCGCGTTTGACACGCCGCCCGGCTCGGTCAACGCCATCGATCACACCAACAACAACCTGTTCGGCGGCCAGATCGGCGGCGATTGGAAGCATTCCTTTGGCAACGGCTTCGGCCTCGAACTCAGCGGCAAGGCGGGCATCTACGGCAACCGCTGCGAATCGGACGGCACGCTCGGAACCGCCGGCAGCACGCGGGCATCCTTCGTCGGCGAACTCGGTTTAGTCGGCACCTACAACCTGACGGGGTATTTGAAAGCCCGGGCCGGCTACGAGGTGATGTGGGTCGAAGGTCTCGCGTTGGCGCCGGACCAGATCAGCGCCCCCAGCATCAACAATCGCGGCGGCGTCTTCCTGCACGGCGCGGTCGTCGGGTTGGAACTCAGCTGGTGAGGCGGCATTTCCTCCCCTCTCCCTCCGGGAGAGGGGCCGGGGGTGAGGGCGTTTGGCATCATTTTTAGCGAGCCACTCCCTCACCCCCAGCCCCTCTCCCGGAGGGAGAAGGGAGCGAAGATTCCTGGCATTTCATAAAATCACACCAACGCCCGCCGGGGAACCACTATGCCGCGCATCATCTGCGTTCTCGCGCTCGCACTCGCTTTGACGAACCTTGCCGCCGCCCAGGATCATGGCCGGGTGCTCTCGTGCGCTCTGGATGTCTATCCGCACAAGCTCAACGACACCACCGATCTCGCGGATACGAAGAATTATGTATTCCGCGGCAAGGTCATTAGCCTCGGCAAGGACAAGAAGGTCCACATCTGCTACGACACCGAGCACATGCGCGTCGCCGGCGCCTGGGTCGGCAAACCGATCCAATTCACCGCCGACAAGAACATGGGCTCCACCGTCGAGGGCGAAATGCTCTTCTCGACGAAGCCCGGCCCAGGCTGGGCCAAGGACGGTAAATGGGACGACTCGCGCGTCGGCAAGGAAGGGCCATTGCCGCGCGATTGGGCCCATTACAAGGGGCTGTATCTGCACGGCGACAAGGTGGTGCTGTCGTACACCGTCGGCGATATGGATGTGCTGGAGATGCCGGACGTCATGGCTCTCACGCCCTCACGCGGACGTTCAGCTTGGGCCCCAAGCAAAAGCGCTCAATCGCTCACAATCGCGGAATGGGAGAAGCCGTGGAAGTCCGACATGGTTTCCAAGGAGCCTGGTCGAGCCATAGAGTTCTGCGAGCTACATTCCGGTTTACCAACGGAAATTCATCGGCCTCATTGGGTTAAGGGAAAGGCATCGTTCCGCGTCGAGGCAAGCGTAAGGTCATGCTTGATCTTGAGCCTATGCCGGATGGGCAGCTGTTTCAAAGTTTTTGTTAGCCTCGATTAACTTTCGTATTACCGATTTCTTGCTGGCACGCGGCGGTGATATCGAGAAATTTGGCTGCTCTAACGAAAGGCGGCCCCGCGCATTGGCCAGAAACGCTCGAAACCGCCGGTACGCTCGGCGACAACAAGGTCGGCCCCTACACGCTCGATCAGATTGCGCTTCCCGAGAAGAATCCCTGGGACGCGTCGATTCGCTTTGCCGGGCTTGATTTCTTTGAGGATGGCCGGGCCGCGTTGTGCACGTGGGATGGCGATGTCTGGATCGTCTCCGGGCTGGATGCCGGCCTCAAGAAGGTCCGCTGGAGACGCTTCGCCGCCGGGCTGCAGCAGCCGCTCGGCCTCAAGATCATCAAGGGGATCATCCACGTTGCCGGCCGCGATCAAATCACGAAGCTGCACGATCTGAACAACGACGGCGAGGCCGACTTCTACGAGAATTTCAACAACGATGCGGGCCTCACCTTGCAGCGGCACGAGTTCGTCATGGATTTGCAAACGGACAAGAACGGGAATTTGTACTATTGCCGCAGCGGGCATTATCTCCAGTCGAAGCGCGGCGACAACTGCGTCGTCTACAAGCTCTCACCCGACGGCAAGAAGCTCGAAAAGTTCGCGACCGGCTTCCGCGAACCGAACGGCATGTCGATCGGCCCCGACGGCACGATGACCGTCGCCGACAACGAAGGCAACGGCATCCCGCAAACGCCGATCTATCGCTTGCTGCAAGGCAAGGATTACGGCTTCACGCCATCGAATACCGGCAAGGTCAACGACGGCACGTGGAAGATGCGTGAGCGGCCGATTGTTTGGCTCGGCCCCAAGGTGGACACGTCGGCCGGCAGCCAGGTTTGGGTTCCCCGGCGAGCCGAGCCCCGTAAGGGGCCGGTTCACGCGGGCGATAACCGGGTCCTTACGGACCTCGGCTCGCCGGCATGGGGCCCGCTCGCCGGCAAATTGCTGCATACCAGCTACGGCAATTGCGCCCTCTTTCACCTCATGATCGACAAAACCGCGGAGCCGTGGCAGGGGGCGGTGTGGAAGTTTCCGCTCACGTTCAACAGCGGCATCATGCGGGCACGCTTCAATCCCAAGGACGGCCAGCTCTACGTCTGCGGCCTGCGCGGCTGGGGCACCAGTGCGGTCAAGGACGGCCAGTTCGCCCGCGTTCGCTATACGGGAAAAGACGTACCGATCCCGGTCGGCTACCGCGTCACGAAAGCGGGCCTGGAATTCAGCTTCTCCGGTCCGCTCGACAAGGCCGCCGCCGAGGACGACGACAACTGGGCCGGCAGTTGGTCGGAAGATTTGAAGAAGATGCCCAACATGAAGGAGATGCCGATCAAGGCGGCGCATCTGAGCGATGACCGCAAAACCGTGACGATCGCGCTGGAGAAGGTGCGCGCCGTGCCGAACTTCGCGCTGCAATATCGCATCAAGTCGGCGGACGGGGCCAAGGTCACGGGCGAATTAAACGGGACAATCCATCGCGTGCCTTAGCCTTGCACAAGCCATGGACTGCGGTAAGATTATGAAAGAAGCGCATCGTCCGTGATGCAACATTGAAGCTCGCTTGGCGGTTTCGCCACTCTATCCCACGGGTTTGACCGCTTGGCGCGTTTTCGAGCGCGAAACCGCCAGGCGAGCTTCGATGTTGCATCCAGGAGCGACGGGTTCTTTAATTCGCCGACTGGAGAGACCGATGGCCGAGCAGAAATTGATCCTGATCGTGGATGACGATTACGACCTGAGCGACGGCATCCGCGCGGTGCTGGAAACGCAAGGGCACAAGGTCATCCAGGCCCGCGACGGCCAGCAGGGGCAACAGCTCATTTACCAGCAACGGCCTGATCTCGTCATCCTCGACATGATGATGCCGCGCAAGGGGGGCTATCCGGTCCTGGAGCATTTCCGCGACAAGAAAGACGCCCCGCCGATCATCATGATCACCGCCAACGAAGGGAGTCGGCACAAGGCCTATGCCGAATACCTCGGCGTCATCGATTACATCCGCAAGCCGTTCGCCATGGAGCGCCTGCTCGAAGCGGTGGAGCGCGGCCTGAATCCGCAAGAGCCCACGGCCGAGCCGGAGCCAGAAGCCGAGAAGAAGCCGTGAGCGTGATCACGCCCGCCGCCAGCGTTCTCTTGTCGCGCGGCCCCGGTTCGCGCGAGATTTTCGCCATCCTGCGCAGCCGGCAGCTCAAATTCTTCGGCGGCTTCTGGGCCTTTCCCGGCGGCAAGCTCACCCGCCTGGAAGCCGAATCACTCGACCATGCGGACGCCCGCCGCCATGCCGCTTGCCGTGAACTGTTCGAGGAAACCGGCGTCCTGGTCGCGCGGCAGGCGGATGGCTCGTTTCCGATCATCGACGCCGAACTATCCGAATGCCGACGCGGTTTGATCGCGGACGAGCTGGCGTTTGGGCATTTCTTGAGCGAGCACGGCTTGACGGTGCGAGCGGAGGATTTCGCGCTGATCGGCGAGATCACGACGCCGGACTTCGCGCCGGTGCGTTATGCGACCACGTTTTTCGTCGCCCATCTGCCGGCGGGGCAGGGGCCGGATGTCTGGCCCGGCGAACTGGAACGCGGCGAATGGGTCGATGTCCAGGAATTGCTGGCCCGCTGGCGGCGCGGCAACCACTTGACGCCGCCCAGCGTGATGACGCTGCAAGCGCTCGCGGATCGGCCGGTGGATGATGCGCCGCGTGTGCTTGGACCACTGTTGCGCCGCCTGGCCGGCGGCGCGATGCATCCGATTTATTTCGCGCCCTGCGTGCAGATGATCCCGCTCAAGACCGTCGCCTTGCCGCCCAGCACCCACACCAACGCGTACCTGGTCGGCAACGGGCCGCGCTATCTCATCGATCCCGGCGCGAGCGATCCAGGTGAGCATGCTCGGTTGTTTCAGGTGCTCGACGAAGAACGCCCGCTCAGTGCGGTCCTGTTGACGCATCATCATCCGGACCATGTCGGCGCCGCGAATGCTTGCCGGGAGCGCTACGGCGTGCCGATCTGGCGCATCCGCGCACGGCCCAGTTGCTGGAAGGCCGCATCAGTGTTGATCGGATGCTCGATGACACGCCGCTGTCGCTGGGGCCGCATCCGGCGGACGGCGGCCCGTGGCATCTGTGTCCGCTGCACACGCCGGGGCATGCGTCGGGGCATCTGGTGTTCTTCGATCCGTTCTACGGTCTGCTCTATGCCGGCGACATGATTTCGACGGTGACCTCGATCGTGATTGGTCCGCCCGACGGCGATTTGGCCGTTTACCTGCATTCGCTGCAAGAGTTGCGCAAGCTTCCCGCTCGATTGCTCCTGCCCGCGCATGGCAATGTCAGCGCTCGACCGGCTGGCCTGATCGATGCCGCTCTGGAGCATCGCGCCAAACGCGAGCGACAGCTTGTTGACGCGCTGAGCGAAGGTCCCGCGGCGATTGACGAATTGACGCAGCGGCTCTATCGCGGCACCCCGGAAGCGGTGATGCGCTTTGCGCGGGCACAGGTGCTGGCGGGGTTGCTGAAACTGCAAGGCGAAGGGCGAGCGCATTCGCTGGGCGGTGATCGATGGGAATTAGACGCCGGCGCTTCCCTGTGCGCGAAACCGCCAAGCGAGCATTGATGGTGCACGGCGGCGGATGGATATAATAGAGGAAACGGAGATTGCCATGGCCGAATCGGATTCCCTGAAAACGCGCGTTGTCGAGGCGCTGGCCCGACATGTCGGCCCCGCCCTCGAAATGGACGGCACGCTGCTCGAAGTGCTCGATGTCTCCGATGGCGTCGCCCGCATTCGCCTGGGCGGCGTGTGCGGCAATTGCCCCAGCTCCATCATGCTCGTCGTCAACGGCATCGAGGAGGAGTTGCGCAAGCACGTGCCGGAAGTCGCCTACATCGAAGCGGTGCCGTGATGCTGCTCGGCTACAACACCAACGGCTTCGCCCATCATCGGCTCGAGGACGCCATCACCATCCTTGCGGAACTCGGCTATCAAAGCGTCGCCATCACGCTCGACTATCACGCACTCAATCCGCTTGACATGGATTTCGCCCGGCATTGCGAGCGCATCCGCGGCCTCTTGACGCAGTTCAAGCTGGGCTGCGTCATCGAAACCGGCGCAAGGTTTCTGCTCGATCCGCGCCGCAAGCATCAACCGACGCTATTAAGCGACCGCCTGGAAGATCGACGACGGCGGCGCGACTTTTTGTGCCGCGTGGTGGATATCGCTGCCGACTTGCGAGCGGATGCCGTCAGCTTCTGGTCGGGGACGCCGGACGCCGACATCGGCCCGAACGAATTGATGAGTCGTCTGGCAGAAGAATGTGGTGGTCTTGCCGATTACGCGGCGCCGAAAGTGCGGTTGGCGTTCGAGCCGGAGCCGGGCATGTTCATCGACACGATGGCGAAGTTCGAGGAGTTGCACCGGCGCGTCAATCATCTGCATTTCGGCTTGACGCTGGATGTCGGCCATCTGCACTGCATGGGCGAGACGCCGATCGCGGCCCACATCGAGCGCTGGAAGGATCGGCTCTGGAACGTGCACATCGAGGACATGCGGCGCGGGGTCCACGAGCATCTGATGTTCGGTGAGGGCGAGATGGAATTCCCGCCGATCTTGCGAGAGTTAAAAGAAATCGGCTACGACGGCGGCGTTCATGTCGAACTCAGCCGGCATAGCCATGACGCCGTCCACACGGCACGGCGGGCGATTGCGTTTCTGAAAAGCCTCACTTGAACTTGGAATGGCAGTTGAGGCAGCTGTTGTTGAGCTTGTCGGCGGCGGTCTTGATGGCGTTGGCGTTCTTGCCCGCCACGGCCTTTCTGAAGGCGGCGGCGGCGTCGCGTGTGTCGTCGGAGAAATTCTTCCAGGCCTTCTTCGTCTTGCCGCCCGCCATGTCCTTCTCCGGCACGCGCAATTTAATCATCTCCGCCATAGCGACGAGCCAGAGGGCGGCTTCTTCGTTGGCGGGGTCGGCGGCCTCGTTCGCTTTAACGTTTTTCGCATACTCCTGGATCTTTTTCTCCAGACCGTCGGTGGCGGGATTCGCGCCGGCCTTCGAGCCCCAGCCCAGGCCGCCTTTATTGCGCGGCTTGAACAGATGCATGAAATCAGAATTGTCCTCGATATCTTTCAGGGAGTTGGCCTTGGCTGCCTGCTTCTTGACGGCGTCAGCGTCCCCCTTCTTGACGGCGTCGGCCACCTTGGTGATCGCTTCCGCCACGGCTTTTTCCGGGCCGCCGGAAGCCGCGTTCGAGGCGCAGAGCAGTCCGAGAGTTGCCGCGAGCAGCACGCTCGCAATGGCCAAGCGAACCTTCGTTGTCATGGAATTCTCCTGTTGAGGATGAGTTTGCGAATCGATCCTGTCCCATCAGGATCACGCTCATTCACTTCCGCGTGGGGCCAGGCTTTCCAGCCTGGCCAAGACTTCATTTGCTGGTTCGGCCAGGCTAGAAAGCCTGGCCCCACGACTACCTGCTGATGGGCGCTCCGCCGTAGACCGGGCGGTAATCGCGCAGAATCCATCGTATGATCAACTCACGATTCACGTCCGGCAACACCTCGATCATTTTATCGGGAGTCTTTTCATTGGTCTCGCGAAATTCCTGCAAACCGATCTCCGCGCCGAGGCCGTCTTTGGGCCGAAACGCGGGCATCAGATTTCGCTCGCCATAGCGCGACTTGTGGCCGGGCCGCATGATCATGCCGCGCAGCCAGTCGGCTGAACCGTAATCGGTGAGATCGGGAGCACCGGGATTATCTTCTTTTTCCCAGTGAACCTTGCCGGCTCCGTCCTTGACGCGCATCTCGACCGAGTGGCAACCGGAGCATTTATTTTTTCTATCGACAAACGCCATCTGACCGGCATCGATCAGCGGATCATCCTTGCGCAGCTCCTTGGGCGTCTTGCCGATGTACTCGAGCCAGGCGGCGATTTTGTCGAAATCCTTGTCCTGGGCCGCGGCGTCCACTTTGCCGGCCTTGCGGGCTTTGTCCATGTCTTCGCGCCACTTTTTCATTCGCGTGAAGCCTTCGATTTTCTTGACGTTGCCGTTGGCGTTCATGACGGGAATGCCTTGCTCGTCGAGTTCGTCGCGCTGGACCAGTCCGAAGTAATGGTTGCTCAATGGGTTGTCAAGCAATCCGCGGACCCATTCCTTGCTGCCGAAGTTGCCGAGATCGCTGGCGGATTTGCCGACAATGCTCTCGAATTTGAATTTCGTCTTTTCGTTACTCCTTTTGACAAGGTCGCGTTCCTGGGCGGAAAAGCTGTGGCAAACGGCGCATTTGTTCTTGAAAAGCTGCTGCCCCGTTGTGAAGGGATCATTGCGTATGAGGTAATGTCCGCCCTCGACAGGGGAACCATCCATTGCGAGCTGGCAAGCGCGATGTGCGAGTGCTGCGGCCTCTTCGACGCTTTCAACGTGGTGCTTGGCCTTGTCGATCGCCTTCTCGTCGCTTTTGTCTTTCATGACGCCCCAGAGAATTCCGTTCGGGCTGTCATCGTCGAAAGCCTTGAGCGTCAACAGGCCGGCGCCGGCCAGCAAGAAGAACATTACCATGACGCCGAAGAAATGGCCGAAGGTGCGTAAGGGGCCGATGCCGAAGAACGGCAGCAGGATCAAGAGGATCATGACGCCGTTGGGGATGACGACGGTGCCGTAGATGGCGGAATCGCCGGGGAAATATTTGAGGAGCTGGAAGAGAGCGAGGAAATACCATTCGGGCCGAGCGGGATAATTGGCGGTGCTGCGATCGGCGGCGGCGTCCAGCTCGGCACCCTTGCCGTAGACTCCGGCGCGCGCGATGGTCTCGTACAGACTTGGCTCGCTTCCATCCTCATGAGGCGGCGGCTCGACCTTGTGGGCGAAGCCCCACAGCACCAACGTCAGCATGACCGCGAACACTGCCATGCACGCCATCATGTCGTAAAAAGCTTGCCGCGGCCAAAAGGTCTCGGCGCCATGCTCGTTCTCCGGCTTGGTGACGAGACCTTCCCGGTTCTCTTTGCAGGTGACGCCATGCCGGCGGAAGATCGCGATGTGGGCGATGAGGAGCAGGATCAGCGAGCCGGGCAGGATGGCGACGTGCAGGCCGTAGAAGCGCGTGAGGGTGTGATTGCCGGAATCCGGGCCGGCGACCGCTTGCTGCTTGACTTCGCCGCCTAATTCCGGAAGCGAGCCGGCGATATTGGTGGCGACATCGGTGGCCCAGTAGCCTTTCTGGTCCCACGGCAGCAGATAGCCGGTGAGGCTCAGGCCGAGCGTGACACTCAACAGGCCGATGCCAAGCCACCAGTTGACTTCGCGCGGCGGCAAATGGGCGCCGGCAATGACGACTTGGAGCATGTGCAGGCCGATGAGCACCATCATGGTTTGCGAGCCGAAATGGTGCAGGCCGCGGATGAGCCAGCCGAAATCCATCTTGTACTGGATGAAGTGGACGCTGCTCCAGGCCTGCGAGGCGCTGGGGCTGTACGCGGTCATCAGCATGATGCCGGTGATGAGCTGGATGCTGAAGACGAAAGCGAGCGTGCTGCCCCAGACATAGCGCCACTTGGCCCCGCCAGGCACGCCTTCGAGGAGCGTCATGGCGACCAGTTTTCGCACGCCGGCGCGGTGATCCAGCCAATCGAGCAAGCGCGTCATCACGGCAAGTCCTTCGCAGAGGGACGAGGTTCATGGCCGACTAATTCAACGCCTAATCTAGCCACGGATGGAACACAGATGAAACACGGATGGGAGAATTTGTAACAGTCCCGATTTCCAAACAGCCAATCCTATCCGTGTTTCATCTGTGTTCCATCCGTGGCTAAATTAAGCGTTGGCTATCTCCGGTTCGCCGCCGCCGAGCGGGATTTTCTGGGCGTCGTTGGCCTTGTATTTTTTGTAGGTGACTTTAATGCGATTGTGGTCGGGATTGTCGGGATCGATTTCCCAGGCCAGCGTGTCCATGCCGCGCTGGGCGGGGTTGCCGGCGGCGGCGCGCTTACCGTCAAGCAAAAAGGTGGCGGCATGGCAGGGGCAGGCAAACCCGGTCGGCCCCGTGTTCACCGAACACCCCAGGTGCGGGCAGATCGTGGTGAAAACCATCAAGTAGGCGCTCTTCTGTTCTTCGGTCAGGTTGGCGAGATTGGCCGGTTTCGGACCGCGCTGCACCACCCAAACTCGGCCCAGCACGTCATTCGGGTAGAGCGTCCAGCCGTCCATGCGGGTGTCGCGCACCACGCCCTGCACCGGCGTGTTGATGGCAAGATCGTCGAGCTTGATCCCCTCGACGAGCCGCATGGCGCTCTTGGGCCCCTTACGATTGCGCGGATCGAGGAGATAACAAACGATCGGCACGCCGATGATGGCCGAGAAGATGGCGCCGATGCCGAAGATGGCCCAGGCCAACAAGGAACGGCGATGGGGTTGGTCCGCGAGGAGGTTGTCAGCCATGGCGGGATCGACTCCGACAGGACGAGCAGGCGGGATCCATTCGCCCGTTATCCTACCTGATGCGCGATCAATGTCAATTGTCGGCGGCGGGAAATGCCTCCCCGTTTAGCGTTCGCAAGGCGCCATGCGAACACTAAACGCAAGCCGAGATTCACTTGACGCGCTGATCGATTTGTTGTTTCAACCAATAATAAGTGCCTCGCCCGCTCCAGTCATGCGACAATAACGCAAGGCGTCGCTGAAATAAAGCCCGAGCGCCATCGTTCATGCCGAGGCGCGGCAAGATGTCCCGTACGTTCGTGATCTCATCGCGCAAGAGTCCTTTGGCCTCGACTTGCTCGATTTCGCTTTTGGTTTTTGCGAGATAGGCGTTGGCGGCCTTGATGCCATCGGGGTGCGTGTGCACGAGGCACTCGGCGAGGCGCAATTTGGCGTTGAAATAGCGCTGCACATCCAGGTGTAGCGTTTCCAGCAAGCCAACGCGCATTTCGATGTCATCGGCACGGACGCGCTTGCGCATCTGCTCGAGCCGCTGATCGAAGGTGGATTCCTGGCGGATGCGGGCGAGATAGAACTTGTCCCAGGCGCTGGCGGCCATGATCCAGCCCTCGTGTGCCCGTGTGAGGGCGGCGTCGCTTGGCTTCGCTTGCCCTCGAAGCGCGGCCTGTGCGCGTTCGGCTTTTTCGTGGCTTACCTCCGCTTGGCTGCGAGCCAATTCGAAACCGAAATGATCGCGCAGGCCGACTGCCAGAATCTTGGTCGGCACCGAGCGGTCGTGATCTCCCTTGACGTTCATCTCGCGCAGCTCTCTGTCGATGTCGGCAAGCTTTTTCTCGCTCTCCACATCCCGCATCCAGTGCAGCAGGAAATCTGCGCCCCCCAGGCTGTCAAGGATCTGCTGGGCCTTGGCGCGCACAGCGGGGTCGCCGGATTCAAGATCTCCTCTGGCGGCGTTCATTTGGGCGATCCACGCGGCGCACTCCTTTTCGAATGCCTTGTCGCCGGCAAAGGCGTCGGTCTTCACGAGGTAATCAATGCGCTCCTGCCGCTGCCGCATCGTCCCGTATTGGCCGCGCAGGTACATTTCGCGTGGCTGCAGATCGAACTTGGTGAAGAAGTCCTCGACAATCCCGAACAGTGGTTTGAGCGCCGCCGGCGGGAGTGACCGAGGGCCAATGTTGATCTGATCGAAATTGAAGCGGACATTGTCGAATGGCACGCGCGTGTAGGCGATCAAGCCGGCGCGCCCCGTCGTGTCAACTCCGCCCTCAGTCTTTGGCAGAAACAGCTCCAGGCAGCGCGTCGGCGATGGGGCGGCCTTGGCCCCTTGAGTCGGCGGATTCCACACCTTGACCGGGATCTCCGTCAGCTTGGCGATCTCCTGCGCAGCGCGAGCTGATTCTGGTGCAGCGATTCGATCGATCCGGTCGAGCCGATCCTGCAACTCCCGCATGCGCGGCGACAGCGCGTGATCGGGGCCAACCAGCCACGCCTCCAGCTTCTTCGCTTGCTCCGATGTGATCCGCGACGGCGCAAGCAGCTTCGGATCGGCCTGCGCTTCCTTCAGGGTGGCAATGCTCTTGCCGTCCTTGCCCCTGACCGCCAGGCCGAGCCGCGGATCGAACAGCAGCACGCCGGACGATTGCGCATCGGGCACGCCGATCAGGAATTGCACAGGATCGGTGTCCGGCACGACGATCAAGCAGCCGTCCAGCTTTTCTTGCCGCAACAGGGCGAGGCAAACGAGGGAGCGATCCACAGCCCCGCCGTGGCCGCGCCGCAGCGTGAACGCCGGCGGAATCCAGGTATCGACCTGCTCGTGCAAGAGGACGTTGCGCATCGTCCAGCGGAACAGCGCATTTGCTCTCTTCTCGGCCGTGTCGAGGCTGGGCGCTTCGAGGGAACGGGCGGCATCGCGCATCAGATAGCATTCATCAAGGTAATGCGCATCGGCGGTGCGGAACTCGGTCGATTCCAACTCGGCCAGTTCCGCGCTGCTGAGGTGGACTTCGTCGATCAGGTATTTCCGCTCGGCATCGGGGAACTGAAGCCTTGCCATGACGTCAGGTTTGGCGAAATAGCTGTTGAACTTTGGCAAGAAATCGCGAAAACGCGTCCAGTCATCGGTGGGGCGCGCGAAGCGAAAGGCTTCGCTGGCGTCAGTCCAGACATTGGCTTCCGATCCTGGGGGCGGAGGAGGAGGCAGCGGCTTGACGGGAGACCGCCGGCAACCGTGCATCATTGCGCAGACCGATGCGATGGATGCGGCCACGAGCAGCGAGCGGAGCAGATGTGATTTCATGGTGTCCATTATCCAACGGCCTGGCGGATGCGCAGGCAGCATTCCACGAGGGCGGGGAAATCGTCCAGGGCAATCATATTCGGCCCGTCGCTGAGCGCCTCGTCGGGGCGCGGGTGCGTTTCGATGAAGACGCCGTCGCAGCCGCAAGCGACCGCCGCCCTCGCAAGAAACGGGACCATGCCGCGTTCGCCGTCGGAGCGGTCCCCTTTGCCGGCTGGTTTCTGTACGCTGTGGGTGGCGTCAAAGATCACGGGGCAGCCAAATTCTTGCATCATCGGAATGGCCCGCATGTCGTTGACCAGCTGCCCGTAACCGAAGGTGGAGCCGCGCTCGGTGAGGAGGAGTTGATGATTGCCGACTTCGTCCATCTTGGTGACGACGTTTTTCATGTCCCACGGGGCCATGAACTGGCCTTTTTTGACATTGATTGGCTTGCCGGTGCGTCCCGCCGCGAGGATGAGATCAGTCTGCCGGGCGAGAAACGCGGGGATTTGCAACAGATCGCACGCTTGCCCGGCGGGTTCGGCGTGCCAGCATTCATGGATATCGGTGGTCACTGGCAACCCGGTGCGCTGCCGGGCGGCTTCCAGCGTCTTCAAGCCTTCGTGCAAGCCCGGCCCGCGAAACGATTTGCCCGAGGTGCGATTGGCCTTGTCGAACGACGCCTTGAACACGAGCGGAATCCGCAGCCGCTCAGCAATGGTGGCCAGCTGCTCGGCAATCCACAGCGTCAGATCGTGCGACTCGATCACGCACGGGCCGGCGATCCAGAGCAGCGGTTGATCGTGGCCGCAGGCGAGCTTGCCGATGTGGACGATGTTGCGATTCATGATGGTTCCCTCCGTGGATGCATTACTGGCTTGTCACTGCTTGCAATGGGTTGCTTTCGCGTCACGGACATTCGGCCAGTATTTTGTGTGCGCGCTTTATCTCGGAGAGGAATGATTCTTGTCTTTCGATTTTAGCGACAATACCTGGTATCCCTCGCTGTCCGTGGGCCGTCTTCGTTTTGTTGGCGTGGGCAATCATGGCCTTCCGTTTTGTCGCGTCTGCTATCGAATACAAACTGGCGAGTCCCTTGTGTTTCTTACGAAGCTCGATGTAGTCATCGAAAAACGACATCGCCAAGTGATCGGCGTTCAATGCCTGAAAGCAGGTTCCCAACCTGAAAAAACAATCCAGCACCAGAGAGGATGCCCAGTTCATGTCCTCGCCGCATTCATCTTCGTGAAATTTATCAGGGTACATTTCGATCAATGCGTCGTATTTCTTGATCGCTTCTTTCGGCCGCCCGAGCGCGGCGCAGGCTCCCGCGTAATCCCACAAAACCAAAGGACAGTGCGGAGCGATCACAAAAGCCTTTTTTATTAGCGTGAAAGCCTTCCGATAATCCTCTTGTTCGTAATAGGTCACGCTTAATCGGTCCAAAAGCCAATGACTGTCGGGAGACTTGCGCAACTCTGGTTCAAGCAGCGCTCTTGCTTCGGTCCATTTTTCTTGCTCGAAAAGGGAATTAATCCGGTCCGAGAAATCGACTTTTTCCATTGCTCACCCATTCCCTTCCTAACCGCGTCTTCTCTTGCGGCCCTGCGGCTTCCGCCGTTGATCGCCCTTTTCAGATTTCTCTTGATCCTTTTTGCGTCTCGCTTGGCCTTTTTCGTGTTTGCTCTGGGTTGACGGCCTGGCGTTCTTGAAGTGCTCAGCCATGATGGGCGATTCCCGGAACATGGTCTCTTCCACGCCGTTGACAATACCCCAACCGCGCTATTTTTTCAACTCCACCGGCCAAGCACCGCCATCACCGTAATCCCCGCTCGCGCAGCAACCGATGGGCCCACGCCTTGTCTGGTTTGTGCAATGCGGGCGCCGGGTCCTTGCGGTAGTCGATCGACAGATCGTAAGCCCCATGCTCGTAGGCTTCATGGAAGACCTTCCCCAATTCCAACGGAAGGTCTGGATCAGGCCGGCGAAGCGGAATGCCAATCGTCGGCAACGGGTCGCGCAGGTTGAAACGCCAATAGCGGGCTTTGCGCTTCTCAGCACGATACTGAAGGACCCGGTAGTCGCTCGGCTGAATGAACGATTTCGCAACCGACGGAATGCCCGCACGCAGCAGATCGATTTCGATCCAATGAACGCCCGCTTCGATTGCTTCGCGCCTCTTCTCCAGAAAACTCTTGCGTCCATTGGATCCCTGGACCTTGTTGGCGGGGCTCACAATCTCGATGATCGCAACCAGGCTGCCGGTCTCGCGATGGCGAATTTCCAACCGGGCCTCCTTGATTTCCTCCTCGATCCAGCCGGGAATTTCCTCCGCTTCCGAGATCGCCACCGCGGCGCCATGGCTAACCGTTTGCTTCCGCGCACGCGCTGCTGCCACGGCTTTCTCGATCCGGACATCGGGGATGATCACCTCGATGCCAGGATCATCCGGATCGGTGACGTAAACGCGAAGCTCAACGCGAGCCACGTAATGCGGGCGGAGACCTGGATTGAGGGACGCGCGAATTTGGCTGATCAATTCATGATGCAGATCCGGCCAAATGTCAGGGGATTCGAGGTAAGGATCCATTCCGGGGAACGGCGATGGCATGTTGATTCCTCGGATTTATCTTGGACCGATCTTCACAATCGTACCGGATCGCATCATTGCTTCAACTCCACCGGCACTGCGTCGATCTTGGCGGCGAGGATGAAATCGTTTTCGGTCAGGCCGCCGACCGCGTGGGTCGAGATTTCGATGGTCACGTTGCGATAGCCGACGAGGTGCAAGTCGGGATGATGGTCCTCCGTCTCGGCAATGTCGGCGACGTGGTTGAAGAATGTGATCGCCTCCGCGAAATCGCGCACGCGCCATTCACGGCGAATTCGTTTGCCGTCGTCGGCAAGCTTCCATTGCGGCAGCGAGCCGAGCAAGGCGCGGACCTGGTCCGGCGGCAGGGCCGGCACTCCGGATTCGCAAGAGACGCAACGCTTTTCCCTCAATTGCGTGGCTGTGGTCATGGCATTCTCCTTTCGGAAAAATGGGCGAGCCGGGCGAAACCGGTCGCTATTTTCATTCTCGCAGATTGGGCCGAAATGTCCAAGTCGTTAAAGTCTGCCAGAACCTGGGCGGTTCTTGCCGATTTTATGCGTCGTGCACGCAGACGCACTGTTGGCCACGCCGAAGCATATGAAGGCAGTGACTGGTGCTGCAATGTGGTTACTGCAGAAAATTCAATAAGGAACGCAAGAAGGCATGAAAGCCAACCATTCCATTCCAGCTTTCCTGCAATCCTTATTGAATTCGGAATTCGATTCATCTGTGGGGGTGTCGGTCTGTGCGTGCAACGAATCGACGTAAGCCAAGAGCATTTCGGTGCTTGCTGAGCGAGAATTCGTTGCATCGTCATTTTCCGCGCCGCCTCATCCGTAAAGGCTCCTTATGAAAAGCCTGACTCGCATTACCCTGATCGCGTTGGTTCTAGCCGGCATTTGGCCGACGCTGGGCCAGGCCCAATTCAACCAGTATTTTCAGCCGGCCAAGGAAAAGGAAAAGGGGAAAGATGAATTCGACATGATCGGCCTGGTCCGCCGGCTCAAGGGCCGCATCGTGGACCACACCAACAACCACGGGCAGGACCACCGCATCTGGTCGCGCTCGCTCCATCAATGGCGCGATCTCTACGTCTATCTGCCCCCCGGCTTCGACCCGCACGAGCGCTATCCGATCGTCTTCTATCTGCATCCGTTCGCTTTCGATGAGCGGACCTTCCTGCGTCTGGTGCCTTTCATTGATGAAGCGATTGCCAGCGGCAAGCTGCCGCCGCTCATCGTGGCGGCGCCGGACGGATCGCTGGACGGCCAGGGGTGCCTGGAGCGTCCGGGCAGCTTTTTCCTGAACACCGGCGCCGGGCCCTACGAAGATTTCCTGATGCAGGACGTGTGGGACTTCGTGTGCAAGCATTATCCGATTCGCCCCGAACGCAATGCCCACGTGCTGGCCGGCATCTCGATGGGAGGCTTCGCGGCGTTCAATCAAGGCATCCGCCATCGCAACGCGTTCGGCATCGTCGCCGGCATTCATCCGCCACTCAATCTGCGCTGGGCCGACGTGGACGGCAACCCGCGCGCAAGTTCGACCCGCGCCGTTGGGGCTGGCGCACCGGCTTCGACAGCCCGCACGAAGTCATCGCCAGCTTCGCCGGCGGCGTCGCCAAAGTCCGCATGGGCCATGTTGTCCGCCCCGTCTTCGGCGAAGGGGATGAAGCGCTCCTCAACATCGCCGCCAACAATCCGCTCGAACTGGTCCTCTCGACCGGCCTGCGCAACGGCGAGCTATCGATGTTCGTCGGCTACGGCGGCCGCGATGAATTCAACATCGACGCCCAGGTCGATAGCTTCCTCTACTACTGCAAATTCCGTGGCCTGGGCATCGCCGTCGCCTTCGAACCCGACGGCCGTCACGATGGGATCACGGCTTTGAAGATGCTGCCGGCGTTGTTCCGCTGGCTCGGCCCACAGCTCGAACCATATGCGCCAGGTGCGCCAGGTTCGGGCCGATGCAGCGCGGGCTGCTTGCCGTGACATTAATTCAAAGATTTAGCCACGGATGGAACACAGATTGAACACGGATGAAAATCCCGGAGCGCATGCCAGGTTCTTGCCATCCGTGTTCAATCTGTACTACAAACGGTTCATTTCTTGACCTGCCTCACGCGGCTCGACTGGCGGCGGCGCTTTCGACCAGATCGAGCAATGCGCCGACCGTTTTTGATCGAATCCTGGGGCAACTCGACGAAGTTCGGAATCGGTGCCAGGAGATGCGTTTTGGGCAATTGATCGCGACCATTGGCATGCTTGCCGAGGATGAGACGGGGCATTCTCTGTGGGATGTCGAGGACGCCGATTTCGCCGCGGCCCTGGAACGCTTCGCTGGTGACTTGGCGCGCCGAGGGTCATCTTGACGAGGCAGAGCGCGCCGGGTAGCGTGGGAATGATGACGAAGAAACGCTTGGCCCTGATTGCCGTCCTGCCGCTCACGGTTGCCGTGATCCTTGGCGCGCTGGCGATGCTGCCGCCCCCTCCCGGCGTCACGAAGGCGAATTTTGACCGCATCCAAGACGGGATGACGAAAGCGGAAGTGGAAGAGATCTTCGGAACGGGACCAGCGTCGGGTTGGCGCGGCACGGAGGTCGAGGGCGAAACGTGGGGATGGTGGGAAGGCGAAGACGAACCGGGTGCTGAGATATCCTTTAACGACGAGCGAGTCAGCCGAAGGCTCTGGTTCTCCGATCCCAAAATGGAAACTGTCCTCGCAAGGGTTCGTCGCTGGCTTCATCTTCCGAAGGGAAACTAGCAAATCCCGGCGAATGCGTAGTAACCGTCTGCTACGTGTTCGGAATCCATAGCAACGCGAGAATGCGTTGGTGTGGTTGTCGGCGTGAAACGAATCGACGCAATGCTTTGCTCGCAAGGGACTTCCTGCGTGAAAAATCATTTCACGCCACCGCGTCTCGCCAAGATCGGCCCTTCCGCCTAAACGAAGATTTCATCATTCCCGCCTTGACGCCTCCCACCAACTCACTACGCTTAATCTTTTGTTTCGCACCTGCTCGCCTGAAGGTTGGTGCGTTCGCGAATGAACGATGCCATACGCAAAGCTGAAACGCTCATCGAAGCGCTCGGCTACATTCGGCAATTCCGCAATCGCACCATCGTCATCAAGCTCGGCGGCAGCGCGATGGAGGAGCCTGATGCGCTACAGGCCACGCTGCAAGACATCATCTTCATGGCCACCGTCGGCTTGCGACCCATCGTCGTGCACGGCGGCGGTAAGCCGATCGACCGCGCGATGGCCGACTCCGGGCTGAAGCCTCGCAAGGTTCTGGGGCGGCGTTACACCGATGACGAAACTTTGGCCATCGTCGTCCGCGTGCTACTCAAGGAGATCAATGCGGACCTCGAACAGCAAATTCGCCGGCTGGGGGGCCGCGCCATCGGACCGCATCTCGGCTCATTGCCGTTGTTGTTTGGCGAAAAACTGATGCTGCCCGGCCCGGACGGCCAACCGATCGACCTGGGGCGCGTCGGCGCGGTGACGCGCATTGATGCCGAGTTGTTGGGCGACTTCTGCGAGGCGGGGATCATTCCGCTCATTCCGTCGCTGGCTTTGGACGAACAAGGCGGCTGGCTGAACGTCAACGCCGACACCGCCGCCGCCGCCGTCGCCGCCCGCATGCAAGCCGAAAAGCTGGTGCTGATGACCGACACGCCCGGCATCTTGCTCGACCGCAAGAATCCCGATTCGCTCATCACGAGCATGAACGTGCAGCGCTGCCAGGAATTGATCCAGCAGAAAATCATCGAGGAAGGCATGATCCCCAAGGTAGAAGCGTGCTTCGAAGGTCTGCGCGCCGGCGTCAAGAAGACGCACATCATCGACGGCCGACTCCGCCATTCGCTCTTGCTCGAAATCTATACGCACCACGGCGTGGGGACAGAAATAGTCCGGTGATTGCAAGCCCCAGGATAAGCGCAGCGTTGCTGGGGGTCGCGGGTTCTTAACCCCCAGGAACGCTGCGCTTATCCTGGGGCTTGCGGGTGCATTATGACCTCCGCCGAGACCATTGAGATTTTCTCCAAATACGTCATCGGCAATTACCGCCGCTTTCCGGTGTGCCTGGTGCGCGGCGAGGGTTCGTACGTCTGGGACGCCGAGGGGACGCGCTATCTCGATTTCTTTCCGGGCTGGGGCTGCAACCTGCTCGGCCATTGCCCGCCGCGCGTGGTGGAGGCGGTGCGCCGAGCAGGTCGGCAAGCTCATTCACGCCCCGAACACCTGGTACATGGAGCCTCAAGGATTGCTCGCCAAGGCCCTCGTCGAACGCAGCGGCCTGGACGCTCAATGCTTTTTCTGCAACAGCGGCACCGAAGCGAACGAAGCGGCCATCAAACTTGCCCGGCTCAACGGCAAGCCGAACGGGCGCTACAAGATCATCACGATGCTCAACAGTTTTCATGGCCGCACTTATGGAGCATTGAGCGCGACGGCTCAGCCGAAGTATCACAAGGGCGTCGAGCCAATGCTGGCGGGGTTCCAGTACGCCCCGTTCGGCGATCTCGATGCGGCCACCCGGCTCGTCGATGCCGAGACCTGCGCGATCCTGATCGAGCCGATCCAGGGCGAAGGGGGCGTCAATCTTCCGCCGCCCGGCTATCTCGAGGGTTTGCGGGCCCTTTGCGACAAGCATGGCCTGATGCTGATCTTCGACGAAGTGCAGACGGGCATGGGTCGTACCGGGACCTGGTACGCCTTCCAGAATTTTGCTGTCGAGCCTGATGCGATCACGCTGGCGAAAGCGCTGGCGGGCGGCATCGCTTGCGGCGGGCTATTGGCGAAGAAACCGTTTGCCGAGAAGCTGGTTCCCGGCACGCACGCGGCAACCTTCGGCGGCAACCCGATTGCCTGCGCCGCCGCCCTCGCCGCCATCGAGACGATTGAAGGAGACGATCTGCTGCCGGGGGCCACGCACATTGCCGACGCGTTCCGTGCCCGCTTCGAAGCGCTGCAAAAGCGTTCGCCCTTGATTCAGCAAATTCGCATCAAGGGAACGATGATCGGCATCGAGCTGTCCATCGACGGCACGCCTATCGTCGATGAATGCCTGAAGCGCCGGCTGCTCATCAATTGCACGCACGGCAATGTGCTGCGCCTTTTGCCCGCGCTCAACCTCCCCGACGACGCGCTGCAAGCCGGCTGCGACATCATCGACGAAGTGTTGCAGTTGCAAAAAGTGTAATGAGAAATGCGAATCACGAAAACACGAAAGGATGAAACACCTAACATTAGCGCCTGGCAATTCCCAGCAAGCCCTCGCGCAGGTTTCGTGTTTTCGTACTTTCGTGTTTTCGTGATTCGCATTTGAATTCTTATCTCGATGTCTTGCCGCCAATGACTCGGACCGGAGAAACTGTGATGCCGCATTTCATTGACCTGCTCGACTGGGACGGTGAGCAAATCCTCAAGCTGCTCAAAGAAGCGGCACGCCTGAAGAAGGCCCACGCCAAGGGCAAACACAAATTGCGTCTGGCGGGCAAGGTCCTCGGCATGATCTTCGAGAAGCCATCGCTGCGCACGCGCGTCAGCTTCCAGGCCGGCATGGCTCAACTCGGCGGGCAGGCGGTTTTCCTCAACGGCAAGGAGGCGGGACTGGGCAAGCGCGAGAGCCTAGCCGACATCGCCCGCACGATTTGCGAATACGTCGATGCCATCGTCCTGCGCACTTTCCAGCACGAGAACGTCGTCGAATTCGCTCGCTGGTCGAGCAAGCCGGTCATCAATGGCCTGTCCGATTATTATCATCCCTGCCAGGCGCTCGGCGATCTCCTGACCGTGCGCGAATGCTGCGGCGATCTGGAAGGCAAAACCATCGCCTTCGTCGGCGACGGCAACAACGTCGCCCGCTCCCTCGCCGTCGCTTGCGGCAAGGTCGGCATGCGCTTCATCCTGGCCGCCCCGCCGAGCTATCGGTTCGATCGGCCCTTCCTCAAGGCGTATCAAGAGCACGTGAATGGCCGACTCGAGGAAACCGACGATCCGGTCAAGGCCGTTGCCGACGCGGATGTGATTTACACCGATGTCTGGGCGAGCATGGGCCAGGAAGGGGAAGCGAAGACCCGAGGCAAGCACTTCGAGGCGTACCAGGTGAACGCGGAGCTGTTGAAAGCCGCGCCGAAGGGGGTGAAGGTGATGCACTGCTTGCCGGCCCATCGCGGCGAGGAAATCACCGACGAGGTGCTCGACGGCCCGCAGTCGGTCGCCTTCCCCCAAGCCGGCAACCGCATGCACGCGCAGATGGCGCTGTTGGCGTGGGCCATGGAGGCCTAATCCTTCGCTTTAGATGAGCGCAGCTTGGCGGCCAGCTTCGTGACGAACGCCGCATGCTCGGACGATGCCAACCCCTGGTGCAGGACCGCAAGCACGCGCTTGCCGTCGCGTTTCAGGAACGCCTCCGCATCGAGCCAAAGCCCGGGAAACACCTCGGAGCGCAGGATCCCGTCCGGTCCGGCGCAAGGTCCTTGAACTTCCCGCGGCGACGGACAAACCAGAACAGTTGCTTCGTTCGCAAGGCAGCTACCATGTATTCGCGGACGCCGGCCTTTTCATAATCGTGCTTCTTGCGACCCAGATCAATGGATTCGCTGCTATCGCTGACCTCGCCGACCCATTCGGGCGCGCCATTGACGTAGCCTTTTTCATCCTCCCATACTTGGCCGCCACATTCGGGCAAGATGAACAAGCAACCGTCCGGCTGCAGCTCGCTATCCGAGCCAAGAATGTTTGTCGCGTTTGCCAGCGCCTCCGTGCCTGGGGTGGCGTCCTCGTACCCCGAAATCCATTGAATTAAGTGCACATCCGAACGCGCGTGCTTGCGTTTGAGCGGCGACGACATGAAGACAATCCCTCCAATCAACTCCGCACGCACGTACGGCGGCATGGCCTCGTAGCGGTCGTGAAACGTCTTCTGGTCGAGATGGTCGCCGTTCACCAACGGCGGAGTCTCTTGCTTTGGCGCCTTCTTGCGTCGCTGAACGGCAATCATGGTCGTCTCCTCGTTTTGCCTTCGCATTATATCACGGCGTCCTCGCACCGTAAATGCAACGCGGAAAAGCGAATTCCTTTGACCGCATGCATGCCGATCCGCTATCCTAAAACACATGAGAAAATTCCTGTTGCTCGCCGTTGGCCTGGCATTCCTGAGAATCAATTCGGCCACCTTCGCGCAGCCCGCGAAAAGGCCCCCCGAACCGGTCGGCGCCGATCATGCTGAGAAGATGGTCAAGGGGCTCGACCTTTTCAAAAAGCACGTCAAGCCGATCTTCGAATCGAAGTGCCTGCGCTGTCACGGCGGCAAGAAGATCGAATCCGATTTCGATCTCAGCGACCGCGAAGGATTGCTCAAGGGCGGCCAGATCGGCAACTCCGTCGTCCCCGGCAAAAGCAAGGAAAGCCAGCTCGTCAAGCTCATCACGCATGCCAAAGAACCGCACATGCCGCACGATGGCGTGAAGCTGCCCGACGCGGCGATTGCGCGCATCGTCGAATGGATCGATCTGGGGGCGCCTTACGACAATCCGCTGGTGGCGTCGAAGCTCAAGGGGAAATCGTGGACCGAGCGCACACTTCCGGCGAGCGCCAAGCAATGGTGGGCGTTCGAGCCGCTCGTCACGGCCGATCCGCCCGCGGTCATGAACGGCGCCTGGTGCAAGACGCCGATTGATCGCTTCATCCTGGCCAAGCTGGAGGACGCCAAAATCACGCCGAATTCGCCAGCGAGCCGGCAGCAGTTAATTCGCCGGGCGTATTTCGACCTGATCGGCCTGCCGCCGACGCCGGAAGAGGTGCAAGCATTTGTCAACGATTCTGCTACGCACCAAGCGGCATGGGAGAAGGTGATCGACAAGCTGCTTGCCAGTCCGCATTACGGCGAACGCTGGGGTCGGCACTGGCTTGACCTGGCCCGTTTTGCCGAGAGCCACGGTTTCGAGCACGATACCGATCGGCCGACCGCGTATCACTATCGCGATTTCGTCATCGAGGCGCTCAACCAGGATTTGCCGTTCGACACCTTCGTCAAGTGGCAGATCGCCGGCGATGAATTTGCGCCGAACAATCCGCTCGCCGTCAAGGCGACCGGCTTCCTCGCGGCCGGCGTTCATTCGACGCAGATCACCAAGAGCGAAGTCGAGAAGCACCGCTACGACGAGATGGACGACAAGCTCAACACTGTCAGCACCGCGTTCCTCGGCCTGACCGTCGGTTGTGCTCGCTGCCACGATCACAAGTACGACCCGATCCCGCAGCGCGATTATTATCGGATGCTGGCGACGTTCACGACGACGGTGCGCAGCGAGGTCGAGGTCAAGCCGGCGCCTACGGAACATGCCAAAGCGAAGGCGGCGTTCGACGTGGCGCATCAACAGCTGGTGCAAAAAGCGGAGCAAAATGCCAGGGAACAATTGCCTGCGAAGCTGGCGGATTGGGAGAAGGGCGCCGGTGCCAAGGCGAAGATTCCGGCCAACGTCGTCGCCGTATTGAAGATTCCGGTCGAGGAGCGCAAGCCGGAACAGCAGGCGGAATTGCTCAAATGGTATCGCACGATCGATCCGGAAGCGAAAAAACTCGATCAGCAGATTCAAGCGCACGCCAAGCAAGCGCCGCCGATTCCGAAAATGCTCATCGCCACCGAAGGCTTGCCGGCAGTTCGGCTGTTCACGCAGGGGGACGATTTCTTCCCCGAGACCTACTTCCTGCGCCGCGGCGATCCCGCCAACAAGGAAGGCGCCGCAAAGCAGAGCTTTCTGCAAGTGCTGATGCCGACGCCCGATGCCCAGAAGCGCTGGCAGACCGCGCCGCCGCCGGGATGGCGCACCTCGTATCGGCGCCGGGCGTTCGCCGATTGGCTCACCGATGTCGATCACGGCGCCGGCCGACTGTTGGCGCGCGTCATCGTCAATCGCCTCTGGCAGCATCACCTGGGCCGCGGCATCGTTGCCACGCCGAGCGATTTCGGCATCCGCGGCGATCGGCCCACGCATCCGGAATTGCTCGATCACCTTGCCGACGAACTGATCAAAAGCGGCTGGAAATTGAAAGCCATCCACAAGCAGATCATGCTCAGCGCCGTCTATCAGGAAAGCACGCTAGTGGACGAGGCCAAGGTCAAGCTCGACCGCGACAACAAGCTTTACTGGCGGCAACCGGCGCGCCGCCTCGAAGCCGAGATCATCCGCGACGCCATCCTCAGCGTCAGCGGCGAACTCGATCCGAAGATGTTCGGCCCCGGCACGCTCGATGAAAAGAGCAAACGCCGCAGCATTTACTTCACGGTCAAACGCTCGAAACTGATGCCGATGATGGTGATCTTCGACGCCCCGGAAGCCTTGAGCGGCATGGCCGAGCGTCCGACCACGACGATCGCGCCGCAAGCTCTGCACATGCTCAACAACCCGCAAGTCCGGCAAGCCGCTAAGGGTTTCGCCCGGCGCATCGCTCCCAATCCGACCACGTCGCTGGAGGACGCGGTCCGCACCGGCTACCAGATCGCCGTCGCCCGCCAGCCCGACCGCGATGAATTGGCCGACGGGGTCGCGTTTCATCCGGACACAGATGGCGACCTATCCGGAGAACCAGCGCCGCGAGTCTGCGTTGGCGGATTTCTGCCAGGTGCTGATGTGTTTGAATGAGTTCATTTATGTGGATTGAGTGCCGTGCAGCTACCCACGTACCCAACAGCCGTGGGTAGCTCGAATTGCGAAAAGCCCTGGATTTTCCGCGATTCCTGGGCACGTACCCACGAACGCGGGGGAGAGAGGTAGGCGCTGTTTTCGTCAGAGCATCCGTGTTCCGCGCGGAACATCTGCATGCAGTGCTGAGCTTGACATTCCTCTGGAGTCTTCAACATGAGCCTGACGAGCTTCCTCGCGATGCCCGATGTAAAAGCCAAGTTGAAGCCATTTCGTCCACCGCCGCCTCGGAAGATTGGCGCGCCCATAAAGGTCGCATATCGAGCCAAAGACCACCCTACGGCAATTGGCACTGCCTTCGATTACCTCATGCGCTTTGAACTCGAACGCCGCGCTCCGCATCTCGCAAATGAACACGGTCAATGGATTGCGGAGAACGCTCCGCGTCTCATCAAGAGAGCGAATTTGTCGGGCGGCAATCCTACAGAAATTGAGGTGAAGGCAGCTACAACACTTACCCACGCTCGGGAATTATGGAGAGCCCATATTGGCAACAAAAACCCGAGCCGCGCTGACATGGAATCGTTGGCGAGCTACACAGTGAGGCTAGCCAAACTTGATTCAGTGTTTCGCGCGCTATACCTGCCCTCCCATTACGACAACGTGGATTCCGAGAGTGTCGCCGAGCTACTGGACTTGCTGGCAATCATTCCCTGGCACGAGTTGGTCCGGTCCGAAATACTGCTTAACCCGACCTTCCCAGCCTCCAACCATGTGGGTGGAGCAGACGGGGATTTAATCACAGGCGACATGCTTGTGGATTTCAAGACGGTGAGCAAAGACATCCACAATACCGACTCCTTCGACCAACTTCTCGGCTATTACCTGCTTGCCAACCATTACCCAGGCGATACGCACCAAATTATTTCTTTTCCGAAGATTAACAGGGTTGCAATCTATTATTCTCGCCATGGGCACCTCTGGTCCTTGGACACATCCTTCTGGACGGAGCAATGCGGATTTCCAGAGCTCAAGGAATGGTTCTACTCGCATGCGAAGAGATTTGTTCCAAACCCCGTGCTTCACGGGCGAGATCAAAAGGGCCAGCTGACCATTGTGGCCGAGATGAGCGCGGCGAGTTTAGCAAAGCCGAAGGAGAAGCGAAAACCGAAGAAAAAGCCGCTGGGAACAACGCGTGGTGAAGCCGAGGAAAAAGAGTGAATGAAATCGAGGTCAGTGGGAGCGACTCTGCCAATCCCGGCGCGGATGCGGCAGAATTGGTCAAGAGGATTCTGCCGCGGCGAAATGACTTATTGAAAAAACGAGTTCCTGAGGAGCGTCATGATTCTACCCGATTTCCTTGTTCAGGACGCCGACGGCTTTATCCACCTTGCCGGCCATCGCATCGGTTTGCAAGACATCGCGTATTACTACAACGAGGGTTATTCCGCCGAGGACTTATGCGAGATTTTCCCGACGCTGCCGTTGGTTCTCGTCCATAAGCTGCTCGTCTTTTATCTCGAAAATACCGCGGAAGTGGAGACCTATATCGCGACGTGTGAGACCGAGATGGACCGGCAACGAGCGGCGGCGACACGGGGGCCGGAGCTGACGGAGTTGCGCCGCCGGCTCGCCGCCAAACAAGCGGCTGGGGTGTAGCCATGGCGCTGCGGTTCGTGCTGGACGAAAACCAGCTCAGCTTGATCCGGAAGGATTGTGATGCATGCGTCTATTCCGCTGGGCCCTGACCGCGATTCTCTTCGTCATCCTCGGCGCTGCGATCTATCAGACCGCGCTCTGGCTGGGCGGTTGGGGCAACACGAATGATTCCAACGTCAAGCCGCTCGAAGGCAGCGATCAGGAAATCGCCTTCATCGAGCCGGCCACCGGCATCGATGATTGGGGCCGGCTCGTCACCGCTTTGCAACTCATGGAAATGGATTGGCCGAAGATCAATCCTGGACTGCCCGCTGTCAAACTCTCGCTTGACGACGCCTTTCCCCCGCTGACCGCCGATGTGCCGGAGGTTGTTTTCAGCTTTACGAACAATCCCGCGCAAAAGTTGCGGCTGCGTTGGTACAAGATCAGCGGCGAGCACGATGCCGGGTCGTGGGTGCGAAAATTGCGCGAACGGCCGCGCCAGCCGCTTGCCATCGTCGGCGGCGGCACGAGCGAACGCGCCGTCAAGCTCGCGCGCCGTCTGCAAGAAACTTATCCGGATGCCGAAGAAGCTTCGCCGGTGCTGCTGATCACGACCGCGACTGCCGAGAAAACCAAGAAGGGGAATTCGCTGATTGACGTGTACAAGGGCCGCACGTTTCGCTTCTCGTTCACCAATCAAAAGATGGTCGATGCGCTCTTGAAATTTGTCGAGCATCGGCACTATCCCGACGCGGAGAAAGCGTGGGCGCAGAACTTGTGGGTGTACAAGAATGCCGATGCCCCGCCTCCCGTCGACGCCATGCACGCCGTCACCTGGCTGGATGAGCGCTACTCGCAGGACATGACCGAGCTGTTCGAGCAGAAATTTCTGGAGAGAAATCCGCAGGGTAAATTCTTCCACGAAGGGCCGATCAGCTTCGGCGTCGGCGGGTTCTATCATCCGTCGCAGCAGGAGCAGTACGCCGTGGGCATCTTCCTGGCCCGGCCTGGCGGGGTGGCGCCGCATTCCATCCTGGTGCTGCCGACGCAAACGGTGCGCATGCGCCGCTTCCTCATCAATCTGCGCCAGCGCTCGCCGCTGGACGCGCGCAATCTCGTCGTCCTCAACGGCGACGCGATCTCGTTCCACTCCGTCTATCGCGATCGCGACGTGACCTGGAACATCCTCGATTTGCCTTATTCGCTGGTTTTCTTCGCGCACCGCAATCCGATCGATCCAGCCGCTGGGTTCACGTGGACCAAGGACGACCGCCCCGAATCCAATCAAACCTTCCCGCATCGCAGCACGAGCGGGACGCATGATGTCCTCCTGTATCGCGATGTTTTCGAGGCGTTGCTCTACGCGGTCGGCGATGGGGGCAACTTGCTCGACGATCCGCATCAGGTGCGACGCCGGCTGCAATCGACTTGCTGGTATCATCCGCCGCCGGAGAAGATCGGCCAGGAAAACGCCCGCGTCTGCAATGCCGAGGTCCATTCCTTTGCCAATCGCCAGCCGCTCTTTGACGCGGACGGCAATCGCCAAAGCCACACCGGCGAGCACATCGTTTGGGTCAAGCCGAATTTCACGGACGAGCGCGTCGATATGACGAGCAAGATCAGCGTTTGGTTTGTGCAGCCGCCGGCGAGCGGCGGCAGCTGGCAGCTCCTCGATTCGCATGATGCTCTTTACAACCAATCCCCTTGAGGATCGCCAGCCGTGACCCCTGAGCCCTCCTGGCGGCGTCGGATTCTACAGGCCTGGCCCGTGCTCGTGCCGCTCCTGTTGGCCGCCATCGCCCTCTACTTCCTGCGCGAGCCGATCTACTATTGGCGGCAGGGCGAATCGCTCTACGACGAGCAAGCGATCCAGGAATGGGTGCGCGAAGCGCGCGTCGGCTCAAGCAGCTTGCCAGAAATGCTCAAGGATTTCTTCGACCACGCTGCGGAGAGTAGCGCCGATTTGCGAGCCGATCCGGGATCGGCCGCGCGCATCCGCGCCGAGCATAAACAGAAGCGCGAGGAGATTCAGCAATTCCTCGCGGCGCTGTGCGTGCCGCCGACGAAGATCTACGCCGGCCAACTCCCCTTATTTCCGATCATTTATCGCGTGGAAGTGCGCTTCGACGACGCCCTCAAAAAGAAATACGATCCCTCGCTCGATTTCGAGCCGATCGTCTGGGACTCCGAGAGCCCGCGCCATCCGAACCAGTATCGTGAGCTAACGGACTACCAGATCTCCCGCGACGAGGGGGCCAAGATCTACGTGCAGTATCAGCTGCACGCCTATCTGCAAAAGCAATTTCACGAACGCGAGGATGACGCCAAGCGCCGGCTCACCAACCTGTGGGTGCTCGTCTTCGCCTTCGTCGCCCTCTTGTGGATGTTGCTGATGCAGCGCCGCCAGGACGCCCGCGAACGCCAGCGCCTGCAAACCGAACAGCAAATTCAGGAATCGCGGCAAAAGCACCTCGAGGAAGAATTGCGCCGCCAGGAAGCCGAACGCAAGCAAGAGGAGGCCGAGCGCAAGCAGCTTGAGCTCAAGTCGCAGATGTTTCACTCGATCGGCATCATGGCGAAATCGTATGCCCACAACATCAAGAACTTGCTCGTGCGCCCCAATGACTTGCTGCGCCGCTGCCTGGAGGAAGAACCCGCCACTCAAGACAAGGCAGGCATGCTCCGGGAAATTCAACAGACGCTTGGCACCGTCACCGAGCGTTTGCAGGAAATCTTGCAGACGGTGCAGCGCGATCCGCACAAGTTCGAGCGCGTGCGCATCGATCTAAACGCGCTGGCTCAGGACTTGCACAAGACCTGGGCCGAGCAGGCCGAGACCAAGTGGAAGATGGTCGTGGAGCTCGATCTGTACCATGCGACCCCTCTACCTCAGGGAGAGGGGCACGGGGTGAGGGCAGCCACCGAACTGACGCCGATCCACGTCAGCGGCGACCGCTCGCACTTGCAGCAAATGCTGGAGAATTTTCTATTTAACGCCCGGGACGCAATCGGGGAGATGCGTAATTACCTGCGCAAGCAAGCGCGGCCGGAAGGCGTCGAAGGACATGGGCCGCTTGATGAAGCGCAACGTCAGGCGCTGATCGCCGCCGCCGGCTGGAAGGGCCGCGTGGTCATCCGCACGGCGCTGATCGGCGGACACCCCGTCATTGAGGTGGAAGACAACGGCATCGGCATGACGCAGGAAACGCGCGATCATTGCACGGAGCCAAATTTCTCGACCAAACGCAACAACGCGCTCTACGCTGGCTTGAGCGCTGGCATGGGCCTGGGCTTGTCGTTTGTACAGATGATCCTCGAACATCACGGAGCGACTCTCGAAATCGATTCGGAGCCGCTCAAGGGCGCTCGCTTGCGCGTTCGCTTCCCGGCCGCCGGCGCGCGGCCAGCGCAAGAGTCCGCGCGGCCGTAGGAAATCTTCCTACTCCCTTTACAGCGGCTTCAAACGCGGCATATACTTATCTGGTAAGCTGGGTAGATTCAATGTGCGGAGGAAAACGCCATGTGCGGTATCGTGGGATTTACCGGGCGGCGCGAGGCGCAACCCATTTTACTAGAAGGGCTTTCGCGGCTTGAGTATCGCGGTTACGATAGCGCGGGGCTGGCAACCGTCAACGGCAAGCTCCTGATTAAAAAGTCCGTCGGCCGCGTTGCCGACCTGCGCAAATTGATCGAACCGCATCCGCTCGCCGGAAATTTGGGCATCTGCCATACCCGCTGGGCGACGCACGGCAACGTCACCGAGGCCAACGCCCACCCCCATCTCGGCGGCGACGGCGCGGTCGCCGTCGTCCATAACGGCGTCATCGAAAACTACGATCCCATCAAGCGTCAATTGCAACAGCAGGGCTTCCGGTTCCACAGCCAAACGGATACCGAAGTCATCGCCCACCTGATCGCGTCGCTCCTGGTGGACGATCTTGCCGCCGCCGTCCGCAAGGCCCTCGTGCTTCTGAAGGGAACCTATGGCCTCGCGGTGGTCAGTCCGCGCTTCCCCAATGTTCTCGTCGGCGCACGCCTCGGCAGCCCTCTCGTTGTCGGCCTTGGGGATCGAGAGATGTTCCTCGCCAGCGACGCCAGCGCCCTGGTCGGCCTCGCCCAGCGCGTGGTCTATCTCGACGATCATCAGATGTGCGTGCTGACGCCGGACGCTTACGAGATTCTCGATGCCAATAATTCGTCCATGAGCGCGGAGGTGCATGCGCTCGAGCTGGAACTGAACGATTCGGACAAGGGGACATTCGAGCACCACATGCTCAAGGAGATTTTCGAGCAACCGGAAGTGATCGAACGGGCCATGGCGGGCCGGCTTGATGTGGGCGAAGCCTCCGCCCATTTCGGCGGGCTCAATCTCGACCCCCAGGAACTCCGGCAGACCGATCGCATCATCATGACTGCCTGCGGCACCAGCTATCACGCGGCCCTCATCGGCGAGCACCTCTTCGAGCAGTTCGCCCGCATGCCGGTCGAAGTCGAGTACGCTTCGGAATTCCGTTACCGCAATCCGCCCATCGAAAAGAACACGATCATCGTCGGCATCACGCAATCGGGCGAGACCGCCGACACCCTGGCCGCCCTGCGCGAATCGAAACGCAAGGGACAACGCACGCTCGGCCTCTGCAATGTCGTCGGCAGCAGCATCGCCCGTGAAGTCGGCGGAGGCATCTACCTGCACGCCGGCCCGGAGATCGGCGTCGCCAGCACCAAGGCTTTCACCGCCCAGGTAGCCGTCTTGACATTATTAGCGGTTTATTTTGGCCGCATGAGGCATTTATCGTATCAGGCCGGCGGACGCATTCTGGCCGAACTGCAAGCGATGCCCGACATCCTGCGCGAGACGCTGAAGTGCCACGATCAGGTCGCCGAGATCGCCCGCAAATATCACCTCGCGACCAACATGCTCTACCTGGGCCGGCAATACCTGTTCCCGATGGCGCTGGAAGGAGCGCTCAAGCTCAAGGAAATCAGCTACATCCACGCGGAAGGCTATCCCGCCGCCGAAATGAAGCACGGCCCGATCGCTTTGGTCGATGAATACACGCCGTCGGTGTTCCTGATCCCGCACGGCGCGGTGTACGACAAGGTGATGAGCAACCTCGAAGAAATCAAGGCCCGCGGCGGCCCCATCATCGCCATCGCCTGCGAAGACGACGCTCGCGTCCAGGCCAAGGCCGATGACATTATCCATGTGCCGAGCGTGCCGGAGTATCTGCAGCCCTTGGTGACGGCGATCCCGCTGCAACTTTTGGCCTACCACATCGCTTTCTTGCGCGGCTGCGACATCGACAAGCCACGCAACCTGGCGAAGAGCGTCACCGTGGAGTGATCTCTCCCCTCTCCCTCCGGGAGAGGGGCCGGGGGTGAGGGCGAGAATCGTCGATGGGGCCTAACTTGCCTCACCCCCGGCCCCTTTCCCGGAGGGAGAAGGGGGAACTGAGAACGCTATGCGAATTTGTATCTACGAAGATTCCCAGACAGCCTGGCTCGAGCCGATCACGTTGACGCGCCCCGCCTTCGCGCTTTGGTGTGGAGCAGAGCGGCTGTTTGAACGCCAATGCCGGCAGTTTGGCGCCGAGGATGTCGGTTTCTGGATGCGGCGTGAACTCGTCGAAATGTGGAAGCTCGATCATGAGAGTGAGCCGGTCAATGACGCTGATTGGCTGCGCGACCGGGCGACGGTATGGCTGAATGGCCGTTGGTTGCCGGCGCCTGTCGAGCGCATCGATGCGAGTTCGCCGCACGTTGGCACGATGAACGGACAAATCGCCTACGCTGTCCTGCCGGCTGGCGAAGCGCCGAGCATCGCGGAGCTGGACGCCTGGCTCGGCGCGTGGAAGGACCGCTTGCCGCAGCGGGGGGTCAGCGGGGCGATGCTCGATTATTTGTGGGATCTGGTTGATCACAACGGCACAGCGCTGATCCACGATGGAGGGTGGTTCCGGGCCGCCCACGCCGTGCGGCCATTGCCGGCTCAAGTTGCCGTTGCGGGGCCTGCTGAGATGCTAATCGTCGCGGAGGACGCGACCATCGAGCCGTTCGTCTATGCCGACACGCGCGGCGGGCCGGTGCTCATCGACCGCGGCGCGATCGTGCATGCCTTCACCCGGCTCGAAGGGCCTTGCTACGTCGGCCGTGATAGCTGGATTGTCGGCGGCAAGCTGCGCGCCGGCAGCAGCATCGGGCCGTGTTGCCGAATCGGCGGCGAGGTCGAGGCGAGCATTGTGCAGGGCTTTAGCAACAAGTATCACGATGGCTTCCTCGGCCATTCCTATCTCGGCGAATGGGTCAATCTTGCCGCCGCCACCCAGACCAGCGATCTGCGCAACGATTACGACATGATCCGCGTCAACGTCAACGGCCAACGCATCGCCACGGGCAAGACCAAGATCGGCTCGTACATCGGCGATCACAGCAAAACCGGGCTGTCGGCTTTGCTCAACACCGGCTCGACGATCGGCGCCTTCGCCAACGTGCTGCCTTCCGGAACATTTCCGCCTCAGGTGATGCCGTCGTTCTGCCAGGTGCAACAGGGGGATCTGCGCGAGGTGTGGGATCTGCGCAAAGTATTCGCGACCGCTGCCCGCGTCATGCAGCGGCGCGGCAAGACGCTGACGGAAACGCACCGAGATTTCTACGATCACCTCTTCGAAGCCACGGCCCAGTCGCGCCGCCGCCTGATGCGCGAAAGCGAAATGCGCCGGCTCAAACGTATATGAAAAGTAATCATCCGCCATTGACGGCATTCATACAATGACAGCGAATAGCTGTCGTCAGAATTCCCTAACAAGGAGAAACCTCATGCGACGTATCATGGCAATCCTAGGTCTGGCTTTGGCCGCCTACACGATGCTGCCCCTCGCCTCGCAGGCGCAGGTGGTAATCGTCGGCCGGCCCGCCTACTACCCGCCGCCGGCCGTTGTCACGCAGTCGTATTACCCGCCAGTTAACTATTCGGCCCCACCGGTAGTCACGTATTCCTCGCCGCCGGTCGTGACCTATTCGGCGCCGCCCGTCGTCAGCTATTCGGTTCCCGTGACGACGTATTCAGCGCCGCCCGTGGTCACCTATTCAGCCCCGGCGCCCGTCGTGACGTATTCTGCACCCGTCGTGACGTATTCTGCACCCGTCGTCACCTATTCTGCGCCCGTTGTCACCTACGCCGCTCCGGCGCCCGGTGTTTACACCACGCGCAGCTATTATGGCTTCGGCATCTTCCGTCCGCGCGGTTACTACACCGAAAGCTATTATCGCCCGTAAGCGCTCTCCGAAAACGCCAAAGGCCGGAGGTCATTCCTCCGGCCTTTGGCTTTCGCGAGTGCTACGCCAGCGCCTCGCGGATCGCATCCTTCATCTCGCGCACCGCCCGCTCCATCCCAATCAACACCGCTCTTGAAATAATACTATGGCCGATGTTCAATTCCTCGACTCCGGGAATCTGGGCTATGTCCTGGACATTTTGGTAGTTGAGCCCGTGCCCCATGTGCACGTTCAGGCCCTGCTGCTTGGCGAAATCGGTTGCTTCCTGCAGCGCGTTGAGCTCGCGTTGCCGATCGGCGTGGGTTTTTGCTTCGGAATAGCGGGCGGTTTGGATCTCGACGGCCCGGGCGCCGAGAATCTTGGCGATCTCGATTTGCCGAAGGTCCGGATCGATGAAGAGCGCGACCGCGATACCCGTCTTGTGCAAATTCTCCATCGCCTTGCCGACGGCGGCCTGATGCGCCACGACGTCGAGCCCGCCCTCGGTCGTCAGTTCCTCGCGGCGTTCCGGCACCAGCGTGGCCTGATCGGGCTTTACCTCGCAGGCAATGTTGACGATCTCGGCCGCGACCGACAATTCGAGGTTGAGCAGATTGGCGACGACCTGGCGCAGGAGCCGAACGTCGCGGTCCTGGATGTGCCGGCGGTCTTCGCGCAGGTGGATGGTGATGCCATCCGCGCCGCCCAAAAGCGCGAGCGTGGCGGCATGCACCGGATCGGGCTCCGAGGCGCGACGCGCTTGTCGGACGGTGGCGACATGATCGATATTAACACCGAGGCGAATCATGACCGATTCCCAGGCTGCCCCCTGCGCCACTCCTTGTAGCGGCGCATTTCGACACTCAATACGACAAACATGATCAAGCCGAGAAACACGTTGACCAGCTTCGCCCAGAAGCGGCTGGCGATGTTTTCGTAGGTCGCAAACGGGAACCAATAATCGGATGTCAGGATCATGATCAGGAGCGCAAGCGTGACGAGGCGCGTGATCCAGGCCATGTGGTAACGCCTATCGAAGAGCGTCCAGAAAGCCAGCTTCATTTCGCGCAGGATCTCAAAAACCGCCCAGCCTGTCTTGGCGGCGGCGACAACGCTCTGCACGCTGGGAATCGGAATCTCGATATCCCTCAAGCCCGGCGATTGCGTCGGATCCATCGGCGGCGGCATGCTTGCCTTAATGCGCTCGGTGACGCGCTCCTCCATCTCCTGGCTGTCGGGCAGAAGTGCCATCCTCGCTTCGAGAATCTGCACGCGCCGCTCCAGGTCGGCGAGAAAATGACCGTTGGCGTTGGGGTTCGCATCGACTTGGGTATTCTTCTCGCTCATGAGGATGTTCCATCGCTGCACCTCGCTTCGGCTCTCGCCCGGATGCTGCGAGCGCTAAACGGCAAGCGGGCAATGGAATTATATCAACCGCGCATTTCCTGCACGACGATCTTTTGATGGCCGACGTGATAGAGCGTGGTGCGGTCCTCGCTGAAGACGGAATCGTGGGTGTGCATGGGCAGATTCGCCTGGTGGATCATGGAGCGGTTTTGCGTGTTGTAGAAGAAGACGAAGCCGTTGCCGCCGCCGCCCGTGCCGCACAGCCAGGCGTTGTCGGGATGCCAGATGAGTCGGTTGACGAGGGCTTGCTGGTTACCCTGGAACTCGTGGATACGTTCGCGGCGGGCCCAATTGTGGATTTCGACACGGGCCGGGCCGGCCAAACCGTCCACGTTGCCAATCTGCCCGATGCCGCCGACAGCGATCAGCGTACCGTCCGGCGAGAAGGCCAGCGAGCGGATGCCGCCGATCGAACGGATGCGCTGCACGCCGTCCCATGTGTAAAGCGATGGGACTTCGATGGTCGAAAGCCGTTTGCCGTTCGCGACATTCCAGATGCAAACTCGGCCCACGCGATCACCAGTGGCCAATTTCGTGCCGTCGTTGGAGAACGCGCAGCAATAGAGCATGGAGCCGAAGTTGGTCGGCGTGCGTTCTTCATGCCCGCGCAATTCACGGATCATTTCGCCGGTGCGGATGTTCCACAGCTTGCACTTCATATCATCCGCGACGCTGGCGAGCTTGGTCCGATCTGGAGAAACGGTGAGTTGGCGGATTTGCCTGCCGTGAGCGCTGTCGATGGTGCGAATCGAGCGATTGTTTTTCAGATCCCAGAAAATCAGGCGATTGTCGTAACCGCCGGAGATGACGGTATTGCCCGCCAGGCGCACTGCGTTGACGTAGCGGCCATGATCAGCGAGCTGGCGCGGCGTCGGGTTCGCCTGGCTCGCGTCGAGTTCGTAAACCTTGTTGTCGTTGCTGGCGACAATCAGGCGCGATGTGTGCGGCACCCGCGCGACGGAGAACAAAATATCGCGGCGAGCGATCTCGCGCACGGTGCGGAGGTTGCGAGGATTGGGGGCAGGCATGGTGGGAACCTCGGGGGTATCTGTTTAGCGTTCGCGCCGCCCCATGGCGCGGCGCGATCGCTAAACGGGGACGCGGATCACGCCAACACTTCGCGGATCGGCTCGGTGCCGGGATCGGTCAGCGGGATCGGGCGAGCGCCGAGGTAATAATTCTTGTGGTGGTTGATGCCGAGCGCCCGATAGATGGTCGCGAACAGCCGGGCAGCATTGACTTCTCCTTCCGCGACGCGATTGCCTGACTCATCGCTGCGGCCATAGACGGTGCCGCCACGCACGCCGCAACCCGACAATGTGCTGCTCCATGCCGACGCGAAGTGGTCGCGGCCCAGCGACGAGTTGATGCTCGGCGTGCGGCCGAACTCCGCGAGCGTGATGACCAGTGTGTTGCGTAACAAGCCGCGGTCTTCGAGATCGTCGAGCAGCGTCGCCATGACGTGATCCAGCTCCGGGACCATTTCCTGATGCGATTCGAAATTCTGGGCATGGCTGTCCCACCAGGCCCGGCCGACGCGGACGAACGGCACTCCCGCCTCGCATAACCGACGTGCCGCCAGCGCCTGCCGGCCAAACAGCGTTGGGCCGTAGCGGTCGCGAACCCGTTGCGGCTCCTGCGTGATGTCGAAGAGCCGTTCGTTCGCCATGATGCCGGACACTCGGGCATAGGCCTGATGATGGCTGTCCAGCGCCGCGGAGGTTCGGCCTCGCTCGAAATTGCCGCTGAGCTGATTGCGCAATTCGGCCCGTTCGCGATGATCCTGGTCGCTGACGCCGATGCGGCGAATGTTCTCGGGGACCATCGAGGTGGTCAGGTCCATCGAGCCGTAGCGAGCGCCGAGGAAGCCGGCGTGTCCGGGGGCCATATTGCGGCCCTCGGTGGCGGTGTAGAACGAAACGTAATCGGGAACCTGGCTGCCTTCCTGCCCCATCTCGCGCGCCAAGACCGCGCCGAGATCGGGATAATCGACCGACGGCTCCCCCATCCGGCCACGCATCATGATCTTGGCCGCCGAGCCATGATCGGCATTACGCGTGTTGAGCGAGCGGATGATGCAGGTGTCCTTGAGCCGTCGCGCCATGCATGGCATCAATTCGGAGATGCGAACGCCGGTGGACGAGGTCTGGATCGACTGAAACGGTCCACCGGTGGGAACGCCGGGCTTCGGATCGAAGGTTTCCATCTGGCTGGCCCCGCCGGCAAGCCAAAGCATGATGATGCGTTTCTGCTGCGAGCGCAATTCCTGAGCCAGCGCCCTGGAGCCGAGCACCTGAATGCCGGTCATGTCAGCAAACGCCGCCGTGCCCGTGATGGCTGCCAGCGACGTGAGAAAGCCACGCCGACTGACCGCATGCTCGGGCGAACCGCAGAATGATTGACGTGTCATGGAATCCCCCCTGAAAGTGGAACGCGTAGCGGATGGATTTAGTCTACAGCAGGAGGTGGCGGAATGCGAGTGGAAAATCCGCGCCGCCGTTTTTTTTGGGTGCAACGAGCTTTTCTGGGGGGCACCGACCCAAGAAGGTGGGCACATACCCATCTGCCGTGGGTAGCTCGATTTGCCAAAAACCGAGGAAATCTGGATGTTTCAAGGGCACATACCCACGAGCGGGGGTGAGAGACCCCCAGAGAATCTGGCTACACCCTTATTTTTCGGCCCCGCGCAACGCACATCGCATCTCGAAAAAACATCGGTTAATCTGGATGCGCGATCGCCCGTTGCGGCGAAAAATCGTGGTAGTGTCAAATCCAGCTGAAAGCCGCGCCATGTTATGTTTGACAAATCGCTCTGCGTGTGTTACCGCTCCCTGCGCCGTTAATGCCAGTTGGTGCTACGCTGTGGAACTTATGAACGCCTCGCGGATGAAGGAGTCGAGCCAGTGATGATCTTCACGCAGCGTCGACAACTCCTTCGTGAGGCGTTCCCGAAGTTCCACGGTATGCGCCGCCGCCAGATTAGCGAGCCTTCCATACTTGGTCCAACCCCACACTCCTTCATCGGGATTCAACTCCGGTGCATAACCCGGCAACGTTTCCGCCACAATATCCGGCTGCTCCGCCAAGTATTGTTTCACCAGCTTGGCCTTGCTGTGAATATTCGACCCATCCCAAATCACCGTGAACGCGCCCAACTGCGCCTTCAGTTGTTTCAAAAACGCCACCACATGTTCAGCCGTCGCATTGGTGTTGTCGGGCAACAGATCAAAGTAGAAGTTGAGTCGGGCACGCTGCGGACTCACCGTGATGCAACTGATGGCCGAGATGCGAGGGTCCATGCCCAAAAAGGGGTGATGCGAATCTCGAAAGATGATACCATTGGCTGCTTGTGAAAACGCCAGAATGGAAGCGATTTTCCGCACGGAGGACGGGACATCATGGAGATCCGCATGGGTCCATGCCCAAAAAGGGGTGATGCGAATCTCGAAAGATGATACCTGTCCTTTACCTCGCTCTGGTCGCATTTTTGGGCGAATATTGCCGAATTCTCATCCGAGTGAGGGATGTTTATTACACGGGGAATGTGGCAATGGCACTACCCCGCACCCCGCTCAAGGATTCGTAAATCGTACCCCGCCTCTACCCCGCACCTCTCCGCGTTCGTATGATTAGCGATTTTCGCGGGGCATCGGGCGAACGTGGGCGAGCAGCGCTGGTTTTGCCGTAGCGAGCAGGAATGGAGCCCGCTTGCGGAACGACTCAAGCAGATGCCGTGTCCGCATTGCAAAGCGGTTGGCACGCTGATTCGCCACGGCTTTCTGCGCGGCTACGACGAGACGGACTCCCAACGCAAGACGATCCGCGCTCGGCGGGTCTTTTGCAGCAACCGCCATCGGCGACGCGGCTGCGGTCGGACCTTCAGCGTCTGGAACGCCGACAAAATCCGGCGGCTGAGCCTGACCGCCCATGCTGTGTGGAGATTCCTGCAACGCGCCGTCGCCGGCAGCATCGCCGCGGCAAGCCGCTTCGTCGCCGACTGCCGGCGAAGTGACCGGACCTGGCAACGCATCTGGAAACGGTTCGACCTGGGCCAAAGCAAGCTCCGCACGGCACTGTCGGCTTGTTGCCCGCCGCTCGATCAACCCGCCGACTCGCGCCGACCGGCGACGCAAGTTCTTGCACATCTCCAAGCCGCCTTTCCCGACGCCCACTGTCCGATCGCCGAATTCCAACAGACCATGCGGACCTTCTTCGTGTAAGTCGTTCCGTCCTACCCCCCAGTCCGTTTCCCAAAGGGAGTAATGCGCCCTCACCACCGGCCCCTCTCTTGCGGGGAGGCGAGACGGATCTTGACCGAATTCTCAGCGCGCTTCGACACCGCCGGCCGACGCGAAGTCGACGTCAATGGCCGACAACGCAAGATGTCGTGGTGAGTCGAACACGCTTTTGCTTCAATCTCCTTCATCCACCGATTCCGCCAACCCACGGAGAACCTTCATGAAGCAACCTTCGGTCTATTTGAAGATGCGCGTCCTGGGCGCCATCGACACCGTCCAGGGAAAAACCCGCGACCAACGCATCAAGAACGTCGCCGCCATGACCTTCCTCGACGAGGAGGGGCACTCGCGCCAGTTCACCTGGCGCACCATCCAGACCTGGCACTACCGCTACAAAAACCACGGCATCATCGCCACCGTCGCACGCACCTTGCACACCTACACCAACACGGTAAAAATCCTGTGCGATGCTTTTCGTATCGAGTTCGACCACTCCGCCTTCCAGTGCGAACGCCGGCTCATCGAACAAGCCTTCAACCTCAATCACGCCGGCAAGACGCTCACCACCATCCTCGACGACGCCCACCTCATGGACCTCGGCAATCTCCGCAAGCTTCGGCTGCTCTTCGAGGACTTCCCCAAGAATCACAACCTCGTCCTTATCGGCCGGCCCAGCCTGCTCGCCAATCTCGACCTCGGCGTCAACCACGACATCAAGAGCCGCGTCACCTACTCCGTCATCACCAAACGCCTGGGCCCCGACGCCATGCGCGACTTCATCTTGCGTGAACTCGACCGCGTCGGCCTTGGCCACAACACCTTCACCCAGCCCGCCGTCGATCTCATCGTCCGCTCCGCCGACGGCGTCCTGCGCAAGGCCCGCAACCTCTGCGTCGGCTGCATGATCGAAGCCGTCCGCGCCGCCAACAAAACCATCGACATCGACAACGTCAACCGCGTCCTCATGCAACCCCATTGGCAAAAGGATGCCGACTTCGGCGACTTCTAACTTCGGAGAAAATCATGATTGACCCCGACCTGCTCCGCCGACTTCGCAACGACCTGCCGATGCCCGTCACCATCGCCGCCCTCGGCCGCGACGGGCCACCCTCGAAGATGAGCGAAGGCTACTTCCGCTTCCTTTGCCCCCACTGCGGCGAAATGCGCGCCACCGTCAACCCCCGCAACAACCTCGCCCATTGCTTCACTTGCAAGAAAAACCTCAACAACATCGACCTGCCGATGACGCTCGACTACGACTTCCGCGACGCCGTTGCTTTGCTCGAACGCTTGCTCAACGAGCACCAGGCCAAGCAATTCAAAGGACAATCACCTGCCAATCCATAACGATCGGCTCCATGAACTTCGCAGCCAAATTCGTCGCGCTAATTCGGCAACAACTGCCACCACCATTTAGTCTGGCACCCCTCGTAGCCAAATTCGTGGCGCAAATTCGGCAACCAACGCGACCGGCGACTCGCCGCCAACCGACGACGCTACTCCTCCAAAATTCTCAACAATTCGGCAATACGCCCTTCGCTACCTCAAAATCTATACACCCTTAATTCGGCAACAACTACGACCACAATTTGACCCGGCACAGATGATACCATTGGCTGCTTGTGAAAACGCCAGAATGGAAGCGATTTTCCGCACGGAGGACGGGACATCATGGAGATCCGCATGGAAAGCAAGAAAGCCCCCGCGCTGAATGGGCTCGAACCAGTGCTCGTCGAGATCCAGCAACGCTTGCAGGCCCGTCCCAAAGAGTGGCTGCAATTGTTGCGGCAGAACCCAGCCGAGTTCGCCAACCTGGAAAAGGAAATCCATCACGCCTTCGAGCAGATGGCTGACCGCGTCGTTGCGGGGTTATTGGCTCAAGCGACCAAGCCTGCCGAGTTCGCTGACGACGCTAAAAAAAAGTGATCCCCGTTGAAGCGCCGCGGAAATTTCGGCGTGGACAAATGCGTTCACGTGGCGTGCGTTTGTTGGGCGGCTTAATGATCTATGTGACGACGCTGTATTTTAGCCCGGCACTACGCACCGGCAAAGGACGAGGCAAAAAAGGCTCTGGGTTGTATCCGGAGTTGGGCGTGCTGGGCATTCAAGAAGGCAAAAGCCCGGCCTTGGTACGTGAAATCGGTCGCCTGAGCGCGTTGTTGCCCTCGTATGAAACCGTGCGTGAAGAACTGGCGGAACGCGGTCTGCACCTGAACATCAAGGAAGTGCATGGCATCGGTCAACACGCCGGTCAAGCAGCCTTGACCTATCGACGCCGGGAATTGGAACTCTATCGGGAAGGGAAGTTGGCCGCGAGTGCTGGGCCTGGCAAACGGATCGGAGCCATGATCGACGGCGGCCGCACGAAATTGCGTAAGACGACACGCAAGCAGAAGGGCCCAGGGAAAGCGAAAACGCAGAAACGACGCTATAAGACCGAGTGGCGTGAGCCGAAGCTGGTCATCGTGTTTGAGATGGACGAGCAAGGCCGCATGAAGAAGGGAACCAAGCCGATCATCGACGGCAGCTTTCAGGGGCCGGACGAAATCATGGAAGTGTTGGCCATGCGGTTGCACCAGTTGGGAGCGACGCAAGCCGAGGTGGTGGCGTTCCGAGCGGACGGGGCGCCGTGGATTTGGGATCGTCTGGAGTGGGTGATCAAGCGTCTGGGCTTGCGTGAGGCGCAAGTTTCATTGGGCTTGGATTGGTGCCACGCGGTGCATCATATCAGTCTGGCCTTGGAACCGCTGCTGAAGGATGCCGAGCGCAAGCGTGTGTTCAAGAAGCTGCGGAAATGGTTGAAGCAAGGCCGTTGGCAGCAAGTGGTCAATGAGTTGTACAAGCTGCTCGTGCTTGCCGAGTTGTCCGACGAATCGGCGGTGTTGACGGCGATCAGCTATTTGGAGCGACACGGCGAAGAAGGCCATCTGGCTTACGCGCGGTTCCGTCGGCGCAAGTTGCCGCTGGGCAGCGGTGCGATCGAAAGCGCGGTGCGTCGGGTGATCAACCTGCGGATGAAGGGGAACAGCATTTTTTGGAAAGAAGCAAACGCGGAGGCCATGCTGGTGTTGCGTGGTTTGGTGCTGAGTCGTCGGTGGAAAGAAGTGTTTGCAAAGATGGCAGAGAGTTTGGCGCATGATCGCCGACTGGATTGGAAATGGCAATCGCCGAACATGGTTGCGGAATTGAAGGCGGGCATCGCGGTCCTGCCACCCAAGCCGCAACCTCATTCACAGAAACCTTGTTACGCCGCAGCTGCGTAGCCGCATTTGGGCCATGGGCCCGTTGGAACTCATGACCGTCGAGGGGGATCTGTATTATTGCCGGGAAGTCATCAAAGAGGACAGCGCGGCATTCTCCATCGAAGGCGACCGGGTCAAAGATGCTCCCGAGCCCTCCTATCGGCTTTGTGTCATGCGGAATGCAGGAGCGCGGGCCGTTTCGACGATCGACGCGGAGCCATTCGGCTCGCTCCTTGAGATTTCCAAGGATCACTTCTGGGTGCTGCGCGGCAATCCGGTTGCATTGTGGAAAATAAGCAAGGACGGACGTGAAAAGAAAAAACTTTTTGTCTTGCCCGATGAATGCGTACCGTCACTCAGCACGCATGCCTTTTCACCGGACGGCAAACAACTCGCTTTCGGATTGGCGACACGTGCGTCCTTTTTCAAATTCAGGGATCTGATCGTGTTCGACCTGGCCACCGGTAAGCAAATATTCAAGGAATCGCAGATTCATGTCGAGGCTTCCGGATTGTCGTCGCATGCTCCGCGATTGAAGGTGACTTGGTTGGATCAAGATCGGATTCGTTTTTCTGAAACAAAGCTGACTTCCAAGGAAGAGACTTTCGATCGCGAAGGTTATTTTCAATGGGTTGATGTCAACATAAGAACTGGGAAGCGATTGCAAGAAAAAAAAATACACTGAGCTCGGTCTGTGGCACGGAACACCGCAGAAGGACGGCCTTGTCGATTTGCCGATGAAGGCCGCCAAGCGGGACGGGCTATTTGAGTGGCGTGGAACGGCATTGCATTTTGTCGGTCAGAAACAACCACTTCACGCCGACCTTGGCGCAGGCGAGCCTTATGAATCCGCAGTCGCTCCAGGTGGCCAGTGGGCGGCTTTCGTGTTCTTCGACAAAGAGAGGCAAGCCATTTCTTACCTGGCCGATGGAAATACGAAAAAGATCACAAGGATCCTTGGGAAATCCAGTGGCCTAGTTTGGTTGCCGGGCGAATAAGAAGGTGACCGGTGCAGAAGGTCGTGATCTTTGGTGCGCTGACGGCATGTTCTCCCTGTTCACGCCGGCCACTTGAGCGCAAGACGCCGATGAGGTCGCCAAGTTGCGCAAGGAGAACGAAAGGCTCAACAAGGAGATCGAAGTCCTCAAGACCCTCCACCTCAAGCAAGGTCACTGGCTTCGGCAATGCAGGCAAATCCCTAAAGCGGGAATCAGGCACTCGCCGTCTTACTTGGTGAGGACAACGGTTCAAGCCGGGTTACGTGAAACAAATCCACAAGCACGGTAGTTTCGAAGAAACTATCACCATCGGTTGGAGCACCATTGTCCTTCGACGCTGGACTTTCGATGCCAACAACGACGGAATCCCGTGCAATCATCAGCTGCTCGGGATGGCGAATCTCAAAGTTTGAGCCATCGCTGACGATGAGGCGGAATGGCACAAACGGTTTTTGCCTCACGCGCTTGCGAAGATCGGTGTTTGTCATGACGATTCCTCCTTATGAATGATACTCCCGGAAAGTGACTCCGTCACCATCGATCCCAGAGGGTGCTGTGCCTTCGGAGGCAGCGCGTGCCAGGTAGGAGGCGTTTGCTTTGCCCTCACACATCCTCGCCTTGACCCTGATACTGCACCTTTTGCCACGACTTCCCCGCCTGGCCCGTGATCCAGACCCAAAAGGCACACCAGGCGGCGGCGTTGAGGACCAGGAATGACGCCCCCGAGCCGAGCAATTTCACGGCGCGGCCCAGCGGCGGAATTAGGCCGAGCAGGCAGGCGTCGTAGCCGATGAGCTGGACCAAGAAAAAAAACCGATAGATGTTTTCCGTAAGAAAATAGGATGACACGAGCATGCCGAGCAGGGCCCACGGGACCGCCAGGCGCATCAGCTTGTGGGAAATCCATTGCCACCAGATGCGATTGGACCACGGAAAAAGGGCCGAGGCGGGCAAAAGCGTCAAGAGCTGAAAATTCCCAGCCAGCGTGCGCACCTTGCGGCGAAATTCATCGCGCGGCACTTCCGGCAATTGATCGAAAGCTTTGGCGCGTTCTTCGTGAACCACGCGATAGCCCTGCAAAACGACGCGCATCGGCCAATAGACGTCGTCGAGCATGGTGCCGGGCGGAATGGGGTGAAAGAGCGGACGGCGGACGGCGCTGATGGCGCCGGTGACGCCAACCTGCGAATCGAAACGGCTCTCTTGTTTCCGCAGCCATTTCTCGAAGCGCCAGATAACGGCGCACGCCGGCCAGGACGCCGGGAGTTCTTTCGAGGGCGAGATTGCCGCTGACGGCGCCGATGGTGGGATCGGCGAAATTCTCGATGAGCCGGGCCAGGGCGTCATCGGCCCAGCGCTGACGGGCATCGGCGAAGACGAGGATTTCATACTGCGCCGCCGCCGCTCCCGCGTTGAGCGCCGCCGACTTGCCCTGCTTGCTTGGCATCTCGATGACGCGCACGCCGTGCTGCCGGGCGATTTCCGCGGAGCGATCGGTGGAGCCGTCGGAGATGACGATGATCTCGCCGCCGCCGGGTTCGATCATGCGTTGCAGTTCCTCAAGGCGGCGACCGAGATTTTGCTCTTCGTTGTGCACCGGTAAGAGCAAGCTTACCGACATCCCTCTCCCCCCGGGAGAGCGGCAGGGGTGAGGGCGAGTTTCCGATTCTTTCGGTGGTCCGCCCTCACCCCCGGCCCCTCTTCCGGAGGGAGAGGGGAGTTTTGAGCGGCGAAAAATGGTATTGAGGATGACGATAAGAATCGGATAGAGAATATACGTATATACCACGACGGCGTAGCAAAACCAAAAGAATCCTTCCAACGGCTCCATGGCGCTTATTGTAGCGGCGGCGGACCGATCTCCAACCCGAAACGCTCCAGGATGTCCTGCCGCTCGGCGATGGCGTGCTGCCGATCCTCGGGCCGAGCCAGCATCGGATCGGGCGACCATTGCAGCGGCGCAATGTCCCGAGTCCACGCCTGGCCCGCTTCAAGCGCCTTCGCCTTCAGCAGGTCATTGAGGATTTGCGAACTGCGACGGCAGGAAATATTCCGCTCGGCCCAGGCACGCGGCGCAAAGCGGTCGGCATTGTGTACGAAATCGGCCAGATCGCGGGCCAGGGTTGCGTCATCAAGAAAGCGGCCAGTCTGCTCGTTGATGAAGACCCGCGAGCCGATGCCGGCGTCGCGCAAAATCGCCGCCGGCGTGTCGGCGAACAGCGATTCCGCAACGGCGACGCATGATCCCTCACGTTTCGACAGAACCACACTGGCGCGCGCTTGGCAAAAGGCGTTCACGACTGCGCGGTAGGGCTGATTGCTCCGCAGCGTGAAGCGATCCTGGACGCCGTACCAGCGCGCCATCTCGCAAATCGTATCGGCGTCGCGGCCGTCCTGATTCTGGCCGATCAGCAGGATTCGCAAGTCTCGCGGCAATGGCCGCAATGCCGCGAAGAATGCGTGATGCCGCTTGAACTTCCCGAAATTCGCCACCATCAGCAAATCCCACGACCGCTGCGCCTTGGGCATCGGCTGAAACAGATCGGGATTCACCCAGCTCGACGCATAGAGCGGCACAACGATCAGGTTGCCGCTCATGCGCGGGAACACCGCGAGATCATTCGGATTGCTGATGAGCGTAAACACGGGGCCCGGAAACAGCGCGGGGAAGGCACAATTGACCAGCACGTGCGGCGGGCTGTAACTCGGGGCGACGACGACGGTGTAGCGCTCGGCGAGTTCCTGGAAATTGGTTGGCTGCAATAGCTTGATCCATTGGGCCTCGAAGGAGACGAATAGCACGCCCTTCTCGCGCGGGCCGATGTGCGGTTTCAAGATGGCCGCCTTGTAGACGCGGATCATTGAAGTCGGGGATGAATTCGGTCCAGTCGAGACGGGCCGCGTTGAGATGGTGGACGAGTGCAACGATTTGCTCCTGGATATTCCGCTCAAGATCCGCGTCCTCCGCCAATCGGGCCGCGGTGCACATCTTGACGATGGTCCGCGCCACGGCCTGTGCGTCATTGGGATCGGGTCGCCGCGAACGCAGGAGTTGCAGCCGACCGATCGAGCGGCGGATGCGCCGGTGGTAGCGCAGCCAGTCCTCGAGTTCCAGGTGCAGGCGTTTGAAGACGGATAGCATGAGCGCTCAGTACGGAGTACTTCCCTGAGTTAAGCGACGGAAAAGCTCATGATACTGCCGGCCCATCGCGGCGAACGAGAAGTCATGCTTGACTCGATTCCGCGCGGCGTCTCCCATGGCCCGGCGTCGGACATCATCATCAAGCAGCGCGATGATGCGCTCCGCCAGCGCCTGCGGATCGCCGGCCGGCACGAGGCAACCGTCTTGCCCATCGTCGATGACTTCGGGAATGCCGCCCACCGTCGTCGCCACCGTCGCCACTCCCGCGGCCCCCAGCTCAAGGAGAATCACCGGCAACCCCTCCGTGTAGGACGACATCACTCCGAGATCGAGGTTTGGCAAAAAGCGGACCAGATCGGTGCGAAAGCCGGTAAGCACGAATTTGTCGCGCAAGCCCACCGCGCCGATCAACCGCTCCAGATCGGGTCGCGTCGGCCCGTCGCCGAACAACACGAAACCGGCCTCGGGCCGCTGCTGCGCCACCCGCGCCGCCGCCTGAACAAAGACCGCGAAACCCTTCTCCGGGCTAAAGCGCCCCGCCGACCCGATCAGCCAGCGCGGCTTCGAGGCGAACCAGCTTTCCATCTCGGCTCGCACCAAGGCGTCCGGATTCACAAATGCTTCCGATCCGATCGAATTGCGGATGACCGCGATTTTTTCTTGAGGAACGCCGGCGCGGCGCACCTTGTCGGCCTGCGCTTGCGATACGCAGGCGACGGCGTCGAAGCGGCGCAAGATCCAGCGGTCCAGCGCTTCATAAAACCGCACCCGCCACGTCACGTCCGTCCAGCCGTGCGAGATCGACATCACCGGGATGCCGACGCGCCGCGCCGCCCGCCAGCCGACCAGATCGGGCTTGTAGCCGCTGCAACACAGGAGGCGCGCGTTAAGTCGGCGCAACTCGTCGGCAACCTCGGCGACGCAGGAGAGATAGCGCGGCGTGTTGTGCCGGAGCGCTTTCGCCGTGAAGCCGAGCCGAGTCGCTTCGTCGAGAAACGGCTGGGCCAGGCCGCGCTCGGCGAAGGACAGAAAGGCGCTTTCGACCTCGCTCGGCAGATGCCGGGCCATGCCGAGCACTTGCCGTTCGGGCCCGCCATAAAACGGTGAAGCCATCAGATGGACGACGCGCAGCAAGAACTGGCCCTCATGCCTCGTTGACAGAAGAAGTTTATTGATGAATCGCGGCGCGGACCTGTCAATCATGAAAATGGTTGCCGCCGAAGCGACGCCGTGTTAGCATTACACGAACGCGCTGACCTGTTTTTGTTTGCTGGAGCCTCTCCCATGCTCACTCGGCGGCACGGTTTCACGTTGATCGAATTGCTCGTGGTGATCGCAATCATTGCGATCCTGATTGCGTTGCTGGTCCCGGCCGTCCAAAAAGTGCGCGAATCTGCCGCGCAAACTCAATGCACCAACAACCTCAAGCAGATTGTGCTCGCAACGCATAGTGCCCACGACGCTGAGAAATATTTGCCTTTGCAAGGCGGCCCATGGCCTCAAAAGAGCACGATCCTCGAAACATCGTCGCCTTTTTGGTGCATCCTGCCGTATCTGGATCAAGGGCCCATGTATGCACACCTCACCGGGCTGAGCAACAGCAGTTCCTATTACAACGGCGCCAACACGCCACTCACCGTGCCGGTCTACACCTGTCCTTCCGACTATAGCGGTATCGTCGGCGGTCAAGAAGTCACCGGCGGTGCTGGCTACAATCTTGCAAGCTACAATATCAATGGCATGGTATTTGCCACGGGCCAATACCTGACTATGGTCAGCATTATCGACGGCACTTCCAACACCGTCTTTTACTTTGAACATCTTGCCCTGTGTCCGCTTCTTGCGGGCGGCAATAGCGCGACCGCTGGCCGCAATGTCTGGCCCGCAGTCAATCTGACCACCGGCGACCCCATCTCCTATTGGCCCAACGAGAATACGGCCGGGACGCCTTCCTGGTTGAACTCCTATGGCGGCTTCGCCACGGAGTATCCGACCGCAAAGGTCGCCGACCCCAACAACGGCAACGCGCTGAGCTTTCGCACGCCGCAGGCCGCCCCGTCGGTCGGCCCATCTGGATCCTGCAACCCCCTGACCGCCAATGGCGGCCATCCCTCCGGCGTTTTGGTCGGCATGGGAGACGGCTCGGTGCGCTCCGTCTCCGAGTCGGTTACTATGAAAACCTGGAATTCCGTCCTCACGCCCAACGGCAACGAAACCCTCGGCGGCGATTGGAACTGACACGCATGCTCATGCGCACCTCGCGTCTGATCCTCTTGATTTTCGTGCCGATCGGTCTTGCCGGCTGCGGCGCTCCCACCGGAATCGTCACCGGAGATATAACTGTCAACGGCGTGCCGCTCGAAGAGGGCGTCATCACATTCAGCCCGGCCGACAAGAACGGCGAGACCGTCACCAGGAAAGTCACAGCCGGAAAATACGAAGCCAAGATGGTCGCCGGCAATAAATTCGTGCAAATCTCCGCTCCGGTCGTTGTCGGCATGCGCAAGGAATCCACCCATCCGGATGCGCCGCTGATTCCGGAAACCGAGGAGAGCCTGCCGCCACGCTACAACAGCGAAAGCGAGTTGACGCTCGAGGTCAAGCCCGGCATGAACGCCAAGGACTGGAACCTGGAAAAAGATCGCAAGCCGTGAAGCAAATAAATAAATTCGCGCGGCCGACGAATAACTCATATCCGCACCTGGCGCATGAATCAAAAACGCATTGGGAGATTGAATCATGTTGGAGTGGCTTTCGCAACAGAGTCCCGGACAGCTGATCGGCCTGGTCGCCGTAATGATGGGGCCTCTGATCGCCATTGTCGCGATCGTGTCGGGAAGCTGGGCGCGCGTGCGCCGCGCGGAAGCGTACGCCCAGGTCGCCGAGATGGAAGCCGCTCTGAAGCAGCAAATGATCGAGCGCGGCATGTCCGCCGATGAGATCGTGCGCGTGTTGGCGGCGGGGCAGACCAACAAGAGCAAGAAAAACAAGGGCGTGGAGGAGCCGGTGGCGTAGGCGTGCGGTCACTTCCTTTCCAGCACCCTTACCTGCGTGCTCAGGTAAAACGTGATGCCGTCGATCTGATACTCCATCTCGCCATAGAACACGCGGTAACCGGCGGTTGGCATATCCACCGTGCCGGCGATCGCGTCCTTGCCGATGACGGCCGCTTGCTCTTTCCAGGTGCTCTTGCGGAAGTCGCGCTTCTCGGCGTCGGCGACCCATAACCGCGCCGCCTTCGGCATCGGGTCGGATTGAACCGTCAAGCGCGGCTTGCCGTCGGCGTCGTCGTGCTTCCAGGTCAGCTTCGGCATCTTGACGCCATGAATCTGATGGCGGGCGAAAGCTCCAAGCGTGTTGGCCACGCGCGTGAAGTCGGTCTTGTTTTGCTTCAGATCGTGCCCCGCGTTTGGGATAATCTCGACCCAGCGCGGCGACTTGAGATCGTCCCAGTACAGGTTGAGCGCGTCCACCGTCCAGTACGGATCATTGGCGCCGTTGATAATCATCGTCGGCATCGTGATCTTGTCGCGATACACCCACGGATCGACCATGCTCCACAGCTTCATGGCCCGCTCGGTCTTCGGCGCCGGCACCAGATCGCGCTTCACGTAATCGTCAATCATCTCGCTGTAGCGGCCATACGATTTCAGCTGGTGCGGCAATTGCTTCTGCATGTTGAGCGTGTCGATCACCAGCGGCGCGATCGCCTTGACGCGCGGATCGCACGCGCCGGTGAGCCAGGTGGTCCAGCCACGCTTGGAGCCGCCGGTGACGACGAACCAGCGGATCATGAAATTCCATTCGCGCATGGCAAACGCCTGCAGAGCGTCCATCGCCTTGGTGAGGCTCTTGACCATCGGGAACAACAGCGGCCAATCGCCGTCGCCGGTCTTCAGATAGCGCACGAATGTCTCGGCAATCAGGGCGTCTTCCTTGAGCTTGCCCTCAAAGAGCGGCTGATTGGGAATGCCAAAGAGAAACGCGACGGGAGCGTTGGCCTTCTTCGCCATCTCCATGCCGACGAGAATCGTGGTCGGGCTGGCTTTGCCGCCCTGGTTCCACAGGACGATGGTCTCGGTCGGCTTGACGCCGGTGGGGACGTAGACCTGGAGCTGATGTTCCCATTTGATGCCTTGCCAGGTTTGCGAGACGAGCTCCAGATCGTAGACCGTCCCCGCGGGATGATTGATCTTCTCCTTGAACTTCCAGGAGAAAGAATCATCCGGCTTCTTGACGTAATCGAAAAGGTCGGCGCGGGCGGCGCCGTGGCTGACAAGAAATGCAGCCGCGGCAAGGAGCCAGGTAGTCGTGCGCTGTTTCATCAGGTCAATCCTCGCGGGTTTATGGTCGCGATCCGATCATTTGCCATTCTTGTTTTTCATTTCGACCTTGGAGCCGGAATCCATCGAGACGACCTTGCCGCCCTGGAGGTAGACGGCGTAGGCCTTGTCGTCATCCTCCCACCACAGGACCGTCTTTTTGTCAAGGGCGGCAACCGCCGCGGCCGCAGGAGTCAGCGGCAATCCGTTCATCCATGCGTTCGGATCGATCTCGAATTTGTCCTTTGGCTTCCCCAGCAGATCGGCGACTTGCTTTTCCGTCATGCCGGCCTGGACCTTGGACCAGTTTTGGGCGACCTTGGAAGTCGTGCCGCAGCCGGCCAGCATGAGCAGGAAGGCCGTGGCAGACACGAACGCAACACATTGGGCCAGTTTGGCAAAGCGCATGGTCGCACCTCCTTGCAAGGGCCACAAGATAAGAGGTTTTCAGTTATCGACATTCCATGATAAGGGAAGCCCGGCGTCAAGCCAATTCGGCCCTCAAGCGGTCGCCCGCCGGTGCTTGCGCCTCGGACGGGCTTTTCCGCCTGCGTCGAGAACGCTGGGAAATTTGGAAGGAGGGAGCCGGCGCGACCGATCTCGCTACCAGTCCGGCCCAAGATTGTCGCCCGCTGCGGGCGTCACGGCGGCCCAGAATGTCGTAGGAGAAATGTTGGGTGAGATTTGCCGAACGCTGCCGTCGCCTAGGGCAACGAGCATCCCGCTTGGATGGGGCGTTTGCGGGAGGCCCCCATCGCATTTGTTGACAGGGGGCGCCGTTTGGTAGGTGAGCAAGGGAGATTCCGCGATGAAACTCGTCGGCGGATCCCCGCTCGTGGTTGGGACGTAGTCACCATAGTCAGCGAACGATGGGCGGTTCCTGGCCACCCAGTGGTTCCAATAAAGGATCGTCCGCCCCCCGCACTCAGCATAATGCTCCGCAAAAGTGATAGTGCAGGAGGTACCGTCCCGGAATGTTCCCGGCATACGGGGGTCGTTATCGAAGTTGAAAACCTGGGCGTTACACGCGTAGCTGCAAGCGCCTTGGCCCTTCGCCACCAAAGCCACTGCGGTTGGGTCGGCGGGGCTAATGTAAAGGGGGACAGGCAAGCCAGAACCCCGCGCTGGCACGTTGCTTTGGTCGATGTACGGAAGCAACCGAACAAACAGCGACGGTCTGTTGATGTTCGGAATCGTCGGGTTCCCCGGATTTGGCTGCACTGGGACGATGCTCCCGACAGTCGGCATTTCCCCCTTATTGACGCTGGCAAAATTATGAAGGGCAAGGTTGATTTGCTTGAGATTGTTTCGGCTCTGCAGGCGGGCGCCCGCTTCCTGGGCCCTCACGATTGCGACCAGAAGAAACGCAACCAACACGGCAACGACTGCCATTACGACACCTAGCTCGGTTAGCGTGAACGCCCGGCGCGCCCTTAAACGCATGGCTGAACCCTCCAAACAATTAGCGAAAATTCTAATCCGCGCATAAAACCAATGCGGCGATCCGCGGCGTATGTCCGCGCGGCACGCTCAAAGCCCTTCGTCAAGCCGCAGCCGATCGCACCGGCTGCGGCACCGTGGAACGATCAACGAGGTGCGGCAGTCACTTTCCGCTGTTGAGGCTGTAGGATTTTGTCCTATAGGGGGTATCTTTAGTACCGTCGTTTAGGATGACTAGGACCGAAACATCGAAAACGGTGTCTGTCTTGCCTGTGTTAAAGGCCATGGCCGCCCATTTACCATCTACGGCTGGCCATTCACCATTAGCCAGGTACGGTACCGGGTACTCCTGGACGTCGCCACCGGCCGTTAGCCAATACTGGAATGTCACGGATTTTATTTTTAAGGCACCGAGCCCGTTAATCGAGCCCTTAATCGTTATATTGCCACCTTTGCCGGTCGGAGGCGTGCTATAAACGGGCGATGGCTGAGCGCACGCCTGGTGGGCCGAAAAGCCGATGACGAACGCGGCCACCAAAAGTTTCGCAGAATTCATTTTTTCCTCATAGATGAAAGGTGTCAAGGTGAGATCTTGGCCCTACTGCCTGCTGCGCAGCTAATGCCAGTGCGCATAAGTCATGTCCTGAGCGTCAGATGCGAATATTGGCCGTCTGATGACTTTGGCGGCGCAGCTGTCGGTAAGCCCCTCTTAGCGCCGAGCGACACATAGCCCGTGTCGGTGGCGATGCTCGCGCGGACCAACGCGACCAGGGCCTCATGCGAGGCGAGGGGCAGCATGGTTTGCGTGCCACTGAAGTCGACGCGGAAACGGTCGTCTTGCCGCTGTCCCGTCAACAAGATCCCAACGTGGCTTCCACGCTTCTTGGTTAGGCGAGGTAAACGCATCGAGGGCTCCATTCTGCGAGCGGAATTGGATTGGGCGAGGCGCGCAAGAAATGCGGGCAAGAGCGCGCTGGGCGCCTAAAGAGGCGCTCGCCAGCTAACGGCATCGCTTTACTGAAATTGGCGCCTAATGGACAGGCCGGCTTTGTGTGCCGCCGCCTCGACGTTGGGATCGCCCCAGCGCTGGCCGATGCCGCGCGGTGCTCTCGCGTCTCCCGCATAAATCGGCAGGTCAAGCGTCGGGGCATTCTTGGGCAGCAGGACGCCGGTGCGGTCGGTCGCCAGCAGTTCGCCGCCGAACTTGACTGCCAGCACTGGCGTGCGCTGCGTCAGTTTGACGATGACCTGTTTCGGCGGCTTGATCTCGACGCCGTCCACTTTCTCGATCCACGGATGCCTGGCGAATCCATCCGCCAACCGATCGCGGAGCTGGTCATCCAACAGGTCGATGTGCGCGGGTAGGGCAGGGGAATAGTATTGCACTTCCTCGAGAAATCTCTGGCGATCCATGCCGGCCGGCGCTACGCAGTCGATATCGGTGAACGCGATCTCGAAGCGCTCGCGGCCATGCAGGTATTCCCGCCCCCAGTGGCCGGCCAAAATCACGCCGCCCAAGAAAAGCGCGACCACCGCCAATAGCAACGCGCTCTTGATGAGCCAGGCGCGGAACCAGGGCTTTTTCTCGGCTCGGGATTTCGCGGGCATCTTCACCACACGGAAACGGCCAATTCGAGTTCCAGATGGAAGCGGTCCATGACGCGGGTGCGCACCAGGTCGATGAGCCGCAAAACATCGCGGGCGGAAGCGCCGGGCTCGGCGACGATATAGTTGGCATTGCGCTCGCTGATGAAGGCGGCGCCGACTTTCGTGCCGACCAGCCCGGTTTGCTCGATGAGGGCGGCGGCGTTGAGGCCGGGCGGGTTTTTGAAAATCCGTGTCGCCGACTGGTAGCTGTACGGCTGGGTTGCCTTGAACTGAATCCACGATTTCCGCAAGCGCTTAAGGATCGATTCGGGGCGCTCGGGATCGAGTTCGAACTCCGCGGAGAGCAGGATCGGATCGTCGAGCATGGCCCCAGAGGAGCTGAAACGCAAGTCGTCGTGCTCGCGCGTCTGCACGGCCGCCTGCCGATCGAGCACCTCAACGCGGCGGACGAACTGGCCGATGTCCGACGTGCGATCGCCGGCATTGAGCAGAAGCGCGCCGCCGATGGTGCCGGGCAGGCCGACCAGCGTTTCCAATCCGGCCAGACCGCCGCGCGTGGCGTGGGCGATCGTGGCGGAAATCGTCGCGCCGCAGCCCGCCTTGAGCCGACGGCCCTGCGTGCTGACTTGCGCGAACACGGGAGCAGAAAAACGCAGCACGATCCCCTTAACCCCCTCATCGTGGACGAGCACGTTGCCGCCGTGCCCCAGGATGCGAGAACGCAATTGCCCCTCGAAGCACCGCTTGGCGACGCCGATCAATTCCGCCACCGAGCGCGGCTGCACAAGCACCTCCGCGGGCCCGCCCAGCTTCAGTTGCGTGAACGGCGCCAACGGGACTCCGGTCGAGCAGATCTCGGCAAACTCTTTCAGGTCCGCGGGAACAGCCATGCGTGTCTCCTTGAGCGACCGCATTATTTTAAGAGATTCGATATAAATAGCTATCAGCTTTCAGCGGTCAGCTTTCAGCCGGACCGACCGAAGATGGATGGGGCCTGCCGAATCGGGGCATGGCTGAGAGCTGATCGCTGACAGCTGACAGCTTTTCAGCAGGAGGTTGGCATGTTCCAGGTCACGCGCGAAATCCGTTTTTGCTATGGGCATCGCCTGCTCAAATATGATGGCAAGTGCAAACATCTACATGGGCACAATGGCCGGGCCGTCATCACGCTCGAAGCGGAGCGGCTGGACCCGCTTGGCATGGTCGTCGATTTTTCGACTATCAAGCGCGTCGTCAGCGGTTGGATCGACGCCAATCTCGACCACCGCATGATTCTGCACCAGGACGATCCACTGCTGCCCGCTTTGAAACAGCAGGGCGAACCGGTTTTCTTGCTCGCCGTCAACCCGACGGCTGAGAATATCGCTCGCCTGATCTTCGAGCACATCGCGACACACGGATTCCCCGTTGTCGAAGTAAAGCTATGGGAAACGGAAGATTCCTTCGCGGTCTATCGGGCTGACAAATGAATCTTCGGACATTCGTGCAATGTTCGACATGAATGCGGCGTTCGGAGCGTCGGGAGTATTTTTTGGGAATTCGCGGGAAGGCGTATTGACAGTCGCGTTGCCCAAATCATAGGATACTGGTGTGCAAGGAAGAGCATGTCGTTTTGTCAGTTAAGACGTTGTCATTGCCAGTCGAATAGAACGAATTCAGCAATCGTCAGTAATTAGGGCAGACGTTGTCTCGGCGCTTCGTTCCGACATCACACATATTTGACGCGCCGAACCTTCCGGGAGCGTCGCAGGGTTCCTAGCCCCCCTGGGACTTGCACGCTTCCGGATGTTTTTTTGCGCTTCCCGCATTTTCCAAGGTTCCCGCTAAGTCACCTGTACTGGTTTGCATCGGTTTGTCGCGGTTTGTTTCGCTTTGGTGCAGCGCTTTTTGCAGCGCTTTTCCCTGAGCACCTTCTCTGGCCGCCCTTTCGAACTCCGACTCCATCGCGGTCAGATAATGCGCGTCGGCCACTTCAACCGAGTTGCCCAGCCAGCGGCAAACCGTGCCAATCGAGTACACCGCCGTCAGTTCCGTCTGCCTGCTCGCACGAAGATTATGGAAAATCCTCTCCCAACGGAGGATTCCGGCGCGGTTAAGGATTCTTTCGAGCAGGACGCCCCACCGCTGCGCCGATGCGCGGCGCCGAGTGATGACGTGCAACGCGCCGTCAGGGGCTGCCTCAAATGCGGCTGCAAGGAAAGGGCGAAGTTCCGCGAAGATCGGCACCCAACGGACGCCTGTTTTGGGCGCCCTTGCAATAAAACGGTCGCGTGCCCAATCGATATCTGGCCAGGTCAATGCCAGGTGCTCGGATGGGCAGCGCAGGCCGCCGTAGCGCGAAAGCGCGAAGATCAGCCGCCATTCCGCGTCAGGCAAGGCATCGAGGACCTGGCTTGTCGTTTCCGGCGTCACGAAAAACTTGCGGGCGTCGTTAGTCTGCTTTCGCGATTTCAGGTCGGCAAAGGGGCTTTCACGCAGCAACCCGAGGCGGACCGCTGACCGGAAAAACGCCTTGGCATGCTTCACCGTGCGCCCGATGGTCGCGCCGGCGTATTCTTTCGTGACCTTCATCCAGATTAGCCAGTCGTCGGCCTGCCCGGCCGTGATTGCGTCGAGCAACGGGTCGTCGCTGAAATATTTGGTCAGGCGTTTTGCCGATACGCGGATGCTGGAAAGCGTCGATTTCTTCGCCCCCTCCCTTTTCGCAATGAACTCGTCAAGGAAGGTGCCCAGCGTCGGCGTCAGCGGCGTCGCGACGGAGACCCTTGGCGCCACCAAGCCGGCCGTTACGAGCCTGCGGTGGAGCTTGTCGCCGATCGAACCGAGCCATTCGGCCATCTCCCGGTCAATGGGCTGGCCGGCAATCTTGGCGACGTTCAGCACGTCAACCCGCCGCGCGATGTCGCGCGCGGTCTTCATGTCCGTTGTGCCGACGCGGATGGTGCGCCGCTTGCCGTTGTCCGCGGTGAACTGCAAGATACGGTTGCCGTAGCGGTCCTTACTCACGCTCGCCATTTTGCACCCCTTTCGTCTTCTTCTTTTTATTGAGCCAGTCGGCCAGGTCCTTGGGATCAAACAAGAACGTCTGCGGGCCCGCCTCGACGTACGGCAGCTCGCCAGCGTCCTTGATCGCGAAGAGTTGACGCTTGCTGACGCCGATCGCCTTGGCCGCGTCGTCGGCATTCAGGCCGATGCGCGGCACGGGGGCCAGATCGATCGCTTGCTTGCTGGTCAGTTCTTCGGCGATGCGCGGTCCCATGTCCGTCTCCGGTTGCTGGCTTTCTCATTGCTCCTTGCGTCGGTCCACTTCAAATGCTCCTCTTCATCTCCGCGACCGAGCCGGCCGCTGCGGCCTGCATGCGCGGCCGGCTCGGCGCAGGCTATGACGTCGAGCCAATGATCACTCGCACGTTAACGATCATTCCGGCGATGCCGAGCCGCTTCAGCTTCCGCTGCGCCCGCTCCAGCGCCTCGTTCGCGGCCGGCCCGAACAGGGCGACGTGGCGGATGCTTTTTGTTGTCAGCACCCCATTGCCACGGCGGAAGGCGCGAAAATAGCTGCTTCCGGCTAGGGCGAGCACGTGGACAGGCCAATGGGTTTTCTCCTGGGGATTCGAGCCGTCGCCATCACAGCGATCACCGGCAGGGAGCGAGTAATCGTGCATTTTTTCCTCCATCAAGCGCCGACGCGAACCGCCGGCACTGCAAAGTCCTCGAATCGCAACTGTTGCTTGACGTAGATGAGCTTCGCCGCGCCGATTGGACCGT
>CAVYFY010000030.1:0-75712 GCA_963767835.1 uncultured Planctomycetota bacterium
CTTTCTCAAAACGCCTCGGTAGAGGGGGTAAGCACTGGACAGTTAAGGGGTGAACAGCTGGAATAACGCGGTAGATGAAGACTGCGTTAGCCAGGAGTCACCCCATGGGCATGGTAGCCCCGCCGCAAGGGATTGCTAGTGCGTATGTCGTTTTCTTCGGCGTCTATGGCGACGTCACGCGACAATCTCTGAAACGCAATGTTTCGCGGCAGACACTCTATCGCGAAGCAGCCCAGACTTCGGCGTTGCTGCAAGGGGCCGCGCAGTGCGCACACGTCGAGCGTTTGCAGGAGCAAGTGCAACAACTGCAGCAACGCGTCGTCAGTCTCGAAAGCGACTTGAGCCAGGCGGTGGTGATTGGCGACGAGTGTATGGCTCGGTTGGCGGCGGAGGCCCAGGCGGAAGGTGTGAGTCTACCCACCGTGCAAGGATGGCTGCAGCGTTTACTTCCCGGTCGTGCGCCGAGCGTGGCCAAACTCGGGCGTTGGACCCACGAAACGGCCGCTCACGTCAGCACGTTGTTGCCGGTGCTGGACGAATTCGCGCGAGCGCGGGCCAAGCAAGTGGCGGCCGACGAGATCTACGTGAAGGCGCCGGTGCTCATGGTCGTGGAACCCGACAGCATGTGTTGGCTGGCGGGAAGCTTGACGACGCAGGCCACCGGGGAAGTGTGGGTGGGGCAGTTTGCCGCCTATCCCGCGCTGGAGCAAGTGACGCGCGACGCCGGCACCGGTCTGGGCAAAGGGGTGGCCTTGCTCAACGAGAAACGCGTGGAGAAAGAATTGACCCCGGTGGCGGACCAACTGGATCACTTTCACACCGTGCGTGAAGGAAGCCGAGGCCAACGCAAAGGCGCTCTGCGTTTGCAGCAGGCGTTTACCAAAGCGGAGAAAGCCCAGCAAGAACACGATCACCATCGGCAACAAGGCCAACACGTGCCCGGTGAGGGGGTGAAGGTGAGCCTGCACTGGAAACAGGCCGAAGCGGTCATGGATCAGGTGATGCGCACGGAAAAGGTCTGGCAGCAAACGCAAGAGGCCTTGCGTCTGTTCACGCCGGCCGGTGAGTTGAACAGCCGAGCGCAGGCCGAAGCGGTGCTGACCCAGACGTTGCCTGAGTTGCCCGACGCGGACTTTGCCAAAGCCAAACGTCTGCTGAGCAAGCCGCAGACACTCACGTATTTGGACGAAGTGCAACGCAAGTTGGCGGCTTTGCCAGGATCGACCGCGGTGAAAGAAGCAGCGGTGCGTGCCGAGGGGTTGCGTCGTCATCCGGAGTTGTTGGCGGGTGAAGGTATGTCCGCGCGGACGCCTGCGCGGGGTGTTGTTGGTGTGTAGCGTAATTCTGTCGAAAGCTGGCGAGGAAGGAAGCACGATGACCAAAGCAGTGCGGCACATTTTCCGTCATACCTGGCGTGCGAGCAGTCTGGTGGAGGGGATCAATAGTGTCTTGCGCATGCATCAGTCTCGGCATCGCAAGTTGACCCAAGGGTTGCTGGACCTGAAGCGTCTGTACTGGAACTGCCACACCTTCCGCACCGGGCGTCGCAAAGGAAAATCTCCTTACGAACGGCTCGGCTTGGTGTTGCCCGAAGGAGTGGATTGGTGGGAACTGAGCAAAATGACACCTGAACAACTACGGGACAAACTGTCCGCATTGAATGGCGCCATTTGAGAAAGTCCCCTCGACGAGGGCACTTTCTCAAAACGCCTCGGTAGAGGGGGTAAGCACTGGACAGTTAAGGGGTGAACAGCTGGAATAACGCGGTAGATGAAGACTGCGTTAGCCAGGAGTCACCCCATGGGCATGGTAGCCCCGCCGCAAGGGATTGCTAGTGCGTATGTCGTTTTCTTCGGCGTCTATGGCGACGTCACGCGACAATCTCTGAAACGCAATGTTTCGCGGCAGACACTCTATCGCGAAGCAGCCCAGACTTCGGCGTTGCTGGAAGGGGCCGCGCAGCGCGCACACGTCGAGCGTTTGCAGGAGCAAGTGCAACAACTGCAGCAACGCGTCGTCAGTCTCGAAAGCGACTTGAGCCAGGCGGTGGTGATTGGCGACGAGTGTATGGCTCGGTTGGCGGCGGAGGCCCAGGCGGAAGGTGTGAGTCTACCCACCGTGCAAGGATGGCTGCAGCGTTTACTTCCCGGTCGTGCGCCCAGCGTGGCCAAACTCGGGCGTTGGACCCACGAAACGGCCGCTCACGTCAGCACGTTGTTGCCGGTGCTGGACGAATTGGCGCGAGCGCGGGCCAAGCAAGTGGCGGCCGACGAGATCTACGTGAAGGCGCCGGTGCTCATGGTCGTGGAACCCGACAGCATGTGTTGGCTGGCGGGAAGCTTGACGACGCAGGCCACCGGGGAAGTGTGGGTGGGGCAGTTTGCCGCCTATCCCGCGCTGGAGCAAGTGACGCGCGACGCCGGCACCGGTCTGGGCAAAGGGGTGGCCTTGCTCAACGAGAAACGCGTGGAGAAAGAATTGACCCCGGTGGCGGACCAACTGGATCACTTTCACACCGTGCGTGAAGGAAGCCGAGGCCAACGCAAAGGCGCTCTGCGTTTGCAGCAGGCGTTTACCAAAGCGGAGAAAGCCCAGCAAGAACACGATCACCATCGGCAACAAGGCCAACACGTGCCCGGTGAGGGGGTGAAGGTGAGCATTCACTGGAAACAGGCCGAAGCGGTCATGGATCAGGTGATGCGCACGGAAAAGGCCTGGCAGCAAACGCAAGAGGCCTTGCGTCTGTTCACGCCGGCCGGTGAGTTGAACAGCCGAGCGCAGGCCGAAGCGGTGCTGACCCAGACGTTGCCTGAGTTGCCCGACGCGGACTTTGCCAAAGCCAAACGTCTGCTGAGCAAGCCGCAGACACTCACGTATTTGGACGAAGTGCAACGCAAGTTGGCGGCTTTGCCAGGATCGACCGAGGTGAAAGAAGCAGCGGTGCGTGCCGAGGGGTTGCGTCGTCATCCGGAGTTGTTGGCGGGTGAAGGTATGTCCGCGCGCACGCCTGCGCGGGGTGTTGTTGGTGTGTAGCGTAATTCTGTCGAAAGCTGGCGAGGAAGGAAGCACGATGACCAAAGCAGTGCGGCACATTTTCCGTCATACCTGGCGTGCGAGCAGTCTGGTGGAGGGGATCAATAGTGTCTTGCGCATGCATCAGTCTCGGCATCGCAAGTTGACCCAAGGGTTGCTGGACCTGAAGCGTCTGTACTGGAACTGCCACACCTTCCGCACCGGGCGTCGCAAAGGAAAATCTCCTTACGAACGGCTCGGCTTGGTGTTGCCCGAAGGAGTGGCTTGGTGGGAACTGAGCAAAATGACACCTGAACAACTACGGGACAAACTGTCCGCATTGAATGGCGCCATTTGAGAAAGTCCCCTCGACGAGCCATTTTTCTGGCAGCGTGAGAATCGCATTTACCACCGGCGCGTTGATCGAACGACTGCACTGCAGCAATGCGGGAAGCATCTTCTTGCGAACCTCAACCGGACACCTGCGCATGATTCCAATGGCGGTCATTTGCGAGGGGACACTTCCTCGTAGCCCCTCGGACACCAATTCGTCAATGTCATCGGCAACGCTTAATATCTTATCAACGGATTCAATAAACTCGCGCTGGCATCTGACGAGTTCAAGCAAGAGATGCTTGTCCTTTTCAGTAGACATGCGCGGCTCCAGTGCCCATTCAGGCCGTCCACAAGCGCGAATGCTCCATCTCCTCCGCCATGCGTTCGACCGCCTCCCGCGCATGCAGGGCGACATCGGCGTCGGCGTCGAGCAAGCGGTCCAGCTCGGGCCAAAGAAGCGTCAAGCCTTCGTTGGCGATGACGTGGGCGGCCTCGGCGACCTGCTGTGGATCATCCGCGAGCAGGGCCTGGCGGAACCAGTGCAAGGAAGCGCGTTCGCCGAGCCGGGCCAGCGCCGCGCGGGCCGTCTGCCGGACATCGGGGCTCGGATCGCGCCGGCATTTCCCCAGGCAGGCACGCATTTCGCCCGGAAGCATCGGCTCCCACCAGCCCAGACTCCCCAACGCGGCCATGCGAACGAGCGGGTCCCAGTCCTGGCATGCCAGGATCAAGAACCGCTCCGTCTCCGCCGACGGATGCCCGCGCAGGCTATAGAGAATTTCACTGTAGGGAATTTCCGAGCCCAGCGACGGCCGGCGCGGCGCCTCGGCTTGCAAGCGCGCCTTCGCCCGCTTGGCCATCGGCACCAGGTGACGGGCATGCTCACGCAGCCACGCGCCCGCCACCGGATCGCGCGTCCAGCGTAGCGCCACGATCATCAGATCGCGCTCTTCGCACGATGAACGCTGCAGCATCGGCAGCAGTTCGGCGCCGGCATCCAGGCGCATATCGTTCAAGGCGTGCAGCACATCCACCAGTTCCAGCCCCTCGGCCGAGCGCACGCTCGTCAGAAGCTGCGCCGACGCCTCCTTGAGATAATCACGGAAGGCGGATTCCAGCGAGGCGATGCGCGAGAACTGCCAGTCGAGGGCTTCGCGCTCCGCCGCCTCGTCGCCGATCACTGCCTTCATGTGCGGGGCGCGGCAAGGTCCGCAGCGCTTCATGCACCATCCGCACGTGCAAGGGGGCGGCGCCGGCGGGGCGATGGTCCCACACCGTCTCGATCATCTCGCCCAGACGCGCCTCCAGCACTAGCTGCGGCGGCACGCCGTAGCGCAATCCCTCGACCATGCGGTGCAGCACCCGCAGCGCCGCCTGGCCGAGCGGCGTTTCCGGCTGACGCAGGTAGCCCGCGAAGCCGAGGAAGCATACGGTCTCGGCGGCGTAATAATGTCCCAGCGGCGTGGCACGCGCGTCCTCCGAGCAACGTAAAAGGTGCGGCAAGCTTTCCTGCCGATTCAAGATACGCAGGCATGCCGCCAGGTCGATCCAGTACCAGGCCTGCTCGACTTGATCGTTGGAAAGCCGGCGCGCGAGCTGGCGCTCGAGAATCCGGCCGGCGGCGGCGGTGCCGATCTCGGCCAAGGTGCGCACCTGATACACGAATTGCAACCCGGGCCGCAAGCTCGCTTCGACAGCTCGTTCGCCGCCACGCTCGAAGAGGCGGTGAATGCGACGCTTGACCTGCTCGACCGCGGCTTCATTGAATTCGCCGCTCTGGAATATCTCCAGATGTTGCTGAGTCACCTCGGAAATGGGCTCCGTGCCGTAACGCCAGCGCTGCCAAAGGCGGCCGAGCACGAAGAATGCTCCCAGCAGCAACGGAAGCAGCATCGCCACCAGGATGAGTGCGGTGTTCGTCATGATGCGGACCGGATTTCGGGTTCACCGATCGCAGCAAAGCCATTGCGCGGGCCATGCCGGAAGCGGCCAAGATTCACCACTTCCATTCTACTCGCGAAGCTGGCCGTTACCATAAACAATGTACTTGTAGCTGCACAATTCTTGCAGGCCGCACGGGCCGCGGGCATGGAACTTGTCGGTCGAGATGCCGATCTCCGCGCCGAGGCCGAATTCAAAGCCGTCGTGAAAACGGGTGCTGGCGTTGACCATCACCGCGGCCGCATCCACTTGGGAGGTGAAGCGGCGGGCGACATCAATGTCGTTGGTCACAATGGTTTCGGTGTGCTGCGAGCCGAAGCGGGCGATGTGCTCCATCGCTTCGTCGAGACTCCGCACGATCTTCACGGACAGGATCAGATCGAGAAATTCCGTGGCGAAATCGGCTTCGGTCGCCGGTTTCGCGGCCGGCACCAGCTTGCATGTTTCCGGGCAACCGCGCAACTCGACGCCGCAGGCTATCAAAGCCGCCGCCGCTCTTGGTACAAATGTCGCTGCGACATCGGCGTGGACGAGCAAGCACTCGGCCGCATTGCAGACGCCGGGGCGTTGGCATTTGGCGTTGATGATGATGCGCTCGGCCATTGGCAGGTCGGCGGCGCGATCGACATAGACGTGGCAGATTCCCTTGTAATGCTTGAGCACCGGCATCGTCGCTTCTTCGGCGACGCGGCGGATCAGGCTCTCGCCGCCGCGCGGGATCGCCAGATCGATGAAGCGATCGAGTTTGAGCAATTCGCCGACGACTTCGCGCTCGGGCGTATTGACGAGCTGCACCGCGTCGGCGGGGAGATCGATCGCCTTGAGCGAATCGTGAAGGATGGCGTGCAGGACGGTGTTGGACGCGAGCGCTTCCTTGCCGCCGCGCAGGATGATGGCGTTGCCGCTCTTGACGGCGAGGCCGGCCGCGTCAATGGTGACGTTGGGCCGCGATTCGTAAATGAAAAAGATAACGCCGAGCGGCACGCTGACCTTGTGAATCACCAGGCCGTTGGGTCGAATGTTCTTGTCGAGAATTCGGCCCACCGGATCGGGCAGCCCGGCAATGTCGCGCAGGCCGCGGGCAGCGGCGCGGATGCGCTCAGGCGTTAGCCGCAAGCGATCAAGGTTGGCGGGGCTGAGATCGGCGGCGGCGGTAATGTCGCGGGCATTGGCGTCGAGGATTTCAGCCGAGCGCTTTTCGAGCGCGTCGGCGGCATAGAAAAGCCAGCGGTTCTTGCGCTCGCCGATGACGGGGGCCAATATCCGCGAAGCGGCGTGGGCCCGGCGAGCGAGATCTTCGGCGTGTGCGGTGGGGGTCATGGTGCTTTTCTCCCCTCTCCCTCCGGGAGAGGGGCCGGGGGTGAGGGTGTTCGATACGATAATTGAGGTTCCGCCCTCACCCCCGGCCCCTCTCCCGGAGGGAGAGGGGAGAAAGTCATCACGGATTTTCAATCTCATCCAAATAAAACGTCGCCAGCGGGGTTGCCGGTTCCACGAGCTGGAAGTCCTTGGGTAATTGTAGCCGCAGCGGGCTTAGATTTCTGCCCCGCGCCAGGTTTCCGCTGGTGAGATCGACGAACGCGGAGACCGGCGGCATTTGCTCGGTGGCGGGGCCGATCAGCTTCAGCGTCACCTTGCTGTCCTTTTCGGCGCCGAAGCGGGGGCGCCAGGGGGAATCCTTCGGGCACAGGAAATGGATCGGGATTTCGGCCAGCTCATAGACGCGCAGCTTCGGCGCCGCCTTCAAGCGGAACTGGACGCTGGCGGGAGTCGCCGTGATCGGTCGGCCGTCGAGTTCCGTCACCAGCGCCGCCTGATCGCGCACCTCGGCTGCTGCCGCGCTCTGGGCTTCGAGATTGACTTGCACCGCGAACGGCTTGGTCGGCAGGTAGGACGCATGATCGAGCACCGCCTTGGGGCCGCGCACCAGCACACTGGCCGGCTCGATCTTGATGTGCGACACGAGGGCGTCGCCGGTGCATTCGAGCTTGACGGGCAAGGTGCGTTCGCTGAGCCGTTGCACGGTGAGCTCGACGGTTCCTTGCACGATCTCGACCTTGACGCCCGCCGGCGCCGCGATGGCGTCCTCATCAATTTGCAGCGTCTGCGTGAACATCGCCTCGGTTTTCTTGAAGTCGGGGATCGTCACAGTCGCGTTGGCTCTCAAAATGCCGCGCTGCAATTTGCGCCGCACTTCGCGGATGCGGGCCTGCGTGCCGATGAAACTCACCAGGACCGTGGAGGATTCCGGCAAATCGAGAACGAAGAGATCACGCTGATGGGCGGCAAGCTGCACCTGCACCGGGACGGAAACCTGATCGATAGAAGTGCGAGCGCGATTGTGCGTGTAGAGCCAAACAAGGCAAGCCAGGCACGCGGACACGAGCAACTCCAGCAGGATTTGCCGATAGCGAAAGCGCGTCCAGGCGTTTTTGATCGGTGTGAACATCCTGTCTCCGTAGCGTACTTTCTTGCAAGTCGCAGCATCGCTCGCTTGCGGTTTCGCGCACTGAATCCGGTCACGGGCAGCATCCTATGTGCGAAACCGCAAGCGAACGGGAAGGCGGATCTCGTTATATCCGCCGGGCTAGGCCGCCGCCGTCGCTTTGCGCCGGCTCGGTGCGCTCAGCAATTCCACCAGCCGCCGGGCCAGGTTGTCGCGCGCCACCGGTTCGAAACGCCCAGCGAAGGCGAGCGAGATGCGCCCCGTTTCCTCGCTGACGACTACCACGATCGCGTCGGTCTCCTCGCTGAGCGACAGCGCCGCCCGGTGCCGCATGCCGAGGTTCATCCACGAACTCGATTCCGCGAGCCGTTCGAGAGAGCGCATCGGCAATTGGCATCCCGCGGCGACCACTTGGCCGTTTACCACGATCATCGCCCCGTCGTGCAGCGGCCCTTTTGGAATGAAGACGGTGCGGATCAGCGCAGCGGTGAGCCGGGCTTCGAGGCGTTCGCCGGTCTCGATGTACGGGGCCAGGCTGACCTCGCGCTGGATCGCCACCAGGGCACCGACTCCCTCGCGCGACATCGCCTCCGCCGCCTCCGCTAACGGATCGGCAATCGAACCCTTCGCCGGCGACCAGCCGCTCCACAGGCTGTTGCGCCCGAGCATCATCAAGCCGCGGCGCAGCTCCGGTTGAAAGATGATGAGCAACCCGAGCAACCCCGCCGCCAGAAGGTAATCGAGCACCGCACTCAATTCGGTCAGGTCCAGACTGGCGATGACCACTTGCAACGCCAGGAAAAGCGTCACAATGACAATTCCCAGTCCGCGGCCGATCGACGAACCCGCCCCGGTTTTGCTAAGGAATCGCAATAGCCCGAACACGACGATCGTGAGAATGCCGATCTGCACGAAGTCGAGCGGCTCGAGCGATTCATAGGTTTGCAGCAAACGCGTGAACAAGGCGATGGTCTCCACGGGCCTGCCGCTCGCGGCGTAGCAACATTATCTGCTACGCCGCAAGCGGCAACTTATCGATTCTTCAGCGCATCCCATACCGTGACAAGATCGCGCGTCGGGGCCACATCGTGAACGCGGAGAATGTGCACCGCGTTCTGCGACAGCGCATACGCCGCGGCGGCCAATGACGCGGCGCGGCGTTCCTCGACCGGGCGGTTGAGCAGCTTGCCGAGGAAGCCCTTGCGCGACACGCCCAGGCAGATCGGCCGGCCGAGCGCGGCGAATTCCGCCAGTCGGCTCAAGAGGGCGATGTTGTGTTCGCGCGTCTTGCCGAAGCCGATGCCCGGATCGAGCGCGATCGATTCCGGTGCGATGCCGGCGGCAGCCAGCGATTGTAACGTCTCCGCGAAGAATCGAAATAGATCAGTTATTACATCGCCGTAATGTGGCGCGTCCTGCATGGTCGCCGGCGTGCCTTGCATGTGCATGACGATAGCGCCGGCGCCGAAATCGCGGACCACGCCGGCCATCTGCGGATCGCCGCCAAGGCCGGTCACATCATTGACGATGGCAGCCCCCGCTTCCAGACAGGCCCGAGCGACTTCCGCTTTCGAGGTGTCAATCGAGATCGGCACGCCAAGCTGCTTGACGAGCGCCGTGACAACAGGCACGACCCGCTGCAATTCCTCTTCGCAGGAGATCGGCTGGCTGCCGGGCCGAGTCGATTCGCCGCCGATGTCGAGCAGGTCCGCCCCTTGCCGCGCCAGCTCTAGACCGTGCGCGATGGCCGAATCGACATGCAGAAAGCGCCCGCCGTCGGAAAAGCTGTCCGGCGTCACATTCACGATGCCCATCACCAGGCAGCGCGATCCAATTTGCAGCTCACCGCCGCGAATGCGCCAATGCATTAGGTGTTATTTTGTGTTTCGATAAATGTCCAATGGCTGCGAAGTCGAAGCTCGCTTGGCGGTTTAGCACACGGTGTGCCGCCGAACCACTGAATCCGTGCGCTAAACCGCCAAGCGAGCTTCAACTCGAAGCCCTTGGCGATTCGATTTCGCTACTTCCACATTTCCATCATATTGACAATCTGCTTGGCGCCGCTGCGGGCGGCCATGACGTTGGCGCTGTTGTTCGACTGACCAAGCTCTGGAATGTATTGCGCTCTCGGCGTCACCAGATACGGGACCGGGCCCGGCGCCGTCGCTGCCGCTTCGCCCGGCAATGGCTTCTGCTCCGGGTCGAAGCGCTTCTTGTTGGACAGGATGTCGCCGACGTGCCCCGGGCGCAGGTCGCGCCAGATGACCTCGATCTGAATTCCCAATTCGGCATTGCGCGTCTCGCCGAGCTGGTTGAAGATGATCACGTTCTTCGTCGTGGGGTTGGTGATCTTCATGATGAGCTCGGTGTCGGCCCGATTGCGATCCGAGGTAACACGTGGGGCGCCGGCGCGCATACCCAACTCGGTTAGCACCGCCTGTTCCAGGTCGAATTCGATATTTTTCATCCAGCTCGCGTTCTGCGGGATCGGCACATACACGGTGCGAATGTTCGGATCGAACGGCGGTTTGGTCGTATAGCCGAAGATCGTGAAATGCCCACCGCTCTCGCACCCCGCCAGCGCGCACAGGGCCGCCAGGGCGACAATGATCCAGGCTCGGCGGAATCGTTGCATAACGAGTGATCCGTTGTGAGCAGCCTACTTGCCATCCAGCCCCGGCGGCAGCGTGCGCGGCGGCGGCGGCACGAAAGACTCCGGCGGACTTTGTATTACCGGGTTGCCCGCTCGCGGCGCCGGCGGCGGCGCCACCAATGCCTTTTGCTCCTTCTCCACCTTCGCCTTCAGCTCGCTCTTGGCCTTTTCCGCCTTTTCCGCATACGTCGTCCCCGGATAGCGCCGGCATACCAGCTCGTAATAGAAATAGGCCGAACCCGGATGCCCCGTGCGCTTATAGAACTCCGCGTTCCCGAAATCGCGATCCGCTTGCTGGATGTTGATGCTCGTGAGCTGCATGCGAATCCATTCCTGGTCCTTCGCCAGCTCCGGATATGCTCCCTGTGCCTGCATCAGCAGCTTCTTCGATTCCTCGACGCCCCGGCAATCGTACATCGAACCCCCGGTCATCAGCTGCTTGCAGATGACCGATTGCTTGATCGCCTTGGCGGCATAGGGGCCGTCCTTGTATTCCTCGCGGAGCTGCGTGAAATAGAAGTCCGCTTCCTTATAGTCCTTGTTGAAGACGTTGATCGTGCCCAGGTAGAGCAGCGCCTTCTCGCCGAGCGGGCCGCGGATGTCGTGCAGGCGAATCGTGTTGAGGATGCTCGTCGCATGCCCCTCGGCGTCGATCATCGGCATGTCGTCGCTGAAGTGTACATAAAGCGCCGGCGTCACGAACCAGCGCTCGCCCTTGATCTGCTTTTGATACTCGTCCATCTGGCGGCGCGTCGGTTCGAGCCAGTAGTTGGCAATTTCAAACAGGCCCTCGCACACGCGCGGCGTGAATCGGCTGCGCTGCACCTCGGCGAGCAGCTTCGTGTAGGTATCGACAGCGTGGCGGTAATCCTTCTGCAAGCGCTGGCATTCGGCCTCATAGAACAATGCTTCCTCGACGATCGGATTCAGGCTTCGGCTGCGGTTTTTTTCGCTGCGCTTCGGCTTGTAACCGTCGGGGCCCACCGTCTCATCCTTGGGATCCGCCGGTGCGAGCAGGCCAAATTCCCACCAGTGCGGTTCCGGGATCATGTTGGCGAGCTTGTGAAAGGTCGGTTCGGCCTCGGCGTATTTTTTGGCGTCAAACAAGCGCTTGGCCCCGTCCAGTTCTTGCTGGGCAGGAGATTGGCCGCCATTGGGTTTCATACTGCCGCCGGTTTGCGTGATTGGATCATTGGGTGGAACAACCTTCGGCGTGTCGGGGCTTTTCCAGGGAGGCGTGAACCCGCCGCCGGGGAGCGATGCACAGCCGGTCGTGAGCCACATTAGCATGGGCATCAGCGCGAGCATGGATCGTGCCCTCCAAGGATTCGGTGGTACGCTGTTCACGCCCTTAGCTCCCCAAATAAGGCAACAGACGCGGCCGACGCCCCAGCCGATAGGTGACATAGTGGTTCAGGATTTGCCTCACCTCGCCGAGGAGTTGGGAATCCTGAACGCCGCGCCACGCTTCCCCCGACCCTTGCAGTGTTTCCAGCGCCCGCCAGAGCGCGGCTGGCACGGGTCGCCGATCGCGCTGGCGCGGCTGGCAGCGGGCACAGAGAATGCCGCCGCCGGCTGCGCTGAACGCGAGGTTTTGCCCGCTCAAGGCTTCGCCGCAGTCGGCGCAAAAATCCAGGGCAGGGCCATATCCTAGTTCCCGCAAAAGCACAAGCTCAAAATGCGCCAGGCACGCCCCGTTAATCACGCCCGGCTGTCCCAGCGTTCGCAAGGTCCCAAGCGCCTCGTCGAACAGCGCCGGATGCGGATCGCCGTCCTGCGTCCAGTCGCCGAGCATTTCCGCCACGTAATAGCCGGCGTAAAGGGCGGCCAGATCGTGGCGCAGTTGCCCGAAGCGTTCTTCGACGCGCGCTTCGGTCAACAGATCGAGACTGCCGGAACTTTTGCGGATCAGGACGATACCGCAGACGGTCAAGAGGTCAAGAGCAACGTCGAAATTGGATTTAAGCCGCCGCCCCCCCTTGGCGAGGGCGCGCGCACCTTGCCGAACTCCTTGGTCCACAGAGTGACGACGCGACTCGTCTCGCTGAAGTCGGTCGCGCGGATGACCAGTGCGGTGGCGCGTTCCATGTGAATTCCACGTTGCTTGAATCGCAGCCAGGCGCCATCGAAGCTCGCTTGGCGGTTTCGCGCACATGAAAGCGCCGGACAGCGTCATTGAAACGGCGCGGCTTTCGGTGCGCGAAACCGCCCAGCGAGCTTCGACGGTGCATGTCCGTGAATCACGAATTCTCCGCGATGCTCGGCAACCCCATCATCGCAAGATAATGCCGTTCGCGTTCGCGCATCGATTTCTCGTCATCGGGGGATTTGTCGCCGTAGCCGCACAGGTGCAAGAGCCCGTGGATGACGTAGAGCGCCAGTTCCGCCTGCACGTCGTGGCCGCGCTCGGTTGCCTGCTTCAGCGCGACCTGTGCCCCGATCACCAATTCGCCTTCGAGCTTCTTCGCGTTGGCGTCGCTATACGGAAACGACAGCACATCGGTCGGCTCATCGTGGCTCAAATATTGCTTGTTGAGCCGATGGATGGTCGCGTTATCGACGAAGGCGAGGCTGATCTCGTAATCCTCAATTTCCTCGCCGTGCAGCACCGACCGGGCAATTTCGCGCAGCCGGGCGCTCTCGATCGGCACGATCTCCTGCGGCGAGTGAATGGCGATTTTGCTCATGAAGAAAGGATATGAAAGAAATAAGCCGCGCACGCCGTAAGCGCGGAACGCTTACTTCGTGCGCGGCTCTTTTGACTATACGAGCGCCTTTTCCATGGCGAGGCGCAAACGGTTGCGGGCGACGTGCAGACGCCGCTTGATGGTGCCGACCGGCGTCGCGAACTCGCGGCTCATCTGCTTCAAGGAGCGGCCCTTGATGTAGAAGGCGACGAGGGTCTCGCGGTCGAGCGGCTTCAAGCGGTCGAGGCCCTGCCAGATTTCCGCGCGGTCCTCGCTGCGGATCATCTGATCGAGGCCGCCGCGGTCAGCGCCGGCCGCGTTCTGCAAGACCTCCGGGTCGGCGCCGCGAACCGGGGCCTTGCGGGTGACGCGGTTGATCGCCATGCGCACGGTGATCTGCCGCAACCAGCCGACGAAGCAGTGCGGATCGCGCAGTTGCCCGATCTTCTGCATCGCGTGGATGAAGACTTCCTGGGCCAGCTCGGTCGCCTCGTTCGGATCGCGCAAGCGCGCCAGTGCGACGGCGTAAACGGCCGGGTGGAAGCGCTCAACCAGTTCGCCGAATGCGGCCCGGTCGCCGGCCTGAGCGCGCTCGATCAGTAAGAAAATTTCGTCCCAGCTCATGATCGTGGACTCCTGATCCTTGCTCTGTTTTTCCACCAAGCCGATACGGCCAGCGTTTTCCCTGGATCGTGGGAATGCCGGTAAAGCCGCGGTTGGCGCGGCGCGTGAATGGCTTGTCACAATGAATGACGGGGTGCAGGGTGTTACCTGCGGTGGAAGTCTGGCGGTCGGCTTGTCGTGGGGCCAGGCTTTCCAGCCTGGCCGAAGCACCATTTGCTAACCGGCCAGGCTGGAAAGCCTGGCCCCACGCAATTACCCGCGCACCATCTGCATGCGTTTGGCTAACACATGCGAGGACCGTTCTGATAGGACGGTCCGGCTCGCGCTTCTGGCGAGCCTGGCACTTGGGAGGTTGCCGACCCCGCTGACGGACCGACCGGTCCGGTGGACGGCCAGCGCCGTCGCGGCATTATCCGCGAATCGATCGGCGTCGGCCTCCGCCTGGATCGGATATCCGGGCATCGGTTGCCATGGCAAGGACAGGAATGGCGCCTGGAACTCCGTGGTCTGCATCGAACCGCAGCCCAGACCGGTCACGCTGGCGTCAACATTTATGTTGGCCACGCACACTGTCAGGGTTTGCAAATTCTTCTCGACCATGGGAGCCTCCGGCGAAACTAGGAGGGCCTTCTCGGAAAGCCCAGAACAAGGGTTGATGAAAGTGGCGTTACGTTCCTCAATAAGGGCGAACCTGGAATCGCGTACTCCTCCCGGACAACGCAATTCGCACCAAGGTTCGCGCGAAATTCCAAAAACATTTACCAGTTCCTTAGGACCCCGCAAACGCGATGCCACGGTTCAGCGTCGGTTCGCGATGCCTATCGTAATTCTAAACTATTATTGAGCTTGCGCGAATGAGATTTTCGTCACGGCCAACGAAATTTCGCACCGATAGCCGCGGTTGCGTTGTTTCGCAACATGTGCCTGATGAATTCCGTCATTTGTCACGATGCGGATCGCCCGGTTCGAGAAACCACAGAGACCACGGAGGTCACTGAGGAATTGACTGCTCCACCCCCTCCGTGTCCTCGGTGCTCTCCGTGGCTTCTCAATTGCTTCAACTTGCACGCCACCAAGGGCATTATCCTCAAAATCGTGATTTGCATTGGACGGAGACGGTCACATTATCGTCTTGATAAAGGAGCTGTTGAATTGCCGGTTGCATCGCCTTCAGTTCGTACATTATTAGAACGAATCCTGCTTTTGTGATTTTTTCCAGCAAAGGAGATTCACCATGCATCGCCTTGCCTTGCTCTTCGTGATTCTATTCCCTGCCATCCTCCACGCCCAGCCGACGCCGACAACGGCGAACCCGCCGTTGACGATGCGCTTTCAGAACGGGTCGATCGTTCAGCAAGCGACGCTCCTGGATTCAATTGAAATCGAAACCAAGCTCGGCAAGCTCACCATCCCGCCCAGCGAGGTCCACCGCATCGACTTCGGTTTCCGTGTTTCCGATGAGGACGCGAAGAAGCTCGAGGAAGCCATGCGCAACCTGAAGAGCGACAAGCACGCCTTCCGCGAAGGCGCCACCAAGACGCTGCTCGGCCTGGGCCGGCTGGCCTATCCGACGCTGCTGGAAAACCGCAAGGGCGGCGATCTCGAAACGACCCGCCGCATCGAAGACCTTATCAAGGAAATCCAGGCCAAGGCGCCCGCCGGCGGCTTGCAAACACGCCGCACCGACATCGTCCGCACCAGCGATTCGGTCCTCTCAGGCCAAATCACCTCTTCGACCCTGCGCATTCACTGCGAAATCTTCGGCGAAGTCAAGGCCCCATTGTGGCGCTTGCGCGATCTGCGCGCCGCCGTCGGCGAAATCTTCGTGGCCCTCGACTCATCCAAATACGGCAGAAGGACGAGCTGGATGGAGACCGAATTCGAGGTCTCGCACGATCTCCGCATCGAAATCACCGCCACCGGCGAAATCAACATGGATCCCAACAACCAGCTCAACGCCCCCCAGGCGACCCGCAACATCCGCCCCGACGGCACCAACCAGCTCGGTTCCGGCGAACCCCCCTATCTGTGCGGCATGATCCTGGGCAAGATCGGCGTCGATGGCCCCACCTTCGTGGTTGGAAGCCGCCACACCATGGTCCCGACGCGCGAGGGCAAGTTGTATCTGCGCGTCGTGACGCTCGAAATGTCGAACAACATCCGGGCCGAGGGAAGCTACCAGGTTCGCATCACCGCCGAGCCAGCCCCGCTGTCAGGCGGCACGCCGGCATCGTCGAGCTCCGCGCAGGATGTGCCGATTCGTAAGGGAAAGAAACAGTAGGAAAGTATTCGTCAGCCGGCGAGCTCGCTCGCGGCCGGGGCCGCTCGTAGCGGCGAGCAAGCTCGCCGGCCAAACACGCCTTGACACCGAAGTGGACATATGTACATAATCGTCGCATGGACAACGTCATCAAAGGCCGTGGTGCCGCTGACAATCCGCCCAATCGCTTTGAGCTCATTCGCTATGAACCGCTCGAAGACGGCGACGCCGACGAACGCCCCGCGCCGGCGACTCAATTTTTTCGCGACGCCACCGCTTCGGTCATCACCACCAACGATAGCCCCGATGTCCCCTTCAGCGCCAGCATCAACGTCTACCGCGGCTGCGAGCATGGCTGCGTCTATTGCTACGCCCGCCCCTATCACGAATACCTCGGCTTTTCAATCGGCCTCGATTTCGAGAGCAAGATCATGGTCAAGGAAGACGCCCCAGCCCTGCTGCGCAGAGAGCTCGGCGCGAAGAAATGGCAGCCGCAAATCCTCGGCATGAGCGGCGTCACCGATTGCTATCAGCCGATCGAGCGCCGCCTGCAATTGACGCGGCAATGCCTGGAAGTGCTGGCCGACTTTCGCAATCCGGTCTGGATCATCACCAAGAATCGTCTCGTGACGCGTGACATCGATATCTTGCAAAGGCTCGTGGCACATAACGCGGCAGCAATCGTCGTCGCGGTCACGACGCTGGATGCGGACCTGGCGCGGGTGATGGAGCCGCGCGCGACGACGGCAATGGCGCGATTGGCGGCAATCCGTGAGTTGACCGATGCGGGAATTCCGACCGCAGTTCTCATGGCCCCGGTCATCCCCGGCCTGACCGATCACGAGATGCCGGCGATCCTGGCCGCGGCGCGGGATGCGGGTGCGGTATCCGCGAACTTCACGATGCTGCGGTTGCCGCACGGCTTGCCGGCATTGTTCGAGAATTGGCTCGAGCAGCGTTTTCCGGAGAAAAAGGACAAGGTGCTGAGCCGAATCCGCGACTTGCGCGGCGGCCAATTGAATGATCCGCGCTTCGGCAGCCGCATGAAGGGGGAAGGAGCGATCGCCGACGCCGTCAAGCAGATGTTCAAGGTGACCAGCAAAAAGCTCGGCTTTCCAGGCAAGGCGACGCTTTCGACCGACGCCTTTCGCCGGCCAGGCGAGACGCCTTTGTTGCTATTCGGCAAAGAATAACTCACCGCAGAGACCGCAAAGAACGCAGAGGTGAAAAACTCTGTTTATCTCTCTGCGTTCTCGGCGTTCTCCGCGGTGAAATGCGATTGCAGATATCGCCCGGTGACGCTGCGCTCGCAGGCGGCAACATGAGCCGGCGTTCCCGCGATCACGATTTCGCCCCCGGCATCGCCCGCCTCGGGGCCAAGGTCGATCACCCAATCGCAAGCGGCGATCAGATCGAGATGGTGCTCGATGACGACGACGGTGTTGCCGGCGTCCACGAGTCGGCGGAAGACGCGGATCAGGCGGGCGATGTCCACGAAATGCAAGCCGGTCGTCGGCTCGTCGAAGAGATACAAGGTTTTCCCGGTCGAAGATTTACCTAGCTCCGCAGCCAGCTTGACGCGCTGCGCCTCGCCGCCGGAAAGCGTGCGCGCCGGCTGTCCGAGCGCCAGATAACCCAGTCCGACTTCATCGAGCGCTTGCAGCCCCTGAGTCATCATCGGCACGTTGGCGAAGAACGTCCGCGCTTGCTCGATCGGCAACTCCAGCACATCAGCGATCGACAGCCCGCGATAGCGCACCTGGAGCGTGGCGGCGTTGAAGCGCTTCCCCAGGCAAACCGGGCAGACGACGCGCAGATCGGGGAGGAAGGCCGCCTCGACGCGCACGCTGCCGTGCCCCTGGCATTCCTCGCACCGGCCGCCCTTCACGTTGAAGCTGAAGCGGTTCGCCTTATAGCCGCGGATTTTCGCCAGCCGGGTGGCGGCGAACAGCTTGCGGATTTCATCGAACAGCCCGGTGAAGATGGCCGGATTCGAACGCGACGATCGGCCCAGCGGCTTCTGATCGACTTCCAGCACCTTGTCGAAATGTTCGAGCCCATCGATGCGGTCGTGAGCGCCTGGCGCCTCAGCGAGCAAGCCGAGATGGCGGCGGGCGGCGTGGCAAAGAATATCGCGGGCCAGCGAGCTTTTGCCCGATCCGCTGACGCCGGTCACGCACGTCCAGCGGCCGACGGGGAAGGTGACATCGATGTTCTTGAGGTTGTGATGGCGTGCGCCACGGATGGTCAACTGCCGGGAGGGCGAGGCTCCTGTCGAGCCGGTGCCCGGTGCGGATTCCGGCTCGGCAGGAGCCTCGCCCTCCCGGACCGCAAGCATCGCGCCTGTGATGGAAGCGGGATTTGCCAGCACCTCGGCGACCGGACCCGCCGCCAGCAAGCGTCCGCCGTGCACGCCGGCGCCGGGGCCAATATCGATCAGCCAGTCGGCGGCGCGGATAACCGAGGCGTCGTGTTCGACGGCGATGACCGTGTTGCCGCGCTTTTGCAAATTGCGCAGGGCGTCGAGCAGGCGCTGGGTGTCGCGCGGGTGCAGGCCCAGCGTCGGTTCGTCGAGGATGTAGCAAACGCCAAGCAGACCGCCGCCGAGGTGGGTTGCCAGGCGGGCCCGCTGCGCCTCGCCTCCGGACAGGGATTGCGCGGGGCGATCGAGCGTGAGATAGCCGAGGCCAACTTCTTGCAGGAACTGCAGGCGTTGGTGAATTTCCGTAAGCAATAATTCGCGTGCCTGGTCCGATGCCTCGCTTGCGCTTCGGGTTAGTTGCGAGAACAGCGCCGCGGCGGCCTCGACGGAGAGGGCCGTGACTTCGTGCAATCGCTTGTCGGCGAAGCGGACGGCGCGAGCTGCGCGGTTGAGCCGGGCGCCGCCGCACTCCGGGCAGACGACAAACCCCGCCAGCGATGCGAAGCCCGGCTCATCGGGCAGCAATTCGGACCAGCCGCGCACGATGCCGATCAAGCCGGGGAAGTCACCGCCGTCGCCGTGAAGCAAGGTGTGAAATGCATCGGCAGGCCAATCGGAGATTCTCCCCTCTCCCCACCGGGGGAGAGGGGCCGGGGGTGAAGGGGCATCGCCCGCGGCCACGCCGCGCTTGTTGCGGCCAGCGGAAGACGATGCGCTTTCGGAAGATTCTGCCCCCTCACCCGCGGCCCCTCTACCCCGGCGGGGAGAGGGGAGAAATGGCTTGCGGTCAATCGCCATCCCTTCCGGCGCCAGTTCGTCGAACCGATCCAGCACGCGGGCCAATGTCCACGAGGGGTCCGGCACGATCAATTGCGGATCGAATTCCCAGATCCGCCCGAAGCCGGCGCAACGCGGGCACGCCCCACGCGGATTGTTGAAATTGAAATAGCGCGGCTCCAATTCCGGCACCACCGCCTGGCAGCGCACACAGGCATAGCGCGTGCTGTACGCGTCATCCTGCCAGTCGCCCGACTCGATGTCCGTGATGACGACGCGGCCGCCGGAATGCTGGACGGCTGTCGCCAGCGATTCGCGCAATCGCTCCTCCATCGCCGGCTTGACGATCAGGCGATCGACGACCATCTCAATCGTGTGCGCCTTCTTGGCATCGATCTTGGGAATGTCGCGGATTTCCATCAGGACGCCATCGACGCGGGCCCGCAAAAACCCGGCCTGGCGGATGTACTGAAAATGCTCCTTGTGATCGCCGGGCTGATTTTCGACCAGTGGCGCCAGCACAAAAATCTTGCGGCCTTCCTGAGCCAATGTCGCACGGATGACTTCGGTCAGCGTGTGCTTGCGAATGGGGATGCCGCAATTTGGGCAATAGGGCGTGCCGAAGCGCGACCAGAGAAGCCGGAGGTGATCGTGAATTTCGGTGACCGTGGCAAGCGTGCTGCGCGGGCGCGCTCCGGCGGTGTGCTGCGACACGCACACGACGGGAGGCAATCCTTCGACCGCATCGACATCGGGCCGTTGCAATTGCTGGACGAGGGCGCGCTTGTCGCCGCGCAGCGTCTCGAGAAATCGGCGTCGGCCTTCGGCGAAGATGGTGTCGAAAGCGAGCGAGCTTTTGCCCGAGCCGCTGGGTCCGGTGATGACAGTCAGGCAAGCGCGGGGGATATCGACTGATAAGCTTTGCAGGTTGTGCGTGCGCGCCCCGCGGATTTTTATCCACTCGCTCGAACTTTGCATGGATTCGCTTGACCTCCCCGCGGCCGGGGGAAATGCTAGAGGATGGAAGCCGTAGGGTGGGTCGAGCGCAGCGAGGCCCACCGAACGTTTGCGAGTTGCGATGGGCCTCGCTGCGTTCGACCCACCCTACGCCTTTCGCCGATTCTCTTGCATTGGTTCTAGGCGACGCAGGTTCCGAGGGAAACGGATTTTCTCAAGAAATCGGCAATGCGGCCCGATGCAAAAGAAGACACCCTGAAAAGCGTGATACTGCGCGCGGCGCAAACGTCGGCGCGGCGCCCAGATTCTCCACTATGAGGTTGCGTCCATGCGGGTTGCACCCTGCATGATTGTGCTGGCCGTCCTGTGCTCGGCCTTCGCGGGCTGTTCGACGTTCAACAAGAAGAACACGAACGGCACGCCGCCGACGGGCGGGGGTACGGCCCCTGCCAAATTCCCCAATGATCCTCTGCTGCCCACGCCTCCGCCGCCCGCATTTCCCGCCACGACCAACGGCGGCAAAGTGCCGACCACCATCCTCGCCGGCAGTGTTACCGACGCTTATCACAACCGCATCCCGGGCGCCTACATTCGCTGGGTGCGCGTGGATGAAAAGGACAACGACGGCCCCAAGGATGTTCCCACGGACGCAAATGGGTACTTCATCATATCCGGGGTCCAATCGGGCGGCAAATACAAGCTGATCGCCCGTACCAAGCAGGGCGAGCAGATGCTGGCCGGGGAATCGTACATCATCGCCCCCAATAGCTTTGTCACGATCGCGGTCCGTGCCGAATGGGTCAACAGCAGTACACCGCCGCTGCCAAGCGGGCCAGCTTATCCGTTGACCAAACCGAAGGACGAGCCGAGCCTGCCGACGACGATTCGCGTACCGGCCCCCTCCGCGGATACACCGGTCGCCAATCCGATCAACCCGGCCCCCGGCACGGGCTGGATCCCGGGTGTCGTCGAAGCGCCCAAGGACAACTTGCCCACGCTGTCGATCCCGATCAAGCCAGCGCCCGTGCCGAACGAACTGCCGCGTCCGCCGCTGCCGGGCGACACCAAGCTCGACACCGGGCCGACGCGCGTGCCGTCGTGCATCCTGGTCGGCCCCCAGCTGATCAATCTCGCCCTCAAGGACAGCAAGGGGCTGACCTGGGAATACAAAAAACAAGGCGTCGGCAAAATCGTCCTGCTCGATTTCTGGGGCACGCATTGCGCCCCCTGCCGCGAAACCATGCCCATCCTCAACCGCCTGAAAACGCAGTACGGCGCGCGCGGCCTGGAAGTGATCGGCATCGCCCTCGAAGCCGGCAAGAACGAACGCCAGGAGGCCGACGCCGTCAACAAGCTATGTTCATCGTTGCAAGTCAATTATCGCCAGCTCATGGGCCGAACGCCGTCGCAGGAAGCCGGCAAGCAATTTGATGTGGGCAAGCAGTTCAAGGTCGAGGGGCTGCCAACGCTGTTGCTCCTGGACGAGCAGGGCTACATCCGCTGGCAGCATCTGGGTCGGCCTGACGCCGCCAAGGTCGCTGAGCTGGAGCGATTGATCCAAACGCAGCTCAACAACCGATCATTTTGACGCGCCCGCTTTTCTTCACCTCTGTTTTGACGACGGCCAATTGCCAATAGATTAAAGAAAGCGGCCTCGCGCCCTCCTGGATTTTCCCAAATACTCAAGCTCACAATGCCAATAAGGAAGGCAGGAAGGCAAGAAAAAACCCACCATTGCATTCCTGCTTTCCTGCCTTCCTTATGGTTTTCGTTTTCAAAAGCGCGTTAGCCGCGCCGCACTCCAGAATGCCGAGGACCACGATGCCATGCCGACGATTGCTTCCCTTGCTCTCACTGGTCTTTTTCGCCCCGTGCGCCTCGGCTCATGACCTCTGGCTGATTCCGCCGGAGAAGGCGTTGCCCGAAAAAGCGGCCGTCGTCCTCGCCCATGTCGGCATGGATTTCCCCAAGAGCGTGCTGGCCCCCGATACCGACCGCTATCCGCGCAAGTTCGTCATCCAGCCCGACGGCAAATCGATCCCGCTCGAATCCGCGGGCAAGAAGGACCTGTCCGCCCTCTTGCGCTTCGAGCCGACGACGCCGGGCATCTACGTTGTCGCCGTCGAGACCACGCCGAAGATTCTCGAACTTGACGCCGACAAGTTCAACGAATATCTCGTGACCGATGGCTTGCCGCACATCTATCGGCTGCGCGCAAGGAGAAGACGCTCAATCAGCCGGCGAAGGAACGCTATCGCAAATCGCCGAAAGCGCTGGTGATGGTCGGCGATAAGGAGGCGGGCGCGTGGAACAAGGCAACGGGCCTGCCGCTCGAGATCGTGCCATTGCAGAATCCGTTCAAGCTCAAGATCGGCGACACCCTGCGCGTCCGCGTCCTTTTCCAAGGCAAGGCGCTGGCGGAGGCGAATCTCGGCTGGCATCGGCCAGGCGATGGCGACACTCCGGCTGGCACGGTGCGCGCCGATACCGCCGGCGAGGCACTCATTCCCATCGCCGCCACCGGCTTGATGACGATCCGCCTGACCCACATGACCCGCCCCAAGACCGCGGATTACGAATGGGAATCCTTCTGGACCACGCTGACGTTCCGCATTCCTTGATTAGTCGCCGTTGGCTGGGAGGAACGAACGAATGGCCTGCAGCAGTTGCTTGTACTTGACCGGCTGGATCAGCGAAACCACGCTGGGATATTCGACCATGCGCTTCTGCCAGTTGGTGTGCTCGTCGTGCAAGAGGAGGATGCCGCCGCACTTGAGCCCCTGGTTTTTTACGTCGTCCATGATCCGCTCGAAAACGTAATAGCCGTTCTCGCCGGTGGTGGCGGCATCGACGATCAAGAGATCGAACGGCTGCTGGCGGAACCGGTCGAGCGCCCGCACCGGATCGGCGGCAATCAAGACGCGAAAGCCTTCCTTCTTCAACTTGTCGCGCAAAAGATCCTGCAACTTCTCTTCGTTCTCCACCAGGAAAATGGTCGATTGCGTCTTCTTGTCGTTGGCCTTGCCATCCAATTCGGCCCGGCATTCACGCACACGGTCGAGCAGCTGCGTCGCCGTCTGGATGCGACTGTTCGGATCGAGAAGCATCATGTTCTCGATCAGGCGAAACACCGCCGGCGGAGGCGCTGACTTCCGCGGGATTGAGCGGCTTGATGGTCCGAAAGCGCTGCGCCGACATGCGGGTCTGAGCGCTTTTGAAATATTCCAGCGGCGAGCGCCCCGTCAGGAGCTCATAGGCGACGCAGCCGACGAAGAAGATGTCGCTGCGCGGATCGCCGTGCGGCGCGTTGGTCGTCTTTTCGAGCCCGGCATAGTCCACGGTACGATCGACGCTGACGTCTTCCTTGTCTTCGCTCGCCCCGGACTGTGCGCCGGCCAGCCCGAAATCCACCAGCTTGGCCGGCCCCTGGCTCGAGAGCAACACGTTGGTCAACTTCATGTCGCGATGGGTGAGCCCCTTGGAAAAAGCGTGCGCCATCCCCGCCGCCATGTCGTCGAGGATGCGCAGCACCTCGGGGGCGGTGAGCTTCTTGCGGATGTTGAGGAAATCGCGCAGGTTGCCCCCCTCGACGAATTCCATCACGATGTAGAACTGATTCGATTTCTTCTCGTGATTGACGGCCAGGATTTCGACGATGTTCGGATGGCGCAGGCTCATCCCCATCTTGCCTTCACGGGTGAACAGGTCGATCTTGTGCTGATCGGCGCACCACTTATTGCGGAGCACCTTGATGGCGACGACTCGCCCGCTAGACGGATCATCGGCGCGATAGACCCGGCCGAAGCTGCCCGAGGCGATCTTGTAGAGGATGCGATAGCCGCCGAGAAAATAGCCGGTGGTGTCGCCCTTGAGGAGCTTGGTGGATTGAAAGGGGGTGAGGAATGCCTTGCGCTCCATGGCGCGCAGAAATTCCACAGCGGGGGCATTGCGCGACGGCAACTCCCGCCACGCCTCTTCCGCCTGATGTGCGTTCAACAATCCGAGCCGGATCGCGGTATCCGCAATCGCTCCTGCTTCTTCAATGGCTGCCATAGCCCGCCGACGCCCTCAGCAAGAAAAGTATGAAAATGATAAATCACGGGGAACGCACCGTATCGGCCCGATACGAAAAATAGATGAAGCTTCGGGTGCGTTACTTCCGTCCGAGTTCATTTTACGCGGATTTGCGGACTTGCCAAGCGAGAATTGGCATCTGAAAAAGAATCGCACCTGGCAACCGCTCCAGAGAGGATCGATCGTGGCAACCGGTAACACTGGAACCAATTCGGACAAGATCGATCAGCTGACAAAACAGATCGCCGATCTCAAGGCCTCGCTGCGCATCTGCATATGGACCATGAGCCTGGGCGTTCTGATCACGGTTCCTGTGCTTGCATTCCTGGTCGTCAAAACGGTTGAAAACTCGGCGCGGCTGGAACAAATGTTAGGCGTGGGCGGCGGGGGGAAGAAGTGATCGATCCAATCACCCGCACCCCGTCTTCGATTCATACGTCCGCCCATCCCGATCGCCGCCGTCGTGATTGCGCAGGGCCAGATGGTACATGCGCTCCCCCGCGGACGTCGGGTATTCGCCGGTGATGCAAGCCCGGCACAGACTATCCGCCGGCAAGCGGATGCAGCGGGCGATGGCATCAAGCGGCAGGTAAAACAGGCTGTCGGCTTCCAGGGCGCGGGCCATCGCCTGTTGTTCCTCCGGCGTGATGATCTTTCCCTTCATGAATTGCGGGGCGTACAGCTCGCCGACCGTGGACATGTCGATGCCGTAAAAACATGGGGCGATGATCGGCGGGCAGGCGACGCGGACGTGAATCTCCTTGGCCCCGCCGCGCTCGCGGATCAGCGACAGCAGCGATTTCAAGGTCGTGCTGCGGACGATCGAATCTTCCACCAGGATCACGCGCCGCCCTTCCAGCACCTCGCGCAACGGCGAGAATTTCATCTTCACGCGATCGACCCGGTTGTTTCCCTCGATGAATGTTCGGCCGATATGGCGATTGCGCATCAGGCCTTCTACCGACGGTACGCCGAGTTCGTAGGCCATGGAGTCGGCGGCGGCCTTGCCGGTATCAGGGACCGGCACGACGACGGTGTTGTAATCGGGTTTGATCAAGCCGAGCCGATGCTCCTGGATCGCCAGCTCCTTGCCGAGGGCGGCCCGCGACAGATAGACGCTGCGCTCATCCAGCGTGCTGGCGACGTTGGCGAAGTAAATCCACTCGAAGAAGCAATGGGCGGTCTTGGGCCGGGCTTGGGCGTAGCGCTCGATGTGCATTTTGTCGTCCTGGATGAGGACCATTTCGCCGGGCTGGAGCGTCTTGATGTCGCGGAAGCCGATGTTGGAAAGTGCGACGCTTTCACTTGCCGCCGCGAAGAGCGGGCCATCGACGGCATAGCAGAGCGGGCGGAAGCCATTGGGATCGCGGACGACGCACATGTCCCCCATGCCGTTCATGAAGACGAGGTTGTAGGCGCCGTCGAATTTCTTGCTCAGGTTTTGGAACACCTGGACGAGATCGGGCCGGTCATCGCCGCGACAGCTCGTAGCTCAGGTAGTGCATGATGACCTCGGTGTCGAGGTCGCGCATCAGGTAGTAATCTTCCTTGTTGAGCAATTCGGACTTGAGCTCGGAGTAATTCGTGATTTGACCGTTGAAGCCCATGGCGAACCATTTCCACTTTCGGCCATGATAGCCGCTCAAAGGGCTGGGCGTGATCCTTGTCGTTTTTGCCGCAGGTGGCGTAGCGGACATGGCCGATGGCGGCGCGGCCGGCGTAATCGCGCAGGATGGTCTCGGACTTGGCGGGATGGTTGAGGCGAAATGCCTCGATGACGGTGCCGATCTGCTTGTAGGTGTCGAGGACGCGTTCGCGATGGGGATTGAACGTGGTCATGCCGGCGGCGAGCTGACCGCGATTTTGCAGATCGATGAGCATGCGGACCATAAGCCGGGCGATTTGCTCGGGGCCGTCCTTGAGGGCGAGGCGGGACGGCGTCGGGCTCTCCATGTGATAGATGGCCGCAATGCCGCATTCGTGGTGCAGTTCTTGCATGGCTAAGTGTGCTCGCCGCAAGGAGGAGAATTGGCGTTTCGCCCGCGCCACTGGCATTATACGGTGGGCGGCGAGAATTGATAGGGGCCAGCCGGGACGCTTACCAATCCCGCCGCTCCTTCTTTTTCTGCCGCCAAAACACAATTCCCCTCGGTGACACACGCGCGACCGTTCCCAGCCGTTGCTTTCTACTGCGGAAACGCGCATGGCGAAGAAATCGCCAGGCATATTCCGCAACTTCCACGGGTTTAACGTCCAACCAAACGATGCAGTAGCGAGCGTGACAGAAACGGCGATCAAAGAAATCCTGGTCGCGGCTGAAAAAGGTGGGGCGGGCCAATTGGTGGAGCAGAGTGACGATTTCCTCGTCGCTCAGGCCCTTTTTCTCTAGGTCAACACCGATTTGCCGCGAGGTGATATGGCGGTCTTGCAGGAGATCCCGTTGGTCGGCAAAGATGTTTTCGTCAAGGATGATCACGACGAAACGGACTCCTTGAGGTACTCATCGGCATGGTCCACGAATGCTCTGCCGGCCAAGCGGATGGCCTCAGCAATGGCCCGGGTCGTAATGCTACCGTGACATTGCTGAATGATGGTGTCCCAGTCGGTGCCCTGGGCAACCAAGTCCAGCACATCGGTCACTAGAATACGAGTGCCCCTGAAGGTCAATTTCCCGTGGCAGACCTTGGGATCGGCCACCACGTATTTGCCTATGACTTTCTTGTTCATCTTCATAAGCGTTTTCCTCGCCTGCGCGTCGCGTTGGCGTGCCCCATGCTTACGGTCGGTTATCGCCAATTTTTTCTCTTCGCGCAGACGTATGTCCGGCAGTTTTTTTCGTTTAGGTAAACGGTAACGGCCTCGATTCCCTTGTCGGTGATTTTATAATGGGCTTCCCACAATCCATCGATATCAAGGTCGGTGCGAATAACGTAGCCAAGCTCAAGTAGGCCCGGATGAGGGGTGCCGCTACTGCTCCCCTTGGAAATACCGCGCAAGGCGCGGCTGGTCGTGCCCGATGTACGAGTGAATCCGGCAATTTCCGCTAGGTTGGCTCGTGTAAGCGACCCACTGCCAAGCGCCAACAGAGCCTTAAGGACACGTGCTTGGGGAACGCGGAGAGTAGTTGGTTCTGCCATCGCCGGTCTCGCACGGTGTTCAAGCCGCCGAATCGGGTTCAGCCGATTTTTCACCTACAGCCTAGCAAGGTGGGGGTTTAGGGCCTTCTCCAGCCGACCCATCGCGTCGATCATGGCGTCCTGGATTTCCGGCCACTTCGACTCGTCGCTTTTGTAGCCGCCAGCTTCGGTGACGTAGGCGATCCGGCTCCCGTGCTTGTCGTCGAGCCGCTGCCACGACAACTCGCCGCCGAAGGCTTTCTCGATTTCCGCCCTGTGTTTGTACATCCCTTCGAATATCTCTTTGTTTTCTGCGGCCTTTCCAGCGCCACGGTCGATGTACAACTCGACCCGGCCCTCTTCTTGCCCGATAGTGTATGTGAATGGAACCCCCGCACACCGGAACCCGCTGAAATCCATCCAGAATCGCTGGCGGAAACATTGGCGTGGCGCGCTGGCCTTGGTTTTGGGACGGTTGAGCAGTCCCTCCCAAAACTTCTTACGTAGGTCATACCGCTCGGGGCCTCGCCTTCCGGTTCGCCGGGCGTCTGCGTTTCGACCTGCGAAGGGGAATGAGTCAGGACAGAGGCAAGCCTGCGTTGTTTTGCCCATTCCACAACGGCGCTGGCGACCACCGGCTTCCAAGACTCCACGACGCTCGCCGTCAGGTTCCGCGTTTCGATGTTGGCGATCGCCAGTCGCGTAAATTCGGCCGCCGGCTCCAACAACCTGTCCAGCTCGTTGACCAAGAGATTGTGCTCGTGCTGCCGGCGGGCCAACGTTCGAACCAGCTCCGTCTTGAATTGCGATTTTTGCAAGAGAGTCAAGAAATCGTAGGGCGGTTGTTCGTCGTTCAGCACGTCCCACTTCACGAACGGCTCCTTGTCCATCACGTTGGCATTAATGATGTCGGTGAAGAATCGCCAGACGACGCCGTTGGTGAGGATGCCGAGCTTGACATCGGGCACCTTCGCGAAGTAATCGCCCAGTTGCTCGTCATAGCCGCCGAGTTTCTTCCCCGCGTCCTTCGCCTCGACCAGAAAGATCGGTCGGCCGTTCTGGTAGAACGCCCAATCCACTGGTTTGACCGAACGGTCCTTGCCGAAGTCCGCCTTGTATTCGGGAATGCATTCCTCTGGATCGGCGAGGTCATACCCCAGCAGAGTGAAAAGGGGGCCGATCAGGCTCGACTTCGTGGCCTGTTCGTTGCCGATTCCCTTGACCTTCTCGTGGATTGCTTTCACTTTTTGACGTAGGCGAGCAACGCGTCTTTCATGGGTAACTACCAAAAAAAGAGAAGCGACGTACCGGCACCGGCACCTACCCTTCCCGAAACATAATCAACTCGCACGGCAGCGTCAAGAAAAAACGCAAAAACGGCGACGGGCCTGGCGTTGTAGCTACGAGCAAGGCAACTTTTTTCCCGTTAATCAACCTGCAATGTCGTGTGGTGCAGAGATCTCGTTGCTTCACATGGCGAACCGTCAAGACGACAACCTCCTCGCCGCGAATCGTAAAAACTGCGCGATGCGTCGGCCGGCGCCGACGCCGGCAAGCAGTTTGGCGGAGAATGCACCCGAACAGATTCACGCCAATCACGCCCCGATGCTGATTCGGGATGGCAACGCGGCGCTGCATGGCGGCAAGAATGTATTCGGTCAGCATGATCGTCGCTCCTATCCTTGCATTCCCTCACGCTTGATGATATCAAATCTTGCCGTCCGCTTGACTCCGAATTTCACCGAGTTCCATTGAATTTCAACTTTGGAGCCTGGTGCAATAACCTATCCCGCGTTCGTACAATGATCCGAATCAGCGAGCGCCTGGGCTCGCCGGTCAACGGAGCTTCCCTCATGCCGACGTTTCTGCCGTTGCGCAACTTTGGCAAGACCCCACTGCGCGTGACGCCGCTGTGCGTCGGTGCGGCAGAGCTGGGGAGCATGCCGGAGGCCTTCACGTATGACGTTGCTGAAGAACAGGCACTGGCGACCGTGCGGGCCTTCTTTCAGTCGCCGCTCAACTTCCTCGACACGTCGGCATGTTACGGCGAGAGCGAATGCCGCATCGGCCTGGCGCTCCGCGAACTGGGTGGGCTGCCCGCGGGCTTCGTGCTGGCAACCAAGGCCGATCGCGACCTGAAGACGGGCGATTTCTCCGGCGACCAGATCAAACGCTCCGTCGAACGCAGTCTGAAATTGCTCGGCATGGACAAAATCCAAATCATGTACCTGCACGATCCGGAGCACGCCCGTTTCGAGGACATCATGGCGTCCGGCGGCGCTGTCGATGTATTGGTGAAATTGAAGGAACAAGGGGTGATCCAACATCTCGGCATGGCGGGCGGGCCAGTCGATCTGATGATCCGCTACATCGAGACCGGCGTCTTCGAGGCGGTGATCACGCACAATCGCTTCACGCTGCTGAACCGCTCGGCCAACCCGCTGCTGGACAAGGCGGCACAAATGGGCATCGCCGTCTTGAATGCCGCCCCGTACGGCAGCGGCCTCCTGGCGAAGGGGCCGGGTGCCTATCCGCGTTATGCGTATCAAAAAGCCGACACGGTAATATTGGAGCGCATGCGCAAGATGGATGCCTTGTGCACGAAATACAAGGTCCCGCTCGCCGCCGCCGCCCTGCAATTCTCCACGAATGATCCGCGCATCACGGCCACGATCGTTGGCATGTCGCGTGCCGAACGGCTGGCCCAGACGATCGAGCTGGCCCACACGCCGATCCCCAGTGACCTCTGGCCCGAGCTCGACGCCGTCGGTTACGCCACCGACGATCCCGAGGCGAATCGCTGGAACTGAATTCAATCGAGCAACTTCAGAAATATAGCCACGGATGGAACACAGATTGAACACGGATAGGAAACTCGGGGGCGTGCCACCTTTTTTGGCAAGCCTTGGCATCCGTGTTCCATCCGTGGCTAAATTTTGAATTTCAAATCTCGGATTTATCCAGTTTTGTAGCCTATACTCGATTGAACGCCCGGTCACGCTGTTATCGTTTGGTCAGGCCCAGATTCCAACGAGACGGGAGGCACTGCAATGACGGAAGAACGCACGAAAGTCCTGGTCGATCCCTTTCAAACCGGGCTGACGCTTCGCATCGCCGGCTATTTGGTGGTCTTTTTGGTGGTGTTCACGAACTTCCTGTTCGCCTGGAAGATGTGGACCGAAGGCCCCGTGGCGCCGTGGGCGCAGTTTGTTGAGACGCTGCAAGCGAATGTGCCCGTTTTCGTGCTCCTGCTGGTGCTGGTGCCGGTGATGGCGTGGGACACGATCCGCTTCTCGCATCGGCTGGTCGGCCCGTTGATTCGCTTTCGCCAGGCCATGCGCGAGCTCGCCGCGGGCGGCCAGGTGCGACCGATCAAGCTGCGCGAGGACGATTACCTGGTCGAGATGCGCGACGAGTTCAACGCCATGCTGGACGAACTTCAGAAACGCGGCGTGCCCGTCCTCAAGCCCATCGACCCGGATCAAGATCAAGACGACGAAAAGAAATCCGCCTAACTGGCGCCGCCGGCGGACGAACCAACAGGAGCCAAGGTCATGCTGACTCGCAAGGAAAACGACGAGCAAGAACACGCGGCCAACAAACCTCGCCGCGGCGTCACCGCCATGGAATACCTGATGATGATCTCACTTATCATCGTCGTCTGCCTCATCGCCATCGGCTATCTCGGCTCGAGCAACAACACCAATATGTCTTCCTCCGCCACGTCGATCACGAATGCGATCAGTGCAAGTAATAAGTAAAAAAATAGAAAGTGAGCATTGCCGAGTTCGGCGCTTCACTTTCTATTTTTTTACTTTTTACTTGCACCTACTCTTGCATTTCGTTGATTACGGGCTCCAGATGCTTGGTGTTGCGTTCGACGGCAAGGACGATGGTGCGTTCCTCGATGCCATCGGCGGAGGCGGCAACGGCGGGGATGATCTGCCGACTGTCAGGTAAGCCGAAACGCATGGTGAATGTGCCGTCGGGCCGCAGCTTGATCGGCTCGCCCTGCAGCGTAACCTTGGCGGTCGGCTCGGTGGCGCCGTAGACGATCAACTCCGCGTCCAGCTGAAACCAGAACTTGCGCTCCTTGCCGTATTGAAGGGCGCCCGAGCCGAAGCTGGTGACGGCGGGCGATCCCATGGGCCGGCGCAGGCGTTCCTCGAATAGCTGCTTCAATTCGAGGCTGGAAGCACCGGGGTCGAAGCCGCCCGACATGGCGAAGATCTTGTCGGCCTTGGCGAAATCGAAGTCGGCCCAGTTTTCGTCAATGACGTCGCTCATGCCGGCGCACGGCGTGGTGACGATGTTGGAGCGTGCCAGCACGTAAAACTGGCCGCTCTTGGACAGGTAGCCGATGTCGATGCGATAAGAGCGCGGCGGGCTGACGACGTCCACGTACCAGTTGTTGCAACCGCCATGAATATCGATGTCGCGCACAATCGTTTCGGAAGGCGAGGAGAGATCCCCCATGGTGACATCGAGCAAGCGCAGAATCGGCCTGGAACCGTGCCAATCTTGGCCGAGAGCTGCTTCGGCGCGTTGGATGGCTTGCCGGGTTAGCTCCCAGTAGGTGTGCAGCCAGAACGGGTCGCGCACCATGCAGACGATGCGATCCTTGCCGTAGCCGCGTGGCAACTCTTTGGGGATTTTCGCTGAGAGATCCCTGGTGGGAACCCCGATATCGTATTTGCTGCGTTCGACATGTTCCTCGGCGGAACCGGCGTTGTTGGCATGGCTGGCGGCGTGCAGCTGCGGTCTGCTCTGCGGCTTGCCACGCGACTTCGCCGCTTTTTGCTTGGTTTTCGCCTTGAATCTGGCCAGCTTGGCAAGGGCGGCAATCAGCCCCTCCTTGGTCATGCGACTGACGCCGGTGATGCCTTTCTTGTGCGCCAGTTCTTGCAGTTCATGGCGAGTGAGGGATTTCCATTTTTCGGTTGACATGAGACACCACTCCGATTGGTTCTGTCCGCGGGGAGATTCCGATGCGAGCCAGACAACCATCCGTGGTGGCAAACCCGACCGTCCATGGGGAGGGAAAAACAGTAAAGGGCTTGGATTGAGGCAAAATCCTTCTTGGTTGATGAGTGTGGGACGGCAAGATCGCAATTCAGCAGCTTCAGTTCAGTCGGCCAAGGCAAGACCACAAAAAAAGCAAGCACCGCTCCGCGACGCTTGCTGTTGGCATTCACAAATCAGATCGGACGAGGTTTAACGTCACGGCTAACTACTCGAGAGAGGAAAGGATTGAGCGTGGGTTGGGGGGCCAATCACCCTCAACGATCATACATTTTTCGCCGCCGGCTCGTCAATATGAACTTCGCGTAAATCCAGAAAATCGATTGGGAAATCGCATTATTTTCTTGTTTTTTCCGATGTGTTGGCGGGACTTCTACAAAGTCAAGCAAAAAATGCGGTAGATGCGAAATCCTTGGCGGTTATGCTGGACGGGCCCGACTCTATGAACTCGCGGTGGGGCCAGGCTTTCTAGCCTGGCCTTCCAGGATTCGTAAGCCGGACAGGCTGGAAAGCCTGTCCGCACCGTTTCGTAGTAAAGCCTCGGAGATTCCCTCAGTGACTTTGCGAAATTTTTCACGAATCAAGTTGACGATGGCCTGAGAGTTTTCAAAATAACAGGGTTACGATTTTGCAAGATGGGTCCTCGCAAGGCGGCCGGCCATGTCTCAGGATCCCACGCCGCGTGAAATGGGCTATTACGCTGCTCTGGCCCAGACGGGGCTGGAAATGGTGTTGCCTGCGGTGGGCGGCTATTACCTTGACGGCTGGCTTGGAACGGCCCCCTGGATTACCATCACTGCAGCTGTGCTTGGCTTCACTGCCGGCTTGATCCACTTGATTATGCTGGCGAATCGCAAGGAGCGCGACGAGTCCTCGGATAAAAAACCGCCGCCATGAAAACGCTAGTCCTATTCGTTGCCGGCGCCTTGTCCTTCGGCGCGGTCGTTTTGGGCATCAGCTACGCGGCTTGGCCCGAGGAAGTCCTGCTGCAAGGATGCGTTGCCTTCGGACTGGTCATGGTTCCCGCGGCATTAACGCTTGGCTGGGCGTTGTACAGCTATCGGGCCGCCCCGGAGATGCAGCTGCTGGCTGCGCTCGGCGGCTCGGGATTTCGCATGCTCATCGCCCTTGGCGGCGGCTTGCTCTTGACGAATGCCCAGCCGGACACCTTCGACAAAGTTCTCTGGGGCTGGCTGGTGTTGTTTTACCTGGTGATGCTCGGATTCGAAATCGCGTTACTGGTTCGGCAGCAGCCCAAGTTCAACGGGTCGCCGCAAGGATAAGGTGGGAACGGAATGCTCTTCGCTGACGGAAACGCGCTCGAACACGTGCTCGACACCTATGAGTGGCATTTCGTCGAGGCCTGGCACTGGAAGCTCCCACTCCCCTACGTCTCTATCGGCGCTCACAAATACGGCATCTCGAAATACACAATTCTGATGGCGCTGGTCGCCGGCCTGATCCTGTGGATTTACTTGCCGCTCGCCAAGAAGATCCAGAGCGGGGCAGCCCCGACCGGCATTTTCTGGAACCTCTTCGAGGCAGTCCTTACCTTCATCCGTGACAACATTGCCAAGCCTTACATCGGCAAGGAGGCCGATCGATACGTGCCTTTCCTGTGGACGCTGTTTTTGTTCGTTTTGTTCTGCAATCTGTTCGGTATGATTCCGTTCCTGGGTTCGCCGACAGCGAGCATCACCGTAACGGCCGTGCTGGCGGCATTCGTCTTTGGCTTCATCCACTACAACAGCGTTCAGAGATTTGGATGGAAAGCGCACCTGAAGTCGTTTGCTCCGGCCCTTGATATGCCGTTCGCGATGAAGCTGGGAATCTGGTTGATGCTTTGGCCGATCGAATTCTTGGGGCTGATCGTCAAGTGCTTCGTGTTGGCGGTCCGTCTATTCGCCAATATGTTTGCGGGGCACATCGTGCTGGGGACGCTCCTTTTGTTCATTCCGATGGTCAAGAATGCGAGTTTGGCCACTGCTGGCACGGTGACATTTGCATCGGCGCTGGGTGTATTCGCTCTGAGTTTCCTGGAATTGTTCGTCGCGTTCCTGCAGGCCTTTCTGTTCGTATTCCTGACGGCCCTGTTTTTCGGCGGCGTGCTTGAACATGCCGAGCATGCGGCCCACGCCGGTGATCACGATCACGGCCACGCCGAGGATGAGCAGGCAGCGACGAAGCACGCGCATGCTCCGAGCGGGCATGGCCATTGACGATCGAAATAACAACCTTGTTTTTCTGAAGGAGTTTCCATGAATCGCTTGAAGATGATCGGCCTGGTACTGCTGGCAATGCTGTTTGCTGCCTACGTGGTTGGGCCCGTGCTGGCGCAGGAAAAAGAAAAAGTCGAGTTGGCAAAGATCGAAGCCACCAAAAAAACGGCATTCAGCTCGCCGGCCTGGGGCGCCGGCATTGGCGCCGGCCTGATTATTATCGGCGCCGGGCTCGGCTTCGGCAGAATCGGTGGAGCGGCGCTGGAAAGCATGGCTCGCCAGCCCGAAACAGCCGGCCGCGTGCAGACCGCCATGATCATCATCGGCGCCCTCCTCGAAGGCGTTGTCTTTTTCGCGCTGGTCATTTGCTTCATGATGGGAAGTTAATCTGCAGGCGTCCTGACCACAATCAACCCGAGGCCACCATGCGCCACGTATTTGTCCGTTATTCATTGGCCTTCGCCGCGTGCGTTCTGATTAACTCCTATGCGCTGGGAGCTGAAGAGCACGGCGGCGGTAGTTCGAATCCGCTTGAGATATGGGCTGATACGGCTCTGTGGGCAGTCATCATCTTCATGGCACTTTTGCTGGTGCTGCGCTCCAAGGCCTGGGGACCCATCCTCGAAGGCTTGCAGAGGCGCGAAGAGACCATCCGCTCATCATTGGAAGAAGCGAAAAAGACCCGCGACGAGATGGCGCAGATGCAGGCCAGGTTCCAAAAGGAAATGGCCGAAGCCCAACAGCAGATTCCGCTGCTCATGGAAGAGGCCCGCAAAAAGGCCGAAGCGATGGCTGCCGACATGCGCGCCAAGGCGGCGGGAGACATTCAAAGCGAACGTGAACGGTTGCGCCACGAAGTCGAGATGGCCAAGGATCAAGCGATCAAGCAAATGTGGGAACAGGCCGCCCAGCTGGCGACGCTGATCTCCGCCAAGGTAATCGGCCGATCGCTGAACGACGAAGACCATCGCCGCCTAGTCGATGAAGGCTTGCAGGAGATGCGCCAGGCAGCACGGAACTGATGCGGCGGGCGCTAGGAATTAAGTTGTTTTATTTCTTGGTGTTATGACGAAGTTCCGATTTTTCGTAGTGCTTGGTAGGGGTGTGGGGTCGCCGCGCTAGGAATCCATGCATGTAGCTGTCCGAGTTGAAGTTACGGCCAAAACGTCAATGAAACGAATTTTGCGTGCCTCATGATCGAACCGAAAGAACAATTTGCCGACGTCAGTGTCAAACGGCTGGCGGCAGTGTATGCCGAGGCGCTGCTGAATGCCGCCGACGCCGCCGGGCAGGCGGCGCAGGTGTTCGAGGAGATCGATTCGCTTATCGAAGATGTGTTCAAGAGCGATGCCCGCCTGGAGGCGCTTTTCGCCGGTGCGGCGGTGGGCGCAAGATTCGCCAGGAAGCAATCGACAAGGTGTTCAAGAGCCGGGCCAGCGGCGTGTTCTGGAACTTCCTGCTGGTACTCAATAATCATGATCGGCTGGAACTGATTCGCCCGATACGACGCGCCTTGCATGATTTGCATGACGAGCGCGCTCACCGGCTGCGCGTGCACGTCTTTTCCGCCATTGATTTGCCGGACGAATACCAGAATCGCATTGCCGAGGCGATTCGGCAGCGTTTTAGCCTCGAGCCCGTGCTGGAATTGCACACCGATCCGGCTCTAATGGGCGGGATCATGATCCGCATCGGGGACAAGGTCTACGATGCGACCGTGCGTACCAAGATCAACAACCTTCGAATTCAACTGATCGCGAGCAGCAGTCATGAGATTCAAAGCCGACGAGATCGTTTCAGTTCTGCAGAGTGAAATACAGCAGTACGAGAAGAAGCTCGATGTCCGCGAGGTGGGGCGCGTCCTCGAAGTTGGCGACGGCATCGCGCGCGTCTACGGGCTCGCCAACGCCATGAACGGCGAGATGGTCGAGTTCAGCCGGGCCGGCATCCGCGGGCTCGTCTTCAATCTCGAAGAAAATTCCGTGGGCATCATCATCCTGGGCAACTACCTGGAGATCGTCGAAGGCGACGAGGTGCGCTCGCTCGGCACGCTGCTGCAAGTGCCGGTCGGCGACGCCGTTGTCGGCCGCGTTGTCGATACGCTCGGCAACCCGCTTGACGGCAAGGGCCCGATCACGTCGAGCCAAACGCGCCCTGTCGAGTTCGCCGCCCCCGGCGTCGCCGGCCGCCAACCCGTCACCCAGCCATTGCAGACCGGCATCAAGGCCATCGACGCGATGACTCCCGTCGGCCGCGGTCAGCGCGAGCTCATCATCGGCGACCGCAAGACGGGCAAGACCGCCATCGCCATCGACACGATCATCAATCAAAAAGAAGAAAACGTCATCTGCGTTTACGTCGCCATCGGGCAGAAGGAATCGCAGGTCGCGGGCATCGTGGAAGCGTTGCGGGCCAATGGGGCAATGGACTACACGATCGTCGTGGTCGCCGGCGCCGCCGACGCCGCCCCGCTGCAATATCTTGCTCCGTACGCCGGCTGCGCGATGGCGGAATATTACATGTACGAGCAGGGCCGCGACACGCTGTGCGTGTATGACGACCTTTCCAAGCAAGCTGCCGCGTATCGCCAGTTGTCGCTGTTGGTCCGCCGTCCGCCGGGCCGCGAGGCGTATCCGGGCGACATTTTCTATTGCCATTCGCGTTTGCTCGAGCGCTCGGCGAAGTTGGCCGAGCGCTGGGTGATCGTGCCGGGCGATTTCGATTCGGCCCGGGCCAACGACAAATCGGGCGTCAATGGCAAGGTCTACATCGGCCCGCTCGACATGGAGCACGCCGAGAAGCACGACCTCAAGGATTATCCGAGGCACAAGGTCGCCAAGGTCGCGAACACCGGCGGGTCGCTCACCGCTTTGCCGATCATCGAAACCCTCGAAGGCGAAGTGTCGGCGTACATCCCGACCAACGTCATCAGCATCACGGATGGCCAAATCTATCTCCAGCCCGACCTGTTCTATGCCGGCGTTCGCCCCGCCATCGACGTCGGCATCTCGGTATCGCGCGTCGGCGGCAAGGCCCAGACCGGCGTCATGAAGTCGATCGCCGGCAGCTTGCGCCTCGACCTCGCCGCCTTCCGCGAGCTCGAAGCCTTCGCCCAGCTCGGCACCGATCTCGATAAGGCGACGCAATCGCAGCTCGATCGCGGCTATCGCATGGTCGAGGTCCTGAAGCAGGGCCAGTTCAAGCCGCTGCACTTCGCCGATCAGGTGATGATCATTTACGCCGGCACGAAGGGCTACCTCGACAAGGTGCCGCGTGCCGAGGTGTCGGAGTGGGAGAGCCAGTTTTTGCGGTTCATGAAGGAGCAGCGCAAGGAGGTTCGCGACCTGCTCATCCGCGACAAGGACAAGAAGGTGGCGGGCGATGTGGAGGCGAAGCTGAAAGCCGCCATCGAGGCGTTTATCCCGCAGTACAAGGCGCCGGGCACGGTGTCGCTGCCAAAGCAGACGGCGATCAAGGAAGGCGAGCCGCCGATCCGGCCGCGCGAGACGAATATCAAGGAAGGCGAACCGGCGGGGAGTTGATCGATGGCCGTGCTGGACATTCACGAGCAGCGCTTGCGGCGATCCGCGGAAATCGCCAAGTTCCAATTGGAGATTCAATTGGAGAAGAAGTTTCTTTCGCCGCTGGATGTCATCCGCGTGCTGAACCGCGAAAAGATCAGCTTCATCTTGGTCGGCGCCTATGGACTGGCCGGATACCGGGCGCAGGCCAGAGCGACCGAGGACGTTGACGTAGTCGTAGCGGCCCGGCAGGTTGCCAAGGCGGTGCGGGCGCTGATCAAGGCCTTTCCACACCTGGAGCCTGATGACGCGGAAGTCGTCGTGCGTTTGCGAGACAAGGAAACCCAGCAGGTGGCGATTGACGTGATGAAGCCGCTGCAGCCGCCCTACCACGTGATCTTCAAACATGCCACGAAGGTGACGGCGGGCAAGGAATCGTACCGCGTGCCGACGCTGGAGATGGCATTGGCGTGCAAGTTCGCCCCGATGATCAGCCTGATGCGCGTTGACAAGAAGAAGCTGCAGGACGCTGCGGACTTTATCGACATCGTGGAAAGAAACGCCGACATCGATCTTGAATCGCTCGAAAAGCTCGGCGACATCGTGTACAACGGCGGCGGCAAGGAGATTCTCGAACTGGTTCGCCGAGTCCGCGCCGGCGAAAAACTGGTGTTGTGAGATTCTGACCATGCCGACCGTGTTGCGCGTCGGGCCTTACCGGTTCTTTTTCTACGCGGGCGATCGCGATGAGCCGCCCCATGTTCACGTGGAGCGGGACGACGACGAAGCGAAATTCTGGCTGAGCCCGCCGCGTTTGGAGCGTAATGCTGGGTTTAGCAGGAAAGAGTTGAACAAGATCGAGCAGGTTATCGAGGACCACCAGTACGAATTGATGAGGAGCTGGGATGAGTTCTTTGACCAACCAACTGCCTAACACGATGGCGGTCACAGTGAGCGTTAACGCCGATGAGGTGGCCGTTGATCTCGTTGATGGGCGCACCATTATCGCTCCGCTCGGTTGGTTTCCGCGTCTGGTGCATGCAACCCAAAAAGAACGGAATAACTGGCGCTTGATCGGCAAGGGCATCGGCATCCACTGGCCGGACCTTGATGAGGATATCAGCGTAAGCAATCTGCTGCGAGGACAGCCCTCGGGCGAAAGCCAGCGCTCGCTGCAAAAGTGGCTCGATCAGCGGACCATCGGAAAAAAGAAGAGAGCGGGAAATTAATTCATGGCCAGCACACGCGTACTCGTGAAACGCCGCAAGGCGATCCGCAATATCCGCAAGATCACGCGGACCATGGAGCTGATCGCGACCGCGCGCTTCAAGAAAGCGATGGACCGCGCGATCGAGGCCGACGCCTTCACGCGCAAGATCGCCGAGCTCGCCGCCGACTTGACGGCGTCGGCGACTGAGATCAAGCATCCGCTCCTGGAAAAGCGGGCCGAGGTCAAGAACAGCATCCTCCTGGTCCTCTGCTCCAATCGCGGGTTGTGCGGCGGCTACAACGGATCGATCCTGCGCGAGGCGGCGCCGCATTACCGCAGCCTCGCCGCCGCCGGCGTCCACATTCACCTGGAGCTTTCCGGCAAGCGGGCCATTGCTTACCACCGCTACCAGGGGGTCCATGCCGAGCACACCTACACGCACTTCGAGGACAAGCCAAGCTTCGAGGAAGTCGATGTGCTGGCGAGCCGATATCTCGCGGAATACATCGCTGGCAAGATCGACCGCGTCGATGTGGCGTACATGAAATTCATCAATGCCGCCAGGCAAGCGCCGGTGGTGGAGACGCTGCTGCCGCTCTCGTCGCTGGCGCCGGAACCGGGCCGCAAAGTGGCTGAGGAAAAGAAGAAGCCGGTCGAATATGAATTCATCCCGAGCGCCGCGGAGATCCTGGAGGAGATTCTGCCGGTGTCGTTCAAGATTCGCCTCTTCAAGTGTTTCCTGGATTCGGCCGTGTCGGAGCAGATCGCCCGCCGCGTCGCCATGAAGGCGGCCACGGAGAATGCCGGCGAGATGATCAAGGCGTTGTCGCTCAAGTACAACCGGGCCCGGCAAGCTCAGATCACCAAGGAGATCAGCGAAATCATCGGCGGGGCGGCGGCGCTGAAGTAACCGGGCGGTAAGGCATGGCCGGCGACATTGTTCGCGTATTTGACGGGTTCGTTTATCGCAACGGCTCGAGATCCGACCGGAATATGACCCCTCGATCTGGCGATGTATCGTCGGATTTGCGTGACGCCGGGCTGTCCACGTGGCGCGAACTTGACGCTGCCGTTGAACCCGGCGGCAAAGGGCAGAAAATTGATCTTGCGCTGCTCGATTCGCTGGTCCTCGGTTGCTACGAAGATGAAGATGGGCACGTCGCGATTGTTCCAGTGGATGCCGCGGGAACGCTCGATATGATGAAGTTGGCAGAATGGGCCGCGACCAGGGATGCCTCGGTGCCGCATCCTCTTACCACGATGATCGTGAGCGCTATCGTGGACGACAACATTCGGAGGCCATTATGAGTGAGCAAACTTTTGGCGATGCAGAGTGGCAGGGATTGCACGACGAGATTCAGAAGCGCCTGCGCGTGCTGGCTGACGAAGTGTGCACCGCCATCCAATCCATCGAGCCCCGATTTGGCAAGACGGTTACCAAGCGGTTTCCGCTTTTCTCCTACGTCGGTTTCAAATGGAGTCCATCGGACGACGACGAGCATATTCTCGTCGGAGTCGATATCGGTCCCCATGACGGTAAATGGCGCATTGACGCGGACGTCTGCGGCGAAGAATCCGGAACCGTCTATTTTGAGCTTCCAAACCCCTTATTCGCTGTCGCCTCCTTTGAAGAGATGAGAAATCGAGTTCTGTCGGCAACGGACCAGCTTCTCGCCGGCGGCAAACCAGTGCTGTTGCGGCTCCTTGCTTCGTTGGCGGCGCCGTCTCGCCTGTCTGTCCCAAGCGCGGCGAGCCAAAGCGCGGGAATGCCGGAAGCGGCTGCAAAGGAGTTGCATTCGTGACGGACCAAATCGCCACACCAGTCGGAGAGCTTAACGGCCAAACACAAACGAGCCAGCTTGGGCGGTTGGAGCGCGTGGACCTGCGAAAAGTGTGGGAGGATGAAGCGATTGATTTTACTCCGTGGCTTGCCTTGGATGAAAATATCGCCACCTTGGGTGACGCCATTGGCATGGATTTGGAGGTTGAAGATCAAGAATTGCATGTTGGCCAATTCCGTGCCGACATTCTCTGCAAAGACACGGCTACCGCAAAGGAGGTATTGATCGAAAACCAACTCGAGCCAACCGATCATAAGCACCTTGGGCAACTCATGACATACGCGGCCGGCCGTCAAGCGCTCACGATCGTCTGGATTGCCGAGAGGTTTACTGATGAGCACCGCGCTGCGTTAGACTGGCTGAATCGAATTGCGGAGGGGCGACTCAATTGCTTCGGCTTAGAAATCGAGCTTTGGCGAATAGGCAATTCTCCTATCGCGCCAAAATTCAACGTGGTTTGCAAGCCCAACGAATGGGAGACAACGCTATCTAACGTCGAGGAATTAACGGAAACCAAGAAATTGCAACTTGAATACTGGACCAAGCTTCGTGAGTTCATCGAAAGCCAGAAAAGCTCGATTCGCTGCCAAAAACCGCTTCCTCAGGATTGGACCAATTTCACGATTGGGCGTTCTGGCTTTTGGCTTCAGGCCATCGCGAACACTCGTGACAAGATCATCACCGTGGCGTTGACACTTGACGGTCCCTCCGCGTCTCAACGATTCGATGTCTTGCAACAATCACGACCTAATATCAAAAATGCAATCGGTGCGGCGCTTGATTGGTCGAATGACCCTGGGAAGAAACAACGGCTTGTTTATCTTCGCCGACCTGACACAGACCCGCTCGATCAAGCGGATTGGCCGAAGCAACACAAGTGGTTGTTTGAAAAAATCGAGTTGTTTCGCAACGTGTTTGGGCCAAGAATCAAGAATTTGGGCGACTTCATTTCGCAGAATTAACGTATTATTAGGGGTACTCAATGGTCTCCACCGCAACCACTGGCCACAAGATCGGCCACATCGTCCAAGTCATCGGCTCGACGTTCGACGTCGAATTCGAGGAGGGCCATCTTCCCGAAATCTATAACGCCGTCAAGATCGAGGAAGATTACAAGGGCGTTCACCTCAAAGTCACCGGCGAGGTGCAGCAGCATCTGGGCGGCAGCCGGGTGCGGGCGGTCGCGCTCGGGTCCACCGAGGGGCTCTATCGCGGCATGTCGGTGACGGACACCGGCTCCCCGGTGCGCGTCCCCGTCGGCATGGAGACGCTCGGCCGCGTCTTTAACCTGCTCGGCGATGAGATCGACGGGCGCGGGCCGGTCAACGCCAAGGAGACTCGGCCAATCCATCGCGAGCCGCCGCTCTTCTCCGAGCTTTCCTCCAAGACCGAATTGTTCGAGACCGGCATCAAGGTCATCGATTTGCTTACCCCGCTCGTCCGCGGCGGTAAGGCGGGGCTATTCGGCGGGGCGGGCCTGGGCAAGACCGTCATCCTCACCGAGCTCATCGCCCGCATCGCCAGCCAGCACGGCGGCTTCTCCGTCTTTGCCGGCGTCGGTGAACGCACCCGCGAAGGCAACGACCTTTGGCTCGAAATGCAGGAAACCAAGATCGGCAAAACCGATCGCTCGGTCATCACCCAGACCGCCATGGTCTTCGGCCAAATGAATGAGCCCCCCGGCGCTCGCCTCCGCGTCGCCCTGTCCGCCCTCACCATGTGCGAATGGTTCCGCGATCAGACCGGCAAGGACACGCTCCTGTTCGTCGATAATATCTTCCGCTTTTCGCAAGCGGGCTCGGAAGTGTCGGCGCTTTTGGGCCGTATGCCGTCGGCCGTCGGTTATCAGCCGACGCTGGCCACGGAAATGGGCGAGTTGCAAGAGCGCATCACATCGACCAGCGCCGGCGCCATCACGTCGGTGCAGGCCGTCTACGTCCCCGCCGACGATCCGACCGACCCGGCTCCCGCCAACGCCTTCCAGCACCTCGACGCCTTCATCTACCTCGAGCGCAAGATTTCCGAGAAGGGCATCTACCCCGCGGTCGATCCGCTGGCGTCGTCGAGCCGAATTCTCGATCCGCAATACGTCGGCGAACGGCATTACAAGATCGCCCGCCGCGTCCAGCAAATCCTGCAGCGCTATCGCGAATTGCAAGACATCATCGCCATCCTCGGCGTCGAGGAATTGGCGGAGGAAGACAAAAACGTCGTCCACCGGGCCCGGCGCATCGAGAAGTTCCTGTCGCAGCCGTTCATCGTCGCCGAGGCGTTCACCGGCAAGCAGGGCAAGGTGACGCCAATCGCCGAGACGATCCGCAGCTTCGAGGAACTGTGCGACGGCAAACACGATGCGCTGCCGGAGAACGCGTTCATGTACGTTGGCGGCATTGATGAAGCGGTGGAGCAGGCGAAGAAGTTGGCGGCGGGCTAATTGTGTTTACGTTTAGCGTTCACCGGATGCCTCGCCCGCACGGCCACAAAGTCCGCCCGCACGGCATCACGCGAACGCTAAACGTGAACCAACCTGGAAATTCCAATTGGACGTGACCATATGGCAAGACCCCTGAAATGCGTCGTTGTCACCCCCGAAAAAGCCGTCCTCGATGAGGACGCCACGTTCATCGTTGTGCCGATGATCGATGGCGAGCTCGGTGTTGCCGAGGATCGCCTGCCGCTGATCGGCCGGCTTGGCTTCGGCGAATTGCGCATCAGCAATGGCAACGACACCAGGCACTATTACATCGACGGCGGCTTCGTCCAGGTGCGCAGCAACGTCGTCACCGTCCTCACCTCCAAGGCGATCGCGGTCAAGGACATCAATATCGACCAGGCCGAGGAGATGCTGCGGAACGCCAGGATCGAGACCACGCCGGAAGCTCAGGCAGAGCAGGAAAAGGCCCAGCAGCGCGCCCGCGCTCAGATTCGCATCGCCCAGCAGTACGCGTGATGGCCCGGAAAAGGTTGACTTTCGCGAACAATCCGCAAGCCCCACCCAGAGCGCCCCGCTTTCGGCAAAATCCACGCTTTCTCGCCAATTAATGGTTGTTTCCGCGCCCGCGTTTCTCCTAAAATGTCGTCAATCGTCATACCCAGTGAACTCATCCCCCAGGCCTCGCAAAGGGCGAAAGAAAGCTATGGCTTCCATCCAATGCACCGAATGCGGCGCGATCCTCAAAACAGCAACTCCCATCGCTCCTGGCAAAAAGGTCAAGTGCCCCAAGTGCACCAAGACCTTCACCGTCCCGCCCGATGAAGAAGAAGAAAAGCCCGAAGAGGAAGAAGAGCAGCAAGAAGAATCCGCCGAGGATGAGGGCGAAGGCGAAGAGGAAGAAAAGGAAGAGGAAGAGGAAGAAAAAGAAGAGGAAGAAGAAAAGGGCGATGAGGACGAAGAAGGCGCCGAGGGCGAGGGCGAGGATGAGGATGAGGAAGAAGAGGAAGCGCCCAAGAAAAAAGGCGGCAAAGACGCGGGCAAAGGCGGTAAGGACGGCGGCAAAGGTGGTAAGGGAAAGGGCAAAGGCAAAGACGATGACGACGATGACGGCGACGAGAAACCCAAGAAAAAGAATAACACAATGCTGATCGTTGGCATCATCGTCGGCGTGCTGCTCCTATGCTGCTGCTGCGGCGGCGTTGGTGGATTCTTCCGAGATGTCATTTTGAACACGGTCGGCCTAGGTGGGAAGTGAGTGCTGAACCAATAGGACACCGACAGGAATGAGCAACACGGCAGCGACACCTGTTTCCTATTCCGCCCGGTGCCCCCATTGCAAGGCGGTGCTGAAATCGCCGACGCCGGTGCCGGGCGGCAAGACGATTAAGTGCCCCGGCTGCAAGAAAACGTTCGCGACGCCGACGGATGGCGAGACCAAGATGCAGGGCCAGATCGCGATCACATCGCCTCCCGCCCCGGCGTCATCGGCACTGGACGACGATGCCGAGATGGCTGCCGCCATCGCCAAGCTCCAGGGGGATGGCGGTCTCGGCGCGCCCGCTCCTGTTGCGCCAAAGCCCGCGCCGGCCCCCGCTCCTGCCATCGGCTCGCTGGATGACGACGCCGAGATGGCCGCCGCCATTGCCAAGCTTCAAGGGGACGGCGGTCTCGGCGCACCGGCCCCTATGCCGCCCAAACCCGCTCCAGCGCTGGCCCCCGCTGCTGGCGCCGGCTCGCTGGACGAAGACGCCGAGATGGCCGCCGCCATTGCCAAGCTTCAAGGGGACGGCGGCCTGGGCGCTCCCACTGCTCCGCCTCCGCATCCACTTGCTCCTGCCGCCAAAGCCGAGCCCGCCATTCCCGATATGGAAATCCCCGAAGTGGACGACGACCTGGTCGTGCCCGACGACGATCCGGAGGAGGACGTGGCCGAAGATTTCGAAATGGAAGTTGTCGAGGATGACGAAGCGGGGCCGAGCGACAGGAAGAAACACAAACGCGGTAAGGAAGAAGAGGACGAGCCGCGATCCAAGAAGAAAAGCAAGCGGGATGATGACGACGAGGACGAAGAGCCGCGATCCAAGAAGAAAAGCAAGCGGGATGATGACGACGAGGACGAAGAGCCGCGTTCCAAGAAGAAAAGCAAGCGGGATGACGAGGAGGAGGACGAAGACGAACCGCGGTCCCGAAGGAAAGGCCGACGCGATGACGATGAGGACGATGAGCCGCGCTCCAAGAAGAAGAAAGCCGGCAGCCCGCTTTTGCTGATCGGCTTGATCGGCGGCGGCGTTCTGGCGTTGCTGCTTTGCTGCGGCGGCGGCATCGGCGGCTTTTTCGTCTTAACCGGACCCGGCGACCCCGAAAAGGAAATTGTCGGCAAATGGGAGTTCGAGCGCGACTTCGGCCTTCACCACACGATTGGCAATCCCCCGCCCACAATGCAATTCAACCAAGATGGCAGCTTTGAGATTTTTCTCCAGGATGCCGCCGGTCCACCGGCAAAAGGGACATGGAAGACACTGTCCAAAAAAGGCAATGCCATTACCATCGAGTTCACGTACACTTTTGTGACCAAGCTGGCCACTACCACCACGACGAGATCTTGGGAGTTCCTCGTCGTTAGCCATGGTGTGTTGCAAAGGCAAGTCCGTCACGACGTCATGTTTAACGGCCAGCGCGTCGAGAATGATAGCGGCCAGCGCTTCAAGCGAATCTGACCCGCCGAGAGCGAGCCCAATGCTGTCCGCGCTGCCGGCCGTTCATATCGTAAAAAAAATCCACGTCCCCTTCCTCGCGCGGAGATACCGAACCAGCGACCTTCACCTATGATACCCCGGCACCCAGCTAACCCTCACTTCGGGAGACGCCTTAATTAGTCTCGACACAAAGGAAAAGGCTGCCCCGCCTCCCAAGACCGGCAAGCGGAAAAAAGGCAAATAAGCGCGACCGAACCCCATGGCCCGTTGTGCAAGCGCGCAAGGGGCCTTCGCGTATCGAGGGAGAAAAAATGCGGACCGGACCATGGGCTTGTTCCGGTCCGCGGCACTGAACTGCGCGGCGACGCGGGACGCAACTCCAGCGGGGCAGGACCGTCTCAGCGGACGACGTGCACTGACACGATCATGGGCGAGCTTCGGCAGTGTGGCGACGCCCCTATTCCTCTAGACAGGAAATTTCGCGGCTGCGGACAGAAATTTCTTGAAATCCGCCGATTTTTTTGGGAACATGTCCGCGATCCTGCCGCTGCCGGCACATATTGCAGCGACACAACGATCAAGGCGCTGGAGATGATCCGTGGAATTGCCCGCCGCACCTGGTTCCGATCAGGAATTTCTCGATTTGCTGGAGCAGGCCCGCCAGGGAGATCAGCGCGCGCTCGGCACTCTCATTGATCGCTACCGTCCTTATCTCTTGAAAATTGCCTGCGCGGAGGCCGATACCAGCCTGCAAGCCAAGGAAGGCGACTCCGATCTGGTCCAGGACGCTTATGTCAAGGCCGTGGGGGCTTTTCCGAGCTTCACGGGGCAGACCCAGCGCGACTTGCGCGCCTGGCTGCGGCGGATTCTGCTCAATCGCATTCTCGGCCAACGCGCCCATTACCACATGGACCGGCGCTCCATCGACGCGGAAATTCCATTGCACACCCTGGAAAGGCGCGACAGCGGCCAGGACCACCTGGACGCGGACATCACGTCTCCGAGCGAACATGCAGTCCGCCGGGAAGAACGCGACATCCTCGAACTGGCCTTGCAGGCGCTTCCCGATGTCGATCGCGACATCATCACGCTGCGGCAGAAAGACAGTTGTGCCTTTTCCGAGATAGCCCGGCGCCTCAACTTGAGCAGGGACGCGGTGCAGAAACGCTGGGTGCGAGCCCTTCAGGCCCTTGAAGAGAAAGTGAATCGCCTCAATGAGCGCTTGCCCGGATGACGCCCGGATCGACCATCTCGTGCAATTCGACGAGGCCCTGCGCCTGGGACAGGATCCTACTCCGGTCTCGCCGCCCGATGCCGATTTGAAGCGAACGGAAGATTTTCTCCTGCGGTTGCGCTTGCTCTGGTCGGCGCCCACGCAGCGGATCGGTCCCTATGCACTGGTGCGCAGCCTGGGTCAAGGGACGATTGGCACGTGCTACCTTGCCATGCACGCGGCCACGCAGCGCCCAGCCGTCCTGCGGATTCTTTGGCCCGATCTGTGTTCCAGCGCCCGGATCCAAGACCGGCTGCTCGATGAAGCCAGGCGAACCGCACTGTTGCGCGGCGACGGCATCGCGGCGCTTTGCGAGGTCCGTCAGGTCGGCTCCGTGTGCATCGTGGTGTCGGAATATAGCCCGGGGCCGTCGCTGGAAGAGTGGCGGCGCAAAATGCCGCAACCGTTGAATTGGGAGCGTGGGCTGCTGCTGGCGGCTCGGCTTGCGGACGTGGTGGAGACCGCACACGCTCAGGGACTCCGCCACGGGAACCTCAAGCCGTCGAATATCTTCCTGCCCGCCGGCCAAGAGCTGACGCCCGCAAATCTGCACGAGGTTCCGCTGCGCCTGGCCGAGTTCGCCCTGAGCTGGACAATCCAGCAGGCGACGCTTTCCAGCCAGGAAGCGCATCCCTGGCCGATGCCGCAATATTTGGCCCCGGAGCAGATTTCGCTGCGTTGCCGATCGACCGAGCCCGCTTGCGATATTTACGCGCTGGGAGTTCTCTTGTACGAATTGCTGACGGGGCGCAGTCCGGTCCTTGGGGCAACGCGCGACGACATCTTCATCCAGACGCGTGACAAGACGCCGCCGCCGCTGAGGCATTACCGCGCCGACATTCCCCGCGCCGTGGATGATTTGGTCCTGCGCTGCCTGGCGAAGCAGCCAGGCGATCGCTTCGCATCAGGCAAGCCATTGGCCGAGGCGTTACGAGCACTATTGCCAACAGCGCCGACGCCTAAATCGGCGCCAAAGGCATGGTGGAAACGTTGGCCGGGGCGCGGCTAAAATCGTTCCGTGGGGACAGGCTTTCCAGCCTGTCCTTTCAAGGTCACAATATGGACAGGCTGGAAAGCCTGTCCCCATGAATCATTCCTTCCGCTCGAACACGGTTTTGCCGCCGACGATGGTGGCCAGCACGCGCGTGCTGCTGATGTCGGCAACCGGGCAGGTCAAATAATCGCGGTCGATGACGATCAGGTCCGCCAGCTTGCCGGCCTCCAGTGTCCCCTTGTCTTTTTCCTCCCGGCCCAGATACGCGTTGTTGACCGTGTAGAGCCGCAGCGCTTCCTCGCGGCTCAGGCATTCTTCCGGATTCAGCACCTGGCCCGATTCCAGCTTGCGCGAAATGGCAGTTTCGATGCCGAGCCAGGGGTCCCACGGGTTGGTGGCCTTGCGAGGATCGAGCTTGATCATGTGATCCGAGCCGCCGCCGATGGTGGTAAATTTGAGCCAGCTCTTGTACGGCTGGAACCAGCGCATGCGCTCCTTGCCGAGCACTTTGTTGAGCGTGTCGCCATCCTTATACAGCCAGGCGGGCTGCACGTCGGCGACGACACCGAGCCGTTGGCAGCGTTCGAGATTCTGCTGGCTCGGGAAGTTGGCGTGCGTGATGCAGAAGCGCAGCTCCTTGATCGGCACGAGGCGATCGACGAATTCGTAGCCGTCGAGCAGCACATCCATCGCTCCTTCGCCGGCGGTGTGAGCCGTGACCGACCATTTACGGCGGGCGGCTTCCTCGGCGAGGATTTTCACTTCCTCCGGCGAAGTGAACAACAGGCCGCGATAATCGTCCTCGGTGATTTGATAGGTGTCCCCCTTGGGCCAAGGCCGGCGCATGTAGGCGGTGCCGTTAAGCATGCCGCCGTCGAGGAAGAATTTGATCGGGCCGATGCGAATCCAGACGCCGCCTGTGCCCGTCGGCCCGAACTTGCCGTCCTTGCCGGGCAAGGCATCAAGAGCGCGGGCGATCTGCTCGCGCGTGCCGCGCGGATCGAGATGGGGGCACACATTGATGCGCACGGTCAGTTCGTTTGCCGCGAGCAGATCGTGATAGCGATCGAAGGCGCTTCGGCTCGCGCTGCGGTCGGAGATGCTGGTGATGCCGAACGAGTTGTAGAGCGCGAAGAGCTTCTTGAGGGCCTCGCGCTGGTCCTGGGTTTCCGCCTTGGTCTTGGTAACGACTTTCAGAACGCCGGCCGCGTTGCGCAACATGCCGGTGAGTTCGCCGGTCTTGGCATCCTTGACGATGACGCCGGTCTTGGGATTCTTCGTGTCCTTGGTGACCCCGGAGACCTTGAGTGCCATCGAATTGGCAATGCTTGCGGGTCCAGCGTTGTAATAAACCGGATGCTTCGGCGCGACCGCGTCCAATTCGGCGAGCGTCGGAAAGCGCGCTTCCTTCAAGCGCGTCGGAAACGCGAACCGCAGCACGATCCAATCGCCTTCCGGCAGCTCCCTCGTCTTCTTGCCGATGTAGCTGAACACGTCGTCGAGCGATTTGAGGTAGGGAATTTCCTCGTCGAACTCGCTCGGGGCCGCCCCGGTCGGATGCGTGTGGCTGTCGTAAAGCCCGGGCATAATGGTCTTGCCCTTGAGATCGATCGATTTCGTCTTGGCGCCGATGTGCGCGAGGACGGCGTCGTTCGTGCCGACGGCCAGGATGCGATCCCCCTTGATCGCGATGGCGTCGGCAATGGTGAACTTCGTATCGACGGTCAGCACCTTGGCGTGGTGCAGGATGAGATCGGCAGGTTCGGACTTTCGATCGCCGGCGGGGATGATCTCGATCTGGGTGACGAGCAGGCCCAACAGCGCGGCGACGAACAAGCAGCGATTCATGGCGGACCTCGTTTTTACGCCTCGAGCGCCTTGGCCACCTTGCCGAGCACCTTCCGGGCCTGCTCGCGCGGGTAGCCGATGCGGGTCTGGAACTCGTCATCGCCGAGTGGCAAGCCGTTGCAGATTTCGTTCAGGGCGTTGTTGATGATCACGAGCTCTTCATGCGTGAAGGAAGGCGGCGGCGTGAGCTTTTTCTTGTCGGTCATCGGCATCCTCATTTTAAGCCGTCGTAGTATTTGAGCCCCGCACGCGGACGAAAGCAGGTTCCCTTGTCCTTGGCGCGCGGGTTGTAAATGACGATCGTGTTCGTGTGCTTGTCGTAGAAAGCTTCGCGGTCGTTTTCGAGCTCGCGATGATGGGTCGGATTGGCCAGGACTTTGCCGATCAACTCGGCGAAATCGGCTTCGCTTTTGACTTCCGGGAACAGCTTCTCGTCAACGACGTGCTTTTCGTAGGAATGCCCGCCCGCGATGGCCTTGGCGATCTTCAACTGAGCGGCGGTCGGTTCCTTGAGCTTGGCTTTCGTCTCGCCGCAGCCCGCGGCCGTGGTGAAGACCAAAGCAAGCAAGCCGATGCAAATGCCGAGAACGGCCCCCGAGCGCTGCATGAAAATTCTCCTTTTGATGCGGATATCCTATGGCGCACATACCCACGTACCCATCGCTCGTGGGTAGCTCGAATCGCATTATATCCAGGGATTCCGCATGATTTTGGGCCACATACCCACGAAACCGGGGGGAGGGAGTGACTTCGGAGGGCGCACCCAAGTGTCCATGCTCCGCGCGGAACATTCGGCGCAACTGACATTGCATTTCACCGCGGACAGTCGGTCAGGTACAACGGCTTGTTCGCCGCGTTAATCCGGGGTAGATTACAGCTATTGGAGGGCCTTGACCATGAGTAATGCCTCGACCACTGCACCGCCTATTGTTGTTGATGTCAGCGTCAACCTCACCGCGATTGTGCCTCCGGAACCGGAAGCCGGGGGTTATTCTGCCTCGATTCCCGCGTTGCCCGGTTGCCACACACAAGGCGAAACTCTCGACGAGGTTCCGCGCCAACCTGCGCGACGCTGCCGAGGGTTGGCTCGCCGTTGCCCATGAGGACGGCCTTGCCCGGGATGCTTCGGGAGAAGGTCCGTGAAGATCATTTCCGGCAAAAGGATGTGCCGCATTCTCGAACAACGCGGCTGGACCTTGGCATGCATTAACGGCGCCCACCACATCTATCGACCACTGCTCGCAGAACGGTAGTGCCGGTGCATGGCAACCAAGATTTGAAGCCCGGCACCCAACGCGGCATCATGCGCGATGCAGCGTTGACCGATGCCGACCTCTAACTCAGGGACAAGCAATTCAAAGGTGTTAGTACGTGTCAGTACCTTTATTCATAAAAGGGTCGTGACACAGTAGCTCGGCCCCGGAGTCAACATGCGATGAGATGTCCGACGCTATTTGAATTTATCCTGGTCGCTTGGCTCATTGCGGCCATCGCTGCGGTGTTTATGCCTGTGACCGGACATATTAGCGTTCTCTCTGGCTTCGTGGCCTCGGTCTGCACGATTTGGTTGATCGGTCGGTGGGTGTTGGAATGGCTCTGCAACGGCAAATAGCGTGAATCTGCAACGCGATTGACGACGGTACCCAAACCCAGGAGTGTCCAAAAATTCTCAGCACGCCGAACGCAATCGGCTATTTCATCTTCGGCGAATCCGCATCATCGGGCACCGCGGTGAAAAAACTGCTGCACTGCGGACACGGCAGACTGGCACCGAGCGCACGGGCCGGTACGCGAACGCGCGCCAGGCAAAACGGACAACGGGCGAGGAAAGTGGCAGGATCGGTCCGCGGCGGTTCCGCAGCCGGCGGCACTTTAGAAGGAGCGGGCTTTTTCACGGGCGCCGGCTCGGCTGCGACCACCGGCGTCGGCCCCGCGAATGGCGTCAGCGCCTTCACCACCTCCGCCGGCGTCTGATGACGCTGTGGCGGTTCCTTCGCCATCATCTTTTCGATGACGCTCACCAGCGCCGGCGGCAGATCGCCGCGCCGCTTGACGATCGATTCCGGCAGCTGGTGCCGCTGCAAGAGCAGCTTGGTTTTCGCCGTTTCGCCGCCGAACGGCGTCGTGCCGGTCAACAGGAAATAGAGCGTGCAACCGAGGCTGTAGATGTCGGCGCGAATGTCGGCCTGGCTCGAATCGAACGCCTGTTCGGGAGCCATGTAATCGGGCGTGCCAATGATGTCGCCGAGGCGCGTTAGCTCGGGCCCGCCGATTTTGCCGGCTTCATCCGGGCCGATGTCCGCTTCATGCGCCAGGCGGGCCAGGCCGAAATCTAGAATCTTGATCTGCCCCTTGCGATTGAGCATCAGGTTTTGCGGCTTGATGTCGCGATGGACCATGCCCATCTCGAAGGCGTGCTGCAATCCTCTGGCTGCCTGGCGAATGAAATGGCACGCATGGGCCGATTCGAGTGGGCCGCGTTTGGCGATCAGGCGATCGAGGCTGACGCCGTCCACGAACTCCATGACCAGAAAATGAATGTCGCCGGCCTGCTCGGCGTCGTAGGCGGCGACGATATTCGGATGCGACAGCCGGGCCGCCGCCCGCACCTCCTGGCGAAACCGCTGCACCACGCGCGGCCGCCGGCTCAGGTTGCGGTGAATGATCTTGAGCGCCACCACGCGATCCATGAGCCGATGCTCCGCCTGAAAGACCAGCCCCATGCCGCCGGCGCCGAGATATCGGCCGATCTTGTATTTGCGATGTTCGCGCAACTCGATCGGCAACGTGGACGCCTCTTCGATCGCCGGCATGTCGAAGCCGCGCAACTGGGCGACGAAGGAATCGTCTGGAAGGTGCCGCAACCTGGCACAGCAGGCGTCACAGTCGGCAATATGCGCCGCAGTCGCTTCCTGGTCGGCGTCGTCAAGCGTGCCCGACAGAAACGCCGCCAACTCTGCGCGGCTCGGATGTTCCGCGTCCATAATCACCGCCACTCTCAATCGAGCAAGCCCTGAGCTTCCTTGCGCAGCAAATGCACCACGCGCGACTTGGCGATGAAGACCGCGTTGGCGGTCAGACCCAGCTCCTTGGCGACCTGATCGACCGGGGCGCCATCCAGGGCGACGCGCTGGAACGCTTGCCAGGTCTTGGACTCGAAGTGCGGGCGGATTTTCTCCAGCAAGCATTGCGTCACGTGGCGGTCGTGCTCCACGTCCCACATCTTGCTCAAGGCGCTTTCCGGGTCTTCCAGCTCCACGAGAATGCTGCCGAAGTCTTGATTCCCCGGCTTCAAGCGCCGAGCGCGCAGAAGCCGCGCAGGCAATTGACCGTGATATTCCGCAGCCAGCGCCGAAATGCGCCGGTCTGCGGCCGGCGCTGAAAATCGGGCAGCCGGCGCACCACCACCGCGAGTACATCTTGCACGAGGTCATCGCAATCGCTGTCATTGAGCGCGTAACGCCCCAACCAGCCGCGGATGAGCGGCGTGTACAGATCGACCATGCGCCGCCAGGCCGATTCATCGGGCCCATCGTGCAAGCGTTCGAGCAGACTGTGGCTGGTTTCGGACATTATCGCCCCATCGTTATCATACCGCGAAGTGCGATTGGCTGACATGAAAGAAGGCATATGGAATTGGCTTTGTCATGTGCGGAATCCGGCTTTGCGAATCTGCTCCTCGCACCAGGCGATTTCTGCTGACCTCATCACGCCGGGTGGCGGGCCATCATAGTTCAGCAACTCCGGATACGGGCCGTCCTGCCAAACGCGTGTGAAGGCAGCTTGCAAGTCGAGGCGAATGTCGGGATCATTCGAGGCCAGCGGAATGCGAACACGCGGCAAGCGATTTTCCAGCGCAACCGCGTAAACCTCCTGGCGTCTTGGGCGTCTCACGGCAACGAGGTAACGCCACGCCGGAAGTCGAGCCAACTTGTCGGCGCTCAGGCGGAAGGTCGGTTTACCCGCGCAAAAAATCGATCTCGACGAGATTGGCGCGGCCTCGGCAAATCTCGCGCTCTTGCGCAGATATTTTCTGCGTCCGGCTCCCGTGGTCTTGTTGTCGGGGCTGAGCACTTCAATCGCCGTGATAAGCCGATTGCCGGCGGCCGGCTCGATGATCTCGATGTACGGTTCGCGCACTTCTTCGTTATCCAGTTCGAAGACGGTCGGCTCATCGGTCTCCACGACCGCCTTCCCAGATGCGCCGTTCGCCGGGGATGGCCGCGGCTGCACGACCGATACGTCCGGCCAGATCGACCGCTTCGACGACACCACGTAAAGGCGATCTTGCGCCAGGGCAACGTATTTCGGTCGCAAGAGTGGCTGCAACTCGCGGCGGATTTCCGTGATGAGCGCGTCGTGAAAATCCGCCCAGATCGCTGGCCGCTCAATGTAGGGATCCATGCCCGGAAACGGACATTGCATGCAGCACCTCACGCGAATCCTCGTAGGTCAGGCTTTCCAGCCTGACATTGGGTCAAGCAGTCAGGCTGGAAAGCCTGACCTACGAGGAAATCCTCACCACCAACCATAATAATCGACGCCGGCGAGAAAGCCAAGCATCGAGTAGTGACTCAGTTTCGTGGGGCCAGGCTTCCAGCCTGGCCATGCAGCCAAGGGTGCTTCGGCCAGGCTGGAAAGCCTGGCACCACGACTGAGACACCACCAAGCATTGGTTTAATCGATGTTCTTGAGCGGCGGCAGTTCCTCATCCGCAAGGCGGCGGCCCGGCGGTGAATTCGGATCGCCTTCGAGCCGAAGCGTCGTGGAGTGATCGACGCCGTCCACGCTCATGACAACGCGGTATTCCCCAGGCGCGGCTTGCCGGCGCCCACCGCCGCCGCCTTTCTTGCCCTTGCCGCCTTTCTTCTCATCGTCCATCTTGATCTCCTTGGCCGGATTGATGGCGGCGGTCATGTCCCAGGCGGTCTTGTTAAGCCCAATCTTGCCGCTCGCATTCCATTGGCTGAGCGTTTGGCCTTCGATATCGAGCACCTTGAAGGTCACCTTTTTCGCCGGCTCGGTCAGCGCATAATAAATCTGCGCGTTGAACGGCGGGTTCTCGCCAACAAAGCGGCGATTCGTTTTGCCGTGCGCCGGCTCGAGAATCCAGCGCACCGCCGTGTTCGGTTTGAAGAGATGCGCTTTCTCGCTGAGCGTCGCCGGCTTCATCTGCCGCAGCGCGGTCACGTCCAGAATCCACAAGCTGCGGCCATGCGTCGCGGCGACGATCTCGCCGGCGCTTGGATGGACGGCAATCTCGTGGACGGCGACGGTCGGCAGATTGTTGTTGATGCGCGTCCAGGTTTGGCCGCGGTCGATCGAGGCGAACAGGCTGAATTCGGTGCCGCAATAGAGCAAATCGGGATTGCTGACATCTTCGCGCAAGCAGCGCGTCGAGCCGACGGCGTGCAGGTTAGCGGAAATGTTCTTCCAGGTCGCTCCAAAATCCTGGGTGACGAAGACGTACGGCTTGTCGTCGTCGGAGCGATGGGCGTCGAAGCAGACATAAGCCCGGCCCTCGACGAAGCGAGAGGCTTCGATGGTCGAGACCCAAAACGGGCCAGGCAAGCCGACGTTGTCCGCGACGTTGGTCCACTTTTGGCCGCCGTCGCGGGTGATCCAGAGGTTGCCGTCATCGGTGCCGGCCCAGAGCACGTCAGCGTTCTTGGGCGATTCCGCGATCGCCGTGGCCGAGCCGCGCTTGGTTTTGGTGATCTCGGGCGAGATGATTTTGAGGTTGTCGCCGCGGTCGAGCGATTTGAAGACGAAATCGCCGCCGCAGTAAAAGATCTTGGGATTATGGCTCGACAGAATGTAGGGGGTGTTCCAGTTGAAGCGGTGCTTGGGGGCGTCCTTGGCCTTGCCGCCACCTTTGCCTCCCTTGCCCTGGCCGGCGCCGGGGCGGATCATGGTCACTTCGCCGGTCTTGAGATGGCGTCGGCCCATGCCGCCGTCCTGCATCTCGAAGTAAATCAAATCGGGATCGCTCGGATCGCAGCGGCAGACATAGCCGTCGCCGCCGAAGATGGAGACCCAGTCCTCGTTGATCGGACCGGCGCCGCCTTTGAGGCTGATCGACGGTCCGCCCCAGGTGCCGTTGTCCTGCAAGCCGCCGAAGACCCAGTAGGGGCGTTTGTTGTTGACGGCGACATGGTAGAATTGGCCGAGCGAGGTGGTATTGAGGTGGTCCCAGTTATCGGCGCGATCGTAGCTGACGTAGAAACCGCCGTCGCCGCCGACGATCATATGCCGGCCGTCTTTCGGGTTGAGCCATAAGGCGTGGCCGTCGGCGTGCACCGCTTTGCCGGCGTCCCCCTTGAAGGTCTTGCCGCCGTCGGAGGAGCGATACTGATTTACCCCTAGCACATAAACGTACTTGGCGTCTTGAGGATCGACGCGGACGACCGAGAAATACATGGGGCGCGGATTGAGGCTGTTAACGCGGGTCCACGAATCGCCGCCATCCGTTGATTTGTAGACGCCGCCGTACTGAAAGCCGTCGGCGCCTTGCTGGGTTTGGGCGTTTTCCTTCTGTCCGCCGTAGTAGGCGTGAAAGGGTCGGCCGGGCTTGGCGCCGCCGGGCCCGAATCCGCCGCCACCGCCGCCCTTGCCCTCCTTGGGGCGTTCACCGAGCGTGACCTCGACATTTTTTTTCGCATCGTCACGCCGGATCGTCAGCATGATCTTGTCGCCGGCATTGCGGGCGCGGACATCCTCGACGAATTCGTCGTTGGTCTTGATTTCTTTCTTGTTGAGCGCAACGATTATATCGCCGGTCATCAAGCCCGCCTTCGCCGCCGGCCCGCCTTCTACCACGACGGCGATTTTCACGCCGGGATTGGCATCGACCGCCTGAAAGCCCATGTAGCCGGTGCCCTGCGCCACCTTTTTCGGCTCCGGGCCCATGCCGATTTTCTCGCAATCGATGATGGCGAAGACGACATTGGGATCCTTGCGGAAATAGTCAAGTCCGACGCGGCCGATCTTATTGCTCGGCAGTCCTTTTTCGAGCTTGCGGAAGGACTTGCCGCCGTCGCTGGTTTTGTAGATGCCGGCCGCCTCGCCCCATTTCATCATGGGATCGTAACCATCGTAGCCTTCGGGAATGCCGGGGCCGTGATAGGAATCGAAGCCGTCGCGGCGGCGTTCCCACATGGCGACCAGGAGCGTATCGGGTTCATTCGGATTCAAGGCGATGTCGATGACGCCGGTGCGGTCGTTGAGGAAGAAGACCTTTTCCCAGGATTTGCCGCCGTCGCTGGTCTTGAAGAGACCGCGCTCGGGGCTGTTGCCATAGAGCCGGCCCAGAGCGCCGACGTAAACGATGTCAGGGTTCGTGGGATGGATAGCGATGCGGCCGATCTGGAAGGTGTCCTTGAGGCCCATGTTTTTCCAGGTCTTGCCGCCATCGGTCGATTTGTAGACGCCGTCGCCGTAGGAGACGGAGTTGCGCGGGTTGGCCTCGCCGCTGCCGACCCAGACGATCTTGCGATCGGAGGGGGCGACGCAGACATCGCCGATCGATACAGTTTTTTCCTTATCGAACTGGTGCTCGAAGGTGACGCCGTTGTTGATCGTCTTGACAAGCCCGCCCGACGCGGTGGCGATCCAGTAAGTGCTCGGATCGGCCTCGAAGACGCTGATGGCGGTGATGCGCCCGCTCATGTTCGCCGGGCCGACGCAGCGCCAGTGCAACCCCTTGACCCAGTCGGCGGGCAGCGTCGTCTCGGCGGCGGCATCAGGCTGCACGCCGGCACTGTCGGGCGCGGTCCACACGCCGAAGCCGCACAAGATAGCCACAAAGATTCCGCACCGCAGCGTTAGCGACCGAGTCATAATACTGCCCCCGTGGAGAAAATTTGCCGTTCGAGGGATTGTAAGCGGTTTCAACGCGGATCGCCAATGATTTTCATGGCACTCTCATGAATGCCGTGATACGATTTCTTCTCTCCCCGTTTAGCGTTCGCAGGGCGCAATCCGAACGCTAAACGAATACCCGCGATCCCATCATTCCGGAGGCTCCCATGCGATCCACAATCCGATTCCTCCTGGCCGCCATTTTCATCTCCCACGCCGCACTCCAGGCCCAACCGCCCAAGACGCCCCCCGTCGCGGCAGTCGTCGAATCGTCGCTCAAGACCGACGGCGAGCACATCCGCCAGCTCGCCTTCGACGGTCATGCCGACACCTATTTCGCCTCCGCCAACAACCCCGGCAAGGGCGATCACTTCACGCTCATCTTCGATGAACCCGTCGCCATTCACGCCGTCGCCGTGACCACCGGCAAACCCAAGGGGGGCGTCGTCCTCAATGCCGGCGTCCTCGAATTCTCCGCCGACGGCAAGACCTTCGAACGCCTCGCCGATTTTAAGGACGGCAGTGCCCACTTCAAATCCGACAGCGTCAAAGCCAAGGCCCTACGCGTCAAGCCGGCCGCCGATATGAAGCACCCGCTGGCGATTCGCGAGTTCACGATCAAGTCGGAGCCGAAGGTCGCGGTGTTCAAGTATCCGATCGAGTTCAGCGTCGATGTGACCGACGCGCCGGAGATGAAGGAATGGGCCGACAAGGTTGCCCGTGTCTGCGAACGCAATTACCCGATGATCAATGACGAATTGGCGTCCGAGGGCTTCAAGCCGCGCACGCAGATCACCATGACGATGAAGAAAGACTACAGCGGCGTCGCCTATGCCTCGGGCGGGAACATCGTCGGCTCGGTCAAATTCTTCAAGGCGCATCCCGATGATGTCGGCGCCATGGTCCACGAAACCGTCCACTGCGTGCAAGCCTACCGCACACGCGGCAATCCCGGCTGGCTCGTCGAAGGCATCGCCGACTACATCCGCTTCTTCAAATACGAACCCGGCAAGATCGGCAGAATCACCAAGGACCCGCACTACAACGGCAGCTACCGCACCACCGCCGCGTTCCTGAATTTCGTCACGACCCAATATGACAAGGACCTCGTCAAGAAAGTCAACAAGTCGATGCGCGAGGGCGAATACCGCGAGGAAATCTGGAAGGTGCTGACCAAGAAGACGCTGAAAGAGCTGGACGAGGAATGGCGGGCGTCGATGAAGAAGGGGAAGGAGCTGCAAGCGGACCTCGAATATCTCCTCGAAGCGGCAAGGATCGAGGTGAGTGGCTCTTCCCGTGCGGTGCCACCATCAAATTTCTTTGAGCGTGGCGAGTTCGAAAAGCTAAGTCCCAATGGGTCAGCGCGCTTCAAGATACACAAACTTCCCGACGGACTTCGAATTGAGACCGTGGTGGATACCTTGAAGAAGCGATATGAGAAAAATCCCGCGATTCGCTTCGCCGCGAACCCGCCGGACCGCATTTACGTCTATGCGGAGCCGGGAATTCATCTTGAGATCGCCGGTTTCCTGGAAAAAATGCAGCCGGAGCAGAAAAAGAAAGACGCCCAACCCAAGAAATCCGACCAACCCGCGAAGCAAAAATCTCCGCCCCCAATTGGCGGCGAGCCAATCTTGCAAATCCATCCCGTGCCTGGCGGCAATGCGGAGGCGATTGCCAAGCTGCTGCAAGAAATCTTCCCGGCTCCGAAGACACGCATCGTTGCTCTGGGCCCCAATCAGATCGCGGTATGGGCCGATCCGCAGACGCATATCGAACTCGCCAGGCAACGGCCACTCGCTCCCGGCGTCACCGTCGTCATTCCTCTCGACCAGATGAGTCCCGCCAAGACCGCGGCCACGCTCAAGGGGATGTTCGGCGAGCCCAAGACCGGCGGCCCCTTCATCGAAGCCGACACATCATCCAACAGCCTGCGTATCCGGGGCAGCGCCGAGCAAGTGGACGAAATCAAGCAGGTGCTGCAAAAGCTCAGAACGCAAGTCGCAGGGCCGCGTAATGTCCGTACCATCACCGTCGAGGAGGGCAGTGCGACTGCCTTGGCAGAGGCATTGGCAGAGCTTTTCCCAGCGATCCGTGCCAATCCGCTCACAGTGATGACGCCGGCCAAGCCGAGAAGCGATCCGCCGCACAAAGACGCCGCCATCTGAAAACAAAGATGGCAAGCAGGGTAAAGGCTCGGCACCGTTGATCAACGACGCTTCCGGTAAAGGGCTGCCACACGTGACAATCTTCACTCTCGGCAATACCCTAAAATCATCAGCGACGGATCCGCGAAGCACTGGACGTGATCGAACAAATGCTCGCGAATTTTTTTGAGCACGGATACCGAGCAGCGATTTCGAATTGATCCGTCTGAAAAAAATCAAAGCGACGGACGCGGCGCGCAATCATCGATGAAGCGTTCAATGGGCCTGCGAAGAAAAGCGGCCGAGCATTGAGCGCATTCGCGTCGTTGCCGACGCCCGCGAGCAATTCGATCCTGCTACGAGCGCGGCCGCTTGATTCGATGACGATTCGCCGGTTGCTTTCAAAGCTCGAGGAAATGCCGCGCGAGCAGAAGAGGGAACGCGATCGTTAGCGCATAATATCATCGAAGCGGCAAGCCAACGAAACCGAAGACCGGAGCAGACCTATGGGAGCGACGAAACGCCGATACAGCAAAGAGGAATTCGCCCGGCGCGGTGAGGCCGTCTTCGAAGAGAAGATTCGCGCTTGGCTCAAGGGCGAAAACCCTCGCCATTTCCCCGCCATCGACATCGAAACCGGCGATTACCAGATCGACAAAAGCGAGATTGCCGCCTGCGCGAGCGCGTGCCGGACGCGCAGATTTGGCTGCGCAAGGTGGGCTCGCGCTCTGCGCGCCTATTCGGCGGGCGACGCGAGATAACGGCTGTCGTCAATGCGGGTCGCTAGCGAGCAATCCGCGCATCCAATTGCGGCGCCCCTTCTTTCATGGGCGTCAGCGTTTCCGTCCCCAGGAAGCCGGGGCCGGCCACGCCGGTGAACTCGCCGGTCATGCGGTTTCCCGTTTCGATCTGATACATCGTGATCCCGGCACTCCCCTGGTTCATCCAGCCTACGGCAAAAATATTGCCCTTGCGCATGCCCGTGCCGATGTAGGCGACCTTGCCCTGGACGGTGTACACCACCAGGTAGGCGTCGCCGATGCGCTCGATGGTGGTATCGCACACAAGACGCTTTCCGCTCATGTCGATGGAATCGGATTTGTACTTCCCCGATAAATCGCCTTCGCCCTTCGCGGCGGCCACGCGCTTGCAAACCATCAAGAGCCGATCCGCCCCCGGCTTGAAATCTTTGGGCCGGCTATCTCCGTCGGTGCTCAGGCAGATTTTCAGAGTGTCGCCGTCCAGGTCGTAAATGCCCGGCAACAAGTCGCCTTCGTGCGTACCTTTTTCGATGCTCACATTCATGCTTTTCTTGGCGGGATCGATCTTGATCTTGCCGATTTGCACCATCGCCGCCTTCTTGCGCACCAGGAAAAGCGTCGAGCCAAAGCTGATCGTGCGCCCCTTGAGATCGGCCCCGGACAACGTTTTGCCGTCTTCGTCCTGAAGCTCAATCTTCCAGGTGCCCTGAAGTTTTTTGAGCTCCTCCTTGGACGCGTCCGGCTGAATGGAGGCGTCCGCAGCCCATTCGGGTTGGGCCTGGGATAAGAGGCACAGCAAGCTGAAAAAAGGCACTATCATCGAATCCTCCATGTCGCTCGCTCAGCGACGGAAAGGTGCTGGGCTCTGATCAACGATCCTTCACATGAATCGTACCTTATTTTCGCCAAAATTACAATGTCTGGGGCAAGCCGCCAAGCCGGGATTTTTCTGACGAATGCGGGCAGAAAACGAACCTTGCAATATCACGCGATGCTGCCCGGCGGTGAGCGAATCCAGCGGGAAAGATGGGAGGTGGCGTGAGCGAAATGCAAATGTCTTGCACGCATTCGCATCGCCCGCCTTGTCAAGGTCGGCATTGCATGCGCACGAATGAGCTTGTCCGAAATCGCGTTTCCGTTCACAATGCAAGGGATGGAATTCTTCGCCCCGGAGGAATCCCGACATGAAACCCAGCCGCTTGTGGATCGCTTGCATTTGCCTCATCATCGCCGTCAACAGCGTGCACGCCGACGATTGGCCAGTGTCGCGCGGGCCATCGCGTGAACCGGCGCCGTATCGCTATGACGCCAATGTGCTCAAGACCATCCCCAAGGACGTGCTCGACGACTCCACCGCGTGCGTCATCTACTCCGGCACCACCAACCTCATCGAACCCGACGGCACCGTCGAGGCGATTTCCCATGAAATCACCCGGCTCAATAGCCGCAAGGGGATCGAGAAGCTCGGCGAGTACCGCGCCATCACCTACGATCCGACCTACGAGAAGCTCACGCTCAACGAAGCCCGCATCATCAAGGCCGACGGCAAAATCGTCCTGATCGAGCCCAGGCACGTGCAACTGCGCGATGTCGCCACCGATTTTCAGGTTTACGATCAGGACAAGCAACTCGTCATCTCGTTTCCCAATCTCGAAGTCGGCGATACCTACGAGGTCAAGTGGACGGTGCGCGGCAAGAACCGCGAATTTGCCGGCCATTTCTTTTCGCGCTACACTTTCGGCGACGACGCGCAACCGGTGCTGCGCGATGAGTTCCGCGTGCGCCTGCCGAAGAACAAGACACTCAAGTATGCGAGCGTCAACGGCAAGGTCGATCTGAAGATTACCGATGCCGCCGACGGTGCGAAATTGTATTACTGGAGCGCGACCGACAATCGGCCGTTGCCTCGCGATGACGATCGGCCCTCGAAGGAGGAGTTGCGGCTGCAAGTCGTGGTGTCCACGTTCCCGACCTGGGAGGCGGTCGCCCAGTGGAAACAAAAAGTTCGCGAGGAATGCTGGAAATGCACGCCGGAGGTACAAAAGATCATTGCCGAGGCGACGCGCGACCTGAAGACGCCCGAAGAGAAGGCGAAAGCGCTGACTTACTGGGTGCGCCGGCATGTGCGCTATTTGTCGCGTGGGCCGGGCGGGCTCGGTTACACGCCACATTTGCCGAGCCAGGTGCTCAGCAATCTTTACGGCGATTGCAAGGACCAGGCCCAGCTTTTGGCGGTGATGTTGCGCGAGATCGGCCTGCCGGTCTGGCTCGTCACGCTCGGCACCACCGATGACGGGCAGGTGCTGCCGGACGTGCCGTCGCCGTGGGGCTCGCACGCCATTCTGCTGACGCAGATCGACGGCAAGGAATACTGGATCGACACGACCGTCTCGCTGGCGGCCTGGAATTTCCTGCCGCGCGGCGACCGTGATCGGCAGGTCTACGCCACGCGGGACGGCGGCCTGAAGCTGATGAAGACGCCGCCGTTCACCTACGAGGATTATCGTATTGAGCAGGATACGCACGTCACGATCCAGCCCGACGGCACCGCTCGTTACAAGCGCGACACGACGTATCACGGCTCCAGCGCCTGGTCGCGGCGCGACAAATGGCTCGAAGTGCCTCCGGGCGAACGCCGTCGCACCGCCATCGCCGATCTGCAAGACGCCCACAGCGAGGCGAAGCTCATTGCCCTCAAGATCGACGAGAAACGGCTCAGCGAGTTCGACAAGCCGGTCAAGGCGACGCTGGAATTCGAGGTGCCCAGGCAATTCGCAGGCGAATCCGGCAGCCTTTCCGATAGCCCGGTATGGACCTGGTTGCTCGGCTACAATCTCGATCTCGAACGCACCTTGCCCTATCAGCTTCCCACGCAATTCGAATCGATTCATCGCTACACGGTGCAGCGCCCCGCGGCCCAGCGCCTGAAGACTGTTCCGGACAACCGCACGATCCAGAGCCCGTGGGGATTCTTCAAGCTGAGCGTGAAGCAGGATGCCGACGATCCGCGCAAGCTCGAAGTGGTCATGCACACGCGGATCGAGAAAGTCCGCGTCGAGAGGAAGGATTTCGATGAATTCGTGCGCTTTCACAAGGCGGTGAGCAAGGCGTATCGGGTCTGGCTGGAACTCGAGCCGACCGTCGAAATCGCCGATGCGCCGGCCATCGAGAAATACCTCCTCGGCCAAAAGACTGGCGACGCCCAGACGGCGAAAATTCTGGCGAGGCTCTATCTTGACAACGATCGTGCCGAGGATGCCCGCAAGCTGCTCGACAAGGCGACACCGCTTGCTCCCGATGACAAAGGCCTATGGGATCTGCGCGTCAGCGCTGCCGCCAACATCGACGAGGAAGAACGTCTGCACCGGGCGATGGTCAAGCAATTTCCCGCGGATGGCAAATACGCAGTCGCGCTGGCGGCGGTGCTGGTGCGGCGCGACGAGCAGGCGGAAGCCCAGAAAGTGCTGACGCCGCTCTTGAACGACAATCAATTGGCATCGGTGCGTGCGGCGGCGCATTATCAGATGGCGCGCAGCCTGTTCAAGCAAAAAGACGCGGCCGGCGCCGTCAAGCAGCTCCAGTCCGCTCTCGTCACCGACTCCGCTTCGCTGGCGTCCATGGAAGCCTTGCAATTCAAAGCGCGCGTTCATGACGCGCTCGGCCAGACCAAGGAAGCGATTCAAACCCTGCTCGCCGCCCTCGATGCCGAACCGAATGCCCGCGATCCCCTGGAATTTATCGTTCGGCTCGAATTGAAAGCCGACTTGAAAGATGCCGCCCTGGAGCATCTGCGCCGCTACACCGTGGCCGCGGGCAAGGATTTGTCAAGCGTGGTCAAGGCGGCCGATCTGCACCTGGAAATGAATCGTCTGGACGACGCCCTCGATCTGGCGAGCCGGGCCCGCGAGCTCGGCTTCCAGGCCAAGGCGCAACGCATCCTCGGCCTCGTGTGCCTGGCCAAGCACGATTACGCCCAGGCGGCGTTCCATCTCGAGCGCTGCGATCTCGACGCCAAGGCGCTCGCGGGCCTGATCGAAGCGCAGGTGCGCACCGGCGATCTCGACGCCGCCCGCCGTCGCACGGAATCGATCAAGACGATGGACAACGCGGGCAAGGAATTGTTCGCTCAGGAAAAAGACGTGGCCCGCCTCGTCGAGCGGCGCGATCATCTTTTGGCGCAATGGAAAATCGACAAGGAACAGGAGGCCGCGGCGAGCCGGATTGTCAGCCGCTATGTGTGCGCCGAGCGAGGTCTCGCCGAGCGCTGGCCGCACGCACAAATTGAAAAGCTCGTCGAAAGCGCCGCCGCCGACAAGCTGGAATACGGGCCGATGCTGGCGGTGCGTGGCTGGCTGCTGCTGCAGAAAGGGCAAGTGCGCAAGGCCATCGCCGACGCCGATGCCGCCATCAAGCTGCAACCGGGTGATCCTCGGGCGTTCCTCGTGCGTGGCCGGGCCAGGCTGGAGCAAGCGAATGTCCAGCAGGCGCTCAGCGATTTGCGCAAGGCGACGGAGCTAAGCCGACGCGAGGACGCGACCGTGCTGCACTGGTTCGCCGCCGCCCTGCTCGATGCGGGCCGGACCAAAGAAGCCGTCGAGACGCAACGGCTCGCGCTTTTATTGCGGCCCAACGACGCCGAGTTGCAAGATCAACTGCGGCGCATGGAGAACGCGCAGCTGAAAGACGGCGCTAGGCTCAGATGATGATTGGTGCGTGGAGTTTTCAAGTGGGGCCTTGCAATCTCGACCGGCTGCCCAAGCGCTGGCTCGATGGTTACTCGATTGTGCGCCTCATCGCCTTCGTGTAGCGACGCAACGGACCTTGCAAACCGCGCTCGCGCAGATGCGTGCACGCGTGTGCATTTCGTTCCCCCTTACCTCCTTACCTCCCCAATTGCTTGCGTCGGGGCTGGGCTTTTGCTAATATTCATGCATTCCACACCCCACCCGTCCGCTCCGCTTCGAGGACCATGATGCGTTGCAATACTTTCCTTTTGGCTGCCGCATTTTCGTTGGCTGCTTTTGCGCCGGGGCAGGTTCGGGCCCAAGGCGTCGATGGGTTCTGGAAGCTGACGTACCTGAGCGGCAGCGGGACCACAGAGGCGACCGAGCTCGTCATCGAGATCAAGACCGTGGACGGCAAAGTTACGGGAAAAGTTCTCGAATCGCCGGGCACAAGGCGCGGCGGCGTTGACGGGGCTTCGGTCAAGCAGGAAGGAGGCACGCTGCGCATCCAGGGGCCGCCCAATGGTGAATTCACCAGGGATTTTCAAGCGCCGATTATCAACCCGCCGCTTAAGCGCTGGCTTGGCGGCTATTCGATAGGCAAACGAATGCACGCGGCTTGGTTTGCGCGTGTTACGGAAGCGGAGGCCGTGCAGATTGTCCGGGATTTTGGCACGGGCAACGAGCAGCGCACGCACGTTTGTCCGCCGTTGCAAGAGGCGGGGCAGATTGCGAGCAAGCTGAAAAAGCAAATACCGCGGCCGGGATTTGGGAATGGGGGGCCGACCGCGGCGCAGACCAGGGCTCGTAACAAGAAAATTGCCGAGCTCGACGAGATCGCCAACAAAGAAACGGCTCCGCACTATCGCAAGGTCTTGGCCAAGTTCCCCAACGACCCCGCCGTTTTCGTTGCCGTGCTCGGCTTGCTGCGCTCGGCGCAGACGAACAAGGCGACGCTGGACGAGGTGAAGAGCTGGGGCGCGGCGGCGGACAACCTCGCCAAAGATTATGGGCCATACTTCGAGGCCGGGTTCGCCGCCAATGCACTCGCCGCGCTCGATGGCCAGGACACGTATGCCGCTGTCGCCGTCGATTACGCACGCCGCGTCGAACGCGCTATGCCAGCCAAGGCGACTGCGAATGAGCGGATCGATTTATTGAGAGCGTTGGCGCGAGCATTGCGCGGGGCGGGTAATGGCGGTGGTGCAAAGATGGTGGAAACGCAGATCGAGCAATTGGAGGGCGGACTCGACCGTGAATATTTGGCGACGCTTCCTGAAGTCAAGCCGTCCGCTGGGCGCAAAGGGAAGAGTGATCGCGTGGTTCTTCTGGAGCAATTCACGCACTTCGACTACACGGGCAGCAAGCTTGGCGTGGCTTGCAGCATGCTCGCGAAGACCTATAAATCGAGCGAAGTCGCACTGGTGCAATACGCCACGTATGGCGACTATTCAGGGAGTGATGGACCGCACCTGGCCGTGGGCCCGTTGAGCAGCCGCGACGGCGACGCGCGCTGGCGATATTTCCGCACGGCGTTCCCGAATGAGACTGGCTGGAAAGCAAGCCTCTTTAACGGCCGCCCACCGGAAACGCGGATCACGGAGCAAGATCCAGCCAGAATCTACAAGAAGATCCGCGACGTTATTGAACCGATGCTGGAGGAGGAAACCGGCGTCAAGCTATCGGCCAAGGCGGTGCGGAACGGCGACAAGATCGACATCCAAGTCAACGTCACACTGCAAAAGCCGGACGAGGACAAGAAGCTGCGTATCGTGCTTATCGAAGAATCGATCCGATACCCAAGCCCCCGCTACTTCGATAAGGGCGTGCCCCGCGTGCATCACAGCATCGCCCGCGCCTTTCCCGGCGGTGTCGCTGGCAAGCCGTTCACCGAGGCCGTCTCCAAGCATGCGGTCTCGGTGGACATCGGTGAATTGCGCCGCGATCTCAGCAAATATCTTGAGGACGCCTTCTATCTTGAGGACGCCTTCGACGACCGCGGCTGGCTCCTGCCCGTCCCAGCGCCGCCCACCTTGCTCAAGCTCGAAAATCTGCGCGTCATCGCGTTCGTGCAGGACGACAACACGCGTGAAATTCTCCAGGCGGTTCAGGTCGATGTGAAGTAGCCATCCCCCAGAAATTGCAAACTTCAGCCGCGTTATTGACCCCGGCGGAAGGTGGGGGCGCGGTGCAGCCTTGGACGCCAAGGAGATCACTGCCGAAGATTCCTTGCGTGTTCCCTGCCGGATTGAAAAATCCGGAAACATCGTGCATTGGACTTGGCATTTCGGCACGATGGACCCGGTGCCGCAGGATCAACATTGGCCACAAGAACCGCATCAACTATATATATGGCGATTTCAGCGAATTACCTTCCAAGCGATCTGCACTACATCATCCCGCTTGCCCAGAAACACGGCATGGACGCGCGGGTAGCCCAATACGATCGCTCCCTCGGGCGGCATGTTCAGCATGGCCCAGCGATTAATAGTTGGCACGACAGCCAAACGGGCACTTGCCCGCCAGAAACCACTTGGCCGGTATACGGGCTGTTATGCTTATTCCGCCAACGCGGTGCACTCAATATCGCCCCGTTCAACAACGGCGTTATCGGACCCATGGACGGCAGCGGGCCGGCAAAGAGGCATATGAATCCCGCCAACCTTCCCGAAACGCTTCGGCCATTCATCCCTCTCTTCGAGAAGTGGGGCGATGTCGGCGATGATTTGACTCGACTCGAGCTGATAAGGCAGGCCCTGGACGATCCCGCCCAGATGGCCGAATTGAAAGAATGGCATTTGAGAAATTAGCGAAAGTTGATCGATCCTCCTACGAGGGCTGGCTATTTGGGGGTCCGGTGGATTTGCTTGACGAAAATTATGAGCGGGCGAAGGTCCATTACACGGACTTGCTGATGTACGGCGAGTTGGAGATTGAAAAACGATAGACTGGCTCTGATAGGATAGATGGTATGAAAGCCAACATGGGGGCAATATGATGGACCAGAATCTTATTGTTCGAGGGCGGTACGCCGGACGCACGTTCATTCCCGACGATCCGCTGCCGGATACTGAGGGAGCGGCAGAACTGGTCATTACGCCGGCCGTCGCGTGCTCAAGCGGAACAATTGCGGATGCATTTGGAACAGCCACCGCATTGCGAAGTGGGGCCGATATTCTCGCTCAAGCCCGGGCCGACCGGGATGAATGGGGCGACCGCTGATCTACCTTGATGCGAACGTCGTGATCCGCCTGGTCGAAGGGGACACTGCAACGCGAGCCCCGCTGGAGGTTCGGCTGGCCCCGTCGCTGGGCGTTCCACGATCCCTGATCACATCCCGACTGACCCGGCTGGAGTGCCGAACCAGGCCGCTGCGGGCCGGTGATCGCGCCACCCTGGCGCAATTTGATGTTTTCTTCGCCGGGGCAGAGATCGTCATGGCCGAAGTGAGCGCGGCGGTGGTCGAACGGGCCACCGACCTTCGCGCAAAGTACAATCTCAAGACGCCTGACGCCCTGGACTACGCGACGGCCTTCGAAGCGGGCGCGACGGTGTTCTTGACCGGCGACCGAACTTTATCGCGGTGTTCTGAGGTGCCGGTCGAACTGTTATGAATGCCGTCCACACCGGAGCCACGGCCACGGCTGATTTCTCTTTCCCAAACCAATCCGAATTGCGTACCATATCGTCGCATAGGTGTAAGTGCGGGTGCGCAGCAAAAAATGCCGGATTTCCGCGCAAGCACTCGTCGATGTTGCGTTGCGCATTATGCGAAATTCCACCCACAACTCGCTCTTGGGAGGCTTGTGATGGCGTTGAAATCATCCACGTGGCATTGGCGGCTCGGCACCATCGCGATTCTTTTCGGCGGCCTGATCGCGGCGACGCTGATTTGGCAGACCGAAGCTGGCGGGCAGCCGTTTTCCCCGCGCGTGCTCGCCTCTTTCAAGGACAAGCAACTCACGGTTTCCGTCGGCCTGCCCGCCGCCGAAAAACCCGTCAGCGGCACGGTCAGCGTTGATCTGCTCGATGCGGCCGGCAAGTCGCTCGCATCGAAGCAGAACAAGGTCGATCCCGCTGCCGATGTCGGCTTCACCTTCGCCAACGTCAACAAGGCCAACGCCGACAAGCTCAAGCTGCGCGTCCAGTTCCAGGGCAAGCAAGCCGAACTGCCGCTCGCCCAGGTGCTGCTTGGCAAGGGGCACGAGACGACGATCCATGCCGGGGCCGACTTCCACGCCGGCAGCCAGGCGTCGATCCAGTGCATCGTGCTTGGCATCCGCAATGTCGCCGAATCGGTCCCGCACGCCGGCAGCAATGTCGTCATCCATCTGATCGACGCCAAGAAAAAGAAGATCCAGGTCTTCACCGGCCTGACGGACAAAGCCGGCAAGCTGGCCGCCAACTTCGAGGTGCCGGCCCTTGAAGCCGGGGCGTACACGATGGAAATCGTCACCCGCTCCGCGCACGGCGAGGAAAAGCTCGAGCGCCAGGTGCGCATCCTGGCCGATGGCAAGATTCTGCTTGTGTCCGACAAGCCGGTCTATCAGCCGGGCCAGCTCATCCACCTGCGGACCTTGGCCCTCAATGCTTTCGACATGAAGCCGCTCGAGGGCAAGAACCTGCTCCTGGAGATCGAGGATCCCAAGGGGAACAAGGTCTACAAGAAGGCGCTCACGACCTCCGATTTCGGCATCGCCGCCGTCGATTTCCAGTTGGCCGACGAAGTCAACATGGGCAATTACACCATCCGCGCCGCGCTTTCCCTCACCCCCAACCCCTCTCCCGCGCAGGGGCGAGGGGAGACCGTTGTGCGGGCCGAGAAGACGGTGCAGGTGAAGCGCTACGTGCTGCCGAAGTTCAAGGTCGAGGTGAAGGCGGATAAGAAATTTTACCTTCCCAAGGAAAAAATCGCGGTCGATCTGCAGAGCGATTACTTTTTCGGCAAGCCGGTCGCCAACTCGCAGGTCGAGGTCAGCGCATCGACGTTCGATGTGGCGTTCAAGGAATTCACCAAGTGGAAGGGGACGACCGATGCCGCCGGGCACGCCAAATTCGAGATTCAGCTTCCCGATTATTTCGTCGGCCAGCCGTTGCAAGCGGGCAACGCGATCGTCAAGCTCGATGTGACGGTGCTCGACAATGCCGAGCACAGGGAGAAGGTGACGAAGTCGTACGCGGTCAGCGAGCAGCCGATCCAGGTGAGCGTCATCGCCGAAGGGGGCAGGATGGCGCCGGGGCTGGAGAATCGCCTGTTCCTGGCCGCGATCTATCCGGACGGCAGCCCGGCCCCGAACACCGAGATCAAGATTTGGCACCAGCGGCAGGCCGATGCTGCGCCCCCCTGGATGGGCCGAGGCCCGCGCGGTTTCCCGCAGCCGCCGCAACCGCAGCCAGCGAAGGATGCCAAGGACAAAAAAGTTCCCGATCCGCTCGCCGTCGTCAAGACGAATTCCGCCGGGCTTGCCGAAATCAAGATCACGCCCAAGCGAGAAGATTTCCGCGTCGGCGGCTTCGGCCCGTTCAACGTCGAAATGGTCGGCGGCACCCAGCAGCAATGGGGCGCCAACCTGGTCTACGATCTGCGCATCGACGCCAAGGACCCGCGTGGCAACATCGCCCGCATCGCCTTCGCCCTGTCCAGCCATCCGCACGGCGACAATGTCCTGCTCCGCCTCGACAAGGCGATCTACCAATCCGGCGACCGCATGAACCTCGACATCCGCACCTCCGCCGGCCTGCCCACCGTTTATGTCGATATCGTCCGCGGCGGCCAGATCATGCTCAGCAAATGGCTCGAAGTCAAGGACGGTGAGGCGGTCCACGCGCTCGATCTGCCGCAGACCGTTTTCGGCAGCCTCGAAGTGCACGCTTACCAAATGCTCTTCAGCGGCGAGATCATCCGCGATAGCCGGGTGGTCTACGTGCAGCCGAAAAATGATCTCAAGGTCAGTGTGACCCCCGGCAAGGACGTGCATGAGCCGGGCGAGAACGGGCGCATCCGCTTCCAGGTGACCGATCAGGCGGGCAAGCCGGCGCAGTCGGCCATCGGCGTCATTGTCGTCGATGAGGCGGTATACGCATTGCAGGATTTGCAGCCTGGCCTGGAGAAGGTCTACTTCACGCTGCAGGAGGAATTGCTGAAGCCGCAAGCGCAGATCAAATTCAGCCCGGGGGAAACGATCGACGCCATCGTGCGGCAGCCGGTGGTCCCCGCGCCTCGGCAGCAGGTTGCCGAGGTGCTGCTCACGTCGGTGAAGCTGCCGGCCCCGCAGCGCTGGGAGGTCAATCCCGCCGCGGACCGGAAACGTAACACCGATGGCAACATGCACCACGTCGCCAACATGATTCAGCACGTCGCCTGGGACAAAGGCAACGCGATCGAATTCAATAAGAAGGAAAACCGCTGGGTGTTTCGCAAGGATCTGCTCAATGAGATGCTCAAGAGCAATCTGATCCACGCGGCCCATCTGGATAACGGTTTCGGCGGCCGGCTCACCTTCGATGATTTCGCCAGGCTGGAAAAATCATTCACCGCCGAGAATCTCGGCAAGGGGATCACCGCCCAGCGCCTGCAGCAATGGCAGCATCAACTCCTCACTTACGCCAACCAGATCAAGAAGACGGCGTACAAGGACAAACGCTGGACCTTGCCCGAAAATGCCCTCGAGCTGTCGCTCAAGCTCGGCGGCCTCGACAAGCGCTGGCTCAAGGATGGTTTCGGCGAACCGTTCCGCCTCGTGCGCAAGAACCGCACCGATGGCGAGGAAAGCACCGAGGTCTTCGAGGATTACGATATCGTTTCGACCGGCCCGAGCCGTAAATTGGGCGACAAAGACAACCTATTCGGAACTCAGGTTGGCGGCATGATGGGCTTTGGCGGCGGCATGATCGGAATGATGGGTATGAACATGGGCGGCGCGGGGTTCGGCATGATGGGAATGCAGGGCGGCATGATGGGAATGCAGGGCGGACCCGTGATGGGAATGGGCGGCATGATGGGAAAGGCGGGCATGCCAGACGTACTCCAACAACGCGCAGCGATGATGAACCTGCCCCCGGTGCCGATGCCAGGCACCGCGGAAAAGAGCGCCAAGGCTGATCGCGGGGGCAATGCCCCAGCCGGCGGCGGCGCTGCCGCTCCGCGCGTCCGCGAATTCTTCCCCGAAACCATGCTCTGGCAGCCCGCCCTCATCACCGATGAGCGCGGCATCGCCGACCTGTCCGTCAGCTTCGCCGACTCCATCACCACCTGGCGCTCGAGCGCGTCGGCCAACTCCAAGGCCGGCGCCATCGGCGGGGCGACCGTCCCCTTGAAGGTCTTCCAGGATTTCTTCGTCGATATCGATCTGCCCACGCATCTGACGCAGACCGACGAAATCGCCTTCCCGGTCGCGGTCTACAACTACCTCAAGACGCCGCAAACCGTCAAAATCGAATTGCAGAAAGAGGAATGGTTCGATCTGATCGACGGCGGCGGCCTGGAGCGCAAGCTCGAATTGCAGCCCAACGAAGTCACCAGCGTCAAGTTCCGCATCCGCGCCGGCAAGATCGGTTGGCAGCCGCTCACCGTCAAGGCGATCGGCTCCAAGAAATCCGATGCCGTCAAACGCGTCGTCGAGGTCGTGCCCAACGGCCAAAAGATCGAACGCAATTTTAGCGACCGCCTGGTCGGCAACATCAGCCACACCATCGAAATCCCCGCCAACGCCGTACCCGACGCTTCCAAGCTGATGGTGAAAATCTATCCCGGCGCCATGGCCCAGGTCGTGGACGGCCTCGACGGTATGATGCGGATGCCGTGCGGTTGCTTCGAGCAAACCTCGTCCTCGGCCTATCCGAACGTGCTGATCGTCGATTACATCAAGAAGAACCGCGTCGCCTCGCCCGCCATGCTGATGAAGGCCGAGAGCTTCCTCAACGTCGGCTATCAGCGGCTCTTGACGTTCGAACGCCCCGGCGGCGGCTTTGACTGGTGGGGCCGCGAGGCGCCGCTCATCTGGACCAGCGCTTACGGCTTGCAGCAGTTCAACGACATGAGCAAGGTCTATCCGATCGATCGCGGCATCATCGAACGCACCCAGGGCTTCCTGATGCGCAGCCGCGACAAGGACGGCACCTGGTCGAACATCGGCGCCACGCACGGCGAAACCATCGCCAGCATGGGCAATCCGAAGCTGCTGCTCACCAGCTACGTCACCTGGTCGCTTCTGGAGAGCGGCTATGACAAGAAGCAGCTCCAGGTGTCGGTCGATTTTATCCGCAACCATTGGGCCGACGCCGGCGAGAACGGCTACATCCTCGCCCTGGCCGCCAACGCCCTGGCCGCCTTCGATCCCAGGGACGACAGCACCCTGCAAGTCTGCCAAAGGCTCGACAAGCTGCGCATCGAAGAGAAACAGCTCAAGGTGCAATTCTTCCCCGCCCGCGGCACCAGCTTGACCTATGGCCGAGGCGATAGCGTCTCCGTCGAGACGACGGCGCTGGCCGCCCTGGCGATGATCAAGACCGGGCAGTTCAACGCCAGCGTCAACCAATCGCTCGCCTACCTCGTCAAGACGAAACAAGCGAGCGGCACCTGGGGCACCACCCAGGCGACCATCCTCGCTTTGAAAGCCCTGCTCTCCGGCATGGGCGGGGCGGAATTGAAGGACGACATCTTCTACACCATCAAGGTCAACGGCCAGGAAGCCGTGCGCGGCAAGGTCGCCAAGGCCGACGCCGACGTGATGCAGGCGTTCGATCTCAAGGACTTCAAGCAGACCGGCGCCAACACCGTGCAGATCGAAGTCAACGGCGAAACCAACCTGATGTATCAGATCGTCAGCCGGCATTTCGAAGCCTGGCAGAAGCAGCCGGAACCCGAACAACCCGCGATCGATGTGAAGGTCGAATACGACCGCACCAAGCTTTCGACCAAGGACTTGCTCAAGGCGAAGGCGACGCTCAAGTACAACGGCAAGATTCCGACCTACATGGTGATGCTCGATCTGGGCATCGCCCCGGGATTCACGGTCGATCCGGGCGATTTCGCCGAGATGGTGGGCAAGAACAAGATCAAGAAGTTCGAGATCACCGCCCGCCAGGTCATCATTTACCTGGGCGACGTCCGCCCCGGCGATGAATTGACCTTCGAATACGTCCTGCGGCCACGCTATCCGCTCAGGGCGCGGACACCGGCGACGACAGCGTACGAGTACAACACGCCAGGCATCCGCTCGGTGGCGAATCCGGTGGAGTTGATTGTGGAGGAGAAGAAGTAGAGAAGCCGGTTGGATTAACCTACGAGGCTCCGAGTCGTTCGCGGTTCGGAGCCTTTGTTGCTATAATTGCGGGGTGCTGCAGTTGGAGGTTTCGCGATGCCGATCCACGATTGGACCAAAGTCGATGCGGGCATTTTCCATCATTTTCATAATGGATGGATGCCGAGAATCGGCAATGCCTCAATGACGGCATATTGCTTCCGGGTTACTACGCGCTGGCCGAGCAAGTCACGCGACCGTTTGGTCCCGATGTCCTCACGCTGCAAGCGAACGGCACGGCAGATCCCGGAGGCACGACGAGAGGATCGGTGGCATTGCTGGAGAAACCGCCGCGGGTGCGCGTCATCCAGAAAAGCGAAGCCGACCTGTATGCCAAGAAAGCCAACCGCATCGCCATTCGCCATTCTGGCGATGATCGCATTATTGCGATGATCGAGATTCTTTCGCCGGGCAATAAGAGCAGCCGGCACGCAATCGATGACCTCTTGGACAAGGTGTGGTCGGTGATCGATCAAGGAATTCACCTATTGCTAATCGATTTGTTCCCGCCGACGGTGCGCGATCCAGAAGGCATCCATTCCCTGATCTGGGGCG
>CAVYFY010000031.1:0-132863 GCA_963767835.1 uncultured Planctomycetota bacterium
CGGGGTGTTGTTGGTGTGTAGCGTAATTCTGTCGAAAGCTGGCGAGGAAGGAAGCACGATGACCAAAGCAGTGCGGCACATTTTCCGTCATACCTGGCGTGCGAGCAGTCTGGTGGAGGGGATCAATAGTGTCTTGCGCATGCATCAGTCTCGGCATCGCAAGTTGACCCAAGGGTTGCTGGACCTGAAGCGTCTGTACTGGAACTGCCACACCTTCCGCACCGGGCGTCGCAAAGGAAAATCTCCTTACGAACGGCTCGGCTTGGTGTTGCCCGAAGGAGTGGATTGGTGGGAACTGAGCAAAATGACACCTGAACAACTACGGGACAAACTGTCCGCATTGAATGGCGCCATTTGAGAAAGTCCCGGTGGCAGAATCTCGCGATTCCGAGCGCAACATCAATCTGATCCTGTCTTTCCGTCATCCATCCGTCGCCGGCCTGGCCTTCAGCATCCGCCCCTGATACCATTGCCAAAACCTCGCCACCCCCTCCGGCACCGAAATCCGCGGCTGATAACCGAGCAAGCGCCGGGCCTTGCTGATGTCGGCGTGCGTGGACGGCACATCGGTGTCTGGCAGCGGCGCCGGCACGAAAGTCGCCTTCCGCCCCGTCATTTCCTCGATCCGCTTCACGAAATCCGCCAGCAGCACCGGCTCGCCGCGGCCCAAATTGATGATCTCGTAGCCCAACGGCCGATCCCCCGCGGCGATCACCCCCGCGACGATGTCGTCCACATACGTCCAGTCGCGCCACACCTGCCCCTGATTGTATAGCGGAACTTCGCGGCCAAAAAAGATGTTGTCCACGACCTTGTATGCCATCATGTCGGGCCGATTGCGCGGCCCGTAAACCGTGAAGAAGTGCAGGGCCGTGAAATTCAGCTTGTAAAGATGGTGATAGGTAAAACCAAGTATCTCCGCGGCCCGCTTGCTGGCGGCATAAGGGGCCAGCGGCCGATCGCACGGATCGGTCTCGACAAACGGCGTCGGCGCCTTGCCGCCATAGACCGACGAGGTGGATGCGAACACGAAATTGATCATCGGTTGCCGGCGGGCCGCTTCGAGCAGGTTCAGCGTTCCTTCCAGGTTGACGCTGAAATACCGATGTGGCTCCTCGATCGAATTGCGCACCCCCGCCATGCCGGCCAAATGAAGGATGGCGTCAAAGGCGTGCCCGGCCAGAAGCTGTTGCGCCAGGTCGCGCTCGCACAGGTCCGCTTCAACGAAGGTAAAATTCGCGGCTTGCCCACGCAGCTCATCGAGATTGGCCCGTTTCTGAGCCGGCGAATAATAATCGTTGAGATTATCGACGCCGACCACGCGATCGCCGCGCTGCGACAGGGCCTGCGTGACATGGCTGCCAATGAAGCCGGCGGCGCCGGTGACGAGGATGGATTTGGCCATGCGTTTAGTTTATCGATTGTACGGTGCTGTAGCGGAAATGACGTGTCGGCGAAAACGGCGCTCATTGCTTGGGATGTCCGCGGCTTTCGCCAGTATTGAATCAGCCATGCAGCGTAGCCGCACTTTGAAAGCAAGAAGGGGTAGATTCGTTGATGATGGAAGTAAACCCCGTAGAAAAAGCAAAGCGAATGGGCGCCGTCATTCGCGTCGATCCGACCGGCATGACGATCTGGCGCATGCGGCGCGACGACGAAGAACAACTATCGTGACGCCGGTGATACTATGTGAGGTCAGGCCAATGCTCGGTGCAATCGCCGGCGACATCATCGGCTCCGTGCACGAAGGCGCGCGCACCAAGACCAAGGACTTTCCGCTGTTCGTCGCGGACTCCACTTTCACGGACGACACGGTGCTCACCATCGCCGTCGCGGATTTTTTGCTGCATGGAGGTAGTTACGTCGATGCGCTCCACAAATATTATCACGCCTATCCGTTCGTGGGCTATGGCGGCACGTTTCGGCGCTGGGCTGCCTTTCGTGAACGCCAACCTTACCTGAGCTGGGGCAATGGCTCGGCCATGCGCGTCAGCCCGGCTGCCTATTTTCATGATTCGCTCGACGACGTTCTGGAGGAAGCCAACCGGAGTGCCGAAGTGACCCACAATCACGGCCAAGGAATTCGCGGCGCCCAGGCGACCGCAGCCGCGATCTTCCTCGCACGCACCGGCAGCACCAAAGACCAAATTCGCCAATTCATTGAAGAGAAATTCGATTACTTGCTTGATGAGACACTCGCGCAAATTCGACCGACCTATCAATTCGACGTGTCGTGTCAGGGATCGGTGCCGCAATCGATCCTGGCGTTCCTGGAATCGAACAGCTACGAAGATGCGATTCGCAACGCTATTTCGCTTGGCGGCGACGCGGATACAATGGCTTGCATCGCGGGCGGCATCGCCGAGGCGTTCTACGGCGGTGTTCCGGACGAGATTTGCAATCGAACGCTGGCGATTCTCGATGAACGTCTTCGCGGCGTGCTCGAGGAATTCCTGAATCGATATTGTTGATGGGCTTCATTATGAGCATTCTTGCGGCATCACCAAAGCGTGTTCGCACCATGGCCGACCTATTGCGAGATCTGGGCGACATTCCCGCCGAGCGAATTTGGCTGACGCCGGCGCCGGGCACGGCCACCGAGGAAGACGTGATTGCGATCGAGGCGAAACACAACCGCCTGTGCGAGCTCGTGAATGGAACGCTTGTGGAGAAGACCATGGGGTTGTTTGAATCACGCATCGCGGCGGTGCTCATTATGATCCTGGGCGAATTCGTCGAGGATCACGACCTTGGGGTCGTCTATGCCACGGATGCGACGATGCGAATCTTGCCGGGCATCGTGCGGATGCCTGACGTTTCTTTCGTTTCCTGGAGACGCTTGCCGGGCCGTGAGATGCCGATGGAGGCCATTCCGGATCTGGTTCCCAATCTCGCCATCGAAGTCCTGAGCGTGAGCAACACGCCCAAAGAGATGGAGCGCAAACTGCGAGAGTATTTCGAGGCGGGGGTGGAGCAGGTCTGGCTTGTGGACGGCGAAGTCGAGACATTCGAGGTTTTCAAGAGTCCGACGAAATCACGGAGCCATTCTGGCAAGCAAATCGTCAAAGGCGGCAAGGTTCTGCCGGGATTCGAGTTGTCAGTCGAGGCGTTCTTCAAGCGCGTGCATCGGAAAAAGTGATTGAGCGCCCCTCAATCGCGTCGGTTAGACCAAATCCAGCCGCCGTTTGGTCATGCGGGCCCGGTTGCAGCTGGCGCATACGCCGCGGATGATGAAGCTGTGGCCGGCCATTTGAAATTGGTGCTGCTGGCACACATCGCTGATGAGCTGATCGATTTGCGCGTCCTGGAATTCGATCATGCTGCCGCACTGCTCGCAGTAGAGGTGATCGTGCTGGGCATAGCCGTAATCGTGTTCGTAGACGGTGCGTTTGCCGAGATTGATCTTGCGCAAGAGGCCGGCATCGACGAATTTGCGCAGCGTGCGATAAATCGTCGCGCGGCCGAGCGTGAATCCCGCTTCCTTCATTTCGTCGATCAATTCGTCGGCGTCGAAATGGTTGTGCTTGCTGAAGATGTAATTGACCATGTCACGCTGCTGCGGCGTGAAGCGCTGGCGCGCGGCCGACTGGAGAGATACTCGCGGAATTTCTCTTCGGGCGTCTGGGACACTTCGACCGCAGGCAGCACGTTCACGGCGCAATCTCTAGTGAGTCGGGGTTGAATATCACCATTATAGTACCCGATTCACGAAGAGTTGACAGCGTTCAGCGCGGCCAGGAGGCTTGCACGGCAGAGATCGGCGGGATGCGCGGGATCTGCGGTGCGATTGGCACCGGCGGCTCCAGACGCACGCCCGGCTCCCATTGCGTTTGGCCCGGACGCATGATCGGTTCCGAACTCGGCATCGCGCCGCGCGCCGTTGCCGGCGGATCGAGCGGCTGGATCGGCGGCACCGTCAAACGCACCGTGCGGCCGCTTTGAGTGCCCATGTAGGTCGCGGCGTTGCTCTGCGCATTCGTGTTCGCATTGGCGTTGGAGGCGAGGATCGGATCGTTTGGCCGATTCTTGGTGTCGCGCAGATGTTTCAGCCAGGCTTGCTCCAGCTCCTCGACGCTGTTGTGGCCGAAGTAGCTCTTGGCGGCAGCGTCCCAGCCATGTTGCATGCCGTGGCCGACGAAGTTGAGCAGGTGCTGGCGATTGCTGCGCTTCACCAGATAATCGCATATCGAGAAGCCCTGGGCATAGAGGCACATGACCTGCTGCGGATATTCCTTGAGGCCCAGTAGCGTGCGCATCGGGATTTGCTGCCCCTTGTTGAGAATGCTGCGCACCAGCTTGTCGTGCCGATCGCGCTCGATGTCGTCCTCCGAGAGCACCGAGCCGCCTTCATCCGCCCAGCGCGGCACCGGCGATTTGAAGTGATATGCGAATACCGTGTGCGTGATCTCGTGCGGCAAGACGCTGTCGAGCAGCCGATCCAGTGGGCCGTAAATCTTCATGCGCATGCTGTTGACGCGGCCAAATGCGAAGGTGAATTCGGTTTCCCCCTTGGGGCCGTCCATTGCCACGGTGACGTACAAGGGGCACGGCTCGGACCACTGCGGCATCTCCTTGCCGAGCCATTGAATCGCTTTGTCGCGGCGGTATTTCTCCGCCATCTGGCCGACCTTTTGGCAGACCTGCGCATTGGCGGCGATAACGACGAAGTTTTGCGTGCGCAGCTCGGCTCCCATGGAGCAAACCGCGGTGAGGGCCAACGCCAAGGCGAGCAGCTTCTTCATGTTTCGCAATCCTCCTGGCAGACTTGGACCCCGCGTTTTGACACGAGAAATGTCTGCTCAAGTGTAAAAGCAAAACATGAGCCAAGCCATAGGAGGGGCCGCTTTTTTCCGGGAAAGGCGTCCCGAAGATATGGCATGGGCGAGAGTTGCGGAACGGATGGGACGCTTGGCGCCGTCATGATCGGCGCAGGCGGATTTTGTAAGTTTTTCCACATCCCCGGAAGTATTGCAAGCCGGCGGGATTGGCTCGGCGAGCCGAGTCGCGTGAGCGGCCGGTTGAAGCGCCAGCGACAGGACGCCTTAACCCGGATATTTCATCGTGCCGTCTGACTGGATGGGATCTTGGCTCGTGCGCGGGGAAAGCTTGTGGAGGTGCTGAATGCGCGGACTGCCCCCTTCCCCCAGTGTGTCGGGCCTTTGCATGGCTTGCAGATTTGGTCGGCGAACGACTTCGACCGATTGGTTACGGACTGAGTTGGGGGCTTGGCTCGGCGCTGTTCGGTGGCGTATCGCTCAAGCGTTGCGCGACGATGCGAAAAAGGCTTTGCCAGGTGTAACTGCTCGACATTTTCACCACGATCCGTCGCACACTGCGTACAATCCAGGCGCCAATCTTGAAGAGCTTCAAGCGGATGGTGCCGACCTCTGCTCGCTCCAGGTCGGTGTCGCGCAGGGCGTGGCGGCGCAGGTGCGAGATCAACACATACGCGGCCGCCGCCAACAGCACGCGGAACTGATTGGCGACGAAGCGATGGCAGCTCGTGCGGTCGGCGAACAGGCCGAGCTGTTGTTCCTTGATGCGGTTTTCGGTGTCGCCGCGTTGGCAGTAGTTGTCCTCATACAACTCACGACCATCGTCCGTGAGATTGGTGACGATGAAACGCGGGTTGGCTTTGCCGTCCTTGGCTCCGGGCAGATACTCGGCCTTGGCGATGACGCGACGCAGTCGGCTCCAGGTGCCGGCGGCGTCGAGAAATTCATGGAAGACGCGATAGGCCTGGCCGTCGATGGCGTGTAGCTGGGCGACCTGATCGAGTTGAAATTGCACGTTGCGTTGCAACACCGGATTGCGTGCCAGGCCGAGCAGATAAAAGACGCCGTTACGCTCGCACCAGTTCATGACGCGGTGTCGGCAGAAACCGCTGTCGCCGCGCAGCACGATGCGGACGTTGGGCCATTCGCGACGGAGCCGCTGGACCAGAAGCTTCAAGATCGGTCCCGTGTGCCGAGCGGCATCGATGTTCGAAGGCCGCAGATAGGCGACGAGGAGATGATCGCCGCAATGAACGTAGAGGGGCAGGAAACAGTAGTTGTCGTAGTAGCCGTGGAAGAAACGCTTCTCTTGATGGCCATGAACGATGTCGTCGGTGGCATCGAAATCGAGGATGAGTTCTTCGGGGGCTTGGGGATGGTCTAGGTGAAACGACTTAATGAAGGTTTCGACGAGTACGGCGGAGATATGGAAGAGAGTCTTGCGGGAAACGCGATTTTCGAGTCGGCACAAGGTGGGCGGTGAGGCGAGTTGGGGAGCGTCGTCGGGACCGGGATGATCGGTAACGGCTTGCCAGAGCGGATCGTCGCGAAGCTGCTGATGATCGTTGAGATCCTCGTAGCCGCAAGCGATGGCGAAGATTCGCTGAGCCAAAAGAGCACGCTGCGGATGCAGGATGAGGGCGGGCTGGCGTGGATCGGGAATAACACGATTGAGGGCATCGATGAGTCCGAGCTGTTGATCGACCTGTCGGAGCAGCAGCGCGCCGGCATCGGAGGTGATGGACCCGCCCGCAAAATCGGCAGTGAGATTGCGACGATCGAGGCTGGTAAATGGTACGGGTGTTTCGTTACACTGTGTCATCGCGAAGGCTCCTGGCCAAGTGGAGTGGAAGTGTGCTAACTCCCTTCTCTACCAAACCTTGAGCCATCGCGCCATTCCAACTTCCGTCAAAACGATGAAATATCCGGGTTAAGCGGCCGCCCACGCGGCTCGGCTCGCCAATGCCACCCAACAAAATCGGCCAGGAACCTTGGGAGATTCCTGGCCGAGGGTCAACACCAACCGAAGAGGTTAGTTCTTGGGCAAAGATTTCGGCACGACGACCGGTTCGGCCGGGACGCTGGGAGCGACCGGGGCCATCGTGGCGCCGCCGCAGCCACCCGTCGAGCAACCGCTTTCGCCGCAAGTCGGCTCGCAGGCGAACCGATTGCGGAAGAACCGTTGCAGCAAGCCTTCGCGGCAGTAATCGTTGCAGCCCGTTTGGCAGTGGTCCTCGCAGCAGCCGGTGCTGCACAGCGAGGCGAACCAGCGTTGCTTGAGGCGCTCCAGGAAGCAGGAGTGCGAATCGCAGCAAGCGGTGCCGCAGCCTTTATCGCAGCAGCCATTGCCGCAAGCGTTGCCGCAGCCTGGATCACAAGTGACGGTGACCGGCACGAGGCGAGCCCGTTTGACGCAGACTTCCTCCGGAACGCATACCTTCACCCGACGGGTGCACGGCACGTTCTCAACCACGGTGTACGGAACCTTGCAGCGCACCGTGTATGGTTGCTGGACGCATTCCGTGTAGGGGACCTTCTTGCAGACCATGTGCTTCTCGATTTCGCATACCTGGTAAGGCACCTTCTTGCAGACGGTATGGGGAACCATGCGGCACACTTGATACGGCACCTTCTTGATCTGCTTTTCGATCACCGTTTCATAGACGGTATAGGGAACCTTCTTGACGCGGGTTTCCTGCACCATGCAGCAGGTCGTGTAGGTCTTGGCGATCTTGTAGCTGGAGCCTTCCTGGAAGTGGCGGCCTGGGCCTTCGCAAGCGAAGCCTTCGCCCTTTTCATCCACATAAGCGCCGCGAGCACAACGGGACGTGGTGTACGGAACCATCGTCTTCTCGACCGTGCTGACCATGTGGCTCACGTTGTAGGGAATCAGCTTGCGAGCGACCGCACATTCCTTGAACGTCCGGCCCGGGCCATCGCATTCAAAAGCGCAGCCCTTGTCATCGACATAGGCGCCACGTACATTGCGGCGAACCGTGTAGGGGACGTTCTTGATCTCGTTCGTGACCACCTTCTTGCAAACCGTGTACGGCACCTTTTCGCAAACGACGCGGGTGACATTGGTGGTGCAGGCGACCTGTTCGCAGACATTACGGACCTTCCAAACCTTGCGGGTCGGGACCAAAGCGCAGGAGTTGCAGCAGACATTGCTCGTGGCACACGGATCGCAGCAATCGCCGCCATGGAAGCCAGCGCGAAAGCGATCGAGGAATCGGCCTGCGCGATCGCAGCACGGATCGCACGTGTTTCGGCAGCAAGCGTCGGAGCAAGCATTGCCGCAAGCGTTATTGCCGCAACCGGTCTCGCAACCGACCGAGCGGTTTCCGAGCCCGTTGAACAGGCCACGAAGACCAGGGAACAGCGGGGTGCACGGCTCCTCGACGCATTCCACGACCCGCCGGGTTACCGTCTTGTACGTCGTGCACGGCTCGCAGATGCGCTTCGTGCAGGTCTTCCAGCAGGTTTCCTGCACCTCATGGCAGCAAGGCACGCATACCTGCTTCATGCAGCATTCCTCGACGCATTTGCTCACCTGGCAGCAGACCTCGCGATGCCGCGTCTCGCACACTTCACGGCACACCGTGTGGCAGCATTCCTTGCAATGCTGCTCGCAAATCTGCTTTTGCACCTGGCCGCAGTGCACGTGGCAATGCTGCTCGTATTTCGGCACGCACACCGTGTAGCAGCATTCCTTCTCGCAGCATTTGGGAACGCAGCGGCGCACGCAACATTCCACGTCCTTGACGCAATGCTCAATGCACGGCCTGCACTCGGTGCACTGGATTTCCTTCCAGCACGTCCGCTGCACCTGCTTGCAGCATTCAACCATCACGTCCTTGTAACGCGTGACGTGGCATTCGCGAAAGCGCGTTTGGCATTCCTCGCGGAAGCAGGTCTTGGTCACTTGATTGGTGTAGCATTCGGTCTTGTAGCAGGTGTGCCAGCGCTTTTCCATGACGTTGTCATAGACGAGCCTATAGCACACGCGGTTTTGCTGCTGGCACACCGAAAAGCAATTCTGCGCGTCGCCGCAGCCATCGCAGCACGCATAACTGACGGCGCCACAGGTCGACGCGGATGCGACTGGAACCGCGCTCAACAGCGTGGCCAGCGCGAATAACAGCGGCGCTCCCTTGCGCATCTTCATGATTCGCCTCCTCATCGGCACGGAAATAGTTGAAACAGGCCCACCAAAGCGGGCTATTTGCGTAGGCCCGCTTCCCCGGCGTGGGACGCCGAGACAAACGGTCGGGCTGACCCCATTGACCCAATTCACGGCTCAGCCGTTGCTTGACCCCAGTCGCGCAACGCTCTGGACCATGCATCTTGGTTATCGGCGCTTATTTCCCGGCACGATGACCGCACCGGGGTCTTTCTGGCCTTCGCCATCCACCGCTTTTACCGGTAGCGCCACTTCTAGCGGATGCTCCAATCAAGCAAACCTGGCGAACCTGGGAATTGAATTTGGGAAAAATGGGGGTGACATGAATGGCGACATTACTTCGACCGTACGCGTACCAGGCCGACCGCCACATAATCCGCCTCGCGGCCCAGCAGTTCGAACTCCATCTCCGCGGGCATGCGGTCGAGCAATTCACGCAGCGATTCATCGCGCCGCACAAACACCCGCGCTCTTCCATGCGCGCGCAACTCGCTCACCATGTCGTCGATGTCCGTGCAGCTTACCACGTCGTCGCGCCCGGCGTAGAAGCCGATCGAATCCCAGCGTTTCGGATACGTGAGGATCGGCAACGGCTCCTCTTGCTCATACTCGGACGAGATCTCAACCTGCCGGCGCAGCCCAAAGCGATCATGGTACACGGGGAGCCAAATGCGCTGGCCGACCAGCAGCACGACAAACACCATCGCCGCGCAGTTGACCCACGAGGTCCACGTCGGTGCGAAGCGGGACGATGCCCACACGAACAGCCCGGCCACGCCGAGCGCCAGCGATAGGAATGCCGCCTCCAGCCAACCGGTCAGCCCGGCTAACGCCGCCGCCCACGTCAGCGCGATGCCCAGAGCAAAACCGGCCGCCGCCAGCCGACGCGCCAAGCGATGACCGAGCCGTCGTGGCTGGGCCGCCCCCATCCAGCGCTGCCACGGCAGCCCGTGCGTGACGAATGTTCCCATCATCAACGCCAGCAGCGGAAACGCCGGCAGGATATAGCCAGGCCGTTTGCAACCGGACAGAGAAAAAAACAGCACGCACCAGAGAAATCCGAGGACGAAGACGCCCAACGCCGCCGGCCGCCGTCGCCCGCTCCGCAGCGATTTGCGCATGAAGTACGGAACCATCGGCGCCAACAGGAGCGTCCACGGAAGCATCCCCAGCAGCAAGCTCGGCACATAAAACCACGCCGGCTTTTCGTGATCCAGCGGCGCCAGATAGCGCACCAGATTGTGCAACCAAAAAAACGATCCTGCCGCGTCCGGTGCGCTCGCCGCCATGCCGACAAACCACGGCCCCGCCACCAGGCCGATTACACCCAGATAGATGCCGGCTTCGATTTTCGACAACCAACGGCAACGCCGATCCAGAAACGCCAGCCCCGCCAGTGGAACGCCCACCAGCATCAGCGCGACCGGCCCCTTCGTGAGAATCCCCAGGGCGCACGCCAGGGCTGAAAGCAACAACCAAAGATTGCGCCGCGATCTCTTGTGGGGCCAGGCTTTCCTGCCTGGCCGAAGAGGCGTCCGGTTATTCGGCCAGGCTGGAAAGCCTGGCCCCACAGAAAATCCTTCCGTCAAAGCCAGGTGCCCGCTCGCCAGCGCCGCCATGACGCAGGCACACAGTAGGCCGTCCATCGTCAGCATGCCGGCGAGATAGAGAAACCGCGCCGATAACGTCAAGATCGCGCCGCTCATTAGACCGGCCCAGAAGCCGAGCGTGCGCTGGCCCCACCAGGCCGTGGTCATCACGCAAGAGATGCCCGCGAGCGCCGGGATCAGCCGGGCGGACCAATCGTGTACGCCGAAGGTTTTGTAGCTGAGCATGACGAGCCAGTAGAGCAGCGGCGGTTTCTGCCAGTAATCTTCGCCGTGCAGCACCGGCGTCATGAATCGCCCTTCCGCCAACATTTGCCGTGGAATCTCCGCATAACGCGCCTCGTCCGGCTCCAGCAGCGAATGATCGAGCCGCGCAAAAAACAGTACGCAAGCCATCGCAAACAGAATCGCCCAGGCCCCGCGATGAGCGAAGCGTTTCGCGGCGGTAGCGCCCCCAGAAATAGCATCGCTCACCGCAGGCCTCGCTGGAAACATCACCGTCATCCACCAGAACGGCAACAGCGCATGGAGCACGCGCGGAATGTCGCCAGCGGACACCTTGCTCTCGCCGCGCCGCCGCGGCCGATGCCGCACCCCGGCCTCGGCCATTCCCAGATGCAATTGCCTCGCCTTGGTGAGCATCTCGGTGTTGACGAAAAAGCCGCGCGTCTCCGGCAGAATGCATTCCAAAGCGTCGCGGCGAAACACCTTCAACGCGCAATCGATGTCGCGTACCCGTATTCCGAGCAAGAAGCGTGCGAGCAGGTTGTAGCCGCGCGAATAGAATCTGCGCAGCGGCGCATCCTGCCGATCGATGCGATAACCGACGGCGATCGGTTGCTGGTCGGTCAGGGGAAGCAGCAAGGCGAGGTCGTCGAGAAAAAACTGACAATCCGCGTCGGTGAAGGCGATGCGCTGGCCGCGCGCCGCTTCGAAGCCGCTGCGCAGTGCAGCCCCATAGCCGCGATTGTTGTCGTGGCGAATCAAGCGCACGCCAGGGCGGGCATTCGCCGTTTGCGTGACGATGGCGGCCGTCCGATCGCTGCTGCCGTCATCGATGACGATGATTTCATAAACAACGCCGAGCTTGCACAGGGCCTCGTCCGCTTCAAGAATCGCGTGAGCAATGCCGGCTTCTTCGTTGAAAGCGGGCAGAATCAACGATAGGAAACAATCCGCAGATGCATCATCCATGACGGAGCCTCCGCCTTAGGCGACGGGCAGGAGTATGGGACCCTCGCCGTAGTGCGGGCTTTAGCCCGTCAGTAGGACTCATGCCGCGGAAAAAAAGGGCTAAAGCCCGCACTACGGGTAGGTTTATTTTGCCGCTCGCCTTAGCGTCCGCTATAATCCGCAGACCGGGTCGGCGTGTCAAGATTGCTTGACGAGCTATAATGACGGGAAACCACTCGCCGGAGGAAAACGGTCATGGCCGATCACCCCGATACCGCCGCCGTGCGGACGCAACTGCACGCCATCGCTCAGCTTTTGCGCGAAGCCCATCGGCTCGAACCCGCGGCCCAGGCCGCCCTTGCCGATTTGGTCGATGAATTGAGCAAGACGCTGGAGGGGCCGACGGCGGCGAGCGCGGAGATCGCACGCTTGACGGAAAGCGCCGCCCATCTGGTGAAGGCAGTCCACGAGGAGCATCCGCCAGGCCTGTTGGCAGCGGCCCGCAATCGCCTGGAGCACGCCGTCGTCGCCGTCGAAACCGAGGCGCCCGGCCTGGCCAACCTGACGCGCCGCCTGGCCGAGATGCTTTCTGACGTGGGCCTTTAGGTCAAGCTCTCAGCTCTCAGCCATAAGCTTTCAGCCAGAAGGCCGGAAACATCGAATAGTACAGTCGTTTGCCCTGGCACAGCTGATAGCTGACAGCTAATGGCTGACAGCTGGACCTCAACCCAAAATCCGATCCCAGCGCGCCTTCTGATACGCCACCTTTTCTGCGGCCGTCATTTTGGCGAAATCCGGCTCCGATGTTGTTACCCGGCTAGGCTCTCCGATCGGTTTTTTCCCCGGCACGCTGATCATGACGCCGTTGCCGCCGTAGCTCATGATGCCCGTTTGTAGCACCATGTCGTCTTGCAACGACCGCAGCGGTTTGATGCCGAGCTGTTGCAGGACGCCGTGATACGCCTTGACCGCTTCCTCCGCGCTGATTTCGCCGTCGGCAATCCAGCGCAGGAAGCGTACGAAAGCGAGCTGGTTCTCCGCGTTGTTTATCTTGCGGCCATAGAGAGCGACGCGTGCGCCGTACTTGCGTGCCTCGCTGAGCAGCTTGAAAGCGTCAAAAGTAGTCCCGGCCGAGCCGCCGAGAATGCCGACGACGAGATGCGGATCGTAGTGGACGAGCTCCTCCATCGCCTTGGGGCCATGATAAACCATCTTCAAAAAGATCGGCCGGCCCTTGGCAGTAACGCCGGCGAGAGTGCGGACGATCGCGTCATTGATGAAATCGGCAATCTTGCTTGGGTCCAGCGCTTCGGGAAGATTCGGGTCGAAGATTTCCAGGAAATGGCGAAACCCCTTGCGTTCCGCGTCGATACGAAATTCCTTGTAGCGCTCGAGCGCCTCGCGGTCGATGACGCTGTCGTTCTGGAAGGTGATGCTGTAGAGGCCGAGATTGGCGCCGAGATGGCGCTCGTTGACGGCACAATCGAGATGCCCGCACTGGATGTGATCCATCGTGGCGGTGCGGAAGGGCAGGGCGGGCTGCGTCGGACTACGGCCGCCGCGCATCACGTGGACATCGGTCGTGTCATTGGCGCGGGCGGCGGGCGTGACGTGGCTCCGGTCGAATATGCGTTTCTGGATCGTCAGGATTTCGCTGGTGTGGGCCGACATCAGCATGATATCGACGAGCCCCTGCGCGACGATTTGCTCGATCTGCTCGCGGTAATCCTGCAAAGAGCGGCTGCGGCCATTTTCCGTCCGTCCGGTCGCGCCGAGGCCGAGCGCCATGTCGGCATCCTTGGCGTCGGCAAGGATGAAATCCTTGGCGCCGCGCGGATCGGCGTGGATGCGTGCCAGTTTTTCGTCGAGGGACTTTTGCATATTTGTCGCGAAAAAAAGCACAAAATCCGCAAGAACATTCTGACTCATGAAACGCTTTGCGTGTTCTGCGTTTTTTCGCGGCGACTCCAAATTGTAGAAAACCTGGACTATCTTGTTTGCCACGCCTTCCGCGGAATCGTACGCTCCGCCGGCTTGTGGGCCGCGTTGGCATTTGTCGCGCCCGGTTTCGCTGCTGGCATGGCGCCCGATGCCAGCCGCGCTTCGACATGATTGATCGTTTCGCGCAATACGCGGGCCGAGTTCTGCAAGCCGAGCCGTTCTTTTGGCGTCAACGCCAGCTCGATTTGCTTGCGCACGCCGGCACAACCGACTTCGGTCGGCACTGACAGGCAGACATCGCTGATCCCGTATGGTCCGTTGATGAGCGAACTCACCGGCAGCACCCGCCGCGAATCGAGGGCGATCGCATGCACCACCTCGCGGATCGAGAGTCCAACCGCGAAACCGGCCCCGCCTTTTTGTTTGATGACCTGGGCGCCGGCCCCTTTGGTCGCATCGAAGACTTCCTTGCCGACATTGGCGTCGAAGCTGGGCCATTGATCGAGCGGCAAGCCGCTGATGGTCGCGCTCGACCAAATGGGAACCATGCTGTCGCCGTGCTCGCCGAGGATGAGGGCGTTGACTTGCGTCGCCGGCGCTTGGAGCCGCTTGGCGAGATTGCTGCGGAAGCGCGTGGTATCGAGCACGGTCCCCAGGCCGATGACGCGTTGCCAGGCCACGCCGAGTTTCTTGACCGCGAGATAGGTCAGCACATCGACCGGATTGCTGACGACGATGACGCAGGTATTTTCCTTGAGCCCCAGCGAATTCATCTGGTCGAGAATGCCGGTGAACAGATCGACATTGCGATTGATGAGATCGAGCCGGCTTTCATCGGGTTTACGCCGCAGTCCGGCCGTGATAACGACGATGTTGCTCGTGGCAACTTCACTCATGTCGCCGGCAAAGATGCGCTGATCGGCGACGAGGCTCGCCCCATGCAACAAATCGAGCGCCTCGCCTTGCGCTTTCTCGGCGTTGGCGTCGATGAGGCAAATGCTGCTGACGACGCCGCCGCACTGGAGCGCGAACGCCGTGGAGCTGCCGACCAGCCCGCCGCCGCCGATGATGCTGATTTTCATGGTTGCCTCTTACTCCTTGATTCAGTTTTCCGCGTGGAGGCCGGGCACTCTCCGAAAATCCGACAGATTGCGCGTGAGTAACGTCGCCCGGTTTACCAGTGCGATGGACGCAATCTTGAGGTCCATTGTCCCGATTCGAATTTTGGCATGGCGCAGTTCTTGAAATTGCACGGCAGCTTCATCGTCGAAAAGGACCACTTGCAGCCCACAATAGAGATGGAGATTTTGGCGAAGGTAGGAATAAGCTGCCACCTGCTTTGCAAATGACTTCGCTCGGGCGATGTAAATCATCCAACCGCGCATCTGCTCTTCGTAGTTAATGATTGTGGTGGTGTGGGGCTCGTCACGCTTTGCCAATTCCTGATAGATGAGTTCGGCATTGCGTGAACCCTTGTGTTCCAAAAGCGTCAGGTAATCTGTGTCCAAAATGATCATGACGCCCTCTTCGGCTTTTTCTTGCGCTTTCCAGAGGCCGGACGCTGCGAATCACGATACTGACGACCTAGCTCCATCGCTTGCAAAAACACCTCGTTGTTCTCGAAGGCGCCGTAAATGCGATCCAACCAAGGGCGCTTCAACTCCTCGGCGAGCGGAATCATCGTCTTGATTTCTTTCAAGTCGTTCTCCATCCTGGTCATGCGATCTTCTAATTGCGCAATTGTCGCTGGCATGTTTGTCTCCTTGTGGGTTCAGCTTATCTTATCACGCCTTCGATTCCGCCAGCGCCGCCATCACTTTCTCCGTGACGATACGCACCAGCTCGTCCATGTCCTTCACCTGGACCGGCGGCTGCGCAGGCGTCTTGCAGGCGCACGGCACCTCATCGATATACGTCGTCGGCTCCTGGCCCTGGCGCGGGAACGCATACGAGTCCGGCACGAAATCGCCGTAGCCGTCGCTGAACACGCTCGGGCCGCAAATCTCGCAGTCCTTGATATGGATGCGCGGATCGTCAATCTTGATCCGCTTCTTGAATTCCATCAGCTCGGACGTGTGTTCCTCGCTGAAGTAATTGACACGGCCCAGTTGCTTGGCGAGCAACAGAATCTTGCAATAGGCATCGATGATCTCGGTGTTGAAATAGGCCAATTCGACGCTGGTTCCCCATGATACGGTGCCGTGATTGGCCAGCAGGATCGTGTTGCAATCCTTCACGTAGGGGACAATCGTGTTCGGCAAGCGCTGATCGCCGGGCGTGGCGTATTTCGCGATCGGCACCTCGCCCAGGAACACCTCGACCTCCGGCAATACGCACTTGGGGATCGCCTCATGCGCGACGGCAAAAGCCGTGGCGTGCGGCGGATGGCAATGGACGACTGCGTTGATGTCGGGCCGATTCTTGTACACCGCCAGGTGCAAGAGCACTTCACTGGTCCGCTTCCGTGTCCCGGCAAGCTGCTTGCCTTCGTAATCGACCTTGCAGATGTCCTCCGGCTTCAAAAACCCCTTGGAGACCATCGTCGGCGTACACAGAATCTCCTTAGCATTGAGCCGATAGGTAATATTACCGTCATTGGCGGCGGCGAAACCCTTGGCGTAGAGACGCCGGCCAATTTCACAGATTTCCTGCTTGATCTTGAATTCGCTGACGTTCATGGCTGTTCCTTTCACTTATTTCACATCAATGGCGTCGAGAATGCAGGCGTCATACGCATCAACGGGTTTTCGGTTCGGGAAGAACGGCATCATCGCTTCCACGCCTTCGCTGACGCCGATCTTCTGCCCGAAGCCGGCGCCGAGCTCGTCGAGGATCACGAAATCCTCGCCGTCGGGCGGCGCGCTTGCCTTCAGCGCTTTCAAGCTGAACGGCACGCCGATGATCCAGCGGTGGCCGGCGATCAACGGATGGCAGCGCGATAGCGTCACGGTGCCGATGACTTCAGCAATGCGCATCGCAAATCCCCATTACGAACCAGCGGACCGGCGAATTCTTGCTATCCATCAGCGTGCGCGTCCCCGCCCCGTCGTTGCAAACAATCACGCGATCATCCAGGCCCGCGCCGAGGTTGTCGATCACCAGGATCGGCTCGCCGTCGGGTTTCTCATCCGTCGTCAACATCTGTGCAATGAGCAGCTTCCATCCGTTCATGGAAGGATGCTTGACGGTCGCAGTCGCATGGCCGACGATGATGGCAGTTTGCATACAGAGTTCACCGCAGAGATCGCCATGAGCGCAGAGAAATCACTCAGGAAAATCTCGTACAAGACGATTCAGCCCTTTCACGAGCTGAAGGACGTTAAAGTTAATTAGCAGGGCGACGTGTTTTCCGGATTGCTTCAGGTAGGCAATCACCTGCGCTTCATGAATGCGGTCGAGCTTCTCGACGGACTTAAATTCCAGAATCACAGAGTCCTCGACAAGCAAGTCGAGACGATATCCGCACTCGATGTGGACGCCCTTGTAAACCACGGGCAGTTCTTTCTGCCGTTCGACCTTGAAGCTAAGTTGCACCAGTTCGTACATCAGGCAGGCCTCGTATGTTGACTCTAGCAGTCCAGGCCCCAGTTCCTTGTGCACTTCAATCGCCGTTCCAATAATAGCTTCCGTCAACGCGTTCAACCGTTCCTTCTCGCTCATGTGTCACCCCTGTTTTCTCTCTGCGCTCTCCGCGTTCTTTGCGGTGAATTCCTCATGCCACGCGCATCGAGCCCATCGTCGTCGCACGCCGAACGCGCGAAAATGTCAACGGCGTCGTCACTCCTTCCCCGGTCGGCGTCGCGATCGAGAAGCTCATGTACGCCTCGCCCAAGCCCGCGGTGCATGGGCCGTTCTGCACGAAAATCGTCACGTCCATCGCCCGGCCCATGCGCGTGATCGTGTCCACGTTGCGCGAATGGATGATCGCGGTGTGCTTGAAGCCGTGCTCGTATTTCTCGGCCAGGCCGATGGCGGCGTCAACATCGGGACAGCGCACGAACGGCACGAACGGCATCATTTGCTCGTGATCGACGAACGGATGCGATTCATCGGTTTCGCCGAACAGGATCTCGGTGTCGGCCGGCACGCTCATCCCCGCATGCTTCGCCAGCACCGCGGCATCCTGGCCGATCAGGTCCTTGTTGATGAACACCTTGCCGCCTTCGCCGCCGACAAACGCGGCCTTCGTGAGTCTGGCGATCTGGTCGGCATTCAGGCGGACGGCCTTGTGATGCGTCATCGTTTCCATCATCTCGTCGAACACCGATGCGACAACGAAAACTTCCTTCTCGGCAATGCACAAGAGATTGTTGTCGTAAGCGGCGCCGTAGATGATCGATTTGGCCGCGTTGTCGAGATCGGCGGTTTCATCGACGACGACCGGCGGATTGCCGGGCCCGGCGACAATCGCCCGCTTGGGACTGCGCAGCGCCGCTCGGCCGACCGCCGGGCCGCCAGTGACGCATAAAAGTCGAACATCGCGGTGATCGAAGATGGCCTGGGCGCTTTCGAGCGTCGGCTTGCCGATGACGGTCACAAGGCCGTCAATGCCGATCGCCTTGTGGATCGCCTGGTTGAAGAGTTGGACGCCGTGGCAAGCGACGCGAGCGCCGCTCGGATGCGGATTGCAGACGACGGCATTGCCCGCGGCGATCATGCTGATGGCGTTGTTGGCGAGCGTCGGCAAGGAATGCGTGACCGGCGTGATGATGCCGACGATGCCGAACGGGGCGTACTCCTCGAGCGTGAGATTGTTCATGCTGCCGAACGCAGCGGTGCGCAGGAACTCAACGCCCGGAGATTTTTCACCGGCGGTGACGAGCTTCTCGACCTTGTGCTTGAGCCGGCCTATCTTGGTTTCTTCCATTTCTTCCAGCCCGAGCATATCGGCCTTATCGATACAGATCCTGCGAATGCAATCGGTCGCCTTCTTGCGGGCATCCAGGCCGAGCGCGTCGAGCTGCTTTTGCGCTTTGGCAGCGGCCTTGACGGCATCGTCCACGCTGTCGAAAACGCCCCAGGAATCGGATTCCCCTCGCTCTCCGGGAGAGGGGTTAGGGGTGAGGGAATCGACGACGACGGGCCGGCTCTTCATGCCGGCCAGGACTTCATGGACCACGCTGCGGATCAATTCGTCGGTGACTTGCAACATGAGGATTATCCATTCGCGCTGAAGATTGTTTTGTTTTCGACGTTGACCGAATCGACGATGCCGATGATGGTCGCATCGATGGGTAACTTCTCGACCTCCGGGGTCATGCGAGCGCTGGAGCCTTGCACGATCAAGACCATTTCGCCCTGCCCTGCCCCGACCGTATCGACGCAGACAAAGGTACGCCCAGTGCCGATCAGCTTATCACGGCCCGCGGGATCGACGCGCAACGGCTCGACGGTCAGCAATTTCGAGCCGACCATGCTGGCGACTTTTTGCGTCGCGACCACGCTGCCGGTGACACGTGCGAGGAACATAGGGAGCTTTCAGCTATCAGCTTTCAGCTTTCAGCCAAACCGTTTGGCGAAAGCCGCTCAGCCGTTTGCCGGGCGACGATCAATTCTTCATTTGTGGGCATGATCCAGATCTGCACCCGGCTAATCGGTGCATTGATGCGGGTTTCCCCCTTGGCACTTCCGTTCTTGAGCGGATCGAGATAAATGCCGAACCAGTCCAGGTCGGCACAAACCTCCGCCCTGAGCCTCTTCGAGTTTTCGCCGATGCCGCCGGTGAAGACTATCGCGTCGGCTCCGTTAAGCAGCAGCAAATAAGAACCAAGGTAGTGACGCACAGCTGACACATAGACTTCAAAACCCATTTGGGCAACGCCGGACTCCGCTCGTTCCGGACCCATGCTCATCGCGTCTTCGATGTCGCGCAGGTCGCTGTAGCCGCAAAGTCCCAGCAGGCCCGAGCGATTGGCTAGGTCGTGCAGGACCTTCTCGAGACTCTTGCCCGTCGCCCGCATAATGGCCGGCAAGGCAAACGGATCGAATTCACCGACACGGTTGTTCTGCGGCAACCCCGATTGCGGAGTCATGCCCATGCTGGCCGCCTGCGATTTCCCACCGTGGATGGCGCACAGTGAGCTGCTTCCCCCTAAATGGCACGAGATAATTCTCGCGTCCGCCTTGCCGAGCAATTTCGCGGCCCGTTCGGCGATGTACCGGTGACTCGCCCCGTGAAAGCCCCATCGCTGGATTCCATAATCGACCCATTTCAATGGCACGGCATACAACCGATGCGCCGGCGAAATCGTCTCATGAAACCCCGTTTCGAACGCGGCCACCAGTGGAATCTCGGGCAGCTCGTGCGCCAAGAGCCGCATCGCCGTCACGTAGGGCGGATTGTGAGCCGGCACGATGTCGTTGTAGGCTTCCATTGCCGCCAGCACGGTTTCATCGACGCGCTGCACGCCGGTGATGCCTTTCGCATGGACCGCCTTGAAGCCGATCGCGGCCAATTCCTTGGGGCTCGACAGGCACTTCTTGTCGGTCAATTGTTGCAGGCACAATCGCACGGCATCGGCGTGATCCTTGGCGTCAATCGTCAGTTCCTCGCGCTGTCCGCCGACCTCGACGAAGCATTTCGACTGTGCCGTGCCAATGCGTTCGACGCCGCCGCGCGCGAGCACGGATTCATCCCGCATGTCGAACAGGCGGTATTTGAAGCTGGTGCTGCCGAGGTTCGCGACGAGGATCTTCATAGCTCACAGTTCTCAGCTATCAGCGGTCAGCCAATCACTCACCCTGAACGCGTTTGATAAGCGCGGCCAACATCTTCTTGATTTCCTTGACCATCGCTTCCACAGAACGGTGCGTATCCGTTTCGACGTACCCGAGGTCGCGAGCAAGAAGCAGTTGATACTCCAGTTCCGAACTGGAGCCCATCGCGATAATTAGAAATCGCGCGAAATCAGCGTCGCTTCCGCGGCCAGTTCCTTCCGCGATATTCGACGGAATCGAAACGGCCGCGCGCCGCATCTGGCTTGTTAGGCCGAACAACTCCTCGCGCGGGAAATCACGCGAGATGAGGTATACCTGTAGCACCAGCTCATGGCTTTTCTGCCAAACCATCAGTTTGCGAAAATCCTGCATGCGATTTCATCCGTGCTTGGCTGAAAGCTGATAGCTGACAGCTATTTTCCCAGGAAAACGCTCATGACGGTCTCTTCGGGCGCGGAATCACATGAGCGCTGACGAGTTCGCCGTGCTGCTGCGCGGCGGCGGCGCCGGCGTCAACGGCGGCGCGGACCGAGCCGACGTCGCCGCGCACGAAGGTCGTGACATAGGCGCCGCCGATTTGGATTTGGCCCGCCAGTGCGATGTTGGCGGCTTTCGACATCGCATCGGTGGCGGCGATGGTCGCGATCAGGCCCTTGGTCTCGACCAGGCCGAGCGCTTCGTTGATGGTCTTTGCCATGGAAGGATTCTCCGTTTTATTGGTTGATTTTCGTGCCATTGTTGTGGTTGTGATTGCGTTAGCCGACGCCGCCGGCCGCGGGTTTGCCCTTGGGCAGGACGGTGCTGACATCCTCGTGCGGTCGCGGGATGACCTGAACGCCGATGACTTCGCCGACGCGCCCAGCCGCCGAAGCGCCGGCGTCCACCGCCGCCTTGACCGCGGCCACGTCGCCGACGACGAACGCCGTCACCAGGCCGCTGCCGATTTTCTGCCAGCCGATCAACGTGACGTTGGCGGCTTTCAGCATGGCGTCGCTCGCCTCGATCAGCGACACCAGCCCCTTGGTTTCGATCATGCCAAGGGCTTCAAGATTCGTTGCCATGAGTACCTCTCTTTGAGAATCAGAAAATAACCCTCCCCGTTTAGCGTTCGCGCCGCGCCGAGCGCGGCGCGAACGTTAAACGAGGACATTACTTGAACAATTCAAACTTCGTCGCGCGCGGATAGTTCACCGCGTTCCCTTCGTCCGTGTCGATGTGGACCTCCAGCTTGCTTGCCGGCGCGAGCCGAACCAGCAAATCCTGCAACACCGCCGGGCAATCGCTCTTCACGCGCAGGTGCAGGCGGTCGCCGTCCTTGACGCCGAAATGCTCCGCGTCCGCGAGGCCCATGTGGACGTGCCGTTCATGGCGGATCACGCCGCGTTCCAGGCGGATCATGCCGGCCGGGCCCATCATCCAGCAGCCGGGCGAGTCCCGATGATCGCCGCTCTTGCGCACCGGGATATCCAGGCCGAGCGCTACCGCGTCGGTGAACGCTAGTTCGATCTGGCTATGATCCCGGCACGGGCCGAGAATGCGCACGTTCGGGATGATGCGCTGGCGTGGTCCGATGACCGTCACGGTTTCCTCCGCCGCGAAGAAGCCGTCCTGGTACAGCCGCTTGAACGGGGTGAGCTGATGGCCTTTGCCGAACAGGCGTTCCAGGTCCTCTTGCGTCACATGAGAGTGGCGGGCGCTGACGTTGACGACCAACGGATTCAACCGGCTCCTTACGGAGCTCGGCTCACCCAGGTGCTTGCCAATCGCGTCGCGCACCAGGCGTTCGACGGAGCTGCGGTCCAGCGTGATCATGAACGAAACTCCTCCGCCTCGCCGGTGACAATCAGCTTCACCTCTGCCTGGCCAACCAGCGTGCGTTGTTCCGGCTTTACGCCGGCGTCCACGATCAGCGTGTCCACCGCGTTTAGCCCGCACAGGAACGCCAGCGCCTTTTGGCCGAGCTTTGTGTGATCGGCAAGCACCACGACCTCATCGGCGGTGCGCATCATGGCTTGCTCGGTTTCGACCAGGAGCAGGTTGCTGTTGAACAGCCCCTGCGCCGTGATGCCGCCCACACCCATGATCAGCTGTCGCACGTGAACATCCTCGAGCATGCGAATCGTCAACGGCCCAAGCGCCACCCCCGTGCGCGGATAGATGTAACCGCCGAGCATCACCAGATCGGTTTCCGGGCTCGACGCGAACAGGTTCGCAATGGGCAGGCTGTTGGTGACGATCTGCAACGGTCTGCCGAGCAGGATGCGAGCCAGTTCGAGCGTGGTTGTGCCGCCGTCGATGAGGATGGAATCGCCGTCCTGGATGCGAACTGCCGCAGCCTGGGCGATTTGCCTTTTCTCCTCAATCTCGCGGGAAGTCCGATCTTCCAGAGCCGGCATGCCTTGCGCGTCTTCACGGAACATCGCTCCGCCATGCGTTCGCTTGACGAGGCCGTGCTGATGCCAGTAATCGAGATCGCGGCGAATGGTCGATTCGGACGCATTGAGCGTCTTCGCCAGCTCGCCCAGAGCCACGAAACCACGCTCGTTGACCAGTTCCAGCACTTTCTGACGGCGTTCTTCCACAATCACGGCACATCCTGCACTTTCGTGGAGGCTATCTACCATTTATTCTGACAGATAATTACCATATTGCGCAGATTACGCTGCTTCGTCAAGTGATAAATTGAGGAAAAATTGCTTGATCTGCTCAAGTTTACAAAAAGTGGGTCACTCGGCACGGCGGCAGGCGCTCCGGGCTAGTTTCGTGGCTGAAGCTTTGCTATGGTGCGAAACGGTTCGCTGGCGCGAAAGGCGTTCGTTGCACGGCAGGGCGTGTGTGGGTGCGCGTGAAACGAAAAATCGAAAATCGATATAGGCAAAGCGGTTACGAATCAGGAATTCGTGGCATGGTCGGTGTAGGCTCAATGATGCAGACGCGAATGCGATGGAGTGCATCAATATGAAGATCGATCCGATGACGCTGATGTGGATTCAGGTTGCGACCGGCGCCATGGGCACGATGACGCTAGTTTACCTCTGGCGCATCCTCTTGCGCAAATTCGGCTTTGTGCCGGACATCAAGGCCCATTTCTCGCCCAAGGGGGGCTGCCAGGAGGCGATCCTGCGCGAAATCAAGTCGGCCCGGCGCGAAATCCTTGTCCAGGCGTATTCTTTCACTGCGGAACCCCTGGCGCTGGCGATGGTCGAGGCGAAAAAGCAAGGCGTGATCGTCGAGATCGTGCTGGACAAAAGCAATGAGCTCGAACGCTACTCCGATTTGAAAATCCTCATTGATCATGCGATGGACGTGAAGATCGACCACGAGCACGCCATCGCCCACAACAAAATCATTCTTGTCGACAAGAAGACGCTGATCACCGGCAGCTTCAATTTCACGAATCAGGCCGAGAATGAGAATGCGGAGAACCTGATGATCATCAAGGGGCATCCGGAGCTGGTCGCGTGGTACCGCGAGAATTTTTTCAAGCATCGCGAGCATTCCAAGCCGGCGCAGATCAAGGAAGGCGAGATGAAGGACCGCCGACCACCGGCAACGCATGCCGCGCATGCTCCGGCAAAGGCGGCAGCATGAGGTTTCACCGTTGAGGGCGCCGAGAGCGCGGAGAAAAAAAAGGCCTGTTCTTTTCTCCGCGGTCTCGGCGTCCGCCGCGGGGAATCAAGGAGGAATACCTATGGCTAAGACAACAACCAACCACTGGCCCGACACGCGTTGCGCCAAGGCGTTTTGGAGCCAGCACGAATTGCCGCCCTATCAGGAGCTGCTGCGCGACACGGCGGAGTGGCTGACGCCGACGACGGGGCAGCGCTGGCTCGACCTGGGCTGCGGAGGCGGCCAACTTTCGCGCGTTCTGTGGCAGAAGAGTCAGGGAAAGGTCGAATCCATCACCGGAGTCGATGTTGCCGAGGTCAATGCGAAGGCGTTCGCGAAGTTGCGGGCCGAGCTGCAACCGACGCCGACGCCGGCGTGTCTGCGTTTCCAGGTTCGCGATTTCGCGGCGGGATTTTCCGATTGGCCCGGCGTCCAATTTGACGGCATCGTGTCGGGTCTGTCGCTGCAGTATGCCGAGTCCTATTCCAATGATTACGAATGCTGGACCGATGCGGCATATGAGGCCGTACTGGGCGAGATCTTTCGGCTGCTGAAATCGGGCGGCACGTTCGTTTTCTCGGTTAATGTCCCGGAACCATCGTGGAGCACGGTGGCCCTGCATTCGGTCGGTGAAGTAATTCGCAAGAAACGGCCATTGCGATTCCTGAAAAACGCCTGGCGCATGTGGACATATGGCAACTGGCTGACGCGCGAATCGCGCCGGGGCCGATTCCATTACTTGCCGATGGAAACGATTGTTGCCAAGCTGCAGGCCGCCGGCTTCGCCGATATCGGGCATCGCATCAGCTATGCGGGGCAGGCATTTGTGCTGCGCTGCCGCAAGCCGTGAATCTGCGCCGTCATGCAAAGTCGCAGCTCGCTTGGCGGTTTGTGTGAGCCGCAGGTGTTGTTGGTTTAGTCTCAAACGGTGCGGTTGTCCTTGATGCGGAACGACAACCTAATCCTACCTGGGTGAGGCCGCTCTCGTCCAGAAGTTCGGGTCCACCTCCCACGGGAGGCCGCAGCCAGCGTCGTCCGGCAACGGGCGGTGACGGAGGGGCCGGACTCGAATAGGGCGGGAGGCGTCGCGTTTCGGCCTCGTGTGCGTGCCAAGCTCCAAACCGTGCCGAAGCATCGGGCGGCCATCGCGGGCCGTCTTCGGAAGCGGGCGTTGCGGTTCTGCTTCCGGGCACACGGGGTGGTTGGCGGCGTCGCCTGCTCAAAATGGCCGACAGCACTGACCGGTGAGAGTCCCACGCCGTTTCCGAGCCTACTCGGACGGGAAGCGTCAGCTAAGAACATCCTCCACGGCTTCGCACACTCCGCCGCGATGGTCGAATGTTCCTTGGAGTTCAGCAGGAGGGCCGTGTTTTGGCCAAGAAAATCAAAGCTCATTCGTTGACCGGGCGTATCACCCCGGACGTGATGGCCTCTGCCTTCCGCAACGTGAAACGCAATCGCGGGGCGGCGGGGATCGACAAGGTCAGTATTACTCTGTACGAGAATAATCTCTCAGAGAATTTACTGTCCCTGATGCGGGACCTCAAGGACGGGTCGTTTCGACCTGTGCCCTTGCGCCGCGTCCATATCCCCAAGGGCGATGGCAAGACTCGTCCGCTCGGTATTCCCGCAGTCCGCGACCGCATTGCTCAGGAGGTGCTCCGGCAAATCCTGAGTCCGCTCTTCGAGCGGATCTTTCACGAGGATTCCTACGGCTTCAGGCCCAAGCGCGGCTGCCATATGGCCCTGGAGCGGGTCGTCGAACTTCGTCAGCAAGGGTACGCATGCGTGCTCGACGCGGACATCAAGGGGTTCTTCGATAACATTCCGCACTCGGTCATCATGGACGGCCTCTGCGCGGAAGTGGCCGACGGCAACATTCTCCGTCTGGTCGAACGATTTCTCAAGGCCGGGGTGATCGAGGATGGCGTGTTTCAACCGACTCCGGTGGGCACGCCACAAGGGGGAGTCATTTCTCCCTTGCTCGCCAACATCGCTCTCAACAGCCTCGACTGGCGCCTCCACGACGCCGGCTTCCGCTTCGTGCGTTACGCCGACGACTTCGTGGTTCTGTGCCAGACCGAAGCTCAGGTCAAGCAGGCACACGACCTGGTGCAGCAACATCTGGTTCAGATCGGCCTTACGTTAAGCGCCGAAAAGACGAAGCAAACGAAGTTCCGCGAAGGGTTCGCCTTTCTCGGCTTCGTCCTCTCGTCCTGGACCGTTGCGATGCGGCCCAAGTCCGTGGAGAAATTCAAAGACAAGATACGAGAACTGACGCCGCGCTCCCACAACCTGGATGCTCAGGTCGTCAAGAAAGTCAACGCGGTGATTCGGGGGACCGCGAATTATTTCGACACCCCGTTCTCCAGTGTCGCGGATGAGTTTCGCACGTTGGACCGCTGGATACGCATGCGTCTCCGGTGTATGAAATCCAAGCGCAAACGCATCTCCGACAATTGGCGGCTGCACACGAAGCACCTGGCCAACCTGGGCTTTGCGTTCTTGTCCGATCCACGCAAGGACCGTCCTGCCCGCCTGCGGTGGGAACGTCTCGGCTCCCTGATGTGGGCCATGTTCATGGGGTCGCCCGATGCCCGAAAGGGGCACGTCGGCCAATAGGGGGAATCGACCCCCTCGCGACAATCGGGTAGGAGGGGGAATTACTTCCCCCGTCCTCCCACACCACCGGACGTACTTTGCGTATCCGGCGGTTTCTGTTCTTGTTGATACCGGTCATACAGCTGGCTGAGGTTGGCCAAGCCCAAAGACTCGATCCAAGTCTGATTCATGGCGGTGTTGACGGCCGGACACGCCGACAGATGCCACCACCCCTTGTTCGACCCGGCGGTCATCCGCGCGTGGCGGACTGGAACGCCGTGGCTTTGCAAGAAGGCCGCGATCGTTCTGGTCCGTTTCAGTTGCTTCAACCGCACGCAGCGCAGCTTCCGACGAATCCAACTGTCCAATTCACGCAGCAAGGTCTTGCACTTCGCAAAACGGAAGTACGCGATCCAGCCCGTGAGAAAACTGTTGAGTTCGCCGGCCATCTCCTCGATTTCGATGCCTCGATTTCGACGAGTGATCTGCCGAATGCGTTCCTTGACGCGTTCCTCACTCTTGGGCGCTGCTCCCAACTCCCCGCCGCGCAGAAGACGATAGCCGAGAAACTTGCGGTCCTCGACGTGTGCCACGGCACTCTTCTCCCGATTGACGCGGAGCCGAAGTTTCCCTTCCAAGAACGCTGTCACCGACGCCAGCACCCGCTCGCCCGCTGCCTTCGACCGCATGTAGATGTTGCAGTCGTCGGCATAGCGGCAGAAGCAGTGGCCACGCCGTTCCAGTTCCTTGTCCAGGTCGTCCAACAGCAGGTTCGCCAAGAGCGGCGAAAGCGGTCCGCCTTGCGGTGTCCCCTCGTGCCGAGCGACACACACGCCGTCTTGCATCATGCCCGCTTCCAGGAAGCGGCGAATGATCTTGAGCAGACGCTTGTCGCCGACACGCCGGGCCAATCGCGCCATCAGGATGTCATGGTTCACCCGGTCGAAGAATTTCTCCAGGTCCATGTCCACCACGATGGTTCGGCCCTCGGCCACATACTCTTTCGCCTTGGCCAGAGCGGTGAATGCTCCGCGTCCCTTGCGAAAGCCATGGCTCGATGCCGAAAAGGTCGGGTCCAGAAGCGGGTCCAAAACTTGCAGGATCGCCTGCTGCACCAAGCGGTCTACCACCGTCGGAATGCCCAACTGTCGCACTCCTCCGCCGGCCTTCGGGATTTGCACCCCGCGGATCGGCGACGGTTGATAACTCCCGTCGAGCAGCGAATCGGTGAATCCTTGCAGATGCTTGCGAACCCAGGGCAACAGTTCGCTGACGGTCATCCCGTCCACGCCTGCTGATCCTTTGTTCGCCCGCACGCGGTCAATTGCTTCGATCAAGTTCTGGGTCCGGGTCACCTCCTCCATCAGTCGGTCCGGCAAGGCACGTGCTTGACCCGACGCCGCAGACGCTTGTGACTCCACGCACCCACCAGCTTCGGTCCCGCCGTCGCCAGTTGAGCCGGGGCGCAGCTCCTCCGCCTGCTCCGTAAACAGGAGCGTTTGGTAGTAGCTGCCTTGCTGTCGCTTCACGTCCATCGAGTCGTTCCAGACGGTCGCTTGCAAGAATAGATTCAGCCCTTCATCCGCTCTTGCGAGGCGGTTGGCCTCCCCGACGTGTGTTGCCCGCGCAGGATGGCACATCGCCGAACGAGCGGGTTACTACGGCCTCTGCTGACTTCTCCCTGGTCCATCCCACGACGTTGCCGCCGCAGTAGTCCGGATCGACCGGACGGACGGGGAGATCTCCCAGGGTAAGTTGTGCATCCTTCGCTCGGTCTTCGCCGGATTTACCCGCGTCGCCTACGGAATGGCTATCAGGCGTCCCCGTCTCATGCCGGGTTACCCAACGACGCTGGCCTTGTATCCGATTTCTGTTCGTCGAATCCGAGTTGGGGGCATCGGCTTTCTTCAGATTCCGCCTCGCGACGGACACCCTTGCCTAGCCTTGCGGTTCGGGCCATCACCGCCCGCAGAGGACTTGCACCTCCTGAGACACAACATACCTGGCGCACACGGGGAGGGAGAGGATTGGCCCTCTCCCTTACCCACTCGCGCATTGCATCCACCGATTTGCCGGCATCGCAAACCGTTGTGGCGCGGCGTGACGAGTGCGAAACTGCCAAGCGACCTTCGACGTTGCACCCCACGAATTATCCATCTCCAAAAAAAACCCGAAAATCGTGCGCAAGGTTCTTTGCGTGCCGCGTTGTGGTGATGTTAGACGCGAGCGATCCTGGTTTTCATCGCTCGCAACACTGATGTCGGTTGGGTCGTTGGCCGAAGTGAAGTCCGAGCAGGCCGCGATGCAAGCGCCGATATCGATTTCCACCATGGCACCAACTCTTCCCCATAAGAAGGCGCCCGGGGCGTTCCCGGGCGTGCTTCTTTTTATTTGCGCCTACACTACCCTTCAACCGCATTTGGCCAATAGGAGCGCAATCATGCAGCGTCGAACATTCTTGAAGGGGGTTGCCATGGCGGCCGCGTCCGCACTGACGACTACGAAAACAGAGGCGGCGCCGGTCGTACAGCAAGCCGGCGAGATGCCGCGCGTTGTTGATACGCACGTGCACCTGTGGGACCTGAATCGCTTTCGCTTGCCGTGGATCGAAAAGGACTCGCCGCTGGCCCGCAGCTTCGTCATCAAGGATTATCAGACGGCCATTGATGGCTTGAACGTCGTCAAGGGCGTTTATATGGAAGTGGATGTCGATCCGAAGCAGCACGTTGCCGAGGCGGAGTATGTGCTTGACATCTGCCGACAGGCGAACACGCCGCTGGTCGCCGCAGTGATCGGCGGCCGGCCGGCGGAGGATGATTTTCCGAAATACCTCCAGCGCTTTCGCGGCAACCGCTTCCTCAAAGGCGTCCGCCAGGTGCTGCACAACCCGTCCGCCAAGCAAGGATTCTGCCTGACCGCCAACTTCGTGCGCGGCGTGCAAGCGCTCGGGGAAGCCGGCCTCAAATTCGATCTCTGCATGCGGCACGGCGAGATCGGCGATGCGGTAAAGCTGGCCGAGGCGTGCAAGAACACCAACTTCATCCTCGACCATTGCGGCAACGGCCCGGTCTATGCCAAAGAGCGCACGCAATGGCAACGCGATATGGAAAGCCTAGCCCGCAAGCAAAACGTCGTCGCCTGCAAAATCTCCGGCATCGTCGTGCAAGCGCGCGAGCGCTGGAGCGCTGACGATCTCGCACCGGTCATCAATCACTCGCTCACCGCGTTCGGCCGAGACCGCGTCATGTTCGCCGGCGATTGGCCCGTCTGTACGCTGCGATCGACCTACCGCCGCTGGGTGGAGGCGCTACGGTCAATTGTGCGCAACCGCCCAGCCGAGGAGCAGCGGAAGCTGTTTCACGATAACGCGGTGCGAGTGTATGGGTTAGCAGACAGAAGGTAGCGGGCATTAGACTAGGCAGCTTGAATTCTTGGCTGTCTGCTACCGGCTATCTGCTACCGGCTGCTGATGAGCGTGATGGTGCTCATCGACTTTACCCGGCGTGATGTGCCAGCCGCAATCGCCGCAGGGGGGGGCTTTGCCGTAACAGGGATCGCACAGGAGCGGGCCGCCGTTGAAATATTGCTCCAGCCGGCTCTGGTCTTCCGCGGACAGATCGCCCGGATCGCGCGGCAACGTCAGCTTGTCGCCGCAGCCGTCGCATTTGCGCAGGTTCCAGTCAGCGATCAGCGGGGCGTAATGATCGTGGGCCCACCGGCTTACCTGGCCGGCGCCATTGCACAGCGGACACGCCGTGCTCATCTGGGCCGCGATTGCCTTGCGGATGAATTCGCTTTTGTTGGGGAGTTGATTCAAGAATTCGGCGAGCTCGGCTTCCACCTTAAATGCCACCACTGCGGTTTTCGGGTTTTTCTGTGCCATGATCGCTCTCGCTCGGGATCGGGATCTTCCTTATCACTTTAACGCCGACCTGCGGTACGTGCAAGAGCCGCCGCTTTTTGGCCGGAATGGCGACGTTCACGCCGAGCGCCAGCGAGAAGGTAGCTATAAACAATCTTGAAGCTATAGAAACGGCGTGCAAATGTTCCGAACTGAAAATGGACGCTTGATTCGTCGGAACCGGCTCATGCCTCGAAAATCATTTTCAATCCGAGTTCCTTCATGCGCTCCGTCAATGGCGTCATATTGGCTTCGTCCACCACCAGCGCCGTGGGTCCGAGCCGGGCGATAATCAAAGCGCGGGTGCCGGGCCATTGCGCCAAGCCGTCGGCGAGGTGTTCGTTGCCGACCTGCATGACGAGGCGACGGCGCAACTCGACGGCTGGGACGTCTGGACTGGTGAGGAGCATTTGCGCCGCAGCGGAGATGGGCAAGCCGGTGCGCTGGCCGAACCAGGTTTCCAGGTATGAGAGCGATACCCCTTGGTGCCGGGCGGAAGCGAGGGACGCCGGCGTCAGGCGATAGGACCGCCGTGCCTGGGCTGTCGGGGTGCTGGGCGCGGGGATCGGCTCGGCAAAGCGCTGCACTTCAGTCTCCAGAAGCAAATCCGATCGCGCCAAGTCCACGTTCAGCGTCACGCCGTCGGCTTCGACTTCGACGCACCGCTCCGCCGGCAAGGTGTAGTCGCGCGTCCCCGTCAATCGAAAATGCTTGTAATCGATTGCGCTCTCGTCGGCAACGATGGCAAGCCGATCGGTCAAGCGCACCGCTTGCAGACCGCGCGTGATCGCCTCGTTCATCTCCGCGGCCGACGCAAACTCGAAGATCGCCCCCGAGGAATAAACGCTGATGCGTTCGCGCTTGCTCGACCAGGTCTTGAGCGAATCGAGCACGGCAGGCGGAATCGCCTTCATACCGTGCCCTTCCAAAAGCTGGACGATGCTAGTCAGCGATTCGCCCATCTCAAGGGCGCGATAGACGCTTTGGGGCTCCAGTTGCAGCGTGCAAGCGGGGCCCATTGCCTTCCAGGTCGCGACCTTGCTCAGCGACGCGATCAACTCCGGTGTCAAGCCTTGCCGATAGGCGAGAATTTCCAGGTTCGGCTGCACCAGCAGCGTTTGCTTGAATCCGCCTAGCGTGGGTGCCTTGTCGATCAAGCCGATCAGCCAGCGGCCGAGCGGCGAAAGCCGAACACGCCAGGCGCCGTCCATTCCCTTGGCGGCTTGCAGCAGGCGCAAGGAGTAGGCCAAGCCGAGCAGAAAGGCGGAGATGCCGACTGACGCGGTAGGTTTACCTGTCCAATAGGGATGCCGGCGCGTGATCCATTCCTCGATGGCTTCCGGCGTGGCCCAACCGTTTTCGGGAAGTCGGCTGACCAGTAGGAGTGCGAGCAGATATGCGGATGGATAGGGATTGCCGGCGCCTTCGGGCAACGCATGCCCGGCGGCGGGGTTCCAGGAGTTGACGCGCGCGAGCGCTCCCCAGAGTTCGGCGATCAGTTCGGGTAGCGTATGCCTGAAGCCCGCAGGCCAGGCTGCCGCCTGCAACTCGGCCCCTTCCTCATGCAGCAAGCCGCAGGAGGCGGCCAGCGCCGCCGACAGAAAACCGGGATCGGCAATCGGCACGAGCGCATCGGTGAGCGCCGCGCTCAAGAGCGGCTCGCCGTCAAGGCGATCAGCATCGCGCTTGAAGAAATCGCCTTGCTGCGTGCGCCTTAGCGGCGTGGCCAGCGCCTGCTGCCAAACCGCCGCCAGCCGGAGCGGCCAATCCAATCCGTCGGCTTCATGCACGCTTGCCGAGGCGGGAACCTCCGACTGGGGACATTCCAGTCCGAGATCTTCACCAAGAACGCGCCCGCTCACCATCGGCGCCGCGAGTAACATGGGCATCGGCTCCGAGCGCGCCAGCCAGCTCGCAATATTCTTGAATCGCCCCCGGCTGCTTGTTTTCTCTTGATCCGGATCGCTGCCCGGGGCAAACAACTCGGGAAGCAAAAGCCCCGATTCCAGCAGCGTCACTAGCGGCGCCAGCCCGTCCTCATGCCCCAGCGCGACCAGGATTTCGACCAGGGTACCGACCGGCCAGCGCGTCTGCCGGCCTCGCCCCATTACCGCGAGAATCTGCCGGCACGCCACGGGCAATTCCTTGAGCCGGCGATCGATCATCGCCGCATTGTTGAGCGCGGCGGCCACGCGATCGAGAATCTCATCCACCGGCCATTGATTGCGCGGCTTGCACAGCCTGTGCGCAACCTGCCTGAGCAGCGCTTCGTCGTAGCGCTTGAGCGTGTGCCGCGTGTGTTGATTCCAAAGATCGGCCGTTCCCAACGTTATGCCTCGAAAAGGTCGCGATTGGATTTGCGTCGTGAAATCGCTTGGCGATTTCAAAGCGTGCTCAATGCGAAATAGGCTCGGCAAGGCGATTGACATCGTCCACCGTCAATTTCAATAGCTCAGCAATTCGTGCCGGAGTCATTCCGCCTGCCAAGAAACCCTGAATTATCTCTTGCTTGGCAATGAGTTTTCCTTTTTCCATACCCTTCTCCATGCCTTCTTCCCTGCCTTTTTCCGCACCCTCGTCATGGGCTTCCTTCCAGACTTTGCTTTCGCGAATGTCGTGCAACTTGAATTTCATGCGAATCTCCAGTCGCCCGAATTCCGGGAATTTCGACATCAGCAATTCTTCGACTAATTCTACCACCTTCGTTTGCAGATCACCATCGGCCAGCTCTTTTTTCGCCTTGTCCACCAAGCGTGGCGTGAGTTCCCTTGCTTGACTCATCGACGCAAACACGAGTTGCAGAACGCCCAGTCCCACCGGTGGATTCTTCAATTTGCCGAGTTCGTCCAGGTAAATCCGTTTCACTCGCTTGGACTTGAGCAAATCTTCATAGGGCGCCAGATGTTTGGATTCTTCCGCCCGGCTTGCAAAAACTGCAACCCCGACCCATTCTTGTTTCGGATCATTCTCGTCCAAATAGCAAAACACCTTGGCGAACAGGTTGGCGTAGAACTTCTGCACGCGCTGAAATTGCACCTCAACGAAATACAACGGCAGCGATGCTCGCTTCGGAAGAAATAGCCCATCGATGCGAAGCGATTTTTTCAATTCCACCGAATCAAATCGGTACGACTTCACCCGCGCCGCCGGCAGGTCGATCAACTGAAATAGCGTTTGCGGCAACTGCTTGAACAACTGGCAGAAGAATGCGTCGGTTTCCATGGGCGTCTCACATTACCTGCGGCGTGTGCCCCATGCGGCGCAACTCTTGCACCATCGCATCGATGCGGCCGGCACGGATCAACAGCACGCGCTCCGAGAGCCGGCCGACGATGTCCTGGGCCAGCTTTTTGTGCGCGAGCAGTTCCTCGGCCAATAGCGCATCCTCGGTCTGGATCAACGCGACCTTACGATGCAGTTTCACCGGGATGCGCGTGTGCCCTTTCTCCATCATGTCACGCTCGCCTCTTGCCCGTGCTCGCTCAGGTCGGCGCCGTCGAGGATGCTGTAGCTGTAGCCCTGCTCGGTCAGGAACATTTGCCGATGGTGGGCAAAGTCGAGCTCGCGGGTGTCGCGCGTCACCAGCGTGAAGAAGTGGGCCATTTCGCCATTCGCCTTGGGACGCAAGATTCGGCCCAACCGTTGCGCCTCTTCCTGGCGTGAGCCGAAGGTGCCGGAGACCTGGATGAGGATTTGGGCGTCGGGCAGATCGATGGCGAAATTGCCGACCTTGGAGAGGATAAGGCGTTTGATCTCGCCGCGGCGGAACTTGCCGTAGAGTTCCTCGCGGGTTTGATTGTCGGTGGCGCCGGTGATGAGCGGGATGTCGAATCGCTTTTGCAGGCTGCGGAGCTGACGCAGATACTGGCCGATGATGAGAATGTTCTGGTCGGCATGTTGGGTGATAAGGCACTCGACCACGTCCTCCTTGGCGGAATTTTCCGAGGCCAGGCGGTACTTGTGCCGCCATTCCGAGACGGCGTATTCCATGCGCATCTCATCGCAAAGACTCACGCGCACCTCGGTGCAATTGGCCTCGGCAATCCAGCCCTTTGATTCCAGCTCGCGCCACGGCACGTCATACTTTTTCGGCCCAATCAGGCTGAACACATCGCCCTCCCGGCCATCTTCGCGGATCAGCGTCGCCGTCAAGCCAAGCCGACGTCGCGCCTGGATATTCGCCGTGACGCGGAATACGGGGGCGGGCAGAAGATGCACTTCGTCATAAATGATCAGGCCCCAATCGCGCTGATCGAAGATTTTGAAGTGCGGGAACTCTTCCTTGCGGTCGGCGCGATGCGTCAGGATCTGATACGTCGCCACGGTGACCGGGCCGATGTTTTTGACCTCGCCGGAATATTCGACGACATCGGCATCGCCGAGATCGGTGCGATCAAGGATTTCGCGGATCCATTGCTTGACGGCGGTGATGCTGGTGGTGAGGATGAGGGTCGATTTCTGCATCAAGGCCATGGCGACGATGCCGACGATGGTTTTGCCGGCGCCGCAGGGGAGCACGATGACTCCCGAGCCGCCGCGCACATCGCCGCCAGCGTAAAAAATGTCGGCGGCATCGCGCTGATAATCGCGCACCGTGAAGGGCAGGCCCGCGCGGGTGATGTCGCGCAGATGGATCGGCAGGTCCGCTCCTTCCGTATAGCCCGCCAGATCCTCGGCCGGGTAACCGATGGTGATGAGCACCTGCTTTAGAACACCGCGATGGGCCGGCTCGATGAGGAAGCTCTTGGCGTCGAGGCGAACGCTGAGGTAATCGCGCGAGCGCGGTTGCCTGGCGAGTTCCTCCAGCAGCGGCTTGTCAGTGCACACCAGCTTCAGCTTATCCTCATGCTTGACGAGTTGAACGCGCCCGTAGCGCTCGACGCGCTCGGAAATCTCCGTCAGCAAATTCATCGGCAGCGGGAACTTGCTGTATTTTTGCAGGACGACAATCATGTCATCCGCGGTCAGCCCGCCAGATGCCGCGTTCCAGAGCGACAGGTCGCTGAGGCGATAGGTGTGCATGTGCTCCGGCGATTTTTCCAACTCTGCAAACGGTGCAAGTGCATCGCGAGCCTCGGAATACTTGGGATTGTCTACCTCGACCAGGACGGTGCGATCGCCCTGCACAATGAGAGGATTGCTAGGATCGTAATTCATTCCGTGACTCATGCGTGGTGATCCCTCTCCATCCGGGAGAGGGCCGGTCGTCAGTCTTCATCGGCGGGCGCAAGGCCGAAAATGGCAGTGTAGTGGTTTGAACAGGGCGATGCAAGGCGAAGTGCCGATTCGGCCGCGCGTTCGTTTGCGGCACCTTCTTATTTGCCCTTCCATTTGACCCGATTTTTGCTCTAATTAGCGTTAGACCGCTCCCGCCTTACGAGGAGACATCCCGTGCCTTCCCACCGTCATGCCGTCGGCATTCATCGTCGCGAATTCCTGCAAGTCGGCTATTCAGGTCTGCTCGGGATCAGTCTGGCTTCGCTGCTCGATCAGCGTGCCCAGGCCTCACCGCCGCAAGCGGCGCGCAGACCGAAATCGGTCATCATCGTGTTTTTGACCGGCGCCGCAAGCCATTTGGACACGTTCGACATGAAGCCGGACGCGCCTGCGGAGATTCGCGGCGAATTTCGACCGATGGCGACGCGCGTGCCGGGGCTGCACATCTGCGAACATTTGCCGCGGTTGGCCAGTCGCTCCGACAAATACGCGATCGTGCGCACCCTGTCGCATCGGGAAAACAATCATTTGGTGGCAACGCATCATGTGCTGACGGGCCATCAACAGCCGGGGGCGTTTTTCGACAAGGTGGCGTCGCGCGATGATTGGCCGAGCTATGCCTCGACGCTCGATCATCTGCGGCCGCGCAGCGATGGGTTGCCGACGGGCGTGAACCTGCCGACGTTTTTGATGGAAGGCCCGCTGGTTTGGCCGGGCCAGCACGCGGGCTTTCTGGGGCCGCGGCACGATCCGTGGCAGATCACGCGCGATCCCGGCGCCGCCGACTTCGGCATGGACAGTTTGCGTCCCGCCGCGGGCATTGACGCCACGCGCCTGGCGGATCGCCGTGCGCTTTTGCATGAGATCGACATCCAGCAGGCGCAGCTGGCGCACACCGTAGAATCGCGTCGGCTCGGCGATCAGCAGAATCTGGCGTTTTCGATTCTCGCTTCCGGTCGGGTTGCCCGCGCATTTCAGATGGATCAGGAGCCGGCCACGATTCGCGATCGCTATGGCCGGCATCCATTTGGACAATCGCTGCTGCTGGCTCGTCGGCTTGTGCAAGCGGGGGTGCCGGTAGTGCAAGCCAACATGGGCATCGTGCAAAACTGGGACACACACGGTGACAACTTCGGCAAGCTAAAGAATCGCCTTCTGCCTCCGCTCGATCAAGGTGCATCGGCCTTGCTCGATGATCTGGAAGTAACCGGGCTCCTGGACGACACGCTGGTGATGATGCTGGGCGAGTTTGGCCGCACGCCGCGCATCTTCGCCCAGGGTGCCGGCGCGATTCCGGGCGCGATCACTGGGCGCCGTGCTTCTTCGGCCTGTTCGCCGGCGCCGGCGTGCGCGGCGGACACGTGATCGGGCGCAGCGACCGCATCGGGGCGTTCCCCGCCACGCCGCCATTTTCGCCGGACGACCTCGGGGCGACCGTGTATCACATTCTCGGTGTGCCGCCTCGGACCGAAGTGCGCGATCGGCAAAATCGCCCCGTGCAACTCAATCGCGGCGAGGTGATGCAATCTTTATGGACGGGCACCGGGAGCTAGGGTCCGTACCTGCGGTTTCGAGCAGAGTATTAAAATGCGTGAATTGTGTTGAAATGTGAACAGTATTATGTTAAAAAACTCTTCATGCGGGCAGTAAAGTGCCCGACGAAGAGTTGAAGAGATCAATCCCAGGTGGAATCAATCGGGTTTGGCCATCGTGTTGTTGGGAGAAGCTTCGGTGTCGGCGGGCTTGCCATGAATCGCTTCATAGACTTCCTGGCGGTGCACCGGAACTTCTTTCGGGGCGACGATTCCGAGACGGACCTTGTCGCCGCGAATCTCAACGACAGTGACGGTGATGTCATTGTTGATGACAATGCTCTCGTTCTTTTTGCGTGACAGTACTAACATCGCCGTCAATCCTTCTTGGTGACAGAGCTAGGGTTCCTGTTTCTGATTCCCACGCACTCGAAAAATTAGGCGCCGGTGAAGATCCACTTCCCCTGAAGGAATCAGCGCTAAGTCTCGGCAGCTAGAACCCATCCGCTGCCATGGAGTCCTTGCGCACCTCCAAAACTCATCAGTATTGTTATCGTACCCGTCCGTTTTCTCCAGGTCAAGCAGCAGCGGCGGTAATTCTCAACATTTTAAGAAGATTTGGCACGTCACTTGGTATCAGCTGCAAGATCGCTTTTGCAGGGAAATTCAATAAAAGGCAAGGGAAAAAATAAAAAACCTGAAAGAAATGGCATTTTCCAGTTGCCACAGCTGCGGCAACTTGCCCAGTTTTGCGGAATTGACGGTGAAAACCGCGGATCGCTGAGTTTTCCAAGTGTCCAGGCAGGCTAAACGATCGTGAGTGGGATTTCACTTTTTGCGCCGCAGGAATTGCCGCGCGCAGCGCAGCTGCGCCGATGAACCCGGCATCGCTTCCCAGCTGCGCGTAGCAGACAGTCGTCTTCTGGGCGGGAACGGGGAAAGCCAATTCCTGGACATATTTGCGAATGCGCGCCAGGAAGCTCGGGCCGGCCGCGACCATGCCACCGGCAAATACGATCATGTCCGGGTCAATGGAGTGCATCATATTCATGGCCCCCACTGCCAAATAATACGCGGTGTCCTCCACGATCTTGTCGGCAAGCCTGTCACCCGCGGCGGCCGCATCGAAGATGTCGCGCGCGGTAAGGCCCGGTTCTTTGCCTGCATATGCCCTGAGCTGCGACGCGACTCCCGCTTGCGCCAGCGCCTCGTGTGCGCGCTTCACGACAGCCGTGGCGCTGGCGTACGCCTCCAGGCACCCGAAGCGGCCGCAACCACATTGCCGAGGATTGGACATTTCGATTTTCATGTGCCCGAGCTCGCCGCCGTGGCTGTGTTCGCCTTCGAGGACGAGATCGCCGATGATGATGCCTCCGCCGATGCCGGTTCCCAGCGTGAACAGCACCATGCTGTGCGCGTCCTTTGCCACGCCTGCCCAGAACTCCCCGAGCGCGGCGGCGTTGGCATCGTTCTGAAAAGCCGTGGGCAGGCAGAAGACCTTGTGGATGTGATCGCGCACCGGCACATTGCGCCACGGCTTCAAGTTGGGAGGGTCCAGAATGATGCCGGCGGGAATGTCCATGGTTCCCGGCGTGGCCACGCCGATCGCCGCGATGTCGCTCATCTTCAGCCCGGCGGCGGCGACGGCCTGGCGAATCGTCTCGCACATCCGCTCCAGCCCATGCTCCTGCCCAAGATGGGATTCGGTCGCCAAGGTAGCGGACGCAACTTCCTTGCCGGCATCGTCCACGACGCCCGCCTTCATGGTGCTTCCACCGACATCCAGGCCGACGTAAAGAAGTTGTTTCATGATTCCCGTGTGAAACTGGTCTCGCCTCGATCCGACATTGTTTTATAATGCACGGGCCTGCTCGGACATTGGATTTGTCGCTTCGAGTTCGCGCGGCGCCAGGTGGCCGCAAAGCGGCGAGCGGCAAAGAGGATCACGGATGATCGCGTTCTTTCATCATCGCGGCTGGCATTATCTCTTGCTCGTCGGCATGGGCGGGTTGCTGTTTTTTCTCAATCTCGGCGGGGCATCGCTGTGGGACGTGGATGAAGGGCGCAATGCCGACTGCGCGCTGGAGATGATGCGTGCCGACAATTGGATCGTGCCGACCTTCAACGGGCAGTTGCGTGTCGATAAGCCGGCGTTGCTTTACTGGCTACAGATTATCTCGTACTCGCTGTTTGGCGTCAACGAATTCGCGGCTCGCTTCCCCTCGGCACTGGCCGCGCTGCTGACCGTTTTGGCGACGTATGAGCTGGCGAGGTCGATGTTCACGCGGACGACCGGGCTTTTCGCCGGCGTCGTCCTCGCCGCCACGCCGATGCTGGTCGGCGCGGCGCGCTTCGCCAATCCCGATGCGCTGCTCAACGGCGCCACCGTCCTTACGCTGGCCATCTTCTGGATCGGCTTGGCCCAGCGGCGCGGTTGGTGGTTTGTGCTGCTCGGCGCGTCTTCGGGGCTGGCCGTGCTGGCGAAGGGACCAGTCGGTCTGATCCTGCCGGCCGCGGTCAATTTCTGCTTTCTTCTCTGGGAACGACGGCTGGGAATTCTCTGGGATCGCCGCTGGTTGCTGGCCAGCGTGGCATTCACGCTGGTCGCCTTGCCATGGTACATCTGGGTCGGACTGGAGACGCATGGCGAATTCCTGTCCGGCTTCCTGTGGACGCACAATTTCGAGCGCGGCATGGCGGCCATGGACATGCATGGCGGCTTTCCGGGATTCTACCTCGTCGCATTGCTGGCGGGGGCGTTGCCCTGGTCGTTGTTTCTCATCGTCGCCGTCTGGTTTGGGTTTTGGTCGGCGATCCGCAGCCCGTGGGCAATCTTTCAAAACCGATGGCTGCAAGCGTCGGAAGTCGGCGCGGTGGAAAGCGATGCAATCCTCACCGACCGGCCGGCGGCGTATCGCTTGCTGCTCTGCTGGATCGCGGTGTACCTGATTTTTTTCAGCGCGGCGGCCACCAAGCTGCCCAACTACGTTCTCCCCGCTCTGGCGCCGTGCGCGATCCTGACCGCCCGGATGCTGCAGCGCTGGCGGATGGGTACGATCGGACTGCCGGCGTGGTGCCGACTGGCCGCCCTGATTGCGCTGGCGTTGCTAGGCGTGGGCCTATCCTTGGGACTGGGGTTGGCGGGGGGCGGCTGGTGGGTTCTTCCCGCGGGCCCATTCGCCGGCCTGGAACTCTATGCGTTGCTCGGCCTGTTTCCCATCTTTGCGGCGCTGCTCGGCGCCTGGTTCCTGAGGCAACGCCAGATCGGTGGATTCATTCTGGTCCTTGCCGTCGCCGCCGTTCTGCTGCTGGCGCCTTTGGCCGCCTTCGCCAGCGCGATCTTCAATCGCTACAAGGCGCCGCGCCCACTGGTCGAGCAAGCCGTGGCACTGCAACAGGACGCCGACATCCGCATCGGTTGCTTTCGGATGGAGCATCTGCCTAGCCTGAACTTTTACGTGCAACGCAACATCGAACATCTCATTGCGGAACACGATGTTGTCCGCTTCCTGGGCTACGGTGTGCCGGTATACCTTTTCCTGCCGGCCGCGGACTGGCAGCAACTAGAAGGCCAACTCCCACGATCAGCACGCGTCCTGGGCCGACACTACGACCTCTACCACCGAGCCGAGTTCGTTGTCGTGACGAATCGATAGCACCGCCCCTTGTCTTCAATTCGCAACTCAATATACCGGCGCAGTAGCAGCAAATCACCACCGTCAATACATCACCGTCAGGAGAATCACATGCGGGGAATCGTGTGCGCAGCGCTCACCGTCGGGCTGCTGTTCGTCGGCGTCGGCTTGGTTCGATCCGGCGAAGACAAGGACGCGCGGGCCATCATCGACAAGGCGATCAAGGCCGCCGGCGGGGAAGCCAAGCTCGACAAGCTGAAGGCCATTACCGGTAAAGAAAAAGGCGTCTACTATGGCATGGGCGAGGACGGCTTCCCCTACACCGCCAACTTTGCGATCCAGTGGCCCGATAAATTCCGCCTGGAAGTCGAAGGGGTTTTCACCATCGTCCTGGACGGCAATAAGGGCTGGACGCGCATGGGTGACACTGTCAAGGAAATGGGCAAGGACGAACTGGCCCTGCAAATCCTCAACCACCGCGCCGGCTTGATCAACTCCCTGACTCCGCTGAAGGACAAGGCGTTCCAGCTGAAAACAATCGGCGACGCCAAGATCGGCAAGCAAGCTGTGCAGGGCGTCCAGGTGTCGCGCAAAGATTATCCGGACGTGAAACTCTATTTCGCCAAGGATACCGGCTTGCTCGTGAAAAGCGAATACCGCAGCAAGGCCGCCGAGCAGGAATTCAAGGAGGTCAGCCAGGCCACGTATTTCAGCGACTATCGCGATGTGGACGGGGCCAAGGTGTCGTACAAGCGGGTTATGAAGCGCGACGACAAGCTTTACCTCGAAGCCGAGGTCACCGAGATGAAAGTCGCCGAAAAGCTGGATGCCAAGGTTTTCGCGAAGCCCGCCGCGGATTGACGGCACGCCGGGCGTGGATTTCCGGCTTGATCGGAAAATAAATTGACTCGCCCGCTTGTCTTTCCCGCTCGGTCCAAGGTAGAATTAAGATATAAGTTTAGCCCGCCTCAGCCTGCTCGGTGCAGAGGGTGTTCGCTCACCTGGCGACTTGGGTGATTTTCGTGAAACAATGCCAAAGAGCGCAGGAATTTCGCGTCCACGGTATCGGTTTCTCCTTGCAATGTGGCCGGCTCCGCGGATATATTGAACGTGAAACGCTTACCTTAACTTCTGGATCAAGCGAGACAGCTATGCAACCCCTATTTGGTTTGCCATTTTTCGGCGTAGGCGAATGGATTGTGATCGTAATCATTGCCGTCCTGCTGTTTGGCAAGCGTCTGCCGGACATGGCGAAATACATCGGCAAGAGCGTGGTGGAGTTCAAGAAGGGGATGCATGGCCTGGAAAGCGGCTTCGACGACATAGCGAACCCATCCGTCGGGGTTCCCGCGCCACACAGCGCTGCTCCCGCCGAAGCAATTCGTCCGCCGCAGCGTGTGGCCCCCGCCGCGCCGAAATTCGACGACGCGCCGGTCAACACGCACGTTACCGCGAACCCGCCCCCGCCTTGATTGCTCTTTCTTTCCCTGGCTACATCTCCGCGCCTGCGGAGTCGGGCGCTCAGCTCAGCTGGTTAGAGCGCATGGATCACACCCATGAGGTCGGGGGTTCGAGCCCCTCAGCGCCCATTGCAGTAAAGCTGGAAACCGAAGCAAGTTACGCTTACCGTCTGGCGTTCAGACGTGCGGTTGATACCACCTGATTCTGGGGAACTTTCCCCAAATAGGAGTATCCACCTATGGCACGTCAACGCAGCACGGTCCCTCTCTATCAACGTCATTCTTCCGGTCGGGCCCGTGTCCGCGCCTACGACGCCACGGGCAAGCGCGTCGAGATCATCCTCCCAGGCGAGTACGGGAGCGAGGAATCGAAAGCGGAGTATGCCCGCGTCCTCGCGCAGCTCGCCGGCGGCAAAGGCGCGTTGCCGGCAGCTTCCAAACCAAACCACGATTGCACCATCAATGAATTGGTGCTCGCCTACATGGACCATGCGGAGAGTTATTACGTCGATCCGGTCACCAAGGAGCCGACATCCGAGCAACCGGCCATCAAGGACGCAGTGCGCCCCTTGTTCGCCTCTTCGGTTCGCTGCCCGTCGAGGAATTCGATTCGCTCTGCCTGGAGGCCGTCCAAAAGGCGATGGCGATCGGCTCAACGCTGACGGACAAGGAACGCGAGGTGAAGGGCGGGCGGCCATTAGGAATGGCACGGAGCACGATCAATCGGCATATCGACCGAATCAAACGCATCATGCGATGGGGCTGCGCAAAAAGATCGTACCGGCAAATAATCTCGTAAACATCGAAGCGGTTGCAAGCCTCAAGGCCGGCCGATGCGACGCAAGGGAAACGGAGATAGTCAAGCCGATCGGTCAGGCCATCGTCGAGACGACGCTGCCATTCATCGCGCCGGCGCCGGCTGACATGGTTCGCGTCATGTTGCTTTCCGGTTGTCGCGTCGGCGAACTCTGCAAACTCCGTGGGCGCGAACTGGACCGCAGTGGGGAACAATGGGTTTACGCTCCTGGTCTCCACAAGACCAGGCACCGCGGCCACGTCCGCAACATCGTGTTCGGCCCCCAGGCGATGCTGATCTTGAGGAAGTATCTCAAAGCCGATCCCGACGCCTACCTCTTCTCTCCGGCCGAGCAAGCCCGGCAAATCAAGGAACAGAAGCGAACCAATCGGAAGACCCCGGTGCAACCGAGCCAGGTTGACCGATCCAATCCGAACGCCACACGCAAGCCGGGAAAGCGATACACTCCGCGAAGCGTCAACCAGGCTATCGAGCGCGGTTGCATCAGGGCGAACGTCGAACGATGGCATACGCACCAATTGCGGCACACTGCGGCCCTTAACGTTCTTCGGGAATTCGGCCCCGAGGCGGCGCAGAGCGCGCTGGGCCATCGCACGCTGAACATGACCTTGCACTACGCCGGCATCGACCTCGAAAAGGCAAAGGAAGTCGCGAAGAAGATCGGCTGATAAAATGAAACCATCGGGCATCCGGGTAGCTCCCGCGATGAACGGCGAGGGCAGGCAGCGGTTACACCTATGGCCGCGGCTTGCTCTCGCCGGCCCGACCTTTTTCATAGGTGAATTCATGTCGTCTTTCTTCGTCCCTGATCCGGAAATCGGTATCGCTTACGCCGACGCCAGTGGATGCGCATGCGCTGCCTTCGCCGTTTTCTCGCTCATTCGCGACGTTCCAACCGAAGCATGGAACCTTGTCGAGACGAACATTCGCGAGCTATTTGACAGAGTTCAACGCTGCCAAAGACGTTTTCTACCTGGTGAGAACCTCTATGCTGATTTTTGCCGTTTCGGCTCTCCGGCAAAAGTTGGCAAAGTCGCCGAAGTCAGCGCCCATTCCACGGCGCTTGCATTAGGAAAGTGGGTTCTCAATGAAATCTGGACCGCGGCTTTCCACGATATTTTCCACGATCCGGCCGAAGTGGACGCTCCGGGATATGTCTATCTCGACGGTGCGCCCGCTGACGCTGACCAGTGTTTCTGGGATCGGCCTCACCAGGGACCGTGTGCGCAGTTTTTTCATCGGCCGTGGCATTGCTCGGCTGCCGATCCCATTCCGCAGGATGAATTGGACTTGAGAGGCGTCTCAGAAAACTATGCGGCCGTGGTGAACCACTTCCTTGCGCTTGCCTCATGGGACGCTCAGAATCTACTGATCCTCCTGAAAGCGGAAGCGACCATAACCGCGAAGGGGAGAAACGCGAGGCCGCGCAAGGACATGGGAGAGACGCCGCAACATGACGAACTGCCAAGAAAAAGGAAACGCAGCAAATATGAACTACAACGGAATAAATGGCTTCGCCAGCAAGAAGGCACAGACCCCGAAGTCGAGATCGAGCTGAGACGGTACATTAATGATCCGCACTCACCCGAAGACGTGACCCACTGGAAACCGATAGGCGCGGGGAGCATCAACCGCATCCGAAAAAAAAAGTAACGCTCGTTTTCTTGCGCCGTCTTGCGCCATCTCTTATTTAAGAGAAAACGAGATGTTTTCCGGCAAATTCTGACCGCCAAACCCGCCATTCTGATTTACTCGATACCTGCTTTTTGGTTCTCTAAGAATTGCACGCTCCTGCAACGTCAAGAGGGCCATTCCGATGACCGCAGTCTTGCAATCCGTCGCCAGCGAAATCGCCGCCGGCGATCGCCTTTCGACCGTCGAGCTCGCGCACGAGCACGACACTGCACCCAGCACAATTTTCAGATGGATTCAGAGGGGACTGCCGGACGCCCAAGGCGGCCGCGTCTTCCTTGAGGCCCTTCGCCGTGGAAAGGTTTGGCTGACGTCCCGCGCCGCTGTCGCCAGGTTTTTCGAGCGGTTGCCACACTCGCAAGGCTCATCAACGCCACCCGCGCCGCGCTCGCCGTCCAAACGCGATCGCGACAGCGCGAGAGCGAAAAAAGTCCTGCAGGAGCAATACGGAATCTGAAATCCCCAGGATGGCATCAAGTTTTCTAACCAAGCAAGGACGCCAGTCAGGTGACAACCGCCACGCAAAATCCGATTGAACTTGTATTGCAATGCCTGCAACGCGCCAAGATCGGCCAAGGCCGACCGAGACGGGATGGCGCCAGGTGAGCCAAGCATGGATCGAGATCGAGACCGTCACCCCGGAGAAGATCGAGATCGCTCGCGTCGGCAGTGCGCTCGGCATCGACCCCTGTGCCGTGCTCGCCTTAAAGGATTCGCCTCGACTCGAAAAAGGATTTTCGCGATGACTACCGCCGAGCGATTCAAGATCGACACCGATTCCGACCTCGACGCCTTTGTCAAATTGATCGGCGACCGCGATGTGTTCCTTACCACGTTGCCGCCGACCGGGGAACAGATCGCGCGCAACGGCTCGATCAAGCGCACGGTACAAGCGATGGACGCGCGTGGAACAAAAGGCGTCTATTGGTGCATCAACCCCTTGCGCCCGGCAGCACGACCCGCGCGAACACCAATGTAGAACGCCGAGCCCACCTCTACATCGACGTGGATGATCCTGACCACGACACGCGCCTGACCATCATCGACGGTGAAAAGGAAATTGAAACTCAGGCGCCAGCCACGGACAACGGAAAGGAAAAAGCGCGTGCGGTGCGTGATGAAATTGTCACCTACCTTGGCGCCAAAAATTGGCCTTCGCCGATCCTGATTGACAGCGGCAACGGATATGCGACCCTCTATCCCATTGACCTGCCAAATGACCAGGCTACTGACGCCTTAATCGGCGCCTTCCTTGATGAGCTGGCCAGAACATTCGGTGCGCTGGTCGATAAATCCGTGAAGGATGCAGCTCGCCTTGCCCGCGTGCCGGGGACGATGAACAGGCGCGGGCACGAAACGTCCACAAGGCCGTTTCGTCTGTGCCATTTCTTGGACGTGCCGGAGTGCGCCGGTCCCGTGACGACGGAGATGATCCGCGGCGCAACGGAGGACATGACGCGCAAGCGCGATGAGCGCGAGCGCAAAAAAAAGAATGACCGCAACTTTTCTTCCCCCGATGCCGTCGATCGCGCCAAGGCAGTCGAAGCGCTCAAGCATCTAAGCCAAACCCGCGCCGTTCATTACACCGATTGGGTGAGTGTCGGCATGGCTTTGCAGAACGTCGCCGATGACCTACTCGACGAATGGGACGCATGGTCGCGTGGATGTCCCGAAAAATACGAGCAAGGAGCGTGCGCGAAGGCGTGGAAATCCTTCAAGCGGGGCGGGGGCCTTGGAATCGGGAGCCTACTTTTTTGGGCAAAACAAGATTCGGAGTGGACGCCGAAGAGTCGCCGGCCATTCGCCAGCGCGGGAGCCTTCGCAGGACACCGCCGAGGCCACCAAGACTATCGTAGCTGTGATTCGCGATTATCTTCGAGCAAAGTACGGGCCGACGTTTCGCCGAGGTGCAAACATTTGGGCGGAATCGTTGGGCCGGGAAGTGACGAGGGCAGAGGCATGCGCGGCCCCAACGAGTGACATCATCCCAGCGCGATTGGCGGCCGCGAACTTCCCGCGCGACCCGGAGGGCCGTCCAAAACTAAACGCCGTGCCGAACATTTACCGCCAATGGGCGCCGATGGCGTGGGCCGACCTACTCAGCTCGCTTCCAGACGAAGCGGATTCGCCGGAGGTCATGGAGACGGCCGCCGAACAGTTTCGCGCAGTTGTCGCCGACGCCCTGATGAGTATTGAGAACCTGTCTTACCGCCACCAAACCGGGAAAGAGGAGCGCGTCGAGGTACAACGGCGTTCCTTGATCGAGTGGTGCCGACTTTTCGCGAAGCCGGGGCCTTGGCAGTCTGTCCGCTCCCTTGCGCTTTGGTGTCGGCTTGACTGCGAAGGGCGCTTACAGATCGCCACCAACCAACGCCTATTCGGGCAAATTCATCGTGGCCACGGGGGGCCAGCCACCCACCGGCGATTCGTCGAACTGTGCCAGTTGTATGACGTGGGGGTAGCCGGGCGCACCAGCCGGGCAAGATTCGTGGAGTTGTCGCCCGAATTCATTGCTGACCTAAACGGCTCGCCGTGTGACGGAACGTGTGACGATGACTGTGACGCAGCACCCCTACGTGCGCCGTCTGATAGCGCGTCACACGCTCCGTCACACCTTCCGTCACAAGGGGGCGCTGTACGTGATGTAACTGAAGAACCAAATGGGGAGCCATTACAGAAGGTAAGCGCCCCCATTGGCTAACCGCCCTCGCAATGTCACCACTCACGCCACCGCCCTGGCCGCCGCCCACTCTCGCACCGGCTTCCCCGCCAACTGAAGCGCCTCGCCAAACTTGCCCGCCGCCAACTCGCTCGGCCTGGCGATCCCGAAATGGCTCAGGAACACCCGCGCCGGCACCCCTCTGGCCACCAGCGCCTTTTTGATCGTCTCCCACTGCTCCTGGCTGATGCCAGCGCCAGCGATTCCTGCCGGCGTCTGCTTCGCACCGTTCACCTTCGGCGTGGCCCACTCCGGCAGCGTCGGCGTCCGCTTGAACTGGCGAGCCTTCTCGTCAAAATCGACCCACTGCCCGCCGAGCCGATAGAGATACCGGCCGACGCCCAGCTTGACCGCCGCGCGCTTGAGCGCGTCCGAGAACGCTGCCTTCACGCGATCCCCTTCGTCCGGCTGCTCCGACTGCCCGCCCACGTCCGATTTCTCGACCCACTCCCCATCAATGCGAACGCGAAGCGTGCAAACCACGTCGCCCGACGGCAGCACATTGTAGGCGTCCTGCCAGCCCCCCGGCCCGAAAACCGCGTCGAGGCGATCTTCGACCAGCCGGGCATCCAGGTACGCGATGGCCAGCGCCGGCTCCCCTTCACGCATTGGGGTTTCCAGCGGATTTCGTCGGCCGCGAACGGCGCGGCGAGCATGTCGGCAAGGCTGATCGTGTTCGTGCTCATGGTGGATACCTCCCTTGAAATCAAGATGTCCATTGGTTACAATGTAGCCATTAGGCTACGTTCCTATTGTAACCTCATGGCTACAGGCGTCAAGGATCATTTCGGAGAATTTCAAGATGAAAACGGAACACACCTTCGGCCAACTACTTCGGGGCATCCGCGAAGAAAAGGAACTTACCCAGCAGGCGCTCGCCGACGCCAGCGGCCTCTCGCGCGTCGAGATCGCTCGCCTGGAAACCGACGTGCGCTCTCCGTCCTGGGAAACCGTGAAAAACCTTTGCCGCGCCCTGGGCGTCGGCTGCGATGCGTTCATGGCGCCGGCGCACGCAACGCCGAAACCCAAAGGCAACAAGAGGAAGAAATGAGAAGCTGAATCCTGATTAACGGCCCCGCATTACTTCCGCTTCTTCGCCATCTCGACGGGAAACACCTTCAACACCTCATCCCCGTAGTGGTTGATGACCTTGATCGCGATCTTGCCCGTCGTTGGCATGTCGAACGGGGCGCTTTTGGCCGAATAAAGCGCCGACCATGCCGATTCGTCGATCTCGGCTCGCAGGGCGCGTTTCAGCTTTTCGTAGGGTTCGTCCGCGCCGAGGAAGTAGGCGTGGCGGACGAAGAAGCTCTCCTCGTTGTAGTTCGTGTCGATGAACCAGCAGGCAATGTCGTCCACGCTGCTGTTGCGGATTTCGCCCGTGGTCGGGTCGTACACGTCCACCCCCTTCACCTCGGCGATCAGCTGGCCGTCCTTCGTCGTGTCGATTTTCACGTCGGGTTCGCCGAATACCATGAACAGGTTGCCGGCGCCGGTTTTCTTGAGCAGGTCGTCCCCCATCGCCAGGTCGGGGTTCATGCGCGTGATGAGGACCGGCAGCTTGCCGTACTGCTTCGCTTCCTCGGTGACGTGCGGATCGAACGCGAAGCCGCACACCAGCAGAATGTCGAAGCCCGCCCCTTTGACGGCTTCCTTGGCGGCTTCCTTCACCTGCTGCGGGCTGACCGTGCCATGCTCCGGGCCGATGGAGACCGCGGCACGCTTCGACTTCCCGTCGGCGTCGGTGTAGTCGCCGGCGGCGTGCAGCCAGACGCCGGTGTACGGCTCCAGCCGATCGAATTTCAGGCGTTCCTTCTTCTTCGTGTTCTGCACGCCGGCCTTGCGCAGATTGTCGAGGATCATCGTGTCGAACGAGATAGCCGCGGTGTCCTTGCGGGCGGCCTCTTCCGATGCAGGCCGCTCCAGCTCCGGGGCCAGCACGCGGTGCGGCGACAGGCTTTCCACCGTGAACGGCCCGGTCACGCGGATGCGGCTCTTGTCCTCATACGGCTGATCGTATAGCGTCTCCGTGTCCGCGCGGCGGGCGATCGATTCGTCGATTTCCTTTTGCCGTTCGCGGCGCAGCTTCCACCAGTTCGCCAGCGCCTCTTTCGCCTTGGCGGACCATTTCTCTTCCGCCTCGCGCGGCACCTGCCATTCTTCCCACGCTTGCTTGAGCAGCTTGTTCAGCTCGGCTCGCACCGGTTCCAGCTTCTCTTGCCATTTCGCATGGATGGTGTCGATTTCCTCATTGTTGGCGATGGCCTTCAGCGTGACATGCGGCACGCGCTTGTAGACGAAGCCTTTCTTGATGTCGTTCTCGGTCGGCCGTGACGGGATCCCTTGGCCGGTCAGCTCGGCTTCCTTCGCGATTCCGTCGGGGGAATCAGCGAGCAGATAATATGGATAGCGCCCCGCCATGAGGCGAGTGCGAGCCAGCGCCAGGGCGACGCGGCTCGTATCGATAGTGATCCAGCGCCGGCCCCATTGCTCGGCGACATGGGCCGTTGTGCCGCTTCCGCATGTCGGATCAAGCACGAGGTCGCCGGGGTCGGTGGTCATCAAGACACAGCGTTCGATGACCTTCGCATTGGTCTGCACGACATAGGTTTTCGCGTCCGCAAAGCCCGCTGTGGTCGTATCTTCCCAAATGTTATTGAACGGGAATGCCGGGAAGTCATCGAGATAACGCACGTATGCCAGAGTGTTGCCGAATCCCATCAGGCGACGCGCAACAAGTAAACGTTCCATTCCGACGGGATTCGTCTTCCAACCGCCTTTACCTGGCAAGTAGTTCGATCCGTTAAGGTTGACTTCAAATACAGTCGTTTGGGCTTCTCGGACGGTTTGTGAAGTTAGGTTGTCGCCGCGAAAAAACCGACCAACGGACTCTCCTGATTCCCCCTCCTCTCCTGTCGCCTTGCGGCGGATACCATCAGGCAAAGCAACCCACGAATACGCGCCTGCGCCCGCGCCGGTAATGGATTTCTCGCGATACAGTTGTCGATACTTCACATTTTCCTTGTTCTTCGAGTACCACACGATGTAATCAGTAACTGAGGCCAAGATGTTCGTGCCGCCGGAAAAGCTGCCCGCTCCACTCGTCTTTTTGAACGTGATCAGGCCGCATTCATTTTCGCTTCCGAAAACCTCATCCATCACGCACCGCACGAGATGCACGTTCTCGTCTCCAATCTGCACGAAGATGCTACCGGAATCTGTGAGCAGCTCGCGTGCAACGACGAAGCGGTCGCGCAGTGTCGAGAGATAGGAATTGACGCCGTATTGCCAGGTGTCGCGAAAAGCTTTGATTTGTTCAGGCTGACGGGTGCAATTGTCTGCCTTGGCGTCCTTCACGTCGCGCTTGCGGGTCGAGACTTGCCAATTCGAGCCGAATTTGATGCCGTAGGGCGGGTCCATGTAGATCATCTGCACCTGGCCTTTGAGCCCTTCCTTCTCGGCCAGCGAGGTCATGACGAACAGGGAATCGCCCAGGATCATGCGATTGGACCAGTGAACGCCCCAGTGGTAGAAATCGACCTTCTTGGAGAAATCGTCCAGCCCGTTGAAGTCGGCGAACAGGTCGGCCTGCAACACGGCCGGCGCTTCCTTCTTGGCCGCGCGGTTGTTGCGCTCGCTGTTCAGCTACCTGCAAAGCTACGGCTATGTCGGTGCCAATCCGGCACACTCGGATTTCGTCGCCGCGCCGGCCGTGCCCCGCGACGGCAAGACCGTCGCCCTGTCGGCGGACAACTGTCGCCGGCTCCTCGACGCTCCCATCGTCAAAAGGGAGGAAGAAACCAGTGACGAACCAATCATCCTGCCGGCCGGCGTCCGCGATGCCGCGCTTTTGGGCGTGCTCGCCTTTACCGGCTGCCGCGTCGGCGAGTTGGTCCGCCTGAAAGTCGCCAGCTACCGGCAAAACGGCGTTCACAAGGTTCTTGAAATCCACGGGAAAGGCGGCAAGGAGCGGCTCGTACCGCTGCACAAAGAAGCCGAGGAACGGCTCGAAACGTGGCTCGACGTGGCAGGCATCCGTGAACAGCGTGCCGGCCCGCTTTTTCGGCCGGTCAAATCGGCACGCGATTATGGCCAGAGTGGCTTTGCGGCCACGCCGCTTACCCGTGGCGCCGTCCAGAAGCTGGTGGCAATCTATGTGCGTCGGATCGGCCTCGACCGCAACATCACGGTGCATTCCTTGCGCGTAACGGCATTGACCACGGCCCGCGAGCGTGGCAGCGACATCATCGATTTGCAGGATTTCGCCGGCCACGCCGATCCGCGAACCACCTTGACCTACATCCGCTCACGCGACCGTCTCAGCAAGTCGCCTGCTTATAATCTCAAATACTGAACCCCGCGAACATGCCGAAGCCACCAAATCCAAGCAATCCGAGAACGCCGAATCCGCTCAAGGAGCGCGACCCCGAAATATTCAAGGTGGTGGAAGAGTTTCGACCGAGCGTGGTTCCGGTTCGCTTTCAAATGGAACGATCTAAGAACCGGTGAGCCACGCAGCATGGCGGGCTTTCAGTCCTACCGAATCGAGAACGGAAAACTGGCTGAGACGTGGCTGTCGATTCAACCGATAGGGTCCTCATGGCCCGACACCATCGCGCAGGAGCGCTGGATAAGCGAGCGCCCATAACGGCAGCGTGCGTCGGCTTTCTCGTCCCGTCCGTTTAACGGGGGAATATCTCGTAGTTGGCATAGCCCGCTTCATCATCCCGCGCCGCAAGGTAGCGGCCCTCGAACCGGAAGATGCGTGAGGAGAACTGGGAGCCGTCATCGAAGCCGCTCACCAGTTTGCCATCTTTGATGAGATAGGGATTCTTCGCGGCGCCCTGGCCATGCGATGAGGCATAAGCTGCGCTTGCTTTCAAGGTGCGCATGCCGTCTGCCCCGAAGGAGGCATCGAACTCAGCGCCGGTCAAGAGGTTCTTGATGCGCACCTCGTTACCGACCACCAATTTCTTGATCTCCTCGGTGGAAAGCGCCTTGGCCTTTTTCTTCTCCAGGCCGGCGACCGTGAGGGCCTTTTCCCTGCTCTTGGCCAACTCGGCTGCGGTCGGCGTGTACCAAATTGCTGAAGAAAATGCCCGCTCCTGAAGAGTGGCAGGGTCCGGGGCGGTGATCCCCAGTTTCTTGGCGTCGAACGTCGTCCAGCGGGGCGTTGGAATCTCCAGGACGCGCACATAGTAGAAAGCTCGCAGGCTGGGGTCGAAGTCCGGATCCTGCCACACAGCCGATAGTTTTTCAGCGCCGATGGTGTTGGTGTAGGTGGCCTTCGCGATATCCACCGTGTTGCCGACCGGGGGCAGCCGGCCGGTCTTCGGGTCAAGCGATCGACCGCCCGACCAGGCCACGTTGTAGACCTTCTCGAAACTCTGGCCGTGCTTGGCCCAACCCTTGACGATCTGGATGCGGTCGAGGTTGGCGGCGTCGGGGTCCTTCTCCGCCCAGACCAGGAAGGTCGGCGCCTTGGCCTTCTCCGGCCTGGCTTGCAAGTCGCCGCCCATCGGCACACCCTTTTCGTAACCGAGCTTCGCGAAGTTCTTGCCCTGGTCGTCTCCCGATCTTGTATTCCCAGCCGCCGAATAAGCGAACTTTCATCCTTCCGCCGGTGGTGGCGAACGTCTCCTTGCGTGCGAGGGCGTCAAAGATCGCTTCGCGCGTGTTCTCCTCCGCCCAGACGCCAGCCAGGCCGGAAGTGCCGAACACCTTCATCATCTTGGCCAACTGCCCCTTTCCTTCGAGCCGTATAGCGGCAGTGTCGTCCTGCGTGCCCATATTGCCGAAGTAGTCGCTCTGGCGATACGGGACGGCCCCGTTGTGCGAGTCCGCCGAACCGATGACCCCAAACTTGAACGGGTTGACGCCGAGCTGTTCTTCGAGCACCAACCCCATGCGGTAAGCATCCCGCACGTAACCCCCCTTGGGCGTGCTCAGGGCATTTCCGAAATTGGTCAAATCGGGCAAGAAGTCGAAAATCTCGAACGCGGCGAACTCATCGTCCGGAGAAAGTGCCGGGTGGGTTTCGGATGCTCCCTTGTTTTGCTTGATTTCGACCAGGGGCTCATTCAGGAATCGGCGCTCCGCATAAGCCGTGTCAATCGGCTTGCCGTCGGAGTAGTGAGGCGAGAACATCAGGCCGCCGCTGATGTTGGGATTGTGCGGAATGGCCAGCACCTGAAACCCCTCCTTCCTGGTGTTCTCCAGGTAGGTCCACAGGTCCTCCGGCTTGACCGAATCGAAGGTGGTGAAGGGCAACTCCGGCGCCTTGTCGCCGCGGAAGATGATGTTGCGATGCAGGTTCTGAAATCCCTTGGGGCCGTTCGACGACCATTCGATGCCGATCAAGGCCGTGAATTTGCCGGGCTTGTTGTGCTTGTTGGCTACCTTGACAATGTCTCGCCAAATTTCCGCGACAATCTTCTTGTCCAGGAACTCGGGGATCGGTTTCCCCGTCATGACCGAGTTCATGATGGCCAGCGTCGCCTTCAGTTGGACTTCGCTATCCTTGCTCCTGAGTTCCTTGGCAATCGGGTGGTTGAACAGCGGACTTTTCGGGTTCTGCAGCCGGAGCATGATGCCGACGTATTCGGCGTGTTCTGTCACCGCCATGAAGTCCAGCGGCTTTTCCAGCTTGACCATTTCGCCCGTGTGCAATCGGACGCCTTCTCCCTTGGCGTAGAGGTAGGCGTCGTCCGGCGTCGCGCGGACGCTCAGATTGTAAGCGTCGTTCGACCAGCTGGTGTGGACATGTAGGTTGCCGAAAAAAGCGTTGCGGACCGGAGCCGGCTTGGGCTGGGCCGCCAGCGTGGCCAAATCCCAAGGCTTGATGGTAGCGACAGCGGCGACGATAGCCACAAGCGTGAGGGAAAGGATCACGAGGCCGGCCTTACGAAGATAACTGGCAGAAATCATCATACGACTCCCTGTATTGCTGGTCATTTTCCAAACGGCCGAACGTATGGAGGAACAGACTATTTGTTTCAGGAGGAACAAGGCTTGCCGCGCTCCGAAGAGGCACCGACGAGGCCAACGGAACTGAGTTGCCTTTGTATTGCGGGTCGGGGCCGCGGGCAATGACTTCGTCTCAGGCTCCCCGCTTTCTCTCAACAAACCTTCACGCAATTTCCTCTGTCCTCATGACGCCGGCAAGGACCGTTTGAGAGCGGTCTTTCCCATCACCGATATCTAAGGAGGCTTCTCATAGCAATCAATCAGGGGACGGAGCCTGACACCGGTGTTTTTTTCAGATGCAGTGCCGTGGGAAGGTGACAACGCTGGATAATCCAGCGATGCAAGCGCCCCGATCTAGCGCGCGTCGGTCCGCCCGACCGAAGCGTCGTGCGCGGGACTGGCGAATTACGCTGCTGCACAGATCAGAGAAAGGCCGGCACAGTCTTCTTCAACCACGCCTTTACTTCCTCCTGCGTCTCAAATTCCGCCATCTCGATCCGGTCTACCGTCGGGAGGTTCTCCCCAATCCTTCGCAGCTCCTCTTCGTCCATTTCGCGGATAAAGGTGATCCGATGCCGCTGCAAACCACGATCGGTCAGATTGACCGCGTTAGGGCGAATCGATTGGTCTAAGTTACTGCCCAGGATCAAAACCAATGTCACCACATCGCCGGTGAACCGCAGCAACAAGCCGACGGACGGATTGAACTGAAACGGCCCAAGCCAGCTATACGGAAACCATACCCGATCGCCGTTACGGAAACGAAATTCTACCGCCAGCGCGCGCTCGTGCTGCCCTCGTAGATAACCGAAGGCCGGCGTCGCCTCCTCGTCCGTCTCCACGGCTTTTTCTCGTTCCTCCGCAGACGGCCGATCCGCCAGGCCGGCTAGGCGCGGCGTGCGGTCCAACAGTTCGGACATCTGGTTCCTATCGTGCATGAGCGTTCTCCCGTTCGCGTGTCACGTTATTTTGCCGCTCCGCTTGCGGTGCATGGGTCTGCAAGAAATGGCTCATTCGCCGCAGCTTGGCAAGATGCTTGTGCAAACGCCGACCCAGCGCCGTCTTCCGCTCTTTCCTGCCCACGAATGCCGTCGCCGACAGGGGCTCGTCCGCCCGCTTCACAGCACGCATCAGTTCCCGCTTGTCGTCGGTGAAGACCAGCGCCTGCTCGCGGCCGCGCGACACCGACACGTAGAATTGTCGGCGGTTCGACGCCGCAAACGACTCCGCCGATTGGCCGATGATGACCTTGTCCACGGTTTTTCCTTGGCTGGCCTGTGAAGTTACCACATAACCGAGCGACACATGCCCCCGATCCTTGGCGATCACCCAATCGTGGTCGATGACGACATCGCCCTTCGGGGTGAATCCTTGCACGGTGTAGAGCGCCCCGTTGCTCAAACGATGTTTGCCGTCCTTGGTTTTCCCGTTGGCGGTTATCCGCAGGCGGTCCCCCGCCGCCAGCGACAACTGCACCGGGCGATATACCTCAAAGCGATCCGCGTACTCGACGGGTGGCTTCTCCCCCTCGCCCAGCACCAACCGCGAGCCGTTCTTCTGTCCCGGCGCGTGCTGGTGAAATACCAGGAGGTCGCCCGCTTCGTAGCAGGTCGCGTCCGCTTTTTCGGCCGTGGTTAGATGGGCCGGCGTCCAGCTTGTCAGGACATGCTCTTCGCCGAGCTTCCCCTCGGCTTTCAGGGCGGCGCGGATAGCACTGGTGATGCGCGCCCCCTCGGCGTGGGTCGGGCTCACCACAATCGCCGATTTTTTTTGCCCGTTCAGTTTCGTATCGTTGGTGGCCGCCAGGTAGGCCGCCGCCAGCTGCTGATAGCGCTCCGCGTTCGGCGCTTCCTTGATCCAGCCGAGCTTGTCCAGTTCGGCAAACCCCTCCTCCAGCCGATCTTCGCCGAGCGCCAGTGCCGCCTTGCGGTAGCTGCCGGTTTGCCGCAGGATTTGCGTCACTTCGGCCACGGGCAGTCCACCCCGCTCTTCGAGCAACTTGAGCGGTTCGCCCGCCGCGACGCTGCGATGTTGCTTGCGGTCCCCGACCAGGACGATCCGGGCCTGGACGCGCTCGGCCGCATCGAAGAGCCGCAGCATGTCCTGCGTGGACATCATGCTCGCTTCATCGACCAGCACCACGCCGCCGTGGGCCGACTCCTGCATCGCCTCGTCCTTGAGAAACCGCGCCACCGTGTCGGCCTGGGCGAATCCTGCTTCCTGCCGCAGCACGCCACGACTGGCCTCGGCCGTCGGCGCCAGGGCGACCACGCTCTTGCCGGCCTCCTTTAGGGCTTCGCCCAGCTCCTCTTCCAACGTCGTCTTGCCCGTTCCCGCCGCGCCGCGAACGATTGTGACCCGATCTCGCGAACCGAGTACGTGCCGCACCGCGGCTTTTTGGCCGTCATTGAGCCACTCGCGCGTGAAATCTCGCTCTGGGTCGCCGAGCGGACGGTAGCGGCCGCGGCCTCTTTTGGCGAAAGCGATCAGACGTGACTCTGCCGACAGCACCTCACGCGTCGTTGCCATGTTGCGGCCAGCCTGTTCCCCGCGAATCAGCGGCCGGCTGCGCCAGTTCCCCCGTCGCGCCTTCGACCGTGACGCTGCCGATGCCGCGCTTCGAGCGCCTCGGTCAGCAGCGTGCGTTCGGGCACCACCGATTCGCGCGTGAAGCAGTGCGACAGCGCATAATCGACCGCCTCCTTTTCTCCGGGCAACAGCCGACCATAAGGCGTCTCGCGCCGGAAGGTCTCGGCCAACGTGTCTCGGTCCTGCGGCGTCATGCGTCGGCCCCACTCCTGGCGCAGCCGGTTCCAGCTGAGCGTCTCGTTCTTGCTCTCGCGAGTCTGCGCTCCGAGTGCCGCTTTTCGCTTCGGGTCGGTGATGCCCCGTTCCTTTGCCGCCTTTTCAATTTGCTCCGTGCGCCGCGAGAATTGCCGAATCAGCGATTTCGGGACGCCGGCCACCTCGAAATCATCCCGCTTGCGCTCGATGCCGAAACCCAAATCCTGCAATTTGTTGGCCAGCCGCACCCGGAAACACGCCTGAAAATGGGGGGCGTCCCGTTTTACGTCGCGGAAAAAACCGGCCTTCCAGCGGCCTTCTTCGGCGTCAAAAGTTCCATTGGCGACGAAGCAATGTGCATGCAGCTGGGGGTCGGGGATTCCGTTGATCGGCCTTGAGGTCGTGTGCACGAATTCCGCGTACACCCAATTGCCGGTCACGCGCTCGGCGTCCCGCCCCTTGGTGCGGACGCGCGTCTTCATCTCCGCTTCCATCGCACGCATCGTCTCATCGACCGCGCTGCGGAACGCCTTTAGGATTTCCTTGTCCTCCGTCATGGCATAAAGCAGCGACACCGACTTCGGCACCGAAAACGTGAAATCATACCCAACTGTTCTTTCAGCCCCGTCGCGAACTGTCAGCTTGGTTCCGTCACGCGGATCGCGATTGTCGCAAAGCCGTTCAAACGACTCCTTGTCCACCAGGCCGACAAGCCCCAGCATCTGCGCGCCCTTGCCGCCCCAGGTGCCGACCAGTTCCTGCCCCTCGCTCAGGTAATCGGCCGTCGAATAGTACCTCTTGGCCGCCGCGGAGTTTTCCTGTTGCGTGATGCGAAGCATGCGAAATTATAAGCACGGCTTGGCGGTCGTAAAGCATCTTTTCGTGACCGTGGTTGCGCGGGCTTGCGCCTCGGTCCCAGCCGCATTTCTTCGGGCGCCGACTGCTACGCCGGTGCAACAACACTTCACCGTCATCGCCATACACTCATTGCAGGCACGCATTCTTCGCCGACCGGCATGTTGTTGGTGGTGGCCTCGCGCACCGATCGATCTGGTCCGCCGCCTGGCCACCCCCTGCATTCCGAAAGCGATGCGCCACGAGACGCCGATGCCAATGACTCGCCGACCAAGGCCGCAAAAGCCAAACGGGCCAGGAAAACCAGCCAGAAAGCCCGGTAATTCCTTGTTTGGTTGATCAACGTTTTTTGCATTGTCCCATGACTTGTTTCCTGCATAGATGGTCGTGGCCAAGCGCACGCGGAGCGGCGCGCAGTGGCAACGACATTTTGAGCAATTCACCGAGGATGTGAAGGAGCGCGGTATTTTGCAGCCGATCATCGCTGTCGGCGAAGGCGAGTCGGCGCGGGTGGTCGATGGCGAGACTCGGCGCCAAGCGGCCCTGCTCGCGGGCCTCGAATCGATTCCGATTCTGGTGTACGAATGCGAACTGACGGAAAGCCAGCTGGTGATTGCGCAATTGACCGCGAACGCGCAGCGGCGCGATTTTACCTGGGACGAACTGGCCGGCATCTACGCCGAATTGATGCTCCTTAACGGCTGGTCGCAAGCTCAACTCGCGCGCAACATCCATGTCAGCACGGCTCAGGTGAGCAAGGTATTGGCGATCAGCGCGAATCTTTGCGAAGAAGTACGCGCTCTGGTGGCGGCCGGCAAGGTAGCGCCGCGAGCGGCCTACGCGATGAGTCGCGTCGAACCGCAGCAGCAGATGGAGCTGGCCGACAAGTTCGTGAAAGGTGTTCTCTGCGTTGAAAGTGTGGAATCGCGCGTTGCGCAGATTCTTGGCAAGGGCGAGAAAAAGCAGAAGCCGATGAAGGTCGAGCTTGGCGGCGTCACGATTATTGTCGCGGCAACGAACGTGATGGACGCCATGAAATCGGCGGCAACGAAGCTCCTCGAAGCGATCAAGCGGCTCGAAAAAGACGGGCTTGGCGCGGAATTCCTCCCGGCCCTTCTGAAGTAATCCTTCCCATTCCAAGGTGAAAAAAAATCGCCGCGCACACGGTTCGTCCCCGGTGCGCGGCAGGAGAAATCTATGACCATCAGCGTACCCTGGCGCCTGGTCCGATTTCGGGAGATGACACCGATTGCGTTCTGGCAAAATTTGCCGCCGGATTATTGGTGGCTCGTGCTCGGCGCACTGGCCGGGTTATTGTCGACCATCGCACTCCTTCTGTTCGGGGCGGGTGCGTGGGGAGCGTCACCGCCTGCTGACGCGGCTTCGATAATCCTTACGTCTTCAAGCCTGTTTTCGTCGAATCGGGCGCACCAAGGCATGCTCGCAGCGGGCGCAACAAGATCAGGCTACTCAATTACGCAGTTTCACGGAATGTCCGCTTCCGCGTCAAAAACCGGGGCGTTCATTGCGACGGAGAGCATCAACTATTTCAACCAGGTGTCCAAGCGGGCGGCAGAATGCACGCACGGAGGGCATGTTTACGGAATTGCTTCGCGCGTTCGTCGTTTCGATTTGGAGTGTGAGACGCAAGTTAATCAGTTCGTGCTCGAGAGAAATCATCTTCGCTTTCGCCCTGTGGCAACGCGGCGGGAGAGCCTGGTTCAAGAGAATGTTCGTGCAACAAACTTCTTGCGGGGAAACCCGCGTTTCCCGACCACGTGAAAACACCTACTGCGTAGAATTTGCCAGCCAAGGGAATTAATGCGGAGTTTAGCATGCGTGAGCAACAGCAAAAGTCGTATCTGAAGTTTCCATTGGCACGAGCGACCAGCAGAGCCGTCGATCACTTTGCCATGCCGCGACCGCCGCCTGGCAATGCCTCGATGGAAGGAAATGTGACGAAGAACAAAGCGGACTGAGAGCCCAGAAGAGTGGAGGCGAACGATGCCAAATAACCAAGGCGGAGCGATCGTCGTGCTGATCCTGGTGATTGGGATCGCTCTGATGTTCCTGCGGAAAAGGTGGCAGCCGAGCGGCACGGCGTTCGGCACCGCGCGCTGGGCGAGCGAAGAGGCCCTGCATGGCGCGGGAATGTTGGCGGGGCGGGGGCTGATCCTCGGGCGGACGCTGGCGGGTTCGCTCTTGTGGCTGCCGCAAGTCGTCCATCTTCTCCTCGTTGGAGGCAGCGGCTCAGGCAAGGGTGTATCGGTAATAATCCCTATTCTCTTGTCCTATTTCAGGGGTTCTGTCGTGGTCTTCGATATGAAAACGGATCTGCATACTACGACAGCCCGCCGGCGCGGGGGCAGAATCCTACGTCTTGCACCGTTCAATGGGGGAACGGATTACTTCAACCCCTTGGACACGATACCCCGCGATAGCACCCTGCTGATCGATAGCGCTCGGTCAATGTCGGAGGCGTTGGTGCAGAGAACTGGAATGGAGCACGACAATCACTGGGGCGACAAAGCGGTGCAGACGATTCTGGCCCTGACTGTGCTCGTGCTGCTCCGATTCGACGGGGCGGAACGGTCGCTCAACAGCGTGCAAGAGCTCGCCAGCGATCCGGGATTGGTGCTAAAGGCTTCTGAGAAACTCAAGGAACACGGTGGGATTCCGGCCAGGCTCGGCAGTCAATTGACGACGCTGTTCGAATCGGGGGGCGGACTCACCAAGGAGGGGGCCGGTGTGCTGAGCACGGTGTCGCGCCACCTTTCGTTTCTCGATAGCGTGCAGGTCGCTCAGTCGGTGGCGACCAGCACTTTTCGAGTGGAAGAGCTACTCAAGCCAGGTACGACGCTCTACTTGCAAATCCCCAGCGATCAACTTGACGCTCAAAAGGGCCTGCTAAGGTGCTGGATCGCGACGTTCCTCCGCGTCCTGAGCCAGAAGGGCAGCGAACGCAACGAGGTACTTTTCGTCTTGGACGAGGCGTCGGCTTTGAATGGGCTGAAGTCCGTGGAAGAAGCGCTGGTGCGTGGAAGATCGGGGGGCATACGGTTGGTACTAGCATTCCAGTCGTGCAGCCAAGTCGAAACTGCCTTCAAAGACAAAAAGACCTTGCTGTACGACAACTGCAATACGCATTTGTACCTAGGCACAACCAGCTATGAGACGGCTGACCGAATCAGCAAGTCGCTCGGGGAGCGCACGCAAGTGATCTCGTCGTACGGCGAAAACAACAGCCGCTCGTGGCAGCAAGGCGGAATGTCGCAGCACCATGGCGGCGAGAACGTGAGCCAGGGATGGAACTTGAACTACAGCGAGAACGGGCGTGCTCTTTTGAAGCCGGAGGAGGTGCTGCAACTCGATCCGAGCTATCTCATCGCCTTCGTGCGCGGCGTCCCACGGGAGCAAGAACTGAGGTGAACCATGAAACCAATGTCGGATGCCGAGTGGCGGCAGGTGCTACAGCGACTCAAGGCCGCCTACTCGGTGGGGGGGCGTACCGCCCTGGACAAGATGACTCCGCTGGAAGCTTACGTGCTGTACACGGTGAAGATGAGTGATTTGCGGCAAGCGAGAGAAAGTCAGGAGGAGCACCGGAACGACGAGCTGGGTGCCCTGCGCACCCAAAAGCTGGAACACGAGGTGAAGGACTTGCGCCGTTGGGCGAAGGAAACCAATGGGTTTTCCGTGGAGAACGAGCCGGAGAGGGAAAGGTAGAGGGGTTCGTCATGTTGAAGGTCGCACAGATTGCCAAACAGACTGAACATTTCGCAGGCGATCGTCTACGGCTGGATTTCTGCGGGGCTGCTGGCGTGCTACCGCCTGGGGGCAAAAGGCCGGCGCGGCGCCATTCGCGTAGCGGAATCCGATTTAGCGGCACTGCTCGAAACCCTGAAAGCAAATAAAGGGCAAGAAGCGGTGAAGCCCCCTGCCCCCAAGTGTCCTATCAAGCTCCAGCATTTGAAGCTGAAGCCTTCTTAAGCGTCTCCTTCAAGTGTGCCGTTGCTTGGTTCATATGGCTATAGGTCTCCGCGACCATTCGGCCCGATGCGTGGCCCATTAATTCTGCGACAGCGAGGTGGTTAGCGCCGTTTTCGAGCAGACGCTGGCAGAAGCCGTGACGGAGGTCATAGGCACAATGGCCGCGTCCGTGCTGCCGCGCCAGCTTCACGAGCGCTTTCCGCCGCTCGGATAGCCGCTGTTGGTGTTCCCTTCGCGCGGCCAGCATGGTGGCCTTGTCGCTGAATCTGTGGCGATTGAAGCGGGGCAACTTTGGGATCGAAATACCGGCCACCTTCATCCGTTGTTTGCCGATCGCGAGTTGGAGACGGTCGAATCGGTTGCATAGGGCGTATTTCTTCCACGGCCTGCCCTTGGAATTAAGGAATAGCTTGCCCTCGGTGCGGTCCTGCATCAAGCGGGTGACGATCTCCAAAGCTGCACCGTGTAGATGGATCACGCGGGCGCGACGCTTGCCTTTCGCCTCGTCTTTGGGGACGACGATGCATTCAGCGGGCAGCTGGACATGCCTGGGCTCGATGTGTCTGGCTTCCTGCGGCCTGCACCCTGAATTCCAAGCAAAGAGCAGCAGGTCACGGAAGGGATCGCCTTCCTTTACCATGGCGAGCAACGTGTCGAAGTCTTGGCGTGACATCGGATTTTCACGCCGCTCGGGACGCGGCTTCTTGATTTTCTTGATCGGGTTGGCGGCGACGTAGCCGAGTTCTTCGGCCCAATTGAAAGCCCGCTGGATGGCACCAATGGCTCCCCGGCGGTACGTGGCGGACCAGTTAGGATGCTTGCCAACCCACTCGATGACATGAAGCGGCTTGAGGTCATTGACCGCCAGCGTCGAGGCATCTGGGAGTGAATCGAGGAAATGCTGGATGTGGTCCCGGTACCACTCGAAAGTGCGGACGGCATTCTCGCGCCTGCACCAATCGAGGTACTTGTCGAGGAGGACCGATACCAGCGGAGAATCGCACGGCGCTGCGGCGAGCCGAGGCGGTTGCGGGTCGGGCATAGCGAGCAACACGTGGAATGCCTGATCGATTGCGGGCGGGACAATCCACTTGCCGCCGCGCTTCTTCGGTGGGGGAGCATCGGCAGGATGATCGGCGAGATGTTGCCGCTTGCCGTGCAGGATGGTGTACCAGCCATTACGTTCGGGCCAGTACCACGGAGACGGTTTTCGAGCCATGAACGGGAACCCTCCAGCAAAAAGCCATGATGATGCACCACGGCAGCTTTCGGGTTGCCTCGCCTCTCCGCCTGTTCTCAGCAGGCGGGGAGGTTACCATTCATTACCACGATTCCTTACCAGCCGGACTCACGCGATTTGCTCTCGTCGTAAGTCATTATATACCAAGCGAGGACGACGGGACTCGAACCCGCAACCACCGGATCGACAGTCCGGTACTCTAACCAATTGAGCTACGTCCCCAATTTCGCTTTTCTCATTAGGCAGAGGATCGCTATCCCTACCAATTCTACGGCCGCTGCCGATGGCGGCAAGACCACCGATGCGACAGCTGCAGCGAACTCAGCACACGCATTCATACAGGCACAATTTGGTTGGGTTGACGGTGCGCGCTTATCGGCTGGCAAAGTGCAACTTGGGCACGGCAGTTGCTCTGTCACGATTCAAATTGCATGAATTGGATAGTATTGCATCAGTAATGTGCTTAAAAAGGGCACTGATACTGATAAGGAGAATTCCCATGAATGCATGTCCCTGCGACGCCCTCGTCTTTTTTGGCGCGACCGGCGATTTGGCGTTCAAGAAGATCTTTCCGTCGCTGCAAGCGATGGTGCGGCGCGATCATTTAGATATGCCTGTGATCGGGGTCGCCAAGGCCGGCTGGAACCTCGATCAATTCAAGGCGAGGGCGCGTGACAGCGTCGAAAAGCACGGCGGACTTGAGCAGACGGCGTTTGCGAAATTATGTGGGCTGTTGCGCTATGTGGACGGCGACTATCAGGACTCGGCCACCTTCGCGGCATTGCGAAAGGAGCTCGGTTCAGCCCAGCATCCGGCGCACTACCTGGCCATTCCGCCCGCGTTGTTCGCCGTCGTCGTGGAGCACCTCGGCCAATCGGGGTGCGCCATGGCGCCCGCGTCATCGTCGAAAAGCCGTTCGGAAGAGATCTTGCCTCGGCGCGGGCTTTGAACCGCATCCTGTTGAGCAATTTCGCTGAGCCGGCGATTTTCCGCATCGACCACTATTTGGGCAAGGATCCGGTGCAAAACCTGCTTTTCTTCCGCTTCGCGAATTCGTTTTTGGAGCCGATCTGGAATCGCGATCACGTTGAAAGTGTGCAGATCACGATGGCGGAGAATTTCGGCGTCGAGGGGCGTGGTGTTTTCTACGAGGAAGCGGGCGCCATCCGCGATGTGGTTCAGAATCACTTGCTGCAAATCCTGGCCAACCTGACGATGGAGCCTCCCGCCGGGATCGACAGCGAATCGATCCGCGACGAAAAGGTCAAGGTGCTCAAGGAGATCCCGGCATTGGGCGAAGGGAGCGTCGTGCGCGGGCAGTTTGTCGGCTATCGCCAGGAAAAAGGCGTAGCGCCCGCTTCCCAAGTGGAGACTTTCGCGGCGTTGCAGCTGGAGATCAACTCCTGGCGCTGGCAGGGGGTGCCGTTCTACATCCGGGCGGGCAAGGAGATGCCGGTGACCTGCACCGAAGTCCTCGTTCGCTTCCGCAAGCCGCCGCCCGTTTTTGCGGCGGCCGCGCCGCCGAATTATCTGCGCTTCCGCATCAGCCCGGACATGGCGATCGCCCTCGGCACGACGGTCATGGCGCCCGGCGAGGAGAGGTCCGGCCGCGAGGTGGAACTCCTGGCGTTCCATCACCCCGATAAGGACGAGATGGACGCCTATGAGCGCCTTCTCGGGGACGCTTTGAAAGGGGATGCTACCCTGTTTGCCCGGGAAGATTACGTGGAGGAGGCGTGGCGCATCGTCGATCCATTGCTGCGCGGAGGCGGGCCGGTTTACGAATACCTTCCGAAAACCTGGGGCCCGCCACAGGCTGCGCATCTGACGCCCGGCGAAGGGTGGCAAAATCCGGGCGTTTGATGGCGATTGAGGAACACTTCCGGTGCCGCGGCGCTGTCGCTGATCCTCTTTCTCTGGCAAGCCATCACATTCTGGCCATCGCCTGAATATACAAAGAGCAGTATGCCCGTGCCGGTGCGCAGCGGATGGTACGTCATTGAGCGCGCCTTGAGAGCGCTAAGCCGCCAGCGTAATCCAAGGAGGAATGCGTGCGATGAAAACCTGGATGCTTTTCGCGGATGAATCGATGTTCGATCCGGCCTCTCCGGGGGCCGATTCGATCCGCAATCTCACGTTCCTGGTGCTGGCCATTTGCGGATTCATATTCGTCGTTGTGGAAGGAATCCTTTGCTATGCGATCGTTCGCTTCCGAGGCAAAGGCGCGGCCGGCACGGAGCCGCCCCAGGTTTACGGAAGCAAGTCGATCGAGATCGCCTGGACGGCGGCGCCAGCCCTGATCGTTTTTGTCTTGGTGCTGGTCACGACACGAACCTTGTGGGAAGTCAGCCCGACCGCGCCGGCGCCGCAGGTGGGCGATCAGGCCCTGTTCGTCACGGTGGTTGGCCGCCAATGGTGGTGGGAATACCGCTACGATCATTTCGACGGCCAAGAGCTTGGCTTCATCACGGCCAATGAACTGCGCAGTCCCGGCAAGCGCTCCAGGCAAGGCTCGGCCGGTTTACCTGATCCTGAAATCTGCCGACGTGTGTCACAGCTTCGGCATTCCGCGGCTCGCGGGCAAGACCGACCTGATTCCCGGCCGCACCAATCACATGTGGTTTCAGACCGACCAGACGGGCTTGTACCTTGGCCAATGCGCCGAATTCTGCGGCACGCAACACGCCAACATGTTGGTTCGTGTGATCGTCGAGCCGATTGGCGATTTCGAGCGCTGGCTTGGCAACGAGAAGAAGGATCAGGCTCCCAGGGACGATGATCCAGAACCGGTCAAGGCGGGCCGCAAGGCTTTTCTCGGGCAAACGTGCGTCAACTGTCATCGCATCGCCGGCACGAAAGCGCAGGGGAACGTCGCGCCGGACTTGACGCACCTGATGAGCCGGCAGACGCTGGCCACGGGAATGATCCCGAACACGCCCGAAAACCTGCGCCGCTGGATTGCCGACCCGCAAAGGATCAAGGAGGGCTGTTTGATGCCGGCGTTTGACCTGAGCAGCCGCGAGCGTGATCTGATCGTCGATTATCTGGCAACTCTGAAGTAAGTGGCGAGTGGCGAGTGACGAGTGGAGGAACCAATCGTGAGCGACACGTTACAGACCAGCGCCGTCTCGGATGACGCCGGGGCAAATGCTGCCACTCCGCCGCACTCGCCACTCGTCACTCTCCACTCGCTACTACAAGAATGGCTGACTACCGTCGATCACAAGAAGATCGGCATCATGTACGTGCTGCTGGCGGTGATCTTCCTGATCATCGGCGGCTGCGAGGCGCTGTTGATGCGGATTCAGCTCTTTTGGCCGCACAATGAGGTCATCGGGCCGGACACTTTCAACGGGCTGTTCACGATGCATGGCACCACGATGGTCTTTTTCGTGGGCATGCCGATCCTCATCGGGATGGCAAATTACCTGGTGCCGCTCATGATCGGAGCGCGGGACATGGCGTTTCCGCGTCTGAACGCCCTGGGATTCTGGATGACGCTGTTTGGCGGCCTGCTGGTTTATTTCAGTTACGCCACCGGCAATGCCCCCACCATGGGCTGGTTCGCCTATGCGCCGTTGACCGAACACACCTTCGCCCGCAGCCCGGCGACTGATTTTTGGGCATTGGGCTTGATCGTCAGCGGCATCGGCACCATTGCGGCGGCGGTCAACTTCATCGCCACCATCCTGGGCATGCGCGCCCCGGCATGGCCCTGCGAAAGGTACCATTCTTCGTCTGGACGATTCTCTGGACCTCGGTGCTGATCCTCTTCGCGCTGCCGCCGCTGACCGCCATCCTGGTCATGATCCTGCTCGACCGCAATCTGGGGGCCCATTTTTTCGATGTCCAGAACGGCGGGTCGGCCATCCTTTGGCAGCACTTGTTTTGGTTCTTCGGGCACCCCGAAGTCTACATCCTGATCCTGCCGGTGTTCGGCATGATCTCGGAGGTGATCCCGGTCTTCTCGCGCAAGGTGCTGTTCGGCTACGAATTCATGGCCGTGGCGACGGCGGCCATCACGTTCATCAGTCTGGGGGTCTGGGCCCACCACATGTTTGCCGTGGGCATGAGCCGAGCCGCCAACCTCGGCTTCGTGGTGTCGAGCCTGGTCATTTCAATCCCCACCGGCATCAAGTTCTTCAATTGGCTGGCCACGATGTACGGCGGCAGGATTTCGTTTGCCTCGCCGATGCTGTTCGCGTTCGGCTTCCTGTCCATGTTCCTGATCGGCGGCCTGACCGGCATCATGCTGGCGGCCGCGCCTTTGAATTTCCAGGTGACCGACACCTATTTCGTGGTGGGCCATTTCCACTGGGTGCTGATCGGCGGCACCCTGTTCGGCGTTTTCGCCGGCATCCACTACTGGTATCCGAAGGCGACCGGCCGAATGCTGTCGGAACGGCTGGCCCGCTGGCAGTTCTGGCTGCTCTATATCGGGTTCATCTTAACCTTTGGACCGATGCACATCGCGGGAATGCTGGGAATGCAGCGCCGGATCTACACGTATGAGGCGGGACACGGCTGGACCATCTGGAACCAGCTCGCCACGGTCGGCGCCATTCTGCAGGCTCCCAGTTACGTGATCTTCGTTTACAACCTGATCGCCTCGCTGCGGAACGGCAAGCCCGCCGGCCCCGACCCATGGGACGCATGGACGCTGGAGTGGGGAACCGCCTCGCCGCCGCCGGCGTACAACTTCGAAGAGATCCCGACGGTGCGCAGCCGCCGCCCACTGTGGGATCTGAAGCACCCGGATGATCCGGACTGGAAGTACGAGCAGTGAATTAGTGATGAGTACTATGAGTACGGAGTGACAAGTACTAAGTTGGAGGCCTCGACCATGAGCAATGTATTGGCGTCATCTCATACGGCTCAGCACTCCTTACTCAGTATTCAGCACCCAGTACTCACCCCTCCTCAATGGGGAATGATCGCTTTCCTGGTTTCGGAGGTCGCATTCTTCAGCACGCTGATCGTGGTTTATCTGGCGTATCTGGGTGCGGATCAAAGCGGCCCAACGCCGGCGGTGCTTTCGTTGCCGCTGGTGATCGGCACGACCATTTGCCTTTTGTCCAGCAGCGCGACCATCCACCTGGCCGAGAAGTCGCTGCGGTTGGGGTCGAGATCGGCGTTCTTGATGTGGTGGTCGGCCACGATTGGGCTTGGAATCGCGTTCCTGGCAGGCACGGCTTACGAATGGCATGCGCTCATCTTCGACGAAGGTCTGACCATGAGCCGCAATCTCTTTGGGACCACCTACTTCACGCTGGTCGGATTTCATGCCCTCCATGTCACGGTTGGCGTGATCACCATGCTCATCATTCTCGGACTGGCACTGCGGCATCGGATGAAGGGTGCCGGCGTGGAATTGGCGTCCTGGTATTGGCACTTCGTGGACGGCGTCTGGGTGGCGGTATTCACGGTGGTCTACCTGGTGGGAAGGTGAGCACAATGGCAAGCGAATCCGAAACGCCGCCGGAAACGCCCAACTCCGTCGAGATGCCTCGTCCCACGGTCGCACCGCTTGTGCTGTCATTGGGCGTGATCCTCATGGCGGCGGGGGCGGCAATGGGGTTGGCGTTTTTGGTGGTGGGCGCTCTTGTCACGGTCGCTGGCCTGGGCATCTGGGTGACGGCCCTCTTGCCCGGGCAGGGCCACTTTCCCGAGCCGCGCGTTGAAGGGGAGCGGCGTCCCGCGCCGGTGATGACGGAGCGGCCGACAGTCGAAAAGCTAAGGGCCGGCATGCCCGGTTATCGGGCACGGCTGCCGGAATCCGTCCATCCGATCTCGGCCGGGATCAAGGGGGGCCTCGTCGGCGGCGTGGTGATGCCCGTTCCTGCCTTGCTCTGGGGTGTCTTCAGCGGCCACGGCGTGTGGTTTCCCGTCAACCTGCTCGCCGGCATGGTGCTGCCGGGAGTCGGCGACAGGAATCCTGCGGAACTGGAGGACTTTCGGCTCCCGCTGCTGCTGGCGGCGGTCGTCATTCACGTCGTGATGTCGCTGGTGGTTGGCCTGATTTACGGCGTATTGATGCCGACGCTGCCGGCGATTCCGCGGCCAATTGCCTGGGGTGGCGTGCTGATGCCGATCGTGTGGACCGGGGCGAGCTACGCGGCGATGCAGGCCGTCAATCCGGAATTGCCGGCGCAGGTGAATTGGCCGTGGTTCATCGTGTCGCAGTTCGTCTTTGGAATCACGATGCCGGCGGTGGTCCTCGGGGCGAAACGGCTGCACCCAGTGCTCGCCGGTGCGGTGGGGGGCGGGGTTGGCGGAGTGGCGATGGCGGCGCCCGCGCTTTTATGGGCCGCGGCGAGCGGTCAGGGTTTCTGGTATCCGATCAACATCCTCGCCGGCATGGTGCGGCCTGTCGAAGCCGCCCAACTAGGCAGCTTTCATGGCGAGTGGTTCGTCGTCGCGGCGGCGATGCATGCGGCTCTGTCTCTGGCCTTCGGGGTACTGTTCGCCATCGTGCACTCGCGCTTGCCCCCCATGCCGGCGCCGATCGCGTGGGGCGGCCTGCTTCTGCCCATGGTGTGGACAGGGATCAGTTACGGCCTCATGGGCGTCGTCAACAAGGCGCTCCAGGATCACGTGAGCTGGCCCTGGTTCATCGTTTCGCAGTTCGTCTTCGGCGTCACGGCCGCGCTGGTGGTGTTCCGCTCGGAGATGGTCCACATCCCGCCGGCCGGGAGCGGTCCGGACCGGGGCGAGATAGGGGGTGGGTCGTGACCAGGTTCGACAGAGGGTGCCTATTTGCCATCCTGGTGCTGGCGTCCGGCTGCGATCTTCCGGGCAAGCCCAAGATCGCCGATCGGCCGGTGCCGGCCGATCAGGTCGTCGATTTCGCTACCCTGTACAAGCAGAACTGCTCCGGATGCCACGGCGCCGACGGCAACCTCGGCCCAGCGCCGCCGCTCAATGATCCGCTCTTCCGAGCCATCATTCCCGAGGACGAACTGGAAAGCGTCATCGCCAGAGGACGCAAAAAAACGCTGATGCCCGCGTTCGCCAAGGAACACGGCGGCACATTGACGGCGGCGCAAATCCGGGTCTTGGTGAAGGAAATCAAGGGCCTTCCTTACGGGATCATCGAGGAACAAGTAGGCAAGGTCGAAATTGTGCCCGACGCAAAGGGGATTTCTCCCAAATGGGGCCGGCCCGCACAGCCGCCGGCCGGCGCGCCTCCTTATCGCGAGCCGCCAGTAAACGCGAATGGCAACCGTGCCGGCGATAAGGAAAAGGGGGCCACGGTCTTTGCCCGCGCTTGTGTCGCTTGTCACGGCAAGCATGGGCACGGCATCGAGAAGGGAAACAAAACGGTCAATGCCATCAACGACCCCGTTTTCCTGGCCCTCAACAGCGATCAAGTTCTGCGCCGCTACATCATCACCGGCCGACCCGATCTCGGTATGCCTAGCTATGCCGAAGGTGGGTGGATGGGAATTTGGTCGGGGCAGGAGATTACCGACCTGGTCGCGCTGCTGGCTTCCTGGAGGGGTGAAAAATGACAGAACAGAAGCCTGACGAGGGTTGCAGATCCCAGCCCGGGCGGCGGACTTTCTTGCAATGGTTGACTTACGCGCTGTCCGCTGTGGCCGCGACCGCCTTGGCCGTCCCACTCGTTGGCTATTTCTTCGGCGTCCGTAAAAATGCGGTCCGCTGGGTCGATCTGGATCAGGCCGACCGGTTTCCGGTCAACGAAACAGTGCTGAAGACATTCGAGAATCCGCTCCGCCAGCCGTGGGACGGCATGACCGCGCTGACGGGCGTTTATGTCCGCAACCTGGGCGCCGGCGAGCACGGCGAGCCGCAGTTTCTGGTCTTCGCGGTCAATTGCGCCCATCTGGGCTGCCCGGTGTCGTGGTTCCCGCAATCGGGCTTGTTCATGTGCCCCTGTCACGGGGGCGTCTACTATGCGAGCGGCGAGCGCGCTTCGGGACCTCCGCCGCGCGGCCTGTTCCGCTGTGCCTGGCGCGTGGATGGCGGCCGGCTGGAGATTCAGGCGCCGCATTATCCGTCCTTGCAAGATCCTTTGGTTACGGATGACTGCTGAGCTGCAAGTGGCAAAACGAGTTTTGTAGGGTGGGTCGAACGGAGGAGGCCCACCGTCCCCGGTGGATGGTGGGTCTCACTTCGTTCGACCCACCCTACGACTCCGGACGATCAAAGGGAGTCCGCCATGAAGAATTGGCTGCGCTCGGTTGGAGCATGGTTCGAATCTCGCCTGGGTCTGCGCGGCGTTGGGGCCGATGTTGAGCCATCCGATCCCGCAAGCGATCGCGGGGCCGAAAGGTTGGTGGTACGTCTTCGGCAGCGCGTCGCTCACGCTGCTCATGATCCAAATTATCACCGGCATTGGCCTGGCGCTGGTGTACGTGCCGACCGCTGACAATGCTTACGAAAGTCTGCTGTTCCTGAATTACGAGCAGCCGCTCGGTTGGTTCCTGCGGGCGCTGCACTATTACGCCGGTTCCGGCATGGTCGTCCTGGTCGTGGCGCACATGACGCAGGTATTTCTGCACGGGGCTTACAAATACCCGCGCGAGCTGACTTGGACCGCGGGCGTCGTTTTGCTTTTGCTTACGATGGGGATGTTCTTTTCCGGGCAGATTTTGCGGTGGGATCCGGATGCCTATTGGGGCTTGGCGGTCGCCGGCTCGATGGCCGGGAGAGTGCCGGTGCTGGGCCCGTGGATCGTGGAGCTGCTTCTGGGCGGGCCGGTGATCGGCAGCGGCGGATTGAGCCGATTCTTCACGCTGCATGTTTTCGTCATCCCCGGCTTGCTGCTGCTGGTTTTGGCCATCCACCTTTGGCTCGTGATCAAGAAGGGCGTCAGCGCGCCCCCCGTGCCAGGCGAGCCGGTCGATCCGAAAACCTACGACGCACAATATCAGCGGGAGCTGAATGCCGGTGTGCCGTTCCTGGGCGAGGCGATGCGGAAGGACATTATTTTCTCCGCCGTCGCCGTCATCGTGGTGGTCGTACTGGCCGCGGTGCTCGGGCCCAAGGGCCCGACTGCCCCGCCCAATCCGATTCTGGGGGGCGCCAATCCGCGGCCCGAATGGCCATTCCTCTGGCTATTCGGACTTCTGTCGCTCAGTCCGTCGTGGGCCGAGACGTTCATCATTCTGGTGTTTCCGGTCGTCTTGATCTTTGCGTTGTTCCTCGTGCCGTTCGTGTCCAACCGCGGCGAACGCGCTCCGAGCCGGCGACCGCTGGCCGTCCTGGCGGTGATCGTGGCCTTGACCGTCTTCGGCGCCTTGACGTACCAGGGGGCAACCGCCCCGTGGTCGCCGCAAATGTCCGCCTGGTGCGGCGAACCGATCCCGGAGGACATCATGCGCCGCAGCACGCCACGGCAACTCCAGGGGGCCGTCGTCTTTCAGAACAAGGATTGCCGCAACTGTCACGCGTTGACAGGCAGCGGCGGCAAGCGCGGCCCGGACCTGACCGAGGTCGGCGCACGCCTGACCGCCGGCCAACTCATCGAGCAAGTCAGCAACGGCACGCCCGGCGGCGGCAACATGCCGGCCTACGGTAAACAGATCGGCCCCGACGAAATGACCGCCCTGGTTGATTTCCTCGCCAGCCTTCGGCCCCTGGACCCTCCGAAGACCGCGTCCGGAAAGAAGCAGCCATGAGTCCCACACTCGACGCCTTTCTGCGCTCCTGGCCCTTCGACCCGTGGCTTTTCGCGGTTCTCGGCCTGACCGCCGGCATTTACCTGCGCGGCTGGTTGGGGCTGCGCCGGCGAAATCCACGGCGCTGGCACGCCGCTCAGCTCGCTGCCTTTTTTGGAGGATTGGCGGCCATCTTCCTGGCCCTGGCGTCGCCGATCGAGCCATTCGCCCCACTGCTCTTGCAAGTCCATATGCTCCAGCACCTGCTGCTCATGATGGCCGCCCCGCCGCTTCTCTGGTTGGGAGCGCCGTTGTTTCCGTTTCTGCGGGGTCTGCCGCAGCCAGTGCGCAGCTACTGGATCGCGCCGCTGTTTCGGCGCCCGGCTCTGGCAGGCGCTCTTTGCCTGGCTAACCCACCCCGCGACGGCCCTGCCTCTTTTTATCGCGGCCACCTGGCTGTGGCACATGCCCGCCGCTTACGAGCTCGCCCTCGGCTCAGCGGGCTGGCATTATTTGCAGCATGCCTGTTTCCTGGCCGCGGGACTGGTGTTTTGGTATCCCGTCATCCGACCGTATCCTAGCCACCCGCGCTGGTCACGCTGGCTTTTGTTGCCGTACTTGATTCTGGCCGACGTGCAGAACACGGTTCTATCGGCTCTGCTGACGTTCTCGAACCAGGTTCTGTATCCGCACTATCTCCACGTCCCACGGCTTGGCGGGCTCACGGCCCTGGAGGATCAATCGGCGGCCGGCGTGCTCATGTGGGTCCCCGGCTCCGTGCTCTTTCTCGTGCCCTTGTTCACGATCGGCTTTCGACTTTTGGAGCGAGGGGCATGGGGCGAGAGTCGAGGGGCAAGGGAAGAGCTTCCAATCGAAGGACGGCGGATCTCGTTGCCGATGGTTTCTCGCCCCGCGCCAGTCACCCCTCCCCCCTTGTTCGATCTGTTGCGTGTTCCATTGCTGGGCCGGTTCCTGAAATGGCGGCATGCGCGGCTCGCCGTGCAGTTGCCGCTGGCGGCGCTGGCGGGGATTCTGATTTTGGATGGATTGCGTGGGCCGCAGGTCGGCGCCATGAATCTCGCCGGCGTGCTGCCCTGGATTCATTGGCGTGGGCTTTTGATTTTGGGCTTGCTGGCGGCGGGCAATGTCTTTTGCATGGCGTGTCCGTTCCTGCTGCCCAGGACGCTGGCCCGCCGCTGGCTGCCGACGGGCCGGAGTTGGCCGCACTGGCTGCGGAGCAAATGGCTGGCGGTGGCGTTGCTCATCGTGTTTTTGTGGGCCTACGAGGCATTCAGTCTGTGGGACAGCCCGTGGTGGACGGCGTGGTTCGCGCTCAGTTACTTCACCCTGGCTCTTGTCATCGACGGCTTCTTTCGCGGCGCCGCTTTTTGTAAATTTGTCTGCCCCATCGGCCAGTTCAACTTCGTGCAGTCGTTGATGTCGCCGCTGCAGCTCAAGGTTCGCGATCCGGAAGTTTGCGCGAAGTGCCAGACCAAGGACTGCATCCGCGGACACGACGGCATTCCGGGCTGCGAACTGCACCTGTTTCAGCCGCGTAAATCGGGCAACATGGATTGCACGTTCTGCCTCGACTGCATCCACGCCTGTCCGCATGACAACATCGGCATGCCCGCCGAACTGCCCGGCAGCGATCTCTGGCATGACGGCCCGCGCTCCGGCGTCGGCCCATTTGGCAAACGCCCCGACCTGGCGGTCCTGGTCGTGGTCTTGGTATTCGGCGCTTTTGTCAATGCAGCGGGGATGGTCGGACCAATCCAGGAAGGGCGAGACCGGCTGAGTTCATTGCTGAGCCTGCGCTCGCCGCTGTTGGCAACCACCATGTTCTACCTTCTCGGGCTTCTCGTGCTGCCGGCGTTGGCGGTCGGCGGCGCGGCCGTGCTCGGCCGCCGGTGGGGCCAACTCCCGGCCAGTTGGATCGGGGTGGCGACGCGCTATTCGTACGCTCTGGTTCCGCTTGGTTTCAGCATGTGGCTGGCCCATTACAGCTTTCACCTGTTGACGAGCTATGACACGGCGGTTCCCGCAGCCCAGCGTTTCGTAATGGAGCTCGGCTCGTCGGCTTTCGGATCGCCCCAATGGGGAGCCGATTGCTGCCGGCCCAGCGCGGACTGGATTGCGTACCTGGAGGTTTTCATCCTCGATTTGGGCCTGCTGCTATCGCTATACGCCGGTTACCGAATCGCCCTCAGCCAGTCCGCCAGCATGTCGCAAGCCTTGCGGGCGCTGGCGCCGTGGGCGGTGCTGATCGCGCTGCTGTTCAGCGCAGGCATCTGGATCGTTTTTCAACCGATGCAGATGCGCGGCACTCTGGAGAGGTAGCGCCTGGAAAGCGACGGGACCATGGCACGCTGCGTTCTTCTTGTATTGGCATTGTTTCTGGCGCCGTCACGGGCGGCGGCAGACGGCGGTGTGCTGCGTCTGTCGGAGCAACGGGGCAACTACCGGATTACCGTCTTTACGGCGCCGACCGTTGTGCGCGCCGGCCCGGTGGACGTCAGTGTGCTTGTCCAGGACGCTGCCACGGGGGAGTTGGCGTCGAACGTACAGGTCTCCATCGAAGCAGCATCGCGCGACTTCCCCGGCGTGGCCATCCATCATCCTGCCACCACCGAGGCAGCGACCAACAAGCTTTATTACGCAGCCATTCTCGACTTACCCGATCCAGGTTGGTACTCGGTTGAGGTTTCCATCGAGGGGGCCCTGGGAAAGTCACAAGTTTGCTTCGAGCTGGAAGCCGCTGAGCCATTGCCTTCATGGCTGGCAATCTTGCCGTGGGTCGGCTGGCCGGTCGGTGCGGTCTTGCTTTTTGGCATTCATCAGCTCCTATCCCGAAGGAAATCGCTTCAGTCCGGTTCCATCTCGATCTCTTCGGTTGGGGCGTGGTCGCGGCGCACCAAATAGACGCCGAGCAAGATGACCGCGATGCCGGCGAAAATCCAGCCGCTCATTTCTTCGCCGAAGCACAAGCCGACGAAGACGGCGATGACGGGATTGACATAGGCATAGGTGCCGACCTTGGCGGTGGAGACGTGGCCGAGGAGCCAATTGAACGCGACGAATCCGAGCAGGGAGCCGAAAATCAAAAGATAGACGAAGCAGCCGAAGATGCGGAGGTTCAATTCGGGGATCTGCCGCCATTCGCCGAGGATCGTGCCGAGCACGACCTGGCTGCCGCCGCCGAAGAGCATCTGATAGCCGGCGGAGGTGAGGTGTGGAATCTTGAAGGCGGCCTGGTGCGATACGAGCGAGCCAAGCGCCCAGGAGGCGGCCGAGCCCAGGATGAAAAGTGCATGGGGATCGGCAAATGGATTGCTGGCGGCCTGGTGCGCGGGTGCGAGCGTTAGAAAGTCGGCTGCGGATTCGATGAGCTGCTGTCCAAGCGTCAAGACGATGCCGACAAAGCCGATGACCAGGCCGAGCCAGCCGCGCAGGGTGAGGCGTTCGCCGTGCGGCCAGAACATGCCGAACAGGCCGATCCATAGCGGCGTGGTCGCGACGAGGATGGCGGAAACGCCGCTGTCGATCCGCTTCTGCCCGCAATTGATGAGGAAGTTCGCCCCCAGGAAGAGAAACCAACTCACGATGACCAGGCTGACGACTTCCTGGCGGCGCAGCGCAACGGCTGGCGGCGGATCAGCTGGTAAGTGAGCAGGATTGAGCCGGCAAGGAACAGGCGCAGGCCGCCGAAGAGGGCAGGGGGCAGGTCCTCTTCTTTCATGGCGATGCTGGTCGCCTTGTAGGTCGTGCCCCAGGAGAGAAAGAGAATGCCGAAGGCCAGGGCGATGGCCCAGGCCGCCGGCGGCTTGATTTGCGGGATTTCGTCGGCAACATCATTCATGGCCGAGTCATCTTACGATTCTTCTTAGTGTCGCTTGAGGAATAACTTCCCGATATCGTCATTCCATAGTGCGGGCTTCAGCCCGTCGTCGGCAGAAACGGGCTGAAGCCCGCACTACGAAACCGGGAAGTTATTTCCCAAGCGTTGCTTAGCGGCCGTTCAAACCCTCCTCTCTTTCCGGGAGAGGGATGTTTTTTTTTCCTCACCCCAGCCCATCTCCCGGAAAGAGAGGTGGATCGAAACCTGCTTCAGCGTCTTCCCATGCCAAAATCTCGTGCATAAGGTCGCTCGCTTCCATCTCCTCGGTTGGCAATGGCCACGCGAAGCGCTCCGTAGCTGCCAGTTGCAACGCGGCGCATGCCAGGCGCTGGTGGCACCAAAGTGAGACGAATCGCGCCATGGCGCGAGCCCGCAAACACGAACGCCGTACTTCGGCCTCCACGTCCGTTTTCTCCGCGCGTGCGACGAGCCAATCGATCAGCATTCGGGCCTCGGCGTCGTCCAGGCCGTGCGTGATGCGATGGTTATCCAGAATCGGGCTGAGACGGGCGCGCCAGGACATAGCCCCCCCCGAAATCGCTTGAAAATGTTTGCGTAATCGACCGCGTGCGCGACGTATACCGACATCGCATCCTTTCCGCAACCGCAATTCTTGGCAATCCGGCAGCCACACTCTTGACGACGCTGGAAAGGATGATTACGCTTCACACGTTAGCCTTGACTAAACAAATCCGCGTTGGAGCCGCGCGTGGGAATTCTTTTTGCATCCGATCCGCAAAACTTCGGGGACATTCTCGCGGATTACTGGTGGGTTGGCCTGATCGCCCTGGTCTGCCTGTGCGCCATTTCGAATACGGTTCGCCATGCGGTGCTGATTCGGATTCCGCTGTGGATCTTGATGCACACTCTTTACCGCGTGCGCTTCCACGGCCTGGGCAACATTCCCGAAACCGGCCCGGCCTTGCTGGTCGCCAATCATGTCAGCTACATCGATCCCTTGGCGATCATGGCGACACAAAAACGCCGCATCCGCTTTCTGGTCTGGGCGCCGTACGCCAAGTTGCCGTTCTTGCGTCTCCTTCTGCGGCTTGCCAATGTCATCCCGATTCAGGGGACGGCCGGACCGCGCGCCATCATCCAGGCGTTGCGGACCGCGGGCGAGGCGCTGGCCAACGGGGAGGTCGTGTGCATTTTCGCCGAAGGGGGGATCACGCGCACCGGCTTTCTGTTGCCTTTCCAACGTGGGTTCGAGCAAATCGTCAAGCGGAGCCCTGCGCCGATTGTGCCGCTCTGCATGGATCACGTGTGGGGCAGCATCTTCAGTTACCAGGGAGGGAAATTCTTCTGGAAGCTGCCGAAGCTGTTGCCCTACGTCGTTTACGTCAGCGCCGGCAAACCGCTTCCCCCGACCGCCGGCGCCTTCACGGTGCGGCAAGCGATCCAGCTCTTGTCCGCCGAGTCTGCCATCCGGCGATCTCACGATCGCAAGCCGGTGCACCGCCAGTTCGTGCGCCAGGCAGTGGCGCATCCGTTTCGCTCTTGCTTCATCGACATGAATTCCGCCAAGCCCGAGATTAACTATGGCGAAAGCCTCGCTGGTGTCAAAATACTCTTGAAACGATTGAAGCCGGTGCTCGGCGGCGATCCTATGGTCGGCGTCTGGCTGCCTCCCAGCGCCGGCGGGGCAATCACCAATATCTGTCTGGCCTGCATGGACAAAGTCTCCGTTAACCTCAACTACACCTCCGCCCCGGCCATCGTGCAAGCGTCGATCCAGCAGTGCAAGATCACGAAAGTCATCACCTCCAAGATTTTCGCCCACAAGCTCCCCATCGATCCCGGCCCCGGCGTCGAACTCATCTATCTCGAAGATTTCCGCAAGGACATCGGCAAAGCCGAGCGCATCCTTGCGTTGCTCGGCATCATCTTGATCCCCGGCATCATTCACGAATACTTGCTCATGGGCCTGGGCAGGCACCGCATTGATAACCTGTGCACGATCATCTTCTCCAGCGGCTCGACCGGCGACCCCAAAGGCGTCATGCTCACGCACAGCAATATCGCCGCCAATGTCGAATCCAGCATCCAGGCTTACGATCCCCGGCCACGCGATCGGCTTCTGAGCATCTTGCCTTTCTTCCACAGCTTCGGCTACACCGTGAGCTTATGGCTGCCGTTGCAAGTAGGCGCCTCGACCGTGTTTCACGCCAACCCATTGCAAGCGCGCGAGATCGGCGAGTTGTGCAAGAAGCATCAATGCACTATCTTCGTCTCGACGCCCACATTTTTGCGAACCTATTTGCGGCGCTGCGAGGCGGACGAGTTCAAGTCGCTGCGGCTTCTCGTCTGTGGGGCCGAGAAGATGCCACCGGCGCTGCGCAGGAATTCAAGCAAAAATTCGGCGTCGAACCGCTCGAGGGGTACGGCTGCACAGAACTGTCGCCGGTGGCGGCCGCCAATGTTCTCGACTACGTGGAAGGCAACGTGCGCCAGCTTGGCCATAAGGCCGGCACCATCGGCATGCCCATCCCCGGCGTCGCCGCCCGCGTCGTCCAGCGCGCCACCTTCCAGGAACTACCCCCCGGCCAGGAGGGCTTTCTGCTCATGTACGGCGCCAACGTCATGAAGGGCTACCTGGGCCGCGACGATCTGACGCAAAAAAAGATCATCGACGGCGGCTGGTACATCACCGGCGATTTGGCCTTCATCGACGAGGAGGGCTTCATCACGATTACCGGCCGCGAGGAGCGGTTCGCCAAGGTGGGCGGCGAGATGGTGCCGCTTGAGAAAGTCGAGGAAGAGCTGCACGCGATCCTCAAGACCAACGATAAGGTCTGTGCCGTCACCGCAATTCCCGACGCCAAGAAGGGGGAGCGCATCATCGTCCTGCACGTGCCGCTGCTGGACACGACGCCGCAAGAGCTATGGAAGCAGCTCAACGAGCGTGGCTTGCCGAACATCTACATCCCCAGCCAGCGTGATTTCTTCCAGGTCGCGGAGTTGCCGATCCTTGGTTCAGGCAAGCTCGATCTGAAGAGGTGCAAGGAAATGGCCCTGAGGGCGGCCGGCAACGAATAGCGCCGATTGCAAGCTCGGTTGTGCATTTTTCACCCGCTGGGCCCGACTGATTCGTTGCGTCCAGGAGGTGTGTGGCTGTGTGTGAAACGAATCGACGTAACACATTGGGCGCCAAGGGATTCGCTGCCAAGAATTCGTTTCACGCCAAAATCATACTTCTACAACATGTCCCTCGAACATGCGCGCATTGTCCTGATCGAAACGCACTACCCCGGCAATCTCGGGGCGACGGCTCGCATCATGTGCAACTTCGGCCTGCGCGATCTGGTGCTCGTCAACCCGATTGCCGATCGTGCGGACCAAAACGCCATGCAGATGTCCACGCACGGGGAGCCGATTCTCAATGGGGCCCGCATCGTCGCCGATTTGAGCGAGGCGATCAACGATTGTGTGCTGGTCGTCGGCACGTCGGCCCGGAGCGGCGGGCTGTTTCGCCAGCAAAACGTCGGGCCGCCCGATGCGATCCTGCCGCACATGGTGGAGGCGCTGCGGCAGGACCGGCCGGCGGCGCTGCTGTTCGGGCCGGAGCCGACGGGGCTGCCGGACGAGATCGTCACGCGTTGCCAATATCTGATCCAGATTCCGACGTCGGCGGAGTATGCGTCGCTCAATCTCGCCCAGGCGGCCGCGATCTGCGTTTACGAATTGCACAAGGCATGGCATTCGCCAAGCCGACCGCCTGGCGGTCGGGTGCCGCCGTCCAGGGCGGCGGCTTGGGAAAGTGCCACGATCGAAACACAGGACCAGATGTTTCGCCAGCTTCAAACGGCCCTGGAAGAAATCCATTTTCTTTACGGCGACAAGGCGCAGGCGCTCATGCACGCGGTTCGGCATCTGCTCGGCAAGGCGAGGCTCAATGACATGGAGGTCAAGGTGCTCCTCGGCCTGGCCCGGCAAATTCGCTGGTATGTCGCCAATCACCCGGATAAACTCACATGAATTGATCTGGCGAGCCGTGCTCCGTAAGGAGCCGGTTGCAGGACGCAGAAACCGGCCGCTTACGCGGCTCGGCTCGCCAAAGGGGAGTTGCCATGCGATATGCCGCTGCCATCGTTTCATTGCTGCTTGTCGCGCCTGTTGTGGTCGCTCAGGAAAAAAACAAGGAGCTTATCGACGCGTTGCGCAAGTTCGATGCCCGCGTCTTCAAGCCCGATTCCGCCGACGCCAAACTGCGCTCGGAATCGCTGCGGCAAATGCGCGATGACGTGAACAAGAAGGATGTCGAAGCCTGGCGTGCCATCAAGACGAGAGACGACTGGGAGAAATTCCGCGATGTGCGCCTTGCCAAGTTGCGCGACTCGCTCGGCAAGTTTCCGGAGGCGCCCAAGCAAGTGAAGGTCGTCACCACCAAAAAGCTGCAAGCCGATGGCTGCACGGTCGAGTGCATCATCTACGAAAGCCGGCCGAGCTTTTTCGTGACGGCGAATCTCTATGTGCCGGCCAAGGCCGACAAGCCGATGCCGGGCTTCATCATCGTGCACAGCCATCACAATCCGAAGACGCAAGGCGAATTGCAAGACATGGGCCTGATGTCGGCGCGCCAGGGTTGCCTGGTGCTGATCCCCGACATGCTCGGTCACGGCGAACGGCGCAATCATCCGTTCGTCGATGCGACTTCCTATCCCGAGAAATTCGAGGTGAGCCGGCAGGATTATCGCTTCCGTTACAACAGCGCGCTGCAATTGAGCCTGGTCGGCGAGAGCCTGATGGGCTGGATGGTCTGGGATTTGATGCGCGGCGTTGACGTGCTCTATCAGCGGCCCAATATCGACAAGTCGAAGATCATGGTATTCGGCTCGGTGGCTGGCGGCGGCGATCCGTGCGCCGTCTTTGCCGCGCTCGACAAGCGCGTGACAGCGGCGGCCCCGTTCAACTTCGGCGGTCCGCAACCGGAAACCCCCAGGCTCGGCGAAGATGCCGAATTCGCCTTCGACTACATGGGCAGCGGCAGCTGGGAATCGACACGCAACCTCCGACTCTCCGCACGCGATGGCTTCCTCCCCTGGCTCATCGTCGGCTCGATCGCCCCGCGCGGCTTGATCTATGGCCACGAATTCGCCTGGGACGAAAAACGCGATCCGGTTTGGGCTCGCTTCCAAAAGATCTGGGGCTTCTACGACGCCGCCGACAAACTTGCCTGGACCAAGGGCCGCGGCTCCGTCAAAGGAAAGGCGCCCGAATCGACCCATTGCAACAACATCGGTTTCGAGCAGCGCAAGGGCATGTATCCGACGTTGACGAAATGGTTCGGCTTGCCGATGCCGGCGGAGAACAAGCAGCGATTCCAGGCGAGCGAATTGCAATGCTGGACGGAGGAGGTGCGAAAGACGCTGAAGCCCAAGTTGCTGCATGAGATTCTGCAAGGTCTGCCGCCGGCACCGCGCGACAAGCGTTTTGCGCAGGAACGCTGGGTTGAACTACTCTGCATCTCGAGCAAGGACGTGGATTTGAAGCGCATTCCGACATTGTTCGCGCATGTGCTCGAGCAAAGCAGCGGGCCAGCTCGTTCTTGGCGAACGGGATCGCCCCCTTTCGAAGATTTTCAGAGACTGAGGCTTCGCGGCGTACCGATTGTCATTCTGCCGCGGAACAGAAGTGCCAAGATCACGCACGTCGTCATCGCCGTCGCTCAGGATGGCAAGGCGGGATTCCTCAAGCATCGTGCGGAGATCATCGCCGAATTGCACTCGAAAAATGTAGCCGTCTGCCTGATCGATCTGCGCGGCACCGGCGAAACCGCAGCGGACGGGCGCGGCCGGCAGAGTGGCGGGACCGCGTATTCCGCGTCGCTGCTGATGCACGGCCAAACCGTGCCCGGCGTCCAGCTGCAGGAGCTTATGGATGTCATGAACGCGCTGCCGCACCTGGGCTACAACTCGATCTCGCTGTGGGGAGATTCATTTTCCGAGCCGAACGATCCGAAGATGAATTTCGCCAAGCCGCTCGATGTCAGCAACATGCCGCGGCAATCCGAGCCGATGGGCGGCTTGCTGGCATTGCTGGGTGGCCTTTACGGGGGCGAGAAGGTGAAGGCGGTCTACGTGCGTGGCGGCCTGCTCAGCTACCGTTCCGTTCTCGACAGCCCGTTCTCCTATGTTCCGCACGACGCGGTAATCCCCGGCGTTCTCCCGTCCTGCGATTTGGATACCCTCGCCGCGGCCAATGCGAAACACGAGCTGCTGATGGAAGCCCTGGTCGATGGCCTCAACCGTCGCGTCGATCAAGTCGCACTCGATCGCATTTACGGCAAGAATGCCCGCGCGGAGCCGTCGTCACCGGCGGAGGTGGCGGCCTTTCTCGCGGGGCAGGTCAAGAAGTAACGCGCCCAAAGGGAACCTATGCTCTGTCCGCTTTGCAGTGGTCGACGGCTGTTCTTCTTCCAGGGACAGCTCATCCCCTGCCCCGAATGCGAAGGGCAGGGCGAAATCCATTGCTGCGACAGCTTGAAAGAACAATCGGACCAATCGGCAACACCCGACCTTGACGGTCCTGAGCCCGACGCGCCAGCGAGGGATGCCTGACGACATGACCACCGACAAGAAAAGCAAGAAACCGCTTGAATTCGCGCTGATCGGCGACGTCGATGATTGGGAACGCGATGTCATCCGAGAGATTCTCGATGCCAAGCCCCGGCGCGAATGCGTCTTCTACATCGACAGCATGGGCGGCAGCGTCTACGGGGCTCTCGCCGTCACCACATTGATGCGCCGCCGCGATCTGCAATGCACCGGCATTGTCCTCGGGGAGTGCTCGTCCGCATCGCTGCTGATCTTTGCCGCTTGCCAAAAACGGTTGGTGACTCGCTACAGCACGCTGTTGTTTCATCGCATGCGCTGGCAGAGCGACAAGCGCGTCGAGGCACGCGAGGCAACGCTGTGGTCGAGGCATTTCGAAAACATGGAACGCGAGATGGACGACCTGCAGATCCGCCTCTTCGCCGGGGCCGAGCAGCAAGTCCGCGCCTGGACCGAAAAGGGGGAATATGTCACCGGCCAGCAAATTGCCGGCGCGGGCCTGGCCGAGCTGTTCGAGATTTGAGCGTGAAAAAGCCGCATTGGCGCTGCAATCCGCACGGCCGGTGACTCCCTTACGGAGATTGGGAAAAATTTTTCGATTGTGTAAAGTTATTCGTTGACAGAGACAGTGAAGGCGGTTAGGTTTATATCAAGCAACGACGCTGGATGCGTGGCCCGGCTGAGATAGCCGGGTTGAACCGAACCATGAAGGCAAGGTTTCTTCTTCCTCTCCTGGAGATGGGGATCGTGGAAGAGTGCCGCGGGGAAAAGTTGTACGGCCCCGCTTCCTTGGCCAACAGGCAAACCAGCGAGTACTCGAACAATCGGCAGATAACCTTCCATCATGGTAGGTGGGCAGGTTCAACTTCTTTTATTAGAGCGGGTGGTTTCATGAGCGCCAACGTACTCGAGACGAAGATGCTTTCGCAGGAGGAACGCCTGGAAGGGATGCTATTGCGGCGAATCGGCAACCGCGTCCGTGATCTCCGCGTCATTTTCCTGGCGGATGGCCTCATCTTGCAGGGCGCACAGCAACCTATCACGCCAAGCAACTCGCCCAGCACGCCGCCATGGAGTTGGCGGACATGCCCATCATCGCGAATGAAATCGAAGTGCTGTGATCCAGCAATGGAAAGTAAAAAGGAAAAGGTGGAGGTTCCTTGCCTCTACTTTTTCCTTTTTCCTTTTACCTTGACCGCGCAACCGGCACGCATTGTCTAATCGGTTCGGCCGAGCCAAAATCGCTTTCGTCTTGCACTGGAGTGCTATCGCATTACAATCGATAGTGATAGAATGGAAAAGATGTAGGAGATTCTCCGCACGCATTCTTAGAGCATCCCCAGTCTGATCAAGGTGTCGCAATGGCTCAGGGCTACTACACGCTCACTGAAGCGTCTCAGTTCCTCGGCATGCCGGTTGACGAGTTGAAGCAGATGGCGCAGAAGGGGCAAATCCGCTCTTTCCAGGATCGCGGCACCCTGCGTTTTCGCATTCAGGACATCCAGGAACTCGCTCGCAAACGCGGCGTCTCCACCGACCCGGAACTCGTGCTCGGCGACGCCTCCCTGCCCATGCCCAAGTCGTCCTCCTCGCCGCGGTCTGGACTGAAGAAAAAATCGGCGATTTCCCCGAAGACGCCCGCCAAAGCCGAGGGCGTGCCCGAAGTCTTTGATTTCGATATTGACGAAAGCGTCGATCTCGGCGCGGACCTGCCGGGGCCGTCCAGCGGCTCCAAGAGCAAGCCCAGTTCCAAGGGCAAGAGGCCGAGCACCCCGAAGATCGGCAGCGATAGCGATGTCCGCCTGGTTGCCGACGGCAGCGATGTCACCTTTTCCGTTCCCAAGGAAGCCAGCGCCGCCGGCAAGCCGACCGATAGCGACGTCAAGATATCTCCCGATCCACTCAAGCCGCGCACCGGCATTCATTCGGGTGCCTCCTCCGTGAAGCGCGCGTCCCAGCTGGCGCTGGCTCCGGCGCCAAGGTCAGAGAGTCCGCCTCCGGGACCAGGCATTCCTCGCCACGCCCCGGCAACACTCCCCAGCCGCTCGACAGCGGCGTTCGCCTCGTCCCCCTCGACGACGACAGCGATGTCAAGCTGCTCGGCGCTTCCGACGACGTGCCCCTCGGCGGACCCGGTGAATCTTCCGACACCGACAGCAACGTCCGGCTCGAAAAAGTCGAGCTCCCCCCGCCGATTCCGGCGAAGGCGACCTGCACCTCACCGAGGAGATCAACCTCGACGAGGAAATCCTCAAAAAGCAAGAAGAGGAAAAAGACAAACCCGCCACCAAGCTGAAAGCTAAATCGGAATTGAAGCTGCCCACGACTTCGCCGTTCGAGCTTTCCGATTCCGATCTGGAACTTCCCTCCGAGTTCAAGGAAGCTGAAACGAAAACCCCGAGGCAGGCTAAATCCGATCCCGCCGACAGCAGCGATTTCGATCTGGCCGCTCAAGGCGTCAAGCCGGAGGACGACAGCAGCGATTTCGATCTCGCGGCGCACGGGGCCAAAAAAGACGATAGCAGCGATTTTGATCTCGCTCCCGCCGAGGACGGCACTATCCTTTTGGAAGGCGAGAGCAAGGATTTCAGCCTCGAAGTCTCCGACGACGAACATGCCATCCACGACGACGGGAACACCGAGCTCACCAGCGCCACCAGCGGTCTGAGGCTGAATGAGCCCGCCGATGCCGGCATCTCCCTGGAGGAGGGACAGGATTCCAGCGATTTCGATCTGAGCCTGGAACCCGAAGACACCCCCAGGCCGCAGAAGTCGAGGCCTGTCGAGGATTCCGACAGCGGACTCGAACTGCAAGCCGGGAAGACGCCGAAGCCGAAGAAAAAGAACAAGGCAGTCGAGGCCACCGGTGACAGCAGTGAGTTCGAGCTAAGCATTGACTCCGATGCGGATTCCCCCCTTGTTTCGGAAACGCCATCGGGCGACAGCAGTTTCGAGATCAACCTGCAAGATAGTGGCGAAGGGGCCGCCGGCGACAGCAGCGAATTCGAGTTGACGCTCGACGACAGCGGCAACATCGCGACCGACGAGGAAGCCGCCAAGCCGCAGGTCAAGTCGCGCAAGAAGAAGGCGGGCGACTCCAGCGATGAACAGGACATCTTCGACACCGATTTCGAGGTCCCCGCACTCGACGAAAGCGATGATGCCGCCGTGGCCGACTCGGAGCTGGAAAGTTCCGACTTCGATTTGGCCCTCGACGATTCCGATTTAGCCCCCGAAGACGAATCGGGCAGTCAGGTGGTCGCCCTCGATGATGAGGACGCCGAGACCGTCGCCGATGATGACGCTGCAGTTGCCGATGATGTCGATGTCGATGAGGAATCAAGCGATTTCGCCGACCTTGACGAGGACGTGGAAGTCGAGGATGGCGACGGCGAAGATGTCGAGGTCGAGACCGAATCGAGCAAGGTCCGGGTCAAGCGCGAAACCGTCGTCAAGGAAAAGTTGATCCCGCCGGCGCCGTGGGGCATCTTGCCCGTCATCTTCATGCTGCCGTGCGTGATCGTCATGGTCTTGGTGGGCATCCTTGGCTTCGAGATGGTGCAAAGCTCCAGCGGCCTGAAACCGCCCGGGCCGCTCACCCGGAGTATCGCTGAAGACGTATTCGGCGTGAAGGTCTCCTTGAAATGAAGGTGGGGTAGAGTTCCCAGGCTGCCTGATGTGCTTTCGTGCCGGGCTTCCTCACCACGCCCGTTCGGCTTATTCCCTCGGAAAAACCCCCATCACGTTGTACCCGCAATCGACATAAAGCACGTGCCCGGTGATGGCCGACGCGAGCGGACTGCACAGGAACGCTGTCGTATTGGCGACTTCCTCCGGCAAGATGCCGCGCGGCAATGGCGAGCAGGCGGCAGAGTGGCGGACCATCTCGTCGATGTCGCCGATGGCCGAGGCGGCGCGCGACGCGTACGGCCCCGCCGAGATAATGTTGACGCGGATGTTCTTCGGCCCCAGGTTGCTCGCCAGCTGTTTGGCGTCGATTTGCAGGGCCGCCTTCGCCGTGGACATGCCGCCGCCGTAGTGCGGCACCACGCGATCGCCGCCGAGGTAGCTGAGGGCAACCGCTGAGGCGCCGTCCGGGCGATTCTCCATATACGGCTGCATCGCCTTCAAAAGGCTCGTCAGTGAAAACGCGCTGATGCTCAGTGCTTGCAAATACGCCTTCCGGCTGGTATCAACCGCGCGGTTCTTGATCTCGGAGCTGAAGGCGACGGCGTGGATCAGGATATCGACGGCGCCGAAGTCCTTGCCGATGACGCTCGCCAATCCTTGGATGCTGTAATCGCCGTGCTTGGCGAATCGCTTGTCCTCGCGCTTCTTTTCGTCAACGTCGGCCATGGTGTCGTGCTCGACATCGCAGGGGATGACCTTTTCGACCTTGAGCTCGCCGGCGCCGAAGGGGAGCATGCGCTCTTTCTGGTCGAGATCGCGCTCGAGGATATTGGTGACGACGTTGCATAGGCGCGGATGGCTGGCGAGGACGATCTTGGCGCCGGCGGCGTTGAGGGCCTTAGCGATATACCAGGCGAAGCCGCGATCGTCGCCGACGCCGGTAACGAGTGCTAACTTGCCGCTCAAATCGATGGGAATCATAGGAGCCTCCATAATACGGATCGCTAACATGGTCTAGCAAAATTGGAAAATTCGGGCAATAGAGGCCAGGCGATTCTTGCGTTTTGGCTGTCCGATGGCTAAGGTGAATGAGATGCCGCGTTTAGCCGGCGAGCTTGCTCGCCGTGCGCGCGACACGTCGCGGCGAGCAAGCTCGCCGGCTAAACAGAGGCAACTCCATGAAACACCTCAGCGCATTGATCGCCTGCTTGTTTCTCGTTGGCTTCGCGCGCGCCCAGCCCACGCTTAAGGAAGCCCGCAAGGCATGGCTGGAGGGCTATTACTCCGAGGCGAGGGAGATGTATGAGACGCTGGTCAAGGATGTCAAGCTGCGCCAGGCCGCCACACTTGGTTTGAGCCGGGCCCTCGAAAGCAAGGGGGAATACGACAAGGCGATGAAGGCGGTGGACGCGGCCCTCAAGGAAATGCCCAAGGACGCCGACTTGCTGGCCCGCCAGGCGGAATTGTTCCATTTGCGCGGCCGCTGGGATGAAGCGGAGAAGGCGGCCCAGGCGGCGCTTGCCGCGAACAAGGAGAATTTCCTCGCCCACTGGGTGCTCGCCGAGGTGCTGCGCGATCGTGGCCAATTCAAGAAAGCCGACGATCAATATCTCTGGTTCATCAAGACCTCGCAAACGAAGAACATCACCGATCCGGACGAGCTGGTCCTCGCCGGCCTGGCGGGGCTGGAGCGCGCCCGGTATCACCACATCACCGATGAATATCAAACCGTTGTCAGCAACTATTTCCAGGAAGCATCCAAGGCCGAGAAGGGCTACTGGCAGGGCGAATACGAGGCGGGCCGGGTCTTCATGGACAAGCACAACAAGCCGGCCGCCTTTCGGGCGTTCGAGCGTGCGCTGGCGATGACGCTGCAGCCGGCGGAGGTGCTCGTCTGTAAGGGGCAGATGGCGGCGAGCCAGATGGAATTCAAGGACGCGGACAAATTCGCCACACAGGCGCTCAAGGTCAATCCGAATTATGTGCCGGCGCTGTGCCTGATGGCCGATGTCCACTGGTTCTCCAGCGAAACCGACGCTGCCATGAAACGGCTGGTCAAGGCCCGCGCAGTCAATCCGCGCGATGAAGCGACCTTGGCCCGCATCGCCGCGTGCTATTACGCCCAGAACAATCAGAACGATTTCCAGACGCTTATTAAGGAAGCCCAGACGAACAATCCGAATTGCTACACCTTCTACACCGATCTCGCCAGCTTGCTCGACCAGCGCAAGTTCAGCGCCGACGCCGAGAAGTATTACAACCTCGCGATCAAGATGCAGCCGAAATTCGCCGAGGCGCAGACCGGCTTAGGCATGCTCTACATGCGCATGGCCAAGGAAGCGGAGGCGAAGAAGGTGCTCGAAAGCGGGCTCGAAGCCGACCCGTTCAACATCCGCGTCAGCAATTCGCTGAAAGTTCTCGATCATCTCGAAAAATACGACACGCTCAAGACCAAGCACTTCATCGTCCGATTCGACAAGAAAAACGATACGGTGCTGGCGAACTTCATGGCGAGTTATCTCGAAGACATTTATAACGAGCTGGCCGATCAGTTCGACTATCGCCCGGAGGGGCCGTTCCAGATTCAGATTTTCAAGCGTCACGACATGTTCAGCGGCCGCATCGTCGCGGTGCCCGATTTGCACACGATCGGCGCCTGCACTGGCCCGCTGGTGGCGATGGTGTCGCCGCACGACACGGCCAAGATCACGAAGCTGTTCAACTGGAACCGCGTGATCCGGCACGAGTTGGTACACGTCTTCAACCTGCAGCAGACGAACGGGAAGGTGCCGCATTGGTTCACGGAGGGGCTGGCGGTGCGCTACGAGGGGAAGAACCCGCCGCCGACCTGGAACGCCTTGCTGGCGGACAAATTCAGGGCCGATGAGATTGCCCGGCGGGATAAGAAGACGCCGGTGCTGCTCGATCTCGATACGGTCTTGCTCGGCTTCATCCGCCCGCGCTCGCCGCTCCAATGGCAGCAGGCCTACATGCAAAGCCTGCTCTACGTGGAATATCTGACCAAGACGCACGGCGAGAAATCGGTCGGCAAAATGCTCGCCGCCTTCGCCGATGGGCTCGACACCGGCCCCGCGCTCGAGAAGGCATGCAACGTGAAGCAGGCCGATTTCGAAAATGGGTATCGCGCCTTCCTAGCGGAGAAAGTGAAAAACATGCCCGCCCGCCAGGCCCGCAAGGAGATGACGACCAAGGAACTGCGCGAAGCCCACAAGAAGAACCCTGACGACAAGGACATCGCCGCCCAGCTCGCGGAAAAGGATTATTTCCTGGGAACGATAAGCGCCAAGAAGGAGGCCAAGGAGCTGGCCGACAAGGTGCTGCGCGACGATCCGCGCCATCCCACGGCCGCTTATGTCAAGGCGCTCACGCTGCTCGATGAAGGGAAGGCCGAGACCGCGTACTCGGTTCTCGATGCGATCGCGACGGACGATCTTAAGGATACCAAGCCGCTCAAGCTGCTCCTCAAGCTACAGATTAACGCCAAGAAGCTCCCGCAGGCGGCGCGGACCTGCGAACGCGCCCGCAAGATCGATCCGGATGAGCCGAGCTGGATCATGGCGCTCGGCGCGATTTACGAGAAGACCGGCCAGAAGGACAAGCTGCTCGAAATCTACGAGGATCTGGCGAAGCTCGATGGCGACAATCTCGCGCCGCGCAAAGCGCTGGCCGTCCATTATCTCGAAAAGGGGAACCATGCCGAGGCGGCCCGCTATGCGCGCATGGGGCTTGAGATCGACGTGCTGGACGCCGATTGTCAGCGCGTCATTGTCGAGGCGCTTAACGCGCTCAACCGCCAAGGTGAAGCGAACCGGTTGAAGATGATATTTGGGTTATGAATTCCGGCGTTCGTTTAGCGTTCGGATTGCACCCTGCGAACGCTTAACGGGGAAAAGGCATGACGTTGCCCGAACTTCAAAAATTGATCCGCGATACCTACGGCGCCAAGGACGCGAGCCGGGGCGTCGAGGGGACGTTCATGTGGTTCATGCAAGAAGTCGGCGAACTGGCGACGGCCCTGCGGAGCGGGTCGCCCCAGGAAAAAGCCCACGAATTCGCTGACGCCGTGGCCTGGCTCGCAACGCTGGCGAACATCGCGAACGTCGATCTGGACGCTGCCATCGCCGCCAAGTACGGCGCCGGCTGCCCCGGTTGCGGCCAAAGCCCGTGCGTGTGCGCTCCTACGGAAAAACCCTGATCCACTGCCGCGGAAGGCGGATGCTCATGCGAATGCTCGTCCCATTGCTCCTCTTTTGCGCGTGGTGCATTCCCGCGCTCGCCAACGCGCAGGAAAAGAAATTTCAGCCCGCCGAGGTGCGGAAAATTCAGGTTGGCTTCAAGACTTTTCAGGATGACGAGCGCACCATCTACAAAGTCGGCCTGTGGACGCCGATCTACGTCGAACTCTTCGGGGGCACCGACGGCATCGAGAAGAAAGCCAGCGACAGCAAAGCTCCCTACATCACCATTGCCACCACCGATAGCGACGACGTTGGCACTGAAATCAATGTCCCCGTCAAAGTCGAGCCGTTCAAGACGCAGACTTTCCTTGCCTACGTCAAAACGGGCCACCAGGGGCGCACCAACAACGAGATCCGCGTCACGCTGCACATGAGCGGCCGATCTGTGCAGCCTCCCCCTTTTGAGCCTTCCTTCCCGCTCCAAATCGATCAGCATCTTTATTTGACGCTCGGCTCGCGCATGACCGACGTGCATCAGGCGGTGAAGCGCATCGGCCGGCCGCCCGGCCAGAAAGACCAAGAAGATTTCCGCCTCGACACGGCAAATTTCCGCAATGTCGTCTTCGAGACCGATGTCGAACGCTTGCCGGAGCGGTGGTTTGGCTACAACAACCTCGACCTGGTGATCCTGGCGACGGAGAACCGCAAGTTCCTTACGGCGCTCAATCTCAATGGCAAACGGCTGGAGGCACTGGCCGAGTGGGTGCGGCGCGGCGGCCGGCTGGTGGTGCCGATCGCGCCGGCAAATCAGGATGTGGTTGCGGCGGTATTGAACAACGCCGCCGCCTGGCAGCCGCCGATCCCGGCCGTCCCCCCCGCGGCCCCGCAACCGTTCGCCCTGGAAAGCGTCACTGGCATCTCCAATTGGGCGGTACCCCGCCAAGAACCGCTCGAATACAAGGATCCCAAGGACGAGCGTCGGCTCATTCCCGTTCCCGTTGCCACGCTCCAACCCGACCGCGTTCAGCCCGGCGCCTGGGAGCCTGATGCCTACAACCACGACAAGCCCGGCGATCATCCGCAAATCGCTCACGTCCGCTATGGATTAGGAAAGATCACCTATATCGCCATCTCGCTCGAGGACACCAGCTTCTTCCAGTGGAAAGGCAAGTTTCCATTCATCGAGACAATGGTGACCCAACTGGCCAGCAAGGCGCCCGCCAACGGCAACGCCAACAACATGAATTTCGTGAACTTTGGCCAGGGCCCCAACGACCTTGCCACCGATCTGGTCAATCAGCTCGACAACTTCGACGTCCGCATCATCGAATTCGGCTACGTCGCCCTGTTCATCGTCCTGTACATCCTCATTGTCGGGCCGCTCGATTTCGTCCTGCTCAAATTCGTCTTCAAGCGGCTCGAATGGACCTGGATCACCTTCCCGACGGTGGTGCTCGCGGTGAGCGTGATCGCCTATTTCGCCGCCTATGCTTTGAAGGGCCGCGATCTGAAAATCAACAAGGTGGACGTCGTCGATTTCGACATGCGCACCGATGTCGATGCCAAGGGGCAGCCGAAGAGCGTCCGCGCGTACGGCTCCAGCTTCTTCACGATCCTCAGCCCGCGCATCCAGAACTACACCGTTGGCATGGAGGCGAATCCTCTCTTCTGGGGCGGCGAGGTCAAGAAGATCAAGCATGACGGCAAGGACGTGGATGAAATCCTCGGTGTCGATTTGATGAGTTGGCTGGGGCGTCCGTCCGGCGGTCCGAACGATATGGGGCGCGGCGGCGGGGCGGGGGGCTTCTTCCGCCGCCCCTACACCTTCCGCGAGGATTGCTCCGGCGTCGAGGGGGTGCCGATCCCGGTCTGGACCACCAAGGCGTTCTGCGCATCCTGGGAACAGTCCGTCGCCAAGCCGCCCTTCGTCGCCGACCTCGTCTACCACCTGAAGGATCCCGACAACAAGCAGCTCAAGGTCAGCGGCAAGCTCGAAAATCACCTCGGCGTCGATCTGGTCGATGTCTGGCTTTTCTACAATCAGCGTGCCTATGCGATCCCCGGCGGGCTCAAAGCGCAGCGCGTCGGCGCGGCGGCCAAGGAAAACCTCGCCCTCGTCGGCAACGGCCTGCTCGAAATCAACAAGTGGGCCGACATGCTGCACGCCCCCGACCCCATTGAGCCTCGCGTCGGCAACTCACAACCGATTCCCATCGTTAAGCACCTCCTCTTTCACGAACGCGCGGACATAGGCAATGTTGGCCGCAACCACCTGCTGCGTCCGCTCGATCTCGGCTGGCGCTTGACGGAAGCCCCGCCTGGCATCGATCACCAAATGCGCGAAGCGATTCTGTTCGCCCGCGTCCGCTTCGTCACCGGCGCCGCCCAGTCCTTAACCGACGACGCGCAAAACCCGCTGCCAACCAAGCTCTGGATCGGCGACCTTCCCGATCCAGGAAAAACACGCCCCGCCCTCGACGGTATCTTGAACCAAGACACCTTCATCCGCGTGATCCTGCCGGTGCGTCCCGCGGATGAATGAAGCCCCCCGCGTTCCCACGCTCGGCGTGGGAACGCACTGCTTCGCGACGCTCCTGCGTCGCGGACTGGATGCCGTGCGGGAAGTTGACGCCACTGCAACGGCGCGTACCGGCGGTTTGTAACGGGGAAGCAATTGATGCCGTCCGCGACGCAGGAGCGTCGCGAAGCAGTGCGTTCCCACGCCGAGCGTGGGAACGAGGTTGACTTTTTTTGATTCGAGGACTTCATGCTCGAAACCCGCGACCTCACCAAAATGTACGGCGAACTCTACGCTCTCGACCGCCTGAGCCTCCAGCTTGATCGCGGCGATGTCTACGGCTTCATCGGGCCCAACGGCGCCGGCAAGACCACCACCATGCGCATCCTTGCCACGCTCCTCACGCCGACCTGGGGCGAGGCGACCGTGTGCGGCTATTCCATCTACAACGGCGCCAAGGACATTCGCCGCGTCATGGGTTACATGCCCGATTTTTTCGGCGTCTATGACGACATGAAGGTCATCGAGTACCTCGAATTTTTCGCCGCTGCCTACCGGATCAAAGGGGCCGAGCGCCGCAAGAAATGCGAGCAGGTGCTGGAGCTCGTCGATCTCGGCTACAAGCGTGACGCCCTGGTCACCAGCCTGTCGCGCGGCATGACGCAGCGCCTCGGCCTGGCCCGCGTCCTTCTGCACGAGCCGCAGGTGCTCCTCCTTGACGAACCGGCGAGCGGCCTCGATCCGCGCGCCCGCATTGAGATGCGCGGCCTGATCAAAGAGCTGCGCAACATGGGCAAGACCATCATGCTCTCCAGCCACATCCTGCCCGAACTGGCCGACATCTGCAACAAGATTGGCATCATCGAGCGCGGCAAGCTCCTCTTCGACGGCGACGTGCAGACCGCGATCCAGAAGGTTCGTCAGCGCACGCGCATCGATGTCGCCGTCGCCGATGGCCGAAACCTCGAAGCCAAGCCGATCCTGGAAAAAGAATCGGGCGTCGATGAGATCGAGCACAAGGACCAGGATGATTTCCTCCTCGTCACCCTGCGCGCCGGCGTGCAGGACGGCAGCTTCATCGCCGAGGTGTTGCTGCGGAACGGCTTCCGCCTCAAGATGCTGCGCGAAGAAGCGATCAACCTCGAAGATGTGTTCATGGGGATTACAAAAGGGATTACGAATTGAGCGAGGCGCAAATGCTGAACACCTATACGGCCAAGTACACCAAAATTCGGTCGGGTTACATGGGCCAGCTGGTCGAGTGGCCAGAAGTCATCACCGAGGGAAAGAACCTGGATGACTGCCGACGGATGCTCCAGGACGCGCTGCAGGAAATGATCGCGGCATATCGACAGCAACGCAAAGAAATCCCGCTTGGCGGCGGATTAATCGAACAGATCCCGGTCGGTGTGTGACATGTCGGGATTTGATCGCGGGAGGCTCTTCCTTGCAAAACTCAATTGCCAGCGGAAAGGAATCGGTTGTGCGGAGGCTCCTGCTATTCGCCGGCGGCGGCGCGATTGCCGGCTTGCTCTGCGCTCCGTTGGGAATTGCCATGGAGTTTGCTATCTGGGCGATCGACTCGCAAATGCCGTTGCTGGAATTCGCAGACGTTTGGTCTCCTCTGGGGCCGCATTTCTGGCCTTTGGTCGCCGCTCGCTTGGAAATCGTTGTCGGCGCTCCGATTGGCGGCGTGCTTTATGGAACGCTCATTGGCGTATTCGCGCGCGGCCCACGGAACCGCAAGCAGATCCTGAGGATTTCAATTTGGGTCGGCTCGCTGCTGGCTTGTTTGCCGCTAATCATGGTGACGACTCATGCTGAAAACGCTAGGTTCGTGTTCCGATTCCTGTCGATAATGTTCCCACTCTATTTTCTGACCGGGGCATTGTTTGGCGGCGCAACTGCATTTTTCGCAGGCATCATCGATCGGCTATTTCGCCGGAGCAACCCGGCGCCGGACGAATCCACTGGGAGCGCAAATTAACTATGCAAATTCTCGTCACCGGCGGCGCAGGCTACATCGGCTCGCACGCCGTCAAACTGTTCCTCTCACGCGGCCACCAACCGTGGGTTTACGATAACCTCGTATACGGCCATCGTGCCGCCGTTCCCGCGGATCGGCTTATCGTCGGCGATCTGAACGAGCCGCATCGCATTGACCAGGTGCTGCTCGAAAAGCGGATCGACGCCGTCGTTCACTTCGCGGCTTTTACCTACGTCGGCGAATCGGTGACGCACCCGGCGAAATATTGGCACAACAACGTCGTCAACACGCTCAACCTGCTCGAATGCCTGCGCCGCCACGATGTCAAGCGGTTCGTCTTCTCGAGCACCGCCGCCACCTTCGGCACACCCGAAGAAATGCCGATCACCGAGACGACGCCGCAAAAGCCGATCAATCCGTATGGGGCGAGCAAGTTGACGGTCGAGCGCATCCTGGCCGATTATGCCCACGCCTATCAGTGGGGCTTCGCGGCCTTGCGCTATTTCAACGCCTCAGGAGCGGCTGCCGACGGCTCCATCGGCGAGGACCACACGCCCGAAACCCACCTGATTCCGCTCATCATCCAGGCAGCAATGGGGCAGCTGCCGCACATCGAAATCTTCGGCACCGATTATCCGACGCCCGACGGCACCTGCATTCGCGATTACATCCACGTCGATGACCTGGCTGAAGCGCACTTGCTCGCGCTGGAGAAATTGCAGCCGGGTCAACAAATGCACTACAATCTCGGCATCGGCCGCGGCTACAGCGTGCGCGAGGTGATCGCGGCCGTCGAGGCAGTGACCGGCAAGAAGGTGCCCATCAAGGAGGGGCCGAGACGAGCAGGCGATCCGCCGGTGCTGGTCGCGTCGTCGGACAAGATTCAGAAGGAGTTGGGCTGGAAGCCGCGCTACACCGACATCAAGGCGATCGTCGAATCCGCGTGGAACTGGCACAAGGCGCATCCGAAGGGATACAAGGATAAATGACGTCCAAGCCCCAGGATAAGCAGCCTTCATGGGGTAGCACGGCGCATGACCATGTTCGAATTGACCGCCGACAATGCCCTGGATTATGTGCGCCGCCAATGCTGGATCGGCGCGGAGCCGGCTTACGCAGAAACACTAACGGGCGGCGTCTCCAACCAAGTGCTTCGAATCGTCACGTCCGACCGCCGCTTTGTCCTCAAGCAATCGCGGCCCCAGTTGCGCACGCGCGACGCCTGGTTCAGCGACCTGGAGCGCATTTATCGCGAGCAAGAAGTGATGCAGGCGCTCCACGCCTATTTGCCGAGCGAAGTCCCGGAGGTGCTGTTTGTCGATCGGGCCAACTACATCTACGCGATGAGCCATGCGCCGCTGGAGGCCGAGGTGTGGAAAACGCAACTGCTGGCCGGCAGCATCGATGTCGATCTCGGCGCGAAGATCGGCCTAGTGCTCGGGCGCATCCATCAGGTCACGGCGGACAATCCGACGCAATTCGAGGCGTTTCGCGATCACAATGTGTATGTACAACTGCGCGTCGATCCATTCTATCGCCGCGTACAGGAACGCCTGCCGGAAGTTGCCGCCGCCATTGCGCCGATTGTCCGCGGCATGCTGACGATCAAGGAATCGCTCTGCCACGGCGACTACACGCCGAAGAACATGCTGGTGCACGCCGGCGATTTCACGCTCGTCGATTACGAGACCGCCCACTTCGGCGATCCAACCATGGACCTTGGCCTGTTCCTCGCCCATCTGACGCTCAAGGCCGTGCGCACTCCGGAGCGAAGGGGCGACTTCATCATGCTAATGCGCGGATCCTGGCAAGCGTATTGCCGGGAAGTTGGTTTTCGTGCTCACGCCGACCTGGAGCGGCGCGGCGTCAAGCATTGCGGTGCGTGCCTTCTGGCCCGCGTTGACGGCACCAGCCCCGTCGATTATTTGACGGAGGCCAACCGCGAAACGGCGCGTCGGCTTGGCCGCGCGATCTTGCTCGGCGGCATTGAACGGTGGGAAGACATTTGGCAACAATTGTGAGGTTACCGTGTCGGACCAAATTTCGGCAATCACTCCAAGACAGGTTCTCGACAGTCGCGGGCAACCAACGGTGGAAGTCGAGGTGCACTGCCAAGGCGGCGCGATGGGCCGGGCCATCGTCCCATCGGGGGCCAGCACGGGCAAGCATGAAGCACTCGAATTGCGCGACGGCGATTCCGAGGATTACGCCGGCAAGAGCGTGCGCCGCGCGGTCGCCAACGTGCAGACCGTTCTCGCACCGGCGCTGCTCGGCAAGAGCGCGTCGGATCAGGCCGGCATCGATCACATCCTCTGCGAGCTCGACGGCACCTCCGATAAATCGCGTCTCGGCGCCAACGCAATCCTCGGCGTCTCGCTGGCGTGCGCTCATGCGGCGGCGGCTTCTCGCAAGCAACCGCTCTGGCAATATCTCGACCGCGCGGGCCGGGCACGGCTGCCGTTGCCGATGGTCAATCTGATTTCGGGCGGGCTGCACGCGGGACGCAATCTCGAGATGCAGGATTTTTTGTTGTTGCCGATCGGCGCCGATTCCTATTCCGATGCACTTCACATCGCGGTCCGCATCTATCGCGCCCTGGCCGTCACCTTGCAAGAGCACGGCTTCGAAGGCGTCCTTGTCGGCGATGAAGGCGGATTCGGTCCCAAGCTCAGCAGCAACGAGCAGGCTATCGAACTGATCGTCCACGCCATTCGCCGAGCCGGCTTGCGGCCCGGCATTGATGCGGCAATCGGAATCGATGTCGCCAGCACCCATTTCTTCCAGGACGGCCTCTATCGGTTGAAAGACGTCTTGCTGCCTGCGACGAGCATGTCCGCCATGCTGACCGATTGGGCCGACCGCTATCCGATCGTCAGCATCGAGGACGGCATGGCCGAGGACGATTGGGCCGGCTGGAAAACGCTTACCGATGCCCTAGGCCGGCGTGTGCAACTCATCGGCGACGATCTCTTCGTCACCAATCCCGACCGGCTCCGGCAAGGCATCGAGCACGGCGTCGCCAACAGCATCCTCATCAAGCTCAACCAGATCGGCACGCTCACCGAAACGCTCGCCGTGATCGATCAGGCCCGTGCCGCCGGCTATCGCTGCATCGTCTCGGCCCGCAGCGGCGAAACCGAAGATTCCACCATCGCCGACCTCGCAGTCGCCACCGGCGTCGGCCAAATCAAGATCGGCTCCATCGCCCGCAGCGAACGCCTCGCCAAGTACAACCAGCTCTTGCGCATCGAGGAGCAAATGGGGCCGGGGGCGCCGTTTGCGAAATGGGCGGCCACATGATTCGTCGGCTTCGGCACTGGTTTTCGAAACTTTCGCTCTTAGCCATTCCGCCGATTCATGCGGATGCTCTGGTTCGCTTCCCCGTCACCAACCCGATTTTGTCCAAGCTTCGCTTGCCGAGGACCTCGCGTACTTCGGGGGATCCACAGCGGCCCGGCGAAGCTGGTTCTTCTTTGCCCGGCCTGGAAGAAATTCGGTACAGCCAGGACCGTGAAGCCCGGCACGTTGGTCCTACACAGTCGAGCGGATGACGTGATTCCCTTCGCCGACTCAGAGGAATTGGCGACGAACAGCGGAGAAACGTTGATCGAGGTCGGCAGCGATCACCGGCTGGCGGACCCGGAGCCGCTGGCGGTGATGTTGAAGGCGTGCGAGGGGTGAGGGAGAGGCTTCCGAATGACAGCGGCTTGCGGAATGGGGATCATTCAAGATGCTCCTCACAATACGTCAGGATCGCTTCGGCTTCTTGCTCATCCACCAGATCAATAGCAAGCTGGGCGTCAACGTAGCAGAGCGTGAACGCCAACAGGGGCCGTTGCTCCAGGCCGTGGTCGATCCCTTCAGGGTCGGAGTTCACGACGTAGTTCGCAAGGGCAACTTTCGTCACCCGATCTGCCTCTCGTCCTTTCAGCCTCTTGCCCCGAAACTTGAGGCACACCACGGGGGCCAGATGGAACAAATTGGCAGCCGTGATTTCCGTGCCGACAAGCGGGCCAAACGGAGCCGCTTCAGCAGCGTCGGCAATCGCCAGCTTGATTTCCTTGAGCCAATGAGCAGGTGTGCGGGGCAACGGTCGTTTCATCCGAAACTCCGACAGGGAACTGCTGACTATCGTTTCCATTCCGATAGAATACGCGGAACTTGACCGTTAGGCTCGCCGTTGACCGTTAGGCTCGCCGCCAGAAACGAGGAACGAAGGAAGCAATCGAAAGGAGTAAACGATGGCGAAGCAACGAAAAGCCTGGACGTTCAGCGCCGAGAAAAGCCCCAAGGCGTCCTTGCCCGGCACGCTCAAGGACGAGGTGGACACCAAGGCCGGTGAACTGATCGAGAACGGCCTCAAGCCCAAGCATATCCAGCCGTCGCCCGAAGGCAGCCAGTCCAATTACATAACCGACATCACGACCAAATGGATTGGCTCGACGCGCTACTTCATTTCCGTCTACGCCTGCCCTGGCCCCAACGCCATTGCGCCATCGTTCGAGGAAAAGTTCGCCCGGAAAACTCTGGCTGAATCCGCTGACTGGCTCTTCCGTCATCGGGCCGATTCCAGTGCCGAATCAGGTGACGGCGCTGTGCGAACCGGGATGGGACATCGGCGGCGTCGTGGTGAAGGTCGGCACAGGCTGGCGGCTGGTGGAGGTTTGGAATGTTTCCCCGTAACGAGGTGAACGGCGAGGGAGGGCGGTTGAACGGAAGCCAGTGCAAGATCGAAAGGACTGACGACGATGTTGCAGCCAAGAGAACCGTGGAACATCCGGCCGGCCAAGAAACGAGCCTCCGTCACCGCCTCCCTCAAGACCGAGGTCGAATCGAAAGCCAGGGATTTGATCGAGAACGTATTGAAGCCCAAGCACGTTCTGCCGCCGCCAAAAGAGAAGCAGGGCAACTACGTCATCGACATCGGGGCGAAGTGGTACAGGGGCTACTTCTACTTCTTCTGGACCTTCGCCTGCCCAGGTCCGAACGCCCTCTCGCCCACGTTCAAGTGGATGTTTGCCCGGATGGAACCTCTCCCTGACGGCACGTTCGCCCTCTACGCCATGCGTTACACAGGAAAGGAATGGGTTGGCGTCCTTGACGCACTTTCGGTGGACGAGTGCATGAAGGCGATCCAAGATGATGAGTGGTTTGCGATGTGAGCGTCTGGCAGGATCGGACAGATCAACCAATAGACGATGGAGTTTTGCCATGAGCGTTTCAGACGAAGAACGACGTGCCACTGAGAAGACAGGTGAGCTTGTCAGCAAGAAGCTGAAGGATATTGCTAGAATAGGATGATTTGCAAGGGAATGCGGAAGTGATTGAACTCGTCCTCAAAATCCGGTCCCCGCAAGGGGGTGTGGGTTCAAGTCCCACCTTCGGTACTATACAGCGCGAGGACTTACGGCGATCCGCGTGAAATTGACTTTGCCTGAACGACTTTTGACAAGATTTCACAAATCACAAAAACTGTACAGTCGCAAGGCAGAAAAAACGGACGGACGTTCAAGCGTGAGCGCCCGCCCGTCATCGTGGCCGAGATCTATTCGCTCGCCGGTTTTTCAAGTTCACCGGCAAATTCCTTCGCCAGCCGCCAGTTTTCGCTTGGATCGCCAATCGGATGTCGTTGATCAACCTGTGGCCCGCGTCCTCAATGTACCCCTACCAGAAAATCAAATCGCCGCTGTCCGACGCTGGGCGTAAAACGATACTGCCGGCCGAGGCCGGTGCGGCACACGTTACCTTGAGGCTCAACCGCTATGCGCTACCGTTGGTTCTTCCTCTTATTCTTTTGCATTGGAGCGACCAATGGCTGCCGGCAGGCGATCGCCCCGCAAGATAATACGAAACTGCCCGTATTTGCGGTCAGCCATCCTGTGCAACGCGAAGTGACCGATTACGTTGAGTATACGGGTCGCACGGCGGCGGTTCAGGCGGAGGAAATCAAGGCGCGCGTCACCGGCTTTCTCGAGGAGACTTCCTTCGAGGAGGGGGCGGAAATCAAGAAAGATACCGTGCTGTTCAAGATCGATCCGCGGCCCTACAAAGCCCAGTACGATCAGGCGGCGGCCCAGGTCGGCCTATACCAATCCCAGCTCAAGTTGGCCCAGGCGAATTACAAGCGCGATCTGGAGTTGTCCGAAAGAACCAAGGGCGCAGGCGTCAGCAAACAACAGCTCGACGCGGACGTGGCCCAGCAGGAACAAGCCGAGGCCGCCTTGAAAGCTGCCAAGGCCAGTCTCGAAGTCTACCAGCTGAATCTCGATTTTTGCACGGTCAAATCCCCCATCGACGGCCAGGCCGGGCGCTTCAACCAGCCGCGCGGCAACTTGGTCATGCAAGATTCCACGCTTCTCACCACGATCCAGTCGGTCGATCCGATGTACGTCTATTTTGACATGGATATGCCCAGCTACCGGAAATTTCAGGCGGGCATGAAACTCGATCCCGGCGCCAAGATTGCTGTGTCCATGGCGCTGCAAGGCGAAGAGGGATACCCGCGCGGGAACCGTCGATTTCTTCAACAACCTCGTCAATCCAGCCACCGATACGCTTCTGGTGCGCAGCAAATTCGACAACCCGAAAAAGGCGAACGGCCGGGCGCTGAAGCCGGGAATGTTCGTGCGCGTCAATCTGCCGATCAGCCAACCGCACCAGGCGCTCCTCGTGATCGATCAGGCCATTACCTCCATTCAGGGACGGAAGAATCTGTACGTGCTCGATGATAAGGACACGATCCAGGAACTTCCGGTGACCATAGGCCAACTTCAGAGCGACGGGCTGCGGGTGGTCCAGGGAAAAGGGCTCGATGAGAAGACACGCGTGGTGGTGAGCAAGTTGCTGCAGGTGCGCGTGAAAACGCAGATTCAGCCGGTGCTGCAGCCAATGCCGACTTATTCGGGTGCCGAGCCAGCTCCCGAGGCGAAGGGCAAGGGAAAAGCGTAGCACGGCATTGGTGTAACACGGAGGAGCAATGCTCGCTCGCTTTTTCATCAATCGGCCAATCTTCGGCACGGTGGTCTCGGTCATCATTACCTTGACCGGCGGCATCGCGATGGTGTCGTTGCCGGTCGCGCAATATCCGCAGATCACGCCGCCGTCGGTGTCGTTGTCGCTCAGCTATCCGGGGGCCAACGCGCAGGTGGTGGCCGACACCATCGCCGCGCCGATCGAGCAGGCGGTCAATGGCGTCCAAGGCATGCTTTACATGTCCTCGAATTCGGGAAGCGACGGTTCTTACTCGCTGTCGATCACGTTCGAGGTCGGCACCAATCTCAATACCGCCCTGGTCATGGTGCAAAACCGCGTGGCCCTGGCTTTGCCGCTTTTACCCAGCGAGGTGCAGAGCCAGGGGATCACCGTTCGCAAGAAGTCGCCTGACCAGTTGATGATTATCAGCTTTTATTCCAGCGACCCCAATTACATCGATCGCGATCTGAGCAATTTCGCCCTCATCAATCTCAAGGATGAATTGCTGCGCGTGGACGGGGTTTCCGATGTCAGCATCATGGGCGAACGCGATTACAGCATCCGGATCTGGCTCGATCCGCGGCGGCTGGCATCGCGCGGCATGACCGCCATGGATGTTGCCAGCGCCGTGCGCAGCCAGAACATCCAGGCGGCGCCCGGGCAGACGGGGGCGCCTCCGGTTTCCAAACGGCAGACCAGCCAGCTGCCGATCGATCTCTTGGGCCGGCTTAGCACGCCGGATCAATTCGGCGACATCATCATCAAGGTCAGCCCCGGCGACTTCGGCGCGACGGCGGCATCGGCCGACACAGCCGCCGCCGGAGGCGATTCCGGCTTGTCCAACGCAACCATTGCCGCTCCCATCAAAGGCTTCCAGCCGGCGCCTCCGCCATCCACCGATTCATCGAGCAGCAGTTCGTCCACAGGCAGCAGCAGTGGCGCTACCAGCAGCGGCGGCGCGACCAGCACTGGCGGCGGCACCACCAACGGCGGCGCCAATACCGTGGGCGGCGCGACCGGGATTCGATTCCCCAGCATCGCCGCCAGCGGAACCTCCAACGGCTTATCGTCAGACACCGTCGCCACGAGCACCACCAGCGGGACCAGCGCGACACCCGGAGCCGGCAACGTGCTGACGATCAGCGATCTTCCGACCACCGGCGCCCAGGGGCCGTCCACGAGCATCGTTCGTCTCCGTGATGTCGCCGCCATCGAGCTCGGCGCCGCTAACTACAGTCAATATTCAACCTTCGACTTCCACACGGCCGTCGGCGTCAATGTCTTCCAGCTTCCCGGCACCAACGCGCTCGATGTCTCCGACGCGGTCAAGCGGCGAATCAAGGAGCTTGAGCCCGGCTTTCCACCCTGGCTGAAATTTGAGATCGGCTTTGATACCACCCCCTTCATCCGCGAGTCCATCGCCGACGTGATCCGGACTTTGTTCGAGGCCGTCTTGATCGTCGGGCTAGTGGTGCTGGTTTTCTTGCAGGATTGGCGGGCCATGATTCTGCCGATGATCGACGTGCCGGTTTCGCTGGTCGGCACCTTTGCCGTCATGGCGCTGCTGGGGTACAGCCTGAACAACATCTCGCTGTTTGGCCTGGTGCTCGCCATTGGCATCGTCGTGGACGACGCCATTGTGGTGCTGGAGAACATCGAACGGCAGATGGCCCAGGGGCTGGATCCGCGGTCGGCCACCATCAAAGCGATGGAGGAGATCACGGGGCCGATCCTCGCGATCACTCTGGTGCTGTGCGCCGTCTTCGTGCCATGCGCTTTCATTCCCGGAATCACGGGGCGCTTTTTCCAACAATTCGCGGTGACGATCTCGGCGTCGATGATTATCTCGGCGGTTAACGCGATGACCATGACGCCGTCACGGGCACTACTAATCTTCAAATCGAGGGGCGAGGGACGAGGGACGAGGGACGAGGCATCCTCGGATTCGTCTTCCCACGCCCCTCACCCCTCGCCCCTCTCCCCTCGCCAAGCCCCTCGTCCCTCGCCCCACGTCCCTCACGGCGAGGTGTTGCCGTGGTGGAGCCTGAGTATCGCCGGGGGCGCGCTTACCGTTTGGCTGTGGCCGCGACTTGCGTTTGCGGCGTATTTGGGTTTGCCTGAATTGCCGCGCGGTGAGGAAGTGGCCCACGTGCCGGACTGGCTGAATCACATGCTCGGCCCGACGATTCTGCCGCCGGAGCTGACCGAGAACACGGTGCCGACCTGGCTTTACGGGACCCTCATCGCCCTGCACACGCTTCCTGGCGTGGTGGTCGGCTCGCTGGTGGGACGATTCGCGATTCGTCCGATCAATGCGATCCTGAGCCGGCTCCTGAAAGGATTCAATCGTGGCTTTGACGCTCTGACCGCGTTTTATGCAGGGTCGATCCGCCTGGCGTTACGCGGCAGCGCGCTGGTTGTGATGATCTACCTCGGCCTGGTGGGATTGACGTGCTGGGCGTTCACCGTCGTGCCCACCGGATTCATTCCCGAGATGGACCAGGGCCGGTTGATGGCCAACCTCCAGTTGCCCGATGCCCAGGCGCTTGAACTCACCAAAGATGTCATGGCCCGAGTGGACAAGATCACCCACGACAACCCCGGCGTGGCCCACACGATCACCAACGTCGGTTCCGGCGGCGGAGGAGTGGCGTCGAACTGGGCGTCCATGTACGTGATCTTGAAACCGTTCGAGGAGCGGCGCAGCCCCGACCGCAGCGCCAAGGCCATTATCAATCAGCTCAAGGCCGCCTGGGATCGAGAGATTCCGGAGGCCAAAGTCACCGTCAACGGCGCGGCGCCGATTCCCGGCCTCAGCCAGTCGGGCGGCTTCAAGCTGATCGTCGAAGACCGCGGCGGGCTCGGCCTGACGGCGCTCGCAGCAGCAGACTGAAACGCTGACGGCGGACATCGCCACGCAGAACGGCCTTAACAACGTCATCACCACCTTCCGCCCGCACACGCCGCAACTGCTGCTGAAGATCGACCGCGACAAAGTCGAAGCCCTGGGAGTACCCCTCTCGGATGTCAATCAAACGCTGCAAATGTATGTGGGTTCATCGTCCGCCAATTTCTTCAACGCCTTCGGCCGAACCTGGCAAGTCACCCTTCAGGCGTCCGGGGAATATCGCAACAATGTCGAAGACATCGGCCTCTTGCAAGTGCGCAACAACAAGGGCCAGATGGTTCCGCTCGGCGTCCTGATCAAGCTGATTCCCCAGGATGGGCCTTTGTCGCTCCAGCGCTACAACCTCCACAACGCCGCGTCGATCACCGGCAACCTAGCCCAGGGAGTGAGTTCCGGGGAAGCGATCAGCAACATCGAAGGTGCGGCCTATCAGAAGCGGCAGCCGGGGATGGGGACCGAATGGACCGAACTCATGTTTCTGCAAATCCGAGCCGGCAACACCGCCCTCATTGTCTTCGCCCTGGCCGTGCTGTGCGTCTTTTTGTCTCTGGCGGCACTCTACGAAAGCTGGACCATGCCCCTCGCGGTCATCCTGGTGGTGCCAATGTGCCTGCTGTGCGCCCTGGCAGGAGTCTGGTTCACGAAAGACTCCGTCAACATCTTCGTGCAGATCGGCTTGGTGGTGTTGGTCGGCCTGGCGTGCAAGAACGCCATCCTGGTTGTCGAGTTCGCCCAGCAATTGCACCGGGGCGGCAAGTCACGCGCCGACGCCGCCGTGGAAGCGTCCCGGTTGCGGCTACGGCCGATCATGATGACGTCCTTCGCTTTCATTCTGGGCGTGGTGCCACTTGTCTTGGCCTCAGGCGCGGATCGGAAATGCGCCGCTCCCTGGGGACAGCCGTGTTCAGCGGCATGATCGGCGTGACCTTGTTCGGCGTCTTCCTCACCCCGGTGTTCTTCTACGTCATCCAGGGACTTAACGAAGGCCCCTGGTTCGCCAACGTTCGCGTTCGGAGGACGGCGGCCTGGCTGATGGGTGGCGTCTTGGGCACGGCGGCCGGCTTCTTCCTCGCGAAGCTCGGCCATGTGCCGTTGCTATGGGGCCCGCTTGTCGGCGCCGCGTCCGGCGTGCTGCTGGTGCTGGCTGTGCTGGACGCTCGGCGACGGTGGTGGTCGCAATGAATTCGGCCCGAAGGGCTGTTTCTGTCAGCCCGGGCCGAAGGCCTGAGGGGAGCGCCGTGCGCCGCAATTTCGGCCTGAAGGGCCGGTTCGAGATGTGGCGACGAGGCGAACGGCCCTTTCATGGCCAACGATCCGCGTTGCGTCTCCCCCCAGGCCTACGGCCTGGGCTGACAGAAACGGCCTTTTAGGCCGAAATCCAAATGGGACGTTTTTTCGCGAGATACCAAAGGGACTGACATGATTTCTCGTTTCTTCATTGATCGCCCGATCTTCGCCACGGTCATCTCGGTGATCATCACGTTGGCGGGAGGCGTCGCGATGTGGACGTTGCCGGTCGCCCAGTATCCCGAGGTGACGCCACCCACGGTCCAGGTTACGGCCAGCTATCCGGGGGCCAACGCCAACACGTTGCGCGACACGGTGGCGGCGCCGATCGAAGAGCAAGTCAGCGGCGTCGAGGGGATGTTGTACATGTCCTCGATTTGCACCAACAACGGTGCCTACACCTTGACGGTGACCTTCAAGCTCGGCACCGATTCCGACATGGCCCAGGTGCTGGTGCAGAATCGCGTCGCGCTGGCCTTGCCGGTGGTGCCGGCCCTGGTGCAGAGCGAGGGCGTTACCGTCAAGAAGCAGTCGCCGAACACCTTGCTCATCGTCAATCTGATCGGCGACGGCGACAAGAATGACCCGGTTTACCTGAGCAATTACGCGACGATCTATCTCAAGGACGAACTGGCCCGGGTCGAAGGGGTCGCCGGCATCAGCTATCTCGGCCAGCGCGACTACAGCATGCGGGCCTGGCTCGATCCGGATCGGCTGGCGGCGCTGCACCTCAATGCCTTCGATGTGGTCACCGCCATCGCCCAGCAAAACGTGCAGGTGGCCGCGGGACAAGTCGGCCAGCCTCCCGTGCCGCGCGGCCAACAATTCCAGCTCACCATCAACACGCAGGGCCGGCTCACCGACGCCGAGCAATTTCAGGACATCATTGTCAAAGTCGGCGCCGGCTCAACCGGCACCAGCGCCGCCAGCACGACGGTCAGCGATTTGGAATCTCTGTCCACCGGCATCGTTCGGCTCAAGGACGTGGTCACCCGCTATCCCGAAAAACCTGGGGACCCGAATTCCGGGAAGCCGAAAGTCGAGCTGATGGCCCAGCAGTACGACACCTCCTGCATGCTCAACGGTAAGCAGTCCGTGGCGCTGTCGGTCTATCAACTCCCCGGCTCCAATGCCCTGGCCGTGTCTCAGAATGTGCGGGCGACGATGAAGGAACTGGCCAAGAGCTTTCCCGACGGTGTGCGCTACCAGATCGTCTACGACACGACCCCTTTCATCCGTGAATCGGTCAACGAGGTCTTCAAAACCCTGCGCGACGCGGTGATTTTGGTGGCCATTGTCGTCCTGTTGTTTTTGCAGGATTGGCGGGCCATGATTCTGCCGATGATTGACGTGCCCGTATCCCTCATCGGCACGTTTGCGGTGATGACGATGCTCGGTTTCACGCTGAACAACCTGACCCTGTTCGGGCTGGTGCTGGCGATCGGCATCGTTGTGGATGACGCGATCGTGGTGCTGGAGAATATCGAACGGCTGATCGCCACCGGTCTGGACCCGCGGTCAGCCACCATCAAGGCCATGGAGGAAATCACGGGCCCGATCTTGGCGATTACCCTGGTGCTCAGCTCGGTGTTCATCCCGGTATGCTTTTTGGGGGGCATCACGGGCCAGTTCTTCCGCCAATTTGCCGTGACCATCGCGGTATCGACAATTATCTCGGCGATCAATGCGTTGACCATGACGCCGTCGCGGGCCGTGGTCATTTTCAAATCCGAAAAGCCCGGCGCTGGCCATCACCGCGAAGCTCTGCCCTGGTGGTTTTTCGGCATCCTCGGCGGCGTGTTCACGGTCTCGCTGTGGCCGCAGCTTCCCTTCATCAAGTTGCTCGACCTTCCGGAGTTGCCCATCGGGGAGGGCGTAACCCAGATGCCTGACTGGCTCTACACGCTTTTCCCGATCGACGCGGCCATGTTGCCGACGCAGCTCACCGAAGATGAAATGCCGACGTGGTTTTACTGGACCGTGACCGCCATACACTTTGTCCCGGGTCTGCTGATCGGACTGACAGCGGGTTGGCTTCTCATCAAGCCCGTGAACATGGCCCTCGGCTGGTTTTTTCGCGGATTCAATCGGGTGTTCGATCGCCTGACCGAACTTTATGGCAAAATGGTCGGTTGGTTCTTAAAGCTGTCCGTGGTGGTGATCGTGGCCTACGGCGGGATGCTGCTGTTGACGGGCTGGCAGTTCGCCACGGCCCCCGTCGGCTTCATCCCGCAGCAGGACAAGGGCTACCTTATCCTCACGGTGCAGCTCCAGGACGCTGCCTCCCTGGAGCGAACGGACCAGGTGATGGCCCAGCTCGACAAACTGGTCCGGGGACAAACCGACGGGGGCGCCCTCCAGCGCGGTGTGTACAAAACCCTCGCGGTCTCCGGCCAATCGCTCATCACCAATGCCAGCGCACCCAACCTCGGTTCGATGTACATCCTGCTCAAGAACTTTCCGGATCGGCCCGGCCTTTCCGCCGACGAAATCCGCGCGGAGTTGCTGGAGCGCTGCCAGAAGGAAGTTCCCGAGGCCCTGATGGCCGCGTTCGGAGGGCCGCCGATTGACGGCCTGGGCACCACGGGCGGATTCAAGCTCATCATCGAAAACCGCGGCAATCTCGCCGCGGAGGAACTCGACAAGGTCACCGGCAACATCATCGACGCCGGCAACAGCTCGGGCGTCGTCCAGGATCTGTTCTCGACTTCGCGGGCGGATACCCCCTGGCTAACCCTCGAATTGGACCGGTCCAAATGCTTGGCCCTTGGCGTCCAGGTCACGGATGTCTTCAACACGCTCCAGGTCTACGTCGGCTCCTACTACGTCAACAACTTCAACAATTTCGGCCGGACCTGGCAGGTGAATGTTCAGGCCGACGCCAATTTTCGCGACCAGGCGCACGACATCAAGAAACTGCAGGTGCGCAATCAGCAAGGACAAATGATTCCGCTCGGTTCATTGTTGACGATCCATGGCCAAAGCGGGCCCGTGGCCGTGATGCGCTACAACATGTACTCCGCGGCCGCCATTCTCGGCAACACGGCGCCAGGAATCGGCTCGGGCGAGGCGATCAGCCGGATGGAAGCGATCGCGGACCGGCAAATGCCGCGCGGGACAATTGCGCGAATGGACCGAGCTGACCTATTTGCAAAAGAGCGCCGGCAACACCGCACTCTTCGTCTTTGGCCTGGCGGTGATGTTTGTCTTCCTCGTTCTGGGGGCCCAGTATGAGAGTTGGAGCCTGCCCTTGGCCGTCATTCTCGTGGTGCCGATGTGCCTCTTGTGCTCCATCACAGTCGTGACGCTGGCAGGGCTGGAAGTCAATATCTTCACGCAAGTCGGCTTCGTGGTGCTGGTGGCCCTGGCCAGCAAGAACGCCATCCTCATCATCGAGGTGGCCAAGCAGCGACAGGACGCAGGCGTGCCGCGGCGCGAGGCGGCCCTGGAGGGAGCGCGGCTGCGGCTACGGCCCATTCTGATGACTTCGTTCGCGTTTATCCTCGGCGTGGTTCCGCTGGTCCTGGCGAGCGGTGCCGGCGCCGAAATGCGGCGAGCGCTCGGACTGGCCGTCTTCAGCGGCATGTTGGGCGTGACCTTCTTCGGCATCTTCCTGACGCCGGTGTTCTTTTACCGGCTTCGCCGGCACAGCGATCGGGCTGAGGTCATGGTAAATCCCAAAGAATGAGGCTTTCGCCAATCATGCGTATCCGGCAATGCACTTATTTTTGGGACCAGGAGGCTGATGGCCAGCTCGCAATTTGTCTTCCAATTCGAGCCACGCATTGTCAACCCGGCCTTGTTCATCCGAGTCCACGCAATAGCGCTCCAAGTTACTTCGCACATGGTGGACTAGGCCGAGTATCCTGGCGCGGAGCGAGTAATCAACAAACCTCGCCTCATACTTTGACTTGATGCAATAAGCGAGAATCCACATTGCTTCAACTGCGCAATCATTTTTGCGCGTGCTTCCAGAATGTATCGCTCGATTATCGGATAGTAATAGGAAAAAGCGGTACTGCCCATGCACATGAAATCTTCTTGGTAAACATCGGGCTTTTGGCAGAATTTATCATATGCCGCCTTCCGAGATAGCCCGCCAAAATCCCTCCAAGCAGTCAGCGCCTCAAGGTCGCCATCGGCTGGATCGAAATTCTTTTTTGATGGCAGATTGTCTGTTGAATCCTTCCATTCATCCACAATGGCACCCAAACGAAAAACAACCAGCTCGGTTGAACCGGTTGTATTTTCTAGCACTTCAAACTTACTGGGCCAACGGCGTCCCAAACCTGGCGCCGCTTTGCAGCCGCTCTGCTTCGCCGCCGTCAAGTCGCCGAGGGGCAGGCAATGTCTGTACGCCCGCAGCCGGGGTGCAGCCGGTCAGGCGAATCTGCCACCCGCCGCCCAGCGCTTGGTAAACGGAGATGAGGCCCGTCGCGATTTCGCCTTCGATCTGCGCGAGGGTGTCGTCCAGCACCACCTGGTTCTGGAGCAACTGGTCGACGCGGGTGAAATCGATGGTGCCGGCTATCCACTGTTCGTTCACGGTCTTGAGAGCCGATTTGCCGGCATTCACGCTTTTCTTCTGCAACTTGTAGCGTTCCTGGGCCTTCAGGAAGGTGACCAGGCCGTTTTCCACTTCTTGATTGGCGTTCAGCACCGATTGCTTGTAGGCCTCCACGAGTCCGTAGAACCCGGCCTTTTGCAAGCGAACGTTGTTGAGGAGACGGCCGTATTGGAGAACGTCCCATTGAAACGACGGGCCGACGCTGCCGCTAAGAGCCGTGGGGGTGAAAAGATCCTTGAATCGGGCGGCCTGGTAATTGATGGTGCCGTTGATGGAAATGTGCGGATAGAACAGGGACTCAGCGACGCCGATTTGGGCGCTCTGGGCGGCGGCCAGGCGTTCCGCCTTACGAACATCCGGCCGGCGGCGCAAAAGGTCCGCGGGGATGCCGACGACCACGTTTACCGGCGCGCGTGGGATCGGCGCCTTGCCCAGCTTACCGCTTAATTCCTCCGGGGGGATGCCGAGCAGGATGCACATCTGGTTACTCGCGGTCCGCTCAGCGATCTCCAGCTCAGGAATGCCCGCCTGCGTCTGATAAAGGGTGCTTTCCGCCTGGTCCACATCGACTTTCGTGAACGGGGCCTTCCCCACAGCGACAGCCGCCCTGGTGATTTTCAGCAGGTCTTCCTGGATTTTCACGTTTTCGTTGGCGTATTTGATCCGGTCCTCGGCGGTGCGGTACTGCACATAGGCCGTTGCCAGGCTCCCCAGGAGCGTCACCAGCACGTCGTCGTAATCCTCCACCGACGCGTCCAGGCTGGCGCTGTCCGATTCGATGGCGCGGCGGAATCGGCCCCAGAAATCCAGTTCCCAGGAGAGCGTGAATCCGTAATCCCAACGGCTGAAATACTTCTGTGGGCCGCCGCCGGTCTGGCCGCTGGTGGCCTCGCGCTGGAAGTCTCCGGTCATCGCCTGCGATTGCGGGAAGATTTCGCCCACGGTGATGCCGAGCTGGGCGCGTGCTTGCAGGACCCGCCAGCCGGCTTCGCGCAACGTCAAGTTTTGCTTGTAAGCGGTGCAGATGAGGTCGTCGAGCACGGGGTCATTGAAAACGGTCCACCACTTGCTCAGGTCATCCGCCTCCGTGCGCATGCGCTTGTCCGAGGCGTCGATCCAAGTGGGAGCCACGTCGGCGGCGGGTTTGCGGTAATTGGGGCCGACCTTGAAGCCGTTCTGGACATACTCCGATACTGAAGTGCAGCCGAAGCCGCACATTGCCAGCATCGCGAGCAGCCCGGTCTGCAAGCTGATCGATCGGAAAATGGTACTCATCTGAAAATGTAATCGGCTTTATCGGAATAATCGGATTAAGCGAATCTATTGTCTTGAGTGCACCAATCTGGGGCCCTATCCGATCCAAGGCAAGCTATGAAAAAGAAGACATTTGCCCAAAGGCTTGGCTCAGAATGCAAATAAGGAAGGCAGGAAAGCAAGAAGAGGCAAATCCTTGGATTCCTGCTTTCCTGCCTTCCCCATAACTTGTGATTTCACAAGCTATTCCGCTGAACGCGTCGCAAGCGTTACCGCATCAGGAACACGCAGAACCGGATAGTCGGTTCCTTGTTTAAGGCCCTCGTCAAAGAAATTCCAGGCGCACAACCCATCCTCGGCCTGCGGCTCCAAGACGTACGCCGCCAGAGTCCCGAGCGGCTGCGCAGCGCACCACGAACATGCCGCTCTTGGCAGTGAGCTTCGCTCGCCGCGGCGTCGCCTCTACCGTCAGCAGCTTGTGCTTTTGGAATTCTTTTTCCGCGGTGGTGATCCGATCAACGCGATAGGCTTCTACCGTCAGTTCGGCATCCTTCGCCAGTTTTTCGACGGCGATTCCATGCCTTTGGAGGTTTTCACGAACGTTGACGTAGGATGCAGGGATCAAATATGCGTAAGGTCGAGGGACCGACAGGGTGGACACGGCTTTACCGAGGAAGTCCACCGAATACTCCTTGGTCGTTCCCGGCGGGGCAATCTTGCCTCCTTCGACGCCGACGATGGTGATTTTTTTCAACGGCGCCTCCTTGGCGCGCATGGATAACTTGCTTTCGCCGGCGCCGGCTTCCGCGTCCTTGAGCAGCCGTTGCACTTTTTCCTTGTTCTGCGCGGCGTACTCGAAGCAACTCAGCACGAAATCGCGCGACGCCAGGACGCGGTCGCGGTAGGAGGCATAAACATAGGATTCGCACAGGATGCCGATGCGATGGCGGAAGCCGACATACTGCGTGCCGTAACGCGGCAGAGCGGGGGCGGCTTCCCAAAGCGTTTTGTTCTTGTCAAAGTTGCCGTAGTAATTCGTTAGATAGCCGCTGCGCTTGGTCAACATCTTGCCCACGTCAGGCAACATTTTGTCTCGCCCGAATTCGACGAGGCGGGCATCGAACGCAGGATGGCGCGGCGAGTCGTAAGTGATCGTGTGATGGTGGTACGAGCCATTCGTAGTATGCGTGTCGATGATTATGGCGGGATCCCAGCGCGAAAAGAATCGGACCAGCGCCCGCACCTCCGGCGACTCCAGCTTGATGTAATCGCGATTGAGATCGAACCCCTGCGCGTTCGGCCGAATTCCGACCTCGGCCGGGCCGTTCTGCCAGGATCGGTTTTTGTCGAGACGGTCGCCGCCGTCGGCATTGAAATTGGGAACGAAGAGCAGCACCAGATCCTTGAGCAGAGGCCGATCCTTGGCGAGGGCAAGATCGCGCATCAGCATCAACAGGGCCTCCTTGCCGTCCACCTCGCCGGCATGGATGTTGCCCATTGCGAAGACGACCAGCTTGCCGCTTTTGGCCGCTTCCTCCGGCGTGGCAATGGGGGGCTCGGCCAGGATCACCAGCGGCAGCTTGCGCCCCTCCGTGGTGACGCCCAACTCGGCGATACGAACCAGCGGCGACATCTTCGCAAGCCGCTCGCAGTATGCGACCACGTCGGCATGCTTCGAGGTTGCCTTGTATTCGCTCTTCTCCGCCACGGTCAACAGGGCTTGAGCGGAAATCATCGGGGCTGCAAGCGCCACAGCACGGCAACGCCGGCCCAACGTATCGAACATTTCATTTTGTTGTCCATTGCCACGATTCCTCTTCCTGATGTGGACGCGAATGATGGAATTGTATGTTCCGCGAACAATGCTGCAAATACACGATCATGAAAGCACAGCTGCCGGTGGCCATGGTCCGTGGATAGCGACTAAAATAAAGTGCACTCGGATCGCCATCCTTATCAGGAGCATTCAATGCAGCGTGCGTTCATAGGTGGCCTGGCGCTCTTCGGCGTCCTGGCATTCTGGGTTCAAGCGCAACCGCACGGAGACGATCGGTTGGCCAACTGGCCGCACTGGCGCGGGCCTCTGGCTACCGGTTTTGCCCCCAAGGCCGATCCGCCGTTGACCTGGGACGCCGAGACCAACATCAAGTGGAAGGCGGCATTGCCGGGCCGAGGAAGCGCGACGCCGATTATTTGGGGCGATCAAGTTTTCATCGTGACAGCAATCAAGACGGACCGCGTTGCTGATCCCGCCGATCTGCCCAAGGTCGATCCTGACCTGGAGGTGAAAACGAAGGCTCCCAAGGAGTATTACCAGTTCGTCGTTCTCGCCTTCGATCGCGCCACCGGCAAGCTGCGCTGGAAGCACACCGCCGCCCAGAGGGTGCCGCATGAAGGTCATCACCCGACGCATTCCTACGCTGCCGGTTCGCCGACCACCGATGGCCGCTTCCTTTACGTGTCGTTCGGTTCCTTCGGCGTCTATTGCTATGATCTTGCCGGCAAGCTGCAATGGCAGCGCGACCTCGGCCGCCTGAACACGCGCTTCGGCTGGGGTGAAGCGGTCACGCCGGTCATTCACGGCGATTCGTTGCTGCTCAACTGGGACCAGGAGAAGGATTCCGCTCTGATCTGCCTCGACGCCAAGACGGGGCAAACGAAATGGCGGACCGAGCGCGCCGAGAAAACTTCGTGGAACACTCCGTTTGTCGTCGAGCACAAGGGGCGAACGCAGGTCATCGTCAATGGCACGAACCGAATTCGCAGCTACGATCTCAAGACCGGCGCGGAGCTTTGGCAGGTCGGCGGCATGACGGTCAATGCCATCCCCTCCCCCGTGGCCGCCGATGGCGTCGCCTACGTCCTGAGCGGCTACACCGGCGCCGCCGGCGTCGCCGTTTCTCTTGACAGCAAGGGCGATCTCGGCACGGAGGGCAAAACGCTCTGGCGCGTCGGCAAGGGGACGCCCTACTGCCCGTCGCCGCTCCTGCTCGACAATCGGCTCTATTACACGCAGGCCAACGAGGCGCTTTTGACCATCCTCGACGCCAAGGCCGGCAAGGCCCTTGTGGATCGCGAACGTCTCGACGCGGCCGACAGCTTCTACGGCTCACCCGTCGCCGCCGCCGGCCGAATCTATTTAACCGGCCGCAACGGAACGACGCTCGTGCTGCGCCAGGCGGACCATATCGAGGTGCTGGCGACCAACAAACTCGGCGATCCGACTGACGCCTCTCCCGCTTTGGTCGGTCGGCAGATATTCCTGCGCGGCGAGAGATTCCTTTATTGCATCGAAGGGAAGTAGCGCTCGTGACAGGCAACCATCGGCGTGGCCTCATATAACAACTCAGGATTTTTTCCCAACAAGCAACATCTTCTCGGGAGGGAGAGGGTCGATGAGCGCACTCGTTATCAGCATGGCGTTGGTGTTGAATCAACCCCAAGCTGCGCCGACCGAAGTTTGGCCGCAATGGCGTGGGCCGAGCGCGGATAGCGTCGTGCCGGGCAAGAACTTGCCGACCAGGTGGAGCACCACCGCGAATGTCGCCTGGAAGACGGCGTTGCCTGGCTGGGGCACGTCGAGCCCGGCGATCTGGCGCGATGCCATTTTCGTTACCTCACAAGTTAACGACCGCCAGCTCGTGCTGCTCCGAATCAACGCCAGTGACGGCAAGATCGTCTGGCAGCGTGAGGTCGGCCTGGGGGAGCCGCGTCGCAAGGGCCCCGTTGGCGTCGGTCGGTTTCACGAAGAGCACAACATGGCCAGCCCGTCCCCCGTCACCGACGGCAAGCATGTCTGGGTCCATTTCGGCACCGGTGATCTCGCTTGCTATGATTTCGCCGGTGCAAAAATCTGGGCCACCAATCTCGTCAAGGATTACGGCGTTTACTCGATCTGGTGGGGGCATGCCAACTCCCCGCTTTTGGTCGGCGACTTGCTCATCTCCGCGTGCATGCAGGATACGGCTGGGGGCGGGAAGAACTACGTCGTCGCGCACGACAAGCTCACCGGCAAGGAAAAATGGATCACCCCCCGCGAGTACGGCGCCAAGGAAGAGCGCGGCGATTCCTACACGACGCCGCTCCTCTTCCGCAACAACGGCCGCGACGAAGTTATCCTCTTCGGCGCCAATGTCGTGGACGGCTACGATCCGACGAACGGAAAACGGCTCTGGCAGTGCAAGCCGTTCGACCCGATCAAGGGCAACCGCGTCATCTCCGGAGCGACGCTGGTCGGCGACACCGTCTACGCCATCCAGGGCATGAAGGGACCGCTTTTCGCGATCAAGGCGGGCGGGACCGGCGACACCACTGCGACCCATGTTCGCTGGAAATATCCCGGCAAAGCCACGCCCGATGCCGCCAGTCCTGTCGTTGCCAACGGCCTGGTCTTCCTGGCCAACAATGACGGCATGGCCACCTGTGTTGACGCCAAAACAGGAACCGAAGTGTGGCAGGAACGGATCGGCGAGCGCTTCCGCGCCACGCCGTTGGTTACCGACGGCAAGATTTATTTCTTCGGCCGCGATGGCAGCGCGATCCTCATCGATGCCAGCCGCGAATTGAAAATCCTGGAACGCAACAGCCTGGGCGAGGAGTTGATGGCGTCCCCGGCGGTGGCACACGGCAGCTTGTTCATTCGCACCAAGGGGCATCTCTTTCGCATTGGCGCGGCAAAATGAGCTCGATGCCTGCACCTGAGATCTTACGCGCTTGGGAAACGGCGGCGGCGGCGGCAGCGGACGCCAGTTGCGCAGGTCTTCCAGAATCACCTCGATGCCGCGGTTTAGTTGTTGATCGTTGCCGCGGAATTCTTCCCAGGGGTCGTTTTCGACAACAATGTCGGGATCGACGCCGTGATTTTCGATGATCCATTTTTTGCCTTCGACATCGTAGGAAGCGAATTCGGGCTTGTTGAGGGAGCCGCCATCGACGAAGGGGAGCGTGCCGCGAATGCCGATGACACCGCCCCAGGAGCGTTTGCCGACAAGTTTGCCGAGCTTATGATAGCGGAAGCGATAGGGGAACAGATCACCGTCGGAGGCGGAGTATTCGTTCATGAGGCAAACCTTGGGGCCGTAGAGGATCTCGTTGGGATTGGGGTGCGGGATGGTGTCGCGCGACATGCCCATCATGGCGATCTCGCGGCGCAGGCGTTCGATGATCTGAGGCGACACATTGCCGCCGCCGTTGCCGCGCACGTCGATGATGAGGGCTTTCTTGCGTAGCTGCGGGTAATAATATTTCGCGAATTCATTCAGGCCGGTTGAGAGCATGTCGGGGATGTGGACGTAGCCGACTTGCCCCTTGGTGGCATCGCTGACTTTTTTGATGTTTCCCTGGACCCAGGCGTGATAGTAGAGCGGTTGTTCATCCGCGATCGGCACGACGACGATCTCGCGGCTCCCTTTCTCCGCAGCCTCCGTGTTGATTTTCAGACGAACCTGTTTGCCCGGGGTGTTGACCAGGGCTTCATAGATATTCACCATCTCATTGGTCGGCCGGCCATTGACCGCGATGATGTATTCCCCCTCGTTGACGTTCAGACCGATGTCCGCGAGGGGCGAGCGCAATTTCTTGTCCCAGGAATTTCCTGGCAGAATTTTGGCGATCTGGTAGTACTTCGTCTTTTCGTCCTGCCGTAGCTCCGCGCCGAGCAGGCCGGTCTGGATTTTTTGAAGCTTCGGTAAATCGCCGCCGCCGACGTAGGCATGGCTCGCGTCCAGCTCGGAAATCATCTCCCCGAGAATGTAGCTGAGATCGGCCCGATGATTGACATGCGCGACCAGGGGCTCGTATTTGGCGCGGACGGCCTTCCAATCGACGCCGTGCATGCCGGGGTCGTAGAAGTAGTCGCGCATCTGCCGCCAGGATTCGTGGTAGATTTGCAGCCATTCCTTGTGGCGGTCGAGCTGGACGGCGAGGTCGCTCAGGTTGAGCGCATCGCCGGTGGTGATGGACGCCTTGGGCAGGTCGATGATGTAGTAGCTGCTGTCCTTGTTGAGGAGCATTTTCTTGCGGTCGGCGGAGATCTCATAACCGGCGAATTTGCCAAGGTTGGTTTCCTTCTTGGCTGCCAGATCGTAAAGGAAAAAGCCGGAATGGTCGCCGCGCGTGGTGGACCGGAGATAATAGAGCGAGTTGCCGACCGCGGTCAGGCTACGATAGCTGCCGGGTGTGATCGGCAACTGTACGATGCGTTTCTGGATGCCGGCGGTGTCGATGTGGAAGCCGTCCCTTTTTTCGAGTTTGGGCATCGGCTTGGCTTCTTCCTTGGCCGGCGGCGCGACCTCATCCGTGGGGGGCCTGAAAGGCGACGGCGTTTCCTTGGCCAGCGTGACGAGGTAGATGCGGGCCATGTCGGTGTAGGCGTGGTTCCATTCGGAGGCGCTGTAGAGCGGATTGAAGTCGCGTTCGGAGACAAAGTAAAGATACTTGCCGTCGCCGCTGAACTCGGGATTGGCCGAGTCGTACCAGCCGTCGGTCACCTCGAAATGCTTGTCGTCGGCCAGGGAGTAGAGCCAAACCTTCGGCATGCCTTCTTCCTCAGCCCGCGCATAGGCGACCCACTTGCCGTCAGGGGACCAGACGTAATCCTTGATTTCCCAGACTTTGGCCTGAGCGATCAGCTTGACCTGCTTGGTTGCGACATCGACGAATTGCAAGCGCATCTTTTTGTCGGCCCACATGATCTTCTTGCCATCAGGGGACCAGACAAGGCGATATTTGTACGGGCCCCCGGAACTGGTGAGCTGCTGAGCCGAGCCGACGCCATCCTGGGGAAACAGATGGATTTCATCCTCGCCGGTGCTGTCGGTGATGGCGGCAATCCATTTGCCGTCGGGGGACCATTTCGGATTGCGCTCATGCACGCCCGGTGTCGCGGTGAGATTGCGTGTCGGCCCGTCCTTGGCGGGAACGGTGAAGAGATCGCCGCGGGCGCCGAAGAGAGCGCGTTTGCCGTCCGGCGCGATTTCGTAAGAGGTGATGTTCTTCGTCACGTCTTTCAGGACCGTGCGGCCCGAAGCGAAGTCCTCGCGAATCTGGATTTTGAGCCGCGTCGCTTTTTCCGACGCCAAATCGAAGCGGTAGAGGTAGCCGGCGTTCTCGAAGAGGATCGCCTTGTCACCGAGCGAGGGAAACTTGATGTCGAAATCGGTGAAGGTAGTAAGCTGTTTGGTCGTCTTGGTGGGTAGGTCGAATGCGTAGAGGTTGAAGCGTTTATTGTCATCGCGGTCGGAAAGGAAATAGATCTTGTCGCCGTGCCACATGGGGAACGTGTCGCAAGCAGGATTTTCAGTGATGTTGATGGTCTTGTGGCTATCGAATTCATGGATCCAGATATCGTTGGCCATGCCGCCGCGATAGCGTTTCCAGGTGCGAAATTCGCGGAAGATGCGGTTGTAGGCCATCTTCTTGCCGTCGGGAGAAAAGGAGCAGAAACCGCCGCGCGGCACAGGAATTTGCTGCGGCAGCCCGCCTTTGATATGGACGGTGTAGAGCTGGCCGATGAAGTCGTTGGGATCGTGCATGCGAGAACGGAAGATGATTTCCGAGTCATTTTTCCAGCCCATGACGATGTTGTTGGGTCCCATGCGGTCGGAGACGTCGTCGCGGTTGAGCGTGGCCGTGAAGGTGAGGCGTTTGGGCGGTCCGCCGGCGGCAGGCATCAGATAGACTTCCGTGTTGCCGTCGTATTGTCCGGTGAAAGCGAGCCATTTTCCGTCGGGGGAGAAGCGCGCGAACATCTCGTAGCCGTCATGGCTGGTGAGCCGTCGGGCAACGCCGCCATTGGCTGAGGCGGTGTAGAGATTGCCCGCGTAGGAGAAGGCGACCGAATCGCCGTGGATCGCAGGGAAGCGAAGCAGGCGGGTCTCTTCCTGCGCAAGCGCAAGGCCCGAGTGCACCAGGACAAACATCATGGCAAGAGCTTGGGTTCGCATGAAATCCTCGAAGAAGATCCTCAGTACAGCAGCACGCCGCCGCAGATGTTGTAGGCTTGCCCCGTCACCATGCGCGCCTCGGTGCTGGCGAGATAGACCGCCAGCGGCGCGATGTCCTCGGGCTCCAGTCGGCCGCCGATCGGCGTCATCGCCTGCTCGATTTCCGCAAACGTCATGTGGCGGCGCTGGGCGTCATACTCGATGCGATTGTCGTTCATGAGCGTATGCACCGGGCCGGGACAGATGGCGTTGACGGTGATGCCTTCGCGGGCCACCTCCAGGGCCAGCGTGCGCGTCAGGCCGAGAAGACCATGCTTGCTGGCCGCGTATGCCGCTCCGTGCAGGCTCGGCATCTTCGAATTGATCGACGCGATATTGATGATTCGGCCCCAACGCTGCTTGCTCATGTGCGGCAAGGCGGCCTTGCTGAGCTTGTACGGAACCGTGAGATTGAGATTGAGCGTCAGTTCCCAGAATTCGTCATTGAATTCGGCGACCGGCTTCGGATTGGTGCTGGAGCCGATGCCGGCGTTGTTGACGAGAATATCGATGAGGCCGAGCTTGGCAGTAGTTTGTTCGATGACTAGCGCCGGCCCGTCTTTTTGGGCCAGATCGGCGACGATGGCGACCGCGTGCCCGCCGGCTTTGTGGATGTCGGCGACGGCGCCGTCCACTTCTGCGGCGGTGCGCGCGGTGACGGCCACTTTGGCGCCGGCTTTCGCCAGGCCCAGCGCGATGGCCCGGCCGATGCCGCGCCCGGCCCCCGTCACCAGGGCGATGCGATTTTGCAGGGAGAACATTTCTTCCTCCGTCGCTACTCCGTGGTCACCGGAAACGTGAATGCTTATAATAATTCGGCGGCATCACTTTTCTATGCCGCCGAGCACCGCTGACCACTGACTATTGACTGGAGAGCAATCATGACCAGTCCCCTTCGTTCGCTCATCGCGTCCGGCACCAAGCTCTGGCTCGATTCGATCGATCCCGATCTCGTGCAGCGCAATCGCGCTCTCGGGGCCACCGGGGCGACCTCGAATCCGATCATCATCGCCGACCTCATCAAGACGGGCCGCTTCGATCAGGATCTCATGCGCTTCATGCGCGATGGCCTGAAGGACGAAGAAGTCGCGTGGCAGCTCACCGACACGCTCGTGCGGCAAGCCCAAAAGGTGTTCCAGCCGGTCTGGGAAAGCACCAAGGGCAACGACGGCTACGTCAGCTTCGAGCTTGATCCGCTTCTTGAAGATCCAGCCGTCAACATGCCGGTCGCCGAACGCACGCGGAAGTACGTGGAGCTCGGCAAGAAATGGAGCGCCGGCCACACCAATCGCATGATCAAGGTGCCGGCGACTCCGGGCGGCCTCGGCGCGCTGGAAGGACTCTGCGCCGCCGGCGTCACCCTCAACGTGACGCTGATCTTTTCGGAGCGGCAATGCAAGATCGCGCGCGAATCGATCTGGCGCGGCGCCCAAAAGCGTGGGAGTCTTGAGAAGTTCAAGTCGGTCTACAGCATCTTCGTGAGCCGGGTCGATGTCTACACCGAGCAGCATGTGCCGCAGCTTTCGCCGGCGGCACAGGGGCTGGTCGGCATCGTCAACGCCAAGCGCATCTGGAAAATGAACCGCGATTTCTGGGCCGACAAGAAATTGCCGCTCGCCCAGGAAATGATCTTCGCCAGCACCGGCACCAAGAAGCCGGAGGATCCCGCCTGGAAATACGTCGAGGCATTCGCGGGCACCGACATCGAAACCAACCCGCCCAAGACCAATGATGATGTCGAAAAGAGCGGGCGAAGCATCAACCGGCAGATCGACCAGCTGCCAAGCCAGGCGATCCTCGACGAAATCGATCGGCTCGTCAATGGCGAGAAGCTGGAGGAAACGCTGATGGCGGAGGGAATCAAGAAATTCGCCGACCCGCAAAAGGCGCTGTTGGCGTTGATTGCGAACAAGCGCAAGGAATTGGCGAAATAATCGACAAGTTTAGTTTGCCGCTTGCGGCTTCGCGCTCGCAACGAAGCGCTTAAGAATGTCGGGGCATCACTTCGAGCGCAAAGCCGCAAGCGGCGGCACATCAGCGCCCCGGAAAACGCACGTCGGCTCCGAGGACTTTCTCATCGCGAGGCCGAACGGCGTTGGCAGGCTCAATGCCGACCACATTCAAATCCGCGATTTCGATGTGGTCGTTGACCGGCAATGCCTTGACATCGGGATTCGCATCAAAATAGATGGCCCCGCGCGGCTTCTCGTCGCCTTGCGTGATCGTCCCGAGGCGGTATAGCCGAATCGGACGATCGGGTTTGCCGGCGGCGTTCATGATCAGCACGGCTGATTGCGCGAAGCTCTTGAATTGCAAGTCCTCCAGCAGCAGGTTCGGATTTTCGCCAGAGATCATCACCAGGTTATTGACGTTCGGCTGCTGGTCGATCGTGCCGTTGAAGACGATGCCCTTGCCCTTCAGCTTGAAATCCTCCGAGCGGGAAATCCACAGGATCGCCTGCGTGGGATCGCGGCGCCCGAACGCCAGACGATCTCCTTGCCCGGAGCGGCTTGCAACGTGATCCGGTCGGCAATTCCTTTGCGGATGACGACGTTTTCCTCGTAGGTGTCGTCCCACAATTCGATCGTTGATCCAACCTTGGCATTGTCAATCGCTTGCTGGATGCGGCGATAGCCCGCGCGATTGGGATCCCGGCTGACGGCGAGAATCGGTGGTGGTTCCGGAGGCGGGACTGGCTTTTCCGGAAAGAAAATCCACAGCGTACCGAAAATGATGCAAACGAGCGTGATCGGAAGGACCACGAAGGCCAGGACCAAGGCGCCAATGATGATTTGGCTTTTCGCGGAAATTATTGCCGGCTTCTTATCTCTGGGCAGCTTGAGATCTGACTGAGAAGCGGTGTCGTCAAGTGCTGCGGGGTTGTCCGTGTCGTGGGCGGCTTGCTCCCAAGGAGCGGGTTCCGGCGCTTCCACAGGCGCTGCTTTGACCGCTGTGGTCACGACCGCTGCAAGAGCCGGGGCAGCCTTCAACGTGGCGGGCGGAATGAGTACGGGAGCGGGCGATTTCTTGCCTGACGCCGGCTCTGGGCGCGGCGTATTTTGCTTCGCTTCCGAGGTTTCATTCGATGCCGTCACACCGATTGCGGCTGGGCTAAGATACGGAATCTCGGCTTCGGTCGGCGGGGCAATCTCGGTCTGCGTGAACGGCGCCAGTGCATCGTAAACATCGCCGGGTGTCGCATAACGATCGTCGGCATTCTTTGCCATCATCTTGTCGATGATCGCCACCAGCGCCGCCGGCACGTCCTTGCGAAAACCACAAAGCGGCGGCGGCGCCTTCATCTGGTGCGCCATCAGCTTCTGCGCCAGCGGCACCCCCTCGAACGGCGCCTTGCCCGTCAGCAGAAAATAGAACGTCACGCCCAGACTGTAAATATCGGTGCGGATATCGACCGCGTGACTGTCGATCGCCTGCTCCGGCGACAGATAATCGGCGGTACCGAGCGTGCCATCTTCGAATTTCTTGGTCAGGAGCTCATCTTCGTCGCTAAAGATGATGGCCAGTCCCATGTCGAGAATTTTCACCAGTCCCGTGCGATCGACGAGGATGTTGCCCGGCTTGATGTCGCGATGGACCAGGGTGTGCTCGTGAGCGTTTTGCAGGGCCAACGAGGCTTGCTGAATGTAATGGCACGACCGAACCACGCTCAGGGGGCCTGAGCGCTTGACGATCTCCTGCAGGTTCGCGCCGTCCACATATTCCATGACGATGAAATGGAGATCGTTGTCCTGATCGATGTCGTAGGCATGGACGATGTTGGGATGATCGAGCGCCGCCGCGGCCCGGGCTTCGCGGTAGAAGCGATCCAGGGCCGAGGAATTCTTGGCCTTGGCGACCGGCAGCACCTTGACGGCGACCCGGCGGCGCATCAGCTTGTGCTCGCACAGGTAAACCTGCGCGAACCCGCCGGAGCCCAGCCGTTCGAGAACCTTGTATTTGCCGATGGAGAAGCGGCGCCATTTGCCCGCGAGGATATTCTCGGCCTGGAAGTTGGTGATAATGCCTTCTTGCACGAGCAAGCCAGCGACCTTGGTCGGCTCAGGGGGCATGCCGGCACGCGCTTTCTGCACGTAGGCGTCCAGGCGTTTTTCATCCGCGACGCCGCTCTTGCGCACCAAGTCGATGAATTCGTCAACGGTAGCCGGTACCGCCATGCACGCACCTTCCCCGCGATCCTGCTTCTGCTATTGCATTGTGATTGCAGAATCTAGCCACGGATCGAACACGGATGCATGGAGCTCGCTGGGCCAAGGACTCTGCACACGATTTTTTATCTGTGTTCCGCTTGTGTTTAATCCGTGGCTAGATTTTGAAACTACCGAAATAAATATAAGTCACAAAACCGGACGGGGCGTCTTATTGTCAACACGGAACAGTACCATCGTAAATGATATCACATCCGAAAGCGATTGGTTTGCCTTATCAGGATGGCCGTCAGGTGATAGGATGATGGCCATGAGCGCAATGAAAACCGTCCGCGCTGTTTGCCCGCATGATTGCCCCGACACGTGCGGCATGGTGGTCACCGTGAAGGATGGCCGGGCCGTTCGATTGAAAGGGGATGCGGATCATCCGTTCACCGATGGGTTCCTGTGCCAAAAAGTGACGCGCTATCTTGAACGGGTCTATCACCCGGACCGCTTGAAATATCCGCTGTTGCGAACGGGGCCGAAGGGCTCCGGGCAATTTCGCCGCATCTCGTGGGATGAAGCGATTGACCGCATCGTCGCCGAGTTCCATGCAATCGCCCAATCGCCGGACGGCCCGCAAGCGATCTTGCCGTTTAGCTACGCCGGCACCATGGGGAAACTGCACGGCTCCAGCCTCGATCGGCGATTCTTCCATCGGCTCGGCGCGTCGCTGCTCGATCGCACCATCTGCGCAACTGCCGGCGCCGCCGGTTGCGACATCACGCTCGGCACCCGCGCGGTCGTTGATCCCGATACGGTGCTGCATTCGCGCTACATCATCAACTGGGGTTCCAACACCGCCGTCACCAACATGCACCTGTGGACGATCATGCACCGCGCCGCAAGGCCGGGGCGAAGATCGTCAGCATCGATCCTTACCGCTGCAAGACCGCGCAAAAGAGCGACTGGTGGATTCCAATCCGCCCCGGCACCGACGCCGCCCTCGCGCTGGGCCTGATGCATATTATCTGGCGCGACGGCTTGCAGGACGACGAATACCTGGAGAAATACTGCCTCGGCGGCCCAGAGCTGCGCAAACGCGCCCTGAAGGAATATCCGCCGGAGCGCGTCGCCAAGATCACCGGCATCCCGGTTGCCGACATCGAAAAGCTCGCCCATGAATACGCCACGATCCGCCCGGCCCTGATCCGGGTTAATTACGGCATGCAGCGCCACGGCGGCGGCGGCATGGCGGTTCGCGCCATCACTTGCCTGCCCGCCATCTTCGGTTCCTGGCGCGAAATCGGCGGCGGCGCCTTGCTCAGCACCAGCAAGCTCTATCCCTTCGACGCCAACGCCCTCGAACGCCCCGATCTCATTCCCCCCGGCACGCGCACCATCAACATGGTCCAACTTGCCGAGGCGCTGTTGGGCGAATTGCCAGGCCCGCCGGTGCGAGCGATGTACGTGTACAACTCAAACCCCGCCGCGGTCTGCCCCGATCAAAGCCGGGTGCTTCAGGGTCTGCGCCGCGAGGATTTATTCACCGTCGTCCACGAGCAATTCCAGACCGACACCGCCGACTACGCCGACATCGTCCTACCGGCGACGACGCAACTCGAACACTTCGACATCCACGGCTCCTATGGCCATTTCTTCGTGCAAACCAATGAGCCAGCGATCGCGCCGATGTACGAAGCGAAGTGCAACACCGATGTCTTCCGCTTGCTGGCCTCGAAGATGGGCTATGAGCCGGAGCTGTTTCAGGTCAGCGATGAGGATTTGGCGGAGCAATCGCTGGCGAGTGAGCCCGAAGCGCCAGCGAGGGACTCCGCCGCATCCCTCGCTAGCGCGTCGGGCTCACCATACCCGCCGCCGCAAGCATTCGTCGGCATCAGCCTGGAGCGATTGCGGCGCGAGGGCCCGATTCGCTTGAATCTCCCGACGAATTATCGCCCGTTCGCCGAGGGCAATTTCGGCACGCCGTCGGGCAAGTGCGAGCTTTACAGCCCGGGGCAGGCGAAGCAAGGGCGCGATCCGTTGCCCAATTACACGCCGCCGCACGAGGACCCGCAAACGCGCCCCGAGCTAGCGGCCAAATATCCGCTGCAAATGCTCAGCCCGCCGGTGCCGGGGTTCTTGAACTCAACTTTCGTCAACATCGATTCCTTGCGGGCCCAATCCCCGGAGCCAACGCTGGAGATTCACCCGCGCGACGCCGAGCCTCGCCATATCGCGGACGGCCAATGGGTGCGCATCTTCAACGATCGCGGCAGTTTTCAAGCACGGGCGGTCGTGGCGGAGTCGGTCAAGCCGGGCGTCGTCGTCTCGCAAAGCATCTGGTGGAACCGCTACACGCCGGACGGCGTCAACTGCAACACGACGACCAGCACGGCGCTGACCGATTTCGGCGCGGGGGCGACGTTTTTTGACAATTTGGTGGAAGTGGCAGCAATGTCATGATAGGCGTGGTCGCAAGCCGTGCAACACCCAAAACACCTCGCCGTGCAACAAGCTCGACAGTGGCTCCCGATAATCGGTATCTTCGACGTGTATCACGCCAAAATCTCGTCCACCACGTTGCCGCTCACATCCGTCAAGCGGAAATCGCGGCTCTGGAAGCGGTACGTCAGCCGCAGATGATCGATGCCCAAAAGGTGCAGCATCGTGGCGTGCAGATCGTGGACCGTGACGATGGGGTCGACGGCGTTGTAGCCGAGGTCGTCGGTGGCGCCGTGGCTGATGCCGCCTTTGATGCCGCCCCCGGCAAGCCAGACCGAGAAGCCCTTCATGTGATGATCGCGGCCGTCGCCCTGGGCCATCGGGGTGCGGCCGAATTCGCTGCCGAAGACGACGAGCGTGTCGTCGAGCATGCCGCGCGCTTTGAGGTCCTTGACGAGAGCGGCGGCGGGTTGATCGATTTCACCGCAGGCGCCGCGCATGCCGTTGCGGACGCCGCCGTGGTGGTCCCAGCCGCGATGATAGACCTGGATAAAGCGAACGCCGCGCTCGGCGAGACGGCGGGCCATCAGGCAATTGGCGCCGAACGAGCCGTCCGGTCCGGTGATGCCGTACTGGCGGAGCGTGTGGTGCGATTCCTGGCTGAAGTCGCGCAGGGCCGGCACGGAGGTTTGCATGCGGAAGGCCATCTCATACTGGCTGATGCGCGTGGCGATTTCCGGATCATCGACGACGCGATCTTGCAGACGGTTGAGCTGTTGCACCGCATCGACGACATCGCGCTGCCGTTGCCCATCGACGCCGGCCGGGCTGGAGAGATAAAGGACCGGATCGCCGGTGCCGCGCAGGTTGATGCCCTGATGTCGCGACGGCAAGAACCCCGCAGACCATTGCCGCTGGGCGATCGGCTGCGATTGGCCGTAGCGCCCGTGGAAGTGAGAACGCAAAACGCCGGCAGATCGTCGGCCTCGCAGCCCAGGCCGTAGGAGAGCCACGCGCCCATCGCGGGCCGGCCGGAGATGGTAGTGCCGCTGTTCATGAAGGTGTGGGCGGGGTCGTGGTTGATCGCATCGGTCTTGAGGGAACGGACGATGCAGATGTCGTCGGCGATCGACCCGATGTGCGGCAAAATGCTCGCGATCTCCTGCCCCGATTGACCGAATCGCTGAAATGGATGCTGCGGCCCGAAACAGCGCAGTTGCTGCCCTTGAAGCTGCGCGATCGGTTGCCCCGCGGTGAATGAAGTCGGCATCGGCTGCCCATCCATCGCCCGCAGTGCCGGTTTCGGATCGAAGCTCTCCAGATGCGACATGCCGCCGGCCATGTACAGCCAGATGACGCGTTTGGCCTTGACGGGAAGGTGCGGCCGAATGGCGCCGGGCTGTTGCGCATCGGACAGTGACGCGAGAGCGGCGAGGCCCATGCCGGCGGCGGTGTGGCGAAGGAAAGTGCGACGGGTGAGGTTATTTGACATTGTCATTGCCCCTTTGGACGCCTTGCGGCCGTTGCGATCTTGGTGTCACTTGCCGTCGGGCCATGTGAATTCGCCAAGGTAACCATCTGGACAGTCATTATATGGCAACAGAAACCAAGCCACCGGTATCGACTCCGCGAGGTCCGGGACGAAACATGAAACACGTCCTCGCCGCCTCGGTTGCGTTGTGCTACAACCAGTGTTGGAGGATCGCCGTGCCCGAAAGCGCAAAACCCGAAACCCTGCCGCCCGAGCGTACGCCGCGCTCGGCGAAGTCGTGGCGGTTGCCGCGACTCTCCGGCAAGGCGACTGCGGCGTGCCTGGTCGGCTTTTTTCTTGCTACCGTTCTGCTAATTCCAAAGGTCCTGAGTTTACCCCTGTGGATCCGCTTCGAGATCGTCCTCGGAATTTGGTGGTCTACCTGGCTCATTCTTCTCACGATCCTGCTCCACCGCGGTCAGCGCGTGACCGACGATCACCAGTTGAAAGAGCCACGCAATTGGCTGAATGCGCTCAAGGGCCAACCCAAACCCGAAGATCCGCTCGACATTCGCAAGAAGGAAAAAAGGTCCGGTTGGTGGGACGGGCTTTGGTATGTGGGACCCGTTGACGGCGAAGGTTGCCTCGTTCTGGTGGGGATTCTATTGGCGTTGGTCGTGGCATTTTTCGCTCTGTGGTTCCTCATCGAGGTTGCCATCCCCCTGGTCTTGTTTCTACTTTACGTGGTGGTGCGCGGCATGTTGGCCGCCGTCATCAACGATCGTCATCATTGCCGTGGCCGGTTCGGACGCGCGTTGGCCTGGGGCTTGATTTGGGCTACTGTATTCACGGTTCCTCTGGGCGTTGTGGTCTGGTTTGTCCACTTCTTATTGAGCCGCCAAAACCTTGCATGAACGTCTGGGGCGATCTGAGCCCGACGCGCAAAGCGGGGACGAGCCTGACATCACGAGCGATTTCCTGCGCCCTCGCGTCGCGCGTCGGGCTCATTCGCTCATCCGGCATCAATCGGTTTGGCGGATCGTGACTTTGAAGTCGCCCTGGGCGGGGCTGAAGTAGGTGCAGACGATCCGATACTGCCCGGCCTCGGTCGCTTTGTGGATGATGCGCGCATTGAGAGAACCGCCGCTGTCGTCGTCCTCGGTGAGGTACTTCCCGGTCGGCGATTCAAGGTACAAGTAGGAATCAAGCGACTTGCTGATCATGTCGATCTGGTAGGTCTTGCCGGCTTGCATGGGGAAGAGCAACATCTTGTGTTTTTTGCCCCCTTTGTAGATCGGATCGGTCTTGAGCAATTTGCCCTCGTAAGCGCCTTTGCCCTTTTCGCTTTTCAATTCGATCGGCTTACCGTCGTCGCCGGGGATCTCCTTGACGACGAGCGTGAACTTGCCCATGGCTCCGGGGTTAAGCGAGGTGGCGATGATTTCATACTCGTCCGTCTTGGCGGGCCGATGATAAAGGCTGACGTTTCCTGCCCGACCATCGGCGGCGTCGATCTGCTCGCGCTCGGCATTTTCCAGACGCAGGTGCGGAGCAAACGCCTTGGTGCTGAGAGTGATCTCATAAAGCTTGTGCTTTTCCAGCTTGACCGTGTAGGCTTTGCGAAAGCTTTCTTTGTGAAGCGTGTCTTTCAGGTCGGCGTTCTGCAATTCGTCGGCAAAGACAAGGTCTTTGGCGGGTTCCGGCTTTTTCTTGTCGCCGGCCGCGCGTCCTGCTTGCAGAATGCAACCCATCGCCAGCACCAGCACCGCGGCGACGAACGATTTGGTTGTCATGGGGTTTTCCTCATGTTCTTCCAGATCAATTCATGGCTCTCCGCCAATGATGTGGACTCGTAGGGTGGGTCGAGCGAAGCGAGGCCCACCAGGAGCGGCAAAAACCTCGGTGGGCCTCGCGTTGCTCGACCCACCCTACGATTTCATCCACATGATTGAGGGAGAGCCCAATTTGCTAATAGCACATTGTAAGCCGGAAGATTTCCGTGGGCAACGCCGGTATCCGAAACCACTTCTCGGTTGCCTGCGACGTTGAAGCGAATCACGGATATAATTTGCAGCAAGCCAAGTTGATGCCACGGAGAAATGCCATGAAACCCGGTTTGCTGATCGCTGCGGTGCTGATGTCGCTGGCTGTGTTGATCGATATCACGCCGGCTCAGGAAAAGCCGAAGCCAATTCGAGCGTTGCTCGTGATCGGCGGGTGTTGCCACGATTACGCCAAGCAAAAGGACCTGCTCACCAAGGGGATCTCCGCGCGGGCCCATGTTGAATGGACGGTCTCATACGATCCGGACAAGGGGACCAAGCATCTCAACCCGATCTATGAAAAGCCGGACTGGTCGAAGGGATTCGATATCGTAGTCCACGACGAATGCTGTGCGGACGTGACGGACGATGCCGTCATCAACCGGATTCTTGAACCGCATCGCAGCGGGTTGCCGGCCGTGGTCCTGCATTGCGGCATGCACAGTTATCGCAGCAAGGGATTTCCCAAGACCACGCCGTGGTTCGATTTCACGGGGTTGCCGAGCACCAACCACGGTCCGCAAGCGCCGATCGCTGTTTCATACACCGACAAAGAGAGCCCGATCACCAAGGGGCTTGCCGACTGGACCACGATCAACGAGGAACTCTACAACAACAGCGCCAGCAAGCTGCTCGACACCGCACGTCCGCTGGCCCGCGGCAAGCAAGGCAAAAGCGATTTCGTCGTCGCCTGGACCAACACCTACAACAGCAAGACCAGGGTGTTCGCCACCACGCTGGGGCACAATAACGAGACCGTCGCCGACGCCCGCTACCTCGACCTGGTGACGCGCGGCCTGCTCTGGTCGGTGGACAAGCTCAACGATTCGTATCTCAAAATGGCGAAGTAGGAATGACCGCTACACGGCTTCCCGGGCCCGTTCGAGGAACACGTCGCACAATAGGGGGTGGGCGTTGAGATAACCGGCGCACAAGGCGCTGACGCCATGCTGCTGACCGAATGCATGCGTGACTTGTCGTATGCACTTTTCCACGATGCCTGTGAAGAGGACAAACGGCAATACGGCGATGCGGCCGAACCCCATGCGCCGGCAGCGTTCCAGGGCTTCAGGCAGCAGCGGCGTGGTGATGCCGACGAAACATGCCGTCGCCCAGCCGAAGCCCATCCCTTCCCGCAGGATGCGTGCTAATTCCTGAACATCGCCGTTAGCGTCCGGATCGCTGCTGCCGCGGCCGACCACCAAGAGCAATGTATCGCTGCGATCGTGCGGCCGACCGGCGCGCTCCGCTTCCTCCAGCCGCAATTGGGCCAGCTCGATAATCTTGGCGTGCAGGTGCAGATGTCGGCCGTAGCGAAAATCGACACTCGGATACTGATCGCGTGCCGCCTGGATTTCGCGAGGGATATCGTTCTTCACATGCCCCGCGGCCTGCAACATGCCCGGCAACACCGTGATCGCCTGGGCGCCTCGCTCCACGCACGCCGCAATGCCTGCCCCAATCGCCGGCGCGGCAAACTCCAGAAACCCGTGCTCGACGATTCGCCCCGGCTCCGCGCGGCGATACAACTCGACGAGCCGCTCGAATTCCTCGGTTCCTTCTCGATCGCGGCTGCCGTGTCCGACGAGCATGATTGCGGGTTCCATGACGGTGCTTCCAGACCATGATTCAATACGCGATTCCCTTTTGCGGCTTAACCCCTGCGCGATACGGATGCTTGACAAGCTTCATCTCGGTGACCAGGTCGGCCATCTCGATTAGCTCAGGCCCGGCATTCGAGTCCGTTCCACGGCTGCGAACGGACGATAAATTGGGGACAGATCGCGAACCAAAGATGGGTATTTCGTAGCCCAATTCCGGCAGTGCTTGACAGGCGTTTCGTAATGTCTGCGGGTTTGCCTTTCTTGATAATAGGGTGTAACATGAACGAAATCAAGAGGTAGCGTCCTTCGGTCCTTCGGAGGGGTGGCAGAGCGGCCGATTGCACTGGTCTTGAAAGCAGA
>CAVYFY010000032.1:0-23766 GCA_963767835.1 uncultured Planctomycetota bacterium
GCCTGTACGCTCCGCTGCGAGTGCTAATCTACGAGAACGAAGAAGGAAAGACGTGCGTGGAGTACGACAAGCCGTCTTCGCTTTTTGGGCAGTTCGGCGACAGCCGGATCACTCCCACAGCCACCATGCTCGACCGGAAGCTGGAGACGCTGGTGACAAAGGCAATCGAGTCACGCTAAAGAGGAGAAGCATCATGCACGAGGAAAAGAACATCGCTGGTGCCCAAAGGGACGACTACACCCTGACCGTGGCGGACCTGATCTCGTCATACGAGGCAGGCATCGAAGAACTACGAGTCGCCCTCGCAGGGATGACGGTCGAGCAACTGCGATCACGGCCCGTCGCCGGCAAGTGGAGTACGCTCGAAGTCGTCTGCCACATCGCCGACTGCGAGCAGTTCTTCGCCGACCGCATCAAGCACACCGTGACTATGGATCGCCCGCTGTTCCCTCGGTGCTGATGGGTTCCGTTACCCGGAGCCATTGCACTACCAGGAACACGACCTGGACGAGAACTCGACCTGGTGGCTGTGACCCGGCGACAGGTGGCCCGCACGCTCAGGCTGGTTCTCCCCGATGCCTGGCAGCGTACCGCCGTCCACAGCGAAACCGGCCTGGTGACGCTGCGGCAACTGCTGCTTCACGCCATCAACCATCTGCGCCATCACCTTCGATTCGTGGCCGAGAAGCGGACGGCGATGACGACACCTTGATCGGCGTTATCCTCCGGTAATCTCGGAATCCGGGTCGGCCTAACGGGCTTTCGCGACCGCAGCAACTCGTCATCGCCAACGGGCACAAAACATAAGCGCTCGCCATGCTCCTCGATGTCCTTGGTGAGAGCAGCACGCACATCGGCTTCACTGGCCCGCCAAAGCCTCATTTCCATCACCTGAGATGCCAACCAATAGCTGCTTTGCGGCTCCCCCAGGTTTTCCAGGACGAACTGACAAGCATCGAGCAGCGATTCGATCATCGGTCTTTCTCCAGCCGTCACGATCTTGCCTGGTTCACCATTGCCTTGAAAGCATCTCGTGGAAAGCCGTGGGTTGAGCGGTCATGCTTCAGCGCCGACATCGGGATGCCCTTGAGCCGGGAGCCGATCCCGAAAGGCGAAACGTCACCTGTCGCCAGGTAGTATGCAGCGTGTTTTATCATGTCGTTCATGGACCCTGTAACTGACCGATTCAGCGCCTTGGCGAATCGAACCGAGCCGCTGAGAGGGGCGACCAAGCGCTCGAAGACACTCTCCTGCCCATCGTCGTCCATGAACTCTCGGAGGCTGCTCAAGGCACCCTCAACGAAGGTCTTTTCGTCCGTGATGCCCTTGCCCGGCAGCACCGTGGAGTAAAGCGACTTCGTGTTCGTCAGGAGGATGTACTGCGAGCGCCCGACAAGGAACAACCCCGCCGACCAGTCTGCAAAGGGGTTCTCGTCCAGGGGCAGGGTCGCCAAGGTTCCTGCCTTGATCTTGGCGTTCAGCTTCTCCGATCGGCGGAAAATCATGGCATCCTCTCCTGCTCTCAGGTCATTCTTCCTGTTCCGACACCGCAATGAACGCTTCGCCAGCCCGCACGATGATCGGCTCCAACAGGTCCACCCAGCCGCACTCGCCCACTGTCGCCGTCGCAATCAGGCCCAGGGGCTCGCCGGTAACGGGTTCGATCTTGTAGACCTTTACCCGCCGCTCGGCATCGACGCCTTCAAGGTGGAAGCGGGGGATGAGCCGGTCCTCGGCGAAGCGGAATGTGAAGTGCGGGTCTTCGTGGAGAGGGATCATCCTGCCTTTCTCCTCAAGCGAATTATCGCCAACTTTGCTCGCCTTGTCATTGCCTTGATCGCTGCTTCACGCTTCAAGGCCGAACTCCGACCTGGCTGGGCCTCGTGCCAAACCAGCTTGGTCGGGCGACGGCTCCGGGTGTAGCGGGATGCCTTGCCATCGTTGTGCTGCTGGCAGCGGCGCTTCACGTCCTTGGCGATGCCGGTGTAGAGCGAGCCATCGGCGAAGCGAAGCATGTAGACGAACCAGGGGTCGTCGGACGGCTTCTTCATTTCGGCTTCCCGGCCCCCTTCGACAGTTCTCCATGTCGGAAGCAGCCGACCAAGTGATCGTTCACCATACCGACCGCCTGCATAAAGGCGTAGCAGATGGTGCTGCCCACGAACTTGAACCCCCTGCGTTTCAAGTCCTTGCTCATGGTGTCCGATTCCGGTGTCTTGGCGGGAACTTCCTTGAGCGACTTCCAGACGTTCTGCTTCGGCTCGTTGCCGACAAATCCCCAAATGTACTCGTTAAACGTGCCGAACTCGTCCTGCACGGCCAGGAATACCTTCGCATTCTGAATGGCAGCCTCGATCTTCAGCCGGTTGCGGACGATCCCCGCATCCGTCAGCAAGCTCTTGCACTTTTTCTGGCCGTACTTGGCGACGATGGCGGGATCGAACTGGTCGAAGGCGTCCCGGTCACTTCCTCGCTTTTTCAGGATCGTCTCCCAACTCAGGCCCGCTTGCGCTCCTTCGAGTACCAGAAACTCGAACAGGGTTCGGTCGTCATGGACCGGCACGCCCCATTCTTGGTCGTGATATTGCACATACAGGTCGGTCTTCGCCCACGGGCAACGGCCTAGCTCTGTTATTTCGTTGCGATTCTCCATCGAACCCCTCGCTCAGATGCGGTCCAGGTTTGCGACCGTCCGCTCGTTCTGCACGTTGCCCGTGTTCAGCGTCGAGGCCGGCTCGAAGAGGAGAACGTGGGCTTCCTCGTCGGCGACGGGCCGGTGTTCGACGCCACGGGGCACGATCAGGAACTCGCCCTCCTCCAGCCAAACGTGCCGATCCCGAAACTCCATGCGAAAGCGGCCCTTCACCACGAGGAAGAGTTCGTCCTCGTGGTCGTGATGGTGCCAGACGAACGGCCCTTGGAACTTGACCAGTTTCACCTGCTGGCCGTTCAACTCGCCAACGATCTTCGGCTTCCACTGCTCGCTGAACTGCGCCAGTTTCTCGCTGAGGTTCACCTTGTCCATGCCCGGCTCCGCTTTTTGGGTGCGTCTCGTTCATCGTGCCCTTAAAGATAGAATAGCCATCGCCCGACCATCAGGAGAGTCACCATGATCCCCGACCGCAGTGCCTTCAAAGCCATCTACGTCGGCCAAGCGCCCTGGGACATCGGCAAGCCGCAAAAGCCCTTTATCGACGTGGCCGACCGGATTACCGGCTCGGTCCTTGATGCTGGCTGCGGCACAGGAGACACGGCCCTCTTCCTCGCTGAACGAGGATGTAAGGTCACGGGGATCGACTTTCTCGACGTGCCCATCCAGAGGGCCAAGCAGAAGGCTGCGGAGCGTGGCGTGCCGGCCACCCTCCTTGTCAAAGACGCCATGACGCTGAAGGACTGGACCGAGCGGTTCGACGCCGTGATCGACAGCGGCCTGTTCCACGTCTTCAGCGACGATGATCGCCGGCGCTACGTCGATGGGTTGGCGACCGTCCTGAAGCCGGGCGGTCGGTTGTTTCTGATGTGCTTCAGCGATCAGGAGCCGGGCGAGCAGGGGCCGAGGCGAGTGTCGAAGAAAGAACTGCACTCCGCCTTTGCCGAGGGCTGGAGCATCGAGTCCGTTGAGGCGGTGCAGATCGAAGTCCGGCCCGACCTGAAGGACTTTGCGTTCAGCGAGGGCGGGCCGAAGGCGTGGTTCGTGGTGGTACGACGGGCCGGGGTTTGAGGGCGATAAACGGCCACTTCCCCGCAGTCAGAAGCGACATCGAGTTGATGTAACGATGTCAATTCGGCGATGCACCTTAAATGCACCTTAACCAGCGAAATGCACCGTATTCTGCCACTTTTCTCATTTTTCGGAATCGCCACAAGTCGTTGTTTTTCAACGTCATTGCGGCGATTTTGGCTACCGATCTATCTCGCCCATGACGATATCGATGGAACCGATGATGGCGGGGATGTCGGCGATCAGGCAGCCCTCGCAGATTTTGCCGGCGAGGCTCAGGTTCGCCATACTGGAGGAGCGAGCCCGGACGCGCAGCGGCACTTGTGCCTTGGCAGGGCTGCCGACGACGTAAAAACCCATCTGCCCGCGCGGGCATTCACTCTCGGCATACGCCTCGCCGCCGGGAAGGTGCTTTGGCAACTCGATGCGGTGCGATCCAGCCGCCTTCCCGTGCCTCTCAAGGCCCTGCCGGATGATCTTGATGCTCTCGACCACTTCCAGCATGCGCACCATGTAGCGGTGCCAGGCATCGCCGATCTTCGCTTCCGGCGGCGTCATCGGCAAAGGCGGAATGATGGCGTCGAAATCGTAGCTCCCGTAGCCGCAGTACGGCTCGATCTTGCGCAGGTCCCAGGCGATGTCGCCGTTACGCCGGTCCAGCGAGCCGCGCAGCATCGGGCCGGAACAAGCGTGCGCCAATGCCAGCTCCTTCGAACACATGCCGATGGCAGCCGTGCGCTTGACGAAGATGTGGTTGGTCGTCAGCAGCGTGTGATACTCCGGGATCCTTGGCTCGAAGTAATCGAGGAACTTCGTGACGTTGGCGATCCAGCCGTCGGGCAGATCGTCATGCACGCCGCCGACGGTGATGTAGCTGTAGGTCAGGCGGGCGCCGCAGACTTCCTCGAAGAGATCGAGGATCATCTCCCGCTCGCGGAAGGCGTAGAGGAACGGGCTGAAGGTACCGAGGTCGAGGCCATACGTCCCCATCGCGACGAGATGGCTGGCGATGCGGTTGAGCTCGCAGACCAGGACGCGGATAACGTTCGCCTTCTCGGGAATCTTCATGCCGCACAGCTTCTCGACGGCCAGGCAATACGCCAGGTTCATATTCATGCCGGCGAGGTAATCCATGCGGTCGGTGTACGGGATGTACTGGATCGGCAGCACATTCTCGCCGATCTTCTCGGCACAGCGGTGCAGATAACCCAGATGTGGCACGACTTCAGAAATGATCTCGCCATCGGTGCGCAGCACGAGCCGCAAGACGCCGTGCGTGGAGGGATGCTGCGGACCCATGTTGACGAGCATCTCGTCGGTGCGGACGTCGAACTCGACGATGGTCTGATCTTGCGGTACGAGGGATGAGGTTGCCATTCTCAATCGTCCATTTCGTCAAGGTTGATTACGGGCCGCGGGCACGATGGTCCTTGCTCTATCTGAAATTGCGTGCATTCGGAGTCACGGGTTAGCGTTATGGGGTAGGTCGTGTTGCCGAGCCCAAACTCGACCGTGTATGTGCCTGGCAACAAGCCCTCATTCAACACGCCATCCCCTTTGCAAACAGGAAACCCTTTGTTATCACCGATCCAAATCTCCGTGCAAGGGAGGCTCGCGGTAATAACAAGCCGGAAGTAGGTCTTTCGCCCGCTTACAATCGGCATGGTTCAACGTCCTCTAATCTAATGCGATGATGCTTGAGCAGAACATTCCGTCGCAACCCGGCCGATATTGTGACAAACTCTCCAAGGAGGCTACCCCTTGGCTTTGGGTGATCGCCATTCGGTTTTCCCCTGGACATCCCAATGAAAAATGCCTTCAGCACTGGTATTGAATGGACCGATAAATTTATTTCCATAGCCGTCCGCATCCACGCCGTCTTTTGGAAAGCGGCTCAATCCGAGCGATAGTCCGACCCGGCAACTGCGGGTATCGAAGCCTGTATCGATTCCCAGCAAATCAATGCCCGCAATGTCAAGGCGCAACGCGTCCCCGTTTTTTCCCTTAAATGAAAAGGAAAGCCGGCCTTCCAAGACGATTTTTGGCCTCCGCTCTGGGCTGGCCCCGTGGTATTGCCAATCATCGCCTGTTTTCCCTGGGCGTTTCCAGTCAATCACGTAGTAATAGGTTTTCCCAAGCGCAGCGATGACTTCCTTGTGATCAACTTTGCTTTCTTCTTCGATAGCATCTAGTTCGCCCTTGGCCCCAAGCTTGTCGTACAAATCCGCAATGGAAAATGGGCCCATCAAAACGACCTGCTCGCGCGGCGCCGGATTATCCTTGCCCAGCTGCGGTTTCGCAATTGGCCCCAAAATGAGGAACGCCAAAGCCGCTACAGCAAATCTCATCCGTGGAAACATTTAAGCCCCCAATACAACTTGGCGTGACCGAATTCACGCCGTTGCCCCGTTTTCCGCAGGCTCAGCGAACAATTCCGTCAACGCGAGCCGAAAGCCCGGCAAGATCGCTCCGCCGTCGAGTGCGTCGGCCATCGTCAGCACCTGAATCTGAGTGGGCGACGTGCAGACATGAATCTTGCTTTGCGACGGATAGACGACCCAAACCAGCTCGACGCCGGCTTTGAAATACTCGGCAATTTTCTGTTCCAGTTCGTCTACGCTGTCGGTCGGACTGACGACCTCCGTCGCCAGATTGGGGACGACATCCCACGCATTGTCCGTGCGCGGCACCGAGCGGGTTTTCGGCCAACGCTGATACGAAACAAACGCAACATCGGGCCGGCGATCGCGATTAACCGGCGTAGGCAGATGGAACAGCCCCTCGGAAACCGCCCGTCCAAGCTGGTGCGTGTCCGCGAAGTTGGCGAGATATCTGAGTAACTGACTTGCCAGCAGCACAGAGTATATGGCCATTGGAGGCTGTTCCACGCGTTTGCCGTCGATAACTTCATAGAGATCGTCATCAGGAATCGAAATCGCCGCGATGCTCATTGGTCTTCTCCCGCAAGTTGGCGAGCGCTAAACACAAGCGGACATTACCGCCCCCTGATGCCATGATACTCCAGCGGGAACTCGTAGTCCTTGCGCAGCGGATGGCCGACCCAGTCGTCGGACAACAGAATGCGCCGCAAATCGGGATGCCCTGTGAACATCACGCCGGCAAGATCGAACGTCTCGCGCTCGTGCCAGTCGGCGGCGGGCCAGATGTCGGTCAACGTCGGCGCCTCCGGCAACTCGCCGGGCTTGCCGTCCTTCCAGCGCGGCAGGATCACCTTGACGACGAGGCGATGCTTGTGCGTGAAGCTGGACATATGATAGACGACTTCCAGGTGCGGCTCATAGCCGGCCTTGGGGGCCTTCTTCGGGTCGAGTTCCAGATAATCGACGCCGCTGATGCAGTTGAGGCACTCGAACTTGAGCCGGGCGTCGTCGCGCAGGAAGCGGCAGACTTCGACGAGATTCGCCGGCTCGACGACGATGAACGGATCGATGGCGTCGGTCTTTTTGTCTTTGATTTTTGCGCCGAGCCGGGCGTCCAGCGTGGCGATGATGTCGGTTGAGGTCATGCCTTGCCTGCCTTCTTTCTTGATGGCTTCCGTGCGATGGAGGGCTTCCTGCCGGTCTTGCCCTTGGCTCGTGCTGCAAGCCAGCGATCAAACGACCGTGGGCTTTCGCCGCTATGCCGGCCCGCCAGGAGCCCTTCGATACCTATGTGCTCATCCAGGTCCGGCCATTCGATCGCATAACCGTCGCCGAGAAGTCGCCAATTCTGCCGCTCGGCCCGTGAACCATCCAAGAGGCGCGGGTACCACTCCAATGGAACGCTTACGTGACGGCCGTCAGCCAGCTCGATGGAAAGACGATGCGCGGTAAGGGCGACATCAACTGCAACGGGATCATTTTCAAGCACCAAAGTAGTCATCCCATGCCTCAATCAGCGGTTGCTGAAACTCCTCAATTAGCTTGGCGATGTGCCTTAGTTCCGGCTTCTTGAAGCCTCGATTTTTCGCGAGCGATATTGGTTCAAGCCAGAACTTTGCGATGGCTTGGTCCCGCATGACGTGAACATGTCGTGGTTCGCCGCCGTCGGAACTGAAAAACAAAAATGCATAAGGTCCGTGGCGAAGCACCGTTGGCATAGCACATCACGCCTTCGTCGGCGTCGCCTTCTCCTTCTGCATCTTCGCATAGGCGATCTGCTTTTCCAGTGCCTTCACCGGATCGGCGTCGTCAAGCTCCGGCGGCAGTTGCACGTAGCCGGTGCGGGCGGGGATCGGAATCTCAATCGGCTGCCCCTTGTGGAGATACCGCATGCCGCGCACTTTGTCCTGGATGCGCATCAGGCCTTCCAGAAGCGCTTCGGGCCGCGGCGGGCAGCCGGGGACATACACATCGACCGGCACCACCAGGTCGACGCCCTTGACGACGTTATAGCCGTACTTGTAATACGGCCCGCCGCCGCAGGTGCAGGCGCCCATGGCGATGACGAATTTCGGATCGGGCATCTGGTTGTACAACCGGCGCACCCGGCTTGCCATTTTCATGTTGACGGTGCCGGCGACGATCATCAGATCGGCTTGCCGCGGTGTGGCCCGAAAAGCGCCGGCGCCGAAGCGGTCGATGTCGTAGCGCGAGGCGCCCACCGCCATCATCTCGATCGCGCAGCACGCCAGGCCGAACGTCATCGGCCACATGCTCGACTCGCGGGCCCAGGCGATCCCCTGCTCGAGCGTGGTGACGACGGTGTATTCTTCCTGGAACATTCCTTCCAGCATGCCCATATGCGGATCCCCAATTCACCCCCCGCCATTGGCGAGAGGCTAAATATCATGCGACGACTTTGGTTTGCTCCAGCGGCTTCTCTGCCGGGGCGGGCGGATCTTGATGCTGATGGTAAGCACGCACCCAATCGATGTCGCCGCGCCGCCAGACGTAAGCGAAGCCGACCATCAAGACGCCAAAAAATACCATGATGTCCCAGAAGGCGATTTGCGCCCACGCCGCGGCATCCTTCGGCTCAATCGGCACGACTTCGGTCTCCTTGGCATCGTTGGTCCGAACCAGGTGCATGCTCCGTTTTGCCTCAACCGTCAGGCCGGTCGGCAGCAATTGCTCGGAAAGCTCCTTGCGCTCCGCCTCGATTACCGGGTCCGGAGGCGTCCGTTTCTTGCCTTTTTCCGGTATCAATCGGCTAGGCGGCGGCGGCAGGTTCGCCAGCTGATTCGCCTTGCCGAACACCGTCGCCCATGGAAAGAAGAAGGCAACTTCCACGTCGAAGATGACGAAGAGCAGCGCGACCACGTAAAAACGCAGATCGAATTGAATCCAGGCACTGCCGACGGTCGGCTCACCGCATTCATAGATGGTGAGCTTCTCGGGATCCGGGACGCTCGGGCGGATGAACTTGCCGATCAAGAGGTGGATGAACAGGAAGAACACGCCGACGCCGGCGAAAACCAGCACGAAGAAAACCAGTGTGCCCACGGGATCAAGGGGGGTCGGGATCATGAGTTTTTTCCTAAGAAACCGCGTCGCAACAGGTGGAAATCTTCTGTCGGCCGCTGAAGCCGACGTTCAATTCGTGCCAGTGGGCCACCTCCGGCTCGCCGAGTTTCCAGCACAAATAGACCTCGCGGCCATCCTTCACGTGGCGGAAATCGATCAGGCCGGTGTCGTAATCCTTGAGCTCGACGCTGAGCTTTTCGAGCTCGAATTCATACTCGCGCATTTTATCCTGGGCCCGCTCGAAATCTTCGATCATTTGCTGCACTTCATCGCGATGGACTCTGTCCATGCCATCGGTCTTTTGCAAGCGGACGAGCCGCTCATAGCGCTCGCGCAGATCGGCCTGCAGCGCGATGACATCGCGCAAGATCGAACGCAGCAGCGGGAGCATGGCGTTCGCCTCGGCCAGCGTGTAAAGCTGGCGCTTCATGGGCGCTGTTTCGTTTTCATGGCATTGGCCCTTTTCGTTTACGTTTAGCGTTCGCATGGCACCATGCGAACGCTAAACGCAAGCATTCAACTGCCGGCCGCCGGCGCTGTCGGGGCGGCGGGCGCGGGTTTCGGTGGAGGCGGTGGATCGGCCGGCTTGGTCCAGACCGGCTCGGCGACCATCTTCGATGCCGCGATTGCCGTTGGATTCAGCGTCGCTTGCCCCCACGCCACCTCGACCGGTAGCTTGGCGAAATCGACGATGCACCCATCGCGCGTGTAGCAACTCTGATCGTGCGTCGAGCCCATGAAGATGCAATCGACCGGGCACGGATCGACGCACAGGGCGCAGAACATGCACTTGGTGTAATCGATCTTGAAGCCATTGACGCGGAAGCCCTTGCCGACCGGATTCTTGATCTTGTCGATGTAGATGCAATCGACGGGGCAAGCGCGGGCGCATTTGTCGCAGCCGATGCAGGTCGTCAGGTCAAAGCGATGAAACCCGCGATAGCGAGGCTTCACCGGCACCGGCAATTCGGGATATTCAAAATGCTGCGTGAACGCATTGCGCTTGTAGGTCTGCAGAAAGTACCACAGGGTGATCCACATCCCCTGTGCCACGGTGCTGATCGCGACGACGATATTGCGGAACCAACGGATCATTGGCGGCTCGCTTGGTCGGGTTAGTGCGTTCCACCATTCTTTATAGAAACGGGAAGAAAAGGGAACAAGGGCAGGCGAGCCGGGCTTTCACTCCTTCGCCCGGATGTTCTTGATCTCGATCGCTCCGAATTCCGCGCGCAGCATCAGCGCGCTCGCCTTCGCCGCGGCTTTCGAGGTGCGCACCGTTTCGCCGGCGATCTTGTGCTCGATCTTGTCTCCCTTGGCGATCAACTCGAACGTGACCCACTCGCCGAGCTTGACGTTTTTTGTTTCCTTGGTCTGCTTCTTTTCGTCGGGCTGCAGGATGATGTCGAACTTGGTGCCGCGGAAGAGAACGTCATTGTTGCACTTCGGCCCCGGCTTGAAATCGAACTTGAAATGCACGTCCTTGGCGAATTCCTTGACGGTCTCGATGTAGCGATCGCCGCCGACCTTGGGATCGTAGACGAGTCTGCCGTCGAGCACCTTGAATCGGCCCTTGTACGCCTCGGTTTTGCCGTCGAGCACGGGCGTCTGCTCGATTTTCTTGATTTCCTCCGCAAGCTTGTCGGGATCGATGTCGCTGCCGAATTTCTGGAAGACGAGATTGGCTTTGTCCTTGGTGGTGATCTTTTTCTCGCGCCAGCCGTTCAGATTCTTGCCGTTGAACAGCAGCGTGAAGCCCGGCTCGAGCTTGAACTCGCCTGACATCAACGGGATCGGCAGGAGCACAGCGAGTGCGAAGAGCCCAACGGAATAGGTGAAAAATCGCATCGGATCACCTCGTAGGTGAAAATGTGGCGTGTCGGGATGCAATCATTGTATGGAGTTTCGACGCACGCACGTTTTCGGAAAAAAAATCGCCTCCCTATTGCCGAAGGTATAACAATGTATTACCATAATCGCGTCGGAAAAGCGAAGTGCCAACCCTGTCCACTGCGGTATAACTTGGTTACACTGAGGTTATACGTTGTATATCGAGGTGCATCATGCGACGCAACCGTAACGGCTTCACGTTGATCGAGCTGCTGGTCGTGATTGCGATCATTGCGGTCTTGATCGCCCTGCTGGTCCCCGCCGTGCAAAAGGTGCGCGAGGCGGCGGCTCGAACGCAGTGCACCAACAATCTCAAACAGGTCGGGCTGGCGCTGCATGCATATCACGGCGCCTACAAGCAGTTCCCGTCCGGGTACGTCGATGGCAACCCGAGTCCCCCCAGCACCCCCGATAACGATGTCGGGCCGGGCTGGGGCTGGGCCTCATATATCCTGCCGTATCTCGAACAGGGCAACGTCTACGGCCAGATCAATTTCAGCGTCGGGGTGGGGCTCGGCGCGAACGTGCAAGTGTGCCAAACACAACTCGCGGTTTTCCAGTGCCCGTCGGACCCCTACCAGCAACTCGTCCCCATCTATGACAGCAGCTTCACCAACCCCATCGCCACCGTGGCGCACGGCAACTACATCGGTTGCAACGGCTGGGTCGAGTGCTTCCCCAACGCCGGCGGGGCCTACAACCCCAACAGCGATGGCGGGGCGGGGGAAGACGGCGATGGCGGCAGCACCGGCACCGGCTTTGCCGGCGACGGCGTCTTCTATCGCAACAGCCAGATCAAGACCGCCCAGGTCACCGACGGTCTGAGCAACACCATCTTCGTCGGCGAACGCTGCGCCGCCCATTCCCCGACCACCTGGACCGGCGCCGTCACCGGCGGCAGATGCCCCGCCTGGATGTGCACCACCCCCTGGACCGCACCCTACACGCCGCCACCCTCGGCGCCCGATACCGGCAACGGCACCGCCTACGACAATGCCGACTGGAATGAAGCTCTCGTCCTCGGCCACGGCAACCTGACGCATCTGCCCAACGCCGACAATCCATTCTTCGATCCCGATACCTTTTGGAGCATGCACCCAGGCGGAGCGAACTTCCTGTTCGGCGACGGCTCGGTGCATTTCCTCACCAGCAGCATCAACCCACCGACTTATCAAGCCCTGATGACCATCGCCGGCAACGACATCTCGAGCGGTTGGTGAAACAGGATTCAGGGGTTGGCCATGCGCGTGCATACATCACTGGTGCTGTTGCTTGCCCTCCTGGCGTGCGCCGGCTGCGGCAAGACGAAATCGACCGACGAACTGATCGAAGATCTGAAGTCGTCCGAGGAGCGCGATCGCATTGTCGCGGTTCGCAGCTTGAAGGGGGACCCGGCCAAAGTAGTGCCGGCGCTGATCGACGCCCTCAAGGACAAGCAGAGCGACATTCGCCTGAGCGCCGCCATCAAGCTCGGCTCGATCGGCAAACAGGCCAAGGACGCCATTCCCGCTTTGGAAGCGGCCCAATCCGACCGTGACATCCGAGTCCGCGAAGCTGCCGGCGTCGCTCTGTCGCGCATCGATCCGCAAAAATTCAGTCGGTAAGGAAGATCCAGGCTACGGCGCGTTGGCCGTCGGTGCGGTACGGATGGCCGCCGCCGTTTCTGCCTTCGCGTTGGTCGTGGAATTCCTCGAGCCAGCGTTCCCCCAAATGTCCCGTCGCCTCCAGATCTTCCAGGAGTTTGTCGCGTTCTTTGTCGATGTCGGGATCGATATGGTGCGTGACTTGCAAGGTCGCGTGCGTTATGCCGAGGCCGTCATCGAACGTGGCCGCACCAATCCAGAGTGGTCGTTCTTCCTCGTCCTTCTCTGCGGACTCCCAGAAGCGGACGTGATGGCGTTGGCGAGGGTTCGGCATCGGACACTGGAAAGCGAGGTCCTGCTTGCGATCATAGCAAAACAGATCGCTGACGGGGGCGGTTTTGTATTCCTTCTTGAACAGCGTGGCGTAGGCGATTTTCATGCAGCTCCGGGTTGTCCGTTCGTCAGCGGGGAACCAGCCGGCTCTGGCCATGACGCAGACGATCTCCTTTTCGGTGCCGATCAGGGCCACGTTCAGCGGATCACCAGGGCTACCGTGCGCAGTGCGCGTGAACTTGGGCATGCTGTCAAGGGCAGGATGGCGGCGTGCCCAATACCTGCCCCAAGCAAATGGCAGAATGGCGTAGGCGGTGAGGAGGTAGATGCCCAGGACCAAGCCGAAGACCAAAATGCCGACCTTGATCCACTTGCGGACGCGGGCGGAGCGGACCGGCGGCGCCCCCCCGGCCTGCTGAGGTGGCGCCGAGGGGGTGGGATTGACGGGGGCAGGCTGCGGATTGAGGTCCGACATGCTGGCGCCTCCTGTAGAAACCGGCGCAACGAGTTTTGTTCGAGCCATTGTCGAACATGGGCGGCTTGTTGTCCATAAGATTTCGGCAGAAGCTGTGCAAGGGAGCCAGATTCATTTTCACGTTTCGCGGCGCCGCGCCATATGGTATCCTCAACGCGATCAATCCAGTTCCATCGATTCCGCGAGGGCGCCATGAAGCGACTTTTCCTCTTTGCCATTCTGTTGCTGTTCCTGGTTTTGACGCCGGGCCAGCATGCCCAGCAACCGGCCGAGGGAATCACGCCCGATGATTCGCCCCGCAAGAAGGCCGGAAAGCTGCCGGTGAAATTCCTGGCCAAGGATGAGAAATCCTTCGAGGTCGGCTTCCCGACCAATGACGAAAACTGGGAGACGAAATGGAAGATCGAGTGGGACATCCAGACGCTGACCGACGCCAACAACGCCGGCATCACGATCGCCAAGAACCGCGCCGAGGATGCGCCGGTGCTGTTCAAGATCAAGCGGGCGTTTTTCAAGCCGGGCCGAAAGGCGCCGTGGGTGCAGGTGCTCAGCGACGCCCATCCGTCAGAGCTTTACGTGCCATACTATTTCCGCAACACCCGCTTCTTCGATCTGCGCGACGCCGGCGAATACGTGCAGCTCGATCCCAAGGAAGGCGGGCCGCGCGGCAACACGCTCGGCAAGGATCGCTTTGTCATGGCCGAAATCCGCGATCGCGGCGTCGCCTACAAGCACGGCGATGTCACGCGCCGCGCCGAGGAACTCACCCTCTGGGCCAATTTCAATGCCGGTAATTACACCTATCTCATCGAATATGGTTTCATGGACGACGGCACGATCGCCTTCCGCCACGCTCCGACCGGCTACAACCTTCCCAGCGATCACACCGTCCCGCACATGCACAATTGCTGCTGGCGCATCGGCCTCGCCCTGGGCCTCGAAAATCAGAAAATCGTCAACACCGCCGCCGTCGCCAAATGGCCGGGCAACACGCCGCACGCGGCCAATGAAAAGCTCGAATCGCCCGAATTCGGCGTTGAGCCAATCAAGACCGAAGGTTTCCGCGACTGGGTGCCGACCGAGTTCACCAAGATTCGCGTGACCAATCCGAACGTGATTCTCAACGATCCGAACGGCCCATCCGCCCGCGCCATCTCGTATGATCTGGTGCCGATCGTCAGCGGCATCGCCCGGCATCCGCGCCGACGAATCGTTCAGCAAGCACGATTTCTGGATCACGCGGGCCGATGCGCCGGTGAAGCAATACATCCATCTCGGTGAGCACTTCGAGAAAAACAAAGGCCAGCCACTCAACGGCAGCGTGGTGCTGTGGCACATGTCGAGCGCCCTGCACGTGCCCCGCAGCGAGGATGGCAATCTCAAAGGCTCCGACCTTGCTAACGGCCAGGCGCTGGCGACATGGACCGTGGTCGAATTGCGGCCGCGTCATTTGTTTGCGTCAACGCCGATCTACCGTACGCCAAAGTAACTCGCTCGTGGGGCCAGGCTTTCCAGCCTGGCCGACGGTTCGGCCACTCTGGAAAGCCTGGCCCCACGGAAAAGGACCAAGCCGTGTTCGAATTCAGCTGTCCAACGTGCGGCAAACGAGTGCAAGGCGACGACGCATCCTCCGGCCAAGCGGTGCGATGCCCCGCCTGCAACGCCACCATGATCGCGCCCGGCTCATTCCCCGCCGCGATCTCCGAGCAAGCGCCGAAATTGGCGATTCTGCCGGTGTCAAATGACGGGACATTCCGCGAAGGCGAGCCGCCCTTGCCGCTACCGCCGCAATTGATCCGGCGAGATTTTTTTGCCTGGATGAGACGCCCCGCAACGTGGATCATCGCGGCCGTGATCGTGATGACTGCGGCCGGCGTGGTCATTCCGGTGGTGCAGGAGGTGCGCGCGAAGGCGATGCTTGCCCAATCGACCAACAACCTCAAGGACATCGGCCTTGGGTTCCATGCCTTTCAAGGCGCGAACCGAAGATTGCCCTTCAACGGCACGGTGCCGGCTCAGGCGGGAGATAGCAAATCGGGCAGCTGGGCATTCCAGATTCTGCCGTTCGTCGATCAAGCGGACCTGTTCTTCCGGCCGAACACGGCAACCGGCGTCCCGACCTACATGTGCCCTGGCCGAGGCCGTCCGCTCGTCAGCACTACCGGAGCGTGGACCGATTATTTTATCAATCCCTGGCTCAATAATTTCGATGGCAGACCGGATGCTCCCGACGCCAAGCGCACAGTATTCGTTATCGCCGATGGCACGTCGAATACGATCTTGGTTGGGCAAGGGAGCGTCGATCCGGCTTTCTATTCAGTGGGCATCGCCTTTCCGCAATCAACTGATATTTTCAAAGGCGGCAATCCGGCGACTACGCGCACGCTCATTGGCAATCACGTCGATATGGTGAACGATGCGAGACTCGACTGGGGCGGCCCGTTCTCAAACGGCGCATTGATGTGTATGTGCGATGCGACGATTCGACTTTTCCCTTATGAGATCACGGAGAACGTCCTCGCGGCCTTCCTGCAGCCTTATGACGGCAAACTGAATTTGCCCGACACATGAGAACCGGCAAACGTACAGCGCGGGAAGTGTACTTATTCTTATTCCGCGTCCTCATTCGGCGTCGCGTCGTCGTGCTGCTTTTTCTTCGCGGAAGAAAGAACATGATGTGTCGCCGTCAGCAGGCGTTGCACTTCGTCCTCGCTGAGCTCGCTGACGAATCTACAGCCGAGGGTCCATGCGCCGTCGTCCTCACGGCGAAGATGCACGACCTTGACAAAAACGATGGCCGACTCGCGTTCGAGATCGCCCGCCAATTCCACGGCCAGGCCGGTCCCTTTCTCGAAGCGGCGTGGCACCAGCAGGCGAGCGCCCCCCTGCGAAACGTCGCAGATCGTCGCATTCCAGCCCATCTCATCCGAATCGCTCACCGTGGCGGGCTGGCAGGTCGTCGGCAAGATGCAGCCAATCCGCTCATGGATGCGGCAATTCGGCAGCGGTGGGGCAGCGTCACTTGCATCGGCGGTAGTTTGCGATGGCATGATTCACCAGCGTTTTCGGTGCGCACTTGTTGCGCAACCCTACCTCCGATCAATCCGATGTCAAATGATTCCCCTTCGTCGGCCCGCCGTTTGACAGGCGTCCCGTTGTGTTCTACGCTTGGGACAGAATCGTTCGTTTTGGCTCCCGCGCCACCGCAGCGGACGCCAACGGAACCACGGAAATTCTAATGTCAGCCGCCGTTCAAGCCGACTATCCGACTCCCATTCCCGAATCCCGCCAGATGGATTTGCGTCAGCATCCACGCCTCGTTTGCGTGGACGGCGGCGTGCTGCGCCTGGCGGTGCGGCCGGAATTTCGCGGACGGCGCGCCTTGATACTTGACATTTCCGCTGGGGGTATTGGGTTCGTGATTGAAGACCCCCTGGAGCCGGGCACGGAATTTGTTTTCGAGGTAACAAGCGAGGCGGGCCCGGCGATGGTTGGCAGGCTGGCGCGCGTGCGTCACTGCCGGCCGCACCCGGTTCCCGCCGATGCGCCCTGGTTGCGGACCACCGCCCCGCTGGTGTCGCGCATCTTCCGCAGCGTGTTCCGCCGGGAATTACGGTCTGCGGCTCATGCCTGGTTTGTCGGTTGCGAATTCAATCGTCCCTTGCGCGATACGGAGTTGAAAGTCCTTCTCGACTACCTGCAAGCTGCCGCCCTCTATTAGCGATGGCATCGAAGCGCCCGTGCCACTCCATCTTTCCTTCCCGCACAACACCTGCTAAATTACGATTGCGCGATCCAATCCCGGCAATCTCGGTTTCCGAAGAACTCGCATGACCCCAAGCGGCACCGGTCCCTACCTGGTCACTCGGCGCGATGACGGCTACGGCGATGTGCTGCCCTTGCAGCCCGGGCAGCACTACACCATCGGCCGCGCCAACACCAATCGCATCGTCCTCAAGGACGAGCTGTGCAGCCGCGATCACGCCGAGGTCTATTTCGGCGAGGACCGCTGGCGGCTGCGCGATCTGAAAAGCCTCAACGGCACCCGCATCAATGGCGACGCCCTCGACAGCGAATGGGAGCTCTCGCCCGGCGATGAATTCCAGATCGGCAAGGCCCGCTTCATCTTCGTCGAGCAGATCGACGAGTTGCCCCCGGTTCCCCTGGCGGCGCTCAAGGACACAATGTCGATCAAGAAACGGCTATCGGCATCGCGCTTCCTGACGCCCAACCCGGAAGACATGGATGTGGAAATGACCGCCCTTCCCGGCCACGGCGCATTAAGCCGCGACCTGATGCAGCTGTATCGCCTGGCACTGGAGATGGGGACCGCGACGACCTTTCACGAGCTGGCCGACATTGTACTCGACGGCTTGCTGGTCGCCGTCAAAGCAGAGGTCGGCGCCGTCCTGACGATCAAGGAAGGCCGTGAGATGGAAATCACCTCGGTTCGCCCCGAAGGCCCGGCCCGCCGCGTCTACTCCCCCGTCTCCGAATTCGTCACCCACGAGGTGATGAGCGGCCGGGAAGCGATTTTGGCGGAGGATGTCGCCCGCAATCGCTATCTCAGCCAGCGCGACAGCCTGACCCAGCTTGGCGCCACCAGCCTGATCTGCGCCCCGGTCATCCATCAGGACAAGGTCCTTGCCCTCATTCACCTGTATCTCACCGATCCGCACAAATCGTTTTCCAGCGAAGACCTCGAATTCACCATTGCGGTCGCCAAGCATCTCGCCCTTGTCATGGGGCAGATGCTGCGGCAGGATTCGCTCACGCTGCAAAACCAGTCGTTGCGCGAGCAACTCCACGTCGAAAGCGAGCTGATCGGCGATAGCCCCGCGATCAAGACGATCCACGAGCAAATCGGCGGCGTCGCGCCGACGACGGCGACGGTGCTGATTCGCGGCGAAAGCGGGGCCGGCAAGGAGCTGGTTGCCCGCGCCATCCATTTCTCCAGCCAGCGCCGCGAGGGGCCGTTCATCTGCCTCAACTGCGCCGCCATCACCGAGACGCTTCTGGAGAGCGAGTTGTTCGGCCATGAACGCGGCGCCTTCACCGGCGCCACCGAGAAGAAGATCGGCAAATTCGAGGCGTCCGATCACGGCACCATCTTCCTCGACGAGATCGGTGAAATGGCCTACAACACGCAGGCGAAATTGCTGCGCATGCTGGAAGGCCATCCTTTCGAGCGCGTGGGGGGTTCGACGCCGATCCGTGTCGATGTCCGCGTTGTCGCCGCCACCAACCAGCCGTTGGAGCAGAACATCAAGGAAGGGAAATTCCGTAGGGATTTATTCTATCGCCTGCAAGTCGTCGATATCCAGGTCCCGCCGCTGCGCGAGCGCCGCACCGACGTGCCGATGCTGGCCGAGCATTTCCTCAAGCGCTTTGGGCGTGAGACGGGCCGCAAGATTCGCGGCTTCACGCCGGCCGCTTTGCGCAAGATGACCGAATACGACTGGCCTGGCAACGTCCGCGAGCTGAAAAACGTCGTCGAACGCGCGGTCGCCTTGGCCCGCGGCCCGACGCTGGATGTCACCGATATTCTGTTGTCGTCGCTCGAGCTGCCGGCCGCCAGCGCCGCCGCCCGGGCCGCCGCGTTTGAGGCGATATCGCTGGCTGAGCTGGAAAAACGCCATATCGTGGACACGCTACAGCACACCGACTGGAACAAGAGCCAGGCCGCCACCATTCTGAAAATCGAGCGCTCGACGCTGGATCGGAAGATCAAATTCTATGAGTTGAAGAAGGATGGTTGACGCACGCTCCAGGATAAGCGCAGCGTTCCTGGGGCTAGGATCCCCAGGAACGCTGCGCTTACCTTGAGGCTTACGGCAACGGATTCGCGCGAAAATCCATTCCTCGATCGGCCTGCCTTCGATCAAATGCTCCTGCACGAACCGCTCGATCTTGTCCGGCGTCATGTCGTGATACCACGTCCCGTCCGGATAAACAACCATCGTCGGCCCGTGGCAGCAGATGCGTAGACAGCCGACGCGCGTCCGCTGGCAAACATGGTCGCCAGATTGCAGGCCCGCGTCCTTCAGCTTTTGCTTGAGCAGCTCCCACGATTGCTCGCCGACTTCGGTTTCACAGCACTTGGGACCCAAGCACAAAAAGACGTGCCGCTGGATGGCGCCGATGCCGATTTTCTTCTTGACCGCTTCGAGTTGCTCCTGATCCGTCATAAAAGCCTCCGCTAATGAGATTAAACTTCATCGCCCGTCGGCGGAAGATTGCTCAGTGTTTCCTTCGATGGTACTTTCGGACCGGCCAGCAGCGACGCGATCACGGCGGCGGCCAGAATTGCCGCAATCACGCCCAGAGAAATGAGAATCCGCTGCGGTGGTTCGATGCCCCACGAATCGAAGGTCGGCGCCAGCGGTTTCTCGACCAGCATCTTGACGCCGACGAAGCCAAGCACCGCGCTGAGCCCGATGTTCAAGTACCTGAACATGCCGAGCACGTTGGCGAGCAAGAAGTAGAGCGAACGCAGACCCATCACTGCGAGAATATTCGAGGTGTAGACAATGAACGGGTCCTGGGTGATGCCGAAGATTGCCGGGATCGAGTCGAACGCGAACATAATGTCCGTCGTCTCGACGACCAAGAGAACGAGCAAGAGCGGCGTGGCGTACCAGCGGCCCTCGCGGCGCACCAGGAACGTGGGAGAATCATAATTGTCCACGACCGGCACGATTCGCCGCGCCAGCCGCAGCAGCGGGTTCTTGCCGGGATCGATTTCTTCTTGGGAAGAGCGGCCCAGGCGATAGGCCGTCCACAAGAGAATCACAGCGAAGACGTAAAGAATCCAGTTGAACCAATGCAGCAGGGCGGCCCCGACAACGATGAATCCGGCACGCAAGAGCACAGCCCCGACGATGCCGTACACCAGCACGCGATGCCGTAGCCCTTCTGGGACCGCGAAATAACGGAAGATGACGAGGAACACGAAAAGGTTATCAACCGACAACGAGAGTTCGACCAGATAGCCGGTGATGAATTCGAGCGATTTCGCTGGCCCGGCATCCGGATGCTCCGGATCCCACAGGCCCCAGAAATTGCGGATGCCGACAAAGGCAAAAAGCACGGCAAGCAAGATCCAAATTGCACTCCAGGCGGCGGCTTCCTTCACGGTCACCGTGGTTGCTCGACGGTGGAAAACGCCAAGATCGACAGCCAGGATCACCACAATGGCTGCGTGAAAACCCGCGAGAATGAAGACGGGCACGAGATTCATTGGTGGTTATTGTTCCATGATGTCCTTCGATTTCTTGTCGAAAGTAAATGGATCGTGCAAATGAAAAATCAGGTCACCCCACGGGCACGGATAACGCACTGCTCAAAAATATTAGCGCAACCAAACCAATGGATGCCGAAGTCAGGCCTGACAGGATAATCGGGGGCCACCAGCTTTCCGATATCCGCGTCCCGTGCAAAATCATTCGCGCACACAGGCCTACGCATGTTCCAAAAATCGCGCCGGATACTCCAATGAATATCGCAAGTCCGATTGTAATGAGCCAAACTGAGATATCCGACCATTGTTGTTCGAACACGTACCCCGTCAACGTCGCATGGCAAAGGCCGCTGGCGATGGCTGCCGAGAAGCCGATAGAGATAACTGAGCGAATTCCGGAGGTCGGATCAACGTTTTCGTCGAATCTGGACATGCAAATCCCACAAAGAGCTTCTATCGATCCGCCATTATTGTTCCATGATTTCCTTCGATTTCTTGTCAGCTGTTTCGTCGATCTTGGCCTCGAACTTCTTGAGCAAATCTTGCACTTGCTCCTTGCCCTGGTCGCGTTCGTCCTCGGTCATCTCCTTGCCTTTTTCCGCTTGCTCGAAGTGCTTGTTGGCATCGCGGCGGATATTTCGGCACGCGACCTTGGCGTCCTCGCTCGATTTCTTGATGACCGCCACCATCTTCTTGCGCTGATCGCCCGACATCGACGGCACGGTCAGGCGGATCATCTTGCCGTCGTTGTTCGGCGACATGCCCAGATCGCTGGACCGGATCGCTTTCTCGATGTCCTTCAAGCAGCTGGCGTCGAACGGCCTGATCACGATCGATTGCGGATCGGGGCAGTTGATTGTGCAAGCGTCTTGAGCGGCGTCGGCGAGCCGTAATACTCGACGCGGAGATTATCGACCAGCGCCGGCGTTGCGCGGCCGGTGCGCAGGCCGCGCAATTGATCGTTGAAAACGCTGAGCGCTTTTTCCATGCGTTCTTCGGCATCGAAGAGAATTTCGTCGGTTGTCATGGTATTCTCCGTCTTGCCGCTTGCGGCTTAGCGCTCGCATGGCGTCGTGCGAGCGATAGGCCGCAAGCGGCTAATTGTTTCCACAAGCGTCCCAATCGCTTGCCCCGCGATGGCCCGCTCGATGTTTCCCTCTTTGTTGAAATTGAACACCAGGATCGGCAACTTCGCCGTGCGGCACATGTCGATGGCGGCGGCGTCCATCACGCGCAAGTTGTCGCGCATCACCTGGGCGTGGGTCAGCTTGTGATATTTCTGGGCGTGCGGATTGATCTCCGGGTCGTCGCTATAGACGCCGTCCACCTTGGTCGCCTTGAGCAGGATATTCGCTTCCAGCTCGCAGGCTCGCAAGGCCGCCGCGGTGTCGGTGGTGACGAACGGATTGCCGGTGCCGCCCGCGAGGATCACGATGCGGCCCTTTTCCAGATGGCGAATGGCCCGGCGATGGATGAACGGCTCCGCAACGGTCTCCATGCGAATCGCCGTCATGAGGCGGGTTTCGCAGCCGATGCTTTCGAGGGCGCTTTGCAACGCCATGCCGTTGAGAACGGTGGCCAACATGCCCATGTAATGGGCGGTGGTTTTCTTGATGACGGCCCCGCCGGCCGAGAATTGCTCGCCGCGCAGCAGATTGCCGGCGCCGACCACGATGGCCAGCTGGACGCCGCGATCGTGGACTTTTTTCGCCTGGGTGGCGATATTGAGGGTGTCGTCGATATTGATGCCGCTCTTGCCGGGCAAGCCGAAGCCTTCGCCGCAGAGTTTGAGCAGCACGCGTTTGTATTTGGGTTTCAGGGGATCGGGGGTATCGTCCATGCGGTTTGGTTCATTCCAAGGCCAGGGTGAGGTCCACCGGCCCGTGGGGTAGAAGCCGCCACCCACAGGTTCGGAATACCACACCTGTGGGCCTGGGTCATTATATCAACCGATCACACCGTCAGCATCCGGTCCCTCGCCGCGATCTCCCAGCGGTCCACACCTGGCCTTTTCGACGACATACGCAAATTGGTGCATCGCACAAGTCGGGCAGACATGGGCCGGCATCGCGTAGGCCACGTCGCCCGGCTGAAATCGCTCGGCGTCCGGTGTTCGACCACCAGATGCTCTTCGTTGTGCAGGACGTAATCCCCCTTCACATCGAGCAACACGCAGCGCTTGCCCGCCGGCGGATCGGGCGACACGCCTTGTAACCAAGATCGAAGGTGACGCGCGTCGGCGTCGGCCGGCTGATCACGCGCGTCAGCAACAGGGCCGCCGGCGTGAATTCGCTAAGGTCCGAAAACCATTGCCCGTAGTTCGAATCGTTCAGCACGCAGCCCGGCGAACATTCCGCCCCCGCAATCTCCATGGCCGCGAACATCGGAAACGTCGGCGTCCCCCCGAATACCATACGCGGCACAGGCAGCCCCGCGACCACCAGCGAATCGCGCACTCCACACCGGGGCCAGCATCCGCTCCACCGCCGCTTGACGCTCCGCGCTGGATGCTGGTGATTATGTCCGTCGTAAATGCAGGCCGCCCGGCTGATGCCGGGAGCTGGCGCGACAGATTGTACAGCGGGTCCGCTCCGGCCCCGGCGGCGACCCCGGTGCGGTGCTGGCCGACGTCGAGATCGAGCAGCACCTCCGCCTGCACGCCCACTGTCGCCAATGTCGCGGAGAACTGCTTGCCGGCCGGGTGATCCACGATCGCCGAGAAATTGCAGCCCGGATATTTCTCGATGAGCTCCGCCAACCGATCGCAGTTCGGCCCGAAAGCGGATACGCGAACATGATGTCCGACGTCTCGCACTGGGCGAGCATCTCCGTCTCGGCGATCGTCGCGCACTTGTGCTTGGTGATGCCCGCCGCGAGTTCCATCGAACAATTTCCCGTGTCTTGTGCGTCTGACGTGCGGCCGCAATCGGGCGGGGTTGCCGACTCGCTTGACGAGGGCCTGGATATTGCGGGCGATGAGCGTCTTGTAAAACAGGAGGCTAGGTGAAAACACCTGCGACGGATCTTTGATGGCGTATTCGGGGTTCATGCGAATGCTC
>CAVYFY010000033.1:0-142489 GCA_963767835.1 uncultured Planctomycetota bacterium
CCTACTGCGGCCTAAGCTGGGACGATGGCGCCGTTACCAGCATGACACCAACGCCAAGCGGACGTTGCCCGTTCGAGGCATTCCATCTTGATCCCCCCTTGTCCGTGCTGATCGGTGGCCTTGGCGTAGAAGGCGAGCCATTCGTCGGCGTTGTTTTGGTGTACGGGAATGGGATGCGAAGGGTGCGGTCGTGGATGTCCCGGTCGTTGAGATGTTCGATGAGCGCAGGCTTGTCCGAGAGGCGAATCTCGGACAAGTGAATCTGGTTGTTCACGACGATTTTCATGGCGGCACCGCTTCAAGGACAAGCGATCTTGCAGGCCGGTTCGGTGCTGTGCGGGAACGATTCGATGTGAAGTGTAAACTGCCCGGCAGGGCGTTCGAGCCTTGCGGCCTACCAGACCTGCCGGGCCGAGATTTCATTTGGCCGAACCATCCGGCGACGGCCCGACACAGGACGACCACCTGGACTTTGCACCCTGGCACGCTCCGCAAGTAGTCACCCTGCGGATTCTGGCTGGGCAAGGTACTCGCCAGACGAAAACCGTTGTTGTTGTTACGGTTCGTCGGCACATTGTTGTTACGGTTGGCAGAACGCACGTTCGACGCTTGATTGTTGAACGAGCCGCCACGCAACACACGGCTACTTGGTCGTCGCCCTCTGGAAGCTGATTGTATCGAAGAGACGGCAACGCAGCCGATAGGTGTTCGCTTGCCGGGCGTGGCCGCTCCAACTCATGAGCCGCTGGTAGATTTCCGCGAAGGCAATCCGGCCCGCCGCATAATCCTCCTGCATCCCCCGGACCCGGCGACGGAACCGCCTGACGTTTTCCTTGGGCAGCAGGCGATGCGTGGGAAAGACTCGGTAGCCGAGGAAGCGGATGCCGTCCTTGACCGGGAACACGACGCTCTTGGCCGGGTGAAGCCGCAACCGCAGGCGAACCAGAAAGTCCCTGATCTGTTCTCGCACGTCGGCCAAGTGGCTCTTGTCGTCGGAGAACACCAGAAAATCATCGACATAGCGGACGTAGCCCTTGATCCCCAGCCGGTCCTTGATGAAGTGATCGAGCGGGTCGAGGTAGACGTTGGCGAAGAACTGGCTGGTCTGGTTGCCGATGGGGATGCCCCGCCGCCGTTCGCCGGGCGTGAACAGGTCGTCGCCGGGGAAGTAGTTCAGGACTTCTTCCTGCGGATTGCTGTGGTCGATGATCTGGCCGACCAGCCACAGCACGTCCGGGTCTTTGATCTTGCGGGCCACCAGTTCCTTGGCGATTTCGTGGTCCAGCGACGGGAAGAATTTCTGGATGTCGGCCTTGAGAACGTAGCGAAAGCGGCGGGCGAACTGCTGGCAACGCTTCACGGCGGCGTGCGTCCCTTTGCCCTTGCGACAGGCGTAGGAATCGGCAATGAACGTCTGCTCGAAGATCGGCTCCAGCACGCCGGTCAGGGCGTGGTGGACGACCCGATCCCGATACGGGGCCGCACTGATCTGCCGCTTCTTGGGTTCGTGGATGAAGAAGCTGCGGTAGGCACCCGGTCGGTAGGTCTTGGTGGTCAGTTCTTCGTGCAGCTTCCACAACGCCCGTTCCTGGTCGAAGTGAAATGCGGCCACGGCGGGGCGGAAGCGTTTGCCTTTGCGGGCCTTTTCAGCGGCACGCAGCAACGCCTCGAAAGTGACGACCTGTTCCCACAGATTGCCGTGGCGTTTCATGCTTTGCCGCCGCTCTTGAGCCAGCCGCCGACCAGCTTGCCGATCTCGTCAATCGCCTTGCTAGCGAAGCCGTAGCTCTCGACCTTGAGGCATTGCAAGTCCTTGGCGAGCCGCATCTGGAATCGCAGGATTTCGAGCATCAGGTTTGCCTTCTCCAGCAAGGGCTGACGTTGCTTGGTGTACTTGGCCTGGATCAATGATTTCCAGCAGATCGTAGAGATTGCGTTCAATGCGTTCGCCCAGGACGAAACGGTGGTTGCGGGGGAATTTGCCCGTGTGATTGCAACACCACAAAATCAGGTCGTAGGTCTTCGTGATGACCGTCAATTCCTCGAAGTCCTTTCGATACGCCATCACTGCTCCTCGATAGTGTACAGGTGCTTTATGCTCGTTTTTGTTTTTCGACCCCTTCGGGGTAGGTGGTAAAGCAGTAAAGGGGTCAAGTGGTAAAGTCCTCGCCAGACGAAAACCGTTGTTGTAGCTACGGATCGTCGGCACAATGTTGATACGGTAGGCAGAACGCACGTTCGACGCAAGATTGTGGAACGAGCCGCCACGCAACACACGGCTTTGTGTAGGTGAAATTACCAGTTCGTCTTCTTTATCCTCAGCCGCTTCCTCGCCTTTCCCGGTGGGATAAGCCTTGTAGCTTTCCTGACACCATGTAAACACATTCCCCTGAACGTCGAATAACCCCAAATCGTTCGGCTTCAGGCTCCCCACCGGCCACGTCTGCTCCTTCGAGTTTTTCGTGTACCACGCATATTTCGGCAGCAACTCCTCCGTCTCCCCGAAGTACCGGCTTGTCACTGCCCCGGCACGGGTCGCATACTCCATCTCCGCTTCCGTGGGCAACCGATAGCCCGACAGACTCAAGTAGTTCTCCTTCAACTTCGTCACCTTTCCCTTGATCTCGTAGCACCACTCTTTCTCGTCGATTCCTTCTTCTTTGCTCAGCCAGTTGCAATACGCCGCCGCCTGATACCACGACATTCCTACCACCGGCAAATCGGCCATCCGATGGTATTTCGCTTCGCCGACGTTGTAGCTCTTGGTCGAGCTTCCGATACTGCTCCATCGTCACCGACTTCGGCGGCAATCGCAAACGTCCGGCCGATCCGCTTCTTGTGTTGGTTCTCGTCATTTCGCCTATCCGCTTCCGTGGGCGGCGAACCCATCACGAACTCCACCGGGCCTGGAATCACCACCATCGTCTGACCCTGACCGTTGACGTACCATTGCGGCGGCGTTTTCTGTTTCTCTTTCGCCACCCGTTGCTTGATTTCTTCCAGGCGTTTTTCTCGCTGCTCGTCGTTTTTTGCCCAATCGTCGTTGACTGTCCTCAGCCAATCATCCTGTTTCCAACTTCGCAGAAGCCATTCGGAAGCCGCATGAAGACCCGGATCGCCTGCCGTGCGATATATTTCCTGCAAATTTTTTGTCACCCGGTTCCGGTCGTCAGCTGACCATGACTTTTCCTCGAATTCGCCCAGGCTCAAGATCAACGCCCGCTGAATGGTGATGTCCGATTCCTCGTCCAAACGCTTGACAATGGCCCTGGCATCGGCACCAAGCGGGCCGAACCGATGAATCAGGTAGCTCCGCACTCTCGGATCATCTGGCTCGTTGCTTCGCTTTAACAGCGGCCAGACCTTCTCCGGCTGGTTCATCTTGAGCAGAGCCACCGCCGCATTCGCTTGCCGCTTCGCCAGATTTTCCTTGCCCTCGTCTGCGTTCGCCGTCTCCATGATTTTCAGCACGAAAGCGCCCGTGTTCTTGGTTCCCTTCTGATTTTGGAGGGCGGCGGCGAAAACCGTATAAGCATCGTCGCTGGAAGGCGTGTACAGGAGCAACGAGTTCATGCCGCCGCCGCTATCGTCGTCAGATGCCAGTTCCTTGCCTGACTTATCTTGTAGCACCAAGAAGGAATCGAGGTCTTGGCTGTCCATCGTCACTCGATATTGCTTCCCGGCTTGAAAGCGAACCTCGAATCGCTTGGCAGGCAGGAGGCCGTTTTTCGTCTTGACCTTGGGATCATCCTCGGCAATCATCCCCTTCTCCTCGAAAATGATCTTGTCCTTGACGATTACCGGTTTCTTGTCAATCTCGGCGGTTAGCAAGGGCAGCCCACGCTCACTCTGCTCCTTGAACTTCGGATAAATGGCGGCGAATTGCTTCTCGTCGGCGTCCATGAGCAGGTCGGCCAATACCTGCGGTTTGTCGGCGGCGTAATCGGCCAGGAGGTTCGTCGCCAGGGTTCGCTCGGCGAGCCGTTCCGGTTGGTGATCTCGAAACGTGTCGGACAACGGTGACAGGAGATGCCCCTTGACAAACTTAAACGCCTCGGTCCACTGGCCCAGGAACACGGCATTTTCCCGCACGAGGTCGTGGACTACTGAGCCACCGGCTTTCTTCCACTTCTCACTCTCTGGGTCGTACTTCGCCAACGCCGCCGCCGCCCGCAAGCGTTGCGATTCCTTGCCCTTCTCCGGCCTTTCAACGACCGTCCACAGCTTCTCAAGCAGGGCGTCCTTATGCGGGGCCAGTTCGTCACGGATCACCGGGACTTCATGCGGCTCGGCGTCGAGCAATCGTCCATAGAGGTAATCGACCTGCGTGGGGTCCACCGGCAACAGGGCAAGGCTGGCATGAAGTTTCTGGCGGGAGTTCGCCGCCGCTTTCTGATTCTCCTCATGAAGCAGCGGATCAGCCCACTGACGATACTCGGCCATCTTGCCGATAATGTCCGGCACTTGAGCCGTATCCGCATTCACAACGGCTTGGACCAGCCCAGCGGCACGGGTCGCCTTCTGCCGCTTCTCGGCCTGGTCACGAATGGCAAGGCCGGTGATTGCCGCCGCCGCCAGCACGACACCAACCACCGCCGCCCGCACCGCATGATACCTCGTCGCCTTCCGCATCATCTTCCGCTGCGGCGGCGTCCAGTTCTTCTTCTGCGTCAGCCATCGAATGCTGGCCCACTGCCACAGCGAAGGCAGCTGCCGGTTCTCCGGTCGAGCGTTCCACACCACCGCACGATCCGCCAGCAGCAGTTCGGCCCGGCCCCGTCTCGTTTCCTTTTGTTTGCGGGTCAGCCAGTCCCTCAGCGACGGCACCAGATAGTCGTGGGTCAGTTGGTAGTATTTCGCACCGGCCTGGACCTGGGCAGCCGAATCGCCGTCTTTGCCTTCCGGGTCGGTTGGTGTGATGAGCCGGATTTCGCTGTCGAGAATGCGCAGCAGGTCATCAAATTCCTTTGGACGACTGGCATAACCCGACGCCTCCAGCAACTCGGCACGGGATCGCATGTGGCCTTTGATGTCCGTGCCGGATTCGGGCAGCAGCGCTTTGAGTACGCGCCCTCGCCGCTTTCTGGTGATAGCGGTGTTCCGGTGGAGCGGTGGTCGCACTGAACGTCTCTTCGAGGAACGTGACGCCGACGCCTTCGGTGCCGCCGACTTCCTTCAAGGTCGCAGGCGTCCACGATTTCCCCTTCATCATCTCGGCAAACAGGGCCAGCCGCACCGAGATGACCTTGCCTTCTTGAGCCAAGCCCGACACAGCCTGTTCAAGAAATTGTTTCTGCTCGTGACTGGTATCGGCGGCATTTTCCGACAGGACGCCGAAGGCCCGCCCAAACGCTGCCAAAACCTTCTCGGCGTGGCGACTCGGAAAGAGATCGACCGCCGCCGAGTTCTGGCCTTCGACAAGTCGAACCTCCAAGTCACGCATGAAGCGGGTCGCCGCCATCCAAAAATCGTCCCGCACCATGACGATGCACTGCACACGGCCTCCATCACACTGCCGCAGGGCTTGCACCAGTTCGGTGTCTTCCTCGTCCTTCTTGGCGTGCAGCCATTGCTCGAACTGGTCGAGGACGATCAGCACCTTTTTGCCCGCAGGAATGCCTTGCCCACGCCGCAGCGCCGCCAGTGTGTCTTTCAGCCCAAGGTTCGCAGGCATTCCTTGACAGCGTTTTCGCAGACCGTTCAAGAGCCGTGCCTCCGTTTCCTCAGCCGTCGCTTCGAGGTAAACGGCGATCACGTTGTCGGACAGGCGAGGCAGCAGCCCCGCCTTCATCAGCGACGACTTGCCGCAGCCGCTCGGCCCGTAGATCAAGCCCACCGAAAAAGTGTTGTCGGCGTCCGTTTCTTCGATGCGGGTTTTCCAAAAACGGATGCTGTCAGGTAGGCCGTCCCGATCTCGTGGCCCCGGCAGTAATTCGAGGAAGAAGTCGGCATCGTGGGCGTCAAAGGAACGCAAGCCCTTCGGCACGATCTTGATGTTCGTTTGATCCGAAATAGGTGTCGGAATCGGAGCCGGAGGCGGCGTCGAGATGGCGACGGCATCATCCACCGGCTTGAGACTGATAGTTGACTTCTCTTCGAGGGAGGCCGATGCGAGAAAATGTCGCAAATCGTCGGTCAAGTCCTTCGCTGTTGAATACCGCTCCGACGCTCTTTTCGCCAGGGATTTCAGGCAGATGCGTTCCAATTCCTTCGGGATGCGGTCGTCAACTTGCCGGGGCGGTCGTGGCTCAAAGGTGGTGACCTGCACCAAAAGCTCCGCTGTCGATTCGCCCTTGAAGGGACGCCTGCCGACCAGCAGTTCGTAAAGGACAATGCCGAGGCTGAAAATATCGCTCCGGCCATCAACCCGATGCCCTTCACCACGGGCTTGTTCCGGCGACATATAAGCGGGCGTTCCGGCAAAAATGGGGCCGTGACCGACATCCTGTTCCCTGAGCGCCAAACCGAAGTCGGCAACGAATGGCTTGCCGCTCTTGTCGAGGAGGATGTTCCCCGGCTTGATGTCTCGATGCACTATTTCTTGCTTGTGGGCATAGTGCAACGCTTCGGCCACCGTTGCCACCAGTTCCACGGCCTCTTGAAGCGACAGTCGGGCTTGCTTGAGCCGGGTGAAAAGGTCGGTGCCGTCGATGTACTTCGAGACGACGTAGCAGGGGAATTGCTCGGTGCTGCCCACGTCATGAACCGGCACGATGTTCGGATGGTCCAGGCTGGCGACGGTGCGGGCTTCGGTCAAATACGCTTCGGCATCTTCGGGCCGGGCTATCAATCTGGCATGGGCCACCTTGATCGCTACGGCCCGCTTCAACTGCTCATCGAAAGCGAGGTAAACGAGGCCGAAGCCGCCTTTGCCGAGGATTTTCTGCACCCGGTAGCGACCGATCTGCTGGGGCTGCTGCTCATCGCCAGGAACGAAATCAATGGTGGATTTCCGCTCATCTGGGGAAGGGGCAACGGTGTCGTATTGGTCTTTCATGGGCCATGTCGCTCAAGGAGCTTGATGATGAGGAGAATTGTACCCGACGTGGAGCGGGATCGCCAAGGAAAAAGCAAGATGTGTTCACCCGGCGCTCGCCGCTGCCCTCAACATAGCCGCCGTCGAGTCCCTGGCAAACCGCTTTTGCAGCATGCCGCCCATACGGATAACCCAATCGAGCCAAGACATGATGCGGTCGGGAGAACGCCAGGATGTCGTACCACACGGCATTGTCAGCCTCGTGCAATTCCACCGTGAAGCGCTCCTCGCCTGATTCGACGTGTTCGGGCAGCGTGCCATAGGCGAAGCCGAACCGCTTTACTGGCCTTTGGTCGTTCACGAGGTAAACGATCCGGCAGGCGTTGAGCAGCCAGGCGTGCTGAACGGACGGATGAGAGTAGAGCGTGGAAACAGGGCGGCCACAAAACCGCCGGCGAACAAGCGGGGCGGCCACCTACGCCAGGTCGGAAGCCCCCCCGGCACCCGGCCCCGGAAACTGAACCGACCCCCCTGGGTCGAACGTCAGGGGCCCACGGCGCTTATCCCGCCGCGTTGGGGCGTTTCCGCGTGGTTCGGGCGAAATACGGGCTTTAACACAAAAACCTTGAGATTTGGTGGTAAACTGGTGTGCATAAACATGCGCTTAACATGGTTTAACATGGGCTTAACATGCGGGTGACGCATGCCATTAAGGCAACAAACTCGGCAAGGGGCGGCCGCCCGTGATGGAGCCGTCCGGGCTGCTGGCGGCGACACGCTGGATTGAGCTAGGTGAATCGGGCCAGGGCACCTTCATCAAATCGCGGTTTTTTACTTTTCGCTTGCGACGCAAATCGCCAGCCGGTAAGATCGGGCCGTGGCATGTCGAATAACAAGTTCGGCAGCGGAGGGCGTTCGGCGGTGCATGACCTAGCAGCGATCCTGATGCGCCATCCTCGATGGCTACATATTGCCCGTGGATGGATTCCACGGCGTCCTCCACTGGTGCGCGTGCTGGAGAACGGGCTTCGGATCGCTGAGGCCAACGGGGCGGATCGGGAGGTGGTCGCGCTGTTTGCCCTGTTCCACGATTCGCGGCGGGTGAACGAGGACCAGGATGATGGCCACGGCTTGCGGGGTGGCGAACTCGCCCGCTCGTTGCGCGGCAAACTGGTCCACCTCGATGACGACCGCTTCGACCTGCTGTTTGAGGCGTGCCGACTGCACACCGATGGGCACACGGTCGGCGACCGGACCCTGTTGGCGTGTTGGGACGCAGACCGGCTGGACTTGGGGCGGGTAGGGATCACCCCCGACCCGCATCGGCTCGGCACCAAGGCCGGCCGCATCCTTCTGGCCTGGTGCACGTCCGGGCGGTCGAGTGGTATGAGCCATCGGCAGTGCTGGCGTTGTGGGGGGTGGAAGTTTAGCGCGGAACTAAATGACCGTGCGTGAATTCGCAGCTGGTGTTATGCAGCGATTCGCCGGTATTGTCGTTGGTTGCGCTTGCGGAGGTGGTAACGAACTGCCTCCATCAGTTTTGTCATGTTCGGTTGGCGATGGTTGCGCGTCACATCGGCGTGGAGGTCCTCCCAGACCCGCTCAATCTTGTTGTGGTCAGGGCAATATGGAGGCAAGAAATGCAGTTTGATCTTGCCTGCCAAGTAGCCGCTCAAGGCCGCGTGGACAATGTCGCTTTTATGAATGCGATAGTTGTCACAGATCAGGTGCAAGCAGCGCTCCTTGGGATAATCTCGACGCAGGCGGTCGAGCAAGTCGAGAAACAGGTAGCTCGTCTTGCGAATTCCTTCGACCCAGGTCACGATGCCGGTGCGGACATCAAGGGCCCCGGCCAGGTAACGCTTTTCATTCTTGCCTGGCGTGAGCACCTGTTTCTGTTGGCCCGACACCATCCAGTCCAGGCCGATTTTCGGGTTCAGATGAATGTCCACCTCATCCTCGTAAAAGACCCGTTCGCCGCGCGGCGGCGTGTCGATCAGACGCCGCAGTTCCCGCAAACGCCTGGTTTTTGCCGACTTCGACCAAGGACAACCCACGATCGGCTTGGGGCGACCACGCCGGGCTTTGATCTGGGCCAGGGCTCGGCTCATCGTGGTCGTATGAATGCGCACGCCGGTCAAACGCACCATCGTCTCGATCAACAATTCGCGCGTCCAAGTCGGACGACGCCAGCCATAAAGTTCCGGCGAATTGCTCACGATGCAATGCAGACGCTGCAAGTAATCTTCGCTGAGCTTTTCCTCGCCATTGTCGGTTCGGCCATCCTGCAAGCCCGCTTCACCATAGCGGCGAAATCTCGCTACCACTCGTCCAACCGTGGTGTGGTGCACTTGCAGAACTTTCGCGGTCTGGCGGGTCGAGCGTCCGTTGATCACATTGATAATCATCAAATAGCGCAGCCGAGTACCGGCGTTGCGACAATGGCGGAGCGATCTGCACAAACGCTCCTTGACACTGAACCGAACCTTCAGGACAATCATCTTCATGGGAATTCCTCTCGTTCTCAAGAGCGTGTCTTGAGGGCACTTGTGGCGGAATTCCCATTTTTTATTGCGCTCTGCGTACCCGTGCAGCTGATTCACGCACGGTCATTTAGCTCCATGTCGAGCACGTCGCGATACAAGAACACGATCGCGTTGAGCGCCTGATTCTGCGTGCTGGGGCTTACCTGGCCGTTCACTGCCAGGTCGCTTAAGAATATCTCGAGCTCCGCCGCTCCCATATTGCGCGGATGGCGCTTGGCGTGGAACAGGATAAAGCGCTTGATCCACTGGGCGTAGCATTCTTCCGTGGTCCGCGCGTAATGCTTCACGCGCAGCGCCTGCATGACCTGATCCAAGAGCCGAGGCGGCCGCGGCCAGGGCAGCTCGCCCAGGTTGCATTGCAGGAAAGTTGCGTAGAGAAACTCCAAGGCCGCCCGCCCGGCCGCAATCGCCCGCAACGGGTCCTTCTCCGTCTTGGCAACGTGTGCCAGGAAGGCAGCCACTTCCGGCCGACCCATTTCCTGCGGATGCTGCTTGCCATGGAAGAGGATGAAGTGCCGGCACCAGGCGGCGATTTCCTCGGCGCCGGCGTCCGCATGTCCGTGCCGGGTAGCGGCCTGCTGCAGCTGCGTCAGAAATTTCGACGGTTGCGAAGGCGGCGCGATGCTGGATGACGTTGTCATGATTGCTCCCTTCCTGCAAGGTGGCATGCTGAAACACAAATAGTGTACATAAGAACACACAGCGATGGCAAGAAAAATCTGGCAAAAAAGTCCTTGACAATGGCCGCCGGGTGCAGGACCGTCTTTGCAGCTGGAAGGTGTTTGTCCTACAAAGATACACAGGGAGAAAAAACACTGTGTCGTAAGTTCATGGAGGGACAAGCGATGGCATCCTGGAGCATTTCCGACGATAAGCAAAAAGAGCTGCTCGAACTCGCACAGGCGTGGGGAAAAGTTGTCGCTCGGCGAGCATGTGAGAGCCAACCTCTCAAGGCCGACACGCACATCACACCGATGGAGGATGTCGCTTTTCAAGTTGGCCAAGCGCTCACCGAGGGTGTGCTGCAAGCCCTGTTGGAGCAGCACGCCCAGCAACTTCCTGCCGAGATCGCTTGCCCCGCTTGCCAAGCGCCGTGCCCGGTCAAACGCGAGCCACGGGTGTTGCATTTGCGTGGCGGCGGCGTCATCGAATACGATGAACCGGTCGGTGAATGCTCGTCCTGTCGGCGAGCCTTTTTCCCCCTCGCGACTGGAGCTGGGCCTGGACAATCATAGCTACACGCCAACGGTGCTTGCCAACATCGTCTTTGCGGGCGGCGATGCCAAATCGTTTGGCAAGGGCGAAGCGTATTTGCGTCGGCTCGCGGAGTTGGACATCACCGGCCGGCACGTGGGCCGCTTGACCGAGAAGATCGGCGCGGAGTTGGCACGCCAACGAGACGAAGAGGTCGCGCTCTATCGCCGCCGCGAGTTGCCCGCGGCGGTCGAGGTAACGCCGGCCGCCGTGGTGGTGGAAGTCGATGGTGGCCGCGTGCAGACGTGCACGCCCGCGCAGGGGTTTGGCGTTCACGATCCGCATTGGCGTGAAGACAAAGCCGCCTGCTTGTGCACGCTGCACAGCACGGAGTGCGCGACTGATCCGCACCCGGAAGTGCCGCGTTGTTACCTCAATCGCGACTATGTGCGCACGCTGGTAGATGAAATGCACGCACAGCGGGGAGGCGTGAAAAACCAGGGAAAACCCACAAAAAACGCCGACCCGCCGCCAAGCGTGGACGAGACTGCGCTGCTTGGCAAGACGCCGCGCTGGCAGCCGGAACGTCTGGTGCGCACGGTGGTGGCGACGCTGGAAGACAGCGATGCCTTTGGTCCGATGGTGGCGGCCGAAGCGCAGCGGCGCAATTTCTTCGCGAGTCCGCGTGCGGCCTTCGTGGGCGATGGTCAAGCCTACAACTGGACCATTCACCGCACGTGGTTTCCGAACTTCACCGACATCGTTGACTTTGTGCATGGCACCAGTTACGTGTATCAAGCCGCGCGGGCGAGCGTGGCTCCGGGCGAAGACAGTTGGCCGACGTATGTGCGTTGGATCACGGCCGTGTGGCAAGGACAGGTGGCGAACGTGCTGGCGGACCTGCGTGTTTTGGTGGGGCCGTCGTCAGCGATCCAAGACCCGGCTCGGTTAGCGGCGTTGCAAGAATCGTTGACCTACTTGCAGAACAACGAAAGCCGCATGGACTATCCGCGTTATCGTCGGCTGGGATTGCCGATCGTCTCGGCGCTGGTGGAATCGCTGGTAAAGGAAATCAACTGGCGTGTAAAAGGAACGGAGAAGTTCTGGAACGACCCGGCAGGCGCCGAAGCGATCCTGCAAGTGCGAGCGGCGTTGTTGTCCGAGGACGATCGCCTGACAAACTACCTCGCAAATCGCGTCGGCAAACCCTACCGCCGGGAACGTGCGCGAGCGGCGTGAGATAGCGAAGACCTACAATGGCGGTCCTGCACCCATGGCCGCCGATCGGCGTCAAATTGGGATGAAATAGACTGACCGGGACTTGCATACGCTGACCGGCGAGCCTGCATACGCTGACCGACGCGGCGAAATAGGCTGACCGGCGCGTGCATACGCTGACCGGCGCCGGTCAGCATACTCAGTAGTTCGCCGGCTTGGCAATCGATGGTTCGCACGGCCGACATCAATAATGATCCACGGCATCCCCGACAAAGATCTGGAGCGGATTCATTGGTACCTCGGTCCGGGCAAGGGCAGCGAGTACGGCTACAAACACATACCTTCCGGAATCATGGTACACGGTCTGAAACCGCCAGATATGACAACCCATGAATTCGATCGGCAGCTCTTTGCTGAATTTGTCGAGAAGCTGAGGGCGGCAGGCATCATCAAAGCACTCGTCGAAATCGGCGAATGCGTGTTCGACCAAAGACAATACGAATCGTCCCACGGGTTCGAATCGCTCGATCCGATCGCGCAGGAGGCTTTCGTTAACCATATGCACCTTGACGGTGAAACGGCTGCCTCCGACACAGATCGAATCGTCGAACGTTGGGCGAGTGAAATGCGGGCGCGCTGGCCGAACGAAATATTCCGCATTTATCGCCATGTGGAATCGTCTGAGATCACCATCCGGTTCCACAAGGTTCGAACCGGCCTCGCAAATTGGTGTGATGAGGGAGTAGAGATCAAAACGGTTTCTGGATGAGAGCGGCGCCGGCGAACCAGTCGCTGCAGACCGACCGCGGCCCATGTAGTGGTTCCGAGTCATTCAGCTCAGCAAGGGCCGCGGCGGCTGAGCTTTGTCGTTGAACTAAACCGCTGGGTGGTGGTCACTTCCCTGTAGAACAACTCGGGACCTCGGCGTTGAAAACGACGCCGGGGTTTTTCTTTTTCTGTTGGTGCGTTTACGCTGGAGCTTACCTGGCGCGGAATCTTTTTCGCGAGGAGAAGCTCTCATGACAGCGTTGCGTAAGCGTTTGATCGAAGACATGCAGGTGCGGAATTATTCGCCGCGGACGGTGCAGGCGTACGTGGCAGCGGTAGTGAAGTTGGCCCGATATTTTGGCCGTTCGCCGGACCAACTGGCCGGGGAGGATCTGCGCGCGTTTCAGGTGGCGCTTTTGTCGAAGCAGGTGTCGTGGTCGCAGTTCAACCAAGTGGTGTCGGGGCTGCGGTTTTTTTACGGCACGACGCTGGGCAGGCCGGGGATCGTGGAGATGCTGCCGTATGGCAAAAGGCCGAAGCGGTTGCCGACGGTGTTGAGCGTGGAGGATGTCCGCGCCGGTCGGCGACACGTCGTAGGCTACGCCTCCTTGGGGAGTCGTTTCAAAATCCGTTCTGCCGCCCCGCGTCCGGGGTGCGCGCCGAGTGAGATTCCGCGGTCGAATTCCGATTCCGCGCGCACGCCAGAACCCTGACGACTTCCCGCTTTGCCGGGAAATTGGTTGACAGAAGCCATGATTGCCGAGTAGATTCAACCCAACGCGGCATTCGGGCTCCATAGCAACCGGCTGTGGGATACGCGGTTCAGTCCAACTGGATTTTATCCGTCGTGCTCCGCCATCACGCCAAAGCGCGTCAGTGAGCCTTTGCACGCGGAGCACGACGGATAAAATCCTTAACGTTCGGCAATGGGAGGATTCGATGCTAAAGATACCGAAAATACTCCTATTGCTTGCATTTTTGCTGGCGGTAGCGTGTGGGCTTGGTGTTTGGCTGGTTTGGTTTCCGCCATGGGCAACGCCCGTGCTTGTCCCCAAGACTCATGAGGCCGACCATAGAAACGCCCCCACATCGCTGCCGCGGGAGATCGTCAAGGCGTGGCGCGACGCTGGAGCCGAGGGATTTGATGGGACCGACGAGCCGTTCTTTCGGTTCGCGATCTGGAAGGAAGGAGTGCTGACAAAGCTGCCCGATCCCGGAATGGCGTTCGGACTAGCCCTTGACGGAACGCAGGTGACGGACGCGGGGCTAAAGGAGCTGACCGGGTTTAAGAGCTTGAAATCGCTGAACCTTTATAACACGGCGGTGACAGATGTGGGGCTGAAGGAGCTGGCCGCGCTGAAATTGCGCTCCCTGTCCCTCCCCCCGGCGGCCCAGACGGATTTGGGACTCAAGCACTACCTCGCGACCCTCGATGCGTCCCCTTCCCTTGACTTGAGACTCTGGAGGATATCGGACGCGGGCCTTAAGGAGCTGGCCGGGCTCAAGATGTTGCAAAAGCTGGACCTTTCCTTCACGCGCGTCACGGGCTCGGGCCTGAAGGAGCTGGTCGGTCTGAAAAGTTTGCGAGAGCTGTGGCTTGACGGCACGGATGTGACGGACACGGGGCTGAAGGAGTTGGCCGCGCTGGGGAACCTGCAAACACTGTACCTTCGAAACGAGAGAATAACGGACGCGGGGATGAAGGAGCTGGCCGGGCTGAGGACTTTGAAAACGCTAAATGTCTCCCTCACGAAGGTGACGGACATGGGGCTGAAGGAACTGGCCGGGCTGAAGAACTTGCAAGAGTTGTACCTTGGCGCAACGAAGGTGACGGCCGAGGGCGTTGCCGCCCTGCAAAAAGATTTGCCGGCATGCAAGGTCGATCGTTAGCAGAAGCCGAACAGCCTTATGGCCTCTCCGACTTGAATAAAAACAAAGCGGACGGTCCCGACTGTCGTTGACTAACGACGCGTGGCGTTGTTTGTTTCAAGCCCTCTGGCGTCCGGGACCGTCTTTGTGCAGCGTCGGGATGGTTCGCATCGCGGTATCGCGCTCAGGAAACTGAGCGGCACCAAACAGCCTTACGAGGTCGGTTCCCGACATGTTCCCATGCCGGGACTGCGTCGCCGCGACTCCTCTTTCCGGAGGAATTTTTGGACGTCGCGCCTCAGAAACCTCTCCGTGCCGACGAGCCGGTAACGCAAAACGACGAGCTCGGCCCCCGTGGGGTGACGGCTGGCAACCCGACCGGCGCCGTGGGAATCGAGACCCGCGTGCGCTGTTGTGTGGCCTGGCTGCCTGCCGCGCCGGCTTCAGTTAGTCTTCACTCGGTCGTCGGGCCGCAACAGTCTTTTCTTCGTTGCCCCAATCCATGTTGGAGCATCGAGGACGGACTCCTTTGGGTTCGATGTTCGATTCTTCGGTTACCGGTCTGGGGGCCAATCCAATCGCAACGGGGTCCGACGTGTGCCGCAGCGAGACAGACGAGGTCAAGCCTCAGAAGACGGTCTCGAAAACGCGGTCGTCGTGAGTGCCCCAGTTCGGCCGTATAGCTCCCCAGACCGGGCCGATGGTCGTCATGGTTCTCTCCTGTAGGTGTTTTACTTTATAGGTCATTTCATTTATCTGCGTGGTTTCACGAGTGCAGGAACTTCTTGACGTCGAATGCCTGCTGCTTCCGCCATAGGTGATACACGGTACGGCCGATCTTGGCCTCCAAGACGGACAGCGCCTTGCGTTTGGCGCTGAGCAACCATCGTCTGGCGAAGCTCGAAGAGGGCCGGGTGACGTTCCGCTACAAGGACTACGCGGATTCACGGAAAGAGAAACTTCTGACGCTGTCGGCGGAGGAGTTTTTGCGTCGCTTCGTGCAGCACGTGTTGCCGAAAGGATTCATGAAGATTCGACACTACGGCCTGTTGAGCAGCCGCCAGCGCGAGGCACGGTTGCGTTTGGCGCGAAAGCTGTTGCTGGCAAAGTTGGCATGGCCAGGAAGCGCGTCAACAACCATCGAGCCGACGGAACCGGTGCGTTGTCCGCAGTGTGGCAGCGTGCGCCGGGTACGCGGCGAGTTATTGCCTCGCGGGGGGATGTCCCCTTTTGCGTGCGGCCCCGGAGTCGTGCCGTTGACTGCGCCGGTCGGCGACACGTCGTAGGCTACGCCTCCTTGGGGAGTCGTTTCAAAATCCGTTCTGCCGCCCCGCGTCCGGGGTGCGCGCCGAGTGAGATTCCGCGGTCGAATTCCGATTCCGCGCGCCACGCCAGAACCCTGACGATTCCCCGCTTTGCCGGGAAATTGGTTGACAGAAGCCATGATTGCCGAGTAGATTCAAGCCAACGCGGCATTCGGGCTCCATAGCAACCGGCTGTGGGATACGCGGTTCAGTCCAACTGGATTTTATCCGTCGTGCTCCGCCATCACGCCAAAGCGCGTCAGTGAGCCTTTGCACGCGGAGCACAACGGATAAAATCCTTAACGTTCGGCTTCAAACGCGCGCTGCGGTCGTTGATTGATTGCGATTTTCTGCGTTTTTTTTCTTGACAGCCGGGGACGCTTGCTGGGATGATGGTCCGAAATGGGAACGCGGCTTCCCGTGATAGGCGCGCAGCCGTGTTAGAGCGCGCATTACCTTGCTAGAGCGCGCATCACCCTTGCAAACAGGCGCTGATGCGCGCTTAAAAACAAGTTATGCGGCAGGGTTCTCGAATGGATCGGCAATCTGCTACTTCCGTCTCGGATACACGGCTGCCGTCCTCAATGCTCAACGCGATTGAAGCGTGGATTTCGTTCTTCGTCGGTTTGCCTTGTGCCATCTTCTATGCAGTCCGGCCGACGCCTCATCCAAAGGAGGTGACGACGATGTCATGGCGATCATTTGTTTTGTCACGGTCGCGGCGTTCGTCGTAGCGTTGTCGATCGTCGGCATACGCCGTTGTAGCGGAGTATCGCGGCTAGCTGCCTTCGTGGGATGTGGAGTGAGTGCGCTAGTTTTGATTGACATGTTCAAAGTGCTATGTGCGGTGTAGAGTAGCCACCCCTAGGCGTTGCGCGTAGGGGCGTTCAGCCGCATAACAAACGGATGAAGCTGACCGGGGCCGCCATCCTGGTTTCGCCGCGGCATGAAGGTCTTGCAAGCGGCCCCGGCAGCTTATCCTTATCGTTCGGCCAACGGTTGTCGGTAACCCAAGCTGCCATGTTGTAGCCTCTGGCCGGTTACGGCGGCAACCACGCGGTGGCAAGTCGCGCCGCCCTTGATTTGAACTGACACTGATTTTTTCGGCAGCCGTGCCAAACCGCAGTTGCCCTTTGGAGGAAACACGACGATGGGTAAGCCGAGTGCGATCCGCGATTTTGTGGCCAACGGCATCCCCCCTGCCGGTTCGTCGGCGAATTCAGCGCCCGTTCAAGCCGATGCCGACGCCCCAGCGCCAGCCGATGGCGACGCCCCAGCGCCAGCGGATCCCAACGCTCCCGAAAAGACGGCCCCCGGATCCTCCCTGGTCAAAGATCCGAATTTCGAGAAATTGATCGAGGCGTTGGAGGCCGACGAGGAAACGGCTCAGAGCGAATGGAAGAGCCAAACGGCCGACTCCCTCTTCAATTTTCTATCGCCAGACGTCCACACGCAATACAACGCCGACGGCACGGACTGCGCCAAAGCACATGACGAATTCAACACCGAGTGGAACAAGATCCAATTCGGCAAAGGCGACCCGGCAAAGCTGCTCGCGGCCTTCAACATCTTTTGGCTGCGCATTGCAGCGCTCCAGACGAGCAATGCGCGCATCAACGCCTTCATCGCGATCAAGGTCGCGACACAGCTCACGGCAGTCGGAGTTTTCCTGAGGCAACTCTCCATCGATGTTCTCAAGCTGCGGATCAACGCCAGGCTCAAGGCCCTGATAACGGAGTTGGAAAAAGCCGAGAGTGAGGTGACCAACGCCAAGTGGAAGATGGGGCTTAACATCGCCGTTTCCGCCATCACCCTGGTCCTCGCCCCCGAAGAAGCGCTGGGCAAAGTGGCCGTCGGCTTCGGCGCGGTTACCGTGCATATCGTCATCGACGAGAAGCTTGGCGAAGGGAGCGCGGAGGGCAAGGTCGTCTTCGTCGCCGGTGAAAGCCAGGAGGCCGTCGAAGCGGTGAGCGAGCCATTCAAGGAAGCCGTCGAAACCCTCGGCGTCGTCGGCAAGAAGTCCTTTGGTGTTGCCGGCGCCGCCTTTACCGCCATCTTGGACAAGAGAGAACTCGACGAGGCCCGCGAGAAGGTCGAGCGCCTCCAGCAGGAGACGGAGGAACTGCAAAAAGCCTTCGATGACCTGATGGCTGGATTGATCCCGCGCGTACCCAAGTTCATCGCCCTGGAAAAGGCGATGATCCAGATGAACGATGTGATCGCCAAAGCGATGTCCAGCGCGAACGACGCCAAGAAGGACTACGACGAGATCAAGCAGGAAATCGAGAAGGCGATCCGGGAAGGGAGTTGACCAAGTGACGCTCTTCGTCAGAAAACTACCGGCGGCAGCACGGTATTTACCGAAAACGGAGAAAAAGCGGAGAAAAAGGGTCGGCGTGAATTTGAAGCAGGAAAAGGGGACACCGTGAATAATCAAGCCGAACCATTGGCTCCTGCTGACCGGCCACGCGAATGAAGGTTGGTCCCGTTGCCAAGGTCAACCCGCGTGAGCCGGCAGCAGAGCTAAAGCGTTCGGCGCGGAATCCGAGAGTTCCAGGGAGCACCAATGAAGGACGAAGCGGTTTTTCTTCTTATTGCATTCTTGGGGACGCCGACTCTCGCCAGTGTCGTTGGATTACTGTACGCGGCCAAGGGCCTATCGCCCCGAGCCGCTTTCTGGCGATCCGTATTGCTGACGCCGATATTGGGAATTGCCTTTGGGCTTGGGATCGGACAAATTTTTGATTGGCGATACCCGGAAGGAGGATGGCTCCCCGGTCCTGGACCGCTTTACATAGCGTTCATTGGTGCTGCGGGTGGACTGATATTCGGTCCGCTCGGTGGAGGTCTGATCGCATTGTCAAAGGGGAGCAAATCTGAGCGGGACACGGTCAAGACTCGCTGCCGGAGCTGTCAGTCCCCCTATGATGAGGCGGCGAAGTTCTGTGCTCAGTGTGGGACAGAAATTCCTGACTCTACCGGATTGCGGGTGAAGGCTGGCGGCGGCCCATAAGCGATGCGGATGCCTGTAGGTTTTCGAGCCAATCTTCGCAATAGCGCTTGCCGCTCAGGCGATGAGCGGGACTTTGATGCTCGCGCACTTTGCCACTGCGTCTTGCGAACGGGCGGAAATTCAACAGCAGTGCCCAGCCACGCAGGCGTCGCTGCGAGCTGGCTTGGTGGCCATGCAGGCCTCGGCCCGCGTACACCAGCCGATGCATTCGGTTCATCGGCCGATCGACCGCATTGCTCGTGCGCCGACATCCCGGATGATCGTACGCCACTGCATATTCCTCGGTCCGCTTCCACAACTTGGCCGCCATCTCTCGCACTGAGGCTGTCCATGTTTGCGACTCAAACCACGTGCGAAACGTCTCCATGCGGCTACGAAATTCCTCGGACGTCTTGGCCCAATAGACCTCCCACACGTTGCGATGCAATTCATGGTTCTTGCGGCTGCGATCGCGTATTCTTCAGGAAGCCATGCAGAAAACAGAGAATCACCACGATGTTTGAAAACCCGGCCTGGAACGCGTTCTGCGTGGCCGCCCAGCCATCGGTGTTGACGGTCTTGGGGCGTAGTCAGGATCGAGGTCGCGTGCCTCCGCCGCGAAGTCACCATAGGCGGCGGTGAGATGCTCGTCGTCCGCGGCCTTCGTCAGGCCGACGCCGAGGATGCAACCTTCCGCCACCGTGGTCGCCACATAGCCTTTCGCACCGTTCCAATCGACATGGTGTTCGTCGGCAGCGAGATGTTCGGGTAAGCGCTTAGGATCGCGCACCGTAGTGCCGACGAGATTGTTTCGGCCAAGACGTTCCACCAATCGCTGCCAGAACATGTCGCTATGGCCAAAGCCTTGCGTCAGCACCCAGCAGGGGACTCCGAAGGACGCCAACAGCAGCGGATATTCGATTGCGTCGGTGGTTGCGGTCATGTAGCTCATGACGAAGCAGGGCCGCAAGTGAAACGCTTCGCTGCCGCCTTTGGGCCTGATTTTTCGCAACTGTATGCCGTCGAGTTTTTTCGATGGCCGACCGAAGCCATGAAAGGCATAGCCGTTGAGCAAGCAAGGCGGAAGCAATTCAGGGTACTCAGCCATGATGGAATCGACTATTTTTCGCATCTTGCCAGCGTCGTGCCAACATTGCTCGAACTGTTCGCGGGTCATGGGGATGACGATCTGTTTCTCCCCGCGTTGGGGTTGCGACGGATCGGCCGACCGACTACGATTCAACACCCGGGTTTGCTTCGGAGCATCCATGCTCATTCCTCCTGCTTGGTAACAGAAGAATGCGCAAAATGCCCACCGCAGTGAAGCCCGGTTTTTCACCCTTCCTTTCGCACCCGCAATCCGGTAGAGTCAGAGAAATTCCGAAAGTGGAATGCGCCGAACCACACGCTTCAGCAGACCGGCCACGCGACGAGCGGTTTTCCGAGCGTTACGCGCCGCCCCCGCGTGAGCCGGCTGCTGAGCGGGGTCGTTCGCGGCTCGGTTCCTGGTGCTATCGACTTGAAGACCATTCTCATACCTTGCCGAGTCCCTTGGGCGATCTCGCCTTCAATGAGCGGTGTTACGCTTACTCATTGCGAAACCGACGTTGAACCAGAGTGCTCGGTCGTTCTCGGTGGCGGCAGACTGCGAGACGACGGAAGAACCGACGATCGCCGTATCGAGATTACGTTCAAGCTCTGTTACTATTCGCGTACCGGCCCTCATTCGGACTCCGAAGGGGTTGAGGCGATCGGTTACGAGGTCGCCGAGGGTTTTGGCGGCTCAATGCATGGCTATCTTGAGTGGCGCAAGAAAGAGTGGGAGCGAAGTGGCATGTGCCCCGATTCGGGGTTTTATGTGGCGCGGCAGTCTGCTTGGTTAGAGAGCTTACCGGAGTTCTTTCGACGAGACTCTCGGCATTATGTGGTGGATGGTCGCGACGGCTATGTGGAGCTGATTGGCAAGAGCTTCAAGTGGCGCGAGTGGATTTGGAAAGACTGCCACCGTGATGATGCCGCAAATCGAGGCCCGGTCGTAGGCGAGGGCGAAGGGGTCGCCTGATTGTGATTACGCCGCGAACCAGCCCTTGCACTTGACCGGGCCGGCATTACGGTTTTTCGAGACATCACGTTTCTTGCAGCCGGCCCGGCAAGTGAAGGGTGTCGTTCGGCAGTACATCCACGGTGATTGTCGCCGTGGAAATTTTCACGAGAGGCGAAACATCATGCGCGTAATCGGACCTCTGTTATCGATCGTCGTAGTGGTCATGCTGTTCGGTGCTGGATCGTCACAAGAGAAGAAGGCGACGAATAAGGAGAAGATCATCGAACCTGTCGACGGGCCGAAAGGTCTCAGACGCGCGCCCACCGGGTTGGCCATAGTTCGATCGATTACGAATACGAAGGAACAGGATTTGAAGCTGGAGAAAGAAGCAATCAAGGATCCCTCCATCAGCGGCTTGATGATTCAAATTGGTTGGAATGAAATCGAGAAGAAAAAAGGAGAGCTGGACTGGAAAACGTTGGATCCCCTCATCCATGCGGCGGAAACCGAAAAGAAATGGGTGCAATTGCTGATCTTCGCTGGCTTTTACACACCGGATTGGGTGTTCACAGAGATGGATCGTGGCCCTATCGTAACGATAACCAACAGACCGTTCAAGCCTCAGTACGGACCTCTCAAACACAAAGACAAAGACAAAGCGCTACCGCTGCCAATGCCGTGGGATCCTACCTACCTCAGACTCTGGTCCGAATTTCTGCACAAAGTGGGTGCCAAATACGACAAATCACCTTCTTTTGTGATGATTGCCGCCGCCGGGCCGACCTCGGTTTCGGTAGAAATGACGCTGCCGCAGTCACCAGAGGATCTGAAAGAATGGGCTATTTTTGGTTACACCCCAGATAAATACGCGGCGGCGTGGCATAGCGTTTTCAAGGCGTGTGCAAAATCTTTCCCGCATCAGCACATCGCACTGACGGTGGGCGATGCTCTTGACCTTGATGATCGGCGCAAAGTGGTCCCTGGTGAAGGCAAGCGGACCAGGCAGAAGATCGTTGACCAGGCTATCACCCTGCTCGGATCCCGATTTGTACTCTCGAACGCCGATCTCCATGTCGGCGCGAAGCAGCACGAAGCTACCGAGTATGTTATGGGTTACACGGGACGAGTGCTCACCGGTCTTGAAATGCGCAGCGCCCTGGGAAAGGGGCCGGGTGCTCCGGGCGAGTTGAAAGAAACCATCAACAAGGGGATGCAGCGAAACAAGGCTGGCCAGCACATAAGCTATCTGGGCATTTACGAAGCCGATGTGCTTAGAGCGCGAAATGCAACCGGTGCTCCGCTATGGAGCCTCGCTTTTCAAGGAGAAGGAAAAGCACGAGAAAACGAAGGACGAGAAGAAAGGTAGAAACGACAAGAAATAATCTGTGAAGGAAGAGAAAGGGGCCGCCGCCGAACCGGGTGCTGCACCTGACCGGGGCCGCCATACTGGTTTGCGCGGTTTAACATCTCACCAGCGGCCCCGGCAGCTTAGCCGAGCGTTCGGCGATAGTTTTCGCAGCCAGAGGTGATGTCCCATGACTGTGCGGCGATGGTTCGGTTGGAGCGGCCTGGTCGTGACAGTAGCACTCTTGACCGTCTGGGCGCACGGATTCATCGGCATGATGGTCTCCCACCCACGCGCGTATCACTTCGAGTTCTGTGCCCACGACGGGGCGATTATGCGCGTCGCTGAGGGAGAACTGAAATTTGAAGGTGGTTCCCACAGCGTTGCCACTCCGGCGAAGCGCTACCTTGACGCAGCCGCTGTCATCGTCCCGTCGGTCTTTGCTCTGATCGCCTGCGTCCTGGTCATTCGGTCAGCGAAAAAAACAGAGCAAAAGACTGCTATTTAGGAATGAAGACGAGCGTTTCCGCGCGGAACAAGTCGCTGCAGCCCGACCGCGGCCCATTTTGTGGTTCCGAGGCATTCAGCTCAGCGAGGGCCGCGGCGGCTGAGCTTCATCGTTCGGCGGCGGGCGAAATAGTTCCCTTTGATGCGGAGGTGAGACGCCATGTCAAAGCAATGGATTCATGGTTTCATGTTGGCGGCAAGCTTGGCGACCGTTGCCGGGATCGCGCTGCGGCCTGCGAACGCCGACCAGCCGGCGCCTAAAGACGTGCTGACGATCAAGGGGCACAGCGCCGCCGTCTTCGGCGTGCGCTGGAGTCCTGGCGGCAAGCAGCTGGCCAGCGCCTCCGCGGACAAGACCGTCAAGATCTGGGACGCGAAGAGTGGTCAGGAACTGTTAACGCTCAAGGGGGGAGACGCTGCTGCCCTCGACGTCGCGTGGCATAAGGACGGCAAGCAGCTGGCCACCTCATTCTTCGAGAAGTTAAGGGTCTTTGACGCCACGAATGGGAAGGAGACGCGAACCCTCAATGCCCAAAGCGCGATCCGGAGCGTCAGTTGGAGTCCCCCGGACGGCAAGCTGCTCGCCTGTTGCGGCCAGGACAACACGCTGAGGGTGTGGAACGAAGCCGGGGGGCAGATTCTGAGTATCAAGTGGCCTAATGCTGGCCTCAACTGGGTCAGTTGGAGCCCTGATGGCAAACGCATCGCTGCCGCCACCTCGGACCAGTTGGTAATCGTGTGGCAAATAAGCAATGGCAAAGAACTGCTGAGCTTCAAGGGCCATGTGGGTCAGGTCCATTGCGTCAGCTGGAGCCCCGACGGCAAACACTTCGCCACCGCCGGCCAGGACTCGATGGTCAAAATCTGGGATGCGGACAGAGGAGAGGAGAAGCATCGTCTCAAGGGGCACTCGGACCGAGTCAGTAGTGTTTGCTGGAGCCCCGACAGCAAACAGCTGGCCAGTGCCAGTGAGGACAAGACGGTGAAACTTTGGGACGCAGAGAAAGGCAAGGAATTACAGACGCTCAAGGGGCATAGCGCCTACATCTCGCAGGTCGACTGGAGCCCGGACGGTAGACGCCTCGCCACGTCCTCCAGCGACATGACCATAAAGGTGTGGGACGTTAAGCCGAAGCCGTGACGGTGTCCCTGGCATTAGTAAAGCGTCGTTGCCGTCGAGCGCGGCGCCGCCGAACCAGTCGCTGCAGCCCGACCGCGGCCCATTTAGTTTTTTCGAGACACTCAGCTCAGCGGGGGCCGCGGCGGCTGAGCTTGTGCGTTCGGGGACGGAGGGGTTGGCGGCATGGAGTGGCTCGAGCCCTGGCATCCTGTCGCCGATGATCCCGCCCAAGTCGGTGGCATGGAGCGGGAGTTGGCCCGCGAACTGGCGGCGGCGCATCCGCTATTCGGGCTGCCGATGCGGACACTGGGCCGTCGACAGGATTGCGACGACGTGCTGTTCGCCGTCGAGGATGGGTCCGGGCGGGTGGCAGTCGTTCACCTGACTTGGGCCCGGCACCCGGAGCCGGCGCCCTGGCCTAGCGCCGTTGTGTATCCGAGCCTGGTCGCCTGGGCGGCCCAGGGGATGCGAGCGGATGCCGAGGAGTTCGAGACATAGTTGTTGGCCGTCTGGAGTCCAGCGGAGATGGCAATGAGCCGAAGTCGCTGCCCAATGGATGGCGCCCTGATACCGCAAGTAGGGCAAGTGACCGTTGGCTCGGAGATCGTCGCGTTGTCTTGGTGCAAGTGGTGTCAAGAATTGTTCGCCTTCCTCGTTAACTCCAACCGCGATGCGGCTGGATTCACGAAGGATGATGTGGGTGGTTGGAAGGTTTTTCGAGCTTTCGGGTCGGACGCCGATGTGCAAATGGCCAAAGTCGCGGCCGCACAGGTCAATCCGGGCACCCTCGCATAGCCGCCCCGAACCAGGTGCTGCAGCAGACGGCGGGGGCATCACGGCTTTCCGGGTTTGTAACTCCAGCAGCCCCCGCCGCTGCTGAGCCGTTATCGTTAGCCGCAAAGGAGCAATCCATGGGTAGGGCCCTGAAGTGCATCGCAACATCTCTGGCGGTTTGCCTCGCGGGCTGCTCGGATGCCGCGTTGACAAAGAAGGTGAGAGAGCTGGAAACGGAGAACGCGGTACTCAAGAAAAACCTGGGGGAGAAGCTGCCACCGGCTCCGGCCATGGCCGATTGGAAGTACCCTGGAGCTGAAACGGCGGGGGATGGGACCATGGGGGGTGGAGGTGATCAGCACTGGGAGAATGCCAAACATTTTGAGGCCGTTTGGATCACCCCCGACGACTTCGACAAGGTCCTGCATTATTACGCCGACAAGCTCGAACTGGGCAAGGAGTTTGTCTTCAAGTCTCCCTGGGACACCGGCAGTTCCGCCGGTGATAAGGATGCGAAGGGCTGGATCTCCCTGAACGCTCCACCCAAGGGGGGCGTCAGCGATGAAGGCGACAAACGGCTGCGGCCGGTGCGCTGCCGGTGCCTTTACCGCCGTGGCCCCTCCTACGACATCTCGGTATTTGTTACACGCGGCGCCAGGGAGAAGCATACGTTTATCCTGGTCTTGTACAGCCTTCCGCCGCGTCTGAAATTGTAAGCGACGAGAAGCGGCTAACAAACGGATGAAGCTGACCGGGGCCGCCAGATTGGTTTCGCGCGGCATGAAGGTCTTGCAGGCGGCCCCGGCAGCTTATCCTTATCGTTCGGCGAGTATAGGGGAGGACGCACCCATGCTGTTCGCGGTCCTGGAGTTTACCGACTTCGCAATCATCGCCGTCATCGTCGCCGTGTGGGCCGGCGGGACGGCGGCGGCCCGGGCGGCCTTTGGCCCGGCCAACAGGGACAGGCTCGCCCGGGTGGAGCAGAAACTCGACCTGCTGCTGACCCACGCCGGGCTGGACTACACACCCGCCCCGAAGGCGGAATGGCAGGCGCTGGCCGATGAGGGACCGGCCCGCAAGATCGCGGCCATCAAGGCGTACCGGGAGGAGACCGGTGCCGGGCTGGCCGATGCCAAACAGGCCGTCGAAGAGTACATCGAGGGGCGGCGGTACGCCGAACCATGACGTTGCACTTGACCGGGCCGGCATTGCGGTTCTTCGCGACATCACGTTCCTTGCAGCCGGCCCGGCAAGTGAACGCAGTCGTTCGGCGGACGAAACTGCACTCCGCCTATGGTGAAGGAGGTCATCCCGTGAAACCTGTAATTATCGCCAGTCTGGCGTTTTCGTTGGTATGCCTTTTCGGGTGCAACTCCCAGCAAGCATCCGAGCCGGTGCTTTTGTTGGAAGTAAAAAAACCTGGAATCCTCTTTCTGAACACCGCGCTTCCTAATCACACCAATTCCTCCAGCGTGGAAGGGAGGATGTCGCGGCACAGCGTCAAAAATCAAAATCAGGAAGAAGTAATCAAATTGGTAGCGGCATTTCGCGAGCCCAAGGACAAAGACGATCACTTGGTCGAGGCTACGGTGGAGCTGAAAAATAGCAAACCGTTCAAGTTCAAGGTCGAAGGCCTCAAGGATCTCAAGGTCTTCCAAGGCGACCAAGTTATGTCGCAGCCGCTCGAATTTCCGGCTGGAGAGCACAAGTTCGTTATCAAAGGCACCGCCGAACCATGACGTTGCACTTGACCGGGCCGGCATTTCGGCTTTTCGGAGACATCGCGTTCCTTGCAGCCGGCCCGGCAGGTGAACGCAGTCGTTGAACTAAACCGCTGGGTGGTGGTCACTTCCCTGTAGAACAACTCGGGACCTCGGCGTTGAAAACGACGCCGGGGTTTTTCTTTTTCTGTTGGTGCGTTTACGCTGGAGCTTACCTGGCGCGGAATCTTTTTCGCGAGGAGAAGCTCTCATGACAGCGTTGCGTAAGCGTTTGATCGAAGACATGCAGGTGCGGAATTATTCGCCGCGGACGGTGCAGGCGTACGTGGCAGCGGTAGTGAAGTTGGCCCGATATTTTGGCCGTTCGCCGGACCAACTGGCCGGGGAGGATCTGCGCGCGTTTCAGGTGGCGCTTTTGTCGAAGCAGGTGTCGTGGTCGCAGTTCAACCAAGTGGTGTCGGGGCTGCGGTTTTTTTACGGCACGACGCTGGGCAGGCCGGGGATCGTGGAGATGCTGCCGTATGGCAAAAGGCCGAAGCGGTTGCCGACGGTGTTGAGCGTGGAGGAGATGACGCAACTCTTGGAGGCAGCGAAGCCCGGCGCGAGCGGGTGTTGATGCAGACGGCGTATGCGTGCGGCCTCAGGATCAGCGAGTTGTTAAACTTGCAGGTGACGGACATCGACAGCGCGCGGATGGTGGTGAACGTGCGTCAGGGGAAAGGAGCGAAGGATCGGCAGGTGCCGTTGCGCCGAGTGAGATTCCGCGGTCGAATTCCGATTCCGCGCGCCACGCCAGAACCCTGACGATTCCCCGCTTTGCCGGGAAATTGGTTGACAGAAGCCATGATTGCCGAGTAGATTAAAGCCAACGCGGCATTCGGGCTCCATAGCAACCGGCTGTGGGATACGCGGTTCAGTCCAACTGGATTTTATCCGTCGTGCTCCGCCATCACGCCAAAGCGCGTCAGTGAGCCTTTGCACGCGGAGCACGACGGATAAAATCCTTAACGTTCGGCGGCTTGGTTTTCGATGTTTCCTGGTTCAGCGGCAAAAGGAGAATTCACTATGCGGCGATTCTCGGCGATTAGCACTGTTGCGCTGGCTCTGACGATCTGCGCCTCGACTTGGGCCGGCGATGCCGACAAGGAGAAGGCCAAGCTCCAGGGAAGCTGGGCCATGACCAAAGTGATGATCAGAGGTGATGACAAGACTGATCTGTTCAAGGGAGGAATTACCTACACGTTTGCCGGTGACAAACTGACGGCCAAGATCGCGAGCGAAGTCCACGAAGGCACCTTCAAGGTCGTTGACGCGACAAAAAAGCCCATGCACATTGACCTGAGCTTACCAAAACAGATGGATTCTAAGGCGATCTACGAAATCGACGGCAACACACTGAAAATTGGAGTCGGCGAAAAGGGCTCAAGCCGGCCCAAAGGCTTCGACGCCAAGGACATCATGGTGATGACGTTTAAGAAGATGAGCAAGTGATGGTGCGTGGGGAAAGCCGCCGAACCGTTCTATGACCCTTGAAGGTTGAGCTACGTTCCTTTCACGGCGACCTTTGCATTTTGATTTTGCACGTCGTGATCGTTGCAACCGATTCCTTTTCTCGCTGCAGGATGTTCCGATTTTCCGCACCGGGATGGTTCACGCAACGGCGTCCATTCTCGGCAAAACCGAGACGGCACCAAACAGTTCTATGACCCTTGAAGGTTGAGCTACGTTCCTTTCACGGCGACCTTTGCATTTTGATTTTGCACGTCGTGATCGTTGCAACCGATTCCTTTTCTCGCTGCAGGATGTTCCGATTTTCCGCACCGGGATGGTTCACGCAACGGCGTCCATTCTCGGCAAAACCGAGACGGCACCAAACAGCTCTACGGGATCAGGCCGTTGCATGTTCCCATGCAACGACGGCATTGCTTCCTTCCCTCCGGGGGAATTGGAAACACGGCGTCCCAGAAACCTCTCCGTACCACGGGCAGGCCAAGCAAATCGGCGAGCTCGATCCCCGAAAGGTAACGACGGATTGCCGGGAGCGTTCCCGAGGAATCGAGACCTCGACGGAATTCGTGGTCGGCAGTCGCAACGCATCGGCTCAGTTCGTAATCGCCTCTGCACGTGGGCAGCCTCGGCTGGATCCTGTGAAAGAAAACCTGCGGTCACCGGCACGGCGGCCAATCCAAGTCGAAGAGGTCGAGCCTTCGCCGCAGGGGAGTCGTGCGGGATCGATGTCCCAGATATTGACTCCCGCTCCATGCGTTCGCTCATTGTGCCTCAGTTCGGCCAACAGCTCGCCGCGCCGGGCCGAGGTTGTTTCAACTGGTATTGTGCATGGCTTGCTCTATAAGTTATATATCGTACCGTAATTGTTCGTACAGAACATTAGCCTATCCGTCTCTCTTCCCCGGTACTCCGGGGGGGAGACGCCGCTCACCCGTCACGCGAAAAACCGCCGCAGATCAAACGTCTGCTGTTTGCTCCACACGTGATAGACCGCCCGGCCCAACTTTGCCTCCAGGACCGAGAGGGCTTTCTTCTTACCGCGTTTGCGGGCTTGGCGGTCGAGCCACTTCTTGGCGTCGGCTTCCGCGCGCAACATCAGGCAGGCGGCTTCGGAGAAGGCCCACTTCAAATGGGCGTTACCGATCTTCTTGCCGCCGGAGCCCTTCTTCTTGCCGGCCGATTCGTGTTCGCAACGCACCAATCGAGAGTACGAGAGAAAATTGCCAACGTCGGGGAAACGCGTGATCTGGTCGATCTCGTACAACAGCACCAGGCTCAAGATTTTGCCGATGCCAGGGATGGTGCGAAGGAGTTTCAGCGTCGTCGGATCGTTGAATTTCGCGTTCTTCAAAACGGTGCGTTCGACTTCATCGATCTGCGCGTCGTAGGCGTCGATCAGCGCGAGGTCGGCGCGGATGCTCGCTTGGGTCGAGGCCTGCGTGAAGCGCTCGGCGAGATCATCCGAACGATTGCTGGCGTAGCAAAGCTTTTTCGTCAACGGCGGATGGTTGTACTGGCTGTTGGTGTTGACGATGTGCGCTGTCAATTGCGAGCGTTGATTGACGAAGAAGCAGCGCCGCCGCAGGAGATCGCGCGTGTCGCGTTTGGCCCGCGGATAAACGTAGGCCATCGGAAACATGCCGCCGCGCAGGAGGCCGGCGATCTTGGCGGCGTCGATGCGATCGTTCTTCGCTTTGCCGCCGTGGATCGCTTTCATGTACAGCGCGTGGCCGAGCGTGAAGGGGATCTCGTCGTCTTCGCAAAGATCGGCGAGCCAATACCAGGAGAACATGCACTCGCAACCGACAACCAGGCCCGCGCGATACGGCGCGATGGCGTTGCGAAACGCCTCGGGGCCGGCGGCCAGATCGCCTTCGAAGACGGTCTTGCCATCGTTGTCAAGAATGTGGGTGAACATACTTCTTGCGTGGAGATCAACCCCACAGTAGAATGCGTGCGTGTGCTTGTAGAAGCGCATGGGATAACTCCTTGAAAAGGATGAGCCGAGCGAGCCCGCTTCGTGGTTGCGATGCCCTAAGCGTCGCTGAAAGATCCACGTTGGACCACGCTTCGGCGATGAGTCCGTTTTACTTGGGACGCCGGCTCATCCTTTTTGCGGGGCATAAGAAGTATCCAGTGGCTGGCGACGACGGTAAGGACGGAGCGTATGCAGAACGCGCTCGTACCGTTGAGGCCGCGTCCCGAACCAGGCTCGGCTACGCCTTTGCTCTCGGCGCGTTGTTTCGAACGGTGTGCCACGCACCATCGGTTCGCCGGTGTAGGTCCAGCGGTAGGGGTGGGCTTTTTCCAGGTTGTACTCGTCCAAGTATTTCGTCAAGCGCGCCGTGAACTCCTGAACCGATGCGAACTCGCCGCGCCGCAAGAACTGCCGCGACAGTACGCCAAACCACAATTCCACCTGATTCAACCACGATCCATGCCGCGGTATATAATGGAACACGTGACGATGATCCGGATCGCTCAGGACGCACGCCGCTCGACTTGCGTTTGCAGTTCTTTGGGCTTGAAAGCGATCCCATTCAGGTAGGCCATGATTTCGCACAGGTCCAAGCTGCTGTGCGTATTCAGATTATCCACGATCCAATCAAACTTCTTCATCGCCGGGAAGTGCTTGGTCACACGCAAGATATGAGCGCGGAAATCGAGGTTCGTCCGCGTTTGGCCCAGGTCCCACACCACCTCGCCGGTCGGCACCACAAAGCTGGTGATCAACGTCCGCGTGCCCAGGCGGATGTATTCGAACTCGCGTTTCTCCGGCTTGCCCGGCTCGACGCGTTGTGTCGGCGCGGCGCGTTGCAAGATTTGCATGCCGGTCTTCTCGTCACAGCAAATCAGCAGACGCCCCTCCTGATAGAAACGCGGTGCCTGCACATACAGTTGGCAAATCTCCTTGGCCCGAGTTTCAAAATCCGGGTCATGGCTGTTGAGCCAATAAACGCTCTTGTGCGGTTTGAGGTCGGCCGCTTGCAGAACGCGCGAAGCCGTACAACGACTGACGGCGTCGGCATGGGCTTCGTTGACGATGGTGGCGGCGATTTCGTCGAGCGTCCAGCCATTGCGGGGACAATCATGTTCCTCGGTGAGACTGGTGGCAATGGCCACGACCGCGATGCGGCCCACCGGGGGAAAAAGCCCTCGGCCGACCAGACCGTGGGGCGTCTTGCAGACCGGCGAGACCCTGTTCGCGAAAACGTTCGCGCCAGAGTGCGACAGTGTGTCGATCGCAACCGAGTTCGTTACCCACCTGGAGATTGGAGGGGTTGCTCGGATCGCTACAACGCAGGATGATGCGACAGCGAAACGCCAAGGCTTGCGGCGTGGATGAAGCCCGTACCAACGCTTTGAGTTGGCCGCGTTGTTCAGAGGTAATTTCCAGCGGAGCGGAAAATGGATATGGCATCGGGTGCCTCCCTGCACCAAAGTTAAGCGATCTGGAGTTGACCCAGATTGACAAAAGCCCCCCATTTTGTCCATAGCTCCTGCAGCTGGAAAGCGATTTACGAAACGATCATCTAGTCTAAATGACCGTGCGTGAATCAGCTGCACGGGTACGCAGGAGCGCAATAAAAAATGGGAATTCCGCCACAAGTGCCCTCAAGACACGCTCTTGAGAACGAGAGGAATTCCCATGAAGATGATTGTCCTGAAGGTTCGGTTCAGTGTCAAGGAGCGTTTGTGCAGATCGCTCCGCCATTGTCGCAACGCCGGTACTCGGCTGCGCTATTTGATGATTATCAATGTGATCAACGGACGCTCGACCCGCCAGACCGCGAAAGTTCTGCAAGTGCACCACACCACGGTTGGACGAGTGGTAGCGAGATTTCGCCGCTATGGTGAAGCGGGCTTGCAGGATGGCCGAACCGACAATGGCGAGGAAAAGCTCAGCGAAGATTACTTGCAGCGTCTGCATTGCATCGTGAGCAACTCGCCGGAACTTTATGGCTGGCGTCGTCCGACTTGGACGCGCGAATTGTTGATCGAGACGATGGTGCGTTTGACCGGCGTGCGCATTCATACGACCACGATGAGCCGAGCCCTGGCCCAGATCAAAGCCCGGCGTGGTCGCCCCAAGCCGATCGTGGGTTGTCCTTGGTCGAAGTCGGCAAAAACCAGGCGTTTGCGGGAACTGCGGCGTCTGATCGACACGCCGCCGCGCGGCGAACGGGTCTTTTACGAGGATGAGGTGGACATTCATCTGAACCCGAAAATCGGCCTGGACTGGATGGTGTCGGGCCAACAGAAACAGGTGCTCACGCCAGGCAAGAATGAAAAGCGTTACCTGGCCGGGGCCCTTGATGTCCGCACCGGCATCGTGACCTGGGTCGAAGGAATTCGCAAGACGAGCTACCTGTTTCTCGACTTGCTCGACCGCCTGCGTCGAGATTATCCCAAGGAGCGCTGCTTGCACCTGATCTGTGACAACTATCGCATTCATAAAAGCGACATTGTCCACGCGGCCTTGAGCGGCTACTTGGCAGGCAAGATCAAACTGCATTTCTTGCCTCCATATTGCCCTGACCACAACAAGATTGAGCGCGTCTGGGAGGACCTCCACGCCGATGTGACTGCGCAACCATCGCCAACCGAACATGACAAAACTGATGGAGGCAGTTCGTTACCACCTCCGCAAGCGCAACCAACGACAATACCGGCGAATCGCTGCATAACACCAGCTGCGAATTCACGCACGGTCATTTAGCGCCGACATCGTATCGCGCCCACGGCTGAACGCAAGTAAAATCCGGATCAGAGTCCGTTCAGGTGTGAGCAGCTGAAAAGTTGGTGGAATGTTTGTACACAATCGACGAAGATGGGGTGTTCCGAAAAAATGCACTTTGCGCTGGAGGTCGGTCATGGTGTCAACCACTCGTTTTCCTTTGTCGGCCGAACAGGAATCGGAGGCCCAAGCCTTGGCTCAACGGATTCGTGAGCTGACCGAAGATGAGGTCGTGCAGATGGCTCGGCTTTTGGTTAGCAAGCCCGATCGCGAGATCTTCGGTGATACCGAATTCGAACTCCGCGATATTGTTCTCAAGCTCGGCGCCAAGGCGTTGGAAGAACGGCTGCGTCAAAAAAAAACGGCTATCACGGATGCAGTGTAGATTGTCCGCATTGCCAACGAACCGCCGAGTTTCATGGCTATCGCCCAAAAACGCCGTTGAGTTTGTTGGGCGAAGTGACGCTGAAACGCGGGTACTATTATTGCCAACGCTGCGGCACCGGCTTGTTTCCGTGGGACCAAGACGTGGGCCTAACGGACAAACGACTGACGCCTGGCGCGGAACGGGCGGTGAGTTTGGCGGGCTTGTTGACCGACAGTTTCGAGGAGGCGGCGGAAAAAGTGCTGCCCGAATTGTCCGGACTGCATTTGGCGGAGACAACGGTGCAACGCACCACCGAAGCGGCCGGCACGCGTCTGGGCGAACATCTCGGCCAAGGAAAAGTGATCGGCGGCCCGACGCCGTGGAAGTGGTACAAGGATGCGGAAGGCAAGACGTGCGCGTACACCAGCGTGGATGCGACCGGCGTGCGGCAACAAGCGTGCGGCGGCGGTCCTGCCGAGGGCCGTATGCCGTACGTGGGCATGATCTACAATGCGGTGCCGGAGCTGCCGAAGGGTTCGCCGCACTGCGCCGCCGGCAGGGGCGACGATGCAGGCCCGCTATGTGGCGGGGCTGTATTCGCTCGACGAACTGTCTGAGGTGATGCGTCGCCAAGGAGCGCAGGTCGGCATGGATCGAGCCGACCGCTGGATCGGTCTGACCGACGGCGGTAACGGCTTGGAGCCCTTCGTGCAGCGATCGTTTCCGCGTGTGGAGGTGGTGATCATCGATTTTTGGCACGTGTCGGATCACCTGGGCGATTTAGCAAGAGGCGCTGCATCCGCAAGACGAAGAGAAGGCCAAAGAACAAAAAGGCCAATGGTGTCACGTGTTGAAACATGAGGGAGGAGCGGCGGTAATCGCGCGGTTGGAGGCGATGGTGTTGCCGGAGCGTCGGCCCTTGGTACGTGCCAAACACGCGGAGGTGCTGGGCTATCTGCGAAACAATGTGTCGCGCATGGATTACCCGACGTACTTGGCCAAGGGCTGGCTGATCGGCTCGGGCGCCGTGGAATCGGCATGCAAAACGGTGGTCGCACAACGGCTGAAGTTGGCGGGCATGCGCTGGCGTGAGCCCGGCACCGACGCAGTATGCCACCTTCGAGCACTCTACAAAAGCGAACGCTCGCAGTGGGAGCTTTTCTGGCGTCGAAAAATCAACTGCTGAACATTCAACTACCAACAAACAAAACGCTCACACTCCGTTCAGTTCAGGCGACCCTGTTGACGCTGATACGTTGACCTGGTCTAAAAGGGTGCGTGAATCAGCCGCCGTGCGAAATCCTGCCTTCCGCGAAAGATGGCATCGCCCTCACGACGTCGCCTACATGAAACGGGACGAGGCCGCCTACGCCGAGCAAGTGCGAGAACACTTGGAAAAGTCAGGATCCCCTGTCCAGCAACGGCTTCAGGGCCTCGAACAACTCGCTCATTTCACGCTCGTAATGCCGCCAGCGCGCCACCGAGCGGGTGTAGACCGGCTCGCGCACTTGAATCTTGCTGGCAGTACGAACCGGCCGATCGCCCTCGTTGAATTTCAGGCATGTCGGTTCCCAATCCAGTCCGCACCACTCCACCAATCGCCGCGCCACGCCAGGCAAGTCGGCCACCGTCTCCTCATAGTGGACCTCAAGAACCGAAACGGGCAGCACCTTCCGCCAATGCTCCATCAGCCGTTGATATTCCCGGAAACGGGCGGCGATGTGCTCGAAATCATTGGACCAGCGGAGTCCGACAAAGAAGTCGGTCATCCAGCAAGACACGGCCGCGTCGCGCAGGTCGCGGCGGCAGTGGATGAACTTCGCGCTTGGGAATAGTGTTGCCAGCAGGCCGAGGAACAAATAATTGTCGGGCATCTTGTCCACGACGCGCGCGGCCGTGCGGTTCATGGTACCCAGTTGATCGAGGTGCCGTTGCGCCAGGCGACGAAACGCATCGCCGGGCAATCCGGGGAGGGTTGTGAATACGCTCTCGTCCGTTGGTTGCGTTCCCAAGGCTAGGAAATCCATGCGAGCCAGGGTGAGCTCGCCGGCACTGTAGACCTGCGAATGAGCCGCGAGAATTTGATCGGTCAGCGTCGTTCCAGAACGCGGCAAGCCGACGATGAACACCGGCCGCCCCGTCTCCAAGCCAGAGCCGCGAACGCTCTCGAAGAACGCCGGGGTGAAGGCTTCCATGAGTTTCTCGACAAAACGCGCATGTTCGTCGAGCTTGTAGCCCTGTCCTTTCAGGCGGGGCAGGGACAGCGACAGCGCGTTGGCCTGTCGCAGCAGGGCGGCGGCCTGTGCGTACGCACCCTTGCCGTCGCAAACCGCCGCTAGGCTGAAGAGCAGTTTGACGCGGTCGGAGTCATTCAGGTCCGATTCAGCCAAGCGATGTTCGAGGAGAGCGCGATCGGCCTCGGGCAGCGTTCCACGCAACAGACTCGCCAACTGACACAGAGCCTCGGCGTGATTCGGTTGCAAACGAATCGCTTCTCGGAAGCTAGCGATGGCTTCGTCGATTCTGCCCAATTCTGTGAAAGCGATCCCCAGACTGCTATGCGCGTCAACATAGCTTGGCTTCAGGCGCACGGCCTCTCGATAGCTATTGATCGCCTCCTCGACCTTCCCCTGAGTTCTCAGGGCATTTCCCATATTGTTGTGTACCTCAGCAAAATTGGGATTCAGACGCAGGGCCTGCCGGAAGCTGGTGATGGCTTCGGCGAACTTCCCTTGATCTGTCAGCGCATTTCCCAGATTGTTGTGTGCCTCAGCAAGATTGGGATTTAGACGCACAGCTCGTTGATAGCTATTGATCGCCTCCTCGACCTTCCCCTGACCTGTCAAGGCAATCCCCAAGTTGTTGTGCACCTCAGCATTATCGGGCTCTAGGTGCAGAGACTGCTGATAACTGCCGATCGCTTCGGCGAGCTTCCCCTGATCTTTCAGGACAATTCCCAGGTTGTTGTGCGCTTCGGGAAACGCTGGATGAAGGTGAAGAGCTTGTTTTATGAAATCGACAGCCAGGTCGTAATTGCCGACTTGATGGGCCACCACTCCGAGCAAGTGCAGGGCATTAGGGTTGCACCGTTCCGCCTGCAGGACGCGGCGGTACAGCGTCTCAGCCTCGGCCAGGTTGCCCGCCTGATGGTGTTTCAACGCCAGGCTTAGCGTTCGCCCTGAATCCATTTTCGACTCTTTTTCCCTTGATTCCATGGCGTGCCATCCCATTCATTTCATGATACCTGCATGCCTCGGGAATCAAAGAGTTCTTTGGCGGGCTGGCGGGTGGCGGTGCGCGGCAGGAATCGGCGCCGGTTCCGGAGCGGGCGCGCGGGCCGGGGCGGCGCGCGGCCGGAATCGGCGACAGCGCGGTTGCGGTGACAGCGCTGGGGCGGCGCGGCGCGCGGCGTGAGAAACACAGGCGTTTCCTCCGATCCGCGTGATCACTGAAATCCGTGGTTAGATGCCAATGGAGCGGTTGTGAGGCTCGCGCGTTTGCTGTTAGGATGGTGCAGGATTCCATCGGCTGCTTTTTCGCCAGGCCATTCATGAGCCACTACGCTGGACGTGCCCGCGCCCTCTTCGGCGCGGGATTGACGCTCGTGCTCGCGGGCTGCGCTGGCACCGTGGTAATCAACGAAGGCAAAAAAGAAGAGCAAAACCTGCGTTTCATCGGCCGGGCATATGTGAAAGCATGCAGCGCGAACGGGCAGGAACCGAAAGACGGCGAGGAACTCAAGGCGTTCTTGAAAGAGTTTGGCGATCCCGATACGATCCTGACTTCGCCGGTGGATGGCCAGCCCTACGTGATCCTCTGGGGAACGCCGGTCGCCCGGGCGGAGCGCGGGCAAGCGGAAGTTCTCCTGGCCTACGAAAAGACCGGCGCCCACGGAAAACGCCTGGTCCTCAATGCGGCCCTGCTCGTTCATACCATGACGGAAGAGGAATTCACCCAGGCCCAGAAATCCCCTTGAGCTCTGTGACTTGAACAGGAATCCCGTCGATGCGAAAAATCAAAGCCGACCGGCGCCGTGCGTTCACGCTCATCGAACTGTTGGTGGTGATTGCAATCATCGCCATACTTATCGCGCTCTTGGTGCCGGCGGTGCAAAAGGTGCGCGAGGCGGCGGCGCGGACGCAATGCATCAATAATCTCAAACAATGCGCCCTGGCCTTCCACAATCATCACGATGCGTACAAGATTTTGCCGAACGGCGGAGGCCAATGGCAGGACGAGCGCTCGTGGGCCAATGCCCCCACCAACACACTGCCGGCAATCGCCCCCCATCAACTTTGGGGCTGGGGCTACCAGATCCTGGCGTTCATCGATCAAACCCCGGCCTACTTCAACACCACCGACACCACGGTCATCCAGACCATCATCCCTTCCTACTCGTGCCCGTCGCTGCGCCCGCCGACCCTATACAACGGCACGATCGGCCTGGCCTACATGAATGACTTCGCGGGCTGCAATGGCACGACCACCATCGCCAATTCACCGAATCCGACCGGACCCAACGGCAACGGGTGCGTGACCGGCAACCCCAACATCGTCCGCCTCACCGACATCACCGACGGCACCTCCAACACCATTATGCTCGGCGAAAAATGCCTCAATCTCTACTACATCGCCGGCGGCGACTCCGGTGACAATACCGGCTTTCAATGCGGCTACTCCTGGGACACGCTCCGCGCCGCCGTGGTCGTTCCCCAGCGCAACGCCAACCTGGGAAACGCCGGGGCCCAAGTTTCCGATTACTTCGGCTCGGCTCACCCATCGGGAATGAACGCTGCCTTCGCCGACGGCACCGTCCACATCATCCCGTTCAACGTCGCTCTGGCCAACTTTCAGAATCTCTGCCAGATCAACGACGGCAACACCGTCACGTTCGATGAATAAGCCTGGGTGCGGCGATACCACCGTGGCTGGCGCGGATGACGCGCCGGTAGCGGGCCCGGCATCGGTATGCGTGGCGGCGGCAGCGGCGGTCCCGCGACGGGAAGTGGCGCCGGTCCTAGCGCGGGAACGGCGGCGGTCCGGCGCGGTGGCGGCCGCGAGCCACTGGCCAACTTTTCGGAATTTGGTAAAGCTTCTAACTGACTTGGAACAAACACGACGTGATGCGTCAGCGGCGCAGGTTCTATTATCCGAACCGGGAATTGTTCCCATCGCCAATAACCACGAAAGGTGCAAAGGACATGACCAAGACCGAATTGCTAGAGTCACTCGCGACTGGCTCCAATCTGACCAAAAAGCAAGTTGGTCAGGTTCTGGACCTTCTTGGCGAGGTAATCGAAACGCAACTGGCCAAGAAAGGTTCTGGCATTTTCATGCTGCCTGGATTGCTCAAGATCACTCGTGTCTCCAAGCCGGCTCGGAAGGCGGGCAAGAAGCCCAATCCGTTCAAACCGGGTGAGATGATGGAGGTCAAGGCGCGAGCCGCGCACAACGTCGTCAAGGTGCGCCCCTGAAGAAACTCAAGGAAATGGTCTAAGACCGGCAGCAACATCCGGCTCGCGGCCGAGGCGGCAAACCGATCCCGCAATTGCTTTCCTAGCGGATGGCTCCCTGCAAGGACTGCCGAAACGGAGAACCGCCTCAATGTCGAACGTAGCCAAACCAATATTCTCACGCGGCCGGGAATGTCTGATTCTGTTCGTTCTGGCCGCGGTGCAGTTCACGAGCATCGTAGACTTTGTCGTAGTGATGCCGCTCGGTCCACTCCTTGAGGAGGAACTCAGCCTGACACCGGCGCGCTTCGGCCTCATTGTTTCGTCGTACACTTACGCAGCCGGCGTGGCTGGCCTCTTCGCGTCGGTCATCCTCGATCGATTCGCCCGTCGGACGGCATTCCTTGGTCTCTACGTCGGCTTTCTCGCCGGCACGCTCGCATGCGGCGTGGCTCCGACTTACGAATGGCGCGTGCTCACGGGGGCCTTCGGCGGCGTCCTCGGCGGCATGGCAATGGCGATCGTGGGCGACGTATTCCCCGAGCATCGCCGCGGCACGGCCACCGGCGCCCTCATGTCGGCGTTCGCGCTGGCCTCCGTCGTCGGTGTCCCGGCTGGCCTCGCGCTCGGGCAGCAGTTCGGCTGGCACGTCCCGTTCCTGACGCTGGCGATCTTGGGAGTCCCCACCTTCTTCGTGGCCGCAATCGCTTTGCCGCGCCTTGACGCGCATCTTGGTACGAAGCGCGAACATGAGCATTCGCTCGCGCAATTGAAAGCCACGTTCACGGAACCAAATCACCTGCGGGCCTTCGCGCTGACGGTGTCGATGCGGCGGCGATCGGACTCTTGGGCAGCACCTGTTCTTTTTGCTCCAAGAGCCATTGACGCAGCGATGCCAGCAGCGGTACGGATTGTTCCTTACGCAGGCGCAAGCGGATCGCAGCGGCCGCGGCGCCGGTCAACTTGTCTTTGACGATGATGGCGTTGGCCTCGTCCTCGACGTCGTAGAAGTTGCGCACCCAGGCCTTGGCCGCCAGCACGCGTTCCGGATCGGTGCTGTCCGCTTCCTTGAATTTATTCGCGGCGTGGGCCATGCAGCCGACTTCGACAATCGCGCCATGGGAGCCGGTGTAGATGCCGTCGTAGCCGCCGTAGGCATCGGCTTGCAAAAAGCCTTTGAAGGTTTTCAGGAACTCGGCCGGTCCATCGCGTGCATGCGTGATGGTGTAATCGAAGACGATGCCCGGATGATCTTGGTCGCCGATGTAGTCCCACAATCGGCCGTATCGGTGATTATTCTTAGTCTCGTCACGCACCGGCACGGTGGTGTCGTCGGTGTGCAGCACCTTCGATTGCAACACCCAGTGCTTGAGCAACTGCCAGAGTGGCATCAGCAACTCGGCCGCCGAGGCCATCCAGTCGCACATGGTCGAGCGTGGTAGTTTGACGCCGAGCCGTTCGAAACGCTGCTCGGAGCGGTGCAGCGGAATGTGATCCTGATATTTGTCAACGATGATCTGCGCCAACAGGCCCGGTCCCGGCAACGCCTTGTCGAGCGGTTGCGGCGGCTTGGGCGCGATGGCGACGTGGCCTTCGCAACATTTGCAGGCGTACTTGACGCGTTGGTGCTCGACGACAAACACCTCGGCCGGCTTGTAGTCGTACTGCTCGGTGCTCTGCACGCCGATCTCGTCACGCAGGGTGCCGCACTCGGGGCAGAGCCGTTCCAGCATGGGCAACTCGTAGCGGCGTTGTTCGCGACGCAACTGCCGCGCCGGCCGACGCCGGCCGTGCGGCTTGCCTTTGCGAGGTTGGTTCGATTCCGTCTCGACGGCGGGCGGCGTCGGTGCTGCGGGTTCCGCCTGGGCCAGTTCCGGAAACAACAACGGCTGGTTCGGATCGATCGGTTCCGTGGGCCGACCCCGGCGCAACAAAGCATCGAGCCGCTCTTGCAATTCGGCGATGGCACGGCAATCCCGCCGCGCCCCCGTCAGCAACTCGACAATCATTTGCTTCAGCACGTCTATGTCGTTTGGGAGTTTGCTGGGATCAATGACGGCAGGTGATTGAGTTGGCGACGACGCTGCGGCAGAGGGAGAAGGGGGCCGAGGTGTCGTTGCGTCCGTGTTCATGCAAGATGAAACACCACAGAACGCCAAGGGTAGCGCCAGCAAAAGCGGTTTTTGTGAAAATAAAAACGACGCACCGTCACGGCGATTCGTTCGTCGCCTGGGCGCTCATCGCCGCTGGTCGTTGATAGCGCTTTTGCCGCTTGACGCTGGCCAGGTCCACGCCGTCCAGCAACATGGCCAGATCGGCGCTGCGAATCTCCAACCCCTGCTTGCCCACCGCCCGCGACCACGACAGTCCCGAACTCTCCGCCAACTTCGGAAACACAAACGTCCCTTCCTCCAAACGCCGATACCAGATCGCCAGCCCATCCCCCAACCAGTAAAGGAGCTTGACGCGATCGCCACGCTTGGAACGAAACACGAACAGATCGCCCGACAGCGGATCGGCGCCGACGTGCTCGCGCACGATGCGGCACAACCCGTCGAAGCTGCGCCGCATGTCCGTCGGCTCCAAACACAGATAGACACGCACCGGCAACGACAGGCTCAGCATGGCCGCTCCTCCTCCAGAACGGCGAGGAGTTGCCGCAACGTCTCGGTGTCAAAGCCGCGCAGGACGCGCACGACTCGGCCACGCTCCAGCACGACTTCGAACGCCGCCTGCGTCGCCACATCGATCACCCGCAACGGCACAAACACCGGCGCATCGTCGCCGGCCGACGCCGCGCGGTCAACGCGGTCCCGCTCCGGCTTGGCGTGAACAGGCGCGGACTCTTGGATGTTCGGGGTCTTCACGGTGATTCCATTTCTGAGCCCGTACCTGGTCTCGAATGTCAAGATTCCGCAAGAACATCTCGCCGTGGTCTACATCGCGGGCGGCGTGCTGGCGCTGATCGGTTCGCCGATTGTCGGCCGGCTTGCGGATCGCTTCGGCAAGCTGCTCGTTTACCGCGTCGCCGCCCCGCTGCTGGCGATCGTGATCCTTGTGGCCACCAATCTGCCGCCGGTATCGCTTTGGCTGGCGGCGCTGGTAATGGCCTTGCTGATGCTGTGCAATTCGGGGCGCATGGTGCCGGCCATGGCGATGATCACGTCCAGCGTGGCACCGCAGCGCCGCGGCGGATTCCTCGGTGCCAACTCGGCCGTTCAACACGTTTCTGCGGGCTTCGGCGCATTCGTCGGTGGCTTCATCCTCACGAAAGCTCCTGACGGAACGATCGAGCACTACCCCATCGTGGGGCTCCTGGGGATCGCAGCGACGCTCGTCAGCCTCTGGCTTGCGGGACGGCTTCGCATTGTCGGAGCGGACCACACAACGACCACGGGCGAGTCGCTAGCCGCCGCGGCGCAGGGAAACGTCGATGCCGGCGAGCCGATTACTGCCGCGGAAATCTAGTCGATAGCCGTCTCGTTGGCCCGCGTAATTTCGCGCTTTTCGACGAATAAGATCAGACCAATATGGACGCATCACACGCCGGGCCACGTTCTGAGCACTCCCGTCTAGGCTGCCAAACTAGAGGGTAGGCGTCAGCACAGTAGGTGGATTCTCGCCTATGCGGCCATTTGGGGGTTGACGTTGCTTGGCTTGGGTACGTGAGACCAGAAGGCGTCCCATTGGTCCGGGGCGCTGCAGAACAGCGCACGCAGATGGCAAACCGCGTCCGAGCCTTCTTCGCTCCAACGCATGCCTCCCATGCTCAGACGCTGATTCACGACGGTCTTGCAGGCCGACTCCACGGCGCCGGTGCCGATTTGCCAACCCTTGCGCAAGTACGTCGGGTAATCCATGCGGGCCGAGTGGTTGCCCAGGTAACTCAGAACTTTGTCGTATTCTGCCTGGGCGAGTTCGCACATCGCCGCCCGGTCCAACAAGGCCAGCTCCGCCAACAACGCGGCACCGCCTTCATGCTTGAGCTTGTGGCACCATGTCGCCGCCAACGCTTCCCCCGCCTTGCCGGCGCGATACGCCTTGGCGAAGTTGTTCACGTATTCGCTGGTGTGGCGGAAATCCACAATCTTCACCGCCCGCGGGAAATTCACGTCGATGAAATGCTCCAGACCCTGGCCCGCATCCGTCAGTGCGATCCAGCGGTCGGCCGCATCCATGCCCACCTGGGCGCCTTGCCCACGCATCAGCGGCCCCAACTCCTCCAGCGTGTAATGCCCCGCCAGGTAACGCACCCCTTCGCACGGCTTACAGATGTCCTCGTCGTCCACGGCACGCGGCTGCGGATTGAAGATCATGCCCACGTCCACCATCCGCCCGTCCGCTTTGGCCCCGTCAGGGCCTTGCATCATGATTCCCGTCGCATCCAGGGCGACATACGCGCACGTCTTCCCCTCCGCATCGGGGTTCCACTGGAACGGCTTTTTCGGACCGAACACTTCGCCTTGTTCCAACCACGTGCCGGCGCGCTCGCCCGCTCGTTCGGTGGTGCGTTCCACGGTCGATTCACTCAAGGACAGCCCGGCACTTTTGGCCATCACCTGATTGGCCGCCTTGCTGAAGCTGTTGGTGACGCCATGCAACGATACGATCTCTTGCGCCGCCGGCGTCAAGCGTTCCGGCGATAACCGCAGCATTTCGTCCCACGGCCAAGTCCCTTGATGGCAGTGCTTGCAATGGTAATACGGCCGCGACAAGTTCATGTCGCCGACCAGGCTTTTGATCTCCTTGGGGCGATAACCGACAAAACGGGCCGATTCGCGGCAGTGCGGGCAACTCATGCTCGACCCTTGGTACCCCCTTTTTTCCGCTCATTCAGAGCGGTCTCAATGGCGTGGGCGGCGATCTTGTGCGCTCGAGCGCGAATTTCGAATTCGGTGGCGCCGAGCAATTGTGCATCGGGCTTGGAGGCCATGATGCGTGCCATGTTCAGAGCTTCTTCTTGAAATCCTTTGCTGATGATCGCGGCGATGCGTTGCGCTTGGGCTTCTTGTTCGGCAGAGAGAGTGAGATCAATCATGGTAGTGGTCCTTATGCAAGAGCGAAAAACGCCGGCCCGCAGCCAGCTGGCCATAGCGTATGCATTTCCCACCTACTTTTCAGCTGCTCACCCCAAACTAGACAATTTGGCAACAAGATGGCAACAACACTGGCCGTGTCAACCCAACGCGGCTACAATGTAGGCGGGTGCAGGATGAATTGTAAACGCCTGCAAGTCAAGGTTTTCCAGCGTCAACTCAGTGCCATCGCCATGCGACGTGGAAGAAAGGAATCTAGATTCGATATCCTAGTGCCCAAGCTCTCTCCCATCTCGACCGCGCAACCACCCGAATTGGCAGTTCGCCTCTTCCTCCCCCAGATCGGCTTCTTTTTGTTGCCCGAACACCTTCCGCGTGGCGACCAACAAATCGGACGGCTCGCCTGATCCCGCCCGCTTCCGAAGGCCTGCCATCACGCGCGGCCGCCCCTTGCCTAGTTTGTTGCCTTTTTCGAACGGCATCATGTCACCCGCGTGTCAAGTGGCGTTTAACATGCGCTTAGGATGCCCGCCTTGAGCGACGGAGCGTCGGGCAGGCGTCGAAATGCGTTGTAGATCGGCGTCGAGTTCATTCCGGCGCTGGCGTTGACGGAACTAGGCTGGAACAAGGAAATTCGAGGTTGTGTCAACGTTAACGCCGAACAAGAAGTTTGTGGCTTCACGGTTTGGACGCTGCCGCGATCATCGCTAGAATTCCAGCCTGCATGGCATCAGAAAGCGTCGGCCATGCGTCGAGAACGCGCTGCAAGTCGGAGTCGATTTTGTCGAAATTGGCCGAAAGTGCGTTGGATTTTGCGCCGCCAGTTTCGGAAATCAGCGTTTTCCCAAGGTTTTCTGGAGGTGCTTCGAGTCCTGCCGGGGGTACTTGTCAGATAAGAATTTACAGCGAATAATAAATCTCTGGCTGATGCGTCTTTTCTGACCGGTCAGAGAAATACCCCCGCCTCGGCTGCCACCGAAACGGGGGTCCAGCGGCCTTCCGGCACGCCTGTGCACCCGGAGGGCATTCCATGCCTCAGTTTCCCAAACCGTTTTTCGTCAAGGCTCGCGGCGTCTGGCGCGTCCAGATCGCTGGCAAACAACACAATCTCGGTGATGACCGCGAAAAGGCTTTTCGCCGCTACCACGAGTTGATGCAGGCGCCCAAGACCGTGGTGGCGGAACTCGTCGTCGGCGTCATTGACGCCTTCCTCGATTGGTGTCAGCGGCACCGCGCGAAACGAACCTATGAAGGCCACCTTTGGCACCTTCAACGGTTCGTTCAACAGCTTCCCAACGCGGCGGCAATGACCGTGACCGAGCTGAAGCCGCATCACGTCATTGCCTGGGTGGACGGCCACCCCAAATGGGGCCGGACCTACCGCCGCAACGCCATCACTTCGGTGCAGCGAGCCTTCCTGTGGGCGGAGAAAGTCGGCCACATCGAAAAGAGTCCCGTCCGCCACGTCGAGAAGCCGACCGCCGATCATCGCAAACAAGTTGTCCGTGAACCCGACTTTCGCCGGCTACTGGCGACCATCAAGGGAAGGCATTTCCGCGACATCGTGGAATTCTGCTGGGAGTCCGGAGCCAGACCGCAGGAGGCCAAGGCCGCCGAGGCACGGCATTTCAACGCCGAGCGTTCCCGGCTGGAATTCCCCCCCGAAGAAGCCAAAGGCAAAAAACGCTGGCGGATCATCTACCTGACCGACCGCGCCGTCGAGATCATCAAGCGATTGACGGCGATACACCCCAAGGGTCCGCTGTTCCGCAACCGTTCGGGCAGGCAGTGGAACACGTCCGCAGTCAATTGCCGCTTCTGCCGGCTGCAAAAGAAGCTCGGCACGAAGTACGCGATGTACAGCTTGCGGCATTCCTTCGCCACGCGATTGCTGGAAGCGGGCGTTGACCCTCTCACCGTCAGTGCGTTGCTCGGCCACGCCGACGGAGCGATGCTAAATGACCGTGCGTGAATTCGCAGCTGGTGTTATGCAGCGATTCGCCGGTATTGTCGTTGGTTGCGCTTGCGGAGGTGGTAACGAACTGCCTCCATCAGTTTTGTCATGTTCGGTTGGCGATGGTTGCGCGTCACATCGGCGTGGAGGTCCTCCCAGACCCGCTCAATCTTGTTGTGGTCAGGGCAATATGGAGGCAAGAAATGCAGTTTGATCTTGCCTGCCAAGTAGCCGCTCAAGGCCGCGTGGACAATGTCGCTTTTATGAATGCGATAGTTGTCACAGATCAGGTGCAAGCAGCGCTCCTTGGGATAGTCCCGACGCAGGCGGTCGAGCAAGTCGAGAAACAGGTAGCTCGTCTTGCGAATTCCTTCGACCCAGGTCACGATGCCGGTGCGGACATCAAGGGCCCCGGCCAGGTAACGCTTTTCATTCTTGCCTGGCGTGAGCACCTGTTTCTGTTGGCCCGACACCATCCAGTCCAGGCCGATTTTCGGGTTCAGATGAATGTCCACCTCATCCTCGTAAAAGACCCGTTCGCCGCGCGGCGGCGTGTCGATCAGACGCCGCAGTTCCCGCAAACGCCTGGTTTTTGCCGACTTCGACCAAGGACAACCCACGATCGGCTTGGGGCGACCACGCCGGGCTTTGATCTGGGCCAGGGCTCGGCTCATCGTGGTCGTATGAATGCGCACGCCGGTCAAACGCACCATCGTCTCGATCAACAATTCGCGCGTCCAAGTCGGACGACGCCAGCCATAAAGTTCCGGCGAATTGCTCACGATGCAATGCAGACGCTGCAAGTAATCTTCGCTGAGCTTTTCCTCGCCATTGTCGGTTCGGCCATCCTGCAAGCCCGCTTCACCATAGCGGCGAAATCTCGCTACCACTCGTCCAACCGTGGTGTGGTGCACTTGCAGAACTTTCGCGGTCTGGCGGGTCGAGCGTCCGTTGATCACATTGATAATCATCAAATAGCGCAGCCGAGTACCGGCGTTGCGACAATGGCGGAGCGATCTGCACAAACGCTCCTTGACACTGAACCGAACCTTCAGGACAATCATCTTCATGGGAATTCCTCTCGTTCTCAAGAGCGTGTCTTGAGGGCACTTGTGGCGGAATTCCCATTTTTTATTGCGCTCTGCGTACCCGTGCAGCTGGAATTCACGCACGGTCATTTAGTCCGGAGCAGGCGGCGTTCGTGCTGCAAAAGCCGCGTGAGGCGTTGGCATTGGTGCACGGCATGCCGACGGCGCTGAAGGATCCACGTCTGATCGCGGTGCAGTTCCTCGACGGTCTCTTGGCCAAACAAATCCAGGGCAAGCTGCAAGCCCAGCAGTTACTGGCACTGGTGGCGCATTATCAGCGTGATGATGTGCTCAAGGCGCTGGAACGCGCCGTGCGCTTCGGCGCCTTCTCCCTGGCCGACCAAACGATCCACGACCGCGTTCGCTTTTACGCCAAATTCAGTCTGCTCATCATTGACGAATTCGGCTTCGATCGCACCGAGCGCGCCGTTTACCCAGAGGCCGCCAGCTTGTGGTACAAGATCATCGACGCCCGCAGCCACCGCTGTAGCACCGCCTTGGTGACGAACATCGACTTCGAATCTTGGGCCGACTACCTCGGCGACGCCCCGCTCGCGATGGCCATGCTGGACCGCGTCGTGGATGGCGCCACCATCGTGAAGCTGAAAGGCAAAAGCTATCGCGTGCATCGCGGCGGTGATGAACCGCCCGATCAATGACTCATCGTCACCTCCATAGTTCGACGCCTCACTCGCCTCGACCGGCAACTCCCCGACGCCCCATCTCAAGCCGCAAAACTGCTCTCTTTCAAACCGCGATCAACAACGGGTTTTCAGGCAAGCCGACCTCTATCTGAAGGTCAGGCAGAACGAATGTCAGAGCCTGCAACCGACGCTTTTCAGTGATCTCGAGGTGCTGGCGGGACGGTGAACCATTTGATCCGGTCCGATTCGTGACCTACACTTGCGCAGCCTTGATCCCCTGGCTATGCGAGGATGTCATGAGTACGGCGCTGGCTTCCCAACCTGTCGCGGCCTTTCCTGCGACCAGTATCGCGGCCAAGCCGACCAAAACATGGCTGGTCGGGCCGTGGTTTGATTTGCTCTTCCTGGCGAATCTGGCCTGGCCGGTCGCGGGGCTTCTGTATTTCCTTCGGCCAAGCGACGCGCAAGGGCCGGATGTCCTGAGCTTTTTCCAGATTTATTTCCTGAGCACGCCGCATCGCTGGATCACGCTGGTGCTGGTGTTTTGCGATTCTGAGCGGTTCTGGAAGGAACCCGTGAAATTCGGCGGCATGGCGATCGGCCTGGTGCTGCTCGGATTCGCACTCGTCGGGGCGGCCTATTTCAGCCCCCGGCGACTCGCCGGGGGCTAACTTAACGAGTTCGCTCGTGCTCCTGATGATGCTCGATTACATCTGGAACGCCTGGCACTTCGCCGCCCAGCATGCCGGCATCTCACGCATTTATGGCCGAACCACGCGGCCCGAGCAATCGCTGCCGCACGCGGAGTTCGAGAAGACGGCCCTGCGCGTTCTGGTCCTGTGGGTCTTTTTCCGCTTTGCCGTCCATATGGCGTCGGTCAGCGAATATGCCGCGTCGGTCGATTGGCTTACGCCCTGGCTCGGTTACATCGACCCGTTTGCCCTGGTTTTGCCCGCGATCTTGATCTATCGGGAAGCAACGACCTTTCGCGCCCAATGCATCGGCCGGCTCGGCTATATCGTCAGCGTGATTGCTCTATACACGGCCCAACTCCTGGCGATTCGCCTGGGCAGCGGCCCATGGATGATGGCGTTCTTCTTCGCCGGCGCTGTCTTTCACGCCGTTGAATATCTCGCGATCTGCAACTGGTCGGTGCAAAAACGCACCACCGGCATCTGGCGCTATCAAATCACACGCACCGGTTTGGCCCTATTCGTCTTCATGGCCCTGATCGGCGCGGTCAACTATCTCGTCAATGCGCAATCGGTGTATGCGTGGTATCTCGTCACGCTGCTGGTGTCGCTGCTGCATTACGCATATGACGGCATCATCTGGCGGGCGAAGCCGGCTCGACCCCAGCCATGACGTGTCTGTCTTTTTTGGTAGGCGTTCACCGCGTATAATGCCGTTCGATGCGCCCTGCGTGGTCGCTGGTAAGAGGTGTGCGACGGACGCGAACTTCCAGATCTTCCTTTACGTCTTTGCATTTGTGTTCGTCGCGGGATTTGCAATTTGGCTTGTCGCGAGCAACTTTGATCGGCAGCGCATTGCCGAGTACATCGAGTCACGCGGCGGCAAGGTCATCGAAGCGAGGTGGGCACCATTCGGCCCAGGGTGGTTGGGGGGCAACAAAGAACGCTGCTACGAAGTCCGCTACCGGGATCAAGACGGCAACATCCATCACGCCTTCGTCCGCACCAACATGCTCTCAGGCGTCTTTTTCACCGAGGACAATATTGTGCACCGCCTCACGCAGGCAACGGATGAAAACATCGAAACGCTGGAAGCAGACAACGCCCGCCTCCGCGCGGAATTGGAACGGATCAAACGCAAAGACCACGACCGCGGTTCCGACGCAATCAAGGAATGACGCATTATTTGCACAACTCCATGAACGCATTGGCGATCCTCTGCGACATCGCATCCACCTCGGCACAGCGTTTCTGCCAATCCGCGTCGCTCACGCCATGCGGGCACGGCGGCGAACAAACCTCGATATACGCCTTCGCTTTCGGCTCGGTGCCGCTGGGTGCAGAGCGATGCGGGCTTCCAATTTCTCCCCTCGCCCCTTGGGAGAGGGGGCGGGGGTGAGGGAATAAAGGATGAAGTTGCGCGACGCTTTGTCGGTGGCGCCCTTGAATGGGCCCATCCAGCCGGCTTCGTCGAGCAGATCGTCGAAGCCGGTGACCGCGAGGCCGCCGATTTCCGTGGGGGGATGTTGCCGTAATCGGTCGAGCATGCGTGTCATCAGCGTTTTGCCTTCGATGCCGGGCATGCTGAGGTTGCGAATGTCGTTCTTGAAGTAGCCGAACTGCTTTTCCAGGTTCTTAAGATATGCGATGACATTGCTGCCGGCGCGTTTGCAATCGAGCGCCAATTCGGCCATGAGCAACACGGCGGCGCCGGAGTCCTTGTCGCGAATTTGCGGCGTGAGCAGGATGCCGTGGCTCTCCTCGACGCCAATGACGAAATCGTCGGTGCCGCCTTCGATTTCCTCGTAGCTGCCGGTCTCCTCAAGCTGGTGCAGCACCTCCGCGATGTATTTGAAGCCGACGAGCAGGTTTTCGATGACCTGGGCCTTGAAATGGCGAGCAATGCGCGTCACCATATTCGAGGTGACGAGCGTCTTGACGACGATAGGCCGGGGCGGCATCGTGCCATTCTCGGCAAGTTTGGCCAGCTTGAAGTGCGTCAAGAGGGCGGCGATTTGGTTGCCGGTCAAGAAGATGAAGGCACCACTGTCATCGGGTGCCAACACGCCGATGCGGTCGGCGTCGGGATCGGTGGAAAGAACCAGATCGGCCTTCAGGCTCCTCGCCAGCGCCTCGGCCCGGTCCATCGCTGCGGGAAATTCCGGATTCGGCGTGCCCGTCACATTCGGAAACTGCCCGTTCGGCTCCATCTGTTCCTCGACGGGGCGAACGCGGAAGCCCTGGGCGACGAGGACTTCCATGGCCGTCATGCTGCCGACGCCATGCAGCGGCGTGAACACGACTTGAAATTCATCGAAGCGCGGCGGCTTCACCAGGCTCTGCTTGCGGCATACCTCGATGTACGCCTTGTGCGGCAGGTCATCGAGGAAATGCACCTTGCCGCTGCGAATCGCTTCGGGCCAGGGCAATTCCTTGATCGCGGCCACTTGCTCGACGAGATCGGCCATGATCTGATCGTCGGGGGGGACCGGCTGGCCGCCGCGTTCGTCGTAGAATTTGCCGCCGTTGTCATCGGGCGGATTGTGCGACGCGGAGATATTCAGGCCGCCTTGCGCATTGAGAGAGCGAATCGCAAACGACAATTCCGGCGTCGCCAGGTAGCGCGGGCTATTGTCGGGCAAGATGTGGGCGTGAATGCCGTTGGCCGCATAGATGCAGGCGGCGTGCTGGGCGAATCGCTTTGACGAGAGATGCAGCACCGGGTTCGGCAGGCTTGGATTGTAATTCTGGCGCCGATCCTCGAACTGGCGCACATCGTACGCCAAGACCACGGAGAGTTTCGGCGTGTTGGGAAAGCGTTCTTGCAAATAGATGCAATGCCCTTGCACCGAGGCGCCGAGGGTCCAGAGATTCATGCGATTAGGGCCGATGCCGACCGCGCCGCGCCGCCCGCCGGTGCCGAACGGCATGATCTGATAAAAGCGATCGAGCAGGCCGGCCCATTTCTGTTGATCGATCAACCATTCAATCTGCGGCTTGTACGCGGCGAATTCCGGCTCGGTCAGCCAGCGCTCGAGATTCTTGGCGGCTTGCTGCTTGTAGGCGGCGTCGGCGTCGATCGTTTGAAATCCGGCGCCGGCAGCTTGCAGGCGGTCCATTGGCGTCCTCGTTTTTCTCACCACATCAAGAGGTCATTTCGCGGGTTTGGTTGGCTCAGTCGATTTCGGGCGCGGTTCCAGGCTCGGCATTGGCCCACCTCGGCACTCCGACCTCGATAAATGGATACCACATTCCACGAATCGCGATCGGCCCCATGTTGGCGACAACGTGCGGCTGATCCAGACCGGCGACCGTCACCCCCTCGTGAATTTGGAGGGCACCAACGTTGTCGGGAAGGTATTGCCCATAGCCCAGCGCGAATGATGAAAACAGCATCATCCAGGGATAAGGCGGTAACCCCGAATCCGAGCGGTCCGTTCTTGGACTGCGAGACGATCCAGAAAGCCGTCAGAGGCGGACACTCCATAAACACTCCGAGCGTAGCAACAAACTTGCATATCTACTATTCTAGGAGTATTGAGGTGATGGCGATTGGAGGTTCCGATGGCAACCGCAACCCTGATGAAACGGCCCCGGCAAAACACGCGCCCGCCCATCACGCCGCGGCAACGAGTGATCGCAAATGATGGCGCCCGGCATTCTTCATGCCCGTGGGTTCGATGTCGCTGGCGGAATTTCGGCAATGGACCTACGCGGATGATTTCCCAACCACCGGCCTGATTGCCTATCTCGGAAAGGAGATATTCATCGACATGAGTCCGGAAAGATTGCGGTCCCATGGCGGCGTAAAGACGGAGGTCTGCAGGGTGGTAAACGGTTTGGTTCACAAAAAGCAGAGCGGCAAGTTTTACCTTGACCGAACTCGAATCTCCAACGTCGAAGCCGAGATCTCAAATGAACCGGACGCCCTCTACGCGTCTTTCAAGAGTTTCAAGGATGATAAGATTCGATTCATTCCGACCAAGGAGGGGGACGACGACATCGAGCTCGAAGGCGTGTGCGATTGGATTCTGGAAATCGTCAGCCCTGGTTCAGTGACGAAGGACAAGAAAACGCTGCGAAAAAAGTATCACAAGGCTGGCATCCCCGAATATTGGCTGATCGATGCCCGTGGCGATGACGTCGATTTTCAAATTCTCATCCACGGCAAAGACGATTACGAACCGGCCAAACGCTCAGGCGATTGGCAGACCTCCAAGGTCTTCGGCAAGAAATTTCGCTTGCGCCGAATCAAAGATGAACTGGGCAATATCGATTATCGGCTCGATGTTAAATAACCCGTCATGGCCAATCTCATCTACGAATACGACGTCATCGTCGTCGGCGCCGGCCACGCGGGCATTGAAGCCGCGCTCGCTCCCGCGCATGGGATTGCGCACCATCCTTCTCACGATGAACGCGGACACCGTTGGGCAGATGAGTTGCAATCCCGCGATCGGCGGCGTTGCCAAGGGGCAGATCGTCCGCGAGATCGATGCGCTCGGCGGCGAAATGGGCAAGGTCATTGACGCGGCCGGCATTCAGTTCCGCATGCTCAATCGCACCAAGGGCCCCGCGATGCACTCGCCGTGCGCCCAGGCCGACAAGAAGCTCTACCAGTTCACCATGAAGCATCGCGTCGAGGATCAAGCCAATCTCACGCTGCGCCAAGAACTCATTGAAGCGATCCTGATCGAAAATAATCGCGTCGTCGGCGTCAAAGCGCGCGGCGATACGACCTATCGCGCTCAAGCCGTCATCCTCACCACGGGAACCTTCCTAAAAGCCCTCATGCATATGGGCGAAGCGAAGACGCGCGGCGGCAGGGCCGGGGACCAGTCGGCGGAGGTCCTGAGCGACAGCCTGAACGCTTGCGGCATCCAGCTCGCCCGCTTCAAGACCGGGACCCCCTGCCGACTCAATGGACGAACCATCGACTTCGCGAAATGCGAATTGCAGCCCGGCGACGATGAGCCGCGCCCGTTCAGCTTCTCGACGGAGCGCATCACCCAGCCGCAGATGCCTTGCCATATCACCTACACCAACGAGAAGGTACACGAGTTGATCCGCGCGAGCCTGGAACGGGCGCCGATGTATTCGGGGCAGATTCAAAGCCGCGGGCCGCGTTATTGCCCGTCGATTGAGGACAAGGTCGTGCGCTTCGCGGATAAGGAACGCCATCAGATTTTCCTGGAGCCGGAAGGCCGCAACACCTGGGAATATTATTGCAACGGCATCTCGACGAGCTTGCCCAACGACGTGCAAGCGGAGATGCTGCGGAACATTGCGGGGCTGGAATACGCGGAGGTGATGCGCTGGGGCTACGCGGTCGAATACGATTACGCCCCGCCGACGCAACTGCATCCGACGCTGGAGACGAAATCGGTCGCGGGCCTGTTTTTCGCCGGCCAGATCAACGGCACCACCGGCTATGAGGAAGCCGCCGCCCAAGGGCTGATGGCGGGCGTCAACGCGGCGCTCAAGATCAAGGGGGAGCCGCCGCTAGTGCTCGACCGTAGCCAGGCGTACATCGGCGTCCTGATCGATGACCTCGTGACGAAGGGGGTCGATGAGCCGTACCGCATGTTCACGTCACGCGCGGAGTATCGCTTGCTGTTGCGGCACGACAACGCCGACCGCCGCCTGACGCCGATTGGGCGACGCGTTGGCCTGGTGAATGATGCGGATTGGCGGCGGCTGGAGCGAAAGGAGATGGCAATCGCTGGCCTTAGCGAATGCTTGCGATCCCAAAAGCACGAAGCGGACACGCTGGAAAAATGGCTCAAGCGGACTGAAACGACGTGGGAGCAGATTGAATCCTGGTCCCCCGACCTGGCTCGGTTTGCGCCGGAATTAGTCGAGCAGGTCGTCCTGGAAGCGAAATACGCCGGCTACATCGATCGGCAAGCGGCCCAGGTCGAGCGCTTTCAGCGATTGGAAGGCAAGCCGATTCCGCCGACGTTCGATTACCACGCGATCCCCCAATTGCGCTGCGAGGCGAAGGAAAAGCTACAAACGATCCGCCCCGCGAGCCTCGGCCAGGCCAGCCGCATCAGCGGCATCCACCCCGCGGATTTAGCGGTGCTGCTTTTGTATCTGGACAAGCCGGGACGGAAAATACGATCAGATGTAGATGAATGAGCGAAATGTGTTAAGGGGCCTTTTATGACAATCGAGCTAACCATGTTGTCGCATCGCATGTTGGTTGCGTCGTCCTACCTCGTCCTCGCCGCTCTGACCGCCAACGCCGCCATCGCTCAGCCCGCGAAGCCGAAGGACGGGCCGCTTGGGATGAAATTTGTGCCATTGCCGAAGGCAACGTTCTACATGGGCTGGAACGACCTGAAGGACTCCGCCAAGAAGACGGAGATCAAGGATGAATTCGAGATCGCGATTCACACGGTGACGCAGGGCCAGTGGCAGGAAGTGATGGGCAACAATCCAAGCTGGTTCTCCCGCGACGGCAATGGCAAAGACGATGTGAAGGACATCAAGGTTGAGGACCTGAAGCACTTCCCGGTAGAGATGGTGTCGTGGAATGACACGCAACAGTTCATCAAGAAGTTGAACGAGAAAGAGAAGGGGAAGGGCTACCGGTACCGCTTGCCGAGTGAGGCGGAATGGGAATATGCCTGTCGGGGAGGAGCCACTTCAGAGGAAGAGTGTTCGTACTATTTCTATTTCGCCAAGCCGACGAACGATCTGTCGTCCAAGGAGGCGAACTTCTGCGGCGGTTTCCCGTTCGGCAAGGCGGACAAGGGGCCGTACCTGGGTCGCCCGACCAAAGTAGGATCGTATGCGCCGAACAAGGTGTGGCTGTATGACATGCATGGCAACGTTTGCCAATGGTGCGAAGATCTCTCGGAAAAAGGAGGCTCGGATCGGGTATTCCGGGGCGGCAGCTGGAACTCCTATGGCATCAGATGCCACGCAGCGTACCGCGACTGGTTTGCGCCAACGTTCCGGAACAATGTATGGGGCCTCCGTCTTGTCCGAGTTCGTAGTGTAGAAAAAAACTGACGTGAATACGTCATGTCAAATCAGTTGACGCCTTGACATATTCCGCTCGGCCGCTATGCTGCCGCCCCGATCCGATTCGCATATGGAGGCCAGGCGATGCGCCCGACTGTCGGCGTCGCGTTGTCGCTGCTCGGCGTTGCGCTGTTGACGCCGAGTTGCGCGCGGCTCGATTTCTTCAAACGCAAGGAAAGTCCGCAGAGCTGCGAGGTCGGTCCGCGCCTCGGCATGCCCGCGCCCGAAATCGATGCCGAGGATTTCGACGGCAAGCAAGTCAAGCTCAGCGATTACCGCGGCAAGGTGGTCGTCGTCGTGTTCTGGTACGCGGGATGCCCGCCGTGCCGGGCCATGATTCCGCATGAACGCGATTTGGCGGAGCGCTATCGCGACAAACCGTTCACTCTTCTGGGCGTCTACAGTGATGTCGATTACGCAAATGCCTCGAAAATCATCGCCACCCAGCACATGACCTGGCCCATCGTCAAGTCCGGCACGGGCCCTGATTCGATCACCAATCGATATTCCGTCAAAGCCTTTCCGAGCATTTTCGTGATCGATGCGACCGGCGTCGTTCGCTATGCGGGCGTTGGCAGCAGCCACTGCTTCGATAGCGTTGTCGCCGACTTGCTCGCGGAGGTGGACGCGAAACGCTAGGGCAAAATCCGTACGCGCCGCCCCTCGATCTTCAAGTGCTTTTCCGCGAACAGCCGAATCGCTTCGGGATATTCTTCGCACTCCGCCGCGAAAACACGGGCGGCCAGCGTTTGCGGCGTGTCGTCATCAAGCACCGGCACTGGGCGCTGCAGGATGATCGGGCCGTGATCGTATTCGTTGTCAGCGAAATGGATGGTACAGCCCGTCACCTTGACGCCGCTCTCGATGACCGCTTCATGGACATGATGGCCGTAAAAACCCTTGCCGCAAAATGCCGGGATCAGGGCCGGGTGGATATTCATGACTCGGCCAAGAAAATCGTCAGGCACTTCGAGCAACTGCAAGAAGCCTGCCAGGCAAACCAGTTCCGCATTCGCATCGCGGCAATGACAGAAGATGCGCCGGCTGAATTCGGTCAAGGAACCTGCTTGCTTGCGCTCGACCGCGAACGCTGGAATCTTCGCCCGCCGCGCCCGCTCCAGGCCGAAGGCGTTCACGTTGTTCGAGATAACCGTGACGACCTGGGCGTTGAGCCGTCCGTCGGCGCTGCGGTCGAGCAAGCTTTGCAAGCTCGTGCCTGCGCGACTGAGTAGGACCGCCAGGCGTATGGGTTGCATTGCCATGTTCCACCTCACGGCGAGCCGAGCCGCGTAAGGGGCCGGTTGCAGCACGGAAACCGGCCCCTTACGGGGCACGGCTCGCCGACAACACGCCAAAGATCCGCTCGGCGTTCTCGCGCAGCAGCAAGCGCGCCAGTCCAATCGCCTGCGCTTCCGAATAAACGCCGGGCCGCACAAAATCGTCGGCGAGAATCTGCGCGAGAAGGCGGCGGTACATATTGTACTTGGGCAGGATGAATTCCAGCTTGTACGCATCGGAGTAGTAGCCGAGCTGCTTGGTCTTCGGCGCCGCCTGCAAGCGGGCGCGGGCGTCGGGCGTGATATACGCCGGGATATTCGAATACCACCAGTGGCCATTGGCGATAACGTTGGGGAAAATCCAGCAGTAGCTGACCAGCTCCTGATTCTGCGCGCTCGTCAGCACGGAAATGGGAAACGTCACCTCGGGAAATGTGTTGAATAACTCCGCGTATTGCATCAGCGATGTGCGCTGGTCGAACAGATCCTGCCCTTGATAAACCCCATTGCGGTAAACGTCTCGATTGACACCGATCATCAAATCGAACGGCAGATGGAATTCACGGCAATGCTCGGCGAGCATCCAGAAGATTCCGTATGCGGCAGTGCGTTTGACACCGGCATCGTCGCTGCCGCCGGCCAACTCGACAATGGCGACATTGAGATCGTGGTGCGGTACATGCACCGGCGCGAAATCGGGCGGCAAGGAGATCGCGCAGGCCTTGGCGCCGTGATTGACGAAGTGCCGAAACAGCTTGGCGAGCGCCGCCTGGATCGGCGTGGCATAACCCATCTCCACGCCCGTCGCCCGCGCCAGGCGCTCGCGCACTTCCGGCTGATCGAGCCGGAAGACCAGATCATCGGTGCGCAGGCACGGCACATACCGAGCCGTGTCGAAGCCCTCCAGCGGATCGTCGAAATCGTTGGTCAAGAAAATCTTCTCGACCTGCGATTTGCGCAGCACCTGGTCTGCCCAGTCCGGCTGGGCCATGACGCGCTCGGCGGCATCCCACAGGGTGTCGCAATCCCTGGCCGATACGCGTTCGCCCTTGAAGCCGAGGAAGGCTTGCGCGATTTCCAGAAACCAGCTATATTGCACCGTGTTGTCGATCCGATCCAGATGCTCCAGGATCGCGCAGACGCGATCGCGCGGCGGCACGTCTTTGCCCAGCGGCGTTTGCGGCATCCCGGCGGAGTGGGCGAGCTCTGTGTAATAGTGGTAGCCGAGAATGTCGTCGAGTGACTTCGCCGTGGCAGCGTGCGGATTGATGTGCGAATGCGGATCGATCAGGGGAATGCGGCAAATCTCGGCATATAGATCGCGCGTCAATCGGTCGGTCAGCATCGTGTCACGTCCAAGCCCCAGGATCAGCGCAGCGTTCCTGGGGGTTGCGGCTTCATACCCCCAGGAACGCTGCGCTGATCCTGGGGCTTGGGTTGGTGCCATTCTTACAATTTAATTTGTAAAATCCAACCCACCGGGAAAACTTTCCACCGGGTCCGCGAGCATCAGAAAAAAATCGGATAAGCGTAATCACCGATTTTGTCGCCAGTAACGGCGAATGCTGCGCATTGGCATGGCCGATTTCGCGAATTGGCACGCAGGTTGCTTTCTCTTTCTCGGCACGAAAAACGACGAACCCCCGGAACAGAGGGCCTTCCCCCAAGGCCAATGTTCGTCGAACGAGTTGCCAGGTTCCGCGCCCAAGGCCCAGCCCCCGTGGGCCTTGGGTTATCAACCCCCCGGAACCGTCCCCTTCCAACATCCCGTCCAACTCCCTTCCCCCATCACCGTTCATCGCGTCTCTCCTCCCCCCAGGAGAGACGCTCTTTTCTTTTTCAAGGATCGAAAATATCGCGCCGAACGATTTCCAATCGAACACGCCGTTCTCTACAATCACCGGCAGAGAAATCGAACAAGCAACACCGGGAGCAGCGAATGGCATTTGACGTGATCACCTTTGGCGAAGCGATGATTCGCCTCAGTCCGCCTAACTACCAACGGCTCGAACAGGCGCACAGCCTCGATCTGCGCGTCGGCGGCGCGGAACTCAACACGGCGGTCGGCCTGGCACGCCTGGGCCGATCCACCGCATGGGTGTCGCGGCTGACCGACAATCCGCTGGGCCGGCTGATCGCCAACCGGGCGCGCGAGGCGGGCGTGTCCACCGAGCATATTGTCTGGACCAATGACGATCGCGTCGGCCTCTATTTCCTGGAGTTCGGCGCCGCCCCGCGCACTTCGAGCGTTGTGTACGATCGCAAGGAGGCCGCCATCGCCAATCTCAAACCAGGAACGGTGCCGTGGGCCAAGGTTTTCGTCGGCGCGAAATGGTTTCACGTCACCGGCATCACGCCGGGCCTGAGTGCGTCGGCCGCCGCGGTGACCAAGGAAGCCCTGTTCGCCGCCAAGGCCGCCGGGCTGCAAACCAGCGTCGATCTCAATTATCGCGCCAAGCTGTGGCCCCCCCCGGAAGCTGGCAAATGCATGGCCGACCTGATGGCCCACACCGATGTCCTCATCACCACCGAGGAAGACATCGAACGCGTCTTCGGCATCAAGGGCAAGGATTACGAAGAATCCGCGGCGCTGACGGCGAAAAAATTCAACCTCGACATCATCGCCATCACGCTGCGCGACAATCCGCTCGTCTGGAAAAACTCGTGGACCGCGATCGCTTACCAAAACGGGGAGATTCTTCGGACCAAGACCTTCGAGGTGGAAATTGTGGACCGCCTCGGCGCCGGCGATTCCTTTGCCGCCGGCCTGATCCACGGCTTGCTCGACGGCAATTTGCAAAAGGCCCTCGATTTCGGCGTCGCCGCCAGCGCCCTCAAGCACACGATCCCCGGCGATTTCGCCTGGATCACGCGCGACGAAGTCGAGGCGATGTTAAAGGGGCCGGGATTGCGCATTCAGCCGGTGATCTCTGGCGGCGCCGGCCGAGTGCGAACGATGTAGCCACAGATGAACACCGATGAACGCAGATAAGACGGAATCGTTAGCTGGCGCACCATCCATTTTCATCTGTGTCCATCTGTGGCTATTTTACTTTACCGGCCGCGCCAGCGGCATGCGCGGCGGGGCGGTGGCCCACATCAGCTCGATCTCGGCCGGCGTCAGGCCGTAGGCGGCGTTCACCAGGTCGCTCACCTGGCGCTCCAGCTCGAGCGCCTCGGCGGCCAGCGTTTGCAGCGGCCTCACCGTCGCGGCGTGTTCCGTCTTCAATCGCTTCACGTCGGCAACCGTCAACGGCTTCGTCCGCCCGCGCGCCTTCCGCACCTCGGCCGCCAATGCGTCGGCGTCGAGCCGGGCCACCTCCTGCAACCGCTGCGACGGCTTCTCGATGCCGAATTCCAGCTTCAACCAATCGAGCATCGCCCGCCGGCCCGCTTGCTGTTCCGCCGTGATGTCGATTAGGCGGCGAACGGCGATTTCCACGGTCGCGCGGGTTTCGTCGATGGGTTTCGCAATGGCAACCGTTTCCATCATGTATGTCATCGGCGCCAGCACTTCATCCTTCAGGTGAGTGAATACGCGCCAGTTGTGCCACCACATTAGCGGGGAGTTTAGGACGCCCAGTAGGTAAAGGTCCGAAGTGGGGAGAATGTAGGTCTTATCGTTTCCAAGAAACCCCAATTTGTCCAGGGAGTAACATGGGTGGAACTGGATCACTTGGTAGAACAATTTCGGAGATTCAAACTGCGCCTGGATTGCCGGGCGACGCCTGGAGCTCGAACCATTTGTATTTCCCGGAAGCACGGCCCGCCCATTCACCGACATGCCCGGCGGGCTTCGGCTCCAGCCGCAGCGACAATTTCTCAAGGTGGCGCTTGACGGCGGGGTAAGCGTCGATGTCGGTCCCACGCAGGGCAAAAATCATCCACTCGCCGCGCCATTCCGATTGCCAACGGTCGACATCTTGGCCACGCAGGTATTTCTTCAAGATAGGCTCACTGCTTGGGTGCTCGGCGACGAGTCGATCCCGCGTTTTCTCGTCGACAATGAACGCTTCGTTGCACCCCGTTTTCACACCGTATATAGGGCCCGCGCCGATGAAATCCTTGCAGCGGAAGTCCCGCCACTCGAAATTTTTCCATTAGCTTCCCTACGCCCGGCGGTTCCAAACTCCATGGCCCCGCCCCAAGCCGATCGCGCGGCACGTCGTAACCTTCGCTCTTGATTTGCCGCGATAGGTCGTCGATGCGTAGTTGCTCGCGCGGAATCGCGCAGACGCGCGTGGACACCGGATTGGCGACCCTCGCCGGCTTGCGGGCCACCAGGATCGACGGGAACACGTCGGCATCGGGGAAGATTTGCTTGGCGTGGCCGAAATCGACGACTTGTTCCACCCAGGCGGAATCGCCGAAGAATTTGCGCAACGGTTCGCCGTAGCCGGCGCGCATCCATTTGTTGGTGACGACGAAGCCGAGCCGGCCGCCCGGTTTGAGCAGCTTCACGCCGATCTCGTAGAAGTAGACGTAAAGATCGGCCGTGCCGTCGTAGGCCTTGTAGTGCTGTTCCAGGAACGGCTTGTCCTTGGCGATCCATTCCTGGCGGACATAGGGCGGATTGCCGATGACGACATCGAAGCCGCCTTCCGCGAACGCCGCGGGGAAGCGGTTCCGCCAGGCGGTGAGCGGGTCGGGGTCGGCGACAACGCTGTTGCCTTGCTTCACGTTGTCATCCAGGCTCGTGAGCACTTTGCCCTTTTCCGCCGTTTTGATCCACAGGCTGAGCCGGCAGATTTCGATGGCCTCGGTGTTCAGGTCCATGCCGAACAGATTGCTTTGCAGGATTTGCTTGTCCACGTCGGCGAAGAGACGCTGATTGACCAGCTCCGTCAAGCGGGCGTTGGCTTGCTGGTAGTGGGCGTGGAGCTGATCGAAGGCTTCGAGCAGGAACGCGCCGGAGCCGCACGCGGGATCGACGACGCGGACGGTGGCGAGCGTGTCGAGCCAGGCGTTCCAGAAATCGGCCAGGGATTTGCGCTGCGGCCCGGTAAGTTCGCGCAGATCGTAGGCACGCGGATCGGCAAAGAGCTTTTTGGTCGCGGCCTTGGATTCCTCTTCGTATTGCTGCCGCAGCGTCTCGAAGCGGTCGGCCAGGATCGGTTGCAGCGTCTCGGCGACGATGTAGCGCGTCACGAAAGCGGGCGTGTAGAACGCGCCCTCCTTCTTGCGCTTCGAGGGGCCGGTTTTGGCGGGTTCTAGCGGTTCAAGCCCCCTCACCCCCGGCCCCTCTCCCCCGGTGGGGAGAGGGGAGGAGGAGGCGATTTGCTGGTGCAGCTCCTCCAGGTCGCTGATCGATTGCTCGAAGATGTGGCCGAGGATTTCGACGTCGATCATCTTGGCGTGGGGGTTGTCCGAATCTTTGCCATACTCGTAGCCGGCCAGCCTTTCGAAGCCCTTGCACACCACGTCGGGAACGCGCAGGCGTTCAAGAAACTCGTCCTTCGCAAACAGACCGCCGTTGTATTTGGCAATACGCGGCGGGTTGCCTTCGTCGATCCAGCGGAACAGAACGCGGAAGTTGTCCCAGACGGGGCGCGGATTGTACTCGTCCTGGTGCCGAAAGGCGTTGCCGATCGACTCCGGCGGCAACAGGCCGCGCTTCTCGCAAAACGCGATGAAAAGGACCCGGTCGAGCATCTTTTGCGTGGCGACCAGCAAATCGGTCGCCGCGATATCGGGATTGGCGCGGCACAACTCATGAAAGGTCTGCCGGCGCAGCGTGGCGTATTCGTGGTAGTAGCCGGCCGTGAGTTCGCGGCCCACCTTGTGAGATTCGGCCAGCAGGGCGTCGAGATGCGTGCCGCCGGTCGCTGGGACGACGCGCTCTGCGCCGAGCAAATAGGCGAAGCGTTTCAGGGCCATTTCATCGGCGGCCAGCTTGCTCGTTTCAAAGCGTTCATAGGTGAACAGATCGTGGCCCTTGTGGTAGAGGCGGGTCTCGCTCATGTTGGTGACGAGGAACCAATCGATTTGCAACTGGACGGCATATTGCAGGGCTTGCTCGACGGCGGAGCGCTTGCGGCTGCCGAACGGGCGGTCGAGCGGATCGCGCGGGCCTTTGCCTTCGAGGACGACGAGGAAATCGGCCTGCCCGTCCGCCAAGCGTGAAGCGTCCGAGGGCGGCGTCGGCGAATTTGCCGTCAACCTGCACGAGCGCTTCGCGCTTGATCGTGTAAATCGGTTTGCCGGAGGCGGGGCCGACGTAGCCGAGCAAGTCGCCGAAGACATCGCGGATGAAGTCGCCGAGCAGTTCGGTTTCCTTCATCTTCTCGGCGGCCTTGGAAGCGAGCAAATCGGTCCAGTGTCCCAGCTTGGCCCGCGCGCCGAGGACGGCCGGCGCCATCGTGTAATGGCTCATCTTGGCGCGCAATGCGTCCAATCGAAAGAGAGGTTTTGCGTCCGCGGGCATGGCAACTCCGAGCGGGCGAATCCGTCAGTTCGCTTTATTTGAGCGTATCGGCGCACGAATGCAAGCTCGTTGCCGAAAATCTCTTGGCACGCCTTTGCTTTGCCGGCCGACGCGGTAAACTTCAAGTAGGCATTCGCCCAAGCGGAGGTGTCGTATGATTGCCCACGGCCACGTGCAAAACGGCGTCATTGTGCTGGATGATGGGGTTCGCCTTCCCGAGGGACAGAAGGTGACGGTCTCACCATTCGCGCCAATTCCGGCGGCAGAACAAAGATACTACGTCTCGCCGGAGCGAAGAGAGGCCCTGTTGAGCCTGATCGGCATTCTGAAGACCGATCAACCGCCGCCAACCGACGAAGAGGTTGACCGGATCGTTTCCGAAGCTCTAATGAAGAAGCACGGCTGATGCGTGTGCTGCTTGACGTCAATGTGATATTGGACGCGCTCTTGCAACGCGCGCCGTGGCACCAGGATGCCGAGGCTATCCTGAAAGCCGACGCGAACGGCCAGCTCACGTGCGCTGCCATCACTCATTCGTTGGCGACCGTTTTTTATCTCAGCCGCAAAACCATAGGCACTGCTGGGGCCCGAACAGCCGTACGGCAATATTTGGCGGCGATGGAAATTCTCGGCGTCGACGAGCAAACGTTGCGCGACGCTGACGCGATGCCCGGCGCCGACTTCGAAGACAACATTCTGATCGCCGCTGCCGTGGCGGCGTCGCTCGACGCGATCGTCACTCGCAACACCGCTCATTTCTCGCATTCGCCGATTCCTGTCTGGGAGCCGGCTGAACTTCTGAAACGATTGCAAGGCACGAATCCGCCGTCGGCCGGCGCCGGTCCCGCGACAAGTCCGCCGTAGCAACTCCGAGCGGCGAAATCGTGAGCCCGCTTTATTTGAGCGTATCGACGCATGAATGCAAGCCCGTTGCTGAGAATCCCTTGGATGCTGAAAATCCGGTCCCCACGTTTCGTTTCAAGGCAGAGGGTGTGGTTGCGTGCGTGAAATGAATGGGCGCAATTCATTGATCCACAAGCGATTCCAGCGCGAGAATTCGTTGCACGTCGTGGTTGGCATGCCCTCAAGAAGAGTGGGAGCGCCTCATACAGTCGGTCTTTGCCGGGAACCCCCGCGGTTCGTATACTTCCTTCAATTGTCAAGCAAATTCTCCACAGGAAGCACGAAAATGGCCAAGCATGTTTATTCCTTCAGCGCGAAATCGGCCGATGGCGATGGCAAGATGAAAGAACTCCTCGGCGGCAAGGGCGCCGGCCTCGCCGAGATGTGCAAGATCGGCATCCCCGTTCCGCCCGGCTTCACCATCACCACCGAAGTCTGTGCCGCCTATTACGACCACGGCAAGAAAATCCCCGAAGACGCTATTCCGCAGATCAACGAGGCGCTCGCCAAAATGGAAACCGCGTTCGGCGGCAAGAAGTTCGGCGATCCGGCCGATCCGCTCTTGGTGTCCGTCCGCTCCGGCGCCGCCCTCTCCATGCCCGGCATGATGAACACCATCCTCAACCTCGGCCTCACCGATGCCAGCGTCGAAGGCCTCGCCAAGAAGACCGGCAACGCGCGCTTCGCCTACGACAGCTATCGCCGCGTCATCGATATGTTCGGCTCCACCGCGATGGGCGTCGAGCATGAGGAATTCGAGCACGAAATCCACACGCTAAAGGAAACAAAGAAGGTCAAGCTCGACACCAATCTCACCGTGGACGATCTGAAGGAATTGGTCAAGCGTTACAAGGCCGTCTACAAGAAACACGTGAAAGAGGATTTCCCGCAGGACCCCAAGAAGCAGCTCATGCTCGCCATCAACGCCGTGTTCAATTCGTGGAACGGCAACAAGGCGATCCAGTACCGCCGCATCGAACGCATCACCGGACTCAAAGGCACCGCCGTCAACGTCCAGGCGATGGTCTTCGGCAACATGGGGGACAGTTCCGGCACCGGCGTCGCCTTCACCCGCGATCCCAACACCGGCGAAAACGTCTTCTACGGCGATTACCTCATCAACGCTCAGGGCGAAGATGTCGTCGCCGGCATCCGCACGCCGGAGCCCATCGCCAAGCTCAACGAGCAGATGCCGAAGGTCTACAAGCAATTGGTGGATATCCGCGAGATACTTGGAGAAGCACTACAAGGAGATGCAGGACATCGAATTCACCGTGCAGGAAGGCACGCTCTACATGCTGCAAACGCGCACCGGTAAACGAACCGGGACCGCGGCCGTGCGCATCGCCGTCGAGATGGTCAAGGAAAAATTGATCGACGAGCACACGGCCATCAATCGCGTGGCCCCGGATTCACTCAATCACTTGCTCTTGCCGCAGCTCGATCCGAAAGCGAAAGTCAAGGTCATCGCGCAAGGAATCGCGGCCAGCCCCGGAGCGGCATCGGGCATGATCGTGCTCTCCGCCGATGCGGCCGTCGAGCACGCCGAGAAATTCCCGAACGATCCGATCATGCTCGTCCGCAAAGAAACCAGCCCCGAGGATGTCGCCGGCATGCACCTGGCCAAGGGCATCCTGACCTCGACCGGCGGTAAAGCGAGCCATGCGGCCGTCGTTGCCCGCGGCTGGGGCAAGCCGTGCGTCGTCGGCTGCGAGGCGGTCAAGATCGACGAGGCCAAGCAGACCATCACCATCGCGGGCCAGACTGCCAAGGCCGGCGATTTCATCACCATCAACGGCACCACCGGCGACGTGATGATCGGCAAGGTTCCGACGGTCGCCCCGACGATGACCGGCGATTTCGCGACGCTGATGGGCTGGGCCGACAAGGTGCGCAAGCTGAAGATTCGCACCAACGCCGATACGCCCGCCGACGCCGCCAAGGCACGCGAGTTCGGCGCCGAGGGGATCGGCCTGTGCCGCACCGAGCACATGTTCTTCGGCGAGGACCGCATCATCGCCATGCGCGAAATGATCCTGGCCGCCGATGAAGCGGGGCGGCGCACCGCTCTCGCCAAGCTCGAACCGTATCAGAAAGCAGATTTCGTCGGCATCTTCGAGGCGATGGCCGGCTATCCGGTGACGATCCGCCTGCTTGATCCGCCGCTGCACGAGTTTCTGCCGCACGACGCCAAGGGGCAAGCGGAAGTCGCCAAGGGGCTCGGCATTTCCGCAGCCAAGGTCAAGGAGCGCGTGGACGAACTGCACGAATTCAATCCGATGATGGGCTTCCGTGGCTGCCGTTTGCCGCTCGTCTTCCCGGAAATCGGCGACATGCAGGTGCGGGCGATCATCCAGGCGGCCATCGAGGTCAAGAAGAAGGGCAAGGAGGTGCTGCCCGAAATCATGATCCCGCTGGTCGGCATGGTCGAGGAATTGATCTTCCTCAAGAAGCGGGCGATCCAGGTGGCCGACGAATGCATGGCGAAGGCCGGCGTCAAGGTCGCGTATCAGATCGGCACCATGATCGAGTTGCCGCGTGCCGCCCTCACCGCCGACAAGATCGCCGAGGAAGCCGAATTCTTCTCGTTCGGCACCAACGACCTGACGCAGATGACCTTCGGCTTCAGCCGCGACGACATCAAGGGCTTCATGCCGACGTATTTGAAGGAAAAGATTCTGCCGGTAGACCCGTTCCAATCGATCGACGTGAACGGCGTCGGCCAACTGATCGAAATGGGCGTCAAGAAGGGGCGAGCAAGCCGGCAAGCGAAGGCGGGCCAGCACCTCAAAGTCGGCATCTGCGGCGAGCACGGCGGCGATCCCGACAGCGTCAAATTCTGCCACGGCGTCGGCATGGACTACGTGAGCTGCTCGCCGTTCCGCGTGCCGATTGCCCGGCTGGCGGCGGCACAGGCGGCATTGGGGAAGTGAGGATTGCTGGAAGTGGTTTCAGAACCCAAGCTGTCAAAAGGATCTTTCATGTCGGACGAAGCACGGCCAAGAAAAGTCGCAAGAGCCAAGCCCGGAAACAGGTCCGCGACGAACTCCGGCAACGCCCTACTCTGGATCGTGCTCGCGGGGTGCGTCGTTTTGTTCTGCTTGCTGCCGATTGGCGGTTTGGGAGTCGTCGGCACGGTCTATTGGCTCAAGCCGGCTCCGAATGACCAGGGCGCGGTGCTGAAGCCGATTGAACAGGGCAAGCCGAAGGGAGACGAACCCAAGAACGATAGCCCCGCCGTCATCGCTGACCGTGTTCGCTTCAGTGCCGACTTCGCCAACGCCGGCGATGCTCGCCGAATTCACAGAGTCTTTCTATCCCGCGATGGCAAGCGGGCCGCGATCACGAACGGCGGATCGAATTCCAAAACGCAAATATGGGACGTCTTCGGCGAACCCAAAAAGCTCCGGGAAGTCGTCGGCGAGTGCAAGGCGATTTCTCCCGACGGCAAGCTTGTGATCGTCCGAAAAGAGAAATCCTTCCTCAACGCCAACTACTTCGTCGTCGACGTCGCCACTGGCGTGGACAAAGTTTCGCTTGGTCTCATTTCCGATCCTTATTTCCACAACGATAATTACTTCTGGACGTTTCGCGACTTCTTTGAGGGCCGGGCACAGTTGAGAAAGATTGACTCGACCAGCGGGCAACGACAAGACAAAGCCATTGAGCTCCCCGCCCAGGCGAAGGCCGATGGCTTTGGAAACGTCCATTATTTCAACGACCGAGGCGAGCTGTTTTACTTCTTTAAAGAAGCTGCCGAGCATCACGTTTGGGATTCGAACGCCGAGAAATGGGCGCGAAAGACTTCGCTAAAGATTCCACCCGGCGAGCACCTCTCGCAAGGCTCCCCCACGTACAGTCCGAATGGACAATGGCTCGTGGCACATATGGTACAAGATGGCAACAATACCCCCTTAGGCCTGACCGTTTTTAGCACGCTGACTGGCGTAGGGACCAAGTTGCCGCGCGACGAGTACTGGGTGGTCCAGCCGATATTTGTACCAGGCACCAACCTCCTTCTGCTTCAGAGTCGTCCGATAAATTACCTCGTTGCCTATGACGTAAAGTCCAATGCCGTCGTCGGCTCGTTTGGCACTGTCAAGTCGATATCTATCGTGGCCGTTTCCGCGGACGGCGGGACTCTAGCGGCAGGGACCGGCGAAGGTCAGGTCGCCATCTGGGATCTCAAGAAGCTCAAATGAAGGCGGAGAAAGGAGTGAATGCGGGCCAAGGTGTCCAGTCCCGAAACAAGGAGATCAATCGACGTGAACGGCGTCGGTCAGTTGATCGACATGGGCGTGAAAAAGGGGCGGGCGAGCCGGCAAGCGAAAGCGGGTCAGCACCTCAAAGTCGGCATCTGCGGCGAACACGGCGGCGCCCCGACAGCGTCAGATTCTGCCACGGCGTCGGCATGGACTACGTGAGCTGTTCGCCGTTCCGGGTGCCGATTGCGCGGCTGGCGGCGGCGTAAGCGGCGTTGGGGAAATGAGCCGGCTTGGCGCGGGGCTCTGTTCTCATGGGGATAACGTATGTTGCCCGAAGTCCGCTATTTCATTCCGTGTTGGAAAGAGCCGACCATGAGTGCCGGCGGCCCTCGCGCACATGAAATTGTTTATGCCGTCCAGGCGAAGAGCGGGCATGGGTACCCATTGTGGCAGCGGCCATTGTTCATTTTCGCGGCAGTCACTAATTTGCACGGACGCTGCCGGTTTCACGTGGAATTACGGCTGGAAGAACTGGAACGGGAAACGCTTATCACCGCGGCGGATGTCTTCGAACTGGATTCCGCCAATGATCCCTTGCGTGTCTATCCTGTTTCGATCATGATGAAAGCAGCTAATCTTCCTCGGCCTGGAGTCTACCAACTTTTTTTCGTGTGCGACGGCAAAGAGTTGGCCAAGGCAACTATTCATGCGAGGTAGTGTATGAACGATTTCCCGGATGAATTCGATTCTGATTCTGTTTGGCAGCCGATGATCCGCATCGAAGCGACGTTCCATCCGGCTCCCAGCTTCGAATACCTGGAGCATGTTCCGCTTGGCGAAGCCGAAGCGGTCCCGATGGAAAACTTGGTTCGAATCGAAACGGAGTTGCGGCCGGTCCCGGGCGCACTCAGACGTTTCACCGTGGAGGAATTCCACAAGCTGGTAGATTCGGGTATCCTCGATGGCGACGACCGAGTGGAGTTGCTTGAAGGCTATTTGGTCGCCAAAAACCCGCATACCCCGCCCCATGATTCTTCGATCCAAATTGCTTCCGACGCCATCCATACAGTCTCGCAAAACGGCTGGTCCATCCGCATTCAGAGTGCCGTGACATTGCCCGACAGCGAGCCCGAGCCCGACATCGCCGTTGTCCGAGGCAACGCCCGAAGTTACCTCGTCCACCATCCAGGCCCAAGCGAAATCGGCGCCCTCGTTGAAGTCGCCGATTCCAGTTTACTCGGCGATCGCTCTGACAAGGGACGCATTTACGCGCGGGCCAAAATCCCCGTCTACTGGATCATCAACTTGATCGACCGACAAATCGAAGTGCACGAGCAACCGTCTGGACCCGTCGCGGCACCGGCCTATGCGAAGATGACCGCCTATCATCTTGGCGATTCCATTCCGCTGGTCCTCGATGGAAACAGCCTAGCGACGTTCGCTGTGCAGGATCTGCTGCCGTGACGCGGAGCCGCTCGCCATGAAACGCTTGTTGCGCTGGACGCTGCTTGCCCTGTTCGCGGTGGCCGTAGTTTTCGTCGCCGGGTCGTGGCATTTTGCGAACCATCTTACCGGGCCGCATGCTCATGTGGTCGGAGCGCCGCCGGGCGATTTTCCCTATCCCATCGAACCGATTACTTTCACCAGCAGCGATCAGGAAACGCTTTCCGGCTGGCTTGTTCCCGCGGGCAACAGCGACAAGGGCATCGTGCTGTTGCACGGCTATGGCGGCACGCGATTGCAGATGGTGCCGTGCGCCCGCTTCGGCCGCGAGATGGGCTTCACGGTGCTGCTCTACGATGCCCGCGCTTGCGGCGAAAGCACCGGCGATCACATCAGCTTCGGCTACTCCGAACGCCAAGATCTCATCGCCGCTGTCAAGGTGCTCAAGGAACGCGGCTGCAAGGACATTGCCTGCCTGGGCGTTTCGCAAGGCGGGGCGACGATCCTGTTCGCGGCCGACGCTCTGCCTGAGCTGAAGTGCGTGATCTGCGAAAGTGTTTATGACGAGATGGAACACGCGGTCGATCGTCGGCTGCGGCATTACACGATGCTGCCGGGTTGGCTCGGCGCGAGCCTTCTGGTGCCATTTGCTGAGCGGCGCATCGGGCTATCCATTGATGACGTTAAGCCGGTCAATCACATCGGCAAGTTGCGCTGCCCGATCTTCATCATCAGCGGCGAATGCGACGACAAGACCAGGCCCGAAGACACGCAACGGCTCTACGACGCGGCCCACGAACCGAAGGAACTCTGGATGATCCCCGACGCGCGGCATGAGGACCTATTTCGCTTCCGCGGATATGAACAGAAGACACGCGATTTCCTTGAACGTTGCTTCAAAATGCATTGACGCCCGCGCCTGCCATTCCGTATCACTGCCATTGAACCCGCGTTTACCCGGAACACCGTCATGATCATCGTCTTGAAACCCGGCGTTACGCCGGCTGAGGTCGATCACGTCATCGAGCGCATCCATCAGCTCGGGCTGAAGCCGCACGTCTCGACCGGCGAGCATCGCACCATCATCGGCGTCATCGGCGATGAGAACAAGCTGCAAGCGCAACCGCTGGCAGCGATCGTCGGTGTCGAGCAGGTGTTGCCGATCATGAAGCCGTTCAAGCTGGCGAGCCGGGAGTTCGCCAAGAGGGACACGGTGGTATCGGTCGGCAAGGTGAAGATTGGCGGCGGCGCGCTGGCGATGATCGCGGGGCCGTGCGCCATTGAAAGTGCGGAGATTCTCCATGAGATCGCTGGCCACATCAAGAAAGCCGGCGCCAACATCCTGCGCGGCGGCGCGTTCAAGCCACGCACCAGTCCGTACAGCTTCCAGGGACTCGGCGAGGAAGGCCTCAAGATTCTGCGCCAGGTCGGCGACGCCAACGATATGCCCGTAGTCACCGAGGTGATGGATCCACGCCAAGTGCCCATGGTCCATAAGCATGCCGACATGTTTCAAATCGGCGCTCGCAACATGCAGAACTTCGATTTGCTTAAGGAAGTCGGCCAGACCAAGAAGCCGGTGCTGATGAAGCGCGGCATGAGCGCGACGGTCAAGGATTTGCTGATGTCGGCGGAATATGTGCTGGCGGAAGGCAATCCGAATGTGGTCCTGTGCGAGCGCGGCGTACGGTCCTTCGAGGATTCGACGCGCAACATGCTCGACCTGGCCGCGGTGCCGAACGTCAAGGGAATGAGCCATCTGCCAATCATCGTCGATCCGAGCCACGCGACGGGGCGTCCCGATCTGATCCCGGCAATGGCGCTGGCGTCGATCGCAGCGGGAGCGGACGGCGTTCACATCGAGGTTCACAGTTGCCCGGAGAAGGCGCTGTCGGACGGCCCGCAGGCGTTGTTGCCGCCCAAGTACGCGGAGACAATGAAGATGCTTCGGACGCTGGCGGAGATGTTCGGGAAAACCTATTGAAAGGACACGCATGCGCAAGAAATTCATCGCTGGCAACTGGAAAATGAATACGCGCTCGATTGACGGCGAGCTTCTCGCCGCCGCCGTCGTCAAGGGGCTCGGAACCGAGACGCGCGTCACCGTTGCCGTCTGTCCGCCATTTCCGTTTCTGGCTCGCGTCGCCCAGACGGTCAAGGGAACGCCGGTCGCACTCGGGGCGCAGAATTGTTATCCCAAGGACGACGGCGCCTTCACCGGCGAGGTCAGCGCCGCCATGCTTGTCGATGTCGGCTGCACTTACGTCATCATCGGCCACAGCGAACGCCGGCAGATCTTCAAGGAAACCGACGCGTTCATTAACGACAAAGTGCACGCGGCGCTAAAGGCGAAGCTCAAGGTGATCCTGTGCATCGGCGAAACCCTTGACGAGCGCAAGGCGAACCAGACCGAAGCCGTTCTGGACACGCAACTTACGTGCTCGCTTGCCAAGATCACGGCCGAGCAATTGCGCGATATCACCATCGCCTATGAGCCAGTCTGGGCGATCGGCACCGGCGTCAACGCGACGCCGCAGCAAGCTCAAGATGCCCACGCTTTCATCCGCAAGCGCGTCAGCCATTTGTGCGGCGCATCGGCGGCGCAATCGCTCATCATCCAGTACGGCGGCAGCGTCAAGCCGGCCAACGCCGCCACGCTGCTCGGCCAACCCGACGTCGATGGCGCGCTCGTCGGCGGGGCGAGCCTGAAGGCAGAGGATTTTCTAGCCATCGTGCGGGCTGGAATTTGCTGAATGTTGGGGATTGGTCCCGGCAAAGAGCCGCGCGAAATCACCGCTCAAACCATCTTTTTACTAGATGATCGTTTCGTAAATCGCTTTCCAGCTGCAGGAGCTATGGACAAAATGGGGGGCTTTTGTCAATCTGGGTCAACTCCAGATCGCTTAACTTTGGTGCAGGGAGGCACCCGATGCCATATCCATTTTCCGCTCCGCTGGAAATTACCTCTGAACAACGCGGCCAACTCAAAGCGTTGGTACGGGCTTCATCCACGCCGCAAGCCTTGGCGTTTCGTTGTCGCATCATCCTGCGTTGTAGCGATCCGAGCAACCCCTCCAATCTCCAGGTGGGTAACGAACTCGGTTGCGATCGACACACTGTCGCACTCTGGCGCGAACGTTTTCGCGAACAGGGTCTCGCCGGTCTGCAAGACGCCCCACGGTCTGGTCGGCCGAGGGCTTTTTCCCCCGGTGGGCCGCATCGCGGTCGTGGCCATTGCCACCAGTCTCACCGAGGAACATGATTGTCCCCGCAATGGCTGGACGCTCGACGAAATCGCCGCCACCATCGTCAACGAAGCCCATGCCGACGCCGTCAGTCGTTGTACGGTTTGGCGCGTTCTGCAAGCGGCCGACCTCAAACCGCACAAGAGCGTTTATTTATTGGCTCAACAGCCATGACTCGGATTTTGAAACTCGGGCCAAGGAGATTTGCCAACTGTGACGCACCCGACAAAACCAGCCCGCTTTCGGGCGAACGGTTTCGGCGGAATCGATCAGCCAGCAACTCGCGCGGGCCGTCTACGGCCGATCGCCGTCAGCCAGGCCCGATAGGCCAGGTAAAAACAGAGCGCCACCCGCAAACGGGCCATGCCACGGGCCACTCGGCTCCGCAACTTGCCCGAGGCCGCCGCACGCAGCAGGTTCCAGCCCGCCACTTTCAAATAGATCGCGTGGTTCACGGCCCGACGGCCACGCACGCGCAATGCGCCCAGGCCCAGCCGACGTTTCACGCCGCTGTTCGTCGACTCCAAACCCGATCGCTTCGCATAGCGTTGGCGAAACACGTCCGTCGCTTGCTCCTGCCGTCGGCCTTCTAAGCGTTTTTGCTTATCCGTGTAACTCACCGTGCAGGTCGGTTTTCCCGGCTCGATCGGACACGACGCCCGAAACGGACACGCGTCGCAATCCTCGGCCGACATGTGAATCGTCGTCGTCCCCGTCGCCTCGTCTCGCACAACGTTCAGCGGAATTCGGCCCGTCGGGCACGCTTCGACCTTGCCCGTTCGCTCGTCCACCGCGAAGTCGTCGATCGTCAGCGACGCGATGACGGCACCTTTGGCGTCCGTGCTTGCCGTCGTCGCGATTGGCGTTGGACCCGACACCGGGCTGACGACCTCGACACCCAACGCCGCCGCCTGCTGCACGTTGTCGTCGCTGCCGTACGCCGTGTCCGCCAGCACTTCTTCGGGCAACAAATCACGCTTCTGCAAATCTTCCAACACCGGCATGAGCGCCTTGGCGTCCGACTCGACCGCCGTCTGGGGCAAGGCGCTGACGATCAACTGCACGTCGTTGGCCGCGCTGCACGTCTCGCTGAATTGGGCTTGATAGCCTTGGCCCTTCTTGCCGTCGTAGGTCGCGTCCAGGTCCGACGGATTTTGCACGCAGGCGCCGCCGGTCTTGGCCCGCACTTGCACGCGATTCTCGACAATCTCGCACTGCTGCGTGAACACCGTCAGCAACGCCTGATAGCTGGGCCGATCACGCAAGCCCGCATGGTCGGCGAAGCGCTCGACGAGATCACGCATATCCTCCGCCACCTGCTGTCGGCTCTTGGCCCGGCCGTCGGCGTCCTTGCTCTCCTTGGCCATAAGCTGGGCCTGCGACGGCGCATAGCGTTGCCGCAGTTCGGCAGGCAACGCCTCGAAGTCGGCCCGGTGATGGCGTTTGACCTGCGTCAAAAACCGCTTGATGGTGACCGCCAGCAGCCGAGTCCGGCCGAACGAAGCCATGTTGCTGAAGACGTGGGTCGAATCCAGGCGTTGCTTGGCGATGTCGAGTTCGAGCAGATCGATGAGGCGCAGGCGTTGCTTGGCGATGTCGAGTTCGAGCAGATCGATGAGGCGATCGGTGACGTCCTGCATGACTTGGCCCGCGCCTTCGTCTTCGAGAAATAAGGCGCGATAGCGTTCAAAGGTGCGATCGCACATCTCGTCACGGCCTGGTTCGAGGTTGAGAGCGAATTGCACGTCGGTGTGGAAGAGGTAGGCCTCGACCGCTTGGGGGATGGTCCAGTTCTGAAACTCTTGCAGAAAGAGCAAGCCGGCGACGGAATAGAGTTCCTTGGTGTGCCGACCGATGTTGGGGCTGAAATGTTTGCCGAGTTGTTGGGCCGGCATGAGTTCAAGAAGGGCGGTGCGAAAGACGCCCTGCCAGCCGTGGCGAATGCGTTCGAGTCCGAGGGGCGGAATGAGGCCCTCGAAGGGGTCGAAGAGCCGTCCTTGTTGCGGATTGACGGTGTGGCGCATTATCCATAACTCCATGCCAAGTTAAAGGTTATGGATACGGCGATCGGCCGGCATCGTCAAGGAGAAAGCCGTAAGTCGGCGCGATACAATAGGTTGTGTCGAGGGGGAATTCTGTCGGGAACGTCAACTGTATGTGCAGGCACCGCGTTTCTATCAGGAGGGGCGTCTGCTGATTTGCTGTGACGAGAAGACCGGCATGCAAATCTTGCAACGCGCCGCGCCGACACAACGCGTCGAGCCGGGCAAGCCGGAGAAACGCGAGTTCGAATACATCCGCCTGGGCACGCGGACGTTGATCACCAGCTTTGTGGTGCCGACCGGCGAGGTGGTGGGGGACCTGGGCCAAACGCGGACGAACCTCGATTTCCGCGCTCATATCTTGCGTGTGACCAAGCACTTCCCGGCGATGAAGAAGTTTGATTGGATCGTGGATAATCTGAATACGCACAGCAGCTTGGACCTGTGCGAAATCATGGCCTACCTGAATGGGATCGCTTTCAAGCCCAAAGAACTGCAAACGCAAGTCGAGCGGCGTGCGTTCCTGAGCGATCCGGATCATCGTCACGTGTTCCATTATATACCGCGGCATGGATCGTGGTTGAATCAGGTGGAATTGTGGTTTGGCGTACTGTCGCGGCAGTTCTTGCGGCGCGGCGAGTTCGCATCGGTTCAGGAGTTCACGGCGCGCTTGACGAAATACTTGGACGAGTACAACCTGGAAAAAGCCCACCCCTACCGTTGGACCTACACCGGCGAACCGATGGTGCGTGGCACACCGTTCGAAACAACGCGCCGAGAGCAAAGGCGTGGCCGAGCCTGGTTCGGGACGCGGCCTCAACGGTACGAGCGCGTTCTGCATAAGCTCCGTCCTTACCGTCGTCGCCAGCCACTGGTTACGGACTTATGAAACGGTCATCTAGGCATGTCGCTTTTGGGAATGCGGTGATAAGATAATCCGTACGCCATGAACTCTCCTCGTCTTTCGAAAGGGCCATTCATGCGTTGGGCTATCGTTATCGCCTTCCTGCTGCTTCTCCCCAATCTCCTCCTCGCTCAGGAAACCAAGAAACGGCCGATGCCGAGCAAAGAGGCGCAGGCGAAGATCGAATCGCTATTGCAAGAATTGTTCAAGGACGATTTCGCCAAGGCGGAGAAAGACGCCGGCCTGCGTAGCCAGTTAGCGCAAAAGCTGCTTTTCGAAGGCAAGGAAACCAAGGACGATGCGGCCGGGCGTTATGTGCTTTTCTCGAAGGCCCATGCACTGGCGGCCCAGGCGGGGGATGTCAACACCGCATTGCAAGCGATTGACGAATTGGCTAACGATTTCGCCATCCCGGCCGGGACGATCTTTCAGATGAAGATCGCCATGCTGCACCAAGCGAGCAAGGCCTCCGGCGCATCGCCCGACGCGTATCAATCGGTCATCGACCGGGCAATGCTGATCCTTGAGGACACGCTGGACAGTGACGATTATCCGTCGAGCCTGGCGCTGATTGCCGCGGCCGAGCAGGCGGGCGCAAGCTCAAGAGCATCGTCGCGGTGTCGGCGATTCGCAAGAAGCAGGAGGAGATTGTCCGCCTGGAAAAAGCGTTCGCCCGCTGGAAGCCGTTTGCCGAGGAGTTGGCGAACAATCCGAGCGATGTAATCGCGAACCTGGAAATGGGCAAGTATTACGCCCTCGTCAAAGGCGACTGGGAGCGTGGCTTGCCGATGCTGGCGCCGGCAACGGCGAAGTGTCGAAAGTCGCACGCCGTGACTTAATCGAGACCGAAAGCCCGCTGGCCAAGGCGGACGACTGGTTTGCCATCGCCGGCAGCGTCGCCGATCCGATGAAAACGCAGGCGTCCTTGCGTGCCTATCACTGGTATTTGGAAGGCTACGCGAACGCCGATGAAAAAACGAAAGCCGAAATCGACGCCAGTATCAAGAGAATTGTGGATAGGCTGCCCGAGGAATATCGCATTGGCGAAATCCGCACGGAGCTGAAAAGGATCGATCTGCCGGGTCCGGTCTACGGCTGCGCGTTTTCGCCCGACAGCAAGCGCTTTATCACCACCGGCTACGACGGCTCGCTGCGCCTGTTCAATGCCAAGACTTACAAGGAAATCCGCACGTTGGAAGGGCACGCCGGGAAGGTCTGGGCGGTCGCATTCTCCGCCGACGGCAAACACGCGGTCTCCGGCGGCTTCGACAGCACCGTGCGGCTGTGGCAATTTGCCCCCGGCGACTCACCGGCGGCTAAATGTTTCGAAGGGCACAAGGATTACGTCCGCTCCGTCGCCATCTCCGCCGACGGCAAATGGATTCTCTCCGGCGGCGACGATCGCACCGTTCGCCTGTGGAACGTCAGTATCGGCAAGGAGGAACGCGTATTGCCCGGCCACGATCACACCGTCTGGTGCGTCGCCGTGTCGCGCGACGGAAAGCGCGGCCTCTCCGCCAGCCTTGACAAGACGGTGCGCTACTGGGACCTGGAAAAAGGCGAAACGATCCGAAAGTTGGAAGGGCACAAGGACACAGTGCTGTGCGTCGCATTCTCGCCCCACGGCCGACACGCCGTCACCGGCAGCTCCGACAAGACGCTGCGTCTCTGGGATCTCGAAACCGGCAAGACGATCCAAACCTTTGAAGGCAGCGCCGGCTACATCCAGAGCGTCGCGATTTCGCCCGACGGCAGACGCATCCTCTCTGCGGGCTCAGACAACCTGGTTCGGCTATGGGACGCCCAGACCGGCAAGGAAATCCGCAAGCTCGAAGGCCATCGCGACCAGGTCTGGCACGTCGCCTTCTCACGCGACGGCCGTTTCGCCATCTCCAGCGGCCAGGACTTCAGCGTGCGATTATGGGCAGGGGCGAAGTAATAAGAGATCGGTTGCCACGAAAAAACGCAAAACACGCAAGAGGAATCAGCGGTTTTTCTTGTGGGCTTTGCGTGTTTTTGCGGCAACCTCGACCGTTTAAACGCACGAGCGGCATCGCACTAGCATCCACCCTCATGCATGTGTATCTTTATACACATGAGCGTCCTGTATCTCGGCAGCGATCCGGCCACGCTCGCGGATCGGCTGGCGGATAATCTGGATCAGCATGCCAAGCACGGCGATTTCTTCACGCCTCTGACCATCGTCGTGCCGAATCGCTTTCTGCGCAAATGGCTGCGGCTCTATCTCGCGCAAGCACGGGGTCGCCATCAATCTCCGCTTTGAGTATCTCGAAAAAGCGCTTTGGCAATTGCTGCAAGACGTCGATCCGGCCGCGGAAGGGTCGCCGCCGCGCGATATCGATGAGAATGCTTATCGCTTGATGGTGCTCTCGGTTCTGCTTGAAAGCAAAGATGCCGATCTCGCACCGCTGCGCCGCTATTTGCGACTGGAAAAAGGCCCGCTTTCCCGTCTCTCATGCCGGCGTGCGTGGGACCTGGCCGATCGCATCGGGTTGCTGTTGCGCGATTACGAATACGCCCGGCAAGACACGCTCATCCAGCCGTGGTTGCAGCACAAGCTCGCCCTGAGCGGCGCCGCCGGATTCCATCAGATGATGGAGCGCGCCCAGCGCGCCATGTTTCTCGACATCACCCGCGAACCGGCCGGCAAGCGGGCCTTGCTCAATCGGCACGGCGAACAGAACTTCAAGACGTTCCCGCAGTACGCCATGGAGCGGATGACCAGCCCCGAACCGACTACGCCGACGGGACGCACTATCCACTTCTTCGGCTTCACGCAGGTCTGTGAACTGCACGCCCGCACCATCGCCTGGCTGAGCCGATGTTTCGACGTTCGCTTCTACCATCTTAACGTCTTGTCGAGCCGCCTCGGCGATGGCGATGACCTTCAGCAATTGACCCGGCAATTGCACGCTCATCTCGAGTCGGCCGGCGGATGCGGCGAGTTGATGCGACCGTGGGCCAAGGCCGGCGAGGAGGCGCTTGCACTGCTGACCCCGTTTACGACATCCGGTTCGTTCAGCGTCGAACGCCTGTCTGCCAAAGACGGCAACAGCAGCGACACCGTGCTTGCCCGTTTGCGCGAGCAATTGCTCGGCATAACCACGCTCAAAACGCGATTGCCTCAAGACACCTCCGTGCAGATCGTTGAATGCCCCGGCGTCATGCGCGAAGTAGAAACGGTTTACAATAGCATCCTGCATAACTTGCAAAACGACGCCTCGCTCAAACAAAATGACGTCGCGGTGCTCGTGACCGACATGACAAAGTATCGGGCGGCGCTGCAAGCGGTCTTCGAGCGGCCACCACAGCGCTTGCAGTACAACCTCGTCGATTACAGCGCGGCCGGGGCGAGTATGTTCGGGCAGGCGATGCTGGGGATGCTCGATCTGGCGCTGGAATCGTTTTCGCGCGCGGGTGTTTGCGGTGCTTCTGAACCCATGCTTTCTGGCCCGGCTCGGCATCGACCGTGCACAAGCAATGACTTGGCTCGGCTGGGCGGAGAGCCTCGGCATCTGCCAGGGCTGGGACGCCGAGGAAAAAGCGCAGCAGGGCTATCCGCGCTCCCCGCTGTATGCCTGGCGTCTTGCCTTGCAGCGGTTGCGGCTGGGGCGCTACATGGAGGTGACGCCTGAAGAGGGTTATTCCCCATCACCCCACACCCCTCTCTTTCCAGGGGCGAGGGGAGAAATGGGCGCATCCCGTTTCGGCGACGTGATTCCCTTCGCCGATCTGGAGAGTACGGACCGTGAGCATCTTGACGCATTCTGCCGAGCCGTTGAAGGATTATTGCCGACGCTAGCCCGGCTGCGGACGATGCCGCTTTCGGGAGAGCGCTGGGCCAAGACGCTAACCCGACTTGCTCAGGAGTTCCTCGACGTGCCCGCGGATCGGCCGGAGGAAGGGCAAGTCCGGGCCGACCTGTTGAATGGCCTCAACGCGCTGGCCTCCTGGGATTCGCTGCATGATCCCTCGCCGCTCGCCCCTCGCCACTTGCCCCTTTCTTTGGTGCGGGAATACGTGCGCAGCCAGTTTGAAGGGATGCCGGGCAATCACGGCGAATATCTGATCGGCGGCGTCACTATCTCCGCCTTGCAGCCGATGCGCCCCTTGCCATTCGAGATCATCTACATCCTCGGCTTGAGCGAAAATCTCTTTCCTGGCAGCAATGCGCTTTCGTCCTTCGATCTGCGCGGCGTTCAGCGCGTGCCAGGCGACATTCGGCCCGCGGAGGGGCGCCAATACGATTTCCTGGCGACGATCCTGTCGGCGCAGCGCAAGCTTTATCTTCTGTACAATTCACGCGATCCGCAAAAGGATCAGGACCTGCTGCCGGCCGTTCCGTTGCAGCATTTGCAGACTTCCTTGAGCCGACATATCCTTCAGGAGGATTTTCGCACGGTGAAGATGCCAGCGCACGGGGACGACCTGAGCTTCATTGATACTGCTTGTCAGCCGGCGTATCAGGATGTACTGGTCCAATATCACGCCCTGGAGCGCTGCCTGAGCGTGCTGGAAGCGCGTCGGGAAAATCGCTTATCGCTCAGCGCGAAGCAGGAAGCGGAATGGGACCAGGAATGGCCGAAGTTCCAGAATGATTTCGCGATCCCCCCTGCCCCGCCCGATCCGCTTCCGGCGGCGACGACGGTGACAATCGGCGAGCTTCGGCGATTTTTGCGTCTGCCTGCGCAGGCGTCATTACGGCGACATCTTCACATCGACGATGATGACGAGCAATTGCTCGAAGAAGACGAGCCGCTCGTCACGCCGCAGCGAATCGCCATCGGCCTGGCCCGGCAAATCATCCAGCGCCTCGTGCTCGACGCGGTGCAAGGGAACATCGACGGCGCCCTAATCGCGTGGCCAGAGCGCTTCGGTCAGGCCTACGCCGATGCCCGCCTGTGCTCGCGGGTTCCCGAAGAGGCCTTCGGCGAAATCGATCAGGCGGCCCTGTTGAGCGATCTGCGCGAGCGCATCCACGGGCAGGGCCAGATCGAGGCTTTTCTGCGCGAACATGCGCGAATGACGTTCTGCGGCCCCGTCCTCCTTGGCGAAAGCCTGACGCCCCTGGGGGCGAAATTGCACTTCCCGGCATTGCGGTTGCGGCCCGGGTATGAATTGAGTGCCGACGCTGATCGGGAAATCCGCATCGCCGGGTCAACGCCCTTTGCCTGGCATGCGCGTGGCCGCTTCGAGGTATTGATCGTCACCAACATCAAAGAGATCGACGGCCGATCGCTGTGCGAGGCAATGTTCGAGCCGTTCCTGCTCTATTTGGCGCTGCTGGCCGGGGCTGAGCCGAATGCCGAGGGAATTATTTCGCAAAGCTGGCTGGCGGGAACTGACTTTGCGCTCACCGTCGGCCATCGTGGCGGCATGCAGCGCTGGGTATATCCAGCCGGCGACATCACCGCCGCTGAGGCGCTGCGCTATTTCGTCGATCTGACACGCGATTTCCTCGACCCGACTGCATTCGACTTGTTGCCCTTCGAGGCGATCGTACGGAGTAAGATCATGAAACTGGCTTTGACGGAGGACGTCGCCGGTCTGATGAGGGCGGACACGTTTCGCCTGATGCTGGAGGAATATCTGAGCGAGCAGCGTGACAATCCGCACGCGCCGTCAAGATTCCGCTCTGGGTCGATATGGTGCGTGCCCGCGTGCCGGCCGACGCCCTGGCCAAGGTACGCCGCCGTTTTCCAATCCTGGACCTCGGGCCGGCCCGGCTGCGACGGCAACCCGCGATCCGCAAAGCCAAATCACAGCAGGTGCCGTAGTTTTCGCACGCTATGCGCACGCCGCCATTGAAGTGAATTTCGGCAGTTGGCATTATCATGAATGAAACCCGCGCCAGCCTGATCGATTATTTCGACCTCGACCGCCACGGCGTCGTGGAGGCGTCGGCCGGCACCGGCAAAACCTACACCATCGAACGACTGGTCCTGCGCCTCCTCATCGAGGAAGACGTCACCCTCGACCAGATTCTCGTTGTCACCTTCACCGAAAAGGCGACCGGCGAATTAAAGACACGCTTGCGATTCATGCTCGAAGACGCCGTGCGGAGGGACGACCAATACTCGCCCATCCTGAAATCGGCCCTCGATCAATTCGACCAGGCCCCCGTCTTCACCATCCATGGCTTCTGCCAGCGGCTCTTGCAGGAATTTGCTTTGGAGCACGGCCAGGATTTTAGCGTCGCTCTTGTCGATGATTTCGAGCTTTACCGGACCGCGCTGCGCGAAATCCAGCGCAAGCAATGGCGATCCTTCTTCGGCGCCAGCCTTAAGACAGTCCTGGAAAACGCTGGTTACAACCGCCAGACGGCGGCCTCCTGGGACGAGAAAGTTCTCGAAATCGCCCGCCGCTTCAAACCACGCAGCGGCCATCGCCTGAGGCCGGATTTTGTCCCCGACTGGTGGCAACGGATCGACGAAATCGACGCCAGCTGGGCAGGCCAGCTCGAAATTCACACCATCCACGAACTACACACCGTTGTCCGTGAGCACAAAAGTCAACGCGGCTTGCAGAGCTTTGATGACATGATTGCATCCGTCGAGGAAAACCTCGATCCCAAAAATCGCGACGCGGAAGACTTGCTCAACTCCCTGCGAACACGCTACCGCTATGGCATCGTCGATGAATTCCAGGATACCGACCCGCTCCAATGGCGCATCTTTCACCGCATTTTTCTCGACGGGGGTAGATCAAGGCTATTCGTTGTCGGCGATCCGAAGCAAGCGATCTTCGGCTTCCGCGGCGCCGATCTGCCAACTTACCTGGACGCCGCCGCCCAAATGAAGGCGTGCCACGGCGCGGCTGAGTATCCACTTCAGGTCAACTGGCGCTCGGATCCCGATTTGCTCGAAGGATTGAACTGCATTTTCGGCGAAGGCGAATGGTTCCCGCGCTCCGAGGGCTTTCCTTACCGCGACGTCCACGCGCCGGATGACGATGCCCGGCGCACCCGCGTGGAGAACGATCGCACCGGCCGACCGGCGTTGACGCTCGTTGACCTGGCCTCCTGTGATCGCCTGAAGCAGGCGCAGAAAAAATACGCCGGCTTCATCGCCCACGAGATTGTGCATCTGTTGGCACGAAAGAGTGGACCGCTCTTCACGTTCGCCCACAAAGGGCAACCGGCCCGGCCGCTCCACGCTGGCGATATCTGCATCCTTGTCATGAAACGCAAGGAAGCGGATTCGATCACTCAGGCGCTCGATCAAGTGGCGATCCCGTATAGCTTCTACAAGCAGACGGGACTTTGGCAAGGCGAAGAGGCGCTCCACCTGAGCATTCTTTTACAAGCGCTTGCCCAAGCCGATGAGCGATCCTGGTTTCGCAAGGCGCTGTTGACCTGCTTCTTCCGCATCAAACCCCAAGAACTTGCCCGCGCTCCCGATTTACCCACGCAGCATCCGGCCCGGCAACTGTTCCAATCCTGGCTTGGATTTGGCGAAGAGCGTGCCTGGTCGGCTTTGTGCCGGTCGCTGCTGGAAGAAACTGGCTTGTTGTTCCAGAATTCGACCGCTGGCGCCGGCCAGCGCCGCCTTGCCAATCTGCGCACCATTCTCGCCGCCGTCGAGCAAGCCGGACACACCGCCAATCTCGACTTGCTTGGACTGATTGACTGGTTGAAGGATCGCCGCGAGAAACGCGAGGGCAGCGATGCGGACATCCAACCGATCGATGCGGCCGCGCCGATGGTAAAGATCATGACCATCCATGCCAGCAAGGGACTGGAATTTCCGATCGTCTTTCTCGCGGGCGGGTTCACGCAACGGCTCAGCGGCGGGGAAACCAATTACCGCGACGAGCATGGCCAAATGGTCTTCGATCTCTTTCCCGCTGACGAGGCGAAGCAGCGCGTTCAATGCGAGCAGCTTTCCGAGCATCGCCGCCTTCTCTACGTGGCGATGACGCGGCCGAACTTCAAGCTGTACTTGCCGCGCATCAAGAAGCCCAGGCGCGGGCACCAATATCTTGGCCCCCTCGGCACGGTCCTGTTGCCCGCGCTCGAATTGGCGTCCCCGGACATCAAGCTCGGTCCGATGATCGTCGATGTCGTCGCACCTGAAGTGGGGCTAGAGGCAAGGGGCGACGGGCGAGAAAAGGCCGCCGATGTCTCGCCCCTCACTTCTCTCTCGTCGCCCCTTCGTATTGACGGCCCCCTCTTTCCAGCGCTCGACGCCAACCTTGGGAAACGTCGCATCATCACGCGGTCTTTTACGAGCATGGCCCGGCATCATCTCATGCCAACCGGGGAGGGGATAAGCTTCGGCGAGCAAACGCCGCTGGTGAACGACGAAGTTGCCGCCCCGCTCGACGGCGACGATCCGCTGCGTGGGCCGATCTTCGGCGACATGGTTCACAAGGTGCTCGAAAAGATTGATTTCGTTGAGGTGGGCCGGGCCGAGACGTCGGATGACCTGTGCCGCCCCGGCGCCCACGCCCGCAAAAGGATTGACGACGAGATCAAACACAATATCGCGCTTCTGCGCACGCGGACGCCACTCAGCCTGCTCGAGGAAGCATGCCGTGGCCAGATCGCCCAACTCGTGTGGCTTGCCCTGCGGACACCGCTCGCCCCGCTCGGTGGACCACTCTGGCAAATCCCCCAAGCCGACCGCCTGGCCGAGATCGAATTCCTCTTCCCCGAAACCAATGAGCCGACCTCAACCGAGCGATTCATCACCGGTTACATGGATTTGCTTTTTCGCAAGGACGGTTGCTATTATCTCCTGGACTGGAAAACGAACTTGCTGCCCGCCTACACCCACGAACAGATCGAGCGCAGCATGGCCGACTCGGATTATTGCCGACAGTATCAGCTTTATCTCCAGGCGGCCAGGCGCTGGCTTCAGCGCGTGCATGGGCCAACCTTCCCGTTCCTTGAGCGCTTTGCAGGCGTGTTTTATCTTTACGTCCGCGGCTTGAATGGCCGCGACGACAGCAGCGGCGTTTTTTTTCATCGTCCGACGGCGCGCGATCTGGATTTGCAAGCGGTGCTGCGGTCGTAACAAGAGGATTCGCGTGCTCGAAAGCATCGATCCATATCCGTTCCTGCGAGATTTGTTCCCCACCGCGGGGCCGGAGCTGATGCGCTTGCTTCAGGGCGGCGTGGACAACGCGATGTTGCTGCGCAGCGATTTTTACACCATGCGCGACTGGCTGGAAATCGCCGGTGGTGCCGATCAGGAGCCCCTATCCGCGATCCTGCTGTTGATGCTTGTCGCGCTGGAAGAAGGCAGCCTGTGCATTGAAGCGTCACGGCCGGCGCTGGAGCGGCGCTTGCTCGATACGGTTCCCCAGCCGGATGCGTCGGCGTGGGCCCAGCGGATCATGGAAGCGATCGCAGGGACAAGCTGCGTCGCCCTGATCGGCACATCGGCGACGGACCATAAGCCGGTGATCCTCCATGAAGCCGCCGGGGGGCGTTTTCTGTACTTCCAGAAATATCTGCATGCGGAGCAGAAATTCCACGACGAAATGAGGCACCGCCTGGTCGAGAAAGTCGCCAAAAACGGCGCGGATTGGGCGACGATTGTGCCGGCGGTGCTGCGTGATCAATCACTTCAGCTCGATGGGGATCAGCAACTTGCTCTTTACACTGCCCTGGCAAGCAACCTGACCATCATCTCCGGCGGGCCAGGCACTGGCAAGACATCGATCGTCCTGACGCTGCTGCGCTGTCTCGTGCGTGGCGGCGTCGCGGCGGGACGAATCGCCCTGGCTGCCCCGACCGGCCGGGCTGCCCAGCGCCTGAGCGATGCACTGCGGGCGGGCCTGGAGCACGTGTCGCCATCGTCGCCTGACGCGGGCCTGTGCAATGTGAGCGCGACGACCTTGCACCAGTTGCTCGCCTATCGCCCCTCGCGGAATCTCTTCGCCCGGCACCGCGAGAACCCAATCCCGGCCGACGTGGTGATTGTGGATGAAGTTTCGATGGTCGGCCTGGTAGTGATGTCGCAGCTTTTCCAGGCGCTCGCGCCGGGCGCCAAGTTGATTCTCCTGGGGGACAAGGATCAATTGCCGTCCGTGGACGCCGGCGCCGTGCTCGCGCATCTGGTGCCGGAGGGTTTGGGGCGCCACCCCGGAGCCGGTCCTTTGCAAGATCGTGTGGTGCTGTTACGAACGAACCATCGCTCGCAGGAGCAAATTCGCGCTGTCGCCGATTCGATCAACCGCCAGGATTTGAGCGTCGAGCGTCTGCCGCACTTGCCGGTCAATCTCGAATCCGCGACCGGCTGCTACTTATTGGAGCAAAAGTTCAAGACGCCAGGAGAACTGCGTGGCTTCTTGCAGGTCTGGATTGAGCAAGCCTATTTCCGCAGCACGCTCAACGGTCAGACACTGGCCGAGATGTTGGATGAAATCGAGGTCGTCGCCGAATCCGATCCGCGCCACGGCTGGCTCCTGCAATCGCTCGATCGCTTCCGCTTGCTGACGCTGGTGCGCGATGGCGCCTGGGGTTGCGACGACATCAACGCCTTCCTCGAAATCCTGGTGCGGCCACGCGTCGATGCCAGTTCGCGCACGGGCCTTTTCCTCGGCGCACCTGTGCTTATTACACGCAACGACGCCGCCCGCGGGCTCTACAACGGCGACGTCGGCATCACCCTGAGGCAACAAGGCGGCGGCCTCCGCGTCCTCTTTGGGCGTCAGGGAGGCTGCGTCTCGTTCCCCGCCGAAGCGCTTCCGGCCCATGAACTCGCGTTCGCGCTGACCGTGCACAAGGCCCAGGGTTCCGAATACGCCAACGTCATGGTCGTCTTGCCGCCGACGGGAGGCCGACGTTTGCTGACGAAGGAATTGATTTACACCGCCATCACACGCGCCAAATCGCTCGCCGTGATTTGTGCCGCCAAGGACGTGCTGCAATTTGCGATCCGCCGCAAGATCACGCGCGAATCGGGATTGCTGCGGTTCGATTAGCCGCTCGTAATCTCAGTTCCCCAAATCCTGTGTTTTGCGTTGAGGCGTTCTGCGATTTCCGTGACACGCTGCCACTCTGAAGTGAGGGTTTCGATAGCTTCTGCTTCCCCGCGTTCGATTTCGGATTTGATGGCCTCCGCAGTTGGTTGGGCGACTGTCTTCGACAGCAAACTTTTAGCGGCGTCCACTGCGTCTCCGAGGTCGTCCCGCCCACCACGCTCGCCAGCTGCGAACGAAGCACTTAGACGCCGGGGGAGTTCGTCTAATTTCTCTTTCGCGTAAATTTCTTCTGCGATAAAGCCCGCTACTGCCATGGCAACGTCTCGCTTTGACCCTTCGCGCCATTTGCATCCACCATCCTCGCCGTTAACAAAAAGGTAGAGGGGGACATTTCCCTTCGCCATTCCGACAACGGCATGTCCGGCTTCGTGGTATGCAGTACGGAGCGTCACGTAGCTCTCCTTTCGCTTCCGTCGTAGCTGTCGTAATCTTCCGTGCCGGGTTCGTCCCAGCCCGCTCGCTTTCCGGACTCCGCCAGCAGACGAAGCTGCTCCTCGGCGGCCCATTCACCGTCGTCGTAAAGCAGTCCCTTAATCCGGTCGAAAACGTCCTTGCGCACGAGCACATAGCTGTTTTTTGTTCGCGGATTAATGACAATCGGAATTTCATCATCGTCGAACGCTTGCCCTTCGGTCAATTCGATCATGTCCGTCTCCTTTTTCGCATCGTAGCAAGCGACGCGAGATGTTGCGAGTGCATCGCTACACGACGGGCAGATTCAACAGCCGCCGCGCGTTCTCGTAATACAGCAACCTGACCACGTCGTCGGGCAACCCGACGCCGTGCAACGTTGGTGTCGCGGGGCCGCCGGTATTGGGCGTCCAGTCGCTGTCGGCGATCGGACTGGGGCCGCTCCATCCACTTTCCCACAGCGTCCGCTGGCACCAGTAGCGGCTCGCGTAATGCTCGCGCTCCAGGTGATGCCGCGTCACCAGGTCGGTGCCGAATAGGAAGCGATCCGGATAGCGGCAAAGCAAGTCGCGATGGGCATCGGCGAGCGGCGACACCTCGCGCACCTGCCATTTGGTGGCGCTGGTGTCGATGTAAAAATGAGGATATTTTTCCAGGAGCGCTTCGAGATGATCGGGATGCTCCGGGTCGCCGGCCATGTGGGCGCCGATCCAGATCAGATCGGGGAACAATTCGATCATCCGCTCCAGGCCGACGTATTGATCGGCCTTGGTGCCGAACTTGGCGGCGTCGGCGTACATGGTGCGGAACCAGACATCGGGATCGGCGACGTGGACCATGGCGAGGCGAACCCCGGCCGAGCGCGCTCGCTTGACCGCTTCGATGCGCCACGGAGCGTCGATGAACAGCCCGCGCTCCCGGCCGCGCGGCGCCGACCAGAGCTTGACGATCTTGATGCCGAGCTCGAGGAAACGCTCCAGCGTGCGGAAGGCTTCATCGTCGTTTTCGTCGGCGCTCTTCTTGTTGATCATCGCATTGAAGACGAGTTGATCGCCGAATCGTGCGCGCAGGGGGACGACATCATCGACCGGGCACATGGTCGCGGTCTGAATGACGCCGAACTCCGAGCCGACCTCGAGCATGGTCTCGGCCTGAGCGAGACTGGCGCCGGGCCCCGTGCCGGTGGGCGGCCCGGTCTGCGGATCGCCGGGCGCGTGACCATGACGTGGGCGTGAAAGTCGATGATCGGGCCGTGGTAGCCCAGATGCCGGCGGTCGGCGTAATCGATGCCGGTCATGTTGTATTCGGGAAGCGTCCCCATCACATCACCACGGGTTTGCCAAGGGCGCGGCGAACCACGGTAAATTGGCCGCCGTGCATGAGCGTGTGGTTGGCGGTCAGGATCAGCAAGGCGGCGAGCGTCGGCGCGAACTTGGCCATCGAGTTCGTGACCGGCTTGTCGAGATCGGCGTCGGCAAGCTTGTCAACGGCAGCGATGGTGGCAGCCCGCAGCTTGTTCAAGCATTCGATGTATTGAGCCTTGGGCAGATACCCGCCGAGGGGATCGGCCTTGCCGGTGCGTTCATTGCCGAGCGCGACGATGGCGGCTGGAATTTCCGGATAGACCGCCCCGGGTATTTGATCGCCGAGCAGATAGGTTTCCGCCGTCGCCAGGTGCGCGAGCTGCCAAGCAATGTTGTTGGCGGCGGGAACGGGTCTGACGGTGATGTCCTGGTCGGACAAATCGCCCAGATACGTCAACATGGTATCATGAGCGGACTTCAGTGCCAGCTTCGAGACATCTTTGGCATGCATGCGTTGGGTCCTTTCGGGAAATAGAGGACAAGTGCGACGAAATCTCTCCATCATTATTGGTGACTGGAGTGGGAAAAGGAAAGGGCTTCGCGCAGACGCGCCAATTCTTCTTCTTTGCGCAATCCAGTCGGGCGCGCCGATGCGGTGCAGCTTCCAGCCCAGGCGCGCGAAGACTTCTGGCCGCAGGCGATCGCGATCGCGCGCCGTCTGTGCCCGAGCATGATCGGCGCCGTCGAATTCGATGCCAAGCACGAAGCGATCGGATTGCTTCGGATCGCGCACGCCAATGTCGAGCCGGCACGATCCGCAGCCGATCATGGCGGCGCTGTTGAAACCGAGCTTCTTCAACTCGGCCATGACGTCGTCGTGCAATCCCGTGAACGGCGCCGGCGCTTGGGCATCGGGCTCCAGCGCGAGGGTACCGCGCTCAGCGAAGTCGAGATAAAGCCGCAGGTGAGACAGCCCGCGCGCTTTCGAGCCGGCCAGATCCAGATCGCGAGCCCGGATCGAACTGACGACAATGAGGCGCTGCCGAGCGCGCGTGACGGCGACATTGAGCCGGCGTTCGCCCCCCTCACGGTTGAGCGGCCCGAAGTTCAGCTCAATCCGGCCTTGAGCATCCCGGCCATAGCCCACGCTGAGGAGAATGACATCACGCTCGTCCCCTTGGACCGTTTCGAGGTTCTTGACGAAGAAGCCTTCGAGCCGATCACCGTGGACAAATCGCTCCAGATCGGGTTGATCGCGCAGCCGGCGTTCGATCTCATCCTCAATGGCGTCCATCTGGGCGTAGCTGAAAGCGATGATGCCAAGCGTCTTGTCGGGCGTGTTACGGAAATGATCGAGCGCAAGTTGGGCGACAACCTGCGCCTCGCGCGGATTGTCGCGCCGCCCGCTGCGATCATAGATGCCGTCGGCGACGTGATGAAGTTGCACGCCGAAAGCTGAATCCTGAAGGGAAGCCGATGGAAAGGTGACCAGCCGACCGTCGTAAAAGCACTCATTGGAAAACGCGATCAAATGCTCATGCTGACTGCGATAATGCCAGCGCAACATTCGCTGCGGCACGCCGGCGCCGAGGCAGGCGTCCAGGATGCTTTCAAACAGCGGCACCTCTTCTTCTTCGTTGCCGTCGTCGGCGTTTTGCTGAAAAAAAGTGGTCGGCGGTAGTTGCTGATTGTCGCCACTGACAACAAGCTGCTTGCCGCGATAAATGGCCCCGACCGCGTCTTCCGGGAGAATCTGCGACGCTTCGTCGAACACGATCAGATCGAATTGCATCCCGGCCGGCAGGAACTGGCTAACCGACAGCGGACTCATCAGCATGCACGGCTTGAGCTGCAATAGGAGCGCGGGCAAATGGTCGAAAAGCTGCCGCAACGTCAAATGCTTGGTCTTCTTGTGGGCCTCCTTCATCAAAAGAGCGACTCCCGGTTCACCGCCGTCGCGGTTTGATTGCAGCGGATCGAGGATCGCTATGATGCGGCCCGCCCCTTGCTGAATGATTTTGCGATCCAGTTCGCGGAATTCCTTGAGCGTTGCCTCGTGCTCGCCTCGGCGATACGCGTTCAGGACCGGATCGCTTTGGAACATCGCGTCGAGCCAACCGCTCCAGAACGATTTCAGGAAAAGATCGACGACGCGCTCGCGTTTGATTTCGTGCTGTTGCAGATGGTTCCAGAACGACTTGAGGCCCAGATGCCCGAATCGGTCGGGCAAGTAGCGCCAATCGACCCAATCCGAAAGCTCGCCGACGCGGTCGCGCCACGTCGTCAGCAACTCAAATACGGCTTCCGGCGGTTGCTCGCGCAGCGGTTTGCCGTCGAGCTGGGGACCGGGCGCATCGTACGCGCAATTCGAGACTGTGCAGGGCGTGCTGGTATTGTTCGAGTGCTTGCCGCAGCTCGCGCGAAGCGGGTGGCGTCGCCGTGGAGGTCTGGATGTGCACCGCGCTGATGCCACCTTGCATCGAATGGACGCATTCACGGAGGCGGCGCGTCCAGGTGATTGCTTTGCGCAAGGCATCCCAATCGGTGCTGACGCCTTGAAAGGCGGGGCCGAGCAGCTTGGTCCAGCGTTCCGCCTCGGTGGCCTGGGCGGCCTCGAAGGCCAATAATTCTTCGGCTTGCTTGAGATCGGCAACGAATGCCCGCATGTCGGCCGGCGCCGCGGAGCCGAGCAGGGGATCGGCCAAACCCGCGAATTGGTTCAGGCTCGCCTGGAAATTCTTCGCATGTTGCAAAAGCGCCGACAGCGCGCATTCTTCCAGCGACGCTCCGGCGACCGGCAACTGCGCCGTCGGCAGCAGTGTCTGCACTTCATGTGTCAGATGCGACCAGGCGACGAACGATTCGTTGAGCCGCTTGACGGCCGAACGAATCTTCTCCACGGGAACGCCGGCCGTCAGCGCCTCCAGGCACTTGGGCGGAAAACGCTCGCACTCGAATTCCGTGAGCAGTTCATAGGCCTCGACAGCATGGCGGACAGCCCGATCGGCAGCTTCGATATCGGTGTCGAGCCCCTTTTCATATCGGCCCAAGAGCTTCACACGCTCCGCTTGCTCGCCTTCAAGCTTCGTCTTGTCCGCCGCCGCCTCCCCCGCAAGTTGCATGTCGCGCGCCACCGTAGTCGGCAAGACTTCGGACGGAAGGCATTTGGCGATGGCCCGGCGGTCCTTGCGATATTGCCAGCTGAAGATGCACCACCAACTCTGATATGGACCTGCGTATGCTTGACCGATGCGGACCAGGTCGAGATCGAACAGCTTTTCACTGTACGTGCGCATTAGCAGCTGACGATGGTGCTTGTAACGGACGAATGCCGGCTTGGACGCAGTAATGGCGGCAAGGGCGTCCTTGGCGGTCTGGCGATTCAGGAGCCAGGCTTTGTCGGGCGGCGCATCGCTGACACCGAGATTGGCGAGACGCACGAAGGCACGCACCGCGGCAATCGACGGATCAAGCTTCACCTCGCCAGCGGCTGCGGACGCGCTGGAGCCGACGCCGACGGGCAATGGCAGGGCCAGCCATTTCTCGAGCGCGCGCATTTCGGTGAGCCAGTTCGGGATGCGCTTCTGCGTGTCGGCAGCCCAGGCACGCAGTTTTTGCTGAAGTTTCAAGAAATCGGCGCCTCGCTCATCGCCCGGGGCCAGCAGTGGCATGACACTTTTCCAGGCCGTCTCGATTTTCGCCGCGACGCCGTTCGGCTGCTTCCACAGGCCGGCGCCATAGCGCTCCGTCAAGGGCTTGCGTGCCTGCCCCAGCCGTTGATATTGATCGGCGCACTTTTCGAAATCGGTGTTGAAGCCGGCGAAGTCGGCAATGCTCAGCCACGCGGGCATGGCGTGCGGCGGGCGATTTTCCAGTAGATCGCCAAGCTTAAGCAAATCGGAGATCGAGCCGGACACGCCAAGCTGCTTGGCGTAATTGGCCGCTGAGGAACGGAGCTTATCGTCCTTGCTGCGGATGCGATCGATCAGGGCGACGATCTCGTCGCGCAGTTGCAGCGAATAGCGCTCGGCCTTGAAACCGCGCCACGGATAATTCGTTTCGCTGCGAATGTGCCAATGGTGTTGCAGGCGTTGCAAGAGTTGCTGCAATTCATCGAGATGTTCCGGCTTGAACTCCGCGAGCCGATCTGGCGTCAGTCCGAGCGGTATCATGGGCAGCTCATGCCAGCGAGGCAATTCGGCGAGCGCGTCCCACACGCTCTTGTGCATCGGCATGCGTAATTGGTGCAACGCCCGCGCATAGGCGTTCAATCGATCGCGGCGTTGCTTCAGGCGAGCGAAATCGTCGGCGCTCGGCTGTGCTTGCGGCGGCAGCTTCTCGTTGTAACAGCGGGCCAATTCCTTGATGACCTCGCGCTTGTTCGCCTTGTGGCTGTGGAGCTCCAGGCAGAATTCCCCCAGGCCGACGGCACAGAGCCGTTTGTAGACGACTTCGAGGGCGGCCATCTTTTCGCTGACGAAAAGAACCTTCTTGCCGTTGGCGATGCGGTCGGCAATGAGATTGGCGATGGTCTGGCTCTTGCCCGTTCCCGGGGGCCCGATGAGGACGAAGCTCTCGCCGCGCGCCGCCGCTTCCAGGCAGAGCCACTGACTGCCATCGGCATCGAGAATGTGATAGGCGCTCTGCGGATCTTTGTCATCCAGCTCTTTCTCGTCCAGCGCGGCTTGCTTCTGCAAGGACGCCGGTGTGCCGGCCAAGGTTTGCACGATCGAATGCGAGCGCGCACGTTCGGCATTGTCATGCAGGTCTTGAAAGATGACCCCCTTGAAGAACGAGAACAACGTCAGAATCGCGGCGTCCTGCACCTGCCAACCCGGCAAACCGGCGATGGCCGCCTGGACTTCCGCTAGATATTGGTCCGGCTTGTTCTCCTCCCAGTCGCTCGGCGCCGGCGGCAGGCTGAAATCGAATTCCTGCTTCAAGCGTGCCGCCAATGCCGGGTTGACGATCGGATCTTCCTCCACGGCGGCAAGCAGGAACGGAGCCTTGAGCGAGTGACGTTGCAACTCCACTGGCAAAAGCAAGAGCGGCGAGCGGAAGATGTCCTCCCCATCGCGCCAATCGAGAATGCCGACGGCCAGGTGCAAAATGTGCAGGCCGCGCTCGCGATAATCGGTCAGGGCCCGGCGGTAGAGATTCGTGAGGATGCGCAACAAATCGTCGCGCTCCAGGCCCGAGGCCACAATCTCGTTGGGACGCGGCTCGGTCGCCTTGCTGCTTTTCTTCGAGTTCTTTGCGGTTTCAGACGGCAGATGGAACGGCCAGGTTTTGCCCTGGGTAAGCAAGCGGTCATGAAGTTGCCGACAGTCGGGCTGCACGATTTCCAGGTAGCTGGTGCGGTTGGGCCTCAGATGCAAGAGCGGATTGCGGCGGGTCAAGTCGATGAGATTGTCGCGCCAGCGCTCAAGGGCCGACGCGACCGGATCAGCGGAGGTTGCCATACCAATTCTCGCGGCAAAGGATACGTGGAAACTCGCACACGATTGTTGTAGTCAAAGTAAATGCGTAGCGCACACCCTCCTTTCATGGATTGCAACATGGAAGCTCGCTTGGCGGTTTCGCGCAGGGAAGCGCCGGCGCGGTAAAAGTTCCGCAGTTCAGCAAAGAGCGCGAAACCGCCAGCGAGCTCATCGTCGCAGCCCTTGGACAATCAACCATCCTTGGATGCACACGCATGACCGTACCCCAACCAAACATCCCGGCGACTGCGATCATCACCGGCTGGGATTTCTCGACCAGCGGCGTCAAGTGTTTGGCGTTCGATCTCGACGGCAACACTGTCGCCCAGGTGCGGTTGCCGACCGATCTCTGGACCAAGGGGGGCGTCTCCGAGCTGAACCTGATGCAGCTTGAAGGGCAAGCGCGGGCCAGCGTACGCGCGATGGCCAATCGGCTGCGCGAATTGGGCCGACTCAACGATTGGCTCGCCGGCGGCATTTCCGCGACGCATCACACCTCGGGCCGCATCGACGCCAACCGCAACCAGGTCCGCCGGGCCATTTGCTGGAACGATGCCACTCTCGCCAAGTATCACGCCAAGGGACTCAAGCGGCTCGGCGGCCAGGACAAGGTGCGCGAATTGATTGGCGGTCCGTGGGCGATGCGCTATAGCCTCAGCCATCTCGTCAAGGACGAAGGCAAGCTCCCGATGGATGAATGGCAGCGCACCGCCAAAATCCTCTCGCACGGCTCCCTCGCCGCCGGTTATCTGACGGGCAACTTCGATGTCACCAGTGTGTCCTGCGCCGCCTCGACCGGCATCATGGATCTGCGCACCGGCCAATGGTGCAAGCCAATGCTTGACGCCATCGAATGCCCCGATTACCGCGAATTGGCCTGGAGCCGCTTGCCGCGCATCATCGATCAGTTCGAGCCGATCGGTCCGCTGGCAGTGGAATCAGGCGTTCAACCGCTGATCTTTCCGACCTCCGACGATCAGCAAGCGGGCTTGATCGGCGGCGGGGCCGTGGATGCGGGCCAGATGGCGATCATCCTCGGCTCTTCGGCGGTCGTCAATTCGTCGTCGGTCCAGTTGCCGCACGGCGATGATCTCGACGTGATGCGGCTCAACTGGGGCCCGTATTTGTGGATGCGCTGCTACAACAACGGGGCGCAGTTTTTGAACAAGATCGTCGGCGCCGAGCCCGATTGGACGATGCTGGAAGATGCCGCCCGCGCCGTGCCGCCAGCCTACAAGGGGACGATGGTACTGCCATTCGTTTATCCCGAGCCGTCGCTGGGGGTCATGAAGCCGCGATTTCGCTGGGAGCCGAAACAGCCGAAGGAAAACGGTCGGCGTTTCCGCGCGGCGCTTGAAGCCTTGGCGTACTTGATTGCTCTGGGCGTCCAGCAACACGAGGCGTCCGGCCAATCGATCTCGCGCATCACCGTCTCCGGCGGCATCGCCCGCAGCCGGCTCATGTGCGAGATTCTCGCCAGCGTCCTCAACCGTCCGCTGGAACTGCTCGCGTCCGATGAAGGGCCGGCGTTGGGAGCGGCGGTGACGGCGTTGGCGGCGCTGGAAAATCATCGCCGCCGCCAGAACGGGGGAGCGGCCGATTACACGGTCGCCGACGCCGTTGCCCGCATGGTGAAATTCCGCGCGACGGTTCAACCCGAAACCGCATGGGCGGAGATTTACGCGAAGGGGCTGAAGAAATTCGCAAAGGTAGTGGGCATCAAGAATCGCGTTTGGTGACGTTCGGAAAATAACTTCCCGATTCATCGGTCTATCGTAGGGTGAGTCGAGCGTACTCGCGAGGCCCACCATTCCTTGCAGATGCGTGGTGGGCCTCGCGAGTACGCTCGACCCACCCTACAAAAATCGAAGGCCACCAATTAGGGAAGTTATATTTCGAGAGCCACTTGGCACAATGCGAACGCTAAACGAGTGCCTATTGAACCAAAACCACCGGCCTACCGAGCGCCTCCATCCTCGGTGCAACCCCCAGCCCCGGCGCCGTTGATGCCGCCATCCGGCCATTCTTGCGACGCGGCGCTCCATCGGCGATGCTGACGGTCACGTAGCTGTTGAAATCGGTGGCGGTGAAGAGCAACTCCGGCGGCGTGCTGTGCGCGAGATGGGCGATCGCCGCCGTGACGATGTCGCCGCCCCAGCTATCTTCCAGTGTCATGGCGACGCCGAGCGCCACGCACAAATCGCGCGCCTGTTTCGCGCGCGTCAGGCCGCCGAACTTGCTGATCTTGATGTTCACGACATCCATCGCCAGGTCAGCCCGGCCGCGCAGCAGCATGTCGATGCCGTCAATAACCTCGTCCAGCACAAACGGATGATCGGTGTGCCGGCGCACGCTAAGGCATTCCTCATAGGTGGCGCAGGGTTGCTCGATGTAGACATCAATGTCGCGCACGGCCCGGACCACGCGCATGGCGTCGTGCATTAGCCAACCCGTGTTGGCGTCGGCGATCAGACGATCTCCGGGCTGGAGCTTGGCGGCGACGGCGCGAATGCGTTTGATGTCATCGTGCGGATCGCCGCCGACCTTAAGTTGAAAGCGGCGATAGCCCTCGGCGCGATAGCCGGCGACGCGTGCCGCCATTGCTTCCGGCGCTTCCTGCGAGATGGCGCGGTACAAGCCAAAATCCTCGCCGTTGCGGCCGCCGAGCAAGGTGCAGACGGGTTGCCCGGTTGCCTTGCCGAGGATGTCCCAGCAGGCCACGTCGATGCCGGATTTGACGTAGGCGTGCCCCTTGAGGGCGGCGTCCATGCGGCGATTGAGTTTTTCCAGTTCCAGCGGATCGGCGCCAAGCAAATGAGGCCCAAGCTCCGCGATGCCCGCGCGAACGCCGTTTGCGTAAGCGGGCAGATAGAACGGCCCGAGCGGGCAGACTTCGCCGAACCCGATGATGCCGGCGTCGGTGTCGATTTGGACGACGGTGCTGTCGAAGACGTTGACCGACTTGCCGCCGGACCACTTGTAACTTCCTTCGTGCAAGGGAAGGTCAACACGGTAAGCGGCGATGCGAGTGATTCTCATGGCGACTCCGCACCTTTTTTAACTCAGGATTTCGCGTATTGGGCCGTGCCCCTCTTCGACCAAACGCATGGTGCGTCCGAGGACCTGGACTTCCATGCCGTGAGGATCGATGCCGAGCTGATGGATGATCGTGGCGTGCAGATCGCTGAAGTAGTGCCGATTTTCGACGGCGCGAAAGCCGAAATCATCGGTGGCGCCGTGGACGATGCCGCCCCGGACGCCGCCGCCGGCGAGCCAGGAGGTGAAACCGCGCGGGTTGTGATCGCGGCCGGTCGTGTTCTGCGACCACGGGGTTCGGCCGAATTCGCTGGTCCAGACCACGAGCGTCTCGTCGAGCAGGCCACGTTGTTTGAGATCGCGGATCAGGCCGGCGATCGGCTTGTCGGTGGCGCGGCAAAGCGGTCCCTGGCTGCGAATGTCATTGTGGGCGTCCCAGGCGCCGTTGCCACCCCCCGCGTGGCAAACCTGGATGAAGCGCACGCCGCGTTCCGCCAACCGCCGCGCCAGCAGCATCTGCCGGCCAAAGTCGTCGGTGGCGCCGGCGCCGATGCCGTAGAGATCGAGCACGTGCTGGCGTTCGCTGGAGAAATCGACCGCTTCCGGCGCGGCAAGCTGCATACGGGCGGCCAATTCGTAAGACCGCGCCCGCGCCGCGATCTCGGAATTGAGCGCGTAGCGCTGGCGGAACTCCTGATTCATCTGGCGAAGGGCATCCATCCGCCGGGCGCGCTCCTCGGCGCTCGTGCCGGGTGGGGGAGCCAGATTCGGCACGGCTTCGGCCCCCGGCTGAAACGGCGTGGCCGCCACGCTCGCGCCGAGATACCCGCCGCTCAATTGCACAGGCGAGGACGGCCGACCGATGTTCACGAAGGCAGGCAGATTTTCGTTCGCACTGCCGAGCGCATGCGTCACCCAACTGCCGAGCGTCGGATGATCGAACGCTCGGCCCTGATGCCCGGTGCAGCACTCGATCGCTGCCGGGAAATGGTTCACCTCGTTGCACCACATCGAGCGGACGACGGCGATCTCGTCGATGACGCTGCCGATATGCGGGAACCAATCGGACACGGAAATCCCAGACCGGCCATGGCGGGTGAAGGTTCGCAAGCACGGGATCACGGGCCGGCGCATTTCGGCTTGATTGTCGCCGAAGCCGGTGGCGTCGATCAGTGTGCCGGCCCAGCGATTATCCTTCGGATCGAAGGTGTCGATATGGCTGACGCCGCCGCACATGAACAGTAAGATGACCGATTTCGCTTTTGGCGAGCCGAGCCCTGTAAGGGGCCGGGTTGAACCCGCTTTGGCGAAAAGTGCGCCGAGGGCAATGCCGAGAAAACCGCCGCCGGCCTGGAAGAAGAAGCCGCGGCGGTTGAGCCGATTGCAGGGATAGATGTTCGTTGTGTGCATTAGGACACGTCTTTCCGCCCAAGAATCAGCGCACAAAAGCAAATTCATCCAGATTGAACAGCAGCCACGCGAAGCCCGGCAACGAAGTCGGATCACGGTCGAGGTATTTGAGAGCGGCGTCCATTTCCGTTGCCGAGGGAGGCCGCCCAACCGCGGTGCGATAGCCAAGATCGACGGCGGCGTTGAGATCGTTGCCGGCCGCTTTCTTGAGCCGCTCCGCAAACCGCCTGGAGGCCGCGTCGATCACGCCGCTATTCATCAGGAACAGGGCCTGCGGCGCGGTCACCGTGTGCGTCCGCAGTGGACATGGGGCGCGGCCGTCTTCCGCGTCGAACGCCTGCAAGAACGGCGGCACGATCTCACGATTGCTCGCGTAGCCGCGGATCAGGTACGCGCCGCGCCTGGCTGCTCCCGTCCTCGAATCGAACGACGGTCCGCCGATTTTGAGGTCGAGATTCCCGGCGGCGCTGAAGATCGAATCCCACAGGACCTCAGCCTCCAGCCGGCGCAAGGGGAAGCGCCAGAGGTACACATTGCCTGGATCGATTTTGAGATTGCCCCGCTCCTCAGCGGTGCTGGTTGCCACCGACGCGCGTCGGTAGGCTTCCGAGGTGACGATGAGCTGGTGCATCGCTTTCATGCTGAATTTGCGGGCAATGAATTCGGACGCCAGCCAATCGAGCAAGGCCGGGTTGGACGGCGTGCCGCCGAGCTTGCCGAAATCGCTCGGCGTCTTTTGCAAACCCACGCCGAAGTGCCATTGCCAAAGTCGATTGACGGCCACGCGGGCGAACAGCGGGTTCTCGGGGGCGGTGAGCCATTCCGCAAAGGTCTCGATCCGGCCATGGCGCAGTTCCAATTTCGGCGGCGCAAACGGCCAACTCGGGCTGACCTCGTGCTGCTTCTGTGGCCGCAATGGATCGCCGCTCGTCAGGATGTGGCTTTTTTCCATCGCCTTCTTGGCATCGACCTCCACGGTCCAAAAGACAGGCAGCGCGGCGGCGGCGCGAGCTTGCTCCACTTGCTGGTATTCCTTGACGAGCTTCCCGTAGCGCTGACGCTCCGCCTCCGGCATGATCAGCATGATCTTGCTCACGTCGATGCGCAGAATCGGAAAATAATCGTCGGCGATCTTCTCCTCCTCGACGCTACGCTGCTTCGCCGGCTTCAGAATGATGGCACGCACATCGTCGGGAAGCTGGGCGACGCGTTCGTCGAACAGTTTTTTCTTGTAAGGAGCGATCAATGCCAGCATCGGCGTCTCGACCGCCCTCAGCTTCTTTTCCAGTGCATCGAGAGTCTTGCCATGCGCGATCGCCTCGGCCGAATTGGCCAGAATCAGTTTCTTGAGCGCGAGCGGATCGAACAGCGCCTTCATGGCGTAGAAGTCTCGCTGCGTGATCGGGTCATACTCGTGATCATGGCACTTGGCGCAGCCGACGGTCATGCCCAGGAAGGCGGTACCCACGGTCTCGGTGGCTGCGATCGGCAATTCCTGAATCTCCTTGTCGCCGTGAACGACCGCGCCGCGGGCAAGAAACCCAAGGGCGAACACATCATCGGGCCTGGGCAGCACGCGCTCTTGAAAACCAAGGGCCGATACCTCCACGCGAGCGGCGGTGCGATAACCCGTCAACTGGGCACACACAAACTGATCGTACGGCAAGTCCGCGTTGAGCGAGTTGATGACCCAATCGCGCCACAGATGAATGCCCGAACTCGCGATCATGCCCTCGTCCACGTCGGCGTAGCGCAGCACATCGAGCCAGTGCCGGGCATAGCGGACGCCATGTTGCTCGCTGGCCAGAAGGCGATCGACCACCTTTTCGTAAGCATTCGCAGATTGATCTTGCAGAAAGGCGTCCTGCTCCGCGATGGTAGGCGGAATGCCGACAAGATCGAGATAAACGCGCCGCAGCAGCGTCCGTCGATCGGCAAGGCCGGCCGGCGTGAGTCCCCTCGCTTTGTGTTGAGCCGATATGAACGCGTCAATGGGATTGGCGGACTTGGAAACGCCAGTCGGAATTGACGGACGCACGCCCGGCTTGAGAAACCAGGGCTTCGGTGCCTTGTCATTCGTCTGAGCGTGGACGAAAGCGGAAGGAAGAACGATCAGACACATTAACCAGCGCAGTATCGCCATCCGTTCCGCCCTCGGAGCTATGTCTTGGAGCGCTACAAATCAGCGAGATCATTTTACAGAGGGCCGGCCCAAAATGGAGGGGCACAACCACCGATCTTTGGACCGGCGACAAGCGTGAAATGAATTCTCGAAGGCGATCCCCATTGGGCTCAAGGTTTTACGTCGATGCGTTTCACGCATACACCGACACCCCGGCTTTGCAATGCAAGCTTGATTCACCAGAACGAGCCGGACTACAATGTCAGTGCGATCCTGAACGCGAGATCTGCCCACCGTGGTCACATACGGAGGCTCGTTATGACACGACTTTTCCTGGCCTCGATTGCCGTCGTCAGCGCGCTCGCTGCGGTTCCCTGTGCTGGGGAAGCGCAGAAGGCGACGCCGGAAAAGACTGCGGAATTGCCGGCAGAACTCGTTGCCCCCTGGAAAAAGGCTGGTGCTCGCGTCGGATGGATGTCGTCCGTTCCATTGGCCTATTATTCTCTCCGTGAAGCTGCCGAGGTAAAGACAGGCGTGGTGCCAGCGTTCCGTTTCTCCACGTGGCAAGCGGGCGTTGTGGCCCAGTTGCCGCAACCGAAAACCGCATTTGGTCTGGACCTTGTCTTTACGGGGGTAACGGACGCGGGGCTGAAGGAACTGGCCGGCCTGAAGAATTTGCAAGCGCTGGACCTCTTCGGTACGCATGTAACGGACGCGGGGCTGAAGGAACTGGCCGGCCTGAAGAATCTGCAAGCGCTGAACGTCTGCGGCCCAGAGATAACGGACGCGGGACTGAAGGAGTTGGCCGGGCTGAAGAGCTTGCAAACGCTGTGGCTAGACCACACGCAAGTAACGGACGCCGGGCTGAAGGAATTGGCGGGGCTGAACAGCCTGCAATCGTTGAGCTTCGCCAGCACGCAAGTAACGGACGCGGGCCTGAAGGAGTTGGCCGGGCTTAAGAGCTTGCAATCGCTGCACCTCTTCGGTACGAGAGTAACGGACGCGGGGCTGAAGGAGTTGGCCGGGCTAAAGAGCCTACAATCGGTAGATCTCGGCTACACGAAAGTAACGGACGCGGGCCTGAAGGAGTTGGCCGGGCTGAAGAGACTACAATCGCTGCACCTCTTCGGTACGAAGGTAACGGACGCGGGCCTGAAGGAGTTGGCCGGCCTGAAGAGCCTGCAATCGGTAGCTCTCGGCTGTACGCAAGTAACGGACGCGGGCCTGAAGGAACTGGCTGGGCTAAAGAGCTTGCAGTCGCTAGACCTTTGGCATGCCGAGGTGACGGACGCGGGGCTAAAGGAGCTGGCTGGGCTAAAGAGCCTGCAAGAGCTGAACCTTCACTGGACGCAGGTAACAGACGCGGGGCTGAAGGAGTTGGCCGGACTGAAGAGCTTGCAAAGCCTGGTCCTCTCCGACACGAAGGTGACGGACGTGGGGTTGAAGGAGTTGGCCGGGCTGAAGAGCCTGCAAGGGCTGGTCCTCTCCAATACAAAGGTGACGGACACGGGCCTGAAGGAACTGGCCCAACTGAAGAGCCTTCAATCGCTTGACCTCCGCCACACGAGGGTAACGGACGCGGGAGTCGCAGAACTCCAGAAGGCGTTGCCGGCGCTCAGCATCCAGCGTATGTAGAAAGTTAGCACCCGTGCCCCAAATAGGGAACGGGCACGGTCAGGCATAAGCGATTCAGGCCGCACAAGTTGCTCCAGCAGACGGCGGCCCTATTTGCCTCAATCATTGTCGGTCAATGCTCAGCATTGAGGCAGGAGCCAGCCTTCTGGACGTTGTGCTTTCTGGCACAACAGATGCTTTTTCATATAACATCCTAACCACGCGGGCTTTCCACTCTCCCCCACCGCCAGCGGTTGGCGTGAAACGATTGCGTTCCATCTGACGAGGATTGCACATCATGGCAGCAGCGCATGCCAAGGAATTGCTCGATGCGCCGCTGCCCGGAGTCGTCGGCGAAAGTCCTGCCATGCGTGCGGTTTATCGCCTTACGCGCCTCGTCGCCTCCTCGCGTGCCAGCGTTCTGCTCATCGGGGAGACCGGCACCGGCAAGGAAGTCATTGCCCGGAACATTCACCGCCTCAGCCCGCGCGAGGATGGCCCTTATGTCCGCGTCAACTGCGGCGCCTTGAGCGAAAGCCTCCTCGAAAGCGAGCTATTTGGCCACATCAAAGGGGCATTCACCGGCGCGGTCGATAACAAGACGGGCCGATTTGAGGCGGCGCACGGCGGCACCATCTTCCTTGACGAAATCAACAGCATGACACCCAAGCTCCAGGTGAAGCTGCTGCGCGTCTTGCAGGAGCGTGAGTTCGAGCGCGTCGGTGAGAGCCGAACCATCCGCGTCGATACGCGCGTCGTTGGCGCGACCAACCGCTTCCTTGAAGACGAGATTGAAGCGGGGCGTTTCCGCGAGGATTTGTATTATCGCTTGAACGTGGTGCCGATCTACCTGCCGCCGTTGCGCGACAGGGCCGAGGACATCCCGGCGCTGGCCCGCTTTTTCCTGGAGCGCTATTGCGAGGAGAATCGCCGCGAAGCGCCAGAGATCCCAGCCGCCGTACTCGAGAAATTGCGCCATCACGATTGGCCTGGCAACGTCCGCGAGCTGGAGAATTTCGTCGAACGGGCCGTCGTCGTGTCGCACGGCCAAGAGGTTCGCTTCGATTTGATGCAGCCGGGCCAGGAACGCCGCATGCGTGTTGCGCATGGTAAGCCGGCCGACCTCGACGCCTTGATCGAGCAACTCATCCGCACGGCATTGCAAAGTGTTGCCGCCGAGGATGGCAATCTCTACAACCGCCTGATTCGCGGCGTCGAGCGCGAGCTTTTGGAGCAGGTGCTGCCGCTGTGCGACAACGTACTGGTGAAAGCCGCCGCTCGCCTGGGGATCAACCGCAATACGCTGCACAAGAAGCTGGCGGAATTCAAGAGCCCGCTGGTCGCCGGCGAAGAAGGATGATCGGGAGTCAGGAGGATATTTCGCATGAGCGCTGAATCGGAATCGGGTTCTGCCAGGCCATCGCACCCTTTTCGCTGGTTCCCGGAGTTCTGGGAGTTGAGCCGCAAGCGACTTCGGCCGCAAGCGAGGCTGCTCGCATTGTCGCTGGTCGTCGGGTTGGTTGCTGGGTTGGGCGCGGTCGTTTTCTACGCGGCGTGCCAGGTTGTCGCGCATTACGCGCTGGACGAAGCAGCGGGCTATCGGCCCCATGGTCCGAGCGGCGAGCCGGCTATTTTCAAGGACCTGCTCAAGGAGACCGATCAGAAATTCCGCCCGTGGCTGCTTCTGATTATTCCCGCAATTGGCGGCATCATCAGCGGGTTCATCGTTTTCACGCTGGCGCCTGAAGCGGAGGGGCACGGCACCGACGCTGCCATTGCCGCGTACCACCACAAGCAGGGATATATCCGGCCGATTGTCCCCCTGGTGAAAATCATCGCCAGCGCGATCACGCTCGGCACCGGCGGCTCGGGAGGGCGCGAAGGGCCAATCGCTCAGATCGGCGCCGGCTTCGGCTCGTTCATCGGCAATCTGCTGCGCTTGCGCCCGGCCGAGCGGCGCATCCTGATGGCTGCGGGCATGGGCGCCGGCGTCGCCGCCATTTTTCGCGCACCCTTGGCCGGCGCGCTCTTCGCCGCCGAGGTGCTGTATCGCTCGCCCGATTTCGAGTCGGAGGTCATCATCCCGGCCGGCCTGGCCAGCGTGATCGCCTATTGCACCTTCGGCCTGGTTTTTGGCTGGGATCCGCTCTTCAAACTGAATCCCGATTTGATCGGCGTCATGTCGTTCGGCAATCCGTTGTCGCTGATTTCTTACACCGTGTTGGCCGTCTTCCTCGTTTTCCTGGCGATGATTTACACGCGCTCCTTCTACAGCTTCACGTTTCTGTTTCGGCGCATGGCGATTCGGCCGCATTTTCGCCCGGCCATCGGCGCTTTCTTGACGGGCGTGGTCGGGTTGGCGCTGTATTATGCCTTTTATTATTCTGTGGACGAAAAACAGGAGGTCCTCTCCGTCCTTTCGTTCGGCTATGGAATTCTTGAAGAGGGCATGACATCGCAGCTCGACGGGGACGCGGCCGGGAGGTTCGCGGTGCTTCTGCTGGCCGTCGCTCTTGGCAAGATATTGACAACCGGCCTGACCATCGGCAGCGGCGGGTCGGGCGGCGTGTTCGGGCCGTCGATGGTGATCGGCGGTTGCGGCGGCGGGGCGCTCGGATTTTTCCTGCACTGGCTGTCGCCAAGCCTGGTGGGTCGGCCGGGGAATTTCGTCATTGTCGGCATGGCCGGCTTCTTCGCCGCCGCTGCCAAGACCCCTTTCTCGACTCTCGTGATCGTCAGTGAGATGACCGGCAACTACAACCTTTTGCTGCCGACGCTCTGGGTGTGTGCGTTGACGTTCCTTCTTTCCGATGAACAATCCATCTACAGTTCGCAGGTGGAAAGCCGATCCCGATCGCCCGCGCATCAGGGGGATTATGTGCGCGACGTGCTGATGGACCTGCGCATCAGCCAATTCATCGTGCCGGGACAGCAAGTTCCGGCCCTGCGGCCCGGCGCTTGCCTGGAAGATGTGATCGAGCGCTTGAGCAAAGCCGACTTCACGGCACTGCCCGTCACCGATGACACGGGGCGGTTGCTCGGCATGGTGAGCCTCGAAGAAGTTTATCTGGCTTCGCAATCGCCCAGTTTGCTGGCGATGATCGTGACGGCCGATCTGATGCGCACCGACGTGACGCCGCTTCATGCGGATGATCGGCTCGATCGCGCCGCGGAGTTGTTTGCCGAAAACGACCTTGACGCGCTGCCGGTCGTGGACGGCACACCGGAGCGACGCGTCATCGCCATGGTCAAGCGCACGGATGTTGCCAGCACCTATTTGCGCCATGTGCACGGCGATGCGAACAAGGCCGCTGACTGGAGCAAGCACGACGATGTCGTGTCGCCGCCGTAGCAGTCGCTGACAACTGACTTTTGCGCGCGTCGCCTTGCGCGTTACACTTCACCTACCTACCCGGCACGACGCCACGTCAATCCTTTTTGGTGTTCGCAAAAAACCTGTCGGCGCTCCCGGATCGCGGTGCGCGCCGTGGGTCCACGAATCCTCACAACATGAAAGGAAAACCATGACCGACCCGAGCGTTCTTGAAGGGCTGATGCATGCCGATGTGCTCGACGCGCATTTCGGGCAAGGTTTGCCGCGAAAGATTGCCGAGCGCATCTTGTCGCAACCCGATGTCGCCAATGCCGTCCAGGCGAAACAATTGGCCGGCGGCACGCTCTTGCAGATTCTCGCCATTATCGGTGAATACACGCTGACCTACCTGAGCACCGGCAACATCAACTGGGCCGCCCTCATCGCGGCCATCGAAGCCATCTTCGTACCGGCGGATTAACAGGCAGCAGGCAGCAGGCAGCAGGCAGCAGACAGCAGACAGCAGACAGCAGACAGCAATTCCGTTTCAATTGCGTTTTTTCCGAAAGGAACCAACATGATTCGCATGTTTCTCGCCGCGCTCTCCGTATGCGCATGGGCCATGTTCGCCGGCATGGCCTCGGCTCACGACGCCAAGGACAAGCCGGCCGGCCTCGGCAAGCGGACCATCGTTCGCAAGATCAATGGCAAATGGAGGCCGTTCCATTTCCATGATCGCCAGAGGATGAAGAAAGGCCATCCCCAACGGCGCTTCCAGCTCGCGCCCTTGAAGGGATTGAAAGCAGTTGCGTTGCCGATCGATTGGGCCAAACTGTTGCAGTTCCCCATGTACGGCAATGACCGGCTGGGCGATTGCATGTGGGCCGCCGCCGGTCATGGCCAGGGAACATTCACCGGCAACGTCGGCACGGAAATCATCTTCGTCGAGACCGCTCTCGAAGATCAATACATGCAGCTTTCCGGCGGCGACAACGGCCTGGATGAAGGGACGTTGATTCAGGGCTGGACCGCCGGCATGAACGGCGCGCCGGCGGGGTCGGCCAAGCAATGCATCGTCGATGCCCTCGACATTGACCCGACCAATGCGGCCATGTGCCAGACCGCCATTCAATACTTTGGCGGCATCCTCTTTATGCTGGACGTTCCCGATGCCTGGATCAATAATTTCAGCGGCAACGGCAGTGATGTCTGGGATGCGCCGGCAGCGCCCGATCAGAACAACGGACATGGCGTCTGGTGGAACGGCGTGGACACCAATGGCCGCTACAAGCTCCAGACCTGGGGCTCGTGGGCGTGGATCACGCCGGCCGGAGTAGCTGCTTGCGATCCGTCGGCCTTCGTCGTGTTCTCGCCGAACTGGTTCGATCCAAAAACCGGCTTGGCTCCCAATGGTCTGCACATCACGCAACTTGCCACGCTTTGGCAACAGGCGGGCGGCACGGCGATTCCGCAATCGGTGATCGCCGCGTTCCCACCGGTTGCCGTCAATCCTCCGCCGCCTGCGCCCGTTCCTCCTCCACCCGCTCCGCCAATTCCCGGCACCATCTCGATCACGCTGTCGGCGGATCAGGTTGCCTCGGTGGTCGGCCAGGCCGGCGCCGTCACGCTCAGCCCCGAGCAAATCAATGCTATCAAGACCATTCAGGGCATCGCGCTGCCGGCGGCAAAGACTTCGGCGTGCCCCTGTCGTAAGCCCAATTGCTCCTGTCCCCACGCACACGATGCTTCTAGGCCGTGCTCGTGCGCTCCGAAGCAAACGAGCGCCACGGAGTTGGAGATCGAGCGACTGCGCCGCAAGGCGGCCGAGCTCAGCGAGACCATCAAGAATCTCAAAAAACTGCTGGTCGATGCGGACAAGAAGGTTGGCCAGGCCGCCGTCAATCCCAGCACGCTCAACCGCGCTAATGACGGATTGCGCCTGTTCCCGACCCCGAAAAAGTGAGGCCATCATGACAACTTTATCTTGGCTGTGCGTGGTGTTTGGAATCACGGTGGCCGTGTGCATTTTCGCCGCGATCGGTTACGACCTCTACGCCGTGGCCAATGACAAAACAACGATTTCACGGTTTTGCCTTGAATCCGCCCAGCGCCATCCGTGGTTCGCCGCATTCGTGGCAGCGATGCTGACGATGCCGGTGGGGATTCTTATCGGTCACTTGTTCTTCCCACAGGAGATTCCATGAAGCGATTCGCGATTTCCTTGCTCGCCCCGATCTGGCTCGCCGCGCCCGCGTTCGCGCAGACCACCGAAAAAGCGAGCATTGATAAACAACTTGCCGACTTGCGCGAGGCCCACAACGCCAATGTCGCCGCGATCAAGGCCCTTGCCGCCGACGTGAAGGAACTCGCGGCGAAGTTCGACAAGCTGAATACGGCGCAAACAACCGCCAAGGCCGATCCATTCGACAGCCCAAGCTGTGTCAATGGCGTCTGCATCCCGGAAAGCCAGGGCAAGTGGATCGGCAATATCTGGCACAACAACGTCAACGGCGCCTATGTTCCCGGCATGCACCCGACAACCCCAGGCGTGATCTACGGCGTCTACGGCAACGGGGGCATTTTGTCGGGAGGATTTTCAGGCGGCGCCTGTAGAAGTCGGCGAAAATAATCGATACCGTCAGCATCGTGGCTCGAGGCGTTGTGCGGCGAATTTGCTCCCGCACAGCGCGTAGCAATCCCAGCCGCGCCAGCGCGCGCCGGAGCGCATATCGACGCCGGCGGCGTCCCGCGAAAACGCCGGCAGGATCAAATGTTGGCCTCGCGTCAAAAAGCATGGAACCTTGCGCCCTTTCCAGCGAATCGCGGGATGCCAGTGCCCCGACACCGTCTTCCCGCTTTCGCTGGCTTCATGCTCATGCCGAATGCGCCAGCCGGCCACATCGTAATCCTCGGACAACAGCGGCATCAGCGATGGATTGGCGCCGCGATCGTGATTGCCCGGGACCAATCCCACAAAGCGAATCTTGAGCCGATTCAGCACATCCATCCATTGCTCGAAGATCGCTGTATCGAAACCGCGCTCGAACAGATCGCCGGCGACCACCAGCGAGCGAATGTCACATGATGCGGCGGCAACCGTCAGCGGCGCCATCTCCTCCTCAACCGTGCGCCACGGAATCGCATCGCCGAGACGTTGCCGGGCGGCGCTGTAACCCAGATGCACGTCGGCCAGCACTGCGGTGGCGCTCGGCTCATGCACGGCGAAACGCTGCGGCAACAAGAGCCAGTCGTCGAATATTCGCATCATCGGCTCGCGGCCTCCGCAGGTTCCGCCGTCAATGCCGTCGATTGGAAACCAACGCGCAGCAAGCTTTCACCCAGCGGCGACGGCTCGGCCAATTTCCGAACGCGGATCAGCATTGCCCGCAACGCCTCGGCAAAAGATTCCGCCGCCGCCAGATCGCACACCGTCCCGAGCACCTCGCGCTCCGCCTGGCGCATCAGCACGAAGTCGGCACAGGAATCCCGCACGTGATCGAACAGACGCCGCTCGGCCCAATCCTTGCCGCCGACCTTGCGCTCGCGCCCGGCCGGATTGCGCATCACCATCAGGCCCGTCTGTGCGACCTGCGCGAAGTGTCGCCGCATCACGTCGCTATCGGCCAGGCTTGCACGCAAATCCTCCGCAAAGCAATCGGCATGCAAGCCCGACCGCCAAGCCTCAAGCGGCATCGGCTCAGCCGCGTGGGCGATCACATAAAAGCCCAGGTTGGCGGCGAGGGCGTTTGCCTGGAGCTCGCGCGCCGCATGCCAGCGCCCCAGCAGGACGCGGGCCAACGCTTCATTGGCGGAACGCGGCAGCGGCGTGTGCACAAAGTATTCAACGCACGATTGCATCGGCACGCATTCGATCAAAAGTGCATCCAGCGGCGGCACCTCGCTGACGGTTTCCTGCTCCTCCAGATAGCGCAAGATCGCCGCGCCGGCACGCTCGTCGAGATGCCATTCGGCCCGGAGCCATGCTATCAACGCCGCATCGCCGTCGCGCAATATCTCAGCCGCTTGCACACGGATGAGGAAGATGCGCCGCGCCAGCTCGACCGACATTGGCACACCGTTGCCCAGCCAGCGCGGAACCAGCGGCCTGCCGAATACCTCATCCACTTCAAGCGCCGCGCCGGCCCGCTTCTTTACCTCCAGGCAGCGACCATCCAGGACAAAGCGATCGCCTGGCAGCAAGCGCTCGGCATAGGCCAGATCGACGTCGCCGAGCGACTGCGTGCGCGTTTCATCGTCTTGGGTTGGCGTGCGCAGACGAACGGCGCAGGCGTCTTCGGTGAGAATCGAGCCGAGATTGCGGCGCAGGAGCCGAGCCGTGCGTTCGTCGGCGATCGTGAAGGAATCGCCATCCCAGCGCAGCCGCGCCGGCAGCCAGGCCGTGCCGTCGCGCCGCCTGCCGGAAAGATAATCGAGGCAATCCTGAAACGCTGTCCACGTCAGATTGCGGAAGGGCGCTGCCCGGCGAACCAACGCGAAGGCGGCGGCGGCGGTCCAGCTTCCCGTCATCGCCATGCCGATGAGTTGTTGGCAGAGCACGTCGAGCGGGGCGTCAATCATACGGGCCGCTTCGATTTGACCGTCGCGGCCGCTACCCGCCGTGACGGCCGACTCCAGGAGTTCGCCGACCGACGCGGTCAACAGTAACCCACGGCGAGGCTCCCCCGGCCGATGCCCCGATCGGCCGACGCGCTGCAGCAAGCTGGCCACGCCGCCAGGCGGGTGCACGAAGACGACGCGATCGACGCTGCCGATATCGATGCCCAACTCCAGGCTGGTGCTGCTAACGACAATCCAAAGCCGGCCGTGCTTCAGGCGTCGTTCGACCATGCGCCGCCGCGCCGCGGAGATGGCGGAATGGTGGACGGCGATTTCGTCGTGCCGTTCCGGATACGCGCCGCGCAGCGCCCAGGTGACGCGCTCGGCGAGGTTGCGCGTATTGGTGAAGATGAGCGTCGTGCGATCGTCGGCCAAATCGACGTCCAATCGTTCCAGAATCGCCGCCATCCAGCCGGGTGAATCGGCGAGATTCTCGATATCAAAAAGCAGACAGCAGGCAGCAGGCAGCGGGCAGCATGCGACGGACACGTTTGGATATTCCTGTCCGCCGTTTAAGCAAACGGCAGGCCTTTTCCTCCCCTCTCCCTCCGGGAGGGGGGCCCGGGGTGAGGGTCTGCCCTCACCCTCAATCCCTCTCCCGATGGGACAGAGGGGAAGATTATCTCCTTCCGGTTGCCTTATTGCCTGCTGCGAGCCGTTTCCGATTAGAAATCTCGCAACCGTCGCCAGAGGCGTGCAGGTTGCCGACAAGCCGATGCGCTGCACGTTGGCGGGCAAGCGTTCGAGGCTGAGCGCGAGATCGGCGCCGCGTTTATTGCCGACAAGAGCGTGGATCTCGTCAACGATGACCCAGCGGACGGTGTGCAAAATCGCTTGCGAAACGGGATGGGCCAAGATCTGTGCGAGGCTCTCGGGGGTCGTCAGCAAGATCGCAGGGGGGTCGCTCAACTGTTGCCGGCGGACGCGCTGCGAGGTGTCGCCGGTGCGTAGGCCGATGCAAAGATCGACATCGGGAAAGCAGCCGGCTTGTTGCATGGAGCGCCACGCCTTTCGCAGATTGACGCGGACATCCCGGCAGAGCGCCTTGAGCGGAGCGATATACAGGCATTGCAATCCGCACGATGCTCCCCTCGCCCCGGTGGTTTGGGGAGAGGGGTCGGGGGTGAGGCGAAACGCTCCGGCAATTTCGCTGATGATGGGCAAGAAGGCGGCGAGCGTTTTGCCGCTGCCGGTCGGAGCGGACAGGAGTAAATGCTGCCGATTGAAGATGGCCGGCCAGGCGTAGCGTTGCGCCAGCGTCGGGGCGCCGATGTGGGCGGAAAACCAGTCGCGTACTGGCGGCGGGAAGCCCTGTACCGCGACTTCATACGACGGGGGGATTGTCAGAAATTGCAGACCATCGGAGGTCATGGGCATCCTTGCGGGAATGGAATCCAATCGTCCGGCCATTTGGGGTGCGAAATCACTGTAAACGATTCTATACAAAATCTCATTTCCTCGCTCTGCGCCGGAACTTAATCGCTTCCTTTGCATCTAATATCGCAGGTCTGAAACGGAGCAAGCCGAAACGGCCTTACAAAAACGCTCATCGGCGTCCCGTGCGCCGTAGGTCAGCTTCGCACCCCTGTGTCAACAGAGATTTTTCCTAGTCTCGCCAGATTCTCAAAAACTGTCTGGAAAAGACAAAATTTCTCTGGGACAATCGGCAAGGATCGATTAGGATGGAACCCACACCGAAGAGGACATCCACGCGAAGAGACCCGGAGCGCATCGCGATGCAAACGCGGAGGCAGAAAAAATGAAAGTGCAATACTTGATTGTCAATAACCGAAATCAACTGCGTCTCATTCACCGCGAGCACGTGGAAGCGATCTGGCGTGGCCGCGTACAAGTGGCGGATTTCGGTTGTGCGGACTTGACGGAACTGCGATTGGTCAGCGTCGTTTGCGGGGCTCGGATGTTGCCCAAGCGGGTTTTTCTTTTGCGGCTGGCGTTGACCGACGGTTACTTTACGCGCCAGGATTATCGGGCCTTGCGCAGCTTCACGCAGCCGGAGCACGTGACGGCTTTGGAAGCGTTTCACCATCACAGCGACGGCTGGCCGACCGATTTCTTTCGCCAACTCGCGGTGGCGCTGGATGTGCCGCGCTCGAAGCTCGAGGTGCCGTTCGGCATCGGCGGTCCGCTGTTGATTGCCGCGGCGCTGCGGATTTCACCCAAGAGCGCAGCGCGGTATTTGCGCTAACTTCGGTCAATTCAAGCTGGGCTCAGGCAACGTCGGCGGCGCCAGCTTCTCCCACAACTCCAGCGGCGGCGTCTCGAATATCACCTCGCCGCTCGCTGGCAAAACGATCCACGCCCCCTGATTCATTTCTTCTTCCAGCTGGTCCCGCGCCCAGCCCGCATAGCCCGCGAACACCCGGAATCGGCCTTCCGCCGTATCTTCACTGTCGCGCGCTTTCTCGAATTGCTCCTCCGTTCCCAGATAAACCCCGGGGCACACTTCCTTGAGACCTTCCTCGTCCTGCCAGTCCGCGTGGCCATGAATCATCAAGAGTCCGTCCATCTTGCACGGGCCGCCGATGAAGACCGGGAACGGCAAATCCTTCGCGTCCGCCGGCCGCGTCAGCACCAGGCCAAGAGATCCCTCATCGCTGTGTTGCAACAGGAGAATCACGGAGCGCCCGAAAAAAGCATCGCGCAGCGACGACCGCGCCACCAGGAGCTTGCCGGCCAGGGTAGACATAAACGACTCCTTGACTTGAGAGGCCGAACTCTGGCCTATATTCTACCCACTGCCTCGCCCGATCGCGCAAAAAGGGGAAAAACCATGAAAGCTGAAGAATTGCGTGCGTTACAGGCTCCGCTCAAGGAACGCTATCGCGACCAACCCGCCAGTGCCTTGCAAACATTGACGGTGCATGGCGAATTGCGCCCGACAAGGTGACCTGCGTGGTGAAAACGCCGCGTGGCCCCATTGAAGCCGGCCTGCATCCTTCCACGGGCGGCACCGGCGAATTCGCCTGCTCCGGCGACATGCTCCTCGAAGCGCTCGTGGGCTGCGCCGGCGTCACGCTAGCCGCCGTCGCCACCGCCATGAACATCCCGGTCAAGGCCGCCACGCTCCGAGCCGAAGGCGACCTCGATTTCCGCGGCACTCTCGGCATCGCCAAGGACGTTGAGATCGGCTTCAAGGAAATCCGCCTCTTCATCGACCTCGACACCGACGCGCCGGCCGAGCAGATCGACACGCTGATCAAGCTGACCAAACGCTATTGTGTCATTTATCAGACGCTGGTGAAGACGCCGAGCCTGACGACCACGGTTGGCCGGATTGCGTAGCAGGTGGTCGCAAAATGCGACCACCTCGTCAGCGCGAACCGGTCACAAATTGTGACCGGTTGGGCGAAGTGGTCACAGGTTGTGACCACCTTGAGTAGGTTATCACAAACTGTGATAACCTCGCTTTGGGGCAATCACGGCCGACTCCGAAAACTCTCAAGCCAAAGGGCGATTCATGAAAAAACTCGCGATCACCAGCTCCGCGTTCCTTTTCAACCAGGATCAGCCCACCAACGATTTTCACGCCCTCGTACACAAGCTCCAGCATCTCGGCTATCAAGGCATCGAGTTGGGGGGGGTCGCGCCGCATCCGAATCCCGAGAGCCACGACACCAAGGAAAAACGCCAGAAGTTGCGCAAGATGGTCGCCGATCACCGCATGGAATTCTCCGCGCTGGTGCCCGACTTCTGGAATGACCGGGCGCCGTTCCTGACCGCATTCGAGAAGAACGTGATTTTCGCGGAGGATCTCGGCATCCGGACAATCCTCGTCGAAACGGGTGAGCCGATCACGCAAGCCCGGGATGCCGGCATCGAGCCGACGCTCGTGTTCGACCGTTGCGTCAAGGGATTCGATCAATGTGCGAAATTGGCAGCAGCGCACGGGCTCACGGCCGCCTGGGCGTTTGAGCCCGCGCACCCGCCTGCAGAGATCGTGAAAATGATTGACGCTGTCCAAGCCCTGGGAAACGCGAATTTCGGCGCCCTTTTTGATACCGGCGACGCCTACCAATGCACCAGTGGCGACCCCGTCTCGCTCTTGAGCATTCTCAAGGACAAGATCGTCTGTCTGCGCCTTGCCGACACGGACGGCACGCTCAACGCGCATGGCCGAACCACGCGCGTGCCGCTCGGGCAAGGGGTGCTCAACTTCGACCAGCTCATCCCGGAAATCTTGACGTGCGGCGTTCCCAACGACTGGTGGTGCGTCGATCTTTGCTTTGTGCCCGACGCCTGGAACGTTGCTGCCGAGGCCAAACGCTTCCTCGACAAGCTGCGGCACAAGTACGCGGCGTAGTAAGGGAGAACTTGTCATGCTCCGAAAAATCACGATCGCTTTGCTGCTGATCACGCTCGTTCCCACCGCCGGCATCGGCCAGGAGAAAACGCTGGCCGCACGGCTCTTGCCGCTGATCAAGGCGCATCGCGGCAAGATCGCCGTCGCCGTCAAACATCTCGATAGCGGCGAGACCTTCTACCACGACGCCGACGAGGAGATGCCGACCGCGAGCCTGATCAAGTTCATGATCATGCTCGAAGTCTACCTGCAAGCCGCCGAGCAGAAGGTCAAGCTCACCGACATGGTCACGCTGCGCGAAAAAGACAAGGTCCCCGGCAGCGGCATCCTCACCAATCACTTCAGCGACGGAACCACCTTTTCGCTGCGCGACGCCACCCGGCTCATGATCGTCTTCTCCGACAACACCGCCACCAATCTCGTGATCGACAAAATCGGCTTGCCGGCCACCAACAAGCGCATGGACGCGTGGGGCTTCAAAGGAACGCGCTTGAACGCCAAGGTTTTTCTCGGCGCCACGACATCGCTCGATCCGGCACGCACCGAGAAATTCGGCCTCGGCTCCACGACCGCCCGCGAGACCATTCTGCTCTTGGAAAAAGTCCATCAGGGCAAGATCGTCAGCCCCGAAGTGTGCAAGGAAATGCTGGGCCACATGAAGAAATGCGACGACAAGCTGAAGCTCAAGCGTTTCTTGCCCGCGGACCTGGAGGTGGCCCACAAGAGCGGCACCGTCAGCGATGCCCGCACCGACGCCGGCATCCTCTACCTGCCGACCGGCCCCGTCGCCGTCTGCGTGCTGACCGCCAAGAACCAGGACAAAACCTGGAAGGACGACAACGAAGGCAATGTCGTGATCGGCCGCATCGCCCAGCAGGTTCATGAGCATTTCGCAGCGGTGAAGAAGAAGTGACCGCTCCCCGTTTAGCGTTCGGGTGTCGCCTCGCGATCACGTCGCGCCAAGCGGCGGGAATAAATCACGGCATCGCGCATCCAAGGAAGATATCACCTCACCGAAAGGGGCCCTCGCCATGTGTCGCATCGTGCCGATCATGTTGCTCGTAACCAGCATCGCCGCTCTCTTGGCCTTTTCGGAACCGGACGCCCAGGGGTGCGCGTCGGTCCCGCGCATCAATGGGCCATCGATCAGCATCGCGGAAGAAAGCGCGATCATCGTCTGGGATCCGGTCAAGAAGGTGCAGCACTTCATCCGCCGGGCCGCGTTCGACACGAAATCGCCGGATTTCGGCTTCCTCGTGCCGACGCCGACCATGCCGGAACTGCCGCTCAAGGAGGTGGGGGACGGCATCTTCGGAGCGATGAACACCTGGATTCTGCCGAAGACGGTGGAAGAGACGCGGTGGAATTTCGGACCGTTCTTGAACACGCTCGGCTGTGCGACGAAATCCGCGCCGGACAGGGCGGCAGGCAAAATGGAAAAGGATGCCGTGCGCGTTCTCCATGAGCAGAAAGTCGGCGGCTTCGAAGTCAATGTCCTCGAAGCCGATGATGCCGAGAAGCTGGCGAAGTGGATCAAGGACCACGGCTTTTCCGCCGACCCGGAGCTGTACGAATGGCTGACGCCGTATGTCGCCGGCAAATGGAAGATCAGCGCGTTCAAGATCACGCAGGATCCGAAGACCGGCACGCTCGCAACCACCAAGGCTGTGCGCATGTCGTTCAAGACGGAGCGGCCGTTCTTCCCGTACCGCGAGCCGGAAGCGAAGAAGCCGAAGAAGGATGAGGCCGATAAAGAAGACAAAGATCGCCCTAACTACGGCGGCCGGCTGCTGCGCGTCCTGTTCGTCTCCGACACGCGCATGGACGGCAAGCTCGGCAATCAAACCTGGCACGCCAAGATTCCGTGGGCCAACGAACTGACCGAAGAACAAGGTAAGCAATTGGCGAAAGAGACCGGCGTTCCGGAAGATCAGATTCCCGCCAAGGCGTGGTTGACCACCTTCGAGGATCGCGCTTCGCCGAGGCCCGGCAAGGACGAAGTCTACTTCGATCCCGCGCAGGCCCAAACGCCCGTGGTGCCGCCGCCATTCATCAAGCACATTGACATGTGGATTCCCATTGATTGCGTCGCGGTCGGCGTCTTCCTCCTCACATTGGTCGCGGCGCCGATCATGTACAAGCTCATGCGGAAAAAGCCGGCGTGATGAGACATTCTTGCGAGGCAATAAGCATCGCGTTACCCCGGCCGTTCCATGATTCGCTCATCGCGCGGCCGGTTCGGCGGGAGCGGCGGCATTTCGTCGCGATTCTCCCACGCCTCGCGCAACTCGGCCACGAATTCGCGATATTCTTCTTCGGGATAGAGATTCATCGGAATCAAATAGGCCTGAGCGGACGAGATGTAGATGAAGGTATAGTCTTCTTCGCCAACGATCTTGTCGATGGCGCGAATGTCAATGCTATTGTCGAAAAATTCCGTCTGAAACTTCAAACGATTGCCGGCTAACTCCATTTCTCGCCATCCCAACATCGTGCGATTGCTCCCCTCTGAAAGCATTTTCCGTACGTTTCGCAACACCTGCGTCATCCAGTACCACCGCCCGAAAAAAAACCAGGCCACGGACGCCGGTACGCCAACGAGAGCGGCCGCTAAAACCACGACGGCGAAGCCAGTCGGATCATCCAATGCGTTCCTCCACCACGCCGCCAGCGCAAGGATCCCCAGTGCGCCCAGCATCAACGGAAGAAAAAACGCAAACCTCATCCGCTGTTGGCGCAGCAGCGGCGAGGTCTCGAAGTGATAGCGATTGAACGCGATCAGATCGTCCATCGTGGTTTCAAAGCGGATTCTCATGGCCCCTCCGCGATCATTCTCACGCAGCGGTCGTCGAAAGGCAACGCTTGCTGGCATTTTTCGCTGGCATTTCGCCGGAAAATTGCGAAAACACTTCATCAACGAACCATTTGATCCGGCGAGCCGTGCTCCGTAAGGAGCCGGTTTACACCGGTAACCGGCGGCTTACGCCGCTCGTCTCACCGTAACCCGAAAGGACCCCTCGCAATGCCAAAGCAACCTCTCAACATCGGCATCGTTGGCTACGGCTTCATGGGCCGCGCTCATTCCAATGCGTACAAGCAGGTCGGGCAGTTCTTCGATTTGCCGCGCCAGCCGATCCTCAAAGCGGCGTGCGCTCGCGATGCGGCCAAGCTCAAGGCGTTCGCGGACAATTGGGGCTATGAATCGACCGAAACCGATTGGCGTCGGCTCCTTGATCGCAAGGACATCGATTGCATCGACATCTGCACGCCGAACAATTTTCACGCGGAGATCGCCATCGCGGCGGCTCAGGCGGGCAAGATGATCCTGTGCGAAAAGCCGCTCGCCATGAATGGGCCGGAGGGGCTCAAGATGGTGGAGGCGGTCGAGAAGGCCAAAGTGCCGAACATGGTCTGGTACAATTATCGCCGCGTGCCTGCTTGTTCCTTGGCCAAGCAATTGATCGAGGAAGGTCGGCTCGGCAAGATTTTCCACTATCGGGCAAACTTCTTACAGGATTGGACCATCTCCGCCGATCTGCCTCAAGGCGGCGCCGGCCTCTGGCGTCTCGATGTCGCCGCCGCGGGCTCCGGCGTCACCGGCGACCTTCTCGCCCATTGCCTCGACACCGCGCTTTGGCTCAACGGCGGCATCACCGACGTTTGCGCCATGACCGAGACCTTCATCAAGGAACGCAAGCACAACCTCACCGGCAAAGTCGAAAAAGTCGGCATCGACGACGCCTGCGCCTTGCTCTGCCATTTTAAGAACGGCTCCCTCGGCCTTTTCGAATCGACGCGCTACGCCCGTGGCCACAAGGCGCTCTACACCTTCGAGATCAACGGCGAAAAAGCGTCGATCAAGTGGGACCTGCACGATCTGCACCGCCTGGAATATTTCGATCACCGCGACGAGGGCAAAATCCGCGGCTGGCGTTCCATCCATGTCACCGATGGCGATCATCCCTACATGGGCCAATGGTGGGTCCCCGGCCTGGCGATCGGCTACGAATCGAGCTTCGTCCACCAGGTCGCCGACTTCATCACCGGCATCGCAAGCGGCAAACCCGCTCAGCCCGATTTCCGCAATGCGTACGAGACGCAGTTGGTGCTTGACGCGATTCTGGCTTCGGCAAAAGTGCGGCAATGGCGCGAAGTGAGGTAGGACTTGCGTTTAGTACCGAACATGGTACTATTGATGGAGAGGCCATGATCGTCGTTACGCGGATTCCGACGCATCACAATGACGGCACGAAGTTTAGCCTGCGCGAATTGCGGGCGCTTCTATCTCGCGTTCGCGCGGTGTTCGGCGGATATTCGCTTGAGGGCCCATTCGAAGGATCATGGGTTGGCGGGAACGGCGATGTTTACGATGAAAAAAGCTACAAGCTTGAGATCGTTGTCACCCGCGCTGAAGTGAAGATAGCCCGCCGGCTTTGCATCGACATTGGCAAGCGACTGGGTCAACGGGCAATCTACTTGGAGGTTCGCGAGGGCGGCGAGATTATCGACATCCAGTAAAGGAGATTTCGCGATGCCAAAACAAACCATCGTCAAAAAAGCACAAGCGCTGCTGACTTTCGCAACCAACCTGACGGAGACGCCCGGTTTAACCTGGGTGGATGCGAACAACGCCATTTATGCTCCCGGCGGTCCATTCGTTCGCCTTTTTCCGACCAAGGAGGATCGGGAGGCGTTTGCGAAAACGAATGAGAGCAAGCGGATCGATGAAGCAATCGACAGCTTGCCCGAACCGCCGGTGCGTCCCGAGCCAAAGGAATATAGCGGCAAGTTCAACGTGCGCATTCCGAAGACTCTGCACGCCGCTCTGGTTTGCGAAGCGGAGGCCGAGGGGGTGAGCCTCAACCAGCTCGTATTGGCGAAATTGGCCCTGCACTTACACGTCCGGTGAATTCACCACAAGAGCGGCCCCAGTTCCAACAAGATATACACTCCGAACGCGATCGCGCAAAGCCCAGCGAGGGCGGCTATTGCCCAGGCGGGGAAGCGATATTTCAGCATCAAGGCCAGTGAGCCGATCGTCACGCCGACTTGCGCGACCAGCATGGCGATCATGAAGCCGAGGCTGCGCTTGAGGTGCTGATCGGAGCGCGCGCTGCTTTGCAAAACCTGCACGTCGTAGAGGAACGCTGCATCCTGGTTGGCGCGGGCATCATCCTCGTAGCGCCTGGCATCGAACGCGTAGCGGGCGGCCTTGTAATCACCCAGCAGTCGGGCCGACAGGTTGCGCACGCGCTCAAGCCGGCGTTCAAGACTGGCGATTTCATCAGCGTCGGCCCTCGCCTTGACGTGCGCGGAAAGGTAGCCGCCGAGCAAGCGTTGATATTCGCGGCATAGCCCGACCTGGCGATCCACCAGCGCGTCGAATTCCTCAAGCACCGCATCGATCTGCTTGCCGTGACCGCCAACCGCGGCGGCCTTCGCCTTCGCCTGCTTCATCGCCACATCGATGGTCTCCGGCTTCAGCGACAATAGTTTTACCGGATCGTATTCTTTCTCCGGCTTGAATGCCCGCACGTCGGCAAGGATTTCCTTGAGGAGCTTTTCCTGATCCGCGTCGATTTCCGTGTCGGCCCCGTTCGCTTCTAACCTGGGCTCGGGATGGGTTTCCAGAGCGTTGAGCGAGTCCGTCACCTTTGCCGGCGTCAGCTTCTTGTCCTCGGATGACGGATGGAGAAAAGCATTGATCTTGTCGAGCGAAGCCTTCGCCTTTTTGCCGAGGGCCTGAAGCGGCTCGCGCAGCCTGTCGGTGTCTTTCTCGGTGAGCTGAATCTCGCGGATCAATCCCTCAGCGGCATCGACGAGAGTGTCGGCGGTGAACGGGTCAGCTTTCTGCGCGAGCAGCGACACCGCCGTGGTTTCGTAGCTGGTGCCACGGATGCGCTTGGCCTGGAAGAACGCCCATTGATCGCCTACCTTCGCCTGATTCTGGCCGGCTACCGAGCGCTGATACTGGGCCTGCGTCATCTCGCTCGTGGAGCGACCCAGGATGAATGTTGCGATCACCGTCAGCATGACGGGCGTGGAGATGACGACCGTCTCGAAGAGCGATTTTTTCTCCGCGGCGGGCGCGGGCGCGGCGGGAGTTGCGGATGCCATGCGGAATCCCCTTGAAAAGTGCGTTCGCAAGCGTGTGGGGATTGTAACGACTGCAAGGAGAGCAAGCAATCGCTTCAGAGACATGGAAAAAAGGTCGATACGAGCGAGGCGGATGTTATAATATCGCGGTTGCTGGGCGAGGCTTTTTGAGGGATTCGATCATGCCGATCACCACGAAATGTCCTGGGTGCAAAGCGCTGTTTCGGCTCGCGGACGATGTGGCGGGCAAGAAGGTGCGTTGCCAAAAGTGCGGTCAGTTATTCATAGCGCCACTTTCAAAGTCCGCGCCGGCGCCGGCAACCCCCTCAGCGGCGGGTCCTGCGCCTGTGGCCACGCCGACGCCGATCATCTCGATGTCGCTGGATGATCCGCAGCCGACAATGCCCCAGGAGAATCCAGTGCCAGCCGAGGTGGTTGATGCGGCACTGGTGGAAGCGCCGCTGGCAGCGGAGGTGATCGACGCCACGGCGGTGTCGGCGTCCAAGCCGCCCGAGGTGCTCGATGCGGTGCTGGTGGAGAAAGCCGCGGAAGCGCTGCCGAGGGAGGAACGCAGGCCGTCCCGCGGCGAAGCGAAGCCGGCGCGACCGCGCCGGGCTGGCGACCTGCCCAAGCACAGCACGTTTGGGGCCGGCGTGCTTGCGTTTCTGGGTTTCCTGTTGCGTAGGCGCCATGATGATTGCCTGTTTCGTCGGCGCCTGGGCGGTGTTGGACCTGGGCAAGGGCAAGAAAAATGCGATGTTGCCCCCGCAACCACCGCCGCCCCAGAAAGAGAACCGAGACATCCTCCTGCAACTACCATTGGACCTCAACGGCAAGGCGAACGTTGGCGGCAACATCCCCATCGGCGGCGACTGCGTTTATCGCGTCTTCATCCAGCGAAACCAGCGCTACAATGTCCTTGTCAGCGGCAACGGCTTCTTGCCACGCGTCGAGGTACGGGACGGCAATCGACTTCTTACCGCCGGCGAAGGCGGCAACCGTTGCCTTCTTACGTTCACGCCGACGCAAAGCGACGAGGCCTTGATCCGCATTGCCGATCCCCAAGGCGGCGCAGGCAATTTCAGACTGAACGTGACGCGCGCCGAAGCCGCGCCGCCCACCCAGATCGATCTCGCCGCCATGGCTTCGTTCCAATCCGAGCGAACGCTGCGGCTGGAAGATCCGGTGTGCCAGGATTTCCACTCTGGCCCCTGCCAACGCTACGTGCTCAACGTCAAGCCCGGCGAGAAATATCAGTTCAAGATCAGGTCCGCGGAACTCCGGCCGGTGCTGCGCCTTCAAAATGGCGGCGCTCTCATCCACCAAGTCCTCGGCGACGGCATACGCGATGTCGAATTCACCTACATCGTGCAACCCAACCTCGCGACCATTACGATCTGTGTGAGCAGCCAGGCCAAGGAATTCGGCAAATACACGCTAAATGTCACGCGGCTTGCCAAGGAGAAAAAGTTCGAAGAATAGCAGAAACGCAGAAACGATCCCCAAGCGGCCTTGCCACAATGGACGCATTGGCGGTAACCTTTCCATCGGGTCCACGCTGTCTGCAAGGATTGTCGCATGGAAGCGACCGAAACCTTTGAGCCGCAATCGGTCACGCGCACCTCCAGCTGGCCATGGCGCATGGCAGGGTTGCTGGTCTTCGCGGGCATCCTTTTCTTTGCCCGGCTCGGCGAACGGGCCCTGTGGTCGGAGGAAATTCGCTGGCTGCAGATTCCCCGCGAAATGCAAGCCACCAGCGATTGGCTTTGGCCCACCATCAACGGCCAAACCTATTACGATAAGCCGCTCGGCTCTTACTGGCTCGTCCTGCTTTCCTCCTTCGCCACCGGCTCGCTCAATGAAGAAAGCGCCCGGCTCCCCTCGGCCATCTGCGGACTCCTCGGTGTCGTTTTGATGATGCTGATCGCGCGCCGGTTTTACAATGACACCATCGCCGTCTGGGCCGGGTTGATTCTCGCCACCAACTTCAGCTTCGTCTTCTTTGCCCGCCACGCCTGTGCCGATGTCGAGAACGTCACCGGCCTGCTCGCCGCATTGTGGCTCTTCCTGAAGTACGACGAACGCCCGTCCGGCTGGTGGATCATCGCCCTTTGGCTGGTGATGGCGCTCACATCGTTGACCAAGGGATTGCTCGGCTTCGCGCTGCCGATTCTTATCATCGGCGCTTATTCGCTGGTGACGGCGCTGAAGCGTCGGGAGGGCGAGGCTCCCGCCGAGCCGGAACCCGCGAGGAACTTTGCGTTCGCACAGGGTTCCGGCTCGGCAGGAGCCTCGCCCTCCCGGCCGCTCCTTCGCCTTCTTATAAAAGCTAACGGTTGGCTATTTCAGCCGGCGTCGTTCATGGCGATTCCGCTCGCGGCGGCCGTCTATCTGACGCCGTTCCTGCTGTCGTCGGCCACGCACGGCTCAGGCGACGGCTTCGCGATGGTCTACCGCGAGAACATTCGCCGGTTTTTCGATCCGGTCAATCATCGCGGGCCGATGTATTTGTACGGTTACGTCATCTTCATGCTGCTGGCGCCGTGGTCGCTGCTTCTGCCGGCGGCGCTGGTGCATGCGCATTTCGGCGGCGACAAGCAAAGCAAGGGACGACTGTTCGCGCTGGCGTATTTCTGGGGGACGTTCGTTTTCTACACGCTGTCGGCGTCGCGGCGCAGCTATTATCTTCTGCCGATCCTGCCAGCGGCTGCATTCTTGATTGCACAACTGCTGACGGAGCGCGAACCGCTGCGGCCATTGACGATTTGGCTATTGCGTGCAGGATTCGCGCTGCTCACGATGACGATCGTGTTGAGCGTGGCCGCGTTATTTCCAGTGACGGCGTGGCTGCCGGCGCCGTGGGATCAACTCCCCGCGTTGCCGAGCCCGGCCTGTTTTCTGGTTGCTTGGTTGACTTCACTGGCCGGCGTCAGCATCGCCTGCATGCGCTTTGACGTGCGGCGCATCGGCTGGGCCGTCGCCGTCGCCGCCTGTTCCTTCATGCTCTATTTCTATCTGGGCGCACTGCCCGCCATCGAAATCCATCGAACCCAAAAACCGTTCGCCGATGCGGTCCAGCGCGTGATCGGATCGGCATCGAGCGACTTGGGTCTTTATGGCACGCGCGAAATCGTCGGCAACCTCGATCCGCCGGCGCCCGTCCCGGAGTACCACACTCCCGCGGAACTGGATAACGCCATCCGCGCGCAAACGGTGCGCTGGCTCGTGATTCGCCGCCGTGACTGGGAGGAACTGAATCGCCCCGGCGTCATCGTGGTTGCTGAAACGATCCATCCGTGGGACGAGCGCCAACAAGCCCAGAATAAGCTCCTCTTGGTCGAAATCCATCGTTGACGAAAAACCTGAATGGGTCGAGCAACGCGAGGCCCACCATCGCGCGGGGCTGGTGGGCCTCACGTTGTTCGACCCACCCTACAACTACAATTACAACGCACGTCGATCGGGTAAGCTGGCGAAACCTTGCGGCTTCATCCTTGCGGCTTCTAACGAATCGACGCGAGGCAAGGATCGCCCCTCGCCCCGTTGCAGCTTGCCTGGCTGGAACGGCAGTTGCGGTCAGTCGATTCAAGATGACATGGCGAAGCGCATCTTGCCGCTCATCATGACGCTCCTGGCGGGCTGCTCGGCGTTGCAGCCGTCGGCGCCGCTGTCGATGGACCACGGCGATCTCGGCTACGTTCACGCCATGGAAAAACCCGCGCCCGACATCGACCAACTCGGCGAGCAGGTGCCGCAGGAAATCAAGGATCACACCTGGCTTTTCTTCATCAACGGGCTCGATCCGTATTATCTGGCCAACTTTCGCGGGCAATGCCAGCATCTGAAATGGCTCGGCTATAACCACGCCTACTGCGGCCAGATGAGTCATACGGAGATGTTCCGCACGATGATTCCGCAGGTTCGCCGCGATGATCCGCAAGCGCGCGTGGTGGTTGCCGGCTACAGCTTCGGCGCGAATTGCGCCCGCACGCTGGCAAATCAGCTCAAGGATGACGGCGTGCGCATCGACTTGCTCATTTATCTCGGCGGCGATACCGTCGGCAACGATGGCGCCAGCCGCCCCGCCAATGTCGGCCGCATCGTCAACATCAGCGGGCACGCGTCGATATTGCTTGGCTACGACCTGTTCCTCAAGGGCGAAAACATCCAGGGGGCGAGCAACCATCGCCTCGACGCGCGCCACTTCCTCCTGCCGACGCGCGCGGAGACGGCGGAATTGCTGGTGCGCAACATCGTCGCTCTCAACCCGGCTCCCGGTCCCAATGCGACCTTGTTGACACAGGCGACCGCGCGCGGCACACGATGAATTGGCGAGATTTTCACTTCTTGCGTCCCATGATCCGTGAGTGGCATCTTCAGCGGCTTATGGCGCGCCTGCCGTGGATTATTTCCGATTCGAAGCGCGAATGAAACGGCTGGCGTTCGCCGCTTCCGAGCGAGCGCGATTCCGATTTGCGCAGGACACGCTCTTGCTGCTGCGTCGGGCCGCCGCGAAGCCGCTCGCACGCAAGCTGACGCTGGAACAACAGGGTCTCGTAGAGAAGTTGCTCGCCAAAGTCAACATCGCATCCACGGACGAATGCAAGACGATGCTGGACGACATCGGCGTCATCCGATCTTCTCCCTATGTCGCCGATCTGTTCAGCGCGGTCGGCAATCGGCTCGATTACCGCGCAACCAGGAATCCCGAATTCATCTTTCTCATGGCCGTGGACATGGTCAACATGCTCGATTACCATATCGGCGGCGATTCGGGCAGGTATTCCACGGACAACATGCTCGGCGCCAAGGCGATGCGAGAGGAATATCATCGGCAGGCGCATTTCCTGGCCGAATGGTGAGCGGAGTGTTTTTGGTCCTTTACCATCGAGCGTGGATGTGCGATACTGAGCACGGAGGATTGATATGACGACACTGCTGCAAAAAGCCTTTACTGAAGCCGCAAAGTTGCCTACGGACGAGCAGGATTTGCTCGCGTCTCGCTTATTGGCAGAGCTTGCCGCCGAGGACGAGTTCGACCAGAAGATTGCGCGGACGTCCGACAAGCTGGCCAAGCTCGCGCTTGAAGCGCTCGACGAACACCGCGCCGGGTTCACTGAGGAATTGGACCCGGAGCGCCTGTGAACTCTCGCACGACGCGAAAGTTTCGGGTGTTGCTCGCTGCTTTGCCGGCGCATGTTCACCGGCAAGCACGAGAAGCGTATCGACTCTTCCGGCTCAATCCCGCTCATCCGGGACTTCACTTCAAGAAAGTCCATACTGATCCGCCCACATACTCGGCTCGCGTTGGGATTGGCTACCGTGCAGTGGGCGTTCTCGACGGCAACATTATGATCTGGTACTGGATCGGTTCCCATGCTGAATACGATGAATTGCTAAAGAACCTTTGACGATCCTCACGCATGACATTCGTTTATCCCCTTCTACTGAGCGGATTGTTGCTCGCCGGTTTGCCGGTGCTGTTGCATTTTCTCATTCGCCAAAAGCCCAAGACGCTGCTCTTTCCCGCGTTCCGCTTCCTTCTCTTGAAACGCCGGTCCAACACGCGAAATCTGCGGCTACGGCATTTGCTCCTTTTGCTGTTGCGCATGGCCTTGATCGCGCTCATCTGCCTCGCCCTGGCCCGGCCTCGATTGTTTCAACCGCTCGGCGGCATTCTGGATCGCGAGCGGCCCGTCGCCATGATCTTCGTCATCGACACCACTCCGAGCATGGATTTCAAGAGCGGCGACCAGACCCGGCTCGATCTGGCCAAGAAACGGGCCCTCGAATTGCTCGACCAACTCCCCGCCGATGGCCGCTTCCTGGTGCTCGACGCCGCCGACTTAGCGAGCAGCGACCGCGAGGATTTCGTCGCTTCCACGGAAAAAGCCCGCCAACGCATCCAGAGCTTGACGATCCGCCCCGAGAGCGTACCGGTGACGACCGCGATCATCAAAGCGCTCGACCGCTTCGACGGCTGGGACGATCCGTCCGGCGGGAAGTTGCCGAGGTTCGTGTGCGTATTCACCGATCGCACGAAGCCGAGCTGGGATGGCCCCGCGCTGACGAAACGGCTTGCCAAGGTGGACTCCGTCACGGTGCAAACGCTGCTGTTCGACGTGGGCGTGGCCCAGCCGATCGATTTCGCGATCTTGCAGGCCGATCTGCCGAGCGAACGGCAAACCTTCCTCCAGGGTGAGAAGATTCCGTTGCGCGTCGTCGTCAGGGCCACCGGCAAGAGCAGCGACAACACACTCCTGCTTAAGATCGACGGCAAGGAAATGGCCAAGCAATCGGTTAGCGTCGCCGCCGGTGAGTCGCAGACCATCACCTTCATTATCGATACCGATTCCCTGAAGCTCGGCCCGGGTTATCATCAGGCAGAAGTCATCGAGCCAACTGTGGATGCGCTTCCGTTCAACAACCAGCGCTTGGTGACGTTCGCCATTCAGAAGAAGCCCAAGATTCTCGTGCTGGCCGACGATTTGAAAACGACCAAGCGATTCGCCGGGGCGCTTGAAGCTTTGCTTTACGACGTCGTTCACAAGACGCCGAAGGACGCGACCGATTTGAATCCGTATCAGGCGGTTTTCCTGGTCAGCGTCGTGGCCCCAGACGACAAGCTCTGGCAATCGCTGAAAGCGTACGTCGAGAGCGGCGGCGGTCTCGCGGTTGTACCCGGCGGCGACGTGCAGCCCAGCGCTTACAACGGGCCGCAAGCGCGAAAAGTGCTGCCGGGAACCATCGCAGGCAAGATCGTGTCGAAGCAGGGCGCGGTCTGGGATCTCTTGCAATCCAGGTTGCAGCATTCGTTCATGCAGCCCTATCGCACCTGGATCGAGCGCGGCAATGTCGCATTCATCGAAGAGCCCCGCCATGCCTTCCAGTATTGGGAAGTGAATCCGCAGGACCAGGAAGATGTGATCGTCGCCTACGATCAGAACCCGCGCCCCGCGGTCCTCGAGAGGAAGCTGGGCGGCAAGGTTCTCATGTTGACGACACCGATGGATGACCGGGCAGGCGAGTGGAACGATTATGGCGAGAAAACAACCTACTTCCGGCTCGCGCTGCTGATGATGTGCGCCCGGCATCTGTGCGTTGCCGCCGAGCCGCAGCCGCTCAATTTTCAGTTCGGCGTGCAGCCGCCGGTCGTCAAAAAAACGGACCGGGCCTTCGCGAAATACACTCTCACAACCGGCGAAACTTCCGAGGACATCGGCTTCGATGAGAAGCACATTTGGCGCGGCAATCGCCTGACGAAAGCGGGGAATTACACGATTTCGGGGATCAATCCGGACCAGAACGAAACGGCGGTGCTCGCGAAGTTCAGCGTCAACACGCCGGCGGCGGAAAGCGATCTGATCCGGGCGCCGCAGGCGGAAATTGAAGCGCTGCTGGGCAAGGACTCGGTGGTGCCGCAAGATCGCAAGACGCCGCTAATCGACTCGCTGAACTGGAACGAGCCGCTGGAGCTATTTCCTTGGCTGATGATTGCGCTGTTGTTTTTGCTGGCGTTTGAAAATCTGCTGGCGAACAAGTTCTATCGGCAGGAACCGGCGGGCGAGAGCTAATCTTCCATGTCCGCCTCGAAAAGATTCGCGATCGGCAGGCGAAATCCGGGCAGAAAATCCTCGCCGTCGAGCTCGTCGTTGCGAGTCAGGATGTGGTTCTGTGTCGGCGACTGATAAACGTAGACCTGTTCCTGCTCTGGATAAACCACCCAGACGCGCAAGCAGCCGGCCTGGAAATATTCATGAACCTTGCCGACGATTTCCCCGGCTGTGTTCGAGGGGCTGACGACTTCCACCGCCAACTCCGGCACGACGGCCCACGCTTCGGCGCGCGGAATTCGCTTCTTGCGGGGCCAACGGCCAAAGGAGACAAACGCCACATCGGGACGGCGTTTCAGCTTCCTGGCGGCGTCCAACGTGAACATCATCTCTACCTCCGCCCGGCCCACCTTCTGTGTGACGGCGAAATAGTGCAAGGCGGCGTGAATCATCGACGCGAGATCGACTTCAAATGCGCCCATGGGCGGCAACTCCACAACTTCGCCATTGACGACCTCGTACAGGACATCGCTGGGCACCTTCGTTACCGGCATCTGGTCCAATATCACGACCTTGCCGTTGACGACCTCGTAAAGGGCATCGCTCGGAATCGGGGCCGACGGAAGTGAGTTCGCGGACATGGTTCTGCTCTCTTTGGTTGTGACGTATTCTATCAAAGTCGCGTTCCACGAACCAGCGGACCAGCGGCATTCCGATGGCAGAAAATCAAGGCAACGGATATGATCCAAGCGGTGACATCTATGCTCTTCGCCGATCTAGGTCTGTCGCTCGAACCCGCGCTGCCGGCGCTTGGCATGCCGGTGCTGTTCGTCATCGCGGCGGCATTGGCGGCGCTGACGGTCTGGACCTATCTCGGCGTCCGCCGGGCGACCTGGCGGCGCATCCTTACCGTGATCCTGTTGCGCCTGCTGGCTTTGGCGGCCGCGCTGTTGCTGTTGCTGCGTCCCTCCTTTGCGATGACGCAACTGGAAGGCATTGAGATCTCCAAGCTGTTTGTCCTCTTCGACGCCTCCGAGAGCATGAGCGTTGCCGATGTCGATGGTAAGCCTTCGCGCTGGGAGCAGATGAACCAGCTCTGGGAGTCGCGTGCCGTGCAGCGCCGGCTCGAGGAACTCAAATCGGTGCAGAAGATCGAAGTCGTAAAGTATCTCGCGGCCGAGGATTTGCGCCCCGATGATGCCGGCGCTCAACCCGTCGGCAAGCGGACCGACATCGGCGCGTGGCTCCAACAACTTTTCACCAAGCATGGCCACGAAAAGCATCTGCGCGGCATCGTCATCTTCAGCGATGGCGCCGACAACGGCACGCGCTTCTCCGCCCAGGAAAAAGCGGGACTATGGCGCGGGATTGCCCCCGTATATGCTTTCGGCGTCGGCGATCCCGGCAACCAGAAATTCAAGAAGGACATCGGCCTGACGAGCATCGACGTCAAGCCGAAGCCCGCGATCGTCAAATCGAAGATGGAGGTCCACGGCATCGTCCAGGCGCCGGGCTATGAGAATGCCAAGGTCGATGTCAGCGTCTGGATCGAGGAGGTCAACGAGAAGAAGCCGCTGCCGCCCAAGGAGATCAAGGGTTTCGAGATCAAGCAAGCGAAGGACCAGCCGGTGCGCGTCGTTTGCGAGGCGCCCGAACACGCCGGCGAATACAAGGTGACGCTGAAGATCGACCCGCTGCCGGATGAGGCGAACCTCCTGAACAACGAGATCAGCACCTACATCCAGGTGATCAAGCCGAGGATCAACATCCTGTGGGTGGATCGGCCGCGCGTGTATGAGCCACGGTTCGCGATCGAGGCGCTGGCGAAGGAAGAGCGGTTCAAGGTGCACTATGTCGAGCCGGCCAGCGACGGAAAGGGCGATCCGTTTGCGATCTACAAGCTCGACGAGCAGGCATATGACGTGATCGTCATCGGCGACATTTCGGCCCAGCGCTTCTGCCAAAGCAAGCCGGAAGTCTTCGAGCGGATCAAGAAGATGGTGGCGAACAAGACGGCGCTATTGATGCTGGGCGGCGAGCAGACGTTCGCGAATGGCGATTGGCACAAGCAGCCGGCGATCATGGATCTCTTGCCGGTGAAATTCGATGGGCCGCCGGAGTTCAGCACTCGGGAGGTGCGCATTGAGCCGACGCCAGGAGCGCCGCGGTTTTTGCAATTGCACGCCAATTCGAAGGAGAACGAGAAAATCTGGAAGGAAGATTTCGAACCGCTCGACGGCATCGCGGCGCTGGGGAGCGTGGCGAAGGATAGCACGGTGCTGCTCGTCGTTGACGGCGACAAGAAGAAGCCGGTGATGGTCGCGACGCAGGGCGGGCTCGGCGGGCGCGTGGCCGTCTTTGCCGGCGATTCCACGGCGCGAAGCTGGTACGATACGCCGGAAGCGGTCCAGGCCCATCACGTCTTCTGGAAGCAGCTCGTCGGCTGGCTTGCCCGGCAGGAAGACAATGCCAATGAGCTCTGGACCAAGCTCGACAAGCGCCGTCTCAGCACCGATGCCGCCGATGTCCTTGGCTTCACCTTCGGCCTGCGCGGCAAATCCGGCGATCTGCCCGGGGCCAAATTTGACGCCAAGATCATCGGCCCGAAGAACCAGGAATTTCCCGTCCGCTTCCACCGCGAGGACCAGCATCAGCGCGGCAGCTTCCAGGGGGCGAAAGAGCCGGGCGAGTACAAGATCGTCATCGAGGGGACCGGCAAGGACGGCGCCAAGGACGTGAAAGCGCCGGGGACCGCGCGATTTCTCGTCGCGGATGATAATGTGGAAATGCTGCGTCCGGCGGCCGAGCATGAGACGCTGGTTAAGATCGCCGCCGCGTCGGATGGCCGATTCAGTCTCGCTACCGAGGCCGAACTCTTGCAACTGCTCGATGAGTTGAAAAGCCAGGCCAGCCGCGACGCCCGGCAAAAGACGGTCCATTGGCCCGATTGGCAGCGCCTGCCGCCGTCCGATCAGGTGCGCGATCAGTTGGCGGGCCTCTGGAATTCCTTCGCCTTCGTCGGCTTTTTGCTGTTCGTCCTCCTGATCGGCGCCGAATGGACGCTGCGGCGCATGTGGGGATTGGTTTGACTCCACAAAATGGGCGATTTTCGGCTGGCAATCGCGCCGATCCTTGGCATAATAATGTGAAATCTCTCTGTAATCATCCACGCCGAGGAGAATGACCCATGGCTGTCACTCTTCAATGCGCCCGTTGCATGCACGAGCAGAAAATCGATGACGACAAGGCCGAAAAGGGTGTGCCGTGCAAGATCTGTCACAACCTCATCAAGCCGGCCGCGAAATCCAAATCTTCCACCGCCAAGGGAATCAAGAAGGACGAGGGGATCAAGTCCGGCCCTCCCTCCGCCAGAACCGACAAGCAGACCGCCATTGCCGATGCGAAATCGAACAAGAAAGCGCCGGAACCGCGACGACGATGATGATGACGACCGCCGGCGACCCTCGCCGCGCAAGCGCCGCCAGAAGGAAGATTCCTCGGTCCTGATGTTCATCCTGCTTGGCGGCGGGGCTTTTGTCCTCTTGCTGTTCCTGTGCGGCGGCGGGGGCATCGGGCTTTACCTCGTTGCCAGCGGCGGCGCCGCCAAGAACGAAGTAGTCGCCCAGGCCAACCCGCCCGTGGAGAAGCCGATCCTCAATCCGGGCCCCATTGTCTTCGATCCCAATCCAGGGCCGATCTTTGTTCCAAACCCCAATCCCGGAGCATTCCCCGGACCTGGCCCCAATCCGTTTCAGCCTCCGGAAAATCTCGATCCGAATGATCCCAACAAGATCGAGCGCGTGATCGCGCTGCTTAGGGGCCCAGAACAGGAGCGAGGCCGGGCTTACACCTGGCTCAAGGCCGCCAACCCCGAGCACCCGCGCCGCGCTGAAGTCGCCACGATTCTGGAGTCCTACGTCAATTCCTACATCGCCGCACCGCCGACCTTCGGCAACGACGGCATGTTCGATTCGTTTTTCCGCTGGGCGACCAAAAACAATGTTCCTGCGCTTGTCAATGTAGTCGGGAAGATTCGCTCAACTGCCTGGGACGAGCGGTATCGGCAGGACGCCATGAAGACGTTGGGCAAACTCAAAGACGCGCACGGCGCCGAAGTTGTTGCCGCCAGGCTCGGCAATTTCTTCCAGGGTGAAACGGCGAACACGGCACTCATTGAGATGGGGCCAGCGGCGGAGCCGGCCGTCCTCAAGTATATCAACGCCCGCGATGGCCGCGATCGGGCACGCAATCTTCTGAAGACCTACAATACCAAACCCGACGCCATCTTGACGCAATGCATTACCGACCTGGACTCGGGGGACAATGATCGCCGCAACAACGCGGTGCAGTGGTTTGCCAGCACGCCAGTCGATGCCAAGCGGCGTTCCGAAGTCGCGCGGGCCCTCAACAAGGGCATCCCCAATGCCAACTTCTTCTTTCAACGGGACATGGTGAAAGTCCTCGAAACCTGGGGAACCGCCGAGAACGTGCCTCCCCTGGTGCAACGCCTGCAGGCCAACAAGACCGGCAATGACGATGTCATCCGCGTGCTCGGCAAGCTGCGCGATCCGAATGGTGTAAGGGCCATCGTTCAGTCGATGAGCAATAACTTCAACCAGGGCGCCGCCAAGGCCGCTCTGAAGGAAATCGGTCCCGCCGCGGAGCCGCTCGTCGTCGAAGCGATGATCATGACAAATGACAACAATGTCCGCCGGATGTACGTCAACACCCTTGGCGAATCCGGCACGATGCAATGCATCCAGCCGCTCGTGCAAATCGCCGTCCGCTTCCAGCAGGACAAGAGCTTCGTCAACGACGTGCAACGGGCGGTCAAGTCGATTCAAGGGCGCGGTAAATAGAAACCACCTGAGTGCCTTGATCCACGCCTTGGGGGGGAAATGAAGTCCCGAAATAATGGCGGCGATGCTATTCGAGAAGGTGAACCACCCTATCGAGTCGAAAGCACCGGCGACCGGAGCCCGCAAATGGTGTGCTGCCACTACCTGTCGAGGCACCGGCACATCGCGACGTCCTTGGCATTTCTCGTTGCCGCTGTGTTAATATTTGCGGTGTGGTGGTGCATCGTTCGTCTCAGTGGCCCTGTGGTTGCCGTAAACGAGTTTGTGGGGAGGTCTGAGGAAGCGATTCGTTCGGAGTATGGTACGCCCGCAAGCGACCGAGTTGGCTATGAGGCTTTGGGCCCAAATGACCCCCCGCCGCTTCCGCAGGGGGCAATTCGGACACTATCGTTTCGGCCAGGAATCCTCCTTCATCCGAAGGGTGGAACGTTGCAAGTGTGGATCGTCCAGCGCGATGGAAACTGGATATGCTTTGAGTCATGCTGGTTTGCGGACGGTGTCAAATTCTAGCCGGGTCGGGTGTGCCAACTACACGCATTCTGGCCCGTCAGCCGTCGATCAATCATCCCCTTTGACGGACATAACTGTCCCTTCGACCAGAGAGCGGACGAGAATTCCGTCCTACGGGAAATGTCCCGCCGATGCCAGAATGACCGCCTCATTTTTTCTCCACCCAGATTGGCGTGCCCCAGGCGATCTCGCCGTCGGTTTGCAGGATGCGCAGATAATAATAATGCGTCCCCGCCAGCGGATTGGCGGCGATCCATTCCCCCGTGTATTCCTTGCTGGCCGGTTTCAAGGTGTCGATCACCTCGCTGTCGCGCAAGATATCGATCTTGGCGATCTTGCCCGTGCCGACGACGTGGATCTGGAATTTGGGCGCCTCGCCGGTCGCAACGACGTCGCCCATGATCTTGTCGCCGCAGCGGAAATCGACGAGGATGTTGTCGGTCGCCCCATAGCAATGGCGCTCTTTGACGGCTTTTAACAGGCTTTGGCGATCGCGTCCCTCGGCCAGGATAATGAAATAGGAGATGTGCGTGGACCAGTGATCGCTGGAGGCCTGGAAGCCGAGCTTGTAACCCTTTTTGAGCGCGAGATTGACGTAACCCTTGGGATACCAGCCGGCGATATTGGCGGGCTCCTTGCCGGACTTTGGTTCGTAGCCGGCGCGTGGGCGCCTTGCATCTCGTAGGACATGCGGTCGCCCTGATAGATTTCGACGATCGGCTCGACGGCGGGATCATTGTCGCGCCAGTCGGTGCCCATGCCGGTGGCGCTGGTGTGCGAGGCGCAGATGCCGCCGAGTTCGTGGAGATAGCGGTAGAGCATCTTGGCATCATCGGGGTGGACACCGCCGGGCCACGCTCCCTTTTTCTTGCCTTCTTCGAGGGGCGGCGGCTCGCCGGGCGGCGGGGTGAGGCGAGGCAAGGTCATGACGCCGCGCTGGGCGAACATGACATTGCGATGCCCGTGCGGATAGGCGACCGAGCGCTCGTAAGTGAACATGGGTGTGAAGGCCTTGGTGTGATAGGCATCGGTGAATTTCTGTGTAAGCCACCAGGAATATTCACGGCCGGCGCCGTTATCGTGATCGCCGTTGCCGATCCAGTCCATCTGGGCGACGTCGATGGCGTAGCGAAACATGTCCTCGAGCGAGCCGTCGGGGGAGCCGTCCCAGGAAATCTCGGTGTGGCGGTGGTATTCGCCGCGGAGATATTGATAGGTCTTGCCGCCCGCCTTGACGCGATGCGCCTTCATGAGCTTGACGCCGGCGTTCTCGGCGGCCACCTCCGGGGAGAGCTTGCTTTCCCCAGGATGATGCGGGACCAGCGTCAGCGCCGTCGCCTTGGCAGGCAGATCGATGGTGCTGAGGTAAATCTGGTTGTCAATGTCGTTCGGTGTCGTGTAGCGGCCATCGGTGTTGTGGACGACAACGAGCCCGCCGCCGGGATGCGGCAACAAGGCGGGGCGATCATCGAGCAGGCCATCGGAGTGATTGATCTCGATCGGTTCGCTCCAGGCCTGGCCGTCAAGCCGGCGGGCAAAGGTGAGCCAGTAGCCGCCGGGATGGCTGCTGTAGCGGGTGCCGAAATTGCGCCGATAGGTCAGCCAGACGCGGCCGCCGCCATCAATGCCGATCTTCGGATAGGCGAATCGGCTGCCGCGTTCGAAGAGCGCCGTCTGGAGCGCATCGCCGGCCTTTGCGGGCTGCACGACGGTGGAGGTGGGCAACTCCGCGGTCGAGCGCTTCAATTTGCCGTCGGTATCGAGGCAAACGACGCGGACCGAGCGAGCGCTGTAAAGCGGATTGCCTTTGCCCGGCACGAGGGAACCGTAATCCTTGCCCCATAATTCCGGGCCTTCTTCATAGGCGATCCACAGCCGGCCCGATGGATCATAAGCGATGGACGGGCGAGCTTCGAATTTAGGCGAGGCGGCGACGACGAATTGTTTTGGAGCCCGGCTTGGCAGCATCGAAGACCGCTAGGCGAACGTCGTAGTTGCCTTTATGGTAAATGTCGTAAGCGACGGCGACCTGTCCCGTCGGAGAGGTGGCGATGGCCGGATGCCAGTAGTTTTCTCCTTCAAGACCTTTCAAGACCGCACTCGGCCCGGGCCGAGCACGACGACGCGGGCTTGCCCTTTGTCGTCCCACGATTGGGCCGCGAGCCAGGTTTTGCCCTGCGAGTCGGTCGCCATTACCGGCGTCAGAACGGCGCCGGAGTTGTTGGTGGCGCGCTCCTCCGGATCGAGATCGCCCTGCGGATTGATCTTGCGGGCATATAGGTCGAAATTGCCATTGCGGTGCGCGCTATAGACAACCCAGACATCCCCCTGTCCGCTGGCGGCGACGGCGCAGCGGGCCAAATCTTCCTGTGCCCCGGTGATCGCGATCGACTTGCTCCATTGGCCGTCCTTGCACGACTTCACGAAAAGTTGATCGGCGTACTGCGGTTTGTAAAAGATCTTGAAGTCCCTGGGCTGCTCCTTGAGCTGCGGCGCCTCGATGCGGCGAGATTCGTCCCGATTCTTGTACGCGATATAAGCGACCCAGAGCGTGCCATCGGGGCCGTAACAGGCGGCGGGATGGTCTTCCTCCAGCTTGGTGGCCGCGACCGGCTGAGCCGCGCTGATGAGCCGGGCAACGCCGCCGCCGTCGAAGAGCGCTTGCGGCTTGCCGGCCCGGAGATCGTCCAAATTGACAGCTTGCTTGGCATCGTTGACGAGGACCGACAGCGTGCTTTTGTCGCTGACATCTTCCAGGTGCAAAACGACGCCGACGGTGGCGACCGGCTCCAATTTCGTGATCGCTGGCTGTCCTTTGGGCGCACGCACGGGCGGCCGCGTCTTCGCTTGCCAGGAAAGCTCCCACTTCTTGTTCCGCTCTTCCCGAACGAAGTTGATGGTATCCTTATCACGAAAACGGTAACCTTCCGCGTTCGCCCAATTGGCGCCGGTGACCGTCACCCGCCCGGACCAATCGGTCGATTTAGCGTCCTTGAGCCCGAATTCCAAGAGCACCGCCAGGTGTGGTTTGCCGAGCGATGCTTTCTTCGCCCATTCCAGCCCAGGGACCGCCGTCCCTGGGTTTTGCAGGGCGAAGGCGACCACGACGAAGACGAGCCGCCAGGGCGCCAACCAGCGAGAGGATTCGTTTCATGGCCTTGCTCCGGGTAATGCAGGCGATCCCCGATTGTGGCCGGAAACGAACGGCAATGCAACGCTTTTTCGCGGCTCAATTCAGGAAGTCGCCCGGAACGGTTTCGTTGCCGGCGGCGGTGCCCATGGCTTCAAAGGTCGTGTTGTCCGCGGTCCCTGATGTGATGTTGCGGACGAAATGGACCGTCCCATCGGCGAAGAGAATATTGGCGCCGCCGGGATGCAAGCTGCTGCAATCATCGAGATTTCGGCCGCTGGGGCTGTTGATGGTGCTGGCATGAATCAGCACCAGATCGCCGGCCCCCTGCCCCAGCTTGCCCGACACGGCGTTGACGTTGTAGGCGCCCTGATTGCAATAGCCGTTGTTGATCGCGCCGGCCCAGATACCCATGACGTTGGCGAAGGCCCGCTCCTCGACGAGGACGGTGTTGCTGGTTCCGTCGCTGATCTGATTGAAGGTGACGGCGCTGTTGCGATAGAGGATGCCATTGCCGACGCCGGTGTCGTTGACGCCCGTCGTGGTGCTGACCGTTTTGACCGATCCGCTGGAATTGGTGTAGCTGCCGCCGCAGCACCCCGCGTAACTGGTCGGCGCTGCCAGACAAATCGGATTCCAGTTGCCGTCGGTCACGTTAAAGGCCCCGGTCCCCGTGATATCGGACGGGCACAGATACACCGCCAGCATCGTCTGAATCCCGCTGTAGCTCTGCACCGGTTGCGTCAGATCGAATTGCTGAAACAGATTGCCCTGGTCGAGGTACGGCAGGATATACGTACCCCAGCCCCAGCCGGGACTGGTGTCGGTCGCGCCATCCACAAAGGGCTCCGTCGAATTATAGCCGGGGGGAAAGGCCTTCATGGCGCCGTGGTAGCTGTGCATGGCCAGGCCAATCTGCTTGAGATTGTTGACGCATTGCACCCGTGCCGCCGCCTCGCGGACTTTTTGCACCGCGGGGACCAGCAAGGCGATCAAAATCGCGATGATGGCAATGACGACGAGGAGCTCAATCAACGTGAAACCAGGCCGAGAAGTTCGCGTGCGCATGGCAACGCACTCCTTTCGAAAAAAGGACTGCGAGGCGCATTGCGAACGGACGCGGGACAATCCCGCTGCGGAAGCGAAGCGGCCTCAAACGGGTGAGTTCACAGGATCAGCAACCGATGTTATTGATACTGTGTCTTAACAATGATAGCGACCAAGGCGTGGACGGCAAGGGTTCGGACACATTTTTGTCGCTGACTTTGCAAAATAATCAAAACCCAGCGGATTAATGTTGATATACAGTCTCAACAATGTACAAAGGACATGAGTCACGCGATGCAGCGCCGTTGAGAATCGATTATGGCTGAAGAACGACCCAAGCCTGCGCAGCCGGAGCCGCCGGAAATGGAATCCCGTGAGAAGCCGCGCGTCATCGATGCCGACACGATCTTTCAGGGCGCCCGCGAGGTCTGGCTGGAGCTCGACGGCATTCGTTATCGGCTGCGCATCACACGGCGCAATAAGCTGATTTTGCAGAAATGATAGCCGCGACTTGACCGTTCAATCTTCATCGTCATTTTTGTCCACGGTCTTTTGAATCGGCCGATGGATGTTTTCGAGACCATATTCCGTTAGTTTCTTTCGCACCGTGGCGCGGTTGAGGCCGAGCCATTGCCCCGCGACCAATCGATTGCCTTGCAGGATGCGCATCAATTCCTGCAGCAGCGAAGGTTCCACGGAGCGCAGCAGATCGTCATACAAAGTTGTTGGCGCCGCGCCACCTGTGGCGGCGAGGCGATCCTGCAGCCAGTCGGATACCGCGCGGGCCAGCTGGGTTTGCGGATTCATCAACGCGCCCATGCCGGTCAAGGGGGGGAAATGCTCCGCGAGAAGCGGGCCGCCGCGGGCCAGGATCACGGCATGTTCCAGAGCATTGCGCAATTCGCGCACGTTGCCGATCCAGGGCTGGTTAAGCAAAAAATCCGCGGTGGCGGGAAGTAGAGGCAAGGTGCGGGCGTCGAATCGCCTCAAAAAATGTTCGGCCAAGGGGATGATGTCGTCACGCCGTTCGCGGAGGGCCGGCAGGTGGATTTGAAACACATTCAGGCGAAAAAAGAGGTCGTGCCGAAAAGCCCCGTCGGCGATCTTGCGTTCGAGATCTTGATGGGTCGCGGCCAGGACGCGAATGTTGAGCGCGCTGGGCCGGTTGCTGCCGACAGGGGTGACTTCATTCTGTTCCAGGGCACGCAGCAATTTCACCTGAACCGGCATGGGAATATCCGCCAGTTCGTCAAGAAACACGGTGCCTCCATCGGCTAGCGCTAATAAGCCGGCACGGCTTTGAGCGGCCCCGGTAAAGGCGCCCTTGGCGTGGCCGAAAAGCTCGCTCTCGACCAAGTTCGGATTGAGAGCCGCAACATGCACGGGCAAAAACGGGCAGTCGCGGCGCGGACTGTGGCGATGGATGGCGCGCACGACCAGCTCCTTGCCGGTCCCGCTTTCCCCCGTAATCACAACAGATGCCTCACGCCCGGCGACCAGCGCGATTCGTTTGAACACGGTTTGCATCGGCGCACTGGCACCGACCATTTCTTCCGGCGGTTCGACGGCAACGCCCGAAGCGGGTTGGCCCACCGAATTCTGCAATGCACGCCGATTCACGGCCCGCGCGACCGTATCCAGCGCCTGGCTGAGGTCGAATGGCTTGGCGAGATAATCGAAGGCGCCTCCTTCCACGGCGCGGATGGCGGTGCTGAGATTGCCGAACGCGGTCACGACGATGACCGGCGCAGTCCTGGGAAAGCTGCTTCAACTGCCTGAGGGCCGACAGACCATCGAGGCCTGGCAAGCGGACATCGAGGATGATGGCATCGGGGATTTGCTGCTGGGCCAGGGTGAAGGCCTCCTCGGCCGACGACGCCACCGCGACGAGATGCCCCAGCTTGACGAGCGCCTTCTTGAGCGCCCAGCAGACCGCTTCTTCGTCATCGACAATCAACACATGACTCATAACGCAACCTCGGCCGTGACGCACGGTTCACGTTCATTGGAAGCATTCAAACGCGCAAGGTCAATTCGAAAGCAGGTGCAGGCCGCTTCACGCCGCCAGCTGATGCCGCCGCCGTGCGCTTCCGCCACCTGGCGCGCGACCGCCAAACCCAGGCCAACCCCCTCGGCTTTCCCGGTCACGAATGGCTCAAACAGACGCGGGGCAATCTCCCCGGCCGGGCCAGGACCGGAATCGCGGATTTCAACGTAGGCACGGTTCGCCGGGGCAACTCCCCAACCTAATTCAATCCATCCGTTCGGCCCTGCCGCTTCCACCGCGTTGGTAATGACGTTCAATATCAAATGGCTTAACTGCGCCGCGTCACCGATCATGTCGATGGAATCATTGGCAGACGCATTCATCCGCACGTCGATGTGGGCATGCCGGCATTGCGGCCCGAGCAGTTCGACCGTATCGCGGACGATCTCGTTGAGCCGGCACGGCTGACAGCGCAAATCAATCGCTTTTCCCAGATCAAGGAACCTTTTCAAGTGCATTTCGAGCAACGACAACTGGCGCAGGGCCACCGTCAATGGTTCCGTCTCAAGCCTGGCCGGGCAATCTTGAGCGTGCAGTTGAACCGCCAGCCTGGCGCCGGCAACGCCATTGCGAAGTTGATGGGCCAGCCCGCCGCTCACCTGCCCCAATAGCCGCAGCCGCTCGGTCTGGCGAATCGTGGCCTGAAACTGCGCCAATTGCTGCGCCATCTCGTTCACCGATCGGCCCAGGTCACGCAGCTCATCATTGCGTCGCGGCAAAGCCATCGGACTGAAATCTCCCTGGGCGATCAAACGCGTTCGGCGTTCCATCTCCTGGATGCGCTGATTCAGACGTTGCGTCAGCAGCACGCTCAAGAACACGGAAATGGCGCTGCCGACAATGCCGACCACGATCGCGGGACGGAGCGTTTCCCAGACGGCCGCGCGCCAAAGCGACTCGGGATAGAGGATGTAGAGAATTTCGCCGGGCCGGGTACGCAAAGGTAGGCTGCCGCATAGATAGGTCATGTCACCTATTTGCACGGGCTTATCGAAATGCTGGGTCGGGTGCTCGCCGGGCGCGGGCAGAATGTTCGGCGCCTCGGCAAGAGTTCCGATCATCTTGTCCTGGGCGTCGCGGATCGGTTGACGCTGCTCGTCGCACAGGAGAAATTCCGCTCTCGAAAGCCCTTTCATCAAATGCAATGTCTGCGTTTTGAGCGGGAACGATACGGCATTTACGGTGGTGGCGATGTCGTCAATTTGCTTCTCGATCTGCTGCCGAGCGCGCTGCCCCGCCGTCCAGGCGTTCCAGGTGCTCACCCCCACCAGACCAAGCATCAAGGCCAGAAGGGGCAACATCAATTGGTAGCGGATGCTGAATCTCATTGAGGGCTTTCTCATTGGTTTCACGGGTCAATCAGGGGTGCTTGAAAAACGCGAAGCACGCTCCATTTTCGCAGTACCGACGGCAGCAAGCAAGTGCTCCCTGACCACGACTGGCGAATTCTTGACCGCGCAAACTCCCCACAGGCGCCAAAAACCCTCAGGAATTGCAGCGATTTGGCCGCCGGGCAGCGTTGACGATCTGGCACGGAAAATGCTCTCACATCGCATCTCCAGGTTTAACCGCTTTTCTGTTGGAGGCATCCATGCGCAATGGCATCGTGTTTTCCGTCGCAGTCTTTCTAGCGTTCACCCGGATGGGCGGTGCAAGACGCGAAAAAAGATACCGGCAAGAAGGAGGAACGCCCATCGCAGGCGGCCGTCCTCGCGAAGGACACCGTCACCAAGCTCAATCAGAGCTACGGGAAGGACGAAAAGCAAGCTCTCGACGTCTATTCGCCGAAAGATGCCAAGGGCGCCCCGGTTCTCGTTTTCATCCACGGCGGCGAATGGACCAAGGGAGACAAGGCCGACGTCAGCTTCAAGCCCAAATTCTTTAACGAAAATGGCGTCGTGTTCGTCAGCATCAATTATCGGCTGTCGCCGGCGGTGAAGCATCCGGGCCACGTGAACGATGTTGCTGCCGCGCTGCGCTGGGTGCGCGATCACGCGGGCGAAATCGGCGCTGATCCGGACAAGCTGGTGCTCATGGGACATTCCGCGGGCTGCCATTTAGCCACGCTGACGGCGCTCGATCCGCGCCCGCTCGCCACCGTGAAATTGACGCCGAAGAATCTGCGCGGCGTGGTGGCCTGGTCGGGGGGCATGTATGATCTGGTTGACCGGGCCAAGGGAGAGGGTCTCTATCCGAAATATATTCGCCAGGCGTTCGGCGAAACCGAGGCGGCCTGGCGCGACGCCTCGCCAGTTGCTCACGTCGGCGAAGCCGCCATGCCGCCGTTCCTTTTCGCGTATGTCGAAAGAAAGACCGACAGCAAAGAAAAGAGAGTCGAGCCGAGCGAGCAGCTGGCGACTCTGATCCGCAAGGCGAAAGGGCAAGCCGAGGTGCGTCTGCTGGAGGATCGCACGCACTTCATGGCCAACCATCTCATCGGCGCCCCGGATGACAAAACCGGGCAGATTCTGCTGGATTTTGTCCGCAAGGTGACGAAGTAGATTGGCGAGTTCTCTGCGCCGTGAATGGGGGAATCGATGAAACGCGTCCGCATAGCTTTCACACTATCGAGTTATTGGTGGTTATTGCCATCATAGCCGTACTGATTGCGCTGCTGGTGCCGGCGGTGCAAAAGGTACGCGAGGCGGGTTGCTCGAACGCAATGCACCAACAATCTCAAGCAAATCGGCCTGGCGTTGCACAGCTATCATGGCGCGTACAAGTATCTTCCGCCAGGTTACGTCGCCACGTCGGCGACATCCGATCCCAATTTCACGTCGGCGTCACCGGTTGGGGTTGGGGAGCGATGATACTGCCCTACCTGGATCAAGGCCCGCTTTACACGCAAATTCAAACGGCGATCCAGAATAAGACCTCGATCTTTGATTCGGGCGTTTCCAGTGCCATCCAGGCCAGGCTGGCCGTTTACGTTTGCCCCGGCCGACTTGGCCCCGCCGTCCGCGTTCGCGGTTCGGAGCCTGGCGGGCAATTCAGGTATCCGCTCGTTTACAGTCAAGGCGCCGCCGGCACCGTCTATGCCGGGCCAAGCAGCTACGCGGCGTGCGTTGGCCGCGATGAGGACTCCGATGCCGACAGCGTAGTCGGCAGCGGCATCTTTTACTGCAACAGCACAACCAAGATGGCAACCATTACCGACGGCACCAGCAACACGGTCATGATCGTCGAGCGGGCCTGGGCCAACGCGTGCGGCGTCTGGGTCGGCGAGCCATTCCCGGTTGTGCCATGGTTTTCGGCCCCGCCAATCCCTGCGT